>CAWHDT010000005.1:0-954115 GCA_963828195.1 Candidatus Bathyarchaeota archaeon
CGGTTTGGCGTCTATTCTTGGCCATAAGCTTCAAAAAATTCGCTTGATTAACCAGCTTTCCAGCAATAAACTTCTTCGCAAGAACCACGCTACGCTCATCATTATAAGCGATAAATTGTTCTCTTCTTGCCCTAACGGAGCCTGTTAAAGTTGCGGGCATCAATACAGCGTAAGGCCAGCCGCGATATTTGGCGAAGATTACTTGGATATTGTTCTCTGTAGCCAGTTCCAATGCGCTAGCTGAAAAAGCAACGCCTGAACAGCAGCAAATTATAGAATCAACGTCATCTGCCACTATCTCTTTGATTTCCCCATTCTTCTTGACGCTAAAGCGATTTCTCTTCCTTCCCACGAAAATGCCGAAATCATCCAAAAACACATTCATGGCAGCATCAACCGCTCTAGCCATAGCAGATGTTGTAGTATTGGCAGTACTCTTTGCACTGGGAACTCTCAGGCTTGCCAGGGTCTTTCCTCTCAGCTACAATTTCCAGTTTCTTGTCTCTTTCCTCTATCCACCACTGTCTCAATTCATCATTGGCAAAAAAAAGGTCCTTCTGAACACTGATCTTACCGTTTTCAACGTTTAAGTAGACAGTACAACAAATGTCAACAGGTACTTCATGGATGCTTTCAAAAACAAGTGCGTAACCAACAGAGTAAAGCCTATGCCAATCTTCTTTTAAACTGGTAACTTTTAGGTCAAACATGATGGTTCTAAGATAATCAAAACAATCCACACTAAGGATGTCGCTTAAGCCAAGCAGTTCACCAGAGAGTTTGTGCTCAACCAAAAAAGGAACTGTTGTGCCTAGCAAATCCATCTCTGACGCATACGGCTGGCTGCAAGAAAGTTCTGCCAACTGGGCATCACACATTTTATGCATGAAATCCCAAACCTGCCTACACTTATCAATAACGTTCTCAGGCTTTTCGCCAATTTCCTGCCACCTAACTTTCTGCCACCATGCATCAAAAGTTAGGTTCTGCCTTTGCCGAAAACTCTGCAAGCAATCGCTAATAATGCCATGAAATAATTTGCCCAAAGCCATCCGTGAACTCGGAGCCGCATACTTCTTTTCAATATTCCTCAGATACACATCCCGATTACTCGGGCAATATTTGGAGCTAACTTGATACATAGGTAACTTGATGTTGTCAAAATACGGTTTTAAGGGTGGTTGATGCCAATTCCAACCTCTAAGCTCTTTACTTACACCAACTTCTCTCGCGGTCGGCAAAAGCTGGTAGAGGAGTCGCTTCTGCTCTATGTCCGATAGAAAATACAACCTTGGTCAACCATCAAAACGACGTTATCCGATTATATTTATAAACTCAATGACGTTTCAATAATAATCGAGCCTATATATTCAGAGTCACATTCGAAATAAGCTCTAATCTGCGAATAAAGCCAAAATCGGCTCGGGTGCATGGAAAAATCCCAAGGAACGGGAATTGAAAGATTACCATCCAGCATCAAATCATACTCTGCAATTTCTGGTGCATGGAAAAATCCCAAGGAACGGGAATTGAAAGATGTATAGACTACATGCGCTAGTACTCAGATCAGTGGTGCATGGAAAAATCCCAAGGAACGGGAATTGAAAGACTAGCATAGCTATGAGGTCGCGGCGAATGTACGTAGCTTATGCGAGGTAAGGTGCATGGAAAAATCCCAAGGAACGGGAATTGAAAGACGTATGCCTATAAGATTCGGGTGCATGGAAAAATCCCAGGAACGGGAATTGAAAGTTGCCCGCATGCAGGATGGTGCATGGAAAAATCCCAAGGAACGGGAATTGAAAGTGCTCTATGTAATGTGGCTTCTTTAGCTCAAAAGTTGTTTTTCTGCGATAGAGTAGTCTTCTTCTTTTCGGACTGTGTAAATCGTGTCGGCGACGTCTTCTATTTCTGTATGGTGTGTAATTATGAGCATTTGTGGTATTATTCTGCCGCCTTCCCTGAAGAAAGAGCTGAGAATGTTCACAAGCTCCTTTCTTCTTTGCTCATCCAAGTGCGTTGTGGGTTCGTCCATTATGATGGTTTCGATTTTTCCTGACAATACTTGAGCAATAGCTAATCTAAGAGCAATCGCTAATGCTACCCGTTCACCCCCACTTATCTGGTCAATATCTTTCTCGCCACTTGCACCTATTACAGCGATATTATAATCATCATCGATTTTAATGTCGGAATAAGAAAGATTGAACCGTTCAAACAGGTCACGGGTAGACCTTTCAAGTAGAGGTCTAGCTCTTGCTCTGATTATCTTTTGTATTCCATCTTTTCCATAGGCATCTCTTATCTGGTTGAGTTTACCGATGAAAGTCTCAACCTTTTTCTTTTCTGCGGCTTTCTTTTCCAAAGCCCGTAGCTCTTCTTCGCATCTTCTTGCCTCTTCCTCAGCACTCGTTTTGGCTTGATTCAATTTGACGACTTCTTTCTCAAGACTACCCAGAGCATCCTTCTTTGAGTCATAAGCTACCTGTTGCTTTTCATGTTCTTTTTCCGAGTAGCCAAGCTTTTCAATTGCTTGAATCAAATCAGCGTATTTTCCGTTAACGATAGAAATCTCTTCTTTGGTTTTTTGCAAGATCGACTCGTACTCAGTTTTCTTCATTGCAAGAGGTAGCTTTTGGTCATAGGTTTCTTTTTTATTTCGCAACTCCCGGAGTTCTTTTTGTGGCTCTTGAGATTTGTATCCGAGCTTTTCCAAAGAAACATCGATTAATCCAGAAATATTGCCCAGTGCTTTAGTGATTGGCGTAATTTGTTTTTCAATTTCTTCCTGGGCAGGAAGCTTTTCTAGACGTCGCTTTGCCGAATCAAACTCTTGGTATGAGTCTTCAAGACTCTTTTTTCCGCCTTCTAGCTCTTCTATCGTTAGATCTATTTGTTTTAGAGCCTCTGCCTGTTGCTCAATCTCTTTAATCTCATTTTCTTGGAGCGTTATACGGCTCTTTGCTTCTTCAAACTCTGTAGCCAACGTTCTTATTCTCTCAGGGTCGATAGCGTCTACTTTCTTCGCTTTTCTTTTAGTCTGTTCCAAACTGTTGATTACTTCGTTCAACACGTTTTGAAGTTTTGATTTCTTGCTTTCCGATTCAATTTTCTCTAAAGAGTATTTGTTCACTAACTGATTGAGGCGCTCTGTAGTTAATTCGGCTTCACAGGTTGGGCAGCTTTTAATCTCCTCCTTGCTGCTCGCAAATTTTGAGAGGTTCTCATCTAAATCCTTCAAGCGCTGAGTCAGAACACTTATTATTCCATTTGTTTCAGAAGTTCTAGATTCGAGTTCTTGTACTGTTTTTTGATACTCTTGCTTTTTCCGTTCAAGAATAAGCTCAACGTTATCTATAGAAACTGGTTCATCTA
This sequence comes from Candidatus Bathyarchaeota archaeon, assembly GCA_963828195.1. Lineage (GTDB taxonomy): Archaea > Thermoproteota > Bathyarchaeia > Bathyarchaeales > Bathycorpusculaceae > Bathycorpusculum. Next base: position 3,376 of record CAWHDT010000005.1, read on the forward strand.
GCGCTTTTGAAGCTTTTTCAAGATCCTTCTCTAAATTGCTTTGTTTGCTTATCTTTTCTTCAGCGATTTGCTTGAGCTGCTTCTTAGCTTTGGTTAACGATGCTTCAGCGCCTTCATAATTTTTGCGCTCTTTAAGTTTGTCAGCGATTAACTTTTCCTTTTCGAGATAGCCTTCATGGTCTTTCGCAGTGTCCTCTACTGCTTTTTTAAGCTGCTTTACTTCCTCTAATTTTGCTGAATATGAGGAGAGCGCTAATTCCTGTTTCTCTTTCTCTGTCAAATGGTCAATATAGTCTTCCAAGAAAGGCAATTGAGCAATAGAATTTTCTAGTTCCTTCACAACTTCCTCGGCTGCAACAGCCTGGCCAAGCTCTTCTTTTTCCCTTTGAAGCTTTTGCTTAAGGTTCTCGATATTGCCTTCAATTACTCGTTTCTCTTTGTCATAGTTCTCAAATTGCTTTTTCGTATTTTTCAAGTCGTCCAAAACAGTCTGCAAGCATTTGAGTTCAGACTCAACTTCCGAAAGATTTTTCTTCTTTGAAGAAATTAGCGCTTCCAACTCTGCTGCCTTTGTTTCATAATCTCTCTTTGTTTTCTCAACTACCGGCTTCCGATCAAGCTCCGTTTTTAGCGCAATCTGTTTTTCTCGATATACCTGAATAACGCTTTTTATGCCTTCCCAAGCTATCTCAAGTTCTTCGACGCCTAGCAGTCTAGAAATAAGTTCTTTTCTGTCACCTGGCGTTGACGTGACAAGTTTTTCGATTTCACCTTGTCGGACATAAACAGACTGCATAAACATATTCTTGTCAAAGCCCAAAACCTTTTGAATCTCAGGAACGACAGAGCGCTCGCCGTCTTTAACAAGAAGCTTTCGCTGACCATCAACCGTCCGAAAAAGGCTGCCATGAGCAGACCCTTTTCGCTCAATAGACCATTCAGCATCGTAACTTATTCCAGCTTCAGTAAAGCATATTCCGACTTTGCATTTTTTGGCTCTGTCATTTATGAGTTTTTCTTTCTTTCCACGGTTACTATAGTCATTAAATAAAGCGAAGCTTATAGCGTCTAGAATACTAGTTTTGCCTGCTCCGTTAGGTCCTACAACAACGTTTATTCCATAACCAAGGTCAATTTCAGTATTTTGGTGAGAAATGAAATTTTCAAGTTTGACCTTATTGAGAATCATTGTAGTACCTCTTTTTGAAAGTATTCTTCAGCGACTTTCTTGGCTTCATCAATGTCCCTGTGTCGAAGATGACCCCACAATTCTAGCGCTAGCCCCGCCGTGTGTTCATCCTTGAAGTAATCTTGAATGACATTATTGACTTGGAATGAACCTGGTTTTAGGTCCGGAAGCCTTTGTTCATTTTCCTCAACAATGTCTTGTCTAAAAGTGAGAACTCTTCCTGTTAAGGCAGATGTTAGAGTCTGATGAACATTCTGTCGATCAATGCTTTTGCCTTCAACAAGCACATGGATAATCGGCTGCTTTTCCATGCGCTCAACTTGCTTTACGAGAGATTCTAGTTCACTCTCAAATCGCGAATAGTTCAGCCTAGCCTCAATCTGCGGTCTAATTCTTTCAATGTTGATATTTCGAACATCAACATCATCATTGTCAAAATCGACTATGTAAAAGCCTTTTCCAGTTTTTTGCCAGCCAGCAATCTCATCTCTTCTCAAGACTTCACTTGAACCAGGATAACCAAGTTCGCCTTTGCCAAATGAAGCTCGAATTCTTGTATGCAGGTGTCCCATTGCTAGATAATCAAAATTTTTTGGAAGCTCGTCCATGTGTAGCTCAAATGATCCTTCAAATGGTAGAAACTTGTCAATTCCCTCATGTAGCAAAAGAATACTAATCTTGCCATCAAACTTGAGAGTTGCAAGCTTCTTCATTTCTTCAACGAGAACGACACGATAAGAGCGGGTTAGATTAGATAAACCTGCGACAACAACTTCTCTACCGCCAATGTTCAGTTGCTGTTGTTGTGCGCTCCCTCCTACCCCGAGGATTTGCATTTGATCTTCAAAAAGTATGTGGGGAGCTATGCCTCTACTTTTGGGTCTGTCGTGGTCTCCAAGCACCGAAAAAATCTTTGTTTTTCCATCAAGCTTCTTCAAAAAATTCTTGAATGCACGATAAGCTTGCGGTGTGGGCCTTGGAGAATCAAAGAGATCCCCGCTATGAACTACGATATCTACGTGTTCCTCTAGAATTTTATCGCTGATTTCCTCTAATGCATCATAAATGTCTTTTTCTCGTTCATCCAAATTATATTGTTTGTACCCAAGGTGCGTATCAGCCAAATGAGCAATCCGAACCATGACGAAGTCTCCTATTCACCTGGACCCATCAGGTCCTTCATTTCTCTACGCAGACGCTCGCCATCATTTTCCACAGTTTCTTCCCGGGACTTCTCAACGGCAGCCTTCATCTTACCAACAATATCTATATCGCTTCCGCCCTCCCTAGTTCTGCGTCGCTTCACTCTCACCATAACCGGAGCCCTTGTCATCTCGCCAACGAGCACAGCTTCACCAGTGTTAAGTCCAGGCAAATCTTCAAGCAGACTCTGCCCCAATCGCTCAGAACTCTTGGCAATTGCTAATTGATCATCAGGATTCGTCATGCGCATAACTATCTGGCTGTTGCATTGACTCAAAGCATCAGGATGAATTTTTGAAGGTCGCTGAGTAATCACGACAAGAAAGACACCAAACTTTCTACCCTCTGCCGCAATTTTCTTTATAATTCTACTGGATTTTGTGTTACCCTGAAACGGAATAAAGCGATGCGCTTCTTCAACAAAAACAAAAACGGGAAACTCAAATTCGCCGCTAGACGCCTTGTCATAAATGTCAGACAACAATCGGAATGCTATATAATCCGCGACCTCATCACTTAACCCTGAAAGATCGACATCTGACAAATGCCTGGGCTTAAGTAAAGCATCAATATTAGTTGAAGCAGAAGTGAATACCTGCATTTTCACGATTTGCTTAATATATTTCTGGGCTGATTTGGCACCCGCTATCTTACTTTTTTCTATTCCGCGGTCTTTCCAACTTTCAGCATTCTTTAACTCTTCGAGCAAATCTTCGGGCTGGAAAACCGCTTTATCTGCTTTCAAATACTCAATTGCTTGTTCTAAACCATCTCGAATATTCAACATATTTTTACCGATATTAGCGATCAGGCAAATTTCTTCAACGTCCAAATCCGAGAAACAAATCTCATAAGGCTCAACCTTGCCAACATCCCCAGCCGAGTACCGTCCAGTGCTTGCAGGGTTCCTAAACACAGTAATCCTGTCAGAAAGTTCATGTCTCTTCCCATCTGAATCTCTTCCCAAAAAAACATAATCCGCATGCGGGTCTAACATTACAATCGTGCCACCCTTGGCAAGCAATTCATCTGCAAGAATCCCTGCGAGATACGTTTTTCCCGAACCTGTCTGCGCTAAAAGCGCCAAATGCCTTCGAAAACCTTTAATCGAAAGCGCAACAGGAACCTCGCTACGGGTAATTAAGCTGCCCACCCTAATTGCTTCATCCAAAGGATAAGAATAGAACGTTTCAAGCAACTCAGCAGGCGCAACATAAACAGGCTTACCTGGAATAATTGCTTTTTTTGGCAACTGAAGCTCCCCGCTATCAGCCAGATAACCCAAAACCCTTGCTTTACCCCATACCTTACTATCTGCCAAACCCGCCTGTATTATCTTCTTAATTATATCAAAATCCAGCTCTCTAGTCAAGGCCTGACTAGCAGACATTACCCTATCAATCTGAGCAACAATCTGAACAGGAATCAATTTCCCATCCTGCTCTTCTTCGGAATAAATCATCAAATACTCCCAACGCGATGGCATCTCACTTGGCTTAGATGAAAAATAAAACTCATTCGAACTAGCTTCACCAACTATTACTCCAATTTCTTTAAGGGTACTTGACACGTCTATAACTCCTCCCGCGTATAATCTTCTCCCCAAACATTTTCTCCATGTAAGGGAAGTAGATATTATCAACGACTTTCTTCTTAAGCCTAACCCGTTCATCCACATTCTTCAACCAAAGATTATGGCAATCCAAACCGCCATAACCAGTAACCATAATATTCAACAGATCATCAACTTTTAGGTCAACGGGTTTAGGCCATCCTGTATTGGTAAATGTCTGATCCCAATAGGGTAAATCAACTCGTATAGGAGAATCACGAGCATCAAGCAAAAGATGTAAGGACACAATTCCGGGAAAAGTCGTAAAACTGGAAACAATATTTGACGCATATTTGACAAATTCTTGCCCCTTTTCTCTATAAGTAACAGGGAAATACCTGCGCACATATCTTTCAGGATTATTACGACATAACTCAAAAAACCGAGACATCATCGGCGAAGGACCAAGCAGCAAAGGCTTCGTATACCCAGTAGACTCAGCAAGGCTCATAATTAGCTGATAATCTGGTCGCGAAGAAGTTAACTCTTCAAAAACCAAAGTTACCAACTCAAGATTATCTCCACATTTCTCCTTTAACTGTGAAAACTTCCTGAACGCAGATTCCTTAGCATTTTCCCCGCTCAGTAGCTCCAAGAACAAGGGCTTTAGTTTTTGAATAATTACCGGATCTACTCGTGAACTTACGTTTCCAAGTTCTTCATCAAACAGAAGCCTCAGCAGATAATTACGATAAAAATCCGCACGGCTCTCCTTGCTCACCCCAATAGGCACAATGCCCTTGCTCTTGCAAATTTCCAAAAACTCTCGAAAAGTCTGAAGATAATCAAGAAGTGTAAGCCTCTGCTCCTCAATCTTCGTTTCTATAGGTAAATGAACAGCTCGCCCATACAAAGAGCCATCAATCAAAACTCGACTGCATTCACAATCTTCCTTCAAAAAATTTAGGGCAACCTGAAACTCCAGCATCTCCATTTTCATGCTCACAAAACGCTGAGCATCAAGCAAACTGCCTTTAGTAAAAACTACATCTGTCTCCAGCAGTTTTCGAGTCTCATCCTTGCAAACTGCAAGCGATCTAACAACGTAAAAAATCCCTCCAGTAGAAAGAGGATTAGTATAGACGCTCGAATCAACTGCCGCTACCCCTAAATCACCGGGATTTCCAGAAAAACTTTCCATATGGTCTATTTGAATCCAGTTCGAAAGAAAGTGCTTCTCTAATCTGTCGCGGAGAGGATTTGTCTTCCCCTCTAGCATCCGCTCCTTCATAATTCTCTCTTTCTTACTGAAGGAAGATGCAAACTCGCCGAGAAAATCTGGTGCCAAGACATCCCCTACTTGTCCATAGTGTTAGTTGAAACAATATAAAAGATTTAGGAATCTATTGTCAATATTCTCTGATGACAGTATCCTCATGGATAACAAAAAAGTAGAGGAAAAGGTCCGCGTTAAAAAGGCATGCGACGCCCGAATCTTGGAACTGATTCGCTTGAATAATGACATGATAGACGGGGTTATCAGTCCATAATTTATGGAAGGCATCAAAATCCTCAATCAGAGGATGTAAATCAACTTTTAATCGAGCGAAAACAAGAAATAGATTTAAGTATATACTATCTTATAGAATTTAGCCGAAATGGGGCTTTCTATGGCTAGTGTATGGATGTTGTCTAAAGAGTCGATGAAGGGGATGGACATCGTATCAGTGTCCACGGATATCCTTTATGCTTTTGAACAATCGACTCGAGGTCAATTATCTCAGAAAGAACTCAACGAGAAGTGCCAAGAAGGACTAAACCTCTTATCTTTACTAAGCAACGCCGTGATTGCTCAAACGAAAGCAAAAACAGGAAAATCGGCAGACCTTTTTATGCTTAAAGTTGCTGAATCATTGGAAAAATCTATAGCTAAAACACCAACCCAGGTCCATGCAGATATTGATGAAGCAAAAAAAGAACTTGAAAGATGCAAGATAAGTTCAAAGACAATATGCCTACTTGAGCGAGTTTCTGATGTAGTCATGAACTTGACGTCCCGGAGCGTTGAAGAAATATCAACATCTCTTCGGTAGACAAGGCCTTCTCCGAAATTCTTGAATACAGAATTGACAGCTTAAAATACGAACTAGACAAACTTACAGTTGAACCTCCGCTAAGCTCTTTCATAGACCATGGAAACGATGTTATCGATAAACTAAGAGCTTATCTATTAAGGGCAAATTCAACTAATTCAGAAGTTGTGAGAAAAAACAGTCTTTGGCTGTGTGATACTGCTCTAAACTGGCTGCTCACGTTATACGGCAGATTTGAGAGTGTAGAAAAAAGAAGCCAGGACAGCAAGTGGATTGCACTGAACAATTTTGTTGCTAACTACTTAGGGGAATTTAAGTTTCTTTCAACACCGATGCCGCTCTTAGGCGATTCTTATTATTCTACTGGGTCTTTTCAATATTACAGAAAACTTTCTTTAAGATTAACCAAGGAATATTATTTAGTATCCGTTGATTCTTCCGATTCTCCGATTTTTTGGCCTTTGGTGCTGCATGAGATGACTCACTGTTGGCTAGGTTCAAGTCATGTGGTAAATTCCATTTATGCCGCTCACAATAATGATCTGAACGGGTTAGATCGAGAAATTGCCGAAAACAGGATCGAAGAAGCATTGTGTGATTCGTTAGCTACATCTTTAATCGGGCCAGCGTACCCCTTTTCGTTTGTAAACAAGCTTTGGGCCCAATTCTCAAGGGAAGTTAGCAATTGGTATCCGACAAATGAATTTAGAATTGAATGCATGGCTAAGATTTTGGATGAACTGCAACTTACCGACGTAGCAAACGAGCTTAGGATGATTGTAAGTGAGAAATTCGCAAATTCGTGGAACAACGAAGAAATCGCTTGTGTAATTGATGATTTAGCTCAAACTACAAAAGAGTTTAGCCGGACACTTCCCAAGATAAGCTCAAAGATTTGTATCGAAGCAGAAAACGCATGTTCTACTTTGGATAAGTCACCACCAAGGGATATGCCAACCTTGTTTTTCTCATGTTGGATATTACTTGATAAAATGGAACCCTCGGAGATACCCACTGGATTACACAATATCACAGATATTTTGCTGAAAGCTTTAAAATGGTGACCCAGCTCGCCGAACACCTGAGCTTAGTCATATTAACTACTAAAAAATTAAGATTTTTCTAACTTTTTGCGAAAATCACCATGAACAAAAACAGCGATTGGTAACAATCAACCATGAGAATCAGACCTTAGCGTTTCCAAAACGGTTGCAACTAATTTCTTCTCTTTATGAGCTTTTGAATCATCGATTATCCTGATAAGTGTGCTATCCATTTCTTCCAGAAACTCGTATGACTTGAGAACTTTTCCAATAACCGTCTCTTGGGAAGGTAAGTCTCCTCTCCTTACTAAGCGTTCAAGATCATTCCAGTCATATTTAGTCCCTGATATATTATTGAGGAGATCTTTTGGTCTGAAGGGTTCTCTAACACTCCAGCATTTGATGACAGCAAGTTTTTGTACTCGGTGTTTGTCAAAGTGTCTATCTGCAAACAGGTATAGGTCGTACAAATCGCGGGGTCGGAACCTCTGATATGCAGCCCGCAACTTCTCTGCCAATAACTCCTCTTTTTGAAGGCACCCCACAGGAAACCGGGGAAATTCAGTGTACTTAAAATACATCTCATCCAACAAAGGCAACGCCTCAAGAGGTAACAGCGGTTTTTCACGGAAGCTTACTTCAAACATGAATTTTGCAGTGTTCCAAGCATGAGAATAGCTTATGACCGCTATGTAGGATTGCTCGCACGCCTCTGCTCCTTTCCGAACATTCTCCTCTGAAATCTTGAATTCTATGCCGAAATAGCTGCGCTTGTCCAGCAGCTTCTTAAGGTCAGATTGAAGGTCATCTAAGGAAATGCTTTGACTTGTAAAGTCAAGGTCCTCCGAGAATCTACCGGTACTCTCAAAATGTATTTTCTTTAAGCATGTACCACCCTTAAACGCCAACTTTTGTAAAATATCGTCAGATAAAACTTTTAAGACATAGGTTAGGACTATATCGCGTTCTGCCACTTCTAAGGGCACTCTGCTAGAACGAGCATAGAATGTCACATACTTTTTGTCCAGCATTTTCTTCTCACCTTACCTCAATCTCGCTGAGTAACTGTTCTCTTGGCACGTTATCGATGACTCTCCAGTCATTAGAAAACGAGCCTGTCTTTAGCCTTCGGGAATCAAGATAAATCGGAGTGTTTCCCACATGCCTAAGCAGCAAGCCTCTATGATCGGAAGCTAACGGTTGAACCAAACCCTCTTTTGAAAGAGAATCGACAACAAAGCCAAGCCTCTGAACCAAAGCATGCGATTCCATCCTGACAGCGTAATCCACCAACTTACCCTCATCAACCTTTGCTAAACCCCGCCATGTAATCCTTGCCAACTGCTCAACCCCACCCGCATAATGTGGCTTATCAAAAGAATCCACAATAGCCTTCTCAGGCTCAGCTAAACAAACCTCAGCATCAAACGCCCTTTCAAAACGGTAGCCAAAGAACTTACGTTTGGATAAAGTTACAAACTTGAAAGCGACGCTTTGCCACTCAACCTTTGGCTTCTTCTTTGTAGTAGCAATAAACAGAGTGAACGGCATCTGAGTAGTAAATCCATAATGACTGTTAGCCGTGTAATAGCTGAAGTAATAGGGCTCAACCAAAGCAGCCCCTACAGCAAAAGAGTTAGCAGGAGGAATCTTTTCAGGGTAACCATAAGCCGCTGGAACAAACTGATAAAGACCCGTGGTTATCCGCTCAAGCCATTGTTTTCGCTCAAGATTATGAAGCAAAACGTAAGCATAATTAGCGGAACAACGCAAAGCATCCTGAACATCCTTCGCTCGGATTACAGTCTTCTTCTCAACCTCCCACATGGCCGCCAATTTGGCTTCCTCTGGCGAGAGTCTCCTATCTTGAAACTGGTTCTGCTCCTCTCTAACCGCTTCAAGTTCAGCTCGAGTTATTCCAAGGTCTTCAAAAGTAACCAAACGAATAGGCAATCCGCCAAGCGCTTTCATGGCTGACGTTTCAAATTCAGGACCAACGACTATTAACTCAAACTTTTCAAGTGGAGGCTCTAAGTTAGACAGGGCGGAATACAGGTTTAGAATTTTGCTTAGGCTACCGCGGCCTATTTTGTGCATCGTCACTTCCACAAAGACATCTATTCCAGCCTTATCCTTGAAATGAAAATCAATTCTAATTCTGCCAGGTAGTTGTTCATCTGTGGCAACGAGCTTATGTTCGCCAAAGGCTTTGATTAGTTGCCTTGAAACAAACGCTTCTACACCGTGCTCCAAATAGTTCACCACTATTATCATTCGCCGATTAAGTATTATAATTTTTTCTTTTTATCTTAGCATTATACAGAAAATCATTAAGACTTTAAGAAATAAATATTTTGCGTAGTTTATTGTAACGTTTTATCAGCCATTATTTTCCAGAAACATTTTATAAGTGTCCATCAGGATGAGTTTTAGTGGATGAAGGCATCTTAAGTTCGCGTGTCCAGCGGGTCGCGGGGTCTCCAGAGTTCCTTCGGGAATTACCCTTGCGGTAAGAGGCAACGTCCGCGTTACAAAGGCATGCGGCGCCCGAATCTTTGCTCAAGCTCTTTTACTTAATCTGTTTCTCTGTTCAAAGTGTAGTTTACCTATTCATGCTGAGAATGCGATTTGTTGTGGAGCGTACCAGTTATTTATAGCGATAAGCCCTTGAGGAAAAAGTTAACTCGTTGATATGCATCAGTTCTTGCATTTTCAGAACCAATAAATCTAGCCACTGCGCTTGGGCCTTGGGAAATCATCGAGCCAAAGCCTTCTCTGAGTTCAATTATTGCATTAATCGTTGTTTTCTCTGTTCCTTTTCCTTTTAGCGCAGCCATGAACGCTTCAGAAGCTTGCTTAGGTCCTGTTCCGTAGAAACCCGCTACGCTGTAAATGTCATAGCTGTCTTTATCTTTCAGCCTGTACAAAGCGAGACCTTTCATAGTTAACGATGCAACAATGTTTGCACAATAAAGCTTCGCCGAAGCTAAACCATTACCAGGCATAATCGCGCTCAGCTCAACCTCAAAATTTTGGTCAAACACTATCCCGCAACCTTCGATAACGCATGCTTTGAGATCAGCTTGAACCGAAGTTAACCACTCGCCAGGCAATCTTTTTGCACCTTCAGGCTCAGTTAAAAAATCTACTTCAATCTTGTAACTAATCCCACTACTGGAAGAAACCACATGTCTTTCAAAACGAAATATGCTTCCAGTAGCCGCATATCCCAACCTTTCCAGAATCTGTTTAATGTTTTCATATCGCTCAACAATAGAAGGTCTCAAAACAAAATCAATATCAATAGAACCGCAATGGTCAAAGTAGCCCCTTGTCAAAAAATATGGTGCCCAGCCTCCTGCAAGAACCATATCATTTTTGTATTGTCGAAGAGCTCGGCATAGCTCAACTAAAACACCTTTCGAAGTTTCAGTTGCATCACGATCATACATTCTGAACTGCCTCTTTTTTATGCCATTCTTTAAGCAGTACTTCTAAGAGTTGAGAAGCAGCCTCTTCGCCTCTTGCTGGAATATTATAAAGATCAACGTAAAGCTGCACGTTAGACACAACCTTAACCCCTCGGACTTCATACGCTCCATAAAAAACGCCTTCATCGTAGGGCAAAACGAATTTTACGTTTCCGCCACTTGGTGTGGGATTTAATTCTAGCTTTTTTGCAAACTGGGAAGCTATGTCTAAAGAGGGAATATAGAGGTGCACGTCAACAGGTCGCACGTAAGGCGCTACAAGCCAAGCGCCGGCTAAACCTGAAAGAGCATATTTCAAATCGACCTCGGCAATTTTCTGCACGAACTGATCTATCTCTTTCTCAAAAGTGTAGTATTCTAAGAATTTATTCGCGCGGTTATAGTCGCTGTAAGCTGCCCATCGTCTTAGCAATCGCATGGGGTCTACGATGACTATTCGGTTCCGCTTATCTCTTGCAACAAAGCCTAACTCAATAAGCGTTTTGCAAACATAATGCACCAATCCGTTTGACACTTGGGCCTCTGCAGCAAGTTCCCTCTCGTCCCAATCTCTGCCAAGAGTTACCAATAACACACGCAGAATCCTAGAGGATTTAGGCGCGAAGACATTTTTGACCTCAGACATGTAGTTGCCTTCTAAAACAACGTTGCTCAATGGGCTATATAAATGCTCAATGTTATTGAGCTAATTTTCTGCTCAACCACACTTATATATGCTCAACACTATTGAGCAAAACACTTTCAGTTAACTAAGCAGTCAAACATATGAACTGACCTATCAACGTAAAAAAGAAAAATATGTACCCTGACACATCATCATATAGGTGGACATAATGAATAAAGACAAATCTGCCAAATTGAACAAAAAGAAAAAAACTCTCTCAAGAAACAACCAGGTTGCTTGCTGAAGGATACGAAGAGAACGCTGCAGAAGACTTAGCTATAGCAAAAGATTTTGAAGCTGCTGAAAATGAACTCAACAAAAAATGCGACAAGCAGGACCGATATTGTCAGTGCAAAAGCAGCGTCAATGGAGTAGCGAGCAATAACAGTGTAATAGCCTGTTATCACACGAGTTAAGCCTAGTTTAACACTAAATACACAATTAAAAGTGAGAATACTTTTACCATTGATAAACGCCATTTGAACCGATTTCACAATTTCAAGCTCAATATAGCCATATTAGGTACTAAAAAGTTTAGATTTTTCTAACTTTCTGCGAAAAATAGCTATTTTGCGTGCCGCCGCTTAAAAAATGGATTATGAAGTGCAGAATTGATTTATTTCTTATTTCATATTATTAAAAGGTTTAAATAGGTTTTCAATAATATGAAATTGCTATGAGATGCACAGACTCTGAATATGCTTTCAGCAAGTCAGAATTGCAAATACTTAGAGAACTCTCTAAGGGAAAGCAATCCCTTCCAGAGATTAGAAAATCACTTTTGCTTAAACCAGCGCTTCTTTCTTATAACTTAAAAAAATTACAGAAGAAAGTGCTGATCCAAACAACTGAAGAAGGAAACAGGAAATACGCATGCTTCAGCGAAACAAGTCATGCAGAACTGCTAAGAGACCTGTTGATTAGGTTCGATCATGTGGATTGGGAAAATATTCTAACGGGAAAAACAATCGATATTCTTTTCCAAGCCCTCAGCGCAAAAGAGGGAAATTTATCAGGTTTTTCCAATGCTACACTTTGGCGTTATCTAAAGGAACTAAGAGGAAGAGGCATTATTGGAGAGACTCAAAAAAGGTACCAAATTAACTCGCGCTTCCAAGTCCTCATAGACTTTCTAAAGGAATACCAACGGTATTTTGTTAACAAAATTTCTAAAACCCTCTCAGTGAAAACGGTCATTCTTTGGCAAGAAGGCATGGAATTTCTGGTTAGGGCACCCAAAGCTGCGAAGCCGATATGTGAAGACTTCCACAAAACTGCCACCTCAATATTTGCTCAATATGATCTTCCGCTTTTTTCAGAATTTGACATCTACTTCTACTCAACAAGCAGAAGATCAATCAAACCTGAGGATGCAATACTGCATACGCTTCTTGTAGAACCTGGCAATGTGCGATACACAACTTACGCTCTTTTGCTGCTCAAAAAAACGCAGAAGGAAATCGACAAAACATATTTGCTCAAGGAAGCTGAAAGTTTTGGGCTCAAGAATCAAATAGTCGGTATGCTTGAATTCTTAGAGACTCACAGGCGACCAGAAGGTCAATCACTGCCTACTTGGAACGAATTTATCACAAAAGCAAATGATTACGCGGTGATAGCCTGATGGCTCAAAGGCGCTCCTTTGATAAGAACTATCTCAATCAAGAATTCGATAAGGTAAACGCAACAGCAAAACAGACCCTTACACTTTATCTCGTAGGCGGAGGAGCCATGGCATTCTACGGTCTAAAAGCCGCTTCAAAAGACATAGACATAATCCTCACCAGCCAAGGCGACCTGACCAACCTGCAAACAATTCTTGAAGAAATAGGCTACAAAGAGCCAAACCCTGTTCTTGTCACTAGAGCATACAATAAAATGCAAACCAACGCCATATTGGAAAATCAAGACGGCTTCAGATGGGACCTGTTCCTGAAAACAGTCTGTAACGCCCTCACGCTATCTGCTGAGATGCAGAAGAGAGCAACCTCACTCTATCAAGGTAACTTCCTAAAGGTCCTCATTGCTTCAAAAGAAGACCTCTTCTTGTTCAAAGGAATAACCGAACGGGAAGCTGATTTAGATGATATGCGAATACTTGCACAATCAGGACTCTACTGGGAAACGATAAGCCAAGAATGTAGACGCCAATCTGAAGTTTCAGGCGTTTGCTGGGAAGGCGCACTCTACCAAAACCTGCTAGATCTTAAAGAAAAATATGGCATTGAATCTCCAATTGAAAAATCCCTTAGAAAAGTTGCTGAACGAAAGATTATTGAAACAACGCTGCTTGGGCAAATCCAAAAGGGAAACCACACCGTCAAAATAATCGCTCAAGAAATCAAGGAGCCGCAAAACTTCATCAGGGAAGAACTTAAAGGATTAGCGGACAGGGGACTAATTAGAATGGATAGATCAAGCAAACCTCATAAATTCTTCCTCAATGAAAAACCAACTAAAAATAAAAGGTGACAAAAAAGCCATTTTGTCGATTGCTTGCGGTTTACAGATATTTTTCTTAAAATAAAATTGAAGGCATCTTAAGTTTGCATGTCCAGCGGGGGGAGGGGCGGGGTCTTCAGAGTTCCTTTTGGAGTTATCCTTGCGGTAAGAGGCAACGTCCGCGTTATAACCGCATGTGTCGCCCAATTTTTGCTTTGACTCTGTAACAAAATCATATTGACGCTGCTTTTACCGGAGAGGCTGCGTCTCCTTTTTTGCTTGGCGGTTTCCTCTTTGTTGGTTGCGCAAACTTTACGGGAATCAGAAAAAAATGCGCCCTCAAACACCTTGACATTTTGGTCGCCTAATTCTTCAGCAAATGCCGCATTCTAGTTTTCAAGTGAAGTTCCTGGTTTTTTTATGTTGGTTCTAGTGATATTTCTAGGAGGTAGCCTGCTAGGTTTTCTGTTTTGCCAAATAATGTGTATGTTACTGTTTTTGGTATGTGTATGCGTCCGTCTTTGCCTGTTTTTGCGTAGAAGGTTTCTTGGGCGCTTCCGCTGTGGATTTCTACGTGGAGGACTTGTTGGGGGTCAAGTTTGAATTGCCAACGGATTATTTTGGGGATTTGGATTTTGTTGCATGCTTCAAGGGGGATTTTGAATGTTACTTTTTCGGTTAAAGGCATGTTCACTCCGGACCTGTTGACTTATTTTGACTTTTTCAGACTTATATTAACTTTTTCTGACTCAACCTGCAAAACACACAAACACTAAACCAAAAAACCAACCCGAAACACAAACAAAAAAAATAACAAAAAAACTGCACAGCAGCCACCGCGCCAGACTATCCCAAATGTTTATTTTGAAATGCTCGCTAAATTACTTGGTTAGCCCAAAGAGGTTTATGTGGTGGTTTTGACGAGTAAAGAGCCTTCTGCATCAGATCGCTTTTGCGAGATGCGCCGATTATTCTCAGAAGTTTTAGGAACGTTCTTTCTTGTTCTAGTCGCTGTCGGTGGAGGAGTCGTAAATACCGCAACTCATGGCGCCATTAGCCTCGTTGCTCTTGTTGTTGCTCCTGCTTTAATGGTTATGGCAGTAATTCTTTTTATGGGCAAGGTTTCTGGGGCTCATCTGAATCCCGCAGTTACAATTGCTTTTTCTGCAAGGGGCGATTTTCCCTGGAGACGAGTCCCAGGGTACATCTTAGCTCAAATTGCCGGCGCAGTTATAGCATGCGGTTTCCTTGCTCTCACGTTCGGTGTAAAAGGAACCTTTGGGTCCACTCAACCTGGAGCTGGCTTCACTGGTTTGCAGGCAGTTTTGATAGAATTTATTCTTACTCTTGGGCTTGTCAGCGTAATTCTTGGAACCGCTTCTCACGCTCAAAACGTTGGGCCCCTGTCTGCACTTGCAGTTGGCGGCTACATTGCGTTGGCGGGACTTTGGGCAGCGCCTATATCTGGAGCATCAATGAACCCGGTGCGCTCGTTTGCCCCGGATCTGTTTCTTCTTAACTTCAGCAACTATTGGGTTTACTTGGTAGGTCCTATAGCGGGCGGTTTGCTTGCTGTGCTTTTTGCTTACATGCTGCGGGGACGCGGTGGAGATGAAACAGCAATCGAAGCTGCACAAGGTACCTTAAAAACCAATCAATTAATCGGTAGACAAACAATAGATTAAAAATGCAAAAAAGGAGGTTTAGAAAATTTCTTTAACTGTGCCGCCAAACAAAGTTCCAAGTCGTCAGGAGCGTTGGCAAAAAGGAAAAGAACTAAGTTCCCAGATTCCCTGGAAGAGCCACGGTGAATGGAGACGCCCCAGCAATTTTCCAGACCCACTTGCCCTAATTCAGGAACATGACAAAGATCGATTATCTTTTCTGCTGCCCATCAAATATGGGCGTATGGCGGCTTCACCTTTGGCTTATTTTAGAGGTTCAGCCGCTGTTATGGCAGCTGACCTTGCAAGTACTCCAGTCACCGGCATCGAAACAATGTTAAGCGGAGACGCGCACCTCGCAAACTTCGGCATCTTTGCCACCCCAGAGCGCAAACTAATCTTTGACATAAATGACTTTGATGAATGTTACCCTGGACCATGGGAATGGGACCTAAAACGCTTGGCAGCCAGCGCAGTTATCACGGGGAAAGAAAACGGGTTCAAACCTGAAGAAAACTGGGAAATAGCCAAGTACGTTGCCAAAAAGTATCGCAAAGCAATGACAAAATTTTCTGACATGCTCACTTTAGACTTATGGTATAGCTACGTGGATGCCGAAAAGCTCTTAAAATCATTCAGCAATTCGAAAAAAGAAGCGAAAATTCTGCAAAAAACCATCAAGAAGGCTCGCGCACACACAGAAGAGCAGTCCGTTGAGAAATATGCCGAAATTGTAAATGGACGACGACAATTTGTTAATAATCCCCCATTAATGATTCGTCTAACTGATGCCCCTGAGGATAGTGCCTTAACAGAAAAAAATCAAGTGTTAAGGTACAATTTGGAAAAAGCGTGGGTTGAATACGTTGGCAGCGTCGAAATAAATCGTCGTAAACTGCTCAGTCGCTATCACATCGTTGACGCTGCTTTAAGAGTAGTGGGCGTCGGGAGCGTCGGAACCCGATGTTTCGTAGCTTTGCTTGAAGGTGACTCAACTGATGACGATATTGTGCTGCAGCAAAAAGAGGCTGATGCTTCAGTTTTAGAAGCCTATTTACCCCAGCGGGAATTTGTAAACCATGCAGACCGCGTGGTTATGGGGCAGCGGTTGATGCAGTCGGCAAGCGACATCTTTTTGGGTTGGAGCCGCGGCTTTGCTTCTTCAGGGCATGATTTCTATTGGCGCCAACTAAGAGACATGAAAGGATCTGTTGATGTTTCTACGTTGGATTTTAAAGGCTTAAGGGATTATCTGGCGTGTTGCAGCTACTGTTTAGCGTTAGGTCATGCACGTTCAGGAGACGCCGCCGAGATTGCTGGGTACCTGGACGGGGGGAAGCCATTTGATGAGGCGATCGCAAACTTTGCCGTTTGTTATGCAGGACAAACGATGCATGATTATCACGCGTTGGCGGAAGCGATCAAGGCTGGCCGCATTGTTGCTCAGAAAGGCGTTTAAGAGTACAATCATTGGACACAGCCATCCAACTGGCAAAGCGGATTTTGCATTTCAAAGGGCAAGATTCTTTGGCAGTTTTATTTGGTACTGCTCTACCAACTGGTTACTGACCCTTGAAAAAACCACAGAAACACAAAACCCCAAAAAGACCCGAAACAACAATAACTAACCCAACCAGATCCCACTCGTTAAGTTTTGGCTTAACTAAATTCCACTGTTTGCTATATGCCTCTGATCAAAGCTGCTTCTAAGGTGGCGGAGATCGCTAATATGGCCAGATAGAGCAAGAGGGACTTCCACGTTTGGTTTTTGAGGCGTTCCATTACAGTTCCTTTTGCCAATGCATATGTCAGCAATAGGCTTTCCGCTACTATTACTGAGTAAGCCAAGTTTTCAATTGTTCCAATCGGACGGTAAATGCCAATTACGTAGAGGAACGGGGACATGTGGTAAGAGTAAGCCAATTGTCCGATTGCTTCTGCAGTGTTGAAGCATACCGCACCGAAGAGAATGGGACCGCCTATGGGAACGATAGCGAAGATGCTTACTAAGAAATTGTTTAAGAAAATGCTTTGGGGCGTAACAGTCTGCCGTATGGAGTTTACCTGCTGCTGAGTCTGGTTGGCGGCGGCAGGCGTGGTTGTCGTGTACCCGGCGTAAGCAACCGCAAACGTGATTGCTGCAATCGCCAAAAACACAATCAAAACCACAAGCAGAAAAGTCTTCGATAGAAAAGCATCATCCATTTTTTTCACCTAATGTTGAATTCTCGTTTATAATTCAATGTTCGAGGCAATTTCGGTCTAAGCGCCTATGTCGCCTCAGCTATTTAGTATTTCCTTTTTGGTCCGCGGTGTTGAACCTTGGCAAAAGCAACATCCAAACTAGTAGAGAATCCAATACTTCTTAAACAAAAATCCTGAAAAAATAAAGCCGACATTGAGAAGGTTTTAATGGTCGTTCTATGCCTTTAGTTTTTGGCGGTGGATCTTAGGCGGTGGGGTAGGGGTCCATTGTACCGTAAACCCTCTATACGACGGGCTGACATCTGCGGATGAGGCGCCGAAGGCCGCTTGGATCTTCATTTCCGAAACATTGACTATCCGTCCTTTGGGGCTGGCGGTCAACGGGCAGCTTCCGTAGGGGAGCTGTTTCGTTGTTCACCAGGCGAACCCGGCTAGGCTCGGGAGAGAGCAACCTAAGTTTGGACGTCGTGCGCTCAAGGGGGTGCGGGTAAGAGCGTAGGGCTTGAAGGTTCCAGGCGGAGTCTGGGCGTCAAACCGCAGTGATCCACCGCTACTGCATTCTATTCGTATGCCGCTTCTCTACGAGAGATTTTGAGTACATTGATCGTTTTTGTGTTTTTATTGACTTCAAATATGATTCTGAAATCGTCGCTCCGCAGTCGATAGGTGTTTTTGCGCCCCTGCATTTTCTCAATATCTAGATGTTTGCCGAATTCAGGGAAGGTCTGGAGGCATGCTATGTCTTCAGTTAGATGGCGACGTCTTTTCTCCTCTATCTGTGCTAGAAACTTATCGATTTTTCTGTGAACGTTTAGGTTGTACTTTGCCACGCTTTTGTGCTCCACATTTCGTTATAACTTGCTCTATGGGAACACACTTTCCCTCATTCATTTCTTTGCTCAGAATGTCTAGTTCTTTTGTTTCTTCTGGACTGAGTTCTTCCCCCTCAGGAATCAAAGATTCAAGCAGGCTATCTAGCGACTTCTCTATCGTTTTGAGTTCGAGCCTCATGCGTTTGACTTCTTCGTAAACCTTGTCTAAGCTGACTTCCGTGGTCAAATACACCATTCTCAAAACCATTTACAGAATCCAACCTAATAACTTTTAACCAAAACTACTTTTTGTTTTGCACTTTATCATTGAAGCAGGTGACCAACAGGTTTCTGTAGGGGAGTTATTTTGCCGTTTACCAGGCGAACCCGGCTAGGCTCGGGAGAGAGCAACCTAAGTTTGGACGTCGTGCGCTCAAGGGGGTGCGGGTAAGAGCGTAGGGCTTGAAGGTTCCAGGCGGAGTCTGGGCGTCAAACCGCAGTGGGGTTCTGGTAACTTCATAGGTGATAAATCTACCTGTTAAGGGTTCTGGTGCATCTTCGGGTACTTCTTTTTCACGGTGCGTGTCGGGTCATGGAGGCTTTTCTGAGTGAGTAAGTATTCTATAGGCACGTGCAGTAGGAAATCACCATTTTTCAACATAAGTTTAACGTCTTTTTCACTGTCGGCAAGTTTCTTAATACTAATAATAATAATGTTGATGACAGGTTTATTGACACAATTCTGGCTATTTTCTCTTTTTTATGCTTGGGTGGTTACTACAAGCTTTGGAGTAATTATGATTCTTTTTCATCTTCTTTTTGACTAGCTTTTTTCTTTCTTTTGTAACGTGGAGAATTACGCCACGCATTTGAACTTGTATTTCTATTAACGCTAACTTGCGACAAGTATTTTTGAAAATCTTGCCTTTTTATTATTGACTTACGCTCTTTCAAACCAATCCCACCAAGAATCGAGCCTAATGTGGCTAAAAAAATTCCGAAGGCAATAGTCCATGTCGATTGAGATAACGGGTTACTAGAAGGGTAGAAGGCATCAGTCATTTTTCCCAAATTATTTGGGTCCGTGAGAGCTGGATATTTGAAAATTGTTGGAATGTGTGCCGCTTCTAACTGCATTTCTGTCTCATTTATGTAAAGCATAGTTCCATCGCTCATTGGTTGGAAATATATCGTTCCATGCGTGGTATAAAACAAACCTCCAATTTCTATTCGGTTAGGACCTGTCATTATTACTTGAAAAGTAGGCACACCATCAGAACCTATGATTTCAAAAGCGTACGCATTATAATTTCTGTCCCAAAATAAGAGTGTGCTTGGGTCAACGGTTTTCCATTCATTATTTAAAATTTCGGCTATGGTTGTTCCATTGGAATTTACAATGGTTGCAGAAACATACAATTTATTATTGATAAAATCAATTTTGAGTTCATCGTTCATAAAAGGACCAAATTTTGTTCCACTAGACGCAGGGAATACTTGATTCATGTCTATACCGCTTGCCAATTGTTGACTTGTAAAATTAATGTTAGTTAATGGAGAGCCATTAAAATTTTGAGACAATTGAACAGTAAAATTTTCTGATAGATTAAGAGGAAAGGGGTCTAGTTCGCCGTTTAAGGCTAAGATAGCTTCTTGTCTATTTTGAAAGCCTATGTCAATAATGACCAACCCTATTACACCTATTAATGAACCAATGACCAACAAAGCTACCATTGCAACTTTTCGTTTTGTCAAGAGTCCACAACAACAATGCTCTTTTGCCAGAATTAATAATTAAGGAGTGAACTTGGCTTATATTTTGTGGTTATTTGGTTGCTTTGCTTGCGTTTTGTATTAGGGTTAGCCACTTGTTTGTTCCTTCTACGGTTATTCCGCAAGCTTCAGCGGGAGTTTTGCCGTCTAAGGCTCATGAGGTCACACTTAATTGTGAAAGTTAGTAACCTTTCAAAACGTCGGTTGCGTTGTAACAGCGCAGATAAACGCGTTTGTATCTACGAATCGGGGTCACTGAAAATCCTCAACCAGCTTCTTTCGGATGTATTCTCGCGCTAACTGTTTTGGCTCATCGACAGGATTTACCAGCTTAACGGAGCCATATAACGCCTCGGTAGGCTTCTTATGGGTTTCCACCGGCACTAGACAGATTCGTCCCCTGTACTCTGTAATAATAAGTCTAATGCCTTCATGAACACCATATTTTTCGCGCAACCGCCTAGGCAAAACAATGCGTCCATACTTGCCAACCTCAACAGACATACCAATCACCGACAAATCATCATAAACGACAAAACATAAATTTTTTTGCCCAAAAAAAGACTTTACGGCAAATCAAATTCGCCTATAACCGCAGGGCAAGTATGAAAACCACCACTTCCACCATGATTGTAAGCAGCCCCCTAGCCAGTAACCGACAATAACTTCAACATGGAGTCAACATGCAAAGTCGCAACCCAACAAAGGCTTCAAAGGCTGAAACAGAAAAGAAGCCCAAAACACAAACTTCCACATGTGAAAGTCAAGTTACGCTACAGCATGCGCTGAGGGTGGCACAAGCCAAGCAAAGCCTTTCGATAAGATGGAACAGTCTTACCCATGCTTGCTAAGCCTCCAGACAATCTAATTTCTTTATCATAGGCGTTCACTTGGGGCTACTGCTTTTGAGTAAAATCACTTAAAAAGTAAATGTTTAATAGAACTTTTGGAGCAGTGGAGGGTTCAGTGAAAGTGAAAATTTTTCTAGGTTCGAACTAAGCAGTGCGTACTAACATCTACGCTGATTGGACTGAACCGACTGGAACCCAATTAGTTATAGATTGGTCTCTTCAACCAACGTTCCCATATGGTCGGTATATTCAAGATGGATATTTCCTTGAATCTCTGACGCTAGAAGCAATTGAGGCAAAGTGACCCCGTCGAATGTCATGTTTAAAGTGAAGTTCTTTTCAGAACCAATATTAAAGATTGTATTATCCCAATTAAGCGTATAAGCAGTACCGTTCACAAAAGATTCTTGAAATAAAAAATCCTGAATTTGATTTGTATTTGGATTTATGAGTTAGGATTTAAATTCACTGGAAAAGCGTTAAACATTGGCAAAGTAACCTGAAGAACTAATTGGTTAACTTGGCAAGCGCGTGCTTGGTCGCCTATAACCCCTGAAACAATGAAGTCTAGATTATAGGTGTTGCTTGAGTTAACCCAATGAACTGAATATTGATTACTTGATATAAAGATATTAAGCTCACCTCTTTGATTTGCTTGCTCCGAAACATAAGTCATAACTGCAAATATCGCAGTAATTACGACGAAAACTAAGGTAACAACCGAAATAATCTTGTTATTGTCCATATTCTCAAACCTAAATATGCCAGAAATCCAAACTTTAAGGTTTTGGTTAGCGCGGCGCGCTCCTGTAATTAACAAAATGAAAAGGTTAACTTTTGAAATTCACGACAGGAAAAGATTGAGAAGGTTAAAAAATGTAAACTTACACCAATGCTTTTAGGATACTTTCTTTATTACAATTATGCAGGACACAAGAAAGTCTTAACGTTAAGAATCCATAACATCGATATAATTATTGAAGATAAGTGGAAAAAACTCTGATGCTAGATGCCGGATGCCAGCACCTGTAGATGATGGACGAGCTATGTAGTATAATATAATAAAACTTATAAGTGGATCCACGTTTATTTTAGTTTGGATGACCGCTAGAGACACTACACAACCTTTACAGAGGTTTGTTAAAGATTATTGAAAAAACATGCAAGAGTAAAAAAGAGGATGATAGATTTGGATTATAGTTATCATAAAATTATTTTTGGGGACAGGACCCCAAAATCCGCTAGCAGGTCATCCCCTTGATGACGTAAGCGGTGTGGCCTAGGGAATAACCGTGAACTAGGTCCCGCTTTCCAACTGAGGTTAATTAAGAATTTTTAGTTCTTTTTCGAATGACGGGTCTTTTTCATTAAGAACAATGTTTTTGCGATATCGAAGGTTTTTTGATTTAATGTGGGCATGCTTAACTTCTATACATTGGTTATCAGGTATGAAGAAAACATTTGGGTTAGAAAGCAAAGGATTTCTAGGATACTTGTCCGCCAATAATTGCTTCAAGTATTTTTCTACACGCAAAGATGTTTCTCCTTGAAAGTCTTTGTCTACCACAATAGCATCTCCTTCACAAAGAACAGGACAAACAACTTTGAAAATTAATGCGGCGGAGACTTTCTCAGCCCAATTTTTTGTGCATTTCTCCAATTCTTTATGCTTTTCGGGTGAGATATAAACGCTGTAATGCTTTTGACCTTTTTTCTTTGATAATCTTGTTCCAACAAACCATATTGGGGGCGAGAAGGCCTATAACGATTCCAATTATTATCGTGGGCGCTAATAGCCGCCAGAATCGCTTTCTCCCATGTCTCTGATTTAGGTGAGTGAACTCGTGGGCTCCTACGGCGAGCACTTCATCAGGAAGCAGCGTTGCAAGATATTTGGCATCGAATAATACCCTGTCTAAAGAAGCCATGCCCCTGCCGGCAGGAATCGCATCTTATAATAGCGGTCTAACTTGCTTTTTTTCAAAATTTTGGTAACCTGCATAATTTCTGCAAGGTTGTCAAGGGATTCGGATGGAAAAGGACTCGCTTTTAGCAACCACGACATCAATACGTTATAGATTCCCACGCTTTTTGCCTTCCCCTTTCATAGAATGCATTAATAAAAGAAAAAAGTTGGGTAACCTTTTTTTATTCTTCTTGAACCAGTGCCCATAAATGTTTGAGTGGTAATTCGGCTTTCAAGGATTCAGGAAACTTCTCAAAATGCTCCAATATTTCACTTAATAAGTCTCCAGCATCCCATAACCTGACACATAAAGAAACTAAGTCGAGACTCTTCTAACACTTTTGTTGTTAAATCCCACTTTCTCAACAATATTAACGGTAGAATATAATGGATGGAAAAAATACTTGTTTTTAGCTAATTATTGTTTTAGGAATTGTATAACAAAGTTTGCCTTCGTGATAGTATTCAAAAATACTTTTCTTGCAATTTGGACAAGGGGTACCTTTTAACATGATAGTAACCTTTTCTAAACTCCCATTCTTTAACCGCTTTATCTGGAACTTCGGCATTGCATCTGGGGGCATTTCATTTGATTCGCCTTAGCTCTTCCTTAAGCTCCTCCTCGGTTATGTTTGTAAGCGCCGCTTTGTGTTTTCCAAGTTCGTACATGAAATCAAGCAGCGTTAAACCTGACAGTTTTGCGGCTTGGCCTACAGATATTTTCCTTTCCTTGTAGAGCATTATCGCTAGGTAAAGCTTCAATTCGTCTTCGCCTACGTCGTCGATTAATGCTTTTGGAAGTTTCAGCTCCAAAATATTCACCTATATTTTGATTCGTCAACCAAACTAAAATACCTTGTCGGTTCTTGACCCAAGCCGTCCAAAACCAGCTTTTTCATCCCTTCCCCCGCCGCCTGCCACGTCAACCTCAAGAAGCCAAACGCCAAGCAGGAAAAACCCAACGGCGAGACCAGCCGCCTCCAGAACCGCCCATAACCGACAGTAGCCTCAACATGGAGCCAACATGCAAAGTCGCAACCTGCCCATCCCAAAGTCGCAGTGTACAAACGCATTCTAGCGCTAAATCAAAAAAGCAACCCAGAACACAAACAGCCAGAGCGGAAAGTCGCAACTTACGCCAGCCCAAAAGTCGCAACTTAAAAATCCAGCAAAAAACCATCCCAAAACCAAACCAAAAAATCGAGCAAGCCGCAACCCAAATGCTGTAAGATTGATTAATACGTTAGCTTATCATTTTTTCTAAGACAAAACGTTTAGAGGAAAATCTCATGCAAAACGGTTATCCTAAAATAGCGATTATAATACTTAATTGGAATGGGTTACCAGATACTTTAGAATGCTTAAAGTCTCTTCAGAAGATTGAATACCCCAACTATGCGGTTGTAGTTATCGATAATGGCTCAAGAGGTAATGATGCTGAGGTTATCAGAAGAAAATTTGGAAATTTCGTTTCCGTAATCCAAGAAGAAAAAAACCTTGGTTTCGCAGGCGGCTGCAACGTGGGGATCCGTTGGGCACTTCATTCTAATGCGAATTACGTCTTCCTGTTGAATAATGACACAATAGTGGATCCAAACGTCTTAATAGAGTTGATCAAAGCCTTCCAAAATGACGCGCAAATTGGAATAGTCGGTCCAAAAGTTTACTTTTACGAGCAGCCAAACATAATTTATACTGCCGGGGGCAAAGTGAATTTTTGGACTGGCAATACACCGCTCATAGGAAAATGTGCAGTTGACCATGGACAATTCGATGACATTGAGGAGGTTGATTATGTTTGCGGTTGTGCCCTGCTGATAAAAGAAGAAACGATCAAGCAGATAGGGCTCTTGAATGAAAAGTATTTTGCTTATTATGAAGAAACAGAATGGTGCACAAAGGCGAGAAAAACGGGTTTTAAAATAGTTTATGCTCCAAAAGCAAAAATTTGGCACAAAAGCTCAAAAACTGGTACAAGCGAGTTGGGAATGTACTATATGACTCGAAACCGTTTTTTATTCGTAAAAAGGAATTCCAGTAGCTTTCAACTAATCGTTTACAATGTTTTCTTTTTAACCACCGATTTAATACTTCAGATGAAGAATAAGCTCTTCTTGAAGCCAAAGTTGCTTACAGCATATCTTAAAGGTATCCGAGACGGTTTAGGCACTTACTCCAACCCTGAGCAATAGATTGCAAAGGCATTTTAAAAAATGGTTCAAAAGGATTAAGCCATTTAGGTATTTATGAGAATCATCCAATAAATCTAAGGTTCCACACAGATACTATTGATAGTTATCGGCATTATTTCCGTTCACGATAAGAAGCCCACGCGAATAGTTTGTGTAAAGTCAACCCGAATAGTGGGTGGAGGATTAGGATTCTTGATATTCATTTATAATCTTTTGAATTTCAGGTCAGCTAAGTCCTTTCCAAACTCAACTGCTACGTCCTGCTTCTTCATCGCATCGATGTCAGTTATCCCGTTGATGTTTGTGATGTAAACGTTGGCTGATTTTCCGCCGTAAACTCCGTGGATGTCGAAAACCATGCCGACGACATAAAGCTCACGGCTTCGAATTTTTGCGTTTATCATGGGTTCTGCCGCAATCTGGCTTATTTGATAGTCAACATTGACTTGGGCGTATAATGCAAGCTTCTGATTTTCATCGGTGACATTAGCGATATCTATGTTCTGGTTTGCAAGCTTTATTGAGTTGACGAGTCCAATTACTTCTTTTTGTATAGCTTCGTCATCTTCACGGTAGTCAGACAAAACTGCTTTGATGGCGCCACATCCTGTATGCCCCATAACAATCAAAAGCGGAGTATGTAAATGAAGAATTGGGTACTTTATTGACCCCTCTGAATTTCCGAATTGATTGCCGATGTTTCTTACGGTAAATATCTCATTTGGGCTATCATTGCCGAAAATGTTCTGGGGAACCCTGGAATCACAGCATGTCAATAAAGCGACTTTGGGTGTCTGTTTAGATTTAAGCTGCTCGTATTCTGAAGAATGTTTCTCGACGTATCTGATGTTGCCTTCGACTAGCTGCTTGAGGATATCTTGGGGGTTCAAGTGATTTTTCTCTGACATTTTTTCATCTCATTTCGCTTGACTTTCAAGTTTTAATGAATCTTGTCTTAATAAACGAACTGTACTTTTTCGCTTTTTTCATTTTTGCCCAACGCCAAATCAATTATTATTTGCTGTTTTTGAAAAAAGTTAAAAACAAAACGGTACTATAAAGTTGTTGAGAGACGAGCGGTGTGAGTAAAAGCCTAACAAAGAATCTAATTGTTACCGTTTTATGCATTTGCCTTATTCTTCTACAGATTTTCTTTCCCTATTCATATTATTCTTCGACGCCGCATAACTCAAATTCGTCGTTCACTGTTGGAGTAACCTATGTTTACGAGCAGGATAATGTGAGCCAAATCTTCGGAGAAGTGTCTGAAATTCACAGTTTAGGCTTTCAAACTATCCGGGTGGATCTTGTATGTGACCCTTCCAACCCGCAAGATATTTCAAACCTTCAAACAAACGCATTTTTCAACGCAACTCAATACTTCAACATCGCCGTAGCCGTTATAATTAACAATCAAGCGGCAGCAAGCACAATTCAGTATTACCTCTTCAACTGGGGCAAATACTTAAGCTATATCCAAGTCCTTAACGAACCTGAACTTTCAGCTTCTTGGGCTCCCGGCGCGCTTTTCACCGATGACGAAATAATCGATAGTTTCCAGCAGGACTTGGCGATAGTTCAATCATTTCATCTTTCAGCTCAATTGTACACAAACTTCGAGGTAGGCTTTCTTCTTAGACCCAACATTCCGGTTGAACTAAGCAAAAACCTCAACTTTGTCGGATTAGATATTTACATGCAATCTTTTCTGGTGCTAAGCCCAAACCTTGAGCTGTTTCTTCATCAAATAACAAACAAAAACGTGGTGATAACCGAGTTCGGCATGGACACAGCTAACGATGCTGCACAGGCAAACTTTCTGATTCAAGGCCTTAATCTCTTTAAGAATATGGGTCTTAAGGGTTGCTGGATTGCTTATTGGAACGATGATCAAGGGAACTATGGAATCAGGGGGCGACTCGCTGCTCAAATGATAGGTGAATGGATTGCTGAAAATACAAAGTCAAATTAAACCCGCATTCCAACGCGTGGCACAGGCTTTACGTAAGTCTAAAAACATCTTTATTCACGGCGTTTTCATGTTAAGCTCGCTAACCGTGGCTGAATTCCTTTTGTTTAATTTCCGAAACTCGTTTCTGCTATATTTGCCGCCTATAGGCTTCGCTTTTTTTCTTTTATCAATGTTCATAGTTCAACCCATAATAATCGGGGCATTAAACATAATTGTTCTTCATCGCTTAAACAAATTCGAAGGTTGGCAAATCGGATTTTGGCTAAACGGCTTATTTTTGTTCCTTGTGTTCTCCGCATTCAACCTTGTTTTTCAGACGATAACCTATGTTTCCTATTTATCTTATGGTTTTGTTATCGCGGAAATAATTTTGTTGGCTTATCCCTTCGGAATCATCGCGAAGCTTAGCAACGGACAAGGCTAAAAACCAAAAACGTTTTGTTTAATAAATTCTCTCAGCTTTTATGTCGAATGCTTCTCCGTATTTACGAGGAATTTGAACTCACTGGTGTTATATCCCACTTAGTAACAGTGCCTTCGTGGAAAATGGCTATGCTTATTGTTGCTGTTTGCCCGCTGAACAAGCTTTCAAGCTGCGCTGAGCTGCCGCCATAAACGTCTGTGGCTGCGTCTGTTCCAAATGATGCTCCATCATCCAAGGGGACAGTTGTGCTTATTTCGATCGTGCCGTCTGCAGCGTACGCGACAACGTGCAACCCCGCGTCGTATGCCGTGCCTCCTCCTGTGTTGGTCACTGTGCCTGATATGTAGAGGTGATTGTAGGGCGAGGCTGAGCCTTCATTGTATGTAGAGGTGCTTGGAATTTCAGTTATGCCTAAAGCCGTTACAAGGTTTGCAGACGTTAAATTTGCTTCTTGACTGGCAATAATTGCCTGTTGACTTTTAAGGGCCGAAATTTGGCTGTTTAGGCTTGCTACCTGATTGGTTAGGTTGGCTATTTCGCTGCTTTGGTTGATTATTACGTTATTTAGATTTATGTTTTCATTGATTAGATTTGCAATATTGGTTTGCATCAAAGCGATTTTAGAGTTTTTGTCGTTTACCGCACCGTTATAATACAGTATGGTTCCTGAAAATGCAGCGACAAGAATTATTCCCATCACCAAGATTGATGAAGCTTTGCTTATGGTTCCCATGCTTACCCTATTTCTATGCTAATTGGCTTTAAGTTTTTCCTCTCTACTGTTTTGAGTCTGCGCAACCATCTCGTCTGTTCCTTGTTTTTTCGAACTAAGAAGTCTATGAACAACGATGAGGCTTGGCAAAACAGGGGTCAAAGTTATCTAGATAGGGCTAAATTTGTTTTTTCCGCGGAGAATAATCGTCACCTAACAGTAATTCTTAAAAGTAATATGGAACATTCACTACTCTATTCGCGAGGAAGGGACAGGTTTGGAATCGGGTTTGGGCGTAAAAATAGTTTTAACGGCGTCAGCTACAGAAATGAGCGACTTTTATAACAATCACTTTATCGCTTTCTTCGCTGGCTTCGGCAAAGGTCCGCTTCCGCTTTCCTTTATGAGAAAAACAGTTTATCCCCCAGTGGAACGCAAGCCTAACGGCCAAGCAAGATTTGCACCTTATGGCTTGCGGAAAGTAGAAGCTATATTGCTGGAAAACGGTTTTACAGAAAAAGATGTGGCTGTGGTTCACCCTGAAGACCTTGAAGACTTCATCGGGTCAGAAACCAAAGTGGTGGGAATTTCTTCAATGGATCCAACAGGCATGGGTTACGTAAGCAAGACCTACTCGTCGATAATCGGCGGCGGAGAACCCATGAACGCAGTAGAATTCCAAAAACTCGTTACTCACCCCAGCATCAAAAAGTTTAAGCCAAAAATCATCGTCGGCGGATTCGGCTCTTGGCAGCTTGAACGCAACAAAGTGTCTGAAAGCTACGGCGTAGATTGCGTGCTTATAGGCGGAAGACCAGAGCCGATAGTTCAGGTTTTCAAGAAGGCAGTAAACGGAGAAGCTCTTCCCCGCATTGTTAAGGCCGATGAATCAATCAGCAACTGGGATTACAACGCTATAATGCCTTTGACCAAACATGCCGGAATCCACGGAGCTGTAGAAATTTCAAAAGGTTGCGGAAGAAACTGCCAATTTTGCACGCCTACCATGCAGCATAAAGTTGATGTGCCGCTTGAAAAAATTATGAAGGAAGTTGCGTTATCTACCGCAGAAGGCAGCGACCACATAACATTGGTCACTGAGGACCTGTTCTTGTATGGTTCTAAAGATCAAAGGTTCGTTCCAAACAAGGATGCCGTGGTTAAACTCGTGAAAAGCGTTGCTGAGTACCCAGGCGTTAAAAGCATTCAAGCGTCTCACATGTCGTTGGCGCCAGCGGTTCATAATCCTCAAATGGTGAAGGAACTCGCAGAAATACTGATTGATCGAAGCTGGTATTCTTTTGATAAAAAGGCGATAATTACGGCGGAAACAGGAATTGAAACTGGCAGCCCAAGATTGATGAAGAAATATATGGCTGGTAAAATGTTGCCTTTTAAGCCTGAGCAGTGGCAGGAAATTGTCGAGACCGCCTTTGGCATATTTAACGACAACGACTGGTATCCGCTTGCAACATTGATTGTGGGTCTCCCAGACGAGAAAGAAGAAGATGTGCTGCAGACGATTGAGTTAATGGATAAACTAAAGGATTATAACGCGTTCTACGTTCCCTTGTTCTTTGTTCCACTTGAGAATTGTGTGCTTATGAACAAGAAAGGCGCTGAAATGGATTCGCTTTCAAAAGCGCGTTGGGATTTCTTCATAAAATGCTGGGAATACAACATTAAAATTTGGAAGCCGACTTTCCTTGAAAACCGTTTCTCCAACCCAATCCTGTACAAAGCAGTGAACCAAATTGTTATTCCATATGCTGGCAGAATCGCAGGCTTCTACTATGGTTGGACACG
This sequence comes from Candidatus Bathyarchaeota archaeon, assembly GCA_963828195.1. Classification (GTDB taxonomy): domain Archaea; phylum Thermoproteota; class Bathyarchaeia; order Bathyarchaeales; family Bathycorpusculaceae; genus Bathycorpusculum. Next base: position 33,430 of record CAWHDT010000005.1, read on the forward strand.
CGGCGAACAACTAAAACAAGCTTTCTGGACGCTAAGCATGTCTCAGCCAGCATCAGTTAAAGAAAAACAAAAATCAATCTGATTCAGAGACTTCTTCCACAGTCTCCTGCATTTCCTCCGTTTCAAGCGGTTGCTCTGCAGCTGCTTCGAGCGCCGGCTCGGCGGCTAGTTGCTGCGGGAGCTTGAGGATTTTTCTTGCATGCGTAATGTACCCTGTGTGCCCAGTCATCAGTGTTTGAGGTCTGGTTTTTCCTCTTTCAACCTGCATTGCCCGCATCATGCACTCGATGGTTTCTATGAACACGAACCCGTTTTCTCTGAGCGCTTCCGTTGTTTTTACAACTTGGTCAATAGTGGGGCTAAACGAAACAATAATGCCTGAAGGCCGAAGCGCTTCATAAGCATGTGGAACCACAAGCCACGGAACAGCCAAATCCAAAATAACCGCGTCAACGTCTCGCTCTTCGATTCCTAACGTGACATCTCCGTTTTTCATTTCAACGTGATCGATGAGTTTTGAGCGTTCGAGGTTTTTGGCCGCGTTTTTTTGGAATTCGCTGCGCAACTCGTAAGTGTAAACTTTGCCTGTTGGTCCAACGTAGTGCGCGAGGGCTGTTGTTAATGAGCCTGTTCCCGTGCCTGACTCGACCACTCTGCTTCCCGGTCCGATTCCGCTGAACATAACAATTAAGGCGGCGTCTTTGGGGTAGATGATTTGTGTGTTACGTGAAGACTTCATAATGTAGTCTGTTAAGGCTGGTTTGAGGGTGGTGAAGTAGATGCCAAGGCTGCTTTTGATGGGTTCCCCATAGTCTTTACCGATTAACTCATCAAGCTTCAAGTAGCCCTTATGCGTGTGGAATGTTTGCCCAGCCTGCATTTTTATCATGTAGGTTCTGCGTGCATCAAGGTAAATGAGCACGTAGTCGCCCTCGCTTATTTTTTGGTTAGCCAATGTTTTGCCTCTTTTGGAAGTGAAAATGCAGTTTGTCACATTTAAGCTTTGAACCATAGAAAACCGAATTGACATTTTCATAAACGTTATAAACGAAGAAAGTTAAAGATGCATTTACAAGGGATTTATTGTTTGTTTATCGCCGGCAAGCCTTCAATACTTATTGTTGATGATGATATAGCTATTTTACATACTTTTACCAAAATTTTTCAAAGAAAAGGTTACTCGGTAACTGTAGCTATAAAAGGCAAAGAAGCCGCAGAAAAACTAAGCATCAGCCAATACGACGTAGCGTTGATTGATCTGTCACTTCCGGATATGGAAGGCAACGCTCTTTTTCCATTAATAAAAAATTCATCGCCTCAGACCCTGAGGATTATGCTTACGGGTAAAACATGGTTACAAAGCAGCATCAGGGATGCAGATGCTTTTGTTGGAAAACCAGTTAATCCCGAAAAACTTCTGAGCATTATTGATACTAAATTAAAAGATCGAGACGCCCAAATATAATCGTAGACAAAACTTTGTTTTCCTTGTAAAAAATATTGACGTCGGTTGAAAATTTGCGGGTTAATTTTCAATTAATGAAGCCTTTTTAGGATCCTCTTCATGAGTCTATTCAAATCATTTAGCAGACCGAGCGGGTACACTGTGAGAGAGCACGACGGCGCAGAAAGCGGAAAAAAGTGAAAAGCAGGTTTTAGCTTTTCTAGCTTAAAATAACTATGTTCGGGGGTTTTCTTCTATGCATAACCAATCCGATTACTACGGCTCCGAGGATGACGGCGGCAGCTACAACTGCAAGATATTGACCCATCGTTGCCAAAGAAAACGTCGGGGCGGCTGTGGGCGCTTGAGCTTTCGAGATAGGGGTGTTCGTTGGTGCTGCGCTTGGTATTGACGCTTGGGTTGGTTCAGGTGCAGGTGTAGGGGAAGCGGTTGACGTTGGAGCTGGTGTCGGCGTGGAAGTTGGAGCGGGAGCAGGAGTTGCAGCAGGAGTCGGCGTGGGTGTTGCCTGAGGGTTTTGTGTAAAGGTTGCGGTTATCGTCTGATTAGAATTCATGGTCACTTGGGTCGTTAGACTTGTAACGTTGTTGCTCCACCCTTCAAAGCTCCAGCCGCTGGCGCTTGTCGCGGTCAAATTAAGTAAAGTTCCGTACGAGGAGGTTTCGTTGCCTGGAGCTACTGTGCCTTGGCCGACTGTGATTACCGTTAGCACGTAGCTGTTTTGGGCGTAAGTTGCGGTGATTGTGTGATTAGCTTGAACATTGGTGAAGCCCACAGTTTGACCCGAAGAAGAAGTGACCAGTACTGGGTCGGAGTCAGTTGTTATGCTTGCGATGGAGTAGCCGGTCGCAGGCGTGATGCTGAAGCTTGGAGTTGCACTATAATTAACAGGGCTTGAACCCGGAGAAATAAGACCGTTCGCAGTCTGAGTAACCGTGATGGTGAGTTGATTTACAGTAAGCGTCGCAGCTGAAGACGGAATCGAAGTTGCACTTAAACTGTCAGTAACTGTGGCTGTAATCGAGAAAGTACCTGAAGAATCAGGAGAATAACTGAATGTTGACGAAGTTTGATCGGACTGCGCAGACCCATTCACGTACCATTGATAATATGCATATGACTCTGAACCGCCGCTGGGTGTAGCTGAAAACGTTTGGGACTGGCCGGTATCCATTGTACACGAGGTAGGCGAGACATTAACAGACGGGGCAGAATTCACCGTAACCAAAAATGGTGCTGAAGTAACCACAACAGGGGAAGTGGCACTGTCAGTCACTTGAAGCTCAAAACTCCAAGGACCTGAGGCAGTGGTGCCGTCAGTTGCGAAGTTATAACTCGCAGAATTCTGATTAGTAATCGCTAAGAAACTTGAATCGCTCGGGCTTTCCTGCAGCCACTGGTAAGAGTACGGACCAGTGCCTGTTGTGACAGGGGTGGAAGTCAAATCTGAAGTTTGAGACTGATCGATCACATTTAAATTGGTAGAAACGGTTGGAGCAACAAGAGCAGAGTTGACTGTTACTGTGACGGTCGGGTTTGAAGTTGCAGTTAATGAGTTCGCGTCTGTGAATGTTACGTAAATGCCAGTGTCTGCGCTTGAAGTGATATAAGTAGCAGTGTCACCTGTCCCTGACGCACCCGGTATGAGACCCGCCTCATCAGACCATTGCCACGTAATTGGTTCAGTTCCTCCAGTAACTGTAGATGATAATGTTGCTGACTGACCGTTGTCTATAGTTGCAGAAGAAGGCTCCACAGATATCGAAGGCTGAGGCGGATCAGCTTTGGTTTCTTTACTCGCAAATGCGCAGATTGATAACGTAACTAGAAATACGATTATTAGGATTTGTAGTTTCTTCATGTTTCATCCTCACGTTTCTTATTGTCCAATACTCAAACTCCTACCTGCGGTAGGACTATTGCTTGGATTATGAGGGCTTAACATTTGGGCTTTATGAATTTAGAGACAATATTTCCAATCAACAGAGCTTCCGCAGAGAATTTTTCAACAAAAGTCTGTTGGAAGGTAATTAATGAAGAATAACTGATTTTGATTAGGACACAAAAAATAAAAAAAATGGAGTGTTGTTGGGTTTTATACTGGCGTCGGTGTGTATGGCTGGGGAGCCATTGTTGCTGGCGGTTGTTCTGGCTGAGGTTTTATTTGGAAGAAGGCAATTGCAATCAGCAGTACTGCGACCCACATTAGGATGGCGCCTATGCCGAAGGCTATCAGTAGAAATGCGCCTATGAGTAGCAGTAGAGAACCGGTTGAGAAAAGGCCTATGCTTGTTTTTGATGAAAGGGTTTTGAGTGATCGTCTGGCGAAGAAAGCTGCAACTATGGCGAAAACCCATAGAATCAATATGACTAAAAATATTGCCCCTAATGCTGATGTAAGATCGCCCATGGGTATATTTGAAGTGTTTCGAGGCATACTACCTAATGATGAAATTGTTGACCAGCTGCCATTCCATGTTGGATAAATATCTTTAATCAGGTTTGTAACTAAGGTTGTGTCAAAAATTATGTAGAGCGCCGCCGAAGCCGCCGCCACTACGCCCACTATGCCGAAGACGAGACTGTAGATTGCGTTAGTGAATATGCCTCTTTCTTTATAATAGTCCGCTAAACCGTTCAATGCGACGAAAACCAGTATTACGCCAATAAGGTCAAGAACGCCAAAAGTATAAGCGGTAGCAATTGAGCCTATTAAGATTAGTATTGCGCCTATGCCGCCCAAAGTCTTGCTTGATTCCAAATTCAACGTTTTTCCCTCTGATTTCTTGTCGTCTTTTTTAGAATAAAAGCTTTTTCATGCCCATTCATACCAGAATCTCAGCGCACTAGTGTGTGAACTTAAAAATCAAATTTTTTGGGATAATAACCCTTAATTTGAAGCTAAGTAGGTTTTTTTTCGCCGCCAAGTTGACCCTGCAGTATCCCATAATAGGTTTGCAAGTAGACTTTGCCGCTTTCCGTTATCGCATAGACTTTGCGGGAACGCCCAGCCTTTTGCTGTTTTTCGCTTTCCAGAAAGCCCCTTTTTTCAAGAGTGTTCAATGTAGGATAGAGTGCGCCATGCCTTAGTTTTATGTTGAAATCTGCTTCGACTTGTTTCTTGATTTGGTATCCCCAGGTTGGTTGAGCCTGCACTATTCTTAACAGCTGGATGTCGAGTAGGTTTCTGATTATGTGTTGTACAATTTCTTTTTTGTAGTTTTCTGACACGTTTTTCTTTTCCTGTGGGGTGCTTATGAATTGTTTGATGGTTGGATTTATTAGTTTATGCTAATTTTGTTTGCGGTCTTATTGCGTTGGTATGTTTTTGTATGCTTTGTTTATGTATGAAGCTTTATATCAGGGTTTATTAATATTACATACATCAAGATATGTCCGAAATAGGACATATTGTATATGCGTCGAACAAAACAACAGTTGGGAGAAAAAGAAAAAATGTTAAAAGCTTTAAACTCGCAAAAAGAGGTCTCAGCTAAACTAACAAAAGGTTTACTGGACCTGATAATACTGCAGTTCGTAAGCACACAGCCCATGCATGGATACCAAATAATCACGAAAATCCGCAAAAACTTCGGCGTGTATTTCGGCCCAAGCACAGTTTATCCGTTGCTGAACCTGCTTGAAAAGAAAGGTTTCTTAAAAAGTGAATGGAACATGAATTCTGATAGACCCAGAAAAATTTACAGCCTAACAGACGATGGGCAGAACATGCTGAGTTTCACTGAAGATTCCTTAAACCTGATTTGCCGAAAAATGGGGTCACAAATGAACGCAGAGCCTATGGAGCGATCTGTCTCAGAAGGTACCATGATAGCTAGGAAGGGTCTAAGCTCAGAGTCAAGCCACTTGGCAGTGTCAATGCACTAGCAAAAAAATGTGTTCTGCAGGAAAGAGCGTTTATCTATTTGGTATTTGACCAAAAAATTGGTTGACCAAGTATTAATAAACGTGTTTTAAATATATCCCTCGCTAGTTCTATAGTGGCAGACTCATTTGAAACAAATTAGCAACGTTGCAGCCGAAGAATTGAACAATCAAATATTGGAGTTTTGTAGGCACGCCGCCGGTTCAGCAAGCGTTACCGCAGTAACCTACGTTGACAATTACGCAAACAAAACAATCAATGAAAAAACGATAGTTGACGCAATGGTTATCATCAAGAATTTTCAACCCAGAATAATGAGGTACATAAAAACCTTCAATGAACAAACCATCTTTGTCCTCGCGGTGGACCAATGGATTTTCGAGCGGGACATCGAAATAGGCCTCCTCGGAGAAGCCATCGCGAGCAAACTTATTTTCCCCCATAGTCCCCTTTGCGGAGAAGACTATTTCCAGGGTAAAGAAGTGTCTTTAAAAAAACGTTTGATTTTGGAGTTACTTCAGAATTTGGCTTCCAGTTTTCCAGAGCTTACAGAGCGTTTTCAAATTAAACCGCAGTATTTCATGTACGAGGTGCTTCTGAATAGAATCCGCGTTTTCCCTTTACTTGCCTACGACGCCGCAGACTTAGTTAACGGTCTTATGTCAAATGAAGATGTAAGCCTGCGCAGCTACATTATAGCTTTAAGGCAGCTTGAAGCTGAAAAGAAAATTTATTTCTTAAATGGCTACGTGAAAATGTCCAAGCATTTTTTGGTTGAATGCCAAGATCCAAGAATTAAACTGGTTAACCTCTCAAAAAACGCTCCGCGGACAATTTTTACATCGTTGTTCGGGACTTTTCCACAGTTAATCAATATTGTTTCCCAAAACACTGAGGCTTTTTTGAAGTCTCAAAAGATCAATTGGCGAAAAGTTCCTGATTCACCCTACGGACTTATTGATACCCAAAAATACGTTTTCTTCGAAACTTCAGAAGGCTTAGTTTCGTTATCTGACAAAATCGACATCAAAGGTTACGTTCAGAGCATGCTTTTGAATGGTCGAAGCGAAGACATCCAGATTGAACCGATCGGCGGCATGCTCAACGACGTTTACCTGATAAATGTTCATGGAGACGACGGCGAAAGGAAGGTTATAGCTAAGCGTTTCAAAGATTGGTCGGGGTTCAAATGGTTTCCGTTAACGGTGTGGTCTCTTGGGGCAAGACCCCTCGCAATTACAGCCCAGGCGCGGCTTGCTAAGGAATGCGCAATTAACGGTTTTTTGTATAGTAAGGGCTTTTTTGTCCCGAAGATTTTGCGAGTAAGCAATGCCGAGCGCTTAATTTTCATGGAGTTCATTGAGGGCGAGAGCCTCAGCCAAGCTATCAAACGCATAGATGCCTCTTCAGAAAAAGAAACATCTGGAAACGAACTCAAAACAGAAACATTTGAGAAAGAACTCAAACTGTTAGAAGCTGCCGGCGAGTTGATTGCCAAGGTCCACGCGTACAACGTTGTCTTGGGAGATACCAAGCCGGAGAATATGCTGGTTAAACCAGACGGCACTATCTACATGATTGATTTTGAGCAGGCTTCTCAGGATGTTGACGGCGATAAAGCGTGGGATGTCGCTGTGTTTCTGTATTACTCAGGGCATTACCTTCAGCCTCTTTACGGCAAAAGCAAAGCTGAATCGATTGCAAAAGCTTTTATCAACGGGTACTTGAAGGCTGGCGGAGACGTCGAAGTCATCCGAAAAGCTGGGGCTCCAAAGTACACCCGTGTCTTCGGCATATTCACAATGTGGAATATCATAACAACCATCGCGAACGTCTGCAAAAAAACAGAAGCCCTAAAGTGAATACCCATGGTAAAAGCCCAAACGACACTAACATTCTATGGCGGAGTCAACGAGATCGGCGGAAACAAAATCCTGCTCCAAGACGGAGACACACGGGTTTTCTTTGATTTCGGCATGTCTTTTACCGCTAAAAAACAGTTTTATTCGCCGCCTTTCCTCTCGCCTAAAAACGAGCAAAGCCTCCAAGAGCTTGGAATCCTGCCGCAGATCCGCGGAATCTACAGTTTTGACCCCGCTCCGCCTGAAACGGATGCTGTGTTCCTTTCTCATGGGCATCTGGATCATTCGGCTTATTTGTCGTTTATTAAACGTGAAATTCCCGTGTACTGCGGCGAAACAACCCAAACTATCCTGCGAACGTTGAGCGACATCCGCCGTGCTGATTTGGAATTCAACGTTGGAGACATCAAATTTAACGTTTTCAGGACTGGTGATAAAATCAAAGTTGACAATTTAGTTGTTGAGCCGATTCATGTTGACCATTCAATTCCGGGCGCCTACGGCTTTCTGATTCACACTTCAAACGGCACAGTAGTGTACACTGGAGACTTTCGGGATCACGGAGCTAAACCCGAGATGACTTATGAGTTTGTGGAGAAAGCCAGGGAGTCTGAGCCTGTTGCGGTCGTGACTGAAGCCACCAACATGACGGGCGCGACGGTTTCTAACGAAGTGGAAGTTGAGGCGAAACTGGACAGGATTGCGTCACAAGTTGACGGTATCTTGCTTGCGGAATTTGGGTATTCAGATGTTGACCGGCTCAGCACGTTTTATCGAATGGCTAAGAAGAACAATCGGTGCTTGGCTATTTCGTTCAAACAAGCATATCTGCTGGATGCGCTTCACAAGGACGTGCATTTGCAGGTTCCCTCGCTGGATGACGAGGGCATAATGATTTTTCGAAAGTCGAAGAAGCGATATGACAAGTGGGAAACCAAGTTGATTGAGCGCTTTGACGGGGCGGGCAAGATGTTCGATGTGTTCGAGGTTTCGAAGCAGCAGTGCAAGACGGTTTTAGCGGTTAGCTTTTACGATTTTGAAGAACTTAATTCTATTCAGCCAACGTCGGGAAGCTGCTATGTCCTGTCGGCGTCGGAGCGGTTTAACGAGGAAATGGAAATCGATTACGAACGCTTGGTCAATTGGCTTAGCCATTACGGTTTGCCGCAGTATCACGTGCACGTTTCGGGGCATATGATGCCGCTACAGCTTAAGGCGGCGCTAAAAAAGATAAATGCCAAACGGATGTTTCCGGTTCACACTGAGAACGCTGAGCTGTTTAAGAGGTTTATGGGCGACGCGACGGGTCAAGTGACGCTTGTGGAGAAATCTCGGGAGTACCCGCTTTAGCTTGGTGCGAGGGTTTATATCTTATTTTAACCGATTATATGTTGTGGCTTTTTTATGAATGAAGAAATCAGTTTTTACAAGGGTCTCTACAAAGTCAAGATAATGACCAAGAGTGAAGGCTACTGGATGGTTGAGGCGTTGGAGAATTTTGAGGATTGCGAAGAGGGCGCGGGAATCAAGGTTAAAAAAGGTGAACAGCGCATTGTGCCGCCGGACACTTTGTTTAGTCAGAAAACGTTGCCGCCGATGGTTAAAGAGCACGAGTATGAACTTAACATGGAGAAGAAGCTTAAACGAATGATTTCCGAGGATGAAGCTAAAAAAGAATAGAGCAGATTTTATTGGTTTTATGTAAAAGAAATTATCTTTGTTTTGAGCGTTTAGATATTTCATTACTCAAGCTGTAGGTGGGGGAGATTTCTCCGCTCCATGCGCAGTCTCGGCGATAAACCATACAGTTCTGACAAATCGTTATAAGATTCAAGTTATTGGATGTCTAAGTTTGTTGAGCCGCAGTTAGGGCACCGTTTTGGCATAAGTTTCCCCATCCTATCAACGTTCACTTGTTTTGTTCCTTGAAGCGTTTGAGAACTTCTGGCGGCACGGGGTTAATGTATTTTAAGCCTACTTGATTGCAAAGTTTTTCAAAATCAGTGTCAGTTGTAACAATACTGCCAGCTTTTTCCTGTAATGCAAACGCAAGGTACATGCAGTCGAAAACATCATGTTTTAAATCTTCAGCCAACCGAAAACCCTGCAGAATCGTTTCCCGACTTAAACCTAGGTAACGAGGCATATCATAAGTGTTCAGGAAATGCTCAATTGAAGCTCTGCATTCCCTTTCAGGAAGACCCCAGCGCTTTGTCATTATCCAATGTGAACGCATGGGCAAAAAATCCATAATCAACGGAATATAGGCGCCTCTCAAACCCTCTTCTACAACCAGCGAAACACATTCAAAGCCAGGATGCCCCTTGACTAGATAAACGGCTAAAATGTTAAGGTCAAAAACTCGTTTCTCGAGGACATTGCCATTACTCGCCAAACGTTGCCTCTCCAGAATCCAAAAACGCTTCTTTGCCCCATTTGCGATGGCTACCATCAACACGTAACGGCTCTGGAAGAATGGGCTTCAAAACCAAGACACCGTCCGCTCTAACTACATCAAATTCAACTCCAGCCTTCAAGCCGAGCTTTTCACGTTCATCAAGTGGAATAAGAATCCTGCCCCGCTCATCCATTTTAACTTTACCCACTAATATGCACCCACATTTATAATATAATTATACCCACATAAATATTGCTATTAAATGGGCATCGGTTGGAGGATTTTGAAAATTGTTCTGAAGGCGAAGGATCACCGTTAAAAAGGGTGAGCAGCGCATTTTGCCCTGTATGCAAGCGAGCATTTATTTACTTTGTTGCCTACTAGTACATAGCGGATTTTTATGAGCAAACTATGCTACTACAAAGGAGTCTACAAGGTCAAAGTTTTAACTAAAAGCGAAGGCTACTGGATCATAGAAGCACTCGAAGACCTTCAAGACTACATAAACTACAAAAAAGTCACAATTAAAGCGGGCGAAAAAAGCATTGTTTTGCCGAGCGATTTGACTGGGAAAAAGCCTCTTCTCCGATGACTCAGGCCCAATAAGTATAAAGAATTTATCGGGAACAAGCATCTTTTTGTGGCTGAATTTTGGCACAAATACTAGGTAGGACTATAGGTAGGCGTGGGTTTAGTTAGGGCTCGTTTCAGGTTGTTTTTTTGGTTTAGGGCTTGTTTGAAGGTTTAAGCTGAGGGCGAGGAAACGTCAAATATGGCAAAAAGCCTCAGATTTTACTGGGAGAACCTGTTAGGCTCCAAACATGATTCCAAATAGAGAAGATTGCCCATTTCCAAGCCTGTACTTTTTCCTTGAGGGTTCCTATAAGTGCATGATCGCATATGAAACGATTGTCACTACGCACAGCGTGATGCATATGGGCGGGCCAGCCTTCCTAGAAAAAATCGTCACGTAATACTCCGAAATCTCCCTTTTAAGATCCCGCCATATCCCTCCAAAACAAGATTCAAAACAGAAACCCACTTTAACTTGCCTTCTCCAACACAATGGGAAAGTAACTGCCTAATAAATTTCATTCCGCCATTGAAACACCCCGATCAGCATGTCACTTTGGGGGTAACGGTTAGCTGAAGGCTTAAAATCCAGAGAAACACATTGTAAACTTGGGGTCGTAAATTTGACTAAAGACAGTGAACAAAAACAATTCGCCATCAATCTGGATGACTTAGATTTAGCTAAATTTCACCGCGTCGGCACCAAAGTAATGAGTATCCTAAACAAACGAGTAAGCAACCCAGTTGAAGCCTACCTGCTTCTAAAACTATTATGCTACTCGATAGAGGATTCTGAAGGCTTCAAGCTGATGCCCGAAGACGAAGAAAAGCTGCGAAAAATGTGCTTAGAGCCGCCAAAAAACGAGCCTTGACTGCCCGGGTAATCAGCTGTTTTCGTCGCCATCCTTGTCTACCTGATTCTAGGGTTTAATTGGAGGCTTGCCTTGCCCTCGAGCCAGAAAAGCACCCGATAAACCCAAAACAAAACCCAGCAGCTCCAAAGCCGCAGTGGTGCCGTTATACGGGGCTTTAAAAACAAAAAACTCGATTCCCAAATAGATAAGGGTTGCCGATCCAACCGCAAAAAGAGCAAAACCCACCAATCTTAAAGGCTTCATGCTGTCACAAACTTTGTATCTGTTTTAACCTAGCTTAAAAAGATTTTTTTGTCCGCTATAAGTTCTGGCGTAGTTAAGCTTACTTAAAACCATTTTTAAGTAATAAGATGTTCAGATGGGTTGCTGTTATTTTGGGAAAGGTCATTGATTCGAGCTAGCGGTTTTTCGATGCCTAAGTGCCGCCGCAATAAAGAGCGTTGAGAGGAAAAGCGGCAGGATTACTAACCCTGATAGCTCTGGAAGGGCAGGAGTCAGTGCTGTTGTTGCAGGATATACTGGCGAAGTCGTTAGAGAAGGCGATGCAGAAGAAGAAACTGAAGAAGGAGATGAAGGTGGAGAGGTAGTGTCTGGATAAAAGTAGACTGTATAGGTAACCGTCTGTGGGATAGACCAATTGCCTGCTGTATCATTTGCGTAGAGCGTTAAAGTAGGATGTCCGAAATCGAACTGGTATTCATCTTTTATATATGCGCTGTTGTCGGTGACGTTTCCAGTGCAAGTTACGTTTGCGCCTCCGTTAATGCTGTATCCAACCCATGAAAGCGTATCGTTGGTTTGGTAGAGCAACTGGAAGTAGACGCCTTCGATGCTGACGTTGAAAAAAGTTTCGTTTGTAGGGTACAAAATGGAAATGGATGGATTAGCAGCGTTTTGGGCTATTACAGGTTTAATGAGTAGACATGGACCTAAGATTGCCAAACACAGAATCAAAAGCAATGCGACAACCCTCGACAATTTATGCATACTCGTATTTCTCCCATTTCAGAGTTAAACACTTTACCGTTACCTCGTTTAATCACATAGCGACTCTTTAAACTACTTTTTAGAACACAGAAGCTAAAGTGATTAACAGGGCAGGGCATATGGCTAAAATTGCAAATGTTGGACGTCGGAATGGATGCAGTTGAAAAAATTGCTCTATTCCCAAAATTATTACGTTTCTTTCATTCTTTCGGACGTTACCAATAGAGTGCCTATGAACAGAACCACCAAACCGACAAAGAAAAGTAAGCCACCCAAAACAACAGCCCACAGTATGGCACCAAGTGCATAAGCCAGAAAACCCAAGATTAAACCTGAAATAAGTATGATGATTCCTGCCAAGAATGTTCTTCCACCTTCAGTATCTTCAAGATACCTCTTTCTGCTTCTGCCAGTCCTGAATCCAAGTCCGCGGAGAACAAGCCCGAAACCTATAGCCGAAGGAATTCCAACAATAGGTGCAAGTTTTGGGAAAAGAAAGATTAGGTAAACTCCTAAGCCTGTCAAAAGTATTCCAAGTGTCACATAGCTGATTTGAATACCTTCAGGTTGTTTCGTTGACATAGAGTCGTCTGACGATGTGTAGGTTGGCTTAGGTACTACTGATGTTGGTTTTAAAGAAGCACCGCATGCTGGACAGGACGTCATGTCCTGAGTTACTTCAGCGTCACAGTTACTGCAATAAATCTTATCCATAGGCAGCCATTTCTAAGTTATTCGGATTTAAGTTTTTGTTCTCTTGCGCTTTTTTGTCATCGTTTGCTGTGGTAAAAGGTCACGGCTGTTATGTGTTGGCTGAATTCTCAGCTGACGGAGTAACTGCCATTACCAAGGAAGTGCTCGAAAAATATGATACATCGTATTTTTCATGTGCAGAAAGGAAGATAATTTTGCCGAAATTGATTTCTAAGGAGTAACTTCCTAATGTTGCATTGTTTGCCAAGTGGATTGTAATAGTAGTCGAGTTAGATGTTTCTGGTTGCAGGATAAGTTGGCTGAGGCTAAAAGAGTAGTTGAAAACTGCTTCTCGGGCAGATGCATTCCAAGGGGAACCCCCATTAAAGCCGTTACTTATGGCGCTCGTGTAGCCCACTATCGTGAGGTTTTCTATGGGGATTGCTAATTCTGATGAACAAATCGATGTAAGATTGAGATTGACCTGTTGGGCTGAGCCCTGCGAAGCATTGATATCCGAAATGCTGGAAGTACACAAAATTGGGGGTGTACTTACTGGCGTTTTACTTGCTGAGCTGTAACCGAAATACACCACTAAACCAACAATAACTATCGCAATCAGAATTGAAATTATGTGGTAGTATCTGCGCTTCATCGTTTTATGCTTCTCTAACTTGGACAGTTGACAATATTCTCTTAACCGATATTTAATGCTACATAATAGAACACTCCTTAAGTGAGGTGTCCAGAAAACTGGACTCTGCGAAAAATTGTTTCTCAAGAAGTCTACAAAACAGGGATTAAATAGGCTAATGGATATGACAGCTTGAGGGTCAACCGACAATGGAAGATGAAAAGCAAGTCGAAAATGACAGGCAACGGGCAGAAGTCTTTGACGCTTTGGGGCATCCCACACGCATACAAATCCTGAAAGTTCTAAGCGAAGGCTCTCTTGGGTTTGCGGATTTGAAGAAGAAAACAGGCTTTGAAAGCAGCGGACATCTGCAACACCACTTAACCAAACTGAACGGGTTGATTAAGACCGATGAATATGGCAAATACTGTCTGTCCGATGAAGGGAAAGAGGCCCTGCTGATGGTTAAAACGGTAGAGAACACCTCGCCAAAAGGTGCGGTGGAAGAGAAACGACATCGAAACTTTAAGGTGGGCTTAAAACCAGTTGTTTTCCTGCTTGCGGCTCTCCTGATTGTAAGCTCGGCAGTAGCGGTATATGAGTACAATCAAATAAGTTCCAACGGACCTTCGACTGCTAAACTGAGCAATGCAGGGTATTTGTCGGGGTCTAAGCTGTACTTGATTTCGGCGAACGCCAGCTATGAAACAGTAAATGGCCGGTCGTGTTTAGTGGTTAATGCTACGGTGAGAAATGACTACACTTCGCAAGACCCGCCGCCTATGGATAATTCAGGCATCAACAGTACAGGAATGGCGTACTTCGGCTTAACCGCCATACTATACGAAGGAAACAAAGTGATATCTTCGGAAGATGTAACCAGTCCTGGTTCGTCGCCGTTGGGCGTTCCACAAATCGGGTTAGGAAGCGGCCAGACCACGGTAAACCAGATTGATATTGCAACTTCAACCCACAACGTGGACAGCTATTCAATATATCTAATCATGGTTGCAGGATACCCAATCCCATAGGAAATACGAATGCTCGCTAATGACAACCAAAGATTTTGGTCTTTAGACGGCCATTTCTTGGTTTTGCACTTATATTGACTTTTTTTAATTGCAGCATCTAAAAATGTTTTTGACCGAGTAAAAATTCTGGAGTAATTTGGTCATCTGGCACCTCATGTTCCTCGGGCAGATAGATGTAGACACATATGTCTAATTGAGACATGTACTGGCACATAAGAGGTCCAACTTGAGCCCATTTAAGTCCACCTAGCCCACAGCCGAGAGCTGGAAGCGCCAAACTCTTAATTCCTTCCTTATTGTAATTTTCGACTATCCACTTAAGCCCAGCTTCAACATCGCGTACATCCGAATTGTCGCTCCAATGCTTTTTGGTGGGGAATAAAAGAAACCACGTTTCTCCATTGATATTTTTTATTGTAGATGGCTCGTCTGCAAACTCACAGTCAAAAGATAATTCCCTTTTGTATAATGCAGGGGTTCCCATTTTGAGTTCATGTCTTTTGCATAAATCCTGATAATGAACATAGACATCGGGGAATTGGTATTTTGCTCTTGATGCGACCCCTTTCCCCATGACGCCGCCGATATTCACACTTACGGTTAACGTTTGTCCTAACGAGAAGAACATGTCGCCGTCAAGAACGGAAAGTAAGGGCGTAATTTGTCTGCTTCGAATTGGCTGGAAGAATAAACTAGGGACATAAATGAATTCGATATGTCGCGGATCGTTTAGAATCCGCTGCATTTTGTTCTTTGAATTGCAATCAGCAAAATAAATCGAGCGAACATAGCCAGGCGGAATCTCATCGGGAACTAAACATTCAGCCATAATTGTTCTTTTTGAGCCGTCAACTTCATTCCAATATTCACGGTTTATCTGATTTAAAATTGTAGGCAGAATTCTATTCTTCTCTGCAATGGGTATTATTTCCGATTGAGAGTGTGCTGCATTGCCAGTTGTGATGTAAATATCATCGCGGTCTAGAATTCGTTTATCGACACCTACAACCGCAATCTGGTCAAGAGGATTATTGCGAATGACGGTAAAAAGCATCGGGTTTCTTGCTTGGAAATAGAGGTTCGCAAAATTCCAAAGACTTCTGCCATCGGGAACAGTTATGTTTTCTCTTCTGCAAACTACATCCTTGTTATATATCCTTTCAAAGTCAACTCCTTCTTCTACAATCTTGCTATGACTCAGTATGCCGGTTTTTAGAATTGACTCTAAGTTTTTTACGTGAGTAATGTAGTACAACTCTCTTAGGAAGTTACGTCGGCTTTGCATGCACTCTAAACCTTACTTATTCCTGTTATTGCATAATTACAATAAAACACTTTTGTGGCAGAGGTGCTAAACTAACCTTTAGGTATTGTTTTTAATTGGCAGCTTACGGCAATCAACAGAGTCTTTAGATGCGCGGAAGTGCCCTTTAGAGAGGTGTACTCGTTACTCGAGGTGTTTTTGCTTTTGTTATAAACAATAGTGAAATCCTAATCATCGACAGGATAAATGCCCATATAATCAACTTATCTTATTGCTTCGTCTATCTTTAAGTCCCGCCGCGTTTGGGTAACTTCCTTGAAAAGCTCCAAACATTCCTTTTTTGTGGGCGCCTCAACGCTGATGCTTCCGTAAGCCCCTATGTCAATTCTGTACTTTTTAGCTTCAACATCATCGTTTTGACCCATAAATCGCCCCTCTCCATCAGCCATTTTCCGCTGATTCATTGCAACAATGCTTATGGCTTATAAGTTTAATTCATATGCGCCGATATTTCCAAAACAATATAGCGCCAACCAGTTTGCTTGAAAACTCATATTTAGGCGCTCGGAGGCTGCCATTTAGGGTAGTGCACCTGCTGTCCGCTGTGTTTTTGCTTTGCAATTTGGGGGTTATGCGCATACTCCTGCCAATTCAGAAGACATTAGCTTCAAGCCCAATTAACCGAATCGTCGGCATAACTTTAATACATCGTTATGTTTTGTTGACATTTCGGATGGCAAATGAAAAGGCATGAAGCAGTGGCTTTGCTGAAAGAATTAAGCTCTGAGAATTTATTGCATCCGTCTTGGGTGCTTATTGACCAGCGAAAGCCCGATAGATTTCAGCTATGTGTTAAAGGCGGTTATGACCGTCGCGGAATAGAGGTCTTTGTTCAAAAATACAATTTGGCGATTGAAGAAGACTTAACAAAAGGGCTTCTGTGCATTTTTAAGGCGTAGAAAACTTTGGAAACAGGTTTTCTGAGACAGTACCTTTTTACTTCTTTACCCAAACATGGGTGATTTCCCCAAAAACAAATTTACGATAAACGTTTGCTTCTTTGTAAGCTTCGTTTATAGCGTCTTTAGCATCTTGCGTGCAAAAATCATTGGGATCGGCGGTGGTAAGCGCCGTTAATTTACATTCAAAGATTAGTCTGGCTTCTTTGAAAGACATATCTCCACACGGAGTTTGAACACTTGCCAATTCAACTTCCCTCATTTTCTCACTATCCCTTCCGGATTTACTTCCCAAAAAAAGCATTTGCTCCCTAAACTCACTCGGGAAATAAGACATAGTGTATGTTTGCTCTTTTTGAATCAGCTCAAGCGTATAACGGTCTGCACGAAGAATACACCACGTAGTAGGTTTCCTGAAAAGAAGCCCCAAACCGCCCCCACTGCCCACCATGGAATTAAAATGATCTGCCTTGCCCGCAGTAAGAACGAAAAAATCTTTTCCAACCAACGTAAAAACATTGTCACATATCTCTTCCGGAGAAATTTGCTTAAAAAATTGATCAAAATTCATCTCTTTGACAGTTACAGGATTTGTTTTTTCCATATCAAACCCCTTATACAAATTATAATCCTCCTTAATAAGAGTCAAAGCTTTGTGATAGCGTTGGACGCAGAATTCGTGGAAATAGTGCGCTAACAAAAAACACACATCACTTCACCAAAGCCCTTTTAGTCCGGGACGATGTTGATTCGATGGGGGATGATGTCGCCGTCCCAGTCTGATTGGGAAAGATGAAGATTGAAAATTGACAGACCCCGAACTGCTTCTCCGCGGCTTAACCGTTTTTGCGGAAGAAGAAGAAGAAAAATTGTTTTTTTGGGCTTCTTCTTCTTCTTTTGAATAAATATTGCCGAGAAGAACAACAGTTGTTTTCTGGGTGTTGTTGTTCCTTCATTTTTAAAAAAAGGATCGGGCAGCGGGGTTGCCATTGTTTTTTATAGTTGCTAAATTATAGGTTTTGTTTATTGGTGCATTTCGGGTATGGCGAGGGTGCGGAAGAGTGCGGTGCAGATTCGCTTTGAAATCTTAGAGTACCTGTTCTTTAATTCTAAGCCTCAGCTGCGCACTGTGATCTGGCGGAAATCCACGAATCTTAGCTACGACGATTTCCTTAAACATTTGGCGTTTCTGGAAGAGAAGAAGCTGGTGAAGGAAACAGCGGAGGGCTACACCAACTTGACGGAGGAAGGCAGAAAGCTGTATCTTGACCTGCGCAAGTCGCTTCCATCCATACTGTAGCATTCACTTGAGGTGCACTACATATAAAAACAAAAAAAGCGGGTAAATGGTGGAGTCAAAATGTCTAAAGAAAACCGCGATGACAAGCAGTACCCAGTCAGGTCGTTGCATGACTTTCTGTTTGAGCTGGATAAGGAATGGACGAAATTCCGAAACGGCACCTTAATCGGGCTTGGATCTTCAGCTGTCCTGTTCATCGTTGTCCTCTGGCTTATACTTAGAACCAGGCATTTCGGGCTTGGACTCGTGGGTTTTGCGCTTCTGATAATCGCAGCTGTCATTTTAGCCTACAGCGTTTACGCGATGTACGCGCAGTACCGTTTCCTCAACAAGTGGGAGCGCCGCATCGGTTTGCTTTTGCACACGGAAGAAGAGATGCTGTCGGATAAGCTGGGCGACGCTAAGGCTTAATGTACATTTTTGGTGCATATCACAAGTGCGGCTTGCTTTTTAAAGACAACAACGAAGACTTGATTAATGAAAAGGTTGGAGGAACAAAAAACATGGTTAGTTTAACTAAAAAAAGCAAAATCGCGTTAGCCGCGATAGTTACATTGGCAATTGTTTTGGCGGTTACAGTTCCGTATGTTAGCGCTCAAACCATCGCGAACAACGCCGCCACAAACATAAGAACCCTAAATGCCCGAGGCAACATTTACCAAACAATCAGCAGCAACACAATACAGTATTACAAGGCAAACTTGACCCTCACAGTTCAGCCGACAACAACCAGCGGCAACATCAAATACTTCGACGTCACAGGCGGCTCACTGGTCACAGCTAACGGCGTTACATACACGTTTACAAGCGGAAACGGCGGAGTCTTAACGGGGAAACATGATGTTCTTTTGCAGGCGCAGGGAACAGACGCCAACGGGAACCCAGTAACGCTGAAAATTGCGGCGCAATACTCCTACTCGTTCCTCGCAGGCAAAGTAGCTTTGAAAATCGGCGCTAAACTGGAAACGGCAGACGCAAACTACACTCTCCTAATGCTGGCGCCAATCTAAGCGTTACAGCAAATTTTTTTTCTTTTCTTTCGTGTTCTTTTTTGACGTACCCAAAATGCTCTTAAGTTAAGGCGCTAAATAGCGTGCCAAAATCGTTGGCATTACGTATATAAGTTGGCGCTCAAAATATTAAATTAGAAGTATCCAGCCATTCGACTTTCGAAACGGCTTGTTTTTGCCAAATCAAAAATCGCTAAAACCGAGGTTACGCAACTTTATGTATGAATCAAACGAATCTGTTAAGCTTCCTCCGAGGATCGGCAGGTTATCTGAGCTTGCCAATAACCTTTGGTGGAGCTGGCATGAAGAGGGGCGGCAGGTTTTCCGCTCGCTCGATTATGCTTTCTGGCGAACCAGTGAACATAACCCAGTTAAGCAGCTGCGAAGCATAAGCATGGAAAAGTTGGAGGCGGCGGCTAGGGACCCTGCTTTTCTGGAGCAGTACGATGCGGTTATGCAGCGGTTTGATGAAGAAATGATGCGGGGACATGAATGGTGCGGCAAAACGGACCTTGAAAAACCCAATGGGCAAATCGCTTATTTCTCCGCTGAATACGCCCTCCAAGAGTCGCTGCCCATCTACGCGGGCGGCTTAGGCGTTTTGGCAGGCGACATATGCAAGGAATCTTCAGACCGAGGGCTTCCGCTGGTTGCAATTGGATTCATGTATCCACAGGGCTACTTTCACCAACGCATCTCGCCTGAAGGAGACCAGCAGGAAGATTACACTCAACTTGACTTTGATGACGCCCCCATCTCGCCGTGTGCGTGGCCTGAAAGCTGTGGACCGCAGATTCCGATTCAACTCGCCGACCGCCTGCTGTACGTCAAAGTGTGGCAGGTAAGGGTTGGCCGCGTTAACTTGTACTTGATGGACACAAATGTTGAAGAAAATAATCCTCAAGACAGAATGTTGTCCGCGCGCCTCTACACAGCTGACGAAGAAGAACGGCTGCGGCAACTGATCGTTTTAGGCGTGGGCGGAGTGCGAACGCTGCGCGAACTCCACGTGGAACCAGTTGTTTGGCACGCTAACGAAGACCACACGGCTTTCATGATGCTTGAACGCCTCCGAATAGAACGGGCAAACGGCGCCTCCCTCAGTGAAGCCATCGAAAACGTCCGCAGATGCACAGTTTTCACAACCCATACCCCTGTTCCCGCGGGGCACCACGTCTTCAGCTTTCAACTGATGGATCATTATTCACGGAACCTTTGGGAATCACTAGGAATCGACAGAGAAACTTTCCTTAAGCTGGGGAGGTACGAAGGGTTTGCGCCGGAAAAATTCAATCTAACCGCCTTTGCCCTTCGAATGTCTGGTCAAGCCAACGGCGTATCTAAACTGCATGGCAAAGTCACCAGGCGAATGTGGCATGTTCTTTGGCCAGATAAACCTGAAGATCAAGTTCCCATAATATCCATAACAAACGGGGTGCATTTGCCAAGTTGGCAAGCCCCTGAAATTAAGGAGCTCTGCGAAAAACATCTGGGTCCAGAATGTCTGCAGAAGCAGGATGAAGAGGAAATTTGGAAATGCGTGGAAGACATACCTGACGAAGAACTGTGGCAGGTGCGGCGGACACTGAAGACGCGGTTGATAAGCACCATTCAGGATCGAGCTCAACGGCGGTGGACGCAGGATTCAGCCACCACACAGCAGGTGATCGCTATGGGTTCCCTTCTTGACCCCTACGCTTTAACAGTGGCTTTTGCACGTCGATTCACCGAGTACAAGCGGCCTTACCTCATTGTATCCGACATTGAACGACTCAAACGCATAGTAACAAACCCCGTGAGACCCGTGCAGATAATTTTCGCGGGCAAATCACACCCAGCGGACTGGCAGTCAAAGCAGCTTCTTAAACAGGTTTACCGCGTAGTTTTGGACAGGGGATTTCAAGGTCGCATCGCCTTCGTCGAAGACTATGACCTTGATGTGGCAAGGGAGCTTGTGCGGGGCGTTGATGTTTGGCTTAACATGCCACGGCGGCTTCAGGAGGCGTGTGGGACAAGCGGGATGAAGGCTTCGATGAATGGAGTAATCAACTTTAGCGTTCGCGACGGATGGTGGGATGAAGCATACAACGGCAAAAACGGGTGGGCAATCGGCGATTCACAGGTAAGCAGTCCTGAAGAAGAAGATAGAAAAGACGCTGAGTCATTCTATAACTTGCTTGAAAACGAAATCGCGCCGCTCTACTACGACTTAGACCGCAGGGGCATACCGCACCAGTGGATAAAAATCGTTAAAGAAGCCATAAAAACCATCACCCCAGCTTTCAGCGCCTGCCAAATGATGAAAGAATACACGCAGGAAATGTACTTGTCTGCTGCCGGACAGCAAGTGCAAAAAAATAATCTGGCGGAGGGATAAGATGGAGACTCAAAAGAATTTTGCCCAAATGTTTTTTGACGAAGCAGACGCCTTTATGATCGCCATCGGCAGCGACGAAATTGTTACCGACGTCAACAAAAAGGCATGTGAAATTCTAGGATATACTCGAGATGAGCTTCGGGGTAAAAACTGGTTTGACAATTTTATTCCAGAAGCAAAAAGAGAAGACGCTAAATTTTTTTTCCATGACATGCTAAGCGGGACTCTTCGCCACATCCATTCTGAGCATCCAATCGTCACTAAGCAAGGGGATGAACGGGTGTTTAATTTTCACAATGTACTAGTCAGCGACGAAAACGGCAACATTATTGGAACTCTTAGCTCAGGTGAAGAAGTCACTGAGCAGAGGCGAAAAGAAAGGCTCTTACAAGAGGCTGAGAACCAACTGAACCTTTCTCTGGATTCCATGCTTGAGGGCTGTCAAATCATCGATTACGATTGGCGGTACATCTACGTGAATGAGGCGGCGGCTAAGCAGGGGCGCAAGACGAAAGAGGAGTTGCTTGGTTACACGATGATGCAGGTTTATTTGGGCATAGATAGGACGGAAATGTTTAGTCACCTTCGAAACTGCATGACCAACCGTGTTCCCCACCAGATGGATAATGAGTTTCTTTTTTCAGATGGGTCCAAAGGCTGGTTTGAACTGCACATGGAGCCTGTTCCTGGCGGAGTCTTGATTTTATCGATAGATATCACCAAGGAAAAGGAGGAAGAAGCCGAACTGAACCGGTACCGTTACAGGCTTGAGGAGGTGGTGGCGCAGCGCACCGCTGAATATGCAAAGGCAAACGAGGAGCTGAACCGGGAAATTCAGGAGCATCAAAAGATGGAGGAAGGGCTCAAACTGAGAGCAACAATTCTGGATAACGTGAGAGAAGCCATTTTTCTCGTGAACATTAAGGGAGATTTTGCCTACGCAAACGAGGCTGCGTTGAAAGCATACGGCTATAGCCTTGATGAATTCCTCAACATGAATATTCGTTCACTGCTTCATCCTGAAGACGTGCACTCATTCGAGGTGCTTCTGAAAAATATCGTTGAAAAAACACAGACCACCCCCGAAATGGTTCACGTGCGCAAAGACAAATCCTTAATGACGGTAAAGATACACAGCAGCTTGGTAAAAACAATGCATGGCAGATTCATCGTTCTTGTTGTCCGGGAAGTCGCAGCTTAATATTTTATTATGAGCATTGTGCCGTTTCCGCTTGTCAATGCGTAGACGATGGTTACGTTAGAAGGGTTAGTTCCCGAATTAACCAGAGAGGACTGAGAATTAGCGTATTCTGCATGGTTTTGATTGGAGTTAGAAACCTGATTTAGAGACGCTTGACCAGTCGAGGAAAGAACCTGAAGGTTTGGGTTTTGCAAACTGTATATTTGCTCGATTGTCGGGTTAAAAGTCATATTGGTGCTGACCAATATTATGTGGTCGCCCAATGAATCGGTGCTTAAGCCTTTAACGTAAGTTGCTCCGCCCGCCAGCACATTTTTCGGCGTAACGTACCCTGATTGCAGGTTAACTAAAGCGTAAGTGGTTGTGATCCCCGCCACAATTATTATGCAGGTAAGCATGACTGCAACTATTAGTTTGCTAGGTTTGAGTCTTTTTGGTTTGGCTGATGTTAATTTATGTATGTTGCTTAAACGCAAATCTATTTTCGGGTGACCTGAAAGTATTTGCGGTCGATGAATAATTGGTGATGATATAAGAAGATTTGAGGTTAAACTAATTAATTTGTTTTCGCCGGGCAGGTTTTGAAGAGCCTTGGTGATTTTTGTCAATGCGATTGCTAAGCTTTCCGGTTTCTGCAAAAGTTTTGCTCCGTTTTCGTCCGCCAGCATTTCTCTTTCCCGTTGACTATTGAAAAACGCAAAGTATGCTAGAGGATTGAAGAATGAAATAACCGTTAAAGAGTTTGAGATGGTTTTAAAAAGGAAATCGTGGTTTTTGACGTGAGCAAGTTCGTGAGAGGCTACTGCCAATAATTCCTCTTTATTTAAAACATTTAAAATTCCCACGGTGAAAACAAGTTTTGCTCTGCGTCCATTTCCCAAGATGAATGCATTTGGGCGCAGGTCTTCAACGAGGGCAACTTGCGGACTTGAAATAGATAGTTTCTTGGAGATTTCAGCTACTTCTTTTTGAAGCCAGCCGTACTCGTTTGAGTCTAAGTTGATTACGTTTAGAAGTTTTGAGGCTAACCAATTACCCATACTAATTGTTGTGACCGCGTAGATGCCTCCTATTGCCAAGCCTGCTAAGCAGATAATTCCCGTTATTGACAGAATCGAATTTGTCGAATAACCCACTACTGTAACCATAGTTTGTGCCAAGGACGGTTGAAAACGGAACGGGTTTAAAAACGCGAGTCCTTGGGGAACAGGCATGTTGAAGGAACCGATTAAATGGTAAGAAATCGCTTGTATTACAGTTTTAGGCGGGAACGAAAACATTACGAAGAGTGGTGCAGCTAAGGGAATTAGGTAAATCAAGCTTTTGGTTTTGCTGCCTATAAATGGGCAACATTTTACGACTATTTTTATGCAAACAAACGATATTGTTAATGCTATGATGGAGTAGTAAAAGTAGGGTTGAAAGACCTGAACAAATAAGTCTTCAAAGCTCACTTTAACCGCCCCTTCGAATTATCCTATTTTTTATTTCCTTTTTATTTTGTTAAGTTGCTCTTGGAGTACGGTGCGTTCTTTTTCATCCATATTAGCTTCTTCAATTAAACAGCTAGTTACTGCTTCGCCGAAATTACCGATTAAGCTTGCGAGAACCTCTCTTACCGCTGATTTTTGAAAGCTTATTTTTTCAAGTTTAGGCCAGTAAACATAGTAGAGTCCGCCTCTGCCTTTTTCTATTTTCCTGTCAAGTAAGCCTTTCTCGAAAAGTCTATCCATGGTTGACATGACGGTTGTGTAAGCTATTTTTTTGCTTTTGTTTAAGGCAGCGTAGATTTCTCTGACTGTTATGGGCGCTTTTTTTGAACCCCATATTGCCTCCATGATGTTGGATTCCAGTGGACCAAGAAAGGCTTCTAATGCTTTGCCATCTATGTTGTATTGTGAGAACCCTGGTTTTATCTCTTCAGTCATAGCTTCAGATCACCATACTATCATCTATAGTAGCTCTTTAAGCTTTCGAAAAAAACGCTCACCATTTCCTTAACCTGAATTTACAAAAAAAGAAAAATTAGAAACTTGCCATTTCTAAGAGGACGTTCCGGAGCCGCTGCTGGGAGCAGGTCTCGCGCCTAGCACTACTGATATGTTCTGGGTTTGATTGTTTTGAACAATTGTCACGCTGATGGTTTGTCCGGGGAGCGTGTTTTCTTCAAGATATGTTGACAGGTCATCTGAGTTTCGGATTCTTGAACCGTTGATAGCTGTGATAACGTCGCCGCCTGTGGTTAAGGTATTGCCGTCAATTGTTGCTTGTGTGGTGCCGCCTTTGAGACCTGCGTTGGCTGCGGGTCCACCGCTTGTTACTGATTGGATCAGAACTCCGTATGTTACGTCGATTCCTGATTGGGTCGCGATGTCATAGGACATGTCCACTCCAGTTAGGCCTAAGTACGGGTGCTGGGTGTAGACTCCAGTAGTGGCTAAATCCGCAACTTCCCGCAGTATAGTGTCTGAAGGGATTGCGAAGCCTAAGCCTTGTGAGTCATCCACAACAGCTGTTGTTATGCCGATGACTTGACCTTCGTAGTTGAGTAGCGGGCCGCCTGAGTTACCTGGGTTTATAGCCGTGCTTGTTTGGATGATGTCAGCGATGTCGTACCCGTTTGTGGTGTCTTCTGTAATGGTTCTGCCTAACGCGCTGATTATGCCTGTGGTCATTGAGCCTGTTAATCCGTAGGGGCTGCCGATGGCTATGACTGGGTCTCCGACTTGTAGGCTTGATGAGTTGGTGACTGTTAGCGGCACTAGTTCGCTTTGTGGCGCATTAGTTGAAAGTACTGCCTAGGTCTGAATAGGGATCTGAGCCAAGCACTGTGCCTGGGTATGTGTTTCCATCTTGGAAGGTGATTGTGATGTTTACGCCGCCATCAATCACGTGGTAGTTTGTAACGATGATTTCTTGACTGTTAAGGTCATAGACAAATCCGGAACCTTGGACTTGCGAATAATAGACCTGATTGAATAAGTCTGTTTCCGGTTGGAAGTCCTCAACAACGACCACTGACGGGGACACCAGCTGGTATATCTGCGAAAGCGAAGCGTTTGCTGGTAATGTCTCGTCAGTTTGCGTTGTTGACGAAGTTGTGCTTGATTGTTCATTTACTGCGGTTGGGGTTTGGTTTTGCTGATTGTTTGTGGAGGCATTTGAGTGAGCTATGTAATATCCGCCTATTCCAGCTGCTAAGGTGGAAACTATAAGTATGGTGATTATGAAAATGGCAAGTTTGGTTTTTTGGGGTTTTTGGGTTGGGTTTTCCGTTGTTTTATCTCCTTGCAAGTTGTGTTGAGCTACTATCTTTGGTAGTAGCATGACCATATAAACATTACTGTTTATGCCGCACGCGATCTTTTTCGTCCACTAAAAGACGGTCCTCGAAGGGCTCAATAAACAGGGATGGTCTACAATGACGATGTTAGTTCTGATAGCAGCTACTACCTTAAATAGTAGCAGTATGCAATAGATAGACAAGAACAAACTCGAAGGCATAAACATGTTTAACACCAATCTACCAATAAGGCAATTACTTGGGTGGCTTATCACTGGAACAAAAGGCGGCAAAACCCGGGCACAAATAATCAAAGCACTAAAAAAGAGCCCCCAAAACACAAATCAACTAGCAACACTCCTCAAAGTAAACTACAAAACAATCAGGCATCACCTGGAGATTCTGGAGAAAAACAAATTAATCATCTCCGCTGGAGGGCACTACTCTACAGCCTTCTTCCTCTCTGAATTGATGGAGGAAAACTATGGATTATTCCAAGAAATAACATGCAAAACTGATGATGCAAAAAGAAGACCAATTCGTGTTATACAAAAATAACACTCAAACTTTTTTTTAACTTACCTTAATTGGTCGTAATCCTTAATAACAAAATATCGCCCCGTACATTTGAAGATGAAGTAAAATGCCGAACTTTGAAATACGCTGTCCAAAATGCAGTTCACAAGCGGTAGAAAAAACTACGAATCAAGAGTTTCACTGCAGCAACTGTGGTGAAATATTTTATTTTGTTACCCCAAAATGCGGTTCCCCTGATCTTGAAAGATACAAACTTTAACGCTGACGTCAAGGCTTTTCTTATAGTTCTTTTTTGGTTTTTTGTTGGTTTGTAATTGGAGGAAATTTTTAAATGTATTCATATTAGTAGGGAATACTTAGCATGTGCGGAAGCCGGATGTTTGGAAATCAACAAGGAATGCGTCGGCGGTTGCAGGAAATAATTGAGAACTTCCGCCAGAAGGGAGCGACCAGCCCAGAAAAAGCCATGACGATTCAGGAATTGGGGTTGCCGCCGCGTTTTGAAGAAGCCATGCATCGAAGACTTGGCCAATCAGGAATTTTTGTAGAAACAAACGGCAAATACTACCTGAATGAAGAACGGCTTAAACAAATCGAGGAGCAACGTGCCAAAATTGGTTCAGGAGGCGGCACGAATAGATCTGGGCCTCCTAGTTGGTATCGTGCTGTCGGGATTTTTCTTATGTTGCCCATCGGCATCATCATTGCGTTAGCCCTGTTTTACTTTTTTGTTTACAAGGGCGGAGGCGGATACTTTCCAGGAGAATTTCTCGTTATTTTGCTAGTTATCGTGTTGATATTGTTTGTAGCGCGAATGTTATTCTGGAGTTCAAGAAGGAGATATTGGCGTAATCAGTGGGGAGGAACTGGTTACTGAGCATTCGCTCGACGAATGTTAGCATTTTTCTTTGTTTCTGCCCATTTTTGTGCGGCTGCTAAAGAATAATAAAACGGTTATGGATTATTTTTTGGCTTTAAAACTGCTGTTGCATAGTTTTCTTCTTGAAAGTATTTGTCCGCTGTTTCTATGATGTCTTTTTTGGATAACGCGCAGATCTTGTCTTTATAATTGATTAGGGCGTTCTGATTGCCGAAATAGATTTCCATGTCAGCTATAATCTCAGGCAAGTGTTGCGGACTGTCGATTGCCCTGAATATATCGCCGAGGATCAAGTTTTTGCTTTTTTCCAGTTCATTGTCCTTGATTACTTGGGTCTTTAGCTTTTGAAGTTCCTCTTGAATAATAATTTGGGTTTGTTTTAGTGACTTGTTTTTGACTGCACAGTTTATGGAAAAGAACCCGTAGTCCAAACCAGACGCGTTAATCGACGTAAAGTCGTAGGTAAGGGCTCTTTTCTCCCGCAATTCCTTAAACAGCCTCGAGCTTTCTCCCACGCCCAAAATTGCGCTTATAAGATCCAAAGCTGGAGTGTCAACGTCTTTTGCCGAGCAAGTTCTAAAACCAAAACTGAGGTAGGCTTGAGTTAAACCAGATTTTTCGATTATTGCTTCTTTTTTAGGTTTGCCTTCCTCGATTTTTCTGCTGACCCTCGGAGCTGCATTGCAGTTTTCTCTATTCGCGTAGTTCTGGAGTACTTCTTCTGCTTCTTTTTCTGAAAATTTTCCAGTAAGTATCAATACCATGTTGCTGGGGGTGTAATGGGTTTGATGAGCTTTTTCTATCTCGGCAAGTGAAATCTGATTAACTGTTTTTTTTAAGCCCAAAACGGGATTTTTTACCGGGTGATGCTTGAAGAGGCATTTGAGCAGGGTCTCTCCGCTTTTTTCTTGCGGATCATCAGCGTTTTCTGCAATCTCATTCAGTATTACCTTGCGTTCAAGCTCAAGCTTGCCGCTGTCAAACGCAGAATCGAAAAGCAACCCTGAAAGAACCCTTGAAGCGTGAGCTAACCTTTCTGGAAACACATCCACCGAGGTAAAAGTCGATTCCTCAGATGTTTCAAAATATGAACATCCGCCTAATTTTTCAATTTCATTATGAAGATTTATTCTACTCTGGGAACCTCCGACGGTCATGTGCTCAAGAAAATGAGCCAGTCCACAGCTGCTTTCAGAATCATCGTTTGAGCCATATTCAATCGCAACTGACAATTGCGTGGTTAACCCAGAAGGTTTGGGAAACAGCAAGACTCTCAAACCATTTGGCAACATCTGTCGTTTCCACGTCAAGTTATTGTTCATAGCAAGACAGAGGTTCAAGGGTCTAAAAAACCTTAGTTTGCCATCAATGAATAAGGCTACTGTGCCAAAAATAATGATATTTAACCTGATTGAAGGAGGATAAAACGCAATTCAGGGAGCTCGAGGAATAGGCGAAAAAATAATAAGCCCCGACGGGAAAGCCACTCTACGTGCGAATATGTACTTTTTCAGTTATGAGCTAAAACATGAAGGGAATAGTGCCTCAGTAATGCAGCGGCATACTATTATTTGTGAGAAATATACAATAAAGAAGTCGGAGAGGCTTTGGCCGTGGAAGTAGAAAACGTGTTCAAAATAGCGGTGACCTGTTCTAGAGTTTGCGAGTTCTTGACGAGCAAGAGTTGGGAATTCCAAGGAAAGGATGAGGAAATGGAGATGGACTTGTTCAGAAACAAGAAGACTGGACAGCAGGTGTTCGTCGTGGACATTTCGGAGGAGTTTCCAGTGACCTTTCTTATGGGCGAGCTTAGCATGTCGGAGTTCAGTATCATTGCTAGTGAATTGACGCCGGATATCCAGTTACTGGAAGTTGACAGTAGTTGGGAAGGTAAACCGACGACCATCGTGGTCGCTATGACAGAAGAGCAAGTTAGGAACATGTTCGGCAGAAGAACGAAGATGAGAAAGCTTGTAGTTCATGGCGTCGCATGAGCGCCTACTATGTTTGACACTTCTTTCATACCATCATCTACAAGGTCGCAAGAACCGCACGCTCTTAAAAGTCAAGACCCTATATGGTAACCATCAATCGTTTGGATGATAGAAAATGGGATTAATAAGCTCCATTACGGTGCGGCTGCTTAGCGCACAACCATTTGAAATGCAAGCACTTGACACACTAGCAGAGAG
Source organism: Candidatus Bathyarchaeota archaeon (assembly GCA_963828195.1). GTDB lineage: Archaea > Thermoproteota > Bathyarchaeia > Bathyarchaeales > Bathycorpusculaceae > Bathycorpusculum. The sequence goes on from CAWHDT010000005.1 coordinate 62,834, forward strand.
CATGAAAGCAACTTCAATCCTCAAAAAAGATAGGTTCCACCGCTATTACAAATCGAGTATTCTTCCCATCCCTTGCTTAGCCTACTCTGACGCGCTTGTCTTTAACTCCAATTATTACCAAATCCTTTCGACTGATGAGGTTCTTGCTATTGGCGCCCACGAATTTAATCACATAGCAAAAAGGCATATTGCAAAGAGGTTACCTCGAACGGTTCTTCCCGCTGCAGTGCTTGCTGTAGTGATAGGTTACCTGCTTTTTATCAACTCTGCTTCATTTCTGTTCATTGCATCGGCAGTGGTTCTGTCTTTCTTTTTCTTTTTGTTTGGTTCCTATTATGTTAACGCTAAATTTTTTAGAAAACAAGAAACTGAATCTGACTTAAGTGCCGTCGAGTTTGTTAATGGAGCTGCCATGATATCTGCCCTGGCTAGGCTTCGCCCACAAAAAACAAGTTGGCTTTCTAAATTGATGCCGCATACCCACCCAACTATAGAGCAAAGAATACATGGTATTCAAGCCGTTGCGGGCACCAAAAATTCATTTACCTTTACTATTACTTTTGGTGATGACGCGCGTTAGCGCATGCTCCAGGCTATTCTGAGTTCGCCCCTTCATCCAAAAATATGCCGTAAAACAATAGCTTCGGCTATGTCTGCTCGACATACCTCTTTTTGAATTTACGCTTAAATACTCGATCGCTCCCAAACGATAATTAACATTCGCACAGCAGTTTGGTAATGTTAAAATGATAGACACAGAGAACCTCACCAAAAAATTCGGCGATCTAACAGCCGTAGAGAACCTCACCTTGCATGTTGACGACGGCGAAGTCTTCGGTTTCCTCGGACCAAACGGAGCAGGAAAAACCACCACTGTGAGAATACTTTGCTGCCTAATATCAAAATCTAGTGGGAACGCAAACATAGGCGGCTATGACATAGGAAAAAAGGAAGACTCAATTAAAATCCGCAAGATCATCGGGTTAGTTCCTGATAACGTTGGGTTATCTGAAAATCTGACCGCCTACGACAACATAGATTTTTACGGAAAAATATACGATTGCTCGGATGCTCAAAGGAAAGAGAACAATAAGCGTTTTCTTGAAATGTTAGGGCTTTGGGATAAGAGAAACGATTTAGCAGGGACCTTTTCCAAGGGCATGAAACAAAAACTCGCCATAGCCCGCGCCCTCATCCATGACCCACAAGTCCTTTTCATGGACGAGCCTACTGCAAATTTAGATCCTGAGGCTGCGAAAACAGTCCGAGATTTCATTCTTCAACTAAAAAAAGAGAAGAAGACAATCTTCCTGAACACTCACAACCTCGACGAGGCGCAGAGAATCTGCGACAGGGTAGCAATAATGAATACGAGTCTTAGGGCAATTGGTACTCCGCAGGAACTTGAAAGGTCCGTTAGCGGTAGGAAGACAGTTATCGGATTGGACCAGCCAGTGAACGATGCCGTTTTGGCGGCATTGAAAAAACTGGCGCTCAAAAACCTGTCCACCAGCGGCGACACGATAACATTTGATGTGGAAAACCCAGACAAGGAAAATTCACCTGTTATAGAGGCTATAGTGTTGGCGGGCGGTCATGTCAGATCAATCAATGTGGTAGGCTCAACTTTGGAAGATACCTATCTAAAACTTGTGAGGAAACAAATATGAGACTCTCAAAGGCGTGGCTTGTAGCAGCTAGGGACTTCAAAATATTTAGGCGAGTAAAAAACGTCTGGACTTCAATCATCGTCTTCCCTGTTGTCATCTCGGTCCTGTTTCCGGTGATACTGGAGTATGTAAAAGCAAGGGGGAGCCACGGACTCGCAGCGCCGAGTGTGCTTCCAAATTTGCTTACCTCCTTTTCTTTCTTTTTAGTTATAGGCGCAGCGTACGTTCCCTTAGGGATTGCCTCCTACAGTATAGTGGGGGAGAAAGTGGAGAAGAGTCTGGAACCGCTTCTAGCCACACCCCTTACTGACGGAGAAATATTGCTTGGAAAAGCCCTCTCCGCAGTTATTCCAACTTTAGTAGCAATGTACGCGGCTGCTGCAGTCTTCATGGTGGGCATTGATGAAGTTACTTTCCATACGCTTGGCTACTATTATTTTCCAAACTGGAACATCGCCACTTTGCTCTTGGCTCTGATGCCGGTCGCCATTGTTATGAGTGTTCTGTTCAGCGTTATTGTTTCATCGAGAGTTAATGATGTGCGCAGCGCCAACAGTTTTGGAATTTTTATTCTCTTTCCACTCCTTGGCATATACCTTCTCAGCGAGACAAGCATAATAACCCTTGATGTAAACAGCTTGCTCATAATCTCAGGGGTCATCTTAGCGGTTGATGCGGCGCTGTTCTTTGTCAGCACCAAGACTTTCCGAAGGGAAGAAATACTAACAAAGTGGAAGTAGCAAAGTTGGAAGCGAAGAGGGCGGAGGTGGAACATTGGATCCGAGTAAATATTATCAGACAAATAAGGGGAGACTTCTTGCGTTTGGAACCGTACTAATAGTTTTGGGCGTTGTCCTCTTTTTTGCAAAAGGCATCCAAGATGCGGTCGTATTACCCGTCTTTGGAGTGGTATTGCTTATTGCCGGCGTTCTTTATAAGCCGCGGCAGAAGAAACCAGAGAACTTAACCAGCGACACACCCTGAGCACGATCTCGACCGCCGGGTGTCAGTTCCCTCATTGTCCTATTTTTTCTTATTTTTTAGTTCTATCAGCAGCGTCGGTGATTTTTTAAGTTAAATGCTAAATCTACTGCACCGAAACTTCGTGGGGCGCTCTATCTCCTGGATTAAAGCAGGTAATTAGTCAATTCGTCCAACAATTTATAACATGCGCAATGGTGTTTTCTGCTCAAATTTACAGCAAATTGTAACTAGGAGAATGGGCCGGACCGGATTCGGACCGGCGACCTTCTGCACGTCAAGCAGATGTCCTAACCAGGCTAGACGACCGGCCCACATGCGCGTGTTTTTACGTTGTTTGGCTATTTAGGTGCTTCGTCTTTCTATGCGATGCATATTCAAAATTCTCGCTTCTATTAATCTATTTCCCACCGCTTAACGAACCAAAAAATTTGAGTTAAGATTTTTGTTCATTACAATGCATATAGCGCCACAGTAAACTGGGAAAGCCATGGCAACCGACTAAGTGCTCTATTTACTTGCCAATTTTATAAACCAAAACTCCGATGTTAACGACATCCAGTGGGATCAGAAAAGGCACCTACAGCGAATAACCCGCCCCTCCCCGCTATTTACACCCTACTCCAATATGCAAAAAGAGCCTTAACATTTCCAAGTTAAATTGGACGCATTAATTAAGAGGTGCAGACTTGGGTATTGTTGACAGGGCATGGGGCAGGACAATTTTAAACCGATGATAGTCTGGCTTATTCTTAATGGAAAACCAGAGGAAGCACTGACTTTGCTGGCGAAAAACTATAATGTAAATATCCCCAAACTAAAAGTGGGTTTACCGAAAGGGCACAAGATCACCGCATATGGATGCTACACCTCAAAAAACGAAACCATCTCACTTCTAAACAGCGACATAATAGCAAACCCCTTCGTCATCCTCCACGAGTTTTACCATCACCTGCGCAGCAAATCAGTCGATAAAATGCATAAGGGCACAGAAAAAAACGCTGACAAATTCGCCATAGATTTTCTACAGGAGTATCAGGCAGCTGTTAAAAAAGCGCAGAGCACTACTTAAAATCCTCTCCAAAGTCTTCTTCTTCAAAATTTTTTCCTATTTCTTCGGTGATTTCAATGATTAATCTTTCAGTTTTGCAATTGTACGCTGCAACGCAGCCTCGCCCTTCAAACGGGGACCCCACAATCATGAGGATTCTTCCAAAGAAATAGTTCATATCCACATTGCTGGGTGAAATGTTGCCTGAAGGATGCGAATGCACGGTGCCAACCAACGAGAAATCGCCCGAAAACATGAACGGGTTAAAACGAACATTGCCATGTCCGTGAGCGGCAAACGGTGCCAAGACAAGGTCAGTTACTTTAATTTCGTTTTTTCCTGGTTTGCCTCTTAGAAGCAGAAAGCTTTCCCGTGGGTAAAGTTGTTTGGCGCCAGCGTAAATTGCGTCCATTATGTCTTTGGGAACCTTAACCACCGTTGTGGGTGCCATGTCGAAAAAAGATGTCGTCGTTGGTTAATTACTTTACCTGCATATCAACGGTTTTTTCGGGTTAAAACACAAAAAGCAACGCTTAATTTTACGGAGCTTTCGGTAAACATTTAAAGAGCGCGCGAAATAGATTGTTGATTTGCTTGCCGAGGTGGCAGAGTGGTTAACGCGCGGGCCTTGAGAGCCCGTGGATCGCGAGGTCCGCATGGGTTCGAATCCCATCCTCGGCGCCTAATTGTAATTATTTAATGAATGAAACCCATAGCGTGGGTCAAAAAGTAGCCTATTAAGCCGCAGCCTAAAAAGCACGTTAACAACAATAATCCTTCTTGATTAGGAGACAATTCCAAATTCAGCTTTTTTCTCAGACTCATAACCTGCACCGCTAAGCCATTTGTTTTGCGAGGGGAAAGGCTTTATGAAGGGAAAATAAGTATTTTCAATCCACAATACTTGCGGGCCGTTCGTCCAGCCTGGTAAGACGTCGCCCTCACGCGGCGAAGATCACCGGTTCAAATCCGGTACGGCCCATATTAGACTCAGCCCCTGCACGGTCTGAGCCCCAATTTGATACGCCCACAGAGTTATTCGCCCTTTGGTGTTCGACTCCCATAGAGACTCAAACTGTTGTAGGTACGAATCCTTTAACGACGCCACTTTCTGTTACATTAATCTGTTTTTTTCCACTCTCCATTTTTCTCCCGCTTAAATAGAGTCCTTTGATCAAGAAACAATAAAAAAAATAGGGAGCGTATGATTTGGCGGGTCAAAGCACGTTTTGGTCCAGACGCGCAAGGGTTTCAAGTTTGGGCTAAGAAGCCACCGTGTCCTGCCAATGTTGACTCAGCCAAACGTTTTTCCTTTTAAGGGAACATGCTTCCCGTTCAACTTGTAGCTTTATTTATCGATAAAGGGCTTTTTGATAGTTTTTTTGTACTTCGATGTTTAATAAAATTTAGCACACAAAAAAGCAAGCATAGTTTGAAGAGAGAGGGTAACGCGCTATTGCAATTTTACGTTTTTAGGGACTCGATGTTGCAGAAACAATGATGTAATGTTCATGCTTGCTGCCGTAAATGTCGGAGTATTATGCGTTTTTTTTATGCTTCTTTATGTGTATTTTCGAATGTTAGTCGAATTGTTTAATCTTCTACTGGAACCGCCGCAACTGGCTTGGGTTATGGTCCACAATTTTCCGTCGTCGGTATAGGTGAATACATATTAGTCCATTACCAGACCATAGTAGCGATAGTCTTTGCAATAGCCAGCGATGGACTAGCCTCCGTTCCCACCCTCCAGGAGTCCGAGGATGAAAATTCACAAGAGAGTAACGCACATAGCAATTGAGCAGATGCAGGCGCCAGAAGTAATTGTGGAGGGCAAAAAAGTAAAAATCTGCTTAAATGGGTGCGGCACACTTGTACCAGAGGGTAACAAAAAATACTGCAGTTTAAAATGCGCTAACGAATTCTACGCCAAACACAACCAAAAAGGATTACGAGAATACCTTCGCAAACGTGAACATGCCAAATGCCAAAGATGCGGCTGGAAAAACCCTAAAAAGCCACGACTACCGGCTTACCCCAAAAGACCGGGCTGGGTTGAAGGCGGCGTAAAAGCACACAGATTAGCAATGCAACAATACGAAAAAGATTATGAAGAAATTAGCAAAAAACGTAAAATGATAATGCGGGAATGGCATAAAACATCTCCAAAGCCCAGAACATTTGTAGCTGACCACATTATACCCATAGCAATAGGAGGGGACGAATTTGACCTCAAAAATGTTCAATGGCTATGCGCCCCCTGCAACAAAGAAAAAACAAAACACGACCAAGCTACAATAGCCCTCTACCGCAGACGAATCAAACTAATCGGAACCGGCGGGCAACCTTTAACACAATTCAATTCGATTGATAAGAAATGACTGATTACGAAATGGTTTATACTGAAGTAAAATAGAATCTATGATAGAAAGTATAGGCAGACCGGAACTGGCAAACATCACAGCAGCTTTCACGTACCAAACGCCTAAAAACAGCTCCATTCACGAAATTAAGCCAAAAAAGAATTAATGACCAGTTATGCGCGTACTCTTCCAGCGTCCACCGTTAGAGGTTTTAGTAGTTAATTGGTGAAATTAATGAGCCGCCTAAAAATGGAGCAGTATCTTAATGAGCGATTATGACCTTATTGAAACCGGATTAATTGATGATTTGCCAGAACGATGGTTTAAATGTGGCATGTGCAACGCTAAAGTCGAAATATCTTATAGAGGTTGAATTCTTTTTGTCGAATGTTATAGTACTAGTTTGAGGTCGGAGTAAATTGAGTAACCAAAATGAAGAAAATAAAATTAAACCTAATGAAGAAAATAAACCTAAACCTAAAAACGCCTATGTTAAAAGTAATCGTCATAATCGTAAATTTCATAGACGATAGAGAGAAGCGCGCTTATACGGTTTTATTTGGTCATGTTCACGAAATTATGGTTGAAGGTAGCAAAGTTGTCGTGGAAGACTGTAAAGCAAAAGTGGATAAACTGCCATGTCAGTAACGGAAAAACGTAGCGGTGTTAATCAGGATGAACGGCGTGCTAAAAGTTTGGCTCTTAAGTTTTTAGCATCATTTCCTAATTACTCGGTTGCTCTGTTTGAATTAAGGTGGACTGAGTTTTTGAAAGAAAAAGCACGATATGGCAACCCAAAAGATATAGCCAATGAATTCCTTAAAAAATATGGAGAACTTTAAAATGAGTAACCAAACAAGCCTAAAAAATAGCAAAATAAACATCGAAAGTAATAGGATAGCTTTTGATGCTAAACTGTCCTATTTCTACACTCATCATCAGAACATATAACATACAACAAATAAAATGCGGGTTGGATCATCCTATGCCGCCCAGTCCGTGGAAAGCCTTTAGGACAAAAAAGTTGGAGGTTGTTTAGGGTTTTGCGATAGTTATTTCCATCGTGGAAACCATTCGGGATCTGTTCTCGCCTTCTCGCGGCGGCATCTCGACAGTGCCGATTGCAATGTTTGTCACTTTGAGGTCTTTTACGAAGCGGTTTCTTGTGATTTCTACGGAGTCTACTACAGTGGTTATTGCCTGGCCTCGAGCCTTTAGGGTGAGTTCTTTATTGGCGCCTGAGGAGAACGCGGTTATGATGGCGAGCACGTAGCTCATCGGCGGCTTGTTCCCGACAAATATTACGTCATTAGGTTTTTCGGTCATGTTCTTTTCACTTCTGGATTCCAATGGTGCCATCAATTATATAGGTACCGATTCGGCAATGCCGTAAGGCTTTCCAAAAATTTACCCCATAGAGGGAAGAAGGTCTTATGGGTTTTACCTTATCATCATAACATATAAAATGAATATAATTTATTTTGACTTGGCTTCTCCCATCCCAGCCGATTCGCGGAAGGGCTTTGAAGAATACTTACAAGAGATATTCCGAAGTCATTGATTGCTTTTTTTCGCAAAAACTAGCGATTGCTCTACTTACAACGTACATTGATAGCGAAATGTCCCACATAAGAAATCTAAGGTTTCCGAAAATCGGAATCTTAATCCAGCGCGCGCTGTTGCCAAAAGCTTCAAGCAGTTGCCAAAGCCCTGAAATCAACCTTCAGTGAGCGTATCTTCCGCCAAACGCTATGTAGAAAACTGTGACTGCAGCATACAAAGCCAAACTGACGTAAACTGAAACATATGCAAAGCCGACAGCTAAAGAGTAGACAATGGGACCCACAAAGACTATTCTGTTTCGATAGGTCGTCACTTCAGGGCTCGGCTACCAAGTTTTGGAGGAGCGCTTTTCCCGGTCAGATTCCGGACAGGCTTGTGATGGCTGAAGAGCTTAAGGGGGACGTGATCTCTCTCGAAGGTGAAGAGTTGGTGGCCGTGGAGGTCGGGCATGGCGACTCAGACTACAGTACCTGTCTAAACATCCCCTCCATAGGCCTCGAAGTGGCTGGAGATGTAGCCTACAATGACGTGCACCTGTATTTTGTCGAGTCGAACCATCTAAAACGCGGCGAGTGGATCTCAGCGCTCGACAAGATCGAATCGCTCAATCCGAGAGCTGTGATCGCGGGACACAAGAGGCCTGGGAGGGAGGACAGCCCCAAGATCATCGAAGAAACCAGGCAGTACATCCGCGATTTCGACCGCTTGGACGGGGTAACGACGACTTCGACGGAACTCTACGACCAGATGCTCAAGCTGTATCCCGATAGGTACAATCCTGGCATGCTGTGGACCTCCGCCCGCACGGCCAAAGGTGGGAGTTCCGTTTGAGTGAACTCGTCAACCGTGCTGCGATGCTACTGGCGCGCGCCCACCCGGACTCGACTGCAGTTAGTTTTTAATGGTAAAAAGGTGCTGGGATCCCCCGTCCAACACCTTTGAATATCTCCAATAATACGTATGAAAATGTTATCCGACCGTTTGAGAAGGATTAATTCCTTTGTTTTTAGTGAAGGTTTTGAACTTAAATGGGTTTAGGAACGGGCAGCCCCCAGCATGTTCATTTGTTTAATCGCTTTATAGGGCAGTTGCGTAGTATAGGGCAGTAACGTTATGATTAAATGGTGATGGTAAATGTCGGAAAAATCAAAAATTGTTTTCGTTGGAAAGAAAATGCCAATGGACTATGTTCTCGCTATTATTACAGGTCTGTCGGCGAGCGATGCTAAAGATATAACCTTGAAGGCGAGAGGACAAGCAATAACCACTGCTGTTGACGCGGCTGAAATAGCGAGAAATCGCTTCCTAAAAGACTTGAAAGTAAACAAAATCGTGATAGGAACCGAGGAGATGCCGCCAAGAGAGGGCGAAACCAGAGCACGGATGGTTTCAACAATTGAAATAATGCTTACAAAAGAGTAGGAATACTTTGCGAAACACGCGCTAAGTAAACGTAAAGGCGCGGCACGTTTTGGTCTTCTACCGTTCGATTGAAAATCCCTTTGAAAAACTAAGACAACGTCGCTTTCTCTTATTAGACGCGCCACAGATTATGTGGCAGTAGTTAAAGATGGGAAAGTCCAATTTAAAGAGTACATTTATGAAAACGATGACTTTGGTGAATTGCTAGATAGGGACGTGGCAACATGACGTTGAATAGAAGTAAACCTTGGTGTGACTATGAAATGTCCCGCTTGCAATAAAATTCTTAAACGAATAGAGAGTGTATGCGGCGAGTACATCTGTATTAATCCTGAATGCCTTGAAAACAAGAAAGCACATGTGCAGGGATGCGCGGAGTTTTACGGGCTTACCCAAGCAGACATAAACGCAAACTATCACATAGCACTTACCAAAAATAGGACGCAGAAATAGCCAAACACCAAAAGAAGGTAAATAAAATATAAATAAGGAGAATAAACAACCTGTGAAAAACTTGAATAACGTTTTAGGTCCAAGGTGTTCTTATTGTGGTAGCACTCGCCTTGAAGAAGATGAAGATGTCGTTAAGTGTCTTGATTGCGGCATGGGGAATTATAAGAAAGGTAGGCATAAGAAGTATTGTAAATAATTGCTTAGGTAATGATATGGAAAAAAATGGAAAATTTTTACATGTTCGAATCTAATGGAAGACCACGTAGTAATTGGGGAAGCAATCAACCTTACGAGTGCCTTCGATGCGGATCAACCACGATGGGTGAAAACATAGAGGAGAGAAACGGCTTAATCAAATGTATCGTATGCGGATACAGAGTTTTAAAGAAGACGAAACCGCCAGTAGTAAAGAGAGTTCTCGCAAGATGATATAAGAGCTTTGCATCAAAAATGTTTCTTTTAAGCCAATATAACTACTGTCTTTTGTACGTTTTTGGTTTTTTTGCCTAATTAAAAAGTCTTTAATCTGCACAGCATAGAAATAGCCAACAAACACTCAAATCCTTAGAAAGACGCATAAACACGTTGGAACAGGCGCTTTCTGGCTCAGAAACAAGAACCAAAACAAACGAAAATACATTCCTCCGAGAACATCAGGATTTATAATAAAGTTCAGCGTATTAATATTACAGATGGTGCATTATGGCTGTTCTTGAATGCCCATCCTGCAATGAAATCCTTGAAGTCGAAGCGCCTGATAAACTCCACTCAGCATTCTCATCAGCAAAGCCAACACAAAAAAGTTCTCATGGCAAAATCATTCAAAAGAAAGTAAGGTGCAAAAACCAAGATTGCAAAAAAACATTCACGGTCTACTGGTATGCTCCACTAGAATACTTCTGCAGATGATGAGCTTCAAATCTGATACTATCGATTAAGTAGCGTTGGCTTTGAAAATTAAGAGAGCTTATTATTTCAGTTCTAAGTAAAACGTGAAGTTTTGTATTTATGCTAACCAGGAAGGCTCAGCGGGCTTCGCCCGTTTCGCACGAACGCCAACCTAATCACTCTTTCTTGGTGAAGACCCTGATAAGGCTGAATCGCCGTCAGCATAAATTGACGTTTATCTGTCCCTTCCGAAATTACACTACAAAAGGCGCGGGCTTCTGCGGCCTTCGAACCTGATTCATAAAGCTCCTATACCAATTCTCAATTTCTGGCGATATGCTCGGCGGAACCTCCTCCATAGCTTTCTCAAAATCGCTTAAGGTAACCTCTTTTGCGTTGCTGTCTCTTCTTAAAGCGTTCATGGCGGCCTCCCTGCATACGGATGATATATCGGCGCCGGAGTAACCTTTCGTCATGCGATACTCCTTGATGTCCACATCATTTGATAGTGGCATGTTCATTGTATTAATCTTGAAGATTTCAAGTCTGGCCGCTTCGTCGGGTTCTGGAACATAAATTAGCCGATCGAACCTGCCTGGTCTTAATACGGCTGAGTCGACAATATCGGGCCTATTTGTCGCAGCTATAACTATAATGTTTTCTAAGGGCATTATTCCATCCATTTCTGTTAAAAGCTGGCTGATGACGCGTTCAGTTACTCCGCTGTCGCCGTCACCCAGTCCCCTCCTTGGAACAAGAGAGTCAACTTCATCGAAGAATATGACCGCTGGCGAAGCCATTCTAGCCTTCCTGAAGATCTCTCGAATAGCCTTTTCAGACTCGCCAACCCACCTAGAGAAAACCTCCGGGCTCTTAATCGAAATGAAGTTTGCCTCGCTCTCAGTTGCAACAGCCCTAGCCAGCATTGTCTTCCCACACCCAGGCGGGCCTATTAACATTATACCTTTAGGCGGCTGAATCCCCATTCTCTTGAAGACTTCAGGATTTTTCAGTGGCCACTCAACAGCCTCCTTTAACTTTTCTTTAACCTCCGCCAAGCCGCCCACTTCATCCCAATGAACAACTGGAACTTCCACAGCAATCTCTCTCATAGCTGTAGGCGTAATTTCCTTGAATGCGTTCAAGAAATCATCTATCTGAACCTCCATCTTCTCCAGGACGTAGGGCGGTATTTGCTCTTCCGTCAGATTTATCTCGGGAAGATACCTAAGTAGAGCTTTCATAGCTGCCTCTCTGCACAGGGCGGCCAAGTCAGCACCCGTGTAACCGTGCGCTCGCTCAGCAAGCACCTTTAAGTCAACATCACGGCCTAAGGGCATACCTCTGCTATGAATCAACAATATTTCATGACGCCCCCGCTTGCCTGGGGTCCCTATCTCTATCTCGCGGTCAAACCTCCCAGGCCTCCTGAGAGCTGGATCCAAGGCATTCGGCCTGTTTGTTGCGCCTATTACTATGACATTTCCTCTACCAGCCAATCCGTCCATGAGAGATAGAAGCTGAGCGACAACCCTTTTCTCCACTTCACCTGTAACCTCCTCACGTTTGGGCGCGATGGAGTCCAACTCGTCTATAAGTATGATGCTCGGGGCGGTTTTATGAGCCTGTTGAAATATTTCTCGAAGCTTCGCCTCCGACTCCCCATAGAACTTACTTATTATCTCAGGCCCGTTTATTGAGGAGAAGTTTGCGTTCGACTCATTCGCTACTGCTTTAGCTAGGAGTGTCTTTCCGCAGCCGGGTGGGCCGAGCAGTAGAACCCCTTTTGGAGGATCTATTCCAAGCGTCTGGAAAATCTCGGGATGCCGCATTGGAAGTTCAACCATCTCCCTTATGCGTTGAATCTCCTCTTCCAAACCTCCTAAGTCCTCATAGGTGATGCGTGGTACACCTTTGGGTTCCGCCGCAGGTTCAGTCAATATCTGCAATGTAGTATCGTGGTTCATCTTTACTATTCCTTGGGGCTGCATCTTCGCTACAGTGAACTGGACAGAGTGACCAAGCATCATAACGGACGTCGTGTCTCCCTCAACAAATGTCCTATCGATAAGTCTGTTCTTCACAAAATTTGCAAAGTCTTCGTCAACGTTCAATCGCATTTCTACTGGAGCAAGCACTATGCTCATGGCATCTTTAACTTCAGCCTTGCGAACTACAACGTACTCGTTTATTAATACGCCAGCATTTTTACGTAAGAACCCATCGATTCGCATAACGTTTGGATCCTGTTCTTCAGAGTCCGCTGGCCAAGCGATCGCCGACGTTTTTTTCTTCCCTGAGAACTCTATTACGTCTCCAGATGAAACCCCTAACTTTTGCATTGTACTCTGGTCTATTCTAGCGATTCCTCTAGCCACATCTCTCTGTCTGGAATCCAGAACTTTCAGCTGAACTTCGCTCAATTTTCAACGCTCCATTAAACATATTTTTGATAAAAGCACTAAATCCGTTCTCTCAACATCATTAGAACATATTGTGATTTGATAAGGGTGTCAGGACACTTTCTTAGACATAAACGTTGCATTTTTCTGAAAGTGAAGCTATTTTTCAGCGCACACGCTGATTAGTTTAATTCAATTTTTCCCTGTTGTTATTTGGCTTCACTCTTCTTAGTGGGTTTTATTTTCGCCCCTCTTTAGGGTGTCCGTGTAGGTTTTCTTTTTCACGCTCTTTCTAATCGGGCAATTAAGCCGAATAGACGATTTACACCTGCGGCAGTTCTTAACTAAACCTACTCTTAATTGGCACATTTTCATTTACCTCTTTTCCTCTGTTTATACTCATTGCTCGTATGTTTATACCCATTGCTTTTTTAGCTTAATTTGTTATTTTTGCAATAGTTAAGCAATTAATTAAAATTAACTATTCACTATATTTGCCAAAATCAGATTATCATTTGCCTTGGTGACTTGGTTTAGGCTTTTCTGGTTGCTCTATCTCACTACCCTATGGGTTACAGCCATCACCTTTATCCTCGGTTTTCCGTATTGAGGTTTCAACTGTTCACTTTTGCCTTTGCTTATAAATTCATTTAAACATGTGTTATTGCGCAAACTACTGTCTAAATTAACAGCTAAAACCTTGCCCATTACTTTCTCTTCTATTTCTTTTACTTTAGTTCCCTTCTTTGGACTATCATGGCTCCATTTCTTTTCCTAACGTAACTTGCCCCACATTTGTTTGAATGGTCCACTTTTTTTGGATCATACGTTTCAAATACGATACCACAGGGGCAGGTTCTAATGAGAACTTCATTACTTAATCTCTCAGAGTTTTCCATACCACTCTACCCAACAATATTTACATTCAAGAACTTATGAACAGCCTTCTCCACATCATTATACTCAACGATTAAAGATAATAATTCCTTCTTTTCCTCTTCAGGATTCCATGGATGCTCTTTTTCGTTAGTTCTTCTCTGGAATAGTAAGTTTTATTCGTAGAATATGAGGTTTTGTTCCTCCAATATTTCATGAAGCTTATGCACTGCGTCATAAACGTCCTGTTCTTTCTTCGCCCCGGTACAAACAAGGCTCCCGCTTGCAAATACCAGTATGACCACCTTAGGCTCTTCCATCCTGTAGACCAAGCCTGGAAACTGCTCCGGCTCATACATCGTTTGTCTAAGCATGGAAACTGTCTTCTCCAAATCTACCTGTCCGCCTAGACTTGCAGAAGCAACGATGTTCACAACCTTCAAGTCCGGCTTGCAAACAATGATTATTCCGCCCATTTTCAGTTCTTTAACAACTTTCATGATTGCTCTGCGGGCTTCCTCTCCCGATTTTGCGCCTGTACAAATCATTTTACCAGAACTAAAAATCAGCGTGGCAGTCTTCGGTCTCTTAAGCCTAAACACTAATCCGGGAAACCGGTCAGGACGATATTCTGCGGTTGGATAACTCTTCACAACCGCGTTTAAGTCAACTTTCTGATTTAGAGCGGCCGAGGCAACAATGTTCTGAATGTTAATTATGGCTTTAGTCTTCGGCATTAAACATCTCTTCCTATAGTGTAGCGGATGCCTAAATACTATTCACAAAGCCTTAATGTTGCCTTGATTAGAAGCGACCTGCACGTTCCGTGTTTTTCTCTGATACATAAAATTGGTTTGAAGGAAACTTCTCAGGGGAATAAACAAACTTTAACAGCGATTTCCATTCTATAATAGTTGGAGCGAAGACGTCAAGTGATGAGACGGTCGCGTCAAAGAATATTTCGTATCTATATCATTCACCGCTATAGCATCATTAGCTTTTTATAACATATTTTTTGCCTTACTAACTTTTTGACTATTTTAGCATGAACAAATAAAGCATGGAAAAATGCAAACAATCATAGTTTTAGAATATTTACCAGTCCTCTTCTTCCCAATCTTCTTCAGTTAACTCTTCTTCCCCTTCTTCCTCTTCCTCAAACATGCATTTTTCAACTCACTTTTTAAAAAAATCGTAATAGTTACTACACTTATAAAGTTCTCTTGAAAAAATTTAAGAGATCTTCACTCTAATCCCCAATTATTGCGAATCCACCTGCCCAGAGTATGATGGCATCTGACTACTTCATTTTCTTTCAAGCTCTTGAAGTACATGATTCCTTTCTTACTCAACTTTTTTCCAGTTCCGCAAACAACTCTTCAAGAACAGTTGAAGGAATCGTTGGAAGACTTAGAAAAACAAGGCAAAAAACCTTAACTCATTTTCTTTGGTAGGAAGACTTAAAGAACCAGTCAACATAACGCTAAAGGAGAGAAAAAAATTGGAAAAATACAGTTACGACTTATGCACTCTTGACTTTTTCTTGTTTTAGGTGAAAATATATGAAAGATTTTAAATGCCCAATATGTGGTGCACCAACGGAAAAGGTTTGGGAAAATGCAATCAAAACAAGATACGGAATGAGATGCACGAAAGGCCACAAAAAAACAGGTGGCAAATCAGGTGATTCAATAGAGTACCCTACATTTCTTGTTCCAAGAGAAGAACTTGTCAAGTAAAGAATAGACGCTTTTTTAAGTGAAAAACATGTTACGTTCAGTTTCCTATCCAAAGTTGAAGAACAGATGCCTTAACTATATCGAGAAGAATAAGAACTTTAAGAAGGTTAGAACATGACGGACAGCTATAAAAAAGAATTGATGAATTAATAGCAAAATAAAAAGTTCAGCGTGAAGTAATCAGTGAAACCCCCGAGTGCAAAACCGTCAAAATACATAGTAGCATAGATGGTAAAAGATGCCAAGTTTGCGATAAAAAACTTAACCCCAATAAAATATTTTGGTACAAACATGACAGAGGAATTACATCAACAAATCCACGCAAAATGGCTATATATACCCGTTTCAGGCGCTAATTTTGAAGCGGATTTTGTATCTTCAACGAGACGGCAACTAAAGATAATCCCTTTTACATTGGACCTCGTTAAGGCTTTAATTCTCTGTCTTCACTGTAGTCTCTGTCCTCGTGGACTTCCTCTTCAGCTTCGTCTTCGCTTTCTTCTTCAGCCTCACTTGCTTCTTCGCCTTCAGCACTTGCTTTATCTTCAGCTTCACCCTTTGGTGGATAAGCCTTATCCAACCAAATTTCAAACTGTGCTTTATATTCGGAGTTAGAAAAAGCCCAATCACACAATCCACCAATAACCTTGCCCACGTCAATTTCATGTTCTTCAGCTAAACGTTTCAAGAACTCTTCCCAATTTGCAGGTAAAGACACTGGAAAACTACTCATAAAACAATCTCCGCTATCTTGTTAGTGGCAAGTTATATTTAAGTTTCAAAGGCACTTGAAAAATTGTTTTTTGGAATGGATGTTTCTACCTTTGCTCTTTTAACAGTTGCAGTCGTTTGGCGACTTCTTTGGAGATCTTTTCTAAACCTTGCGCTAATTCTTCGCGATCGACTTCGTCTAAAGGGTACCATTTCCCTTCCTTGTCGATGAAGACAAGTTCCACTTTTCTTTTTATCATTAATTTCACCTTATTAATCAAATGCTTATTGTTCACGAATCGCTTAAACTTTTCTTGCCCAATGGCTTCAATCAGATAATGTACACGAGTTAACAGAGAATTACCCTCAAAGCCAAATCCCGAGAAGAGTTAACAGAACCAAACAAAGCAATATTCTCAAGTGTAATCTTGAGAAACGCTTATCGATATTAAATGGCAACTTCGAATAAATGGTGTGTAGCCGTTTTCAAATACAATCCTGACTCGGTAAAAAATGTGCTTGTTGAATTCTACAGGTTTGCTGATGACCTAAAAGGAGTGCGAAGTCTACATTTCTTGATCAGAGATAGAATTGACGATGAGTTTTTTTTTAGCTTCAGAGTAATGGTTGAACCTAAATTCAAAGAAATAGTCAAAACCAAATTAGCAAACAAACTGGGTATATTACTATCCGAAGATAAGTATGCCGTTGATCCAGCTGCGAAAAACAGTCTTGAGCAGTATGTTGCTTGGCTACCTGAAAAGAGAATTGCGAATTTTGGACAAAACAAGTTTGACCAATTCATTGATCTTCTCAAAAACCTGAGCACACTTGTTGTTCAGCTAATTGAGAATAACTACTTTGCCTCAAATGAGAAGAGTTGAACTAGCACACGTCACATCTTGGATGCCTGGATGAACCGAATATGGTCTGCTTAGTTCCTCAGGAATGGAAATAGGGTACTGCGACCGCTTGGACGACAAGTATTGTTCATATTTGAGACAGGACTTCCCAAAATCAAGTGACCAAAAGAAACCACAAATCATACCTAAAGACAAGTTTGCTATTATTATGCGCCAAAACTGTGCAACGCAGATGGCTTATTTTAGCAGTTTTATGCTTTCTTCTAGACTCATGGCTAGCTTGATTTCGCTGGTGTTCCAAGCCATCCATTTTATCATGTCGGGCTCCATGGAGAATTTCTGGAGGCTTTCTGAACTTGGGGCTTTATACACCCAAACAGTCAAATGTTCAGGAATTACAGTCCAGACTCCGATTCTTTTGATGCCATGTTTCTTTTCCAAGTCACCCAATTTTTCAGGTAATCCAATGTTATTTTTTTCATTTTCTCATTATTTATTGGACAGTTCTCAGGAGAATGCTTAGAAACTATCAAAAAAATAGCCTTAAAACAACGCTCTCAAAAGAGAGAAGACTCAAAACTAAGATATAAACCATAAGCAGACTTGACATTCTATTTAAAAATAGTTTTGTTTAGTAGAAATAGACTCAGAATAGTGCGAAATTAGGCTCGGAGCAAAACTAGGAAAGCCTTAACTGAATCATACCTGTATTGATATATGAGGAATAGTTTTTGTCTTCGCAAGCAGGTGGCGTGCCTGTTCTAATTATGAGAGAAGGATCTGGATCCAGAGGAAAGGATGTCCAGCGTAACAATATTATTGCGGCCAAAACAATAGCGGAAGCCGTAAAAAGTTCGTTAGGCCCCAAAGGAATGGATAAAATGTTGGTGGATAGTTCTGGCGATGTAATCATTACCAGTGATGGAAGAACTATCCTAGACAAGATGGATATTGACCATCCAGCTGCTAAGATGATGGTTGAAGTAGCTAAGACCCAAGACGCGGAAGTAGGAGACGGAACCACCACGTCGGTCATAGTTGCCGGCGAACTCTTAGGAAAAGCTGAAGACTTGGTAAACAAGGGCATACACCCCATCCTAATTGTCGAAGGATACAGCAAAGCAGCTGATAAAGCTCTTGAAACACTTGAAAAAATTGCGTTTTCCGTTAATCCTACGGAAAAAGAGTTTTTGATGAAGGTCGCGGCAACCTCTATGGCCAGTAAGCTGGTAGCTACGAACAAAGAACAGCTTGCAGACATAGTCGTCAAAGCTGTTTTGCATGTCGCCCAAAAAGTAGGAGACGACTACACAGTAGACTTAGACGATATCATGGTGGAGAAAAAGCCAGGCGAATCCGTTGCAGAAACCACACTTATCGAAGGGTTAGTTCTTGACAGAGAAGTTGTTCACTCAGACATGCCTAAACGGGTGGAAAAAGCAAACATAGCATTATTAGAAAGCGCGCTTGAAATTGAAAAAACCGAGTTTGACGCTAAAATCAACATTGAACGCCCAGAACAGATCCAATCTTTCCTACAAGAAGAAGAAAATATGCTCAAAGCAATGGTTGAAAAGATAGTTGCCTCAGGCGCCAACGTTGTTTTGTGCCAGAAAGGCATAGACGACATTGTCAAGCACTTCTTAACTAGGAAAGGAGTCTTAGCCGTACATCGAGTCAAAGAGTCGGATATGAAGAAACTATCAAAAGCCACCAGCGGAAAAATTGTCAATAACGTAGACAGCCTCTTAACAAGCGACTTAGGCTTTGCAGAAATCGTTGAGGAAAGGAAGATCGGCAACGACAAGATGACCTTCATCGAAGGATGCAAGAACCCGCACGCAGTAGCTATCCTCATACGAGGTGCAGATAAACGCTTTATTGATGAAGCTGAACGATCACTTCACGATGCACTATGCGTAGTCCAAGACGTAGTTCAGGAGCCCAAAATCGTTGCGGGAGGGGGTGCCCCAGAAATGGAAATCGCTAGAGCACTAAGAAGCTATGCTGAAACCCTGCCAGGCAGAGAACAGCTTGCCGTCCGAAGCTTCGGCGAGGCCATGGAAATTGTGCCACTGACGTTGGGTGAAAATGCCGGTCTCGATCCCATAGATCTGCTATTAGAGCTCAGAACCCGCCATGAGAAAGGCGAAAAATGGGCAGGCGTAGACGTTTTGGAAGGAAAAATCAAAGACATGAAAGACCTAGAAGTCTACGAGCCTTTAGCTGTTAAGAAACAGATCATCAAGTCTGCCACCGAAGCTGCCACAATGATACTGAGGATTGATGACGTCATCGCCTCTGGAAAGATGAAAGCTCCACGTATGCCTCCTGGCGGAAGGCCAGGCGGCGGCTACGGCGGCATGCCCCCACAATATTAACACCCCTTAACAACAATTACAAAGATCCTATTTTCAAAAAAACCCTATTAACTGGGTTAATATTCGAGGTAACTTTTTCATCCATAGTCCTTAACAGGGCAGATCTTTTCAAAAACGTACAACAGTTAATTTTTTAAAAGAAAATGGGGGTGTTTATTCTTCACCTTCGGAGCCGCCGGGCATTCCACCGGCTGGTCCGCCTTTTGGCGCTTTGGATGTTATGACATCGTCAATGCGTAGTATCATGGCTGCTGATTCTGCTGCGGATTTGATTGCTTGTTCTTTAACGGCGATCGGTTCGATTACGCCGTTGTCGAGGCTGTTCTGCACTTTGCCCGTGAAAACGTTTATGCCCATGTATTTGCCGGTTTCTTTGTCGTGTGCTGATCTCAGCTCCACAAGTAAATCTATTGGATCTAGCCCAGCGTTTTCTGCGAGTGTGCGAGGGATTACTTCCATTGCATCTGCGAATGCTTCAACAGCTAATTGTTCTCTTCCACCGACTTTTGTTGCGTACTTCCGTAGCTCTTTGGCTACTTCGATTTCTACTGCTCCTCCGCCGGCAACGATTTTGCTGTTTTCAAAAACGTCTGAAACAACTGAAAGCGCGTCGATAAGTGCTCTTTCAGCTTCATCCACCATTCGTTCAAGCCCTGCTCGTATCAATATAGCTACTGAATGAGGATCTTTGCATTTCTCAACGAAGATCATTTTGTCGTCGCCGATTTTGCGCTCTTCAACCAAGCCGGCAAAACCCAAGTCTGTCGTCTTCAAATCGTTCAAATTGGAGGTAACTCTTCCGCCTGTTGCTCTTGCGAGTTTCTCCATGTCTGACTCCTTGACTCGTCTAGCAGCCATTATTCCTTCTTTAGATAGGTAGTGTTGAACCATATCGTCTAATCCTTTCTGGCAGAACACAACATCTGCGCCTGAAGCTTTGATCTTGGTTACCATGTCTTTGAGCATGCTGTCCTCTTGGTCTAGGAAAGCTTTCATTTGGTTCGGATCGCGTATGCGTATTTCGGCGCTCATTTCGGTTTTCTCAATTTCCAATGCAGAATCCAAGAGTGCGATTTTCGCGTTTTCTTTCTTTTTGGGCATCGTCGGATGGACGATTTCTTTGTCAATGATTATGCCTCTGACGAGTTGCGTCTCGATGAGGCTTTTTCCCGTCTTCTTTACCAGCTGTATGTTATCTATGTCTGCTATCATCTTGTCTCCACGTTTCTCGGCTATCTGCTTTACAGCTTCTATGGCGATTTCCGCAAAGTGTTCTTTAGCACCGCCCACCGCTTTGCTGCCCATGGACGTCAAGGCGACTTTCATCATTGTTTTTTGATCTTCTACGTCGATGGGCACAGCGTTTTTCTCTATGATTTCGATTGCTTTTTGAGTTGCCTTGCGGTATCCGCTGACAAGTATTATTGGGTGAATATTTTGGTCCAACAGTTCTTCAGCTTTTTTGAGAAGTTCACTGGCCAACACCACGGCGGTTGTGGTTCCGTCGCCTACCATGTCGTCTTGTGTTTTAGCGATTTCAACCATCATTTTTGCTGCTGGGTGTTCAACGTCTATTTCTTTTAGGATTGCTGCGCCGTCGTTTGTTATTGTTATGTCGCCTAGGCTGTCGATGAGCATTTTATCCATGCCCTTTGGGCCTAAGGTGGTTTTGAGTACTTCGCCGATTACTCGTGCAGCCATGATGTTGTTTCTCTGGGCTTCTTTACCCCTGCTTCGAGAGGTCCCCTCCTTCAAAATGAGTACTGGTTGACCACTTTGGGTTTGAGTTAAATATGCCAAGTTATTCTCTCCTTAATTTTATTCATTAATAGTCTTTTTTTAGCATAGTAAGCGTTTTTGTGATTCGCAGGAAACGCCCAAATCTCAGGCGCGCTGAATAAGATGGATTTGACCAGTAAGAGACTGGAGACTAAACATTTTCCACTGTTCCAAAACCGCTCACTCTGTAATGTAGATATCGTCAAACAGGGATTTAAACCCGTTTAGCAATTACAGCGCGATTTCTAACTAACTATTTAGTTTTAAACTGTACACGTTGATTTTTCAAAAATGCGCGTCCATATTGAAGTGCATAGGTTATCTTATTCAGCAGAAGTTTTCTAAAGTAACCATTTAACTATCGTCGTGCATAAGAAAAAGTGGTTTAAGGGCTTCTTCTTTCATAATTTTTTTGATTGCAGCATCATCATCAAAGTTCTCGCCATTTGTGGCACTCACGTGGATCTCTAATTCTTTCAGAATAAGATGAATTTCATTATTAGTACAATCGACGCAAAGCACTTGTGCCTGTTTCAAGATCATTTACTTCCATAATTACAATAGACACACCGAGATGCCGAACGACTAATATTGGGAGCTGAAAAATACATTTGGCTTATCGGACAAAGACCGTTAAGCAACCTGGACGCAAAAACACTCGATATGGTCCAAAAAGGTGTTACGGTTAGACTGTTATTTGATGAAAGCAACCGCAAATTCTACGAAATATTCCAGAGATAAAAGATCATTTTGAAAAGAGAGTAATTCAAGTTGTTCCAGCAATTGTTAATCAGTGAAAAAATTGCGGGTATTAACATGCTTTCATTCGACGGCAGAGCAGACAGCGCAGTATTTTATGGAAAAGACCCAAAGTTACTAAAGATGGGCAAACGATTTATTTCTCTATTATTGGGAACTGGGAAAGAGATGCTATTCAACATAATGTAGTTCTCTATTGTTTGCGGATCGAGCCGGACTAATCCTCGCGGCACAACCGTAAACTTAAAAACAGGTCTTATGAGAGCCCTCAAAGAGACAGGTTTTGAACCCGTTCGAGAGTGTGTGAAAAGTCTCTTTTTTGCGTCTATTTACCGTTAACCTTAAATCTAGACTGGCTTTAGAGCAACAGAAAGAGCTGAAGAGCCATGAGCGAACACGTAACAGGCCATTACAGAAATCAATCAGTTCTCTTCCCAAACATACTCGACGATTACGTTGACAAAGAGAACCCGGTTCGGTTCATTGACGCCTTTATCGATAGCCTCAACTTAGAGAAGCTCGGATTCAAGCACTCAGTACTGGCAGACACAGGAAGACCATCTTATGATCCTTCAGACCTGCTAAAACTCTATCTTTATGGTTACCTCAACCAAGTGAGATCAAGCAGAAAACTCGAGAAAGAGTGCCACCGCAATGTCGAGGCCATGTGGCTCATGAAAAAGTTGGCTCCAGACTTCAAAACCATTGCTGACTTCCGAAAGAATAACGTAGAATGCATCAAGGGAGTGTTCAAGGAATTCGTTTATCTTTGCAAAAGCCTGGACCTTTACGGTGCTCAGTTAATAGCTATTGATGGAACCAAATTCAAAGCGGTAAACTCAAAAAGCAACAATCTCAACGAGAAAACAGTCGCTTTGAGGCTCAAACAAACAGAAGAAAAGATAGCAGAGTACCTCAAAGAAATGGACCATAACGACACGGCTGACTCAGATGAAGATGAAAGCATCAATGTAGATGATCTCAAGGAAAAAATATGCAAGCTTGAAGAGGAAAAGCAGCGATATGAGCAGATTCAAGGCCAAATGAAGGCAACTGGCCAGAGGGAGGTTTCACTTGTTGATCCTGATAGCCGTTTGATGCGGGTAGACAGTCAAAGGCTTGAGGTCTGCTACAACATTCAGACGTCTGTGGATGCGAAGCAGCATTTAATTGTGGATTATGATGTTATCAATAATTCGACTGATCACCATCAGCTAGCGACTGATGCTAAGGCTGCAAAACAGATGCTTGGTGTTGATCGGTTGGAAGTGTTGAGTGACAAAGGATTCTACGTTGCGAATGATCTCGTTAAATGTGAGGAAGCTGGGATAACGGTGTTCATGCCGATTCCAGCTTTCAATCCTACTAAGAGTGCGGGTGTACCGGAGCCTGAGTTTGGTTCTGAAAGGTTTATTTTCGATGGGGTCAAGGACGTTTATGTTTGTCCTGGTGGGAAGGAACTGGGGTTTTGGAAGGGAAGTTTCAAGGGTAAGCCTGAATGTGGTAGGCGTTATAGAACGGTTTCCTGTTCTCGTTGTGATTCTAGAAGCAGGTGTACTCGAAATAGGCGGGGCAGGATAATGGTGAGGTGGGAATATCAGGATGCGGTTGACAGGCTTAGAGCAAGGCTTGTGAGTTCTGAGGGAAAAGAGAAGTTGCGTTTGCGTCGGATGTTGGCGGAGCATCCGTTTGGAACAATGAAGCGGGCATTCAATCAGGGTTATTTGCTTTTGAAAGGTTTGCGGAAGGTCAAAGGAGAAGTAGGATTTACTATGCTTGCGTACAACATAAGGCGGGTCTTCAACATTCTTGGAGTTAGAGCGCTAATGGGTTTGATGAAGACGTAAAAAAGAGAAAACAAGTGAATAATGATCCATGACAATAGCTTGAGCGCCAGGTATTCTTAGACTTTAGCTCTGAGTTTTGACACAGTCTGGTTCGGGTATGGGGATGGGCAGCTTCAAACCATGGTCAAAATTCGCAAAATATCCTTATTCAGTAAGTTTGAGATAGGGACTCATACCGTGTACGGGGTAAGTCCGGTACGGCCCACCATAATCTCCAATGTTTGACTTGGTTTCCTCGTTTTTGGTAGCTTTGCTTGAATTAATGCTTATTAACTTGAAAAAGAATATTATTTAATTGATTTTTATGCATCGAAAAGCCGTTTTTTCACTTGCAGCTGTTTTTCTGGTGGTTGCTTTAGTCGTGCCCCCAGCTATTGTTATACTTCAAACGAATAACACCATATACAAATACATCATTCCAGGCAACAGCCCTGTACAGGGAGCAACCAACATCACATTAACAATCACTCCAAAAGACCGTTCAAGCTACAATAACGCGATCCTCATAGCAGTCATAATTGAAATTGTCTTCATAATTCTCTTTGTCGTCATCATGTACACAGGCATAAACCACACCCATCCAGAACATCAACCATTATTCCGCAAACAAACTTCCCCAAACAAAACATCGTTAACTTCCACTACCATCAGACGCCAATTATAAATCGCTCTTCAGCGTTTTCTGAACCAAGGCTATAGTGGAGACCATGCACGGAAATAGTAAGCTTTAAAAATTTTTGTTGCTGTGGTCGCACAGTCACATATTTTTAAAAGCACTCAACTATCAATGACTTTAGCGTTATCACTCTCGTATTTAGGAGGTGCATTTATGCCTGAAACATCTATTAATATAACTGAGAAGTTACAGAAAATCGGTCAAACTGCTCAAGAATACAAAGACGCAATTGTAAGCCAATTCAAGGACATGGAAGTAGAAGTTAAAGATTGGAACTTTGCTGTTGGAAAATCTGACAAAGAATACACCATTGAAGTTAATCTCAAGCTTGGAGTACGCTCAAAAAAAGCCTAAGCAACAAAGCATCTGTTCAGCAGTAGAAACCGGAACCCCTTTTCTTTAAAATTAAATGTTAATCTTTTAAATGCTGTATTTGGCTCTCTTAAGTTAAGTGTTATTTTTTCGACTTGTGATGGTTAAAATTGTTTTTCACCAAAACAGATAAAAACTCGACTTACATCCATGAAAGCACCAAATAGAGTGAAAAAATATGCCAACTGAAATAACGGATGTTGATAAGTTCGTAGCCATGAGCGCCAAAGCAAAGCATTGCTCAGTACAAAGACTCAAAGACACTGTAAAACTTAAACTGAGAACCCCCAGTCAACTTTACACCTTAAAAATTGAGCCCCTGCGAGCTGATGAAATCATAAAAAGGCTTCAATGCGAAATTCAAGAGAAAGAGAAATAAAAAATTTTTAATTTTACCAACTTATTCTTTTAATTTAAACTGTTAGCATTACGTGTAAGCCGTATACATTAGCATCAACAAAACATATTTTGAAGAGCCCTATTGCCTCAAGTCTAACTTTTTACTTTCTTAAAACGTCTCGAAAAGCAACGAACCTTAAATATACATGAAAAGATAGACGAGCTTAGTTTAAAAAAACGGCAAATCAGAAACTAAAATTGACTTCGACCAACGTCTTTTCTTCAAAAAGAACAAGACAATCCTGATTTTCTTTTTCAAAAGAAGAAGAAGACTAGAAAAACTGTTTTTCTTCTTCTTCCAAAGCTTGCAATTATGACATAGTGACACAAAAACGCCAATAAACAGGGAAGATAGCTATTGGCAGATATTAAAATTGGCCTCATGTGAGGGTTAATAAAATGTTTTTTGACAGCCGGTAGCCTCTCACGCCAGCCTTTTTAAAAGTGTTGAGGTGCAATGCATTTGCTTTCGTGTTTCCTTGCCTACGAAATTCAATCGAATGTAAATTTTTCATATGTAAAAGTTAAAAAAAATAATAAGATTAAGTTAAAAATTAACTAATCCTGTTAAATCATCCATGCACGTTGTGTTCTTAAACAGCTTCGGATAACGAAATTCAAGCTATTTTTTAGTTTGGGAAAAGAAGATATTTCTGCAGGGATGAATAGCATTAGTTTGACGATAGTAACTTTGATTTGCTGCAAATGAGGACTTCACTTGGGAAGGAGATGGAGAGTTAAAAATGTGTTTGGTTGATGCTTTTGTATACCGTTGGGGCTTTCCTACACCGATTTTCTTTTCAGTTTTGTCGAAAACTCAATTTTTTGCTAGTAATACTTCAAAACTTTATGGTGTAATCTGTGAATATTGAATGCAACTTGTTAACTTCTATTCTTAAAATGACGAAAAAAGGGCCAGTTTTAATTGAAAATGTCAACAATGATGCCCGCATCCCATCCTCAACTGCCCAAAAATTGCTTGGGAAACTGCAAAATGAAGGTCTCATTTATTTAAGAGAGGGCAGCATCGAAGTGGAAAAAAACAGTAGGCTCAAATTGGCGGTAAAAGCGGTGTCCGAAGGGGGAGACTTGGAGCACATCAGCAACTTGCTCCGTTGGCAGGAGTTTGAAGAAATAACAGCTTTTTCCCTGAAAAATTATGGTTATACTGTGTCAAATAATGTTCGATTTAAAGGTGCAGCGCGCAGATGGGAAATAGATGTAGTCGGTTGCAAGAAGCCCTTAGTCATCTGTATAGACTGCAAACATTGGCAACATGCAATTACGCCTTCAGCTTTAAAAAGAATTGTAGAATCACAATTGGACCGCACAAAAGCATTTGCGGATTCGCTGCCAAAAATCAAACTAAACTTTGAATGCACACAATGGAATAAGGCAAAGTTTATTCCATGCATATTGTCGCTGATGCCTAGCTCTTTCAAGTTCTATTATGACGTGCCTATTGTGCCTGTGCTTCAGCTGCAGGATTTCTTGAACCAGTTGCCAGTTTATACCGAATCGATTAAGTATTTTCCGAAAACCTTCAATTCTTTAAGTCATAATTTTTAAAATCGAACTTTTAGCTACCCTAAAAGCTGGGTAGAGACTAAAAAGCAAGATTCCAGCCAAAGCTGCAAACAACAAACCAGTTATCTCCAAGATTGTAAAGCCCGTAACTATGGGTTGAGGCAGCAAAATAAGTAACGTAATAATGGTGCCGAGTGATATTCCAACGCCAAAGCTTGAAAGCAGGATAATTATGCTTTGTATCGCCAAAACAACGACGACAAATTTAGGTTTAGCACCAATAGCCCGTAAAACGGCGAATTCTTGATGCTGCTCATCCACGGCAAGCATCATGTAACTAAACATGCAAAGAGCAGCAGACACCAAAGTAAATAGAGGAATAATCATTACGGTCTGCCAGGCTGAGGCTAAAAAACTCGTGTTTTTGTCAACAGTGCGATCTAACTGGAAAACATTCAAGCTTGGATCCGTCGATTGAACCAAAGTTTTAATTTGCGCAATAGCCGCAGATTGGTCAGCCGAGTTTTTCAGCGTTAACAGTAGCAGGTTGGGGTTGAATTCGCCTGAGATGCTTTCTAACGTTTGAATGGGCAGGTAGGTGACATAGCCATTGTTTGTGGGGTCCACGCAGGTCCCAACGATGTTAAAGGTCACGTTCTCAAAAGATATTCCTTCCACAAGAGGATTGGCTTGACTTATGCCCTTGCTGGGATCAGCAGTGTACATGGTAACAGCTATTGAGTCGCCTACAACTGCGTCATAATTGTCGGGTGAACTTAAAAATTGGCCTTCAACGTGCCAGGTTCCAGCAAGAGTAGCGGGGTCAACCCCCATAATTATTGAATTTCCCTGTCGATCGCCGCCAACTATAACGGTATCAGCCGATGTAGTTCCAAAGCTGTAGTTAGAGACCTCTTGCACGGTTCCCTGTAAAACAAGACGTGAATCAACTGAACCTACAGTGGACAAGGAGTTTAATTGATTGATGATTGTTTGGGGAATCATCAAGTTTGGATCTGAATAATTAAAGTTGGCTGCTGCTTTGGCGCCCGAAAATGTTGAAAGCAACTGTTCATATTGGTTGCCCATACTGTTTGTAGCTATGGCAATCGTGTTTTTGCCAACGGTGTTTTGAACCCATGTGGTTGTTGTGCCTTCAGCAATGATGCCTCCTGCAATCGAAATTGTAAGCAAAATAAACACTATCGCAAGTAAAGCAAATATTCGTAAGGTCCCTGATTGTCGGCGGAGCATGCTTCGAGCAGCGATAGCCCATGTTAAACGGGACTTTGACAACGATTTATGCTTGCTGGCTGTGATTAAACCATAAAAGTTTACTAGTGACAACGCCTTTGTCGGCGACATTCTAGAAGCTTTCAGGATAGGCCAGAGACCAAAAAACAGCGACAAAACAAAAAACACGACGAAAACTGCAGGAATATACAATAAATTGGGCAATCGGTAGCTTGAAAAAACGTAGCTAGCTACGCCAAAATCCATTAAAAAACCCAGCAGTATACCTAAAACACATCCAGCGAGAGTCGTTGTAAAGAGTTCCGTCATAAAGTAACCTGCAACGAGGCTGTTTGGGCATCCAGCCGCCTTTATTAAGCCGAAATCTCGGGTTCGCTGTGCCATCATAAAGAAAGCAATGAACGAAGTTAGCGCTGCACCCACTGCAAAGATTAAAATGCCGATAAAAAACATGAACTGTGAAAAAATTGATGTCAAACCCTGTGTCAAGACGCCCGTAGAGGCGGTAAAACCAACGCCTAAACGTCCGCTGAAAAGCAGCAGAAACAGGGTGGATGCGACGCTTAACGCCAAGGTGACAATAGTTAAGGTTGTTTGGAGGCGCCTGCGAAGCAAATCATTGATGGGGAAAGCAACGTTACTCATTGCTACCCGCCAATTTGCCGTCTTCAAGACATAAAACTATGTCGGCCAACTCTTTTATTTCACTGTCATGAGTTGCAACAATAACAGTTTTGCCCCTACTTTTAAGCAGCTGGAGCACTTGAACGATTTTCAAACTGTTTTTAGAATCCAAGTTTCCGGTGGGTTCATCCGCCAAAATAAGCTGTGGATCATTAGCCAATGCCCGTGCAAAAGCTACCCGTTGCTGCTCACCGCCGCTAAGTTGGGCTGGAAAATGGTTCGCCCTATTCTGCAAACCTACAGTTTCAAGAAGTTCGGTTATCCGCGTCTCCGCTTTTTCCTCAGACGTCCCAATCCACTCCATCGGGAACGCAATGTTCTCAGCAACTGTTAATGTTGAAACAAGATTGTACGCTTGAAAAACAAAGCCCACATTGTTGCATCGATAATCTGACAGAGCATCTTCGTTTTGAACAGTTAAATCTTGGTCGTTGACGAGAATTTTGCCGCTTGTCGGCTTGTCAATTCCGCCGATAATGTTAAGCAATGTTGTTTTTCCCGAACCCGAAGCCCCGCTTAGCACGACGAATTTGGCTTTGGGAATTGAGAAAGTTACGTCTTTTAGGACTTCAAGTGTTTCGTTACCGATCGGGTATTTTTTTCCCAGATCCTGGGCATTTACTGTGACGCCTTTTTGCTTTTCCAGTTTAGATCTTTTCTCCGGTATAGAGAGAGGTTTCAGCCTCTAATAATATACTTTGAGGTTCATTTGCGTACATTGCCTAATTGTAAGTTGTGTCCAAGTTTAGATTTCCTCTATCCCGCTTAAGAATTCTGACTTTTTCAGGAAGCTTATTTTTCTCCCAATCTACCCAGCTGATTTCCTTGAAAAGCCAACGTTTACCCAGATGCGCTGCAACGACGGCGTGCTTATGCCCGTTGTCGGCAGGGATGAAGAAGTCGAGAAACCTGAAGAGTTTATCGATCTGTTGTTTGGGAAAGTAGGCGTAGTAGGTGGCGTTTTTTACTTCAAAGGCGTAGCTGTGTGCGCCTTTTCTCGCCATGATGTCTGGCAGCGGATTGAGGCTGGGATTACTTACTGGCACCCGGACGGCATTGTAGCCTTTTTTTTGCAGAAGCTTAACCAACACCGTTTCGCTGTAGAAGCCTCTTTTGCGCCAGCGCCGAAGCCTCACTCTGTCTAGTTCAGTGCTCAAACTGTTTTCCCCTTTTATGTCGCTACTTTATAGGCTTTGGAGATACAAATTGTTGCATAGAAGTGCCTGAAAAAGTTTGTTGTGTGGATGCTTTTGTATACGACTCAAAAGGTGGTGTGCTCTGGAGAACGCTGGTTACGGTAGAAATTCTGTGTAATACCGACGTCACCAATGTTACCGTACACGTAAATTTCTTCATTCACACAACCAAAATATTGCCTGATTAGGCTACAGTAACCAATGCAAAAGCAAGCGCTGAACCCGAAAGAACCCCAAACAAAGACACCTCAGAGACAAAAAAAATCGCCCCCACCAAAACTTAGTGAAGCCCAAAAAACGCGGACAGTCAGGCTGTATACAAAAACATAAACCAAACACACCCCGCTGAGGTCAAAGGCAAAACTGTCTCAACCCACTGGGCAATATAGAGCTCTAAAAAACTGTTGACAAAGTACAGACTATTTTCCACCAAGAAACAATCAAACAAAAGTTTCCTGCCTAAATGTTAAGACTTCGGCGTGACTGCGTAAATTTTTTGTAGCTGATAATTTGTGTCTAAAATCAGCTAAGTTTTCAAAGGCTTTGAGAAAAACTGTAAAATGCTCGAAGTTGAACCGAAAAGTGAGCCGTTTGTTTCGTATGGAGATTTTCGAGGGTACTTATATGAGGCCCCGATATTCTCCATGCCAGTGCTCTATAGGGTGGATAGAAAAGGCTAAAATAAGGTCTTTTTGACAGTTTAGACATGAATCAGGCTTTTTAATTTTCGTTTCCATAGGAAAAAACTGGCTGAATTTTCGGCTTCATAGTTTCGCATAAAAACACCAATGTTTTACCAATTTTATGGCAAAATAACCTTTAAAATCAATTATTTTATTAAAATATGGCAAACGGTAAACCGTTTTTTAAGGCTCACGTGGGGAGCAAAAAATTTTTACAGATTTAATAATTTTTTCTGAAAAAGCAACAGCTCACTCAGATGTGGGTTGGTTAAGGCGGCAAGCCTTTAGCTGCATTATCTCTTAATGTTTCCAACCAAACTTGGTGCTGCTTCACCATTCGTTTTCCAGCCAACACATTTACCAATCGTGTGAGAAAGCCACGCTGCCGCTCCTCAGTAACAACACGGCAACCTGATTCAGTTTTTTCAATTAGCCACGCTTGATAGCCAGAATCCCCAGTGCCGCGAAACTCAAAGGCAAGACGCTGAGGAGGCAGAAATTCCTGCACTTTGCAGTTCACGGTTACACTGAAGGCAGTGGCCTTTCCTTATCAGGATTATAGAATCCGATTTTCCACTTAAATCGCGTACCCAAAGCAAGGTCAGGAGGCTGCCCCTCAATGAAGCGCATGTTGGCTGAGTTCGGATACCACGTAGGCCAAAGTTGCGCGCGTATAAGCCAAGCCCAAACGACCTCTGGATCCGAAGGCATTTCAAGTTCATTTCGGACGTCAACACGGCAATTTACAACGGCATAGTGCGTTGGCCATAAAATCTGATTTGACTCGGCCATAGATTGAACCCTAACAAGCCATTATGTCACCTTTAGGTATAAAAAATTTTTTGCCTCTAAGACCCCAGCGTAAGCTATAACTAACGAATAGAAGTCTCAAAAGTTCAATAGCTTAGCCGCAAAGAAGCTAAAATACTAGAGCGAGGTGATTGAAACGAAACTTAAAACCTCACGGATACTTTCTATTCTGACATTAGTTTTAGGGTTGATTACTGCAGGGGTTAGCGGAACCACAGATCATACTGTTCACGCAGCGTTCGGTGGACTAACAGTGTTATTTGCATTAGTAACAGCGATAAGCCTTTTTCTTTTAAAGCAATAATTCCTGCCTACGCAAAGCCAGAATCATCCTGCTGCTTTATTTTTAGAATTGCCAAATAAACAAGTCCAGCTCCGCTTGTTTAAAACCTTACATAACAAGCTTAGCGGCTTCCGCTATTATTAGAACTTCACGAGCCCAGAAGCCAGCCGACCTTAAGAGCTTTGTATACAAAAGCATCAACCAAAAAGCTTGACTGCCTTAATTTCGGCAGCTTAAGTTTTCAAAAAACTTCGAAGCCTAACGAACTTTATATATACGTTGCAGATTTAAAACCAAAGTCGGTTAAAAAGAGCAAACAAGAGCGCAACTGATTTTTTAAATTAGAAAATAGACGCCTTAAGCCATTAAACATGTTCAGTATCACTTAAAATTATTTTTTTGGGGCTAAATTAATCGGTTTTGGGTCAGTAAGAGGTTGACTCTCAGCTTTTGACCTGACTATATTTAGAAAAATGCATGCCGAACAACTTTTTTATTAAACGAAAGCCAGTAAGAACGTTCATTTTAAACACATAAACGTCAAAAGAATCTTAAACTTTCATGCAAAATTCAACATTACTTGCAATTATCCACGTTATTTTTGTTTTGGTGAGGCGTTCGGGCGGCGAAGCCTCGTCAATTTTGCCTTTTGCGAAAATCGGATTTCATGAAGTTTGTACCCTTAGAAACGTTTTTCAGCGCTTCATGTGATAAACAATTAGAAGAGGTTGCAATGTCAAACTTTAAAGTTGTAAACAAAAGCTACAGCTTCACCACGAGGGGCGAAATCGACTTTATTGATTTATCTGACAAAGTGCAGGAGGAGGTTTCGTTTTCAGGCGTCAAAAACGGAGTAGTTCATATCTTCGCGCCTCACGCAACAGGCATCCTGATTTTGACGGAAAACGATTCTGCATTGCTAGACGACATTAAAGCGCTGTTGGAGGAACTTGCGCCAAAAAACAAGGAATATCATCATCCATCTAACGCTCATTCACATTTGCGCTCAATGATTTTTCCGCCAGATAAAACACTGCCCATAGTTGGTGGCCACATAGCTTTTGGAACTTGGCAGTCGCTGCTTTTTGTTGAAACAGATGTTTACCCGAGGAAAAGAACCGTAATAATCCAGGTCATGGGCGAGCAATAAAAAACAGCAACATCGCTTTTGGCTGTGTGATAAATTTTGCGAAGGTTTCTGATTTCGCGTCTCGTACAGGCAAGAACAAGTGGCTAGCATGGTATTTTTAACGTTTTAATGATAATCCAATAACATAGCAAACTATTTTTTAACTATTTATTGTAAAAAATTACCATTCGGAATAGTTTCGCCTCGCATCAAAAAAACATTAACTCAATTTTGAACTGCTGAACCGAGTCTGCAAGCTAAAACTACCTGATAAGACTGAATAAACCCGCTAACAGAAGCGCGAAAACTGGCTAAAAACATTGAAAATCAAAATTAATTAAAGCCAATTACAACAATGTTTCAAAATTAGGTCTTTTTCAAATGGTTGCACCGCCAAATGCAGGAAACGCGAGGGGCTTTTACTGCAGAAATGCGTGGTTGGGCTTCACTTGACCCATTTTTAGATTCTTGAGCAACAAAAAACGGGTTAGTTGCCAATTTTGGTAAGTTGAAGAGACAGTTAATTAATCAGGCTGGTTTTTTTTAAAAATAAAAAAGTATGATTATATAAGGTTCGTTGTACTTCGAGAAAATTCAGCGTGTGCTTTCAGTACGAACCCTTTTTGCCGCTCCTTTAGAACGCATTCTTGCTTTTTTCTTAACCACCGCTCTCTCAGAAGGCTTATTCTCCAAGACATCAGGCTCAGCTTCTCCTAGCGGCAGGTCATCAACAGCATCTGGAAAATCATCGTTTGTAGCTTGTTCACCTCCAGCTTTAAGCATCGCTGCCATTGCCCGGTCAACATCGCCCGGCTCCAAGTTGATTCCCAAGGTTGCATCCGCCAGCACAACCGTCACGTAGCCAAGTTTACGGGCGTCAAGAACCGTGTTCAAAACGCAGTAATCTGTTGCTAAACCTCCGATGAAAAGACGTTTGGTCTCGCACATTTTTAGTTCATGAGCGAAGCTTGTTCCGTCGAAAACCGAGTAGCTTTCATGCTCTGGATTTGTGGCTTTAGAAATCACCGCGACGCCATCAGGCAGCTTAAGGTCGGGGCTGAATTTTGCCCCTTCAGTTCCCTGCACGCAGTGGGGCGGCCAAGGACCACCCTGTGTTTTGAAGGATACGTGATTGATTGGGTGCCAGTCTCTTGAGGCAAAAATATGTGCTTTGGCATCTTCAAAGCGCCGCTCATAAGCGTTTAAAACAGGAATTATTTCGTCGCCGCCTTCAACGGGAAGGGCGCCGCCGGGCATGAAGTCTTTTTGGATGTCAGTTATCAAAAGGGCATCGGAACTTGTTATAACATAGTTTTTTTTCAAACAAAACACCTATCATTTTTTCGTTCAGAATACATTCAGAAGCTTAACATAAAATAAGTGGGTACTATCGAATAAACTTTTTTGAAGCCGCTCGTCAATGGAGAGGTAATTAAGGTTTTGCGAGCGTAGTGAAATGGTGAGACCATGTCAGTTTTAGCCTATGTTTTATTCAAGGTTTCTTCGGGAACGAAGCAGGATTTCGTTTCGGAAAGTTAGAACAATGCCTGACATTCTTGTTCACTTCCACCATGATAATTTCGAAAGAGTACATCGGAAAATGTTACCGACCTCAAAACAAGTGAGGCTTTTAGTTTGTTTTGGTGATGCTTTCGTATACCGCTTAGGATAGGCTTATCTCTTAACAGGGCACAATAATTTATTCAGGCATCAACATGCAGGCTGAAAAACAAAACTCAACCATTTCAAGCCGCGAAATGCGAGCCCTTGAAACCAACGCAGAGTACTTTGGCATAAGTCTCCTTCAACTGATGGAAAACGCAGGGCGCAACATAGCCCGCGAAACCATTTCAAGGTTCCCAAAAGAAAACAAAATTGCTGTTTTCTGCGGTTTAGGCGGAAACGGCGGCGACGGCTTCGTAGCTGCCAGGCACCTTTCAGCGGCAGGTTACGGTGTAGTCGTCATTCTCGTGGGCAGAAGCCGCGATATTAACCATGAAGCTGCCTTGAAAAATTGGGAGATTCTCCAGTGGACCCAAGATAAAACTCCTATAGTTGAGGTAACAGACAGCTCTGTTATACCCAAAGTTTCTGCGGACGTAGTCATCGACGCCTTGTTGGGAACGGGCATTAAAGGAAAACTTAAGCCGCCGATTTCCCAAGTAGTTGACTACATTAATTCTTTGAATGCGTTCAAAATAGCGGTCGATGTCCCCACAGGTATAGATTCAGACACAGGTGAAGTTTTAGGCACCGCTGTAAAAGCCGATTTGACAGTGACATTCCACAAGTCAAAGCTGGGGTTAAGCAAAGCGAAAAAATACGTTGGTGAACTCGTTGTAAAATATATAGGGGTGCCTCGGGAAATGGAGCAGTTTGCAGGTCCAGGCGACGTTTTCTTGGTTACGAAACCGCGTAATCCGATGGCTCATAAGGGAGATTTTGGGCGTCTTCTGGTTATTGGCGGAAACGAAGTTTACTCAGGAGCCCCAACTTTGGTTTCTCTTGGTGCTCTTCGGACAGGCATAGATCTTGTTTATCTTGCTGCCCCAGCAAAGGTGGCTTACGCGATTTCCTCAATGTCTCCTGACTTGATAACGATAAAACTTGACGGAGACCACCTGAACCCGGGCAACGTAGAAACGTTAAAACCGTACTTGAAACTTGTTGACGCGGTAGCGATGGGGCCAGGCATGGGGTTAAAACCTGAAACCCAAGAATTCGTCAAATTATGCATTGAAGAAGTTGAGAAGGCTGGGAAACCCCTGCTTCTAGATGCGGACGGGCTAAAAGCGTTCGCCAAATTCAAAAGACCCTTAAAAGTTCCCCTTGTCCTTACGCCCCACGCAGGCGAATACGCAATTCTGACAGGCGAAACTTTACCTGAAAACCAAGAAGAACGCGTCTTGGCAGTGCAGGAAACCGCTGAGGAACTTGACGCTGTTGTTCTTGTAAAGGGCAAAGTTGACATAATTTGTGATGCCGAAAGGGTAAAGTTGAATTTCACGGGTAACCCAGGCATGACTGTTGGGGGAACAGGCGACGTTCTCAGCGGCATTGTGGGAGGTTTAATGGCTCAACACGTCGATCCGTTTGAAGCCGCAGTTGCAGGCGCCTTTGTCAATGGTGCCGCAGGCGATTTTGTTGCAGATGAAATTGGTTTTCACATGGTTGCATCTGACATTATTGATTGGATTCCTCAGGTTTTGGATGATCCCATGAGTCATTTGAAGGTGCGCAAGTCAAATGGAAACTAAACCTGAAGCGCAAAAACCAATTTTATCCGTCAGGATCAGCATTTATCATGCGGCTCAAGATGACCCAAAAAAGAACACTGCATTAAGGCTTAAACGTCGGGGATTCGCCAGAATAGTCACTAGAGCGAAGTTTTTGCCAAAGCGAGCCATCGTATTGAATCCTTTTGGTGAAATCGCGTTTTCTCCAGCCGACAGGGGAAGGCTTGAACAATTCGGGTTGGCTGCGCTGGATTGCAGTTGGGAACATGCCCAGAAAGTAATGGGTAAACAGGTTAGAGGGACGAGCCGCTGCTTACCCATCTTGATTGCGGGGAACCCCGTTAATTTTGGCAAATGGACAAAGTTAACTACGGCTGAAGCGATCGCGGCTGCATTGTATATTGCGGATTTCAAGAAGGACGCTGAAGAGCTTTTGTCGATTTTTACATGGGGACACACGTTTTTGGAGTTAAACAGCGTGTTGCTTGAGAATTACTCGTTGGCGAAAGATAGCGGTGAAATCGTGGAGATGCAGACGAGGCTTCTGAAGGGGAAAAGATGCGATTAACTGTGTTTTGGTGATGCTTTTGTATACGGCTACCCAGAAAATAGGCTAATTAGCCGCGAATACTTAAGCAAGATAAACGTTTGTTCCAATTAATATGGGAAAAGTGACCATGGAAACAAAGCAGCAAAACCCTGATGTTGAACACTTCAACCGCAGAGCAGCAACTTACGAGACCGAAAGTAGCCAAGGATATTTTTTTGATAGAGTACAGAGAAGAGTTTTAAAGTTAGCTAAGGATCAAAGCAGCCCAGAAGTCATTATGGATGTGGGTTGCGGAACGGGGCGGCTGCTTAGAAAAGCCAAGCTGCAATGGCCCAAAGCCCGTTTGGTTGGTGTTGATGCAGCTGAAAAAATGATACAGCAGGCAACCCTGCTTTTTTCAGAAGCAGAATTCCATGTTGCGATGGCTGGAGCTTTGCCTCTGCCTAACGCCTCGGTTGACCTTGCCTTTAGCACTCTTTCATTTCACCATTGGGCAAATCAGGCTAAGGGCATCAGCGAAATCGCACGCGTTTTACGACCTCAAGGAAGGTTTATTCTGGCTGATATCGTTATTCCAAGTTGGTTATCGCTTTTTGTCCAGCATTTTAGATTTAACAGCCCCGCAAAAATACGCGAAATGTTTACGCAAGCAGAGTTAACTGTTGAGTTGCAGCAACAGCAATGGCGGTGGTCAAGGGTTCTTTTAATTACCGAGGGAAGGAAGCATTAACACGGAGGAGCAGTGCTAGGGATCAATGGCGTTTATCACTAACGAATACTTGTTTTTGGCTTCGGTTTTCTTAATTTCGATGTCGGGTGTTTTAATGCCTGGACCCTTATTCGCCGTGACTATTCAGAAAGCCGCTAAAAGTAAAGCTGCAGGCGCGTTGATCGCTGTTGGCCACGGAATAGTGGAGTTTCCATTGATGTTTGTCATCTTTTTCGTTTTGAGCCAATTTACGATTCCAAGTTTTGGTCAGATTACAGTGGAGCTGGTCGGCGGGCTATTGATGGTTTTGATGGGTGTTCAAACGTTTAGGAAACGACATAAGACTGAAGAGGTACCTGTAAGTTCCAGTCGGGAATCCGTTCTTGCAGGCGTTTATACCACCGCAGTAAACGCAGGTTTTATCCTTTGGTGGTTAACGATTGGCACAGCTCTGATTCTTAATGCTCAGCTGTTTGGGGTAGTTGGTTTCTCGCTGTTTGCTGGGGTGCATTGGCTCTGCGATTTGTCATTTTACACAGTTATAGCATTGGCAATTTTTAAGTCACAGCAACTTTGGTCTCAACGTTGGAATCAGAGGGTTAGAATGGGGATGACACTTTTTTGTGTGGCAGTTTTCATCGGTTTCGGTGCGTACTTTATGGGTTCAGCCCTGGCGTCAGTCTTTAGCACAGTTATATAGTAAGCAAGAGTGAAATATGCTCATGGAATTTCAAGTTGGAAAAGCCACTGTGCAACTAATCAAGGGAGACCTCACAGAAGTTGAAGCAGACGCGATAGTGAACGCGGCAAATTCTTCTCTGATGGGCGGCGGCGGAGTGGACGGAGCAATTCACCGCAAAGGCGGACCTAAAATTCTTGAAGAATGCAAACGCATTAGAGCTACAGAGTGGCCTGATGGTCTGCCAACGGGGAAAGCAGTGATTACGTCAAGCGGCGACTTAAAAGCTAAATTTGTTATTCACACAGTTGGGCCTGTTTGGCTGGGAGGATTCCATGTGGAAGCTGAACTTTTGAAGCAAGCGTATAGAAACTCGTTAAAGCTTGCGGCTGCTAAAGGGCTCAAGACAATTGCGTTTCCGTCAATTAGTACTGGAGCTTACGGTTACCCGATTGAAGATGCCAGCCAAATAGCTGTAAGAACTGTAAAAGATTTTTTGGAAAAAGAAGATAAGCTTGAGAAAGTAGTTTTCGTTTTATTTTCTGAGAGTGATTTTCAGGTTTATCTGC
This sequence comes from Candidatus Bathyarchaeota archaeon, assembly GCA_963828195.1. Taxonomy (GTDB): domain Archaea; phylum Thermoproteota; class Bathyarchaeia; order Bathyarchaeales; family Bathycorpusculaceae; genus Bathycorpusculum. Next base: position 101,335 of record CAWHDT010000005.1, read on the forward strand.
GAAATGCAAAGGCTATTTTGGCTTAATGGGAAGCAGTAAACTGTTGAACGTTTTTAGATGTGGTTAGGTCTGCCAAGCGGAGTGGAGTTGAATTACATTTTGGCGTTTAATTCTTCAATTTCAGACTCGAGCGAGAAATTGTAAAACATTATGGGAGACATTTTTCGTTGAGCCTGACAGGTGCGGTTTCGTCCAATCTTATTTTTAGGGTTATTTAAATTTCTTTTTTTTGGATATGTTCGATTTTCAGAATATATCGGTTTTTGAGTGGTCTGTTCATATATTAAATGTTACGATATACATGTAGTTAAGAACAACATATCAACAGAAACATGAGACGAGAAAATGGGTCAACCTCAAATCATCGTAAGTGCTTCGTGTTCACTCGTATCCCGAAACAAAGAATCTGAAGCTGTTTTTGAAGATGCTTTAGGACAGGCAATAGATAATATTCTCTCAGCATTGGGAAACGCCAACAAGCAAGCCATTTACCGTCAACTAAAAAATAATTACGGCATTAACGAAAACGAGATTCCTGGTAAAATTGAAGATTTTGCATGCGCGCTGGAAGATATCTTCGGGTCAGCGGCTAAACTGATTGAAATAAAAATAATCGAGCAGCTACATTCAAAATACAAAGACTTCGCTTATGCCCCGAAAAAAGGAGAACTAAATTTTGTCGCGTTTGTTTACGGTTTGAAGCGTTATTTTCAACTGAAAACTTTGGAAATCCCCGCTTTTTCGCCGGTGCTGATAAGCTAAACTAACGTTAAAATCAAAGTTGAGCTGATGCTGCTTAGATTCTTTATTTGCTTAAGGGCGATTTCCCGAATATGATCCAAGGATTCACCGCTTACTTTTACGACAAAATCGTAAGCTCCATGGGAAAGATACAATTCGATGACTCCTTCGACTTTTTTCAAATCTTCCAATGCACTTTTACCTGAATCAGGCTTAGCGGTTACAAAAACAAAAGCGTTTCTTTTAGGCTTCTCTTTCGCCTCTGCAGTGGAGGGCACGAGTATTTGGCTGCTTAAATCTGCAAAAACATTTTCCAAACAATCCACCACTTGAATACGTTAACCCTCGAAGCATAGTTATTAAACCTGTGTTGCTGTGTGGCGACGCCAACAAATCAATATAACATCGCCAGCCTCTTGGAAACTTGCAGCTGAAAGAAGCTGGGGCTTGGCGAGAACCAGCTTTTTTCGTCAGAAGGCACATAGAAAGCAAACCGCGCCCATTCGCAATAATTTTTATCGCCCGATAAGAAGAAAAGAATGGAGGCTTACTCTGCGTCTTCTTTGAAGCCAAGCCCGGAATTAAGTTGTTACCCGTTTGACGTTTTTAGTTGAATGAGCGAGTAAACGTCGTATTTGTTGCCCACCATTTTTCGTCCCTCCAGATAACAGAGCTCTATCAGAAAGCCTAAGCCCACCACTTTTCCACCCAGCTTTTCAACCAATTCAATATTTGCTTTCACGGTTCCGCCGGTAGCGAGTAAATCGTCAATCAGCAAAATGTTTTGGCCCTTTTCGATTGCGTCTTCATGAATTTCGATTGTGTCACACTCGTACTCTTTTTTGTAAGTGAGGTCAACACATTTGAAAGGCAGCTTGCCCTTCTTTCTTATAGGAACAAAACCCACGCCTAATTCGTAAGCTACAGCGGCTCCGATGATGAAACCTCTGGCTTCATTTGAGACCACTGCATCGATGGGTTTTTCGCGGTAATGGTCTGCTAACTGTTTAATGGATTGCTGGAGGCAATTTTTGTCTTTTAAAAGTGTGGTGATATCCCAGAAAACCACGCCTTTAAACTCAGGTATTCTTCTAACTTTCGATTTAAGATCCAGCGGTTTTTCTGGTTTATTCATTTTTGCTTCGCTCCTTACACAAAGGCCCCTTTCAAGGCTTCGTTGCATTTGCAGGCGCACTCATTCGGCAGCTGGGCAACTGTGTCAGCAATTATCTGTTTGACGTTTTCAATGTTAGACTTCATTATCTTAACTACGTCGTCAACGCAGACTGGATGGTCTTTCCAAACATCGTAATCTGTTACGGTTGAAATGGATGCGTAGCATATTTCTGCTTCTCTAGCCAAGACGCATTCGGGAACCAGCGTCATGCCAACCACATCTGCACCCCATTGCCGAAACATTTTGGATTCAGCCTTAGTTGAAAAGCGCGGTCCTTCAATGCACACGTAAGTTCCTGTTTCATGCATCTTGACGCCTATTTTTTTGGCCACAGCGATCAGGTTTTGTCTTAGCTCGGGGCACATTGGTTCGGCAACAGATATGTGGCAAACCTTGTTTTCGGTGTAGAATGATTGTTCGCGTCTTGTGGTTCGATCGATGAATTGGTCACAGAAAACGATTTCGCCCGGATGATACTCTTCCCGAAGAGAGCCGACGGTTGATGGTGCAAGAATGCGTTTTACGCCAAGCTTCTTTAACGCGGAAATATTAGCTTTAACGTTGATGTTGGTTGGTCTGATGGTGTGTTTTTTTCCGTGTCTGGGCAGAAAAGCCACGCATTTCCCCGCCAACTCTCCAACGGTTATGGAGTCTGAAGGTTTCCCGTAGGGGGTTTCAACGGTGACTTCTTGAGCGTTCTTGAGAAGTTTAGGGTCGTAGAGGCCTGTTCCGCCGATAACTCCAATTTCAGCTTGCATAAACCATTTACTTTAAACGTTGAACTTATAAGAATAGCGATAACCATCGGTTCATTACAATAATTTTCTGAAATTTTGAAAGAACAACAACACCCAAAAAACAACTGTTGTTCTTCTCGGCAACATTTTTTTTAAAAGAAGAAGAAGCCTAGAAAAACCATTTTTCTTCTTCCACTTTATTTTTTAAAAAGAACAGCAATAACTCAAAACAACCGCTGTTCTTCTACCCATTGAACTTGGAGGATGCCCATGTTTTCCTGTTTTTTTCAAGGTCACTACGTAGCCAAGCTTCCGCAAGAAATGTTATGATAGGTTTCCTATGGTTACTGAAACTGTTTGTGTTTGCCCGTTTCGAACAACAGTGAAGTTAGCCGTTTGTCCTGGGAGCGTGTTTTCCTCCAGATAGGACAGCAGGTCGTCGGTGTTTGTGATTCTTACTCCGTTGACGGCTATGATTATGTCGCCGCCGATTGTTAGGGTTGAACCTAAAATTGAGACTTGAGTAGTGCCGCCTTTAAGCCCGTTCTGAGCCGAAACGCTCTCCACGAGCGATCCGTAGGTAACGCTGGTTCCCATGGCTTGAGCAATCTGAAGATTCATGTCCGTCAGCGTCGCGTCAATGGACGGATGCTCATTGTATGAGCCAGTTGTCACCAATGAACTGAGTTCACGCATTATGGTGTCTGATGGAATTGCAAAGCCTAAACCCTGAGAATCACTCACAGCAGCAGTAGTTATGCCTACGACTTCGCCAGCATAATTGAGAAGTGGACCGCCAGAATTGCCAGGGTTAATAGCAGTGCTCGTCTGAATAACATCCGGGACTGTTGCGCCTGTAGCTCCGCTGTCAGTCGTTTCAGTAATTACTCGTCCCAAAGCGCTGATTACACCTGTAGTTAGCGTCCCAGATAACCCGTAAGGTGAACCTACAGCAACAACAGGTTCTCCAACCTGCAAAGTGCTGGAGCTAACAAGCGTCAAAGGCACTAAACCGCTGGGCATAGGCGCGATCGAAACCACTGCAAGGTCAGCAAGCTGGTCTGAACCTAACACTTGTCCAGTGTAGCTGACCCCATCCGCAAAAGTTACAGTTATGTTAATTGCACTCTGCACCACGTGGTCGTTGGTGACAATGACTAACTGATTGTCCACCGAAGCGATAAATCCTGAACCCTGCTGCTCATTATAGCCCACCGTTCCGAAGAAACTGGTCACGGGTACGAGATCTGTTATCACAACTACAGAAAGCTGAACTTGCTCATACAGGTTTGAAAGCGAAACATTAGTGCCTAACTCGAATGTTGCGTTAGGATAATATGTGGCGTTTTGAGAATAACCATTAAGCTGAGATTGTATGCTGTTGAGTTTGCCGGTGAAATTTGAATAAGTTACTGCATAGCCAATAAAACCGCCCGCGATCAAGCCTACAACAAGAAGAATCACCAAAGCAAAAATTGAGAAACGCCTGTTTTTAGGAGATTTCTGAGGCGTCGAAACTGAAGCCGGCGAAGTAGTAGGTGGCGGTGAAGTTTGGGGTGCTTCAGGTGGGGATTGAGGTGGGGCTTCGGGCGAAGATTGAGGCGGAGATTCAGGGGAAGTTTCCATAAATATTCCTTCCTAATTTAAAGGAAAAAAAGAAAAGTTTTTGAATATTTCTCTTTTGACATTTTAAGAGAAGAGTTCATCGCTTGCATAGATCGGTTTTTTGCACGTTGGACATTTCTCGTCGGTGGCTTGAATGCGGCTTCCGCAGTTTGGACATATCTGGTTCTTTTTGTTCGCGTGTAGACCCTGCATTTCCTTCATTATTTTTCCGTCTTTGAGGAGAAGCATTCTTTCTGTGTTGCGTGCAGCTTGGCTGTCATGCGTGACCATAATTATTGTTGTGCCCTGGGTGATGTTGAGGTTGCCCAGCAACTTTATGATTCCCTGTTTATTCTGGCTATCCAAGTTTCCTGTCGGTTCATCAGCAAGAATAATCGCGGGATCATTTGCTAAAGCTCTGGCAATGGCGACACGTTGTTGCTCTCCAGCGCTGAGACGCTGAGGCCTATGTTCTTCTCTTCCAGACAAGCCAACCATGGCGAGGAGTTCTTTTGCTTTTTTTGTTTGTTCAGCCTTTGATTTGCCGCGTCCTTCCATGGGTAACTCAACGTTTTCTCTTGCATTTAGGTATGGCAGCAGATTGAAAGTTTGAAAAACAAACCCCATTTTGTCTCTTCTAATTTTGTAGAGTTCATTTTCGGGAAGCGCTGAAGCGTCGATACCGTCCAGCAGAACTTTACCTTTAGTCGGCTTATCAATGCAGCCAATAACGTTAAGCAGTGTAGTTTTGCCCGAGCCTGAAGGACCCATAATGGCGACAAACTCCCCTGCGTTTACTGTAAGATTCAGATTTACTAAGGCTGGGACATCGCGTTTGCCAAGCATATACGTTTTGCTAAGGTTTTCTATCTGTAGTACTGGTTTACCTGGTCGTGACACCGGTTGAGGTGCTGCTTGTGGCAGTGGTTTATCTGACTGTAGTGCTGTTTTACTCATATCTCATTGCCTCTGCTGGTCTGATTTTTGCTGCTCTCCACGCAGGATACAGACTTCCTATTGTTCCAAGTAGGATAGCTACACCGAAACCTAAGAGTACAAGCTCAGGAGTCAACGTTGCTACTGCTAATCCTCCGAATCGCGTAGTGCCTGAGAGCGCCACCGCGCCTGCGGTTCTGCTTGCTCCGCCAGCAACGCTTGGAAGCAAATATTGTGAAATCGTGGGTGCCGCTACCATGCCTATTGCAATCCCGACTACGCCTGCAATCATACTTAAGAGAACTCCTTCAAGCATGAATTGCCCCATGACTGTAGAGTTGCTAAAGCCTATTGCTTTAAGCGTGCCAATCTCTTTGGTTCGTTCCTTGACCGTGTAGAGCATGACAAACAACACTATCAAGCTTGTTGCTAAAACCACCACAACAATCTCTTCAATAGCGGTTGAATTCGTTGTGTTATCGGAGGCTTGCGCATTAGCCAGTGCAGTACTATAACCGGTTTCTTCAGTTTGAAGATTGCTTTCGCGATCCTGAGCAGTGCTGACTGTGAGTTCTGGATGCAATGCACTTATGGCACTTGCTACCGATGAAACATCATCGCTGTTTTGGGCAAAGACAGTGAAGCTGGTTATGTAGCCAGTGTTGTTTGTTATTGATTGAGCGTCAGCGATGTTCATATACAGAGTTTGTGTGTCCGAAACCGATGATGGGCTGTAGATGCCTACGACTGTAAAGGGTTGGCCTAAAATGGTAACTGTGTCGCCTACTCCTGCTCCAAAGTACGCTGAGTTGTTTTCGCTGAGAAGTACAGCTCCAGTTTCGCCTGCTTGCAAGTTGCTTCCAGCAGTTATGTTTGTCGGCAAAATCGGGTAATTGTTAATCAGGGAAGCATCTACTGGAACCCCTTCAATTGTGTATTCGACTTGCAGAGTCGTAATGGTTCGTGAGTACCCGTTAAAATTCAGATTTTGTGTAACATTATTGCCTTCAGAAGCTTGCAGTATTGGTTCAACAGCCGCGACTCCAGAGAGGGTGGTATTAATGTCGCTGTATAGGGTCTCGTTCATTGGATTAGCTTGGCCACCGTTAAATGCACCGCCACCAAAATAGCCGCCTACAGTACCGCCGCCGAATTGACCGGGCGTAAAGGTGTGGCCTGATGTGCCGCTATCGCCGGTGCCACCATAGCCACCGTAACCGCTATTGCCGGACGATGTGCTGCCGCTTGGGGGAGTGAAGCCGAACCCTGAATAGCTTGACGCAAGACTGCAGTCTATTTGGGTTAATGTTTGGTTGATTTGTGCGCCAGTTTGATTAATTATGTTGCTTAGGTTCGATGAAACCGTGTTTGCTGTCTTCTCATTAGCTAAAACACCGGCGGGGATTGAAATCATGATTGCTAAAGAGAAACCTAAAGCAATAATGACCAATAACGCACGCATTTTTCTTCTTGAAATGTTCCTTACTGCTCTACTTACTATACCCATATTATACGCCTTTCACATTATTTTTAAAAGGCAACCAAGAGAGAATCGAAGGGGAATTTTATTGGGCAGTTAATTGGGCTTCTGGCCTAATTTTAATTTCTTTTCTCTACTTGATTGCCTTTTCATGCATACTGTTGAAGTCTTATTAAACAATTTCTCAAAATCTCACCCAAATCCAACCATAATTCCAAGAGCAGAAAAACTTGCATATAGAACTGCGTTTATGAAAAAAATCGAATCTAAGATTTACAAAGCCAACCGAGATTCCCCCTTGGTCAAAGGTACGTATGCAAGCAAGAAACAACGGATAACAACTTAATTCCGGGCTTGGCTTCAAAGTATAACGTTCTTTCAGTCGAACGGTAAAGTTTCAAGCAGAACCTGCACAAACGCGATTTTCACAGTTTGAGTTGAAATAAACAAAAAACTTAAACTACACTGAGGAAACTAAAACAGTAAGGAAGATAACTTTATGGAGCTATTAGAAGAGCTCATTGCAGTTATAGTTATTCTGGCAGGAGTAGGTTTGCTTGTTTATTCGATTCGCACCTTAAGGAAAGAATCAAAAACGACGCCAGAACCAAAAATCTATTGTAGTTCATGCGGAACTGCGAATACACCGGAAGCCGTTTTCTGTATTAAATGCGGAGCGAAAATCGCGTGTTTGCAACAAAATTCAAACGTGGATAAAACTGAAGAAAAAGAGGTAGATGATAAAGAAGCAAACTTGTTTTTTAACGCCGACAAAGACGATGATTTGGTTTTTCCCGAAGATGGAATTTAAACGCGAGTTTTGGAAGGAAGACGTTGAGGGCAACTGTGGGCAATTAGTTTTGAAGCTCTTGTTGATTTTTTATACAGTTCCGCATGGACATTAAAGTTTGATTTTGGGGTAAATAGGGTTCGATTTTGGTAAAGGATTTAATAGTTTTTTGGGCACATCCTCGCATGGAGATGAATCAAAAAACATGAGAAAGAGCCTACTAATAATCGCTATCATAGGAGTAATGCTATGCGTAACTGGAGCTATCCTCTTTGCCAACGCTTCTACACCAGCTAGCCCAGCCGTCAACAGCGCTGCAGCACAGTTAAACGTTCAGCCATCGCTTAGTGTGACAGGCGATTCAATGACGCCATCTAACTGTACGTTCCCAGGCAATTTCACTTTTCTAGGTAACATGACCTTCCCAGGGAACTTTGGGTTCCAAGGTAACCGCGGCTTCCAAGGACGAATGATGCAGGGAATGCGGGGGCCGCAAATGAATGGTCAGCAATTATCTGAGGGTTTCCTTCAGAACGCTACAGTGGCATCAGTTTCAGGTACAGTTGTCACGGAAACCAGAGGTCTTCTGCTGTTAGACACCACTTCAGGTCAGGTCAGCATTCAAATCCCCAATGAATGGAACATAGGCAGCCAAGTCATAGGCGGATATGCCCTATTTAATGGAACATTCGCCAGTTCAGGACAAACAATAACCATACAAGTACTAGAAAGCAACATCTTCAGCAACACAAACTTCAACCTAAACGAGATGGTCGGTTACCAAGCAACCAACTCAACAGGCACAATAGCAACCGCAGTACTTCCATTCAATATAACCCCAGCAAGCTAAATCATACGATCCCAAAAACTCGCCACCCCTTTTTTCTTTAATACTATTTTGACTTTTATCTTGATAAAAGTTAACTCAACTTAATTTTCGTCGTTTGATAAACTTTCGGCGATTAATCAATATTAAATTAAACGTTTTTTTTATATTTAGACTTAAATTCTTTATAATATGCTGTAAACCTTCGATTTCAATTATTTCTGAAAAGAACACATTTATTACTTCAACCAGATTAAGAGTGACAAAGAATCTCCTCAACTCGGAGCCCCCTAAATGTCCGTAAACCTCCGCTCGCTAAAATACTTGTTAGGATGGCTTATTGCAGGTACCCGAGGCGGACCAACTCGTGCAAAAATAATTGAGGAATTAAAAGAAACACCGCAGAATGCAAATCAACTGGCGACTTCGCTGAAGATGGATTATAAAACGATGAGGCATCATCTTGAAGTGCTGGAGAAAAACAAAATAATCACTTCTGTGGGCGATAGATATGGGGCAACGTATTTTCTGACGCAGGTTATGGAAGAGAACTACGTGATTTTTGAGGAGATTATGCAGAAAATCGGGAAAAAGTAGAAAAAGGAGCAGGAGCAAGAGGGAGAAACAAATGGATAAACGATTGAAATACGGGTTAATTGTCGGGATTTTAGCAGCAGCCGCTATTTTTGCGGCTTTTTGGACATTAGTTTTACGTCAGCAGCATATCCCCGGCTTTCAACAAATACGAACCCCCCCGCCCCGTTTTATTCCAGGAGACTACGAGTATTTTTATGTGGCAAATACGATAATCTCTACAATCAACATTGTGCTCTTGGCGATCTTGTCTTTAATTTACATTAATATCTATGTCAAGACGCGTTCTCAATTCACAGGGGGACTTGTAATTTTTGCTTTAGTCTTCCTTGTGCAAAACGTGACGTCAAGTCCATTTATAATATCGCCATTCGGATTTAGAGCTTATGGACTTGGGCCATTCGAGTTTCTGCCAGGCTTATTCGAGCTTGTCGCCTTATCCGTACTTCTTTACCTAAGCGTCAGGTACTAAACAAAAGCCAACCTAAAGATGGCTTACTGTTAAACGGGGAGCAGGCAAGCTAAATCCGCGGGTACATTTTTGAAATCTGCGTCAGCGACAACAATTAGGTTTTCGTAGGGCAAAAAATAAATCGTTAGTCAAACAAACGCTTTGGCACCTGCTCTTAGCTGAAAATGGAGAAGACAATAATACAGACGCTTACCAAAAACCAGAAACTCATTTTAGTCATAGCTATAGCCGCGGCGTTGAACGCAATTACCTTTTGCCTCGCGTTTCCCGAAACGTTTAAGCCAGAATCAACCACGTGGGCAAGAGATTTTTCAGCGTACTACATTGGAGCTTGGCGATTGTATCATAATCCAAATACGATCTATTGGGGAGCTGTTCAACCGGGAGACTACCGGATTCTGCCTGCGCCGCAAACCTTCAAGTATGCGCCATCCTTCCTGATTTTGTTTACACCCTTCCTATCTTTAAGTTACCAAAATGCATTCACCATATTTGACATATTACAAGTCGCTTTGATTCCAGCTTTGGCTTTCTTTGTTTACAAACTCGTGAAGAACAAAAACTTGGTTTTCGGTGCCATAGCAGCCGTCGTTGTTTTGATGGAGCCTCTTCCAACGCCGCCCATCAACCAAGCCTCACTAAACCTGCTTCAAAGCAGATTCTTCAGCCTGAATCCCCAATCCTTTGCTCCCGGCTACTTCGTGGGTTACGCCTTAGGAAATGCGCACATACTTCAAACTGTCCTTTTGGTAGGCGCTTTGTATTTTGGATTCACTAAAAAACCTTGGATATCGGCGTTACTGTTTGCGTTCGGCGCATTTGATCCGCGTGCAGCACTTCTTGCGCTCCCCCTGCTTTTATGGTACAACCGACAAAGAATAAAGCCGTTTATTGCGGGCGCTGCCTCATTTTTCGCCATCACAAACTTGCCTTTCTTCTTCTATCATAATATAGGATTTTCATTCTTGCGCGGTGAAGTAAGCGGCTCCATCATCTCGCAGATGTACCCCTACGATTGGCTTCCAATATATGCGGTTGTTTCTTTAACCGTGATCGAAATAATCAATGTTGCCCGAACCTCAAAAACAGAAAGCCTTCCAGTAGAGAAAAAAATTGGAACCGATAGAACGGCGCTGTGAAGAATCTTTTTAGGCGACGTATCAAGGTTATTTTTAGCGGTCATTCCTTGCGAATTACTTCGAATTTTTTTGGATCTCCCTTAAAAAGACCAATAAGATGAACAACAAAATTCAACCCCACTGTAAGGTAACTTGCCGCGGTCCCAGCTAACGCGTGTTTCCAGCCCATACATTTTCCAATGGTGTAGGCTCTAATTGCAAGCCATACGCCTAAAGTCATGTATATGAATGGCAAGAGCACAGCGGGGATATTAACGACGCCTAAATAGTACAGTGGCAGTCCTATTGTTCCGATTGAGAATAGCCACAATCCTGAGAACCCGATAACAGTTAACCTAATCCTGTTTGGCAGAGGCAGCATTTTCTCCCTTAAAATTGACATTTGCCCCCAAAACCATCTGCGCCTCTGTGTAACTGCATCTGCGAAACTCAATGGCGGCAGTATGAAAATTCTTGCGTCCGAATTAAATATGCTGTAACCCATCACTGCTGCTTTGTGGAAATAAAAGGAGTCTTCGTTGAGGATCAATTTGTGCTTAGTGTTATGGGTAAAGGTGCTTATGTCGTAGGAAACGTTTTTGTCTACTTGACTGCTCATGCAGGTTCCTTCGCCGTGAGCCCAAAGCGGATGCCCCAAATTTGTAAAAAAGTTGCAGAAGATCCCGCATGCGACGCAGCGTTCATAGTCAAGAATGGTGTTCCATACGCTTTTTACTTGAGGAGTAATGGTTCCAATGATGATGTCAGCTTGGACGGTTAAGCTTTCATTTATGAATTCAATGCTGGGCACTGCGTCATCATCGCCCTGAAGCAGCAAGTAGTTTGATTCCAGCTTGCCTTCGTCAACTAAGCTTTGCCTTAACCTGCGAGCGTACTCTAAAGCGCGGCTTTTGTATAAATCTTCACAGACGAAATCTTTGGGAACAACCACAACCTTATCGCATACGTATTCAGCCTTATGTTTATCCCATTCTTCAATAATCACCCAGGTCTCCAGAGGCACAGGCAAAGAATAGTTTTTCACTGTCGCAAATATTTTATTTACCGAATTAACGTTGCCTATAGTAGGTATCTGAAAAATAATTTTGTCAACTTTTTTCTCAACCAGCCCTTTCTGTTTCAACAGCTTCGTCTTTCTTGTCCTGTTAAATAATTCTCCAAACCCTAACAGGAATAGGTACAAAAGCGGAGAGAGCCAAATCACCGAAATTAAATAATCAACTACAAGCATGCTTATGACTTAATCCATCCTTAGAGTACATGCTCTATGATTAGAAGCACATTTGAAACTGACATGTTTTTGAGGACTCTTGAGGTCGGAGAAGACGTCACATTCAAAAATGAAAGCTAATTGACTTAACTTCTCAAACAGAAACTTCCGTACCCCCTCAATTGCCAGACCCTCATGACGTTAATCACGCTTTTAAGCCCACTCTCTTGACTAGTCAGCGTTTCTTTTGTCAACCAATTCTTAAAAGCTTTGCTCCAAATACTCTCCCAATTATTTTTCTACGAAAACGTAAATAAACTTGACCAACATTGAGTCTATGGCGCTCCCAAAAAACATATCAGCAAACAAGTGCCGAGGTAGCTCAGCCTGGGAGAGCGCTCGGCTGAAGACCGAGTCGTCGCATGTTCAAACCCTGCCCTCGGCACCAACCAACATTTCTAGATATAACCTTCGAAAATTGGGGTTGCTTTTAATAGGTTAGTTGCTTAAAAATATCGAACATCAAGTCAATTTTCAGACTTTATTTTTTGCTAAATATTTCCCCGTAGGTTTCAGGAGAAATAATGGGAAATCCTTAAGAAAGGCGCGGCAAGGCACACATGCTATAACCACTAAATTGCATGGTGACCATATAAGAATTGCTTAACAGGACCTTGATGTAAATGCCAAGATCATTTTTCGACTCATTAAACCACCTAATCCAAAAGCGTTATCGATGGGTTATCGTCGCATGGGTGATTGCGGTGGTGCTTTCGCTTGCTCTTATCCCAAGCTTCTTCTCATCGGTCAACTATAACCTAACTGGCGGGTTCGGAGGGCCGTCGAACGCCATGTCGGCTAAAGCAGCCAACATAGTGCAGGCTCAGTTTCCAAGCTCTAACGCCAGCGACAATAGCATCCTTGTTGTCATCCAGAACGCTTCTGTGTATTCCGATTCTCTGCGGCAGAGCGTGCTTGAACTAAACCAAACATTATACAACGACCCCAACGTCGGAAATTACACGGGGGAACAAAGCCTCTATTCGTTAGAAGAGAGCCTTCTTGACGAGTCTTTGCCAGCTCTGGTTAGTCAGGCGGCAAGCCTTCAATCAAGCTTGATCACAACTAACACTAGCAACGTGCAAGCATGGAATCAAGCCTGCAGCATTATTTCAACCGCCACCGAAAACACCTTTACCGATTCTCCGCTCTTCACAATAAACACTGCTTCCTTAACCAGCTTACTTTCAAGCCTTTCGCCTAACGCAACAACCGCCGACATAAACCAAGCGATTGACAACGTGATTAAAACTCAATCAGCTACAAATTACCCGTACGCTGCTTCGACGGCGTTAACAGGTAACTTCGTTAACTCACAGAACAACACCATGCTTGTAGTTTTCACTTTCTCATCAAACCCAATCGACGGCACCATCTCTCATGTGCAGTCTGATGTGGATAACTCGGGGCTGCAAAACTACGGAACAATTTATGTGACAGGGAACTCGGTGTTAACAGAAGACATGGGAAAAGCGTTCTTGCCTGCCCTAGAAATTACCATTGGACCTGGAATTGCAATATCGCTTCTGATTGTTGGCTTGCTCTTTTTGGCGCCGTTAGCTGCTTTGATTCCTGTGCTGCTTGGAGGGGTTTCAATTTCAGTTGCACTTGCATCCATCTACTTTGGCGTTGTAGAGGTTGGCAAAGGAACATTAACTTTCCTCACGCCCACGTTGACTATTCTGCTTATGCTCGGGTTAGCTGTGGACTACGCGGTGCTGCAGCTTAGACGCACAAGAGAAGAGCGGCAAAAAGGAAAAACAATCGAGGAAAGTGTAGCTGTTTCCATTAAGTGGGCTGGTCAAGCCGTATTAACCGCAGGCATAACCGTTATTGTCGCATACATCGTCATGGCAGTTGCTAACGTGCCCCTCTTCAGCGACGTGGGAACAGCCATAGCGCTTGGAGTTGCAATTTTGCTGACGGCTTCTCTTACCTTATTGCCTGCTCTTGAGATTGCGTTAGGTGACAGGATTTTTTGGCCAGGAATAAATAGGCAAGGCAAAGCGAAGGCTGATCCTAACCAGAACAGGTTAAGGCGCTTCGCACGTAGCACTCTTAAACATAAAGTGCCCGTAGTAATCATAATTAGTTTAGTGGCTTTAAGCGCCTTCGCCGTAGTCTACATTACCCCTACCGGAGAGGATTTTCTAAAGCTTATCCCCAACTTCCAAAGCAATCAAGGGCTCACTGTTATTTCAAACAGTTTTGGAAGCGGAACATTGAGTCCAACCTCCATCGTTGTCACAACTTCCACACCGATAACTTACGGAAACAACCAGTTTAACGAGACTTTGTTGAACCAGATAGAGCAAATTACAGCTTCCGCTGCAGATTCTAAGGGAGTTACCAGCGTTTCTGGACCAACTAGACCCTACGGAGACGTATTCAACTACTCTAACTTGGAAAATATGGCTCAGCCAATCCAAATACAATACGAAAGTCAGATGCTTTCAACAATTGGAAAAGATAATCAGACTGCAGTAATTACAGTGAACCTTTCGAATTCATCAGAGAGCCCAGCTGCCATCAACGCATTACATGGGGTCGAAAAGAACATCAACCAACTGTCTCTTGTAAACGGCGTTAAAGTTTACTTTGGAGGCGAAACGCAGTCAGTAGCTGACAGCGAAGCCTTTATGGGAAGTTTGGTTCCGGAAGTTGTGTTGATTTTGGCAGCCGCGGTTTACGTGATTTTGTTTCTGCAGCTCCGTTCAGCCTTCACTCCAATACGCTTGATTGTTACGATACTTTGCAGCGTTGTCTTCTCTTTAACACTCATCTCGATCATATTCTACTACGCTCTTAACCTGCCTATTCTGGATTTTGCGCCGCTGTTCGTAGTTGTAACAATGCTTGGAGTCGGAATCGACTACGACATATTCTTCATAACGCGCATCCGCGAAGAAGTCCTCAGCGGCAAAAGCGACAACGAAGCAATAGTGACCGCCGTCGAGAAAGTTTGGGTCACCATCCTTGGACTCGGACTGGTACTCGCCACAGTTTTCGCATCACTAATAATAACTAACATCGCTATCCTCCAAGAAATCGCCCTTGCAGTCGCCGGCGCCATAATGATAGACGTAACCATCGTTATTCTGCTCTTCGTACCATCGCTTATGGGTCTGGCGCAAAAACTCAACTGGTGGCCCTACAAGCTCTCCAGAAACAAAAAGCCCGAAAACAACAGCAGCTAAGCAAACCTAAGCAGAAAAAGCCGTTCAACCTTTGCAGCTGGCCGAGTTTTTATCGCCTTTCGGCATCACTATTCCATCGCCAGGCGCTCCATAAGTCACAGCTTTTCCCTCCAACAACAGTTTACCAACATATGCACATGTTACCGCATCAAGCTCATGATCACTCATTTGATTATCGAGACCCTTTATGCCTAAATTTTCTAAGCCAAATTTCAGTTTTTCAAGCCCCCTCTGTTTTCGCGGGATGCCTAGAACATCTTGGGCGCCTCCCGGGTAAGCTTCAATGACAAGGAAGTTTTCTGCTTCAAGAATATGCCTTAAGTTTATTCCACGCATGGTTAGTTTTCTCATAGGACCCAGAGTTACGGGAAAGAATCTTATCCGCCTTTTCAAAAGTTCCCGATCGCACGCTCTTAAATGGACACCTGTTCTCTCCTCAAGCGTCACTCTGCCAGGCGGCAAGCTCAACGGCGCATCAATGGCAACGACGTCAGGCTTACGTTCTTTGATTTTCAACAGGATTTCTTCGTCCGCATAAACCAAAAAAGTCACTGCATCCATCTCCTCAAGGACACAGAAACCTGTAGGCCTGCTTTCAACGCCAGCCAAATCTAAACCAATTATCACCATTTGCTTTCACCAAACCCATAGATTAATACTAAATAATTCTTCCACACAAAAGTGTACCTCAAGATTCCGAAGCGAGTACAAGTTTAAACCCCGAAAATGTGGCTTCATTTAGTTTACCTGCTTAATCATAATCGTATTTTTTGATCAGTTTATGGCTTTAGAAGCCCTTTTTTGCCCCTTTAACAAGCGAATGATAGAAAACGTTTTATGTACATACATATAACATGACCATCAGGGATAATCATGGCAAAATGCCCAACCTGTGGAAAAGAAGTAAAAACAGCAAAGAAAACCTGGAAGATGGCAGGCAAACCTGACAAGAAAGGAAAAAGAACCCAACTCACCATTGCACTCTACGAGTGCTGCGATAAGACTTTCCGCGAAGTCCTTGACAAGAAAAAAATCTAAACTGCGCTTCCAACTTTCCTTTTTCTTTTTTTCATTTTTTTACCGGTCAATTGTGACTGACAGTACGCTACAACAAATGTTTAATTGCTTGAATAGCAGCCAATCCATTGGATGAAGCAAGCAATGGCTTTTTACAAGAAACGAGACCACACCGAAGTCATCGCGGAAATACTTGGTTTGAGCAAAAGCCCTCAAACTAAAACCTATATTAGACGCAAAACAAGCATTTCGTGCGCCATGCTTCAAAATTGTTTCACGGAACTACTACAAAGACAGTGGTTAACGCTTGTGCAAAATGACGGTGGACAAAAAAAATTCAGAACAACGGAAAAAGGATTTTTGTTTTTAGAAAAATATTGGCAACTTCAAACTCTCATGGGAATAAAAAGCAGGCAAATGCCAGTGTTAGTTGTTCCTGAGCTTCGCAAAGTGTTGGCTAAATCGATTTAAAGAAACATTCAACATAAGGGCTTATTCTGTTTGCCGATTAAAGTGCAAACTGTTTCTCGCCCAGCTAAAATGGACGCAACCCGCTCAGGATAAAGCCCATTAACAACGTAACATTCAATCTGCAACTGTAAAAGTAGTTTAGGCAAAAACTTGTCCACGCTGGTCCGCGTTTCCATCTTAAGAAGGTCTTCAGAGGATATTTTGCTAAGTAATTTTGCACCAGAAAATTTATTTGGGTCACACGTATAAACACCGTTTACGTCAGTCGCCAAAATAACTTTGTCTGCATGCACCTCACTTGCAATGTAAGCAGCAATAGAGTCAGAAGTTACATCCCAAGAGTTCTCCAGCGGGTCCCGGCTAAGCAAAAAATTAGACGGCAAAAAAACGGGCAATTTACCCAGATCCAAAATTTTTTGCGCATCGTCTAGCTCATCTATTGCGCAAGAATGCGGCACCAAATCAGACAGAAGTAAACCGTATTGATCCATTCCTAAAATTGCCATTCTGTGAGATACCGCATCTGACAGGCTAAAACGATTATCCAAATTCTTTACCGTATCGGCAAATTCGCCGCCTCCCGGCACCACTATTACCCTATGCGTCTGGGAGGCTTCACTTAACTTTGCACAGAGGTTTCTTAGTTCTTTCGGGTGCGAGGCTAAGCTGCCTCCGACTTTGACTACTGTCAGGTCCATTTCGTGTTTTCTCCGTCAAGTTTATTGGCTGTCATCAGAGCTACAGCGAAGGCAGGAGTTGCAACCACAACGCCAGTCGGAACAAACGTTCCCAAATCGACTATAGAGTTGGCGCCGATTTTTTCAGCGGCTTTCCTTGCGATGAAGTCTTTGCCAAGCCCCGTAACCACCACTGGAACCTCGTTTGACGCCAATTTTTTTGTGTAAGAGTAAACTTTGCTTAAGCCTTCAGCAACCTGCAGGACCTGCTGATCGCAGATGTACTTAGCTATGCTGATGATTTCTTGTTGAGTCAACATTTCCGTGTCAGCGCAAACCACCCTTGCTAACCTCGCAAAGGTTTCAGGCAAACTTTTTCCCCGTCCATCAGCCGTTTCACAAGTGTATTGCACCGGATTGATGTTGCCTAAAGCTAAGTGTACATCGCCAGATAACGCGAACAACTCAGAAGCGACACCCGCAACCCCGTTTTTAACAGGGACAGAATGCACGATTGCCGCCACATTGGTCCTTAAGCTTCCAGTGTAAACAAGTTCTCCGCAAATGAGCTTATCCAAATCCGTTTTACCCCTCGCCGCAACTTGCCCGTTGACTATGGGAATTATGCTTGCGCTTGTGCTTCCGACGTCAACGACCACGCAATCTTTAACCCGCTGCGCTACTAACCAGCCAGTTGCAGCCCAATTAGCCGCCGCGACGCCAAGCGGTTCATCTTCAGCTGCAGCCAGAGGCGCCAGTTTTGCGTCAGTGTTCAAGACGTAAATTGGCACTGAGGGAAAAGCTTTCTTTAGACAGCCTAAAATATGGAGGACCCCTTCACGTTTGGTTGCGTAAACATCAGACAGTTCAGCGGTCATTGTTACGCCTATACCATCAAGCCTTTCGATGCCTAACCGTTCCTTAAGTGCGAGGAAGACGCTGCTGAGTTTTTCTGGTTCTTTCCATACGGGGAAGTACTTCACTGCCACTTGGTGCTGTTGCAGCTTGCCTTTTTGCGTTTGAACAAAGACGGCTTTAGTGTTTGCCCCGCCAACATCGTAGCCCAACACGTTTACCAAGCTACATTCCTCCGCTGATAATGGTGAGCAGACGCTTTTTAGCTTCTTCTAACCGTAACTGGGCATCTTCCAAAGATTCGCCTTTACCGTAAACGAGCGAGCACGTTTCATCATTATTTCCCATTGGAAAAGGCGGTGAAACCACTTCTTTTGATTGAGCGGCTTTTTGAAAAGCGTCAAGTGTCGGCTTGGGGGTTTCCACTTTTGAGAAGCAAACAAAACCCTTAGTTTCTTTTCCAGTTGGAAGCTTACCCTTCACAACCGCGTTAACCATTTCCTCGGCAACGTTGAAGGCGGCAACTCTGCATAAGCCAACGTAAGAAGTTGTTAACCGCGGATTGACATCAACTACAAACGCTTTATCTTCCGCCAAAATCAAATCAACACCCACATAACCCCTTAGACCAGCAAAAGACTCAACAACCTTCTCTGCCACACTGAAGGCTTCCTGCTTTAGCGGATGGTCAAATGGGACAGCGCCGCCTTCATAGCTTGAATCAGCCTCTGGAGCGGCAAACATGATGTTTTGTTTATTCAAGCTAATTGCCGACGCTTTGCCGCCTGCAGAAAGAACGCTTACGCTTGCAGCTTCGCCGTCAATAAATTCTTGGACTAAAAAATGGTTCCCTGATTTAACCTTTAATTTTGCAATTGCCTTCTCAACCTGTGCGGTTTCTTTAACGATGCTTAAGCCGCCGCAGCTGACGCCCACCGTGGGCTTGAAAACTATTGGATAACTAAATTTTTTGGTGATTTCATTTTTAGTTTCTGCTAACGCCTCGCCGACCTTGAGCACGATGGTTTTGGGAGTGTTTAAACTGTTGTTTTTTAACGTCTCATGCAGAATTCCCTTATCCGCGACTTTTTTAATGGCATGGGCTTCGCAGTTAAGAGAAACCTTACCTGTGTGCTCCACAAGTTCAACAAGCGACTGCAGGGTTTGCCCCGTTTCAGGAGCAATGACGTAAACAGCGTCGTTAATTTTGGCGGCGTTAACGAGAAGTCTTTCGGCTTCATGGCGATAGAAAACTGGTACCGTGCAGTCAGCTTCTACTGGGGGATTCAGTTTTGAAAGCCTGCCATCGAGCAAAACGGTTACCGCGTTGCCTGCGCACTTAAAATCGGAAGCAATTGACCGTAGCATTGCGAAGCCTTCAGATAAAACGCTTGGCGGAATAGGTTGCCCTGCGTATCCGCCGCCTGAAACGTGCTCGTAAACTAAAAGCCTCAAAGCAAACCTCCGTCAGAGTCGATGGAAACCCACAGTAGCCTTAAAGCTTTTCTATTTCCGCTAGATCTTTCAAAAAAGCTTCTACGTGCTTCTTTTTAACGTGAGGCATCACGATGATTCTGATGCAGTCGTAGCGTGGCACGTAAGCCACAAACCAGTCGCCTCTCCAAAGCTTCTCAGCTAAACTCCTCGTTCCCTTATCACTTCGAAAAGCTACAATGTTAAGTGTCGGCTCCACAACAAGTTTGAAACCAGCACCGCTTAGCCCATCAGCAAGCAATCTGGTAGTTTTCATGCAGTCTCCCACCACTTTTTTGAACCCGTCCACTCCGAGAACCCTGAAAACTGCCCACGCTGAAGCTGCAGCGGCGCCTGACCGCGTTCCGACAAACGTGAACTGGTACGGGTCGGTTAAGTAAGGCGTTTCCGTTTTGATAAGATCCAGGGCTTTGCCGTCTCTGAAAATGATTCCGCCAGCGGGGATTGCCGCCATACCCATTTTGTGCGGGTCAACCGTCATAGACTTCACCGCGTCTAAAGCGAAATCAAATTTACAGTTTGCGTTTTTGAGAAACGGAATAACTAATCCACCGAAAGCTGCGTCAACATGCAACCAAACATTATGCTCCAAAGCAATTCTGGATAGCTCCTCGATTGGGTCGACTGCGCCCAACTCCGATGTTCCAGCGGTCCCAACGATGGCGACTGTGTTTTCGCTGACGCATTTTTCAACCGACGAAGGGTCAACCCTAAATGAGCCGTCTAAACCCGCATAGACTGGCTTGAGATTCAGCAGGTTGCAGATTTTGGTGAAAGAGAAATGGGCGGATTCTGGCAACACAACCTCAGGCTGGCGGATTTGCGTCATGTTTCTTGCGGCTAAAAGCGCCATCAAATTTGCTTCTGTCCCGCCCGAAACCACGAAGCCAACGCCGTTTTGCCCATGCAGAAGCGCCGATAGCTGATTTACAACTTCTTTTTCAAGGCGTGCGGTTCCTGGAAAGAGAGCTTTGTCCCCCAGATTGGAGCTTAAAAATAGTCGATAAGCCTTTTCGGCTATAGGATGGGGTTTTGTGCACATTGAACACAAAATCTTGCCGTCTTCATACCGCGGGTCCTCGGCGCGGGTTGCTTTAAGTTCAGCCAACACTTTTTTCCCGCTTGACCCGCTGGATTGCAAAGTTAAATCCTCTTTGTGTTAGCTTGTTTTTCAGCTTGCTTAACGGTTTCAACAAGTTCCGCCACCAGCTTCTTGGTAATTTTGCCGCCTACTCTGTCGCTGTTTGTGCAGGCTGCTCCACGTAGACCCGCCACATCCGCGCCTAAACCGTACACCACGGATAAATCCTGTTTTCTCAGCGAACCAGCCAGCGCCGCTTCCAAGCCAAGTTTATGGGCGGAACCGATGAATTTTTCAAGTTGCTGGGTGGACAAGAAGTTGAAGAGGTTTTTGCCGTCTTTCACGGCTGTATCAACCATTGCAAGGTCCACCTTAGCCAACGAAGCTATTTCTGGAATAAGCATAGGGTCTAATGCGCCAACTCTTTCTGCGTCCGCGTAGCCTGCGGCTGCCACTTTGATTTTAGGGTTGATTTCTTTGGCTGCCCTGTTGACGTTCTGCAACAGAAAAACGGCTTCTTTGGGCGTTTTGAACCCGTAAAGACCCACTTTAATGTAGTCAACACCCAGTGACGCTGCGCCAAACGCAGCCAACGCTATTGACCCTGGAAGGTTCGGAACATCGCCAAGTGCGCAGCTTACCTGGATGTTTCTCGGAGTGATTTCCCGTATCCGCTTGATAACCCACGGGAAATTTGCTCCTAACGCGCCCTCCTGAGGGTTCTTGACATCTATTATGTCGGCGCCGCCGGCGATGGCTTCACAGGCTTCTTTCTCGTTCATGGGGCTTATGAGTAGCTTCAAGTAGCATCCTTATTGATGCGCATTGACGCTGCCTTTAAAAGTTTTGCTGAAAAACGGTTAGGTTTTTCTATTCGTTGAGAATCAATTCAAAGGTGGCTGGGAACTTGAAGGTTATACCTGTAATTGACATTTTAAACGGCAAAGCTATCCACGCAGTAAGAGGAAGAAGGCAGGAGTACCAGCCGCTCAAAAGCGTTTTGTGCAAGTCATTTGAGCCGTTAGAGGTTGCCAGAGCATTCAAAGCCCTCGGATTCAGCGATCTCTATATCGCAGATTTAGATGCAATCCAAGGAGGCACCGTGAATCTTCAGGTTTTCAGACGCATCACAGAAGAGACTGGGTTCCGCTTGATGGTTGATGATGGAGTTTCTGACCTTAAAGGAGCACAGAAGCTCCTCGACAGCGGGGTTTCCAAAGTTGTAATCGGCACGGAAACGCTTCAAAATAAAAATTTTGTCGGGGAAGCGGTCAGGCTTTTTGGAAGCGAACAGGTGGTTGTTAGCTTGGACTTGAAAGGCGGGGCAGTTCTTGTTAGATCGGGTTTTAACGGCAACGGGGAACCGATGCGTCTCCTCCGTGATTTCGAGGAAATGGGCGTTGCCGAAGTCATTGTGTTGGATTTGGCGCGCGTAGGCAGCGAAGAAGGCGTTGATACTGACTTTTTGAAGCTGGTGTTTGAGGAGACATCAATGGGGGTTTTTGTGGGCGGTGGAGTTAGAGACGTAAAAGATTTAATTGAATTGAAAAGGTTAGGCGTTTCTGGAGTTTTGGTGGCGACGGCTCTGCATTCGGGCAAAATTTCAATTGAAGAACTAAAAAAGGCTAAATTGCTTTAAGCCGCGTTATTCCCGTTTTGCCAAGCAAACGATTCCGCCAAGCTGCGTGACACGTTTCCCGGCTGTTGATTCGGCGTTTATTACCCGTGTTTTGACGCCTTTGTTCGCGGCAACCTGCATAAGCCTTTGAACCCTGAATTTTTGGCGGCTCTTCGAAAGATAATCGTCTGTAAGCATAAGATATTCCGGTTGGGGTTTGCCTTCTGCCTGTGGGTTGAGCACAAGGTTTTCTGCTTCCTGCAGAGAGAAAAGAACCAGATTGTCGGCGGCGTTTAGCCTTTTTTCGAGGATTTCAAGCAGGTTTTCGGTTTCCTGCGCTGTGGTTTGGCTGATTAATTCTTTGAATGCACCTGTTTTAGTTAAGGCAGCGACCTGCGGCGGGGTACTTGCTGACCCCGTTATGGTTGAGAAAACGGCTTTGTTTACGCCTTGAAGAAGCCAGTTTTGATGCGCTTTGATGTGGTTTAGAAATTCCTGTCCGTAACTGGTTTTACTTGGCGAAGCAACTACGACACTTCTTACGCCTTCCTTCAAAATGGGCCTCAACGCGTTCACGATGGATTCGTAAAAGCTGTAGGCTGCTTTAGCGTCGCTCCTGCTACCGTTCAGCTGAATGGTTTCCTGTTGCTTTGCCACTTGGCTGAAAACTTGCCATATTGCTGCGTGATTCTGCTCTATTCCCACGAGAACCGCAACGGGGTAACCGCGTTTGTAAGCTTTCGGCATTGATTTTCCTACTCTGATTTGATGCATGTTGTATTTAGGTTTGCTTTTGCTGCGTTCTTTCAATTTTAAAACGGCAAGTTTATCAAAGCGCAAAACCGACCTAATTAGAGAGAAGATATGATTGAAGTTGACAACGAAAAAGACCTGAACAGCCAGTTAAAGGCAAACGGAAAAGTCCTCGCGCTATTTTATGCTTCATGGTGCCCACACTGCAAACGCTTTGTTCCAATATTCGACAAGAAGACCCCCGGATGCGACGTCGGAACCGTAATTCACGTTCTCTTAGACGACTATGACAGCTCGTTGTGGGACGAATACTCCGTGGAGGCAGTCCCGACAATAATATATTTTTGTGAAGGAAAAGTTAGCAGGCGCCTAGATGGAAAATTAGGTTCAGGCTTGAGTGAAAAACAACTTAACGAATGGCTTCAAGGGTTCAAAGTTCAATAACTTGAATAGCAATAAAGAAGTTCCGCAAAGTTTTTTCGTCAAGCGCTAATGCTACTTAAAATCATTTTAAAGAAAAAGAAAAAAGGAGATTTATAATTTTAAGTCGGCGCTTGTGGTGGCGGAGCCTGAGAAGCAGGAGGAGGAGTTGATCCGATCGGTGATCTACCCACCTGGACTACTGTTGTGCCCGCATATCGATCAGTGAATTTTTGGCGTCTATCATTTCCAGGCGTTACGATAGCTACCAACCAGTCTATCAGCAGAAAAAGCCAATAAATTTTAGTTATATTGCGAATGAATGATTTATCCATTGTAACTTTGCCGCCGTTGACCAACTGCACTTGCAATCCCATGATACGTTTGCCTATTGTTGTACCGTCCCAATAAACTTCAAGGATAACAAAGTAGATTACCTCAATTATACCGAAGATAAATGGACCTACCACAAAACCGCCGTATCTGAAAAAATTTGTTTCTACCGCAATTACGAAGTAGATAATGAAGAATGGGATAAGGCAGATTATGCTGTCTATGATTAAAGCAACTAAGCGTGTTATCCAATGATTCCAGTCAATTTGTCCACTACTGCTCTTATTTGTCATTTGATAAAATCCTCTAATTAATTTGTCATTAAAGCTGTTATTATCGTTTTCTGTCAGGCAATTAAGCACTAAAAAGAAGCGATAACATTCCAGGGTTTGAAACCTACCAGAAGCGCCAGCTCCAGCCATTTCCAGTAGCAATCCACGTCATCAAAACCTATTTGCCTAAGCCACTTAAGCTGCGTTTCAACGTCCAAAAGCTTGTTGGAAGGATCTTCAGTTTCAGGAGTTAAGCCAGTCGCATACAGAAACTTTAAGTGGAGATTCTGGGTTGGCGAGGAAACGTGCTCCAAATTGCAGAAAACGCCCTTTGGATTTAGCAGTCCAAATATTTCGGTGTACAGCTGCTTTTTTCTTGGGTGCGTCATATGGTGGATAGCTAAGCTGGAAACAACAACGTCAAAGTAGCCTAACTGCTCAGACGGAAGCGGGAAACTAAAATCATGCTTAAACAAGGTCACGGTTTTGTCTTGTGCAAATCGTTTTCGGGCTTGTTCCAGCATCGGCTCCGAAAAATCCAGCGCCACGCCTTCAGCCTCCGGATACTTCAGCTTCACCAGCGCCAACAGCCTTCCGTCACCTGTTCCTAAATCGAGAATACGTTTGGGAGGAGCTGGGATTTGGTCAAGCAGCACTCTTTCGCCTTCGGTTCTGTGAGGAAGTTTATCTGCCCGCGCCAAATACGCAAATGCGTGTTCCACTGTTAGCCATTCACTCATTAGTCTGCCCTTCATTCAGTTTATGTCCTACAGTTAACGAAGCAGAATATTTTAGTTGCGCTTCATTTCCAAAATATTCACTGCAAACTGCGGATAGCCCGAGTTTTCTTCGCTGCAAAAACAATGCTTATATCGGGTTATGTTCTTAGTTATGAAGAAATATTGTGAAGGGTTCTGATTCATGGAATTTTGTCCAGAATGCGGTTGCCGGCTTGAACCGAAAAAAATTGACGATGTCGCAGTGCTTGCATGTACAAAATGCAGCTACGTCAAGCAGGCTACGAACAATAGGGCTCACGCCAGCGTAGTTAAGGTTATTCAGCCAACAACTCAACCCTTTATGACTGTTATAAGCGAAGAAGAACAAAAAATCAAGACAATGTCCACAATTCACATGAAATGCGAGAAATGCGACAACACCACGGTGTACGTGTGGCAAGTTCAAACGCGGGGCGGGGACGAGGCATCAACACAATTCATGCGCTGCACAAAATGCGGACACACATTCAGGGAATACTCATAAGGCAACGTCATTCTTTAGAAAGTTATTAAAGCACATATTCGCATAAAGTAACATCGGAGAATAACAAATGCCGAAAAAAGAAAAACCATTAACTAAAAAAGAACGAGACGCAAAAAGAAAAGCACGAAAAGACAAGGAAAGCAAAACACAGAAGTCTTAAGCTTTTTTGGCCTAAGCCTCTGCTTTACCTTTTTTACAATTTTTATAATCTATTTATTTTTTCCATTTCTATCTTGTATATAAAAATAAACGACGCTTCACTATTTTTAAGAACTGTTATCCGTTGAAAAATGGTTAGGGCGAAGACGGATTTATTATTCTTGTGTCGTAGGTTTGCAGGTAAGCTATGTTTGCGGGAGTGTACGGATATGTTTCGTTTGAGGGGTATGGGAAGCTTGTCATTGCTTGGAATGGCAGCGGGTCAACGGTGAATGGCACGTAGGGTAAGCCTTCGCCTTTGAACCAGCAGCTGGCGACGATAAAGTAGGTTCTTACCCAGCCTTGTGGAACAGGCGGAAGGTTTGATGGAAACTGTATGGAAACCATGTCGCCTTCGCGCCCAATCACAAACTGGTTGTCAGCTGACTGCAACAACGCTGTTACGTCGCCGTATTTTGTGAATGCGCCGCTGGAGTTTGAGTTTGCAACGTACGCTTGCTCCAAAGTGGCGGATGAAGGCTCTATTGTGTGAACGATTATGTTTTGTTGGGGCGTCGTGCTGATGCCGATGTAGTTGAACTGGATGTCTTGATAGTAGTTGATTCTTAACTCGTAATTGTTAGTTAGAAAGAGACCCGTTAAGTTGACGTCAAATTCGTTGTCGGTTACATGCGGTATCGGAAACTCGCGATCCTCAGGAACGTTAACCCAGGTTCCATTCGGCGCCAAAACTTGCATGTAAGGAGGCGGAGAAGGTATCACTCCTGGCTCGCTTGCATACGACAAAAAGTTTTCTCCTCCAGCCGACGTAGTGGGCCAAGTAATTTTAGCCGCCACCACCATGTTGATCTGCGGTGCGCCAGTCAGGTTGCCTAGATTAAGCGTTAAATTTTGCCATTGCCACGTGGCTCCAGGCGTGAAGTTGGTTCCATCCGGATTTGAGAGTAATGGCAGAACATTTTGCCCAGCTTGGTTCACCGCGGAGACTGGCGAAGCTAAGTTATCGCTTACCGTGTACATTGTTCCTTGACCTGTAAGATTGTATATGAATGTGCTCGCTGTTGATAGCACGTTTACGTCTGCTGGATGGTCTACGGCGACCATTTGGACTGAGTCAAGGTAGAAGATTTCATCGGATGTTTCGGCGATGTGGAAGTTGTAGAACCCGTTGAGCGGCTGCAGTTGTGTTGAATCCAGTTTTATGTAGTCATAGGGGTAGTTGTAGGAGAAAACCATTGAGCCGTCAGGTTGAAAATACTCCAAATAGCCAAGCCAGCCTGTGCCGTCATTAACTTCTGTGACGTAACTGTAGCCTGTTCCATTCCAAACTTCCAACGAGGGACAAGAACCCTGCCTAATGTAGTTTGTAACGGCGTAAGTTTGGCCTTCCACGTTGAATGTTTGAGTAAGGCTGGTGCTTCCGTCATCCCAGCTTGAAAAGTCGTAGGAGACAAGCCCCCAACCTGCAACTTGAATTTGGCATACAGCGGGAGCAGTAATTGTGTGAGGTCCAGCGGAGACCAGCGCGCTATATGGTGTTACTTCAGGGGTTCCATCTAAAGTGAACGAGAAACCTGAGGCGCTCGAAAGATAATTCAGTGTGTATTCGCCTGTTGGAACTATGGTGAATTGATTGCTTTGGCTTCCAGCAGTTATCTGGTATGTTCCGAGGCTGCTCTCATTATATGATGCAGATACGGTGCCTGAAGCTCCGGCTGCAAGCTGAACTGGAACGCTTTGAGCAACTTGCCCATCTACGAAGAAAGGTAACAAATACGTGATGTTTGCGAGACCAATGTTCTGGACATCCATAGTAACGTTGACCAGCTGCCCGGGCCACGCCTCAGTGTTTACCACGTTCAAGTTGGAGTAAATCAGCCCAAGAGGCGAAGAAGAGGGCAAAGGCACAGGAGTAGGCGAAGGGGAAGGAGAAGGCGAGGGCGAAGAAGTCGGCTGCAACGTCGGCATCAGTTGACTTTGATAAAAATAATTTACCGTTACCAACGCGCCAAAAACTATTACGGCGAGAAGGATACCTGCTTGCAACTTACTAACGGCTGAGCGAGAGAGCCTTAATTTATTCATTGATTTCTATAGTTATGATAATTGTCTCATTTAACAATTTCTTTTTTCGGCAAACTGAGAACCCAGCCAACAGATACATCTGTTTCGCCAACTGACCTTCGCTAAGCTTCCACGAACACACGCAGATATTTATGTTAGCTGCCGATTTTAACAATACTGCGAAAGTATCAACGGCGCCAATGAAGATAATTGCACGTTTGGATCGGGTTCAGCAAACTGCTGTTTCCCAAAGATGACTTAAAATTAAAATGCGTTCTGAGGTGCCAAAAACTTTTTCTTAGCCGCGAATGATGCCGCCCACAAAAAAGTGGCTTTAACGAATTTTGGGTTTTTTGCTTCGTTAACTTATTTGAACAAAATTGATGACGATTTTAGCCGAAATTAATCGTTTGTTTATAAGCAGCTTAGAAGATATTTTAATGTGGCTTAAGTCGCAATGCAAAGTCAAGGGGAAGGCTAGGTTTGATATCGGATAACAAAATTATGTTTGGAGAAACTTATAAGTGCAGAATTTGTTCAGCGAAATTTGCTAATCCTGAAGAACTAAGAATCCACCGTATGGTTAGCCACAAAGGCCACATGCTCATCATCAAACGTTAAGGCTGCACGTATATTATGTCCAAGACTTCTCAAGCTCTAGCATGCTGGTTCATCCGAGACGGCGCGAAATTGGTGCAGTGCAGCAAAGACGATTTTGACAAAGCCATCGCTGAAGGAAAAAGCGTGAAGTACCGTGGCTACGCGAACAAAAAAAGTGAACACATAGCGGATCAGTTGGAGGAGTCCCGAATGGCATTTCTAAGCAACCCAGAGTGTCCCCCGAAATTCCGAGAAGTAATAACAAATCCGAGAAATGTCGTTGAAGTCCAGATAATACTGGTTGATGACCCCCAGTTTTGGCAGAGAGAGTCCAAGCGAACCAAATACCACGAATGAAACAAATTTTTTGTTTGGTTCAGCAGTATCCCAAAGAGGATTCAGGTTTTGTGAGCCTAAAACCCAGAGAGAAATCGCTGACTTCCTCTGCACCACCGAGGTTTTAATTAGAAAATCATACAACAGTTGGTTGAACGAGTTTCCACAGTTCTTCACAGATTTAACAATAAAAATGTAGGACAGGTTAGCGAAGAAAAACCTCTTGGGCCTCGGTCGGGGGACCTGAAATTTTTGCGCTGAGAAGCTAAAAACCGATTGCGGGTATGAATGGCGGGTTCAGTTAATCGTGACGTCGGAGAAAAGGGGGTAAATATTTGTTGCAGGTGGATTGCTGCTTTTCGTTTGGATACTTACCCCTGTAAGATTGCTCTCAACTGCCATGCAACTTTCAAATATTATGCCTCTTTTAGTTTTGTTAAAATAGGCGATTAACGCAAACTCGACAATTCCGCCGTTCACACTAACAAGAATGTAGGACCATTCGCCCAAAGCAGGGAAAATAATCACGTAAATAACGATGTTTAACATGAAAACGCTTAAGCCTATAACATTATATTTTATGTAACGCAAAGCCCATTTTTTAAAGATTAATCTAAACTGGCCCATGCTCCCTCATCTCCACCAATGCAGTAACAGTGCATGACTCCATTAATAATTTTTGGCGTAACCGCTCAGACTGCCCAGTCTTTCTAACTTTGCAAAGCCAACCGTGAAATAAAAAATACAGCTTAACCGTACTCCCATGATAAGGGTTTCAGCGCTTCAACAAAGAAGCCAAGCCAGCGAACCCCTTAAGAATTAAAAATCAAATAAAACATCACCGATATTTGATTTTCACCGCATAACCTAAATAAACCATTTTCCCTTATCCACCTTCACCTTGAACCCAGAAAAAGTTGTATTCCCCGATTCTGCAGGTTTTCGATGCAAAAACTGCGGTGTCTGCTGCCATATGCAGCCGCCTGAAGTAGATGCGGTGGAGCGGAAACAGATAGAAGCAAAAGGGGTGAGAGATTTTTGCGATGCGCCTGACGAGACAGGGCTTGTTTGGATACGCAGTAAAAAAGACGGCGGATGTTTCTTTCTAACAAAAAACAATAGATGCTCAATCTATGAAGTAAGACCTGCAATATGCAGGCTCGAACCCTTCACCATAGCCGACTACGATTACGAGAAAAACAGGATAGAGCTGGAGTTAGATTTTCCGTTTTCAAGCTGCTGCGCAGGCAGCTGCGGTGAAAAAGAAATATTGCGCATCGAAGAAATCGCCAAAGCGGCTCAAACGGTTGTTCAGAAAATTTCAGCGTTGACCGCCAAAGACATGAATCTCGCGGTGACGGATAAGCGGGTTCAGTCTGAAACGCGGTCGAGGCTGCTGCGAAGAAGAATAGAACTTGCAGACCTGCAATTTTAGTTAACGGAGCAAGCCGTACCAAGGGATTCAAGCAATCTATTTTAGATATGAAGAATACTTCAACTGGATTAAATGAGTAAAGATAAATCGATCTTGAGATTGAATTTGGCGGCGGTTAACCAATCTCTCTGTCATGTAGAGAAAAATTGGAAAAAGATTGATGACGAATTAGATTTAAAAAAGATCGGGAGAAAGGACACCTTCAACGCCGACGTCAGGATGAAAATGATGAGTGCCTATGGGTTGCTTGACGATTTGCTTGACAAAGGGGTTGAGCCATTCTCGATTGAAAGTCTGGAAGACATATGTGAATTAAATAATTTGGTCCATTATGGATTAGATTCTAGGTTAAGGCTGGAATACAATAAGGCAATTAGGGCTAATGAAGAAAAATACTTCAGAAACATTGATCCCATAATAAAATACTATGAAAACCACATGAAGAAAGAGCCGCATCCCTTGAAAGTAGCGTCAGAAGTGTATGTCGCAGTGCTGGGTCACCCGCAACTATTCATCGAAGGCAACCACCGCACAGGCAACCTAATCTCCAGCTGGATCAACATGTACTACGGATATCCCCCGTTCGTGCTCAGCGAAAAAAACGCGATCCCATACTTCAAACCGTCCGCCGACATCAAAAAGTTTGCAGATAAGAGCACTTGGAGAGGAAGATCACGCCTTCCAAAATATCGGAAATCATTTAAAGAATTTTGGGAAAAATACATAGATTGGAAATACGTTTTGAAAGATTCTGAAAGTAAAAATGTGAAAGATCAAGTGGGTGGCGAAGCAGATTCTTTCTTTATGTGGTGGAAAACACATCAAAAAAGCGGTAACTCGGAATGAATTTGCTTTTAACGAGTTAGATGGTTCTGATCAGATTTGTAACATCAAAACTTTTTGACTTGGAAAGTTCCAGCAGTTGAGAAAACAGGGATACCGATTGGCAAGGGAATAAGCTCATTTTATATCCTGATCTCTTTTACGGGAGTTTGTGACTAAATTTATTATCAGAATGTGTTCGAAACGACAGAAGCAAATGCTGTTTGTCTAATTGGAGTATCTTTATTTTTATCGTTAACATATCTGTAGTTTAAGAAACAACGATGGATTACCAACTAGTAGTAAGACTTTCTGGAATTGCTGTTTTAGACGTTATTCTACTGTATGCAGCTTTTTTATATTACGATAAAAATCAAACAATTTCGTTTGTTTCATTGCTCATGGCGGTAATTGTTACTTTAGCTTACGTGCTTTCAACACTATTTTTTAAGAATGCGCAAAAGCAACCCTAATATGAGGGAATGCGCCAAAGCTTTTAAACAATCGGTAGCCATATCAATGTCGAGGGAAATTGAAACGTTCTGTCCTTCATGCGGCAAACAAGTCAATGAAAACGATAATTTTTGTCCATATTGCGCCACACCGTTACACGTTCAAAATCAACCGATGCAACAAGCTTCGTCGCCAACTCAGCCGTCATCGCCACCTATTTATACGAGCGTTCCGCCAAAAACAGAGAATATTTCTAACGCATGGTTTCTTGTTCCGCTAATTTTCAGTATTGTCGGAGGCTTCGTTGCTTACTGGTTGCTGAGGAAACGGGATCCAAATAAAGCAAAGCTGATGATTGGAGTCGGCGCTATAGTTTTCATTATTGAGATTCTGCTGATATAAGCCGCCAATTTTCCAAGCAACGCTCGTTTTGAAACTCCCTGCGTCGAAGACTGGTTTGAAAAATGAAGACAACAGTGTAGAAAGGATCAAAAAGAGGGAAACTGAAGGTTCACTCGGGCTTTGGGTTGGCCCTGTTTTCGCTCTTCTTAACTTGGTTCTTGGAACAGCGAGTCTGGAAGCGAAGGATTAATTTGGATGTTGGTGAACGTCGCCGTGTCTCCCGCGTTGGGTTGTCCACTTGGGATTGTGTAGGTGAAACTTCCTGAGCCGCCATAGTATTCTAGCATGTTAACGTACACTCCTGCCGTTGATTGTACAGTGGACGAGATGTCTGCGTATTCAGTGGAAATGTCTGTCCATTGGCCGTTTTGGTATATCCAAGCCTTTTGTTGGCCTCCATTTATAATGTATATAATGGTGCCGCTTGAAGGCGTTGTCGCCACCCAATACAAATCTACACTAGATGTCCCGAGATTTTTGGTAGCATAATACAACGTGCCCAGTACCGTACCGTTAGCAGCAGTGTCTGTCTCATTAAACTCGTAACTGGTTGCCGTTGCTATTTTGCTAGTTGAGGTTGAAGTAGGTGAAGATGTAGGTGTTGCCGATGACGAAGGTTTAGGCGTTGTAGAGCTGCTCGGGCTGGTTCCGCTGCTGCGTGTAGCCAAATAGACGCCGACTCCCACCACGATGACTGCGATGACAATTATGACGACTATAATTATCGCGCTTATTCCACGCAAGCTTTTTTTATTTAATATTTTTCTCTCGACCATTTTTAATTCCCCATCATAATATTGTTTGCAACCAAGTGCATGTTAGCATCAAAGTTTTCAAGTTCCTTGAAAAACACGCTTGATGCTATCACTATTTGTTATGTTGTAATTAGTTAATAGCGTATGTTGCTATCATACCACAGTCACAAGACATCAGATAGGAATTAACGACATTCTTATCAACAAAAGTTGCAGTCCCTGCTGCCTGCCAACAATAGTTGAACCAGAAGTAGGCTAATTACGATTCAGACAATTAAAAATTTCAACCAGGAACCAATCCGCAATAAATGGGTTATGGCTGGTGTTGGTCGTAACCAACCTTAGGGCTTTATTTAGGGTCCACGCTCACACTATCTAATCTCTAGGCTTACTATTGCAGGCTGGTAGGAGCTTTCTCTGCAAAAGGAGTATTGTTTTTAGAGGCAAATATTAGGTCATGCATTAAATTGAAATTTGAGTCTTTAGCAAACCGGTTTTTTATGAATTCTGAAAAATAGTTGCCGGTTAATTCTTGGACCTTTTTTTCGTCGCTGACGTATTTTAGGTGCAGCAGTTCATGTATCAACGCGGCTCGTGCTCTGTTGCCGACGAATGTAAACAGGTAGTCTTTTCCGTATTTCTTTCGGAACGCATAGCAGAAGTTGAAGGTTTTGGGGTAAATGCGGATTCGGCCCCTGAAAGTGTCGCATCTGCCGACGATGTTGAACCCGTTTTTTCTGCGAGCGGGAAAAACAGCGATATCCACGGTGTTAACGGTTTTTTCCCTCAATGTTTTCTACTGAAAGCATAGAGCTTAGAAATTCTTGGAAGGAAGATTTTCTTAACGCTTTCAAAGTAAAGCGGGAATAATTTTTGTAAAAACCAGAATGCTTAGAGAAAGATTTGTCATATTCAAGAGCTATGTTTATTTTGTCATAGAGCACCAAGTTTTGTTGTAGCATACTTATCGAAGGTTTACAGTGGATTAGTTTGCACTAGAAAAACGCTGTTCTTGTTCATCTTGGAGGGAGAACGTGTGAATCCATACGAATTGGCACAAGCATCCAGTCGGTGACTAGCAGAACACCTGATTCCAACAGTCTGCCCATTTTGCGAAATCCAAACAATTCGCCCCATTCGAGTACACTGAGGGCACTGCGCATAATCGCCGACAGTTACCATGTTAAAGCCTCGGTTCTTGTCATATTACGCGTACAGCCACTATGTGTAGCTGAGTTTGATTCAACAAAATTTTTCCCTAAACTAAATCTTAACATGTACATTTTTTTCCCCTCTATCTTTTGAAAAGTAAGCCAGTAACCCAAACCCACGCGAGCGCAAAAGAGACTTTTCATCTATAACATAGTCTACTCTGCTTATAAACAAACGTTAAAAAAAATCCTTGTTCTCAACAAAATTCATTAAATAAAATGTTCGTTGTCTCTACATTTTCTGGTTCTCCAAAGCGCCCTGCACAAAATATTTCAAAAACAACAATACGTGACGTCTTTTTTCCAGATGTTTTGAGAAGCATAAGGTGGTGTTATGTTGGTTGTAACCGTAGACTATAAAAAAACATTTGGTTCTCGTTGGCTTGAATCGAGCGCATCCTTATATAAGTCTTCGAAATTTTAAAGTTACAAGTTAAATTAGAGGTTAAGTTATGGCTGCATTTGCACAACCAGGCGCATATGATTATGCAAACACCGTTTTCTCCCCAGATGGACGGCTCTACCAAGTTGAATATGCCCGAGAACTAGTTAATCGCGGCGGCACCATTATAGGCATCAAATGTGCAGAAGGCGTCGTTCTGGCTTCAGAAGAAAACAGCGAAAACTTCGAAGAAACAGACCACTCATGGAAAATTTTTAAAATCGACGAACACATCGCAACAGCCATAGTAGGCTTAAGTTCCGACGCAAGAGTGCTAATTGACCACGCACGCCTCAGTGCCCAAAGCAACAAACTAGCCTATGATGAACCCATCGATGCAGATGCCTTAACCCAAAAAATATGCAACATCCAACAAACCTACACACAACAAGGCGGGGGACGACCCTTCGGCGTCGCCATGATCATAGGCGGAGTAGACAAAACAGGCGCACACATACTTCGAACTCACCCGAGCGGAAACTACACGGGATACAAAGCCACCGCAATAGGCGCAGGAACAGAAACAGTTCTGCCAATGCTGCAAGACGCCTACCGAGAAGACTTAACACTTGAAAACTGCATAAAACTCGCAGTAAAATGCCTACTAAAAACCCTAAAAGAACGGGAGCTCCCCCCAAAAATAACGATTGCCACAATACCTACCGCAACAAAAAAACTGGATATGCTATCTGACAAAGCGGTAGAAGGCTACATCAAAGAGACTTCTTAACTCCAAAAAGCTGTTTCTTTACGTGTTTCTTGTTAAAAACAGAGGCGATTAGACCAAAAGGCAGTATGCTTGCTCCACCGAGTTATCGCTTCTAAAAATGGGCTGGTGATACTCAACAGTTATAGTTCACAGGGAAAAATTATTAGAACAACCTGTTACACATATGTTCTTTATGAACAAATCAGAAGCTTTAGTGGTGTTGAGTGAGATTCGTGATGCCTTAAAGAAAGCGGAGGTCTCAAGCTGTGTTTCCCTCGATAACTCACAGGTATCTCACGTATCAACCGGCGGGTACGAAATAAAAATGAAATGCGAATTTGACAGCGTATCAAGGGATATCATAAACGTCATACTGAAAAGAAATGCATTATACATGAAAGAACAAAACGGCTACGTAATTTTACGTTCCCTCAAAGACTAGTATGAAGTGACGAGCAAACTCGCCTTTTTAATCGCATAACATTTCAGCCAAGTCATGTTGGTCCTGCGCATAGAGGCATCTTTTTGTGGGCGTGGTGTGTTGGTTGCAACCCGCCTTCTGTTATCTGTGGCATTCGGCTAATCGGGCTACCCACGCCTTCCGGTAGAAGCTTCATCAGGCTCTTCTCCATCTTAGTGATTAACCATAAAATTTATTTCTGTGGCAGAGAAATAAATTATCTGATAATAAAAATGTCTGAAAAAGTAAAAGTTGGAATGCGCGGTCAACTGGTTATTCCAAAAAAGTTTCGCAAGAAATACAACATTGAAAATGGAATAATAGTTGAAATTGACGATACAGACAAAGGCTTACTTTTGAAACCGTTTGACCCAGTGGCTGAATTGAAAGGCATCGGAAAAGGCCTGTTTGGAGACCCAGTCAAATATCAAAAAAAGCTTCGCGAAGAATGGGACTCCGAGAAATGAAGATTTGCTTAGACACCAACATTCTCATTTATTTTGTCGAAGGAGCCGAGCCTCAGGCGAGCAAAGTGGGGAAAATCCTTAGAGCATTTATGAAGGCTGAAGCGGAAGGAATCATTTCAACCATAACCGTAGGCGAAGTCTTAACAGGCGTCTACAAGTCAGAAGACAAAAGCAAACCCACAGTAGTAAAAAAGTTACTGAACGATTTAACTCTTAACAGCCTCAAAATAGTGCCCGTCACCTTTGAAATTGCAGACTTAGCCGCCGACCTTAGATCAAAAAGAGGCGGAAAACTCCCCGACGCCTTAATTGTCGCCACAGCACTCAACCAAAAAGCCGAAATAGTTTACTCACAGGATAAAGACCTGCAACGCTTCAACAAAGACGCAAAAATCTGTGAACTGCCATAAAGCGCTCTTACCGCAGGGCAGGGCAGGCCAGCCGCCGTAGTTTTTAACTATGTCTGGGAAGCGAAGTTTTTGCTAGTGTTTTATAGTGAGCTGGAATATTGCCAGCCACGCATTCGTTATTTGCAAAATCGTATAAACAAAGTCATAATGCGAAACCGAAAACTGCTTATACAATGCTGCCTCAGGTAAGGGATTAATGGAAACAATGGTTCCATGCCCGATAAGAAATCAAATTCTTAGAATCATAAAATTATTAGAGGAAAAAAAATGACAACGAAAAAATCCAAAGTAGTTAGCTTAACAAAAACAACAGACTTTAAATATAGACTCAAAGAGCGCCAAAAGAAAAATCGAAGCGCCAACAAAACAATTGAGACATTTTTACCCATTTCAAACGAAGAGACACCCAAAAAAACAACTAACCATAGTTGATGTGTACTTTTCTCTGAATTTGCCTTTAAGAAGCCGCCACCTTGACAGTAAACTCCCAAATAAGGTACAGATTAACGTTTAACCAACAAACTTACGGGTTTCCAAATTTAGTTTAAACCCTTGCCGATGAAAAGTAGAATGTCCTACTATAAATTATCTTCGGTGACTTTGCTCAAAGGTTTGTCTTTAGAAGTCATTGTTTTGGTTTTTCTTATTGAGTTTTCCCAGCGAATCAACTGGGTAACCCCAGAAAAATAAGATAAAAACCCTTTTACACGTGCGCTTTCATTATAGCATATCTGAAAAGACGCAGTAACCAAGCTTATTACGTCGGATATTTCCGTTTTTAAGGTTTTTCCGCGCTAATTTGTTCATTAACTATTATTGTTAGCATGCCTTCTCAAAACTTGCTATTTTCATCTCAATTTGCCTCATAAAGCTTTGCCGACGTAGGCTTTTTTTTTAATTGTAACAGTTATAGATTACTTTATAAGCTGCCGCAAGACATAAGATACATAGGTTGTTTTTATGAGCGAAACTCCCAAAACTTCTCGAGAGACTGAAACCCGTACTCGTGCGCGAAAAAAGAAAAATTTAGCCCTTGAAAGTCTAACCATTTGGGTTTTGCCTTTCAATCGGGCGCTCCTTAATCTTCAGGAACTCCATCGACGAAGTATTAGCAGTACCAAGCCCGCTCAAATCTCGGTTTTATCGGAAGTTTCGGCCAAACATGCCCAAAAATTATTTCTAGAGGGATTGGGCTCTATGTTAGGTCAACTGGCTGTGATACCAGATGAGGGAAGGCGAAATTTCCTAAACCACATTTTGTCATTTGCAAACGAGAGCAGTTCGTTTGATGGTTTGCAGTCACTGTTTGTCAGCGCGTTGCACTCAGTGGCAGCTCAAGGGAATGCTGAGGAGGTCCACAAGGCCAGTGAAGTTTGGAAGCGTGTTGGCCCCGCCGAACAAATCGATGGTGGAATATATGCTAATGCTTTTCTGAATACAAGCTCCGATACGATATGGATGTTGAATCAACCTACCGTTGCCAGCCTAGTGGATTCAATAATAGACGATTCGAATTTTGAGTTCACAGTGTCCGGGAGCGACGGGAACGGAGACACCATTATAAACAGTGGGGTCAACAGCGTAGGTTTAACGAGTTGGGAAAATATCCACGGAGGAGATCCTTTCGAGGGAGATGACGATGATGACGATGATGACGATGATGACGATGATGACGATGATGACGATGATCAACCAGCGCCAGGGCCGAGTTGGTCCGCTTGGACCTGGGGGAAAGGATTGATTTGCAGTACAGCTATGAAGTTGGCTTGTGGTGGTGCTTCTGAGGTTCCGTTGATAGCGGGTGGTTGTTGGCTAGCCACAAGTGCTTTATGTTCTTATTGGGCTAGCCATACTGCTGGCGGAGGTCCCGGCGGTGGGGATCCGGAACCAGCTTTTTCAAACGATAATGAAGTGGACGCCGCACTTGTGGGTGGTGCCCCATCCGTACAAGTCATGATTCCAGCGGTAGCGGGATCAGATTCTTTAGTTGGCATGTCAATGGCTGGAATTCCGCGCGTTTCTAATAATGCGACGACATTATCGGAAGCGGGAGTGCTTTCAGCAACAACTTCAAGAGGAGCAATGCCGGGTGATGACGACGTCCCCGATCCTAATACGGGCCCTCGCGTAGCTAGAGCGCACGCACGACCCAGACACGAATAGCTGGTGAGCATTCTACTCACATAGCAAGGTATTGCAAGCGAGTAACCGAATACGTGATTGTTGGATGCGGAGACACAGAGGGCTACCTTATCAACTCTAGCATGTTTTCTTTGCAGAATTGAATCCTGTCACTTGACGAGAGGCGACCTTGATAAACAGCCCTAATAATCGCGAGGTATCGGCGCTATTTAATATTGTACGCAAAGTGATTGCTGCGAGACTCATGGGCCTGGAATTCAAAATTAGTCCAGTGGATGAATCAGATCAAAAGACAATCGTTAACATTACAATTCGCATACATGGCAAAGTATGTGGATCGATGAGTGGAAATGACTCAACGCTATCCCAGGCAGTTTCAATCGCAGCATGGCGGGCTGCTGGTGACAATAGGTTTGGTCCACCTATATCACACGTTGATTTTCCGGAATCCACTTTGGAATTGTGGATTCAGAAGAGCAGCGAACCTCTTCCCGTTCGTGAAGTCACAAATATCGACATGGGGTTGGATGGCATAGAGTTGAGGAGGGGCGACAAATTCGCTTACTTTAAACCATCTGTTCCTCTCACAAGTGAGATAAAAAGTAGCGTCCGCCTTTTACGAAAGCTATCCCGGAAGGCAGGTCTGAGCCCAGAACAATGGCGTCATGAAGGAACAACATTGAGGCGCACAAGATGGGATCATTATATTGAGACCACAGGGCAGAAATCTGGGGTGTTGCAACTGCACCGATTGCGTCCTATCAATCCACTTGAGCCTACAAAAAAGAACGTGTCACAATTTCTTAGACTTGCTCAGAACAGGCTCCTAAATGTGCAATCGAATGATGGGTTATACTTGTACAAGTACCAACCCTTCTCAGAAAAAGCATCAGGAAGTCGAATGCATGTAGTTCGCCAAGCTGGTTGCACGTACGCAATAGCAGCCGCGGCAGCGCAGGAAACAGATAAAGAAAGAGCCGCAGTACTTGAAGAAAGTGCCGTCCGAGGAGTTAAATTCCTCTTGAGATTTAGCTCTTTCACTCCTAAAGGAGGTCTATATCTCGATGAAGCAGAAACGCATGGATCATCAAATCGCCCCAAGCTGGGCTCAGCCGCTCTCCTCCTGTTGGCATTGCAGTTTGGTCAGCTTGCGCATAAATTTGACCGAGAGCGGGCGTCGCTCGTCACAGCTATACTCAATCTTCAGAACTCTGACGGCTCATTTCGATGTTATTTTAACAGCAGTTCT
Organism: Candidatus Bathyarchaeota archaeon; assembly: GCA_963828195.1. GTDB lineage: Archaea > Thermoproteota > Bathyarchaeia > Bathyarchaeales > Bathycorpusculaceae > Bathycorpusculum. The sequence goes on from CAWHDT010000005.1 coordinate 140,669, forward strand.
CATTTAGGCGATGGAGCATCTCAAAACTTCTTTCCCGGCGAGGCGCTTCTTGCGCTTACTCACGAAGCACGACGTGGTCGAGCCGATTGCAGAGAAGCTGTAGAGCGGGCTTTTCACTGGTACAGGGAATACTTTGGGCGAAGCCCAGCGACAGCCTTTGTCCCGTGGCAGGTTGATACTTGGCGGCGGGCTTTTGAGTGGGATTCGAGTTCTAACGAATCAATTCTCCACGATTCCGAAGGTTATCCCGAATTCGTGTTCAAGATGATTGATTGGCTGTTGCAGTTCCAGCTGGGCGTGGATACTGAACCTTGGGACTCAGTTGGCGGATTCTCTTACAGAAATTCCGTGCCGGGATATTCCACTGCAACTTATGCTGAAGCAATTATCCGAGCGTATGGACTTTCGAAACACCTAAGACAAAGCGAAAGGATGTTACGATATGCTCAGTCCTCGCTCTTGGCACTGCGTTTTCTGCTCCGGCTTCAGATTAATCCGGATACCGCTCCGCTATTTCCTGATCCCGCTCGCGCAGTTGGTGGCACGACGTCTAGTCTGAAGAATTTTATGATTCGAAGTGATTTTGATCAGCATACTATTACCGCGTTGATGGCTGCGTTAGAAGCGGCTGGTCTACTCGAAGTCAATGGAGCTCTTCCAAATTAGGCTTGCGTTTGGAACCATTCACCTTTTCCGTGAGATAATTGGGAGTAGTCGCTCAAAAGTTTGCGCGCAGTTTCAATCGCAACTAACTAAAAACAGATCGAACTGATGCGGAAAAAAGTTGGTGCGGAGGGTTAGGTTTACATTCACGTTTAAATGAACCCCTTGGAGCTTCATTCTCGTCTTGTTAAACTTTCGTTTGGCGTATTGGCTTTTTGAAATCTTCTGATGTTTACAACAAAGATTTGGGCGTGGTGTGTTGGTTGTAACCCGCCTTCTGTTGTTGTGGCATTCGGCTAATCGGGCTACCCGCGCCTTCCGGTAGATTCTTCATCGGCGACTGTTTGCCCTTTCCACTTGCAGGACGGCCGTTTCACCGTTTCCAGTCTGGCGCACTCTGCGTCACTAACGCGTCATTGCCTATCCAGTTGGACGTTTCGTTTCTGCTCCGTTGCCAACGCTCTCGCGTTGCCCCAACGACGGGGCTGCAATTCTACATGTGGGCGGAGTTTCCTCAGACCCGCATTTTTTTGGGTCCGACAGCCACACACCAACTCGCCAGCCCAAAGGCATAAGCGTAATCGGAAGCAATAAGAATTTCCCAACCCATCAAGTATAACCCATGACTAAACGTGTCATCCTCATAACAGGCACACCCGCGGTAGGCAAAACAACCACAGCGAAACAGCTAACCAAAATGCTGCCTGATGCCCTCTACATTAACTTGACCAACTACGCCAAAACCTACAAACTAACACAGGGCGAGGACACAGAGCGAAAAACAACCATAATTAACGAAGACAAAATGCGCACAAAACTCGCAGAAACCATCAACACCGCCGACGAAGCAGACATAATCATTGATGGGCACTACGCCGCCGCAGTGACCCCCACGGAGCTGGTTTCCAAAGTGTTTGTTCTGCGCCGAAACCCCAAAGAGCTAAAGCGGTTCATGGAGAGATGCGGTTTTGAAGATGCAAAGCTTTGGGAGAACCTGTCAGCCGAGATCCTGGATGTCTGCCTAATTGAGGCGTTGCAGATGCAGGCGGGCAAAGTCTGCGAGTTGGATGTGACGGGCAAATCAGTTGAGGATGTTGTGAAGGACATTTTGGATGTTTTGGATAGGGACAAAAAATGCTTTAGCGGCGTTGTGGATTGGCTGGGGATGCTTGAGCGAGAAAGCTTAACCGACCAGTACTTAAAAGCTTAATGATGGAAAGCAAGCGCTATTTTAAGCACTTGACCTTAACCATCCTCTTCGTTTGAAAAGCAGCGTAAGGGTCAAAGCAACAGCAACCATTATTGCAATCATAACGTAGAAGCCGTAGGGATTAGTTGTTCCAGGAATAAATCCTGATTTGAAACTCGTTCCATAAATTCCAGCAATCAAACTCAGCGGAAGAAAAATAGCTGAAATTATCGTGAGAACCCTAATTATGTTGTTAGTTGTTACTGTTTGAGCGTTGACCAAGGTGTCTCGGATGTTGCCCATTTCTTCCCTGTGGGCATCGACAACCTCCACCAGCTGAATTGTTCGGTCATAGAGGTCTGCGAAACGGGGAAGGTTCACTCCTTGCACAAGCGCAAATTCTCCCCTTGTTATTCTTCCCATGATTTCGCGAAGCGGACTCAAACTCTGCCTAAGAGCCACCAGCCGCTCTCTTAGCTTAAAAACTTCAGTCCCAAAACTGCCCGATAGCCTTGACCCTTGTCTGAAGAACCCGAAGGCTTCCAGATTAAACGCATTAATCTTGTCGAACACCGCGTCTGAAACTGGGTAATATTCACTCGTGACTAAATCCAAGAAAATATATAGCATAATATCCGTTGAGGGCACAAGTGAAAGCGAGAAATAGCCGTGCGTGCCTATTTTTTTGTAAACAGCACAAGTCAAATCTGAATAGCCCTTATGCAGCGTTATTATCCATCTTGAACAAACAAGCATCGCCAAACGTTCCATTTTCCCATCAGAAATAAAACTTTCCCGATTCGGAAAATTAAGAAGACAGAACACGCGATCTTCATGCTCATCAATTCTTGAACGAACCCCTTCATCAGTAAGTTCCTGAACGTTGTGTTCATCTATGGCAAAATAGTCCTCCAGCTCTTTCATTTCGGAATCAGTCGGGTCTTGGGCATCTACCCATAGAACTTCAGCTTTACCAATTTCTTCAGGCAAAACCTCTAAATTTCCCGATTGCCATCTGCCTTCTTCGTGTTGCTTGAGCAAAGTAATTGTCAGCAGCTGCCATCCACCGAATAAACTTAATGAGAATTCTCCTTTGTAAACCTAACCATCTTTTACAGAGACACACGGATAAATGGTACAACCGAAATCGAAACGATTACTTTGATTGATCCGGAACCAAAAAACCAGCCTAAAACAAGACCTAAACGCAAACTAGCCTACCTATAGACCTGCCTGCTATTTGCACGAAAAATTAGCTACAAAAAGAAACGGGAAGAAGAAGAAGAAAAATTGTTTTCTGAGGCTTCTTCTTCTTCTTTTAAAAATAAATATTGCCGAGAAGAACAACATTCATTTTTTAGGTGTTGTTGTTCTTTCAAAATTAAAATCGGTAAAAAAATTCAGCTACAAAAAGCGCCATGCAAAAGCGCAGGCTATCTGAAGCTGCCGATTTTCTGCTTGGTAAGCAAAGTGATTTTTCGGCGGTTGCTGTAGGATTTGGCGTGGTCGCTGAATTTGTCGCCGATCATGATGGGGCTGCCTAACCCGACGTCTTCGGACGATGAGTCTAAAGCTATGATTACGTTTACGCCTATAGTGCGGTTCCAATCTCTGACCCAAACACCCTGCTCCACGCGTCCCTTCTGCACTGTTAGGTCAAAATGGCGTCTTTCGCCGCTGTAGCCTTCAAGCACAATATTTTCCCTGTTAACTTTGTAACCTTCTTTTTTGAAGTACTGAATTGCCAGATCCAGCAGGTTGGACCTCGGCTTGATTTGTTCTTCTCCAATGCTCATATGACTGCGTCTTCCTGCTAAACCTTATGAACCTGTGTGGGGAAAAGGCTTTCGGAAGTAAAACGGAAATGGCGACAACGCTAATCATAAAGTGCCCGCAATGCGGAGGTTTAATGATGGCTGCAAAAGGGCAAAAGACGAAACTGTGCCCGTACTGCGGCGCACGCGTCGATGTGTTGCGGGCGCAGAGGGTGGCTTCAGCAAGCAACGCCTTTAAAGCCTCTGTTATGCTTCGAAAACTGAAAAGTGAACTGGGATTTCCCGATAAAGACACTGACTTTTAACGTATCTGCCGCAGCATCTCGCAGGTCTTGCATAAATCAGCTGCCGAAGGCTCGCCGCATTCTGCGCATGTCTTGAAAGCTTCTTTTTTAGCCGTCTCATCCAACGCGGGTCTTAAACGCTCCATGGATTTGAGGACCGTGAATTTTGTTCCAGCATGCTTGGCTTCCATCCGATTAAGCATTCCGCGGATATCGTTGCGCAGCGCTTCCGAAGCGTACGGGCATGGTGTGTCTTGGAACCTGATTTTTTTGACGTATGCGTATAGGGCGCTTTCTTTTTCGGGAATTTCGCAGAAAGGCTTAATCTTCTGTACAAGCAGCGGATGCACTTCGCTTGTGACGGGTTTCTCTTTGGCTAGTCGAGTGATGTCGCCGCGGAAAATGTTCATAAGGATTGTCTGCGCCTCGTCGTCTAAAGTGTGGGCAGTAGCAACCTTGTTCGCATGAACCTGTCGTGCACCGATGTTTATAGCTTTTCGCCGAAGAACACCGCAGTAAGCGCAGGCAGTTAACTCAGTTTGCCCTTTGCTCCGCGCTTTAAAAATTATTTCGTCAAGCGTGAAGCCGTAGAGCTCTTTGAATGAAACAATATGATGAGGAATTTCGAGTTTTTCGCAGTTTACAGCCGCGATTTCGAGGGCTTCATTTCTGTAGCCAGCTATGCCCTCATCCACGGTCACCGCAGTCAAGGCGGTTTTTGGTCGAACACGTTTCTGCTTTGCCAAAATATGCAGTAGGCTTAGGCTGTCTTTGCCGCCTGAAACCGCCACTGCTAAATGGTCATCGAAGTTAAGCATGTGATAACGTGTGATGGTTGATCTTACTTTGGCTTCGATGGATTGGGTGAAGCATTTTTTGCACAGCGTTTCACCTGAATACTGCCTATGAAAGAAGGCTTCTCTAGTTTTGCATGCACTGCAGACCGTTGTAGTCATTGGATTTTCACGTTTAACATCTAATCTGGGAAAGCTTACGCATTAACAAAAGCCATACATATCTGCCGCTCTATTTCCACTTTTTCCTTTTTTAACGCCTGAAGCTTTACTGCAATGCACCGCAGCAAACCTGAAGGACCTGCAGGAGCTAAATATCCCAAAGAGACAGACCTGTTACAGCATCTTTCTTCCGCTCGATTTTTTCGCCAACCAGCTCAGTTATGTGAACTTCGGCTGCGAAAACTTTTCCTTCAAGCAGATGCCCCGCTTTCAAATTACCCGCACTATCTGCTAAAACAGCGTGGGCGTGAACAAAGGGTTCGCCGTCCTTTATTGAAAAGTTGCCGATGCAACTTGCTATTTCCTGCGGAGCCAAAAGCGCAGTCTCCAAATACGCATGTTTTTCTTGATCGTAAAAACCAAGCTTCGCACGTTTTAAAGCACCTATGGCTGTAAAAGACGCGGTCATAACCGCATTGTCTTTGGCGAATTCAGTCAAAAACGCGTTTATTTCTGAATCGTGCTTAACACTCACAAGAAAAAGTCTCCCAGCAACTAATTTTTTAAAGCTCATTGTCAGGTCTCCTAATTCAGGATAAACTTATCGAACTAAATAATTTTGAAATTAGCTCATCAAAAGAAAGAACTTGGTTGCATTTAAAACTTAAAAAAAAAGAAAAGGGATTGTTTGGTTGAGTTGTTTTATGGCTTTTTTCTGAGTATTAGCAATCCGACTACTGCTACTGCTATGATTATGGCGATTGCTGCAACGACTATGTATGTCATTAAGTCAGCTGTTGTTGCCAAGTTCGATGCGGGTGCTGCTGTGGGCGCTGGTGTTGCCGCAGGTGCATTAGCGTAGAAGTGTGCTTCGGCTGTAGATCCATAGTATGATCCTGTTCCAGCAAACGTAGCGGTTACAGTGTAGTTACCTGTGATTGTTGGTGTCCAGTTCAAGCTGTATGTGCCGCTTGCATCAGAGGTTGTGGTGCCGATGACATAGCAGTTTCCGTTAGCGTCAGTGACGGCGATTGTAACTGGAACTCCAGTTATGTTTGTCGGCATTGGTTGCTGCTCATATACTGCTTCCATGAATTGGCTCATGCTTGCGTCAGATACGCATGGTAGTCCGTTGGGGAAGTTTGCTGCGACTGCTGCCTGTTGCGAACCTGCTGAGTTGTCCATTACTGTGCCTGTTATGGTTACCGGTGTGGCAGTTGTGACGCCGACGCTGGGTGCTGATACGGTCATTTTGCTTGGTCCTTGGGCGTAAGCGTAGATTTGGTTGTCATAAGCGTTTAGTGATGTCATAACGCCGTATGCTGTGACTGGAAGGCCGTCAACGTCGAAGGCATCTATGCTCCATACTAGGTTACCGTTAGTGGCGTTTATTGCAAGTTGCTGTGCTCCGAGGAATAATGGTGGACTGTACTCGTGTCCTTCTTCAAGGAAGATGAGTCCGTCAGCCATGCCTATTCCGGTTTGTTCCCAAATTGGCCAGGTGCCGTATGGGCTGTTGTTTCCTGCGGGGCCTTGGATTGCGGTTGTGCTTGTTTGCCAGTTGATGTCTCCGTTAAGCATGTTAATGGACCATACGTCTCCACCGAACGCGAAGAGGTACAATGTTGTGCCTGCAATTACTCCTGAATCGCCGCCGATTGAGTCGTAAGGATTGAATGGTGCAAGATTATCTGACCAAAGCAGAGCGCCTGTAGCCATACTGTACCCGTTAACTACCTGTGTTTCTTTAGTAATTGTAGTCCAAACGCCGTTGCCAGCAAGCCAAGCACAGTTGAGACTAGTGGCGGTGAGTGGCGTAAGTGTCAGGTTTTCTATCCATTGTTGTTGTCCTGTAGTTGTGCTGTAAGCTGCAAAAACTCCCCATCCGCCTTGGAAGAAGGATCCGCCGGAGGGAGCTTCTGTGTCCATAACGATTGTGCCGCTGTTGATAGCCCAGATTGCGAGGTTTGATGGGAATGAGTTGCCTGTGTAGTTAGTTGCGATTGGTGCTACCCATTGTATTCCGTTTTGGAATGAGATGACGCCGTCCTGTGGAGGTCTCCAGTACCAGCCTGAAGCTTGTGCACTCCAAGCGCCGTTCTGGACACAAAGTGTTGAGTTCCACATAGTTAGCATTGGACCTGTGTTAGTGACTTTGGTGCCGACAATGTTGCCTCCGAGGTTACTGTAGAGCGTTTGGCTGCCAGTGGTAGCGTTAACGTAGTAGCCGATCAAGTTTCCACCTTGATCTTCAACAAATGATGGCGAAGTGCCGTTGACAATGCTTAAGATATAGGTTCCAGTTTCAGCATCAAACAGGTTTAATGTCGTTGATCCAGCTGACACATTGATTCCAACTGGGGTCCCCGTAGTCCATAAGTACGCTAGACCACCGTATTGGTTGGGCGATACGAAATCAAGTATTTGACCGCATTTTAATGTCGTGCATACGCCTGTTGATATTAGGGCAGTTTGCACTGAAGAGCCGCCGCCGAAGTTGTCGCCGTTGTCATTCCAAACAGTTTGTCCAGTGTACAAGTCAACGCAGATTAAGCCTGTGGGAGTAGTTGAGCTGCCTGGAAATACGTTGTAGTAGAGAAAGCCGTTTATGATCACTGGGTTATATTTGCGTTCATATTGCGAGGTTGAGTAGTAGTTGCCGTAGGTTGTTGTTCCGCCGAATTCTCCTCCGAGAACTCCTCCGAACGCCTCAGGCTTAGTCCATATGATGTGGCTGGTAAGGGGTGCTAAACTGTACGGATTATAGTTTGAGCTGTAATTGTATTTGCCTGTGCCGCCGAGGTCAAGGGAAGCGCCTGAAACTGAATACCAATTGTTAACGTTCAATGCGCTTACCGGAGTTTCCCAGTAGCTTGTTGGAAGAGGAGCTATCGGGAAAGCGGGGATTGCATTCTGCTGGACCGTTAGAGCGAATACGTTGCTGGTTGCGGGTAAATAAGTGTCGTTGATAAACGCCGCTGTTGTGGAAGAGTAGCCGGTTGGCGGTGGATTGGCGCCTGCTAATACTTGTCCTGGAAAAGTCATTTGGAAGGTGTAGTTGCCAAGTTCAGTTGGCGTATACTGGAAGTGTGTTCCTCCTGTATCGTCAGATGTATATGGTCCCATTGATACAGTTGTTCCGTCAGGCAGCGTAATTTTTACCATCATGCCCATCCATCTGTCTCCATACGGACCTGTTGCTGTTGGCGGGGGTTCTGCGAGCCAGAAGCCGACGTTAACTGATTGGCCTAAACCACAAGGGCTAGGTGCAACATTAATGAAAGCAATGGTTGGATTATTCTGTGGTGGCGTGTGCGCGCTGGCACTAGGTACTAAAATCATTGATGCGCTCATAGAAATTGTCAGAAACAAAGCAATCAAAATAGCCATAGTTTTACTTTTTAGATTTTGCATTTTTCTTTTCTCCTAAATTTATTTGACTAAGAAGCCTAAATGCTTCCGAGTCAATAGCCTAAGCATTGACAGGCATTTCTTTATAACACTTTTGGAAATTCAAGAAAACGCAAGAACCATGAAGTTGAATTATTTAACTCTTCCAAAGATTATCCCAAGCCAATGTTAATGTTGTTCTCAGTATTCCCACGCTTGAAGCTCAAAAACTAAGACTGAGAAATCAGCCTATTTTTTATAAAAAAGTGGCATGGATGCTTTAAATCAAAGTCAGTTGCAGAACGCCACGTCTTTACCGAACAGAGAATTAGATCTTTGGGTTTCGCTTAGCCTTTAAGGCACTCTTTAGAATAAAAGAACCAAAAATGCTTGTTTTTTGCGAATATTTCTTGAAAATCTAAAAGAGCATTCATAGCTCATAGTTTATTTTGCCTTGAGTTCTAAACAAAAAAAAGAAAGGGAAAATTTTGGTTGTAGTTTTTCTATGGCCGTTTTCTTAGAAGTAGCAGTGCAAGTACTGCGCCGATTATGATTATCACGATTATGACTGCTGCTATCCCTAATTCTACAGTACTTGTCGATGCTAGCCCTGATACTGGTGTAGTGGTAGGTGCTGTTGTTGCCGCTGGGCTTCCGATTACCATGCCGGTTTGTGCGTTTGATCCCCAGTAGCTGTTGGTGCTGGCGAATGTTGCTGTTATGAGGTAGCTGCCTGCAATGCTTGGAGGCGTCCAAGTGTAGGTGTACAAGCCGTTTGAATCGGTTGTTGCTGTGCCGATGTTGACGATGTTGCCGTTCGGGTCAATTGCAGTCAATGCTACCGTGACGCCTGTGAAGTTGGTTGGCTCTGGCTTCTGCATGTAGACATATTCCATCCATTGACTTTGGCTTGCGTCAGATGCGCACGGGACACCGCTGGGGAAGTCGGCTGCCTGCTCAGTTTGCTTTGTACCAGGAGAGATATCCATAACTGTGCCCTGTATCACTACTGGCTGTCCTGCTGTGACAACGGTCTGTGGCGCTGTTACTGTGGTGGCGCTGGGTCCTTGGGAGAAATCATACATTTGGTTGTCATACATGTTGTATGCCACATAGGCGCCATTTGCAACAATAGCTTCTGGATATCCTGGTCCTCCATCGTTATTACATTGGAAGTATATGCCCCAAATTTCTTGTCCATTTGTAGCATTAAGGCAGTACTGCATTTCGCCTAAGTAGTAAGGTGATTGAGCGCCGTTTCCATGCTGAGTTGTGTAGACGTATACCATTCCATCTGCAACATCGGTTACCATTGTGGGTAGAAGACCCCAAGGTGAATTAAGTCCGTCGTTGGTGCTGTTGCCTTCTCCGCCATTGCCGAATTGCCATAGTAGAGCTCCGTTGCACGCGGCATAGCAATAAACTTCTCCGCCATAGCCCTGAATATACACGTTGCCGTAAGCATCTATACCGACTTGTCCACTGCCTAGTCCACTACCGTAGAATTGGTATTGGTCAGTGAAAGCCGTGGTTGTTGGACCCCACTCCAGCGCGCCAGTGAGTAAATTGTAGCCATACAACTGGAAAGTTTCTGAGCATTGTACTATGATCATGTTGGTTATTGGGTCTAAGCATAAGATTCTTAATGTGTATGCGCCTATGTCAGAGTTTCCCATCGGGTAGAGTGCTGTGTAATTTTGGATGAACAGTGTCGATCCTACTACGCCTGTGGTTGCGTTCAGATTCAGTGCCCACATAGTCCACGGGTTTGGAGTATACTGAGCGCCAGGGGATATTGATGCAAGTCCGTTGCTTTGTCCCATGATAACATCGCCGACAATGACTGCATTGATTGTTGGTCCAGTTAGAGAAACTCCATCAGGGTTTGTCGCATTGAGAGCCCATCCGTCCAAGTCAGCAGTAATCGGTACGACCCAAGTAAATGGATTGTAGTAAACAACTGTAGGCCCTACTGGGGCGGCGGCGTTATTGGTCAGTGTACCTGTATATGTAGCGGGATTAGAAGCTGTATAAGCTTGGCTTGCGTCGATTGATCTGCCTTCAGGTCTATATGGACCTGATGGAGCGTTAAGATTTTGGATGCATGCTGTAGAGTTCCATAGAGATAACGTGCCAGTTTCAGAGGTAATATTATAGTCGAGGATGTACAGTAGCATATCGCCCTGCGAATCCATAGCTTGTTTTGTAGTCTGTTCCCATTGCAAGCAGCCGCTTGGACTACCTGTATTGGGGTCTTTACCGTAAATGCTAATCGCTTGGGGAATATTTGTTAGATTAAAGTCCCAGTTTCCAGTGTCCGCGTCATAAGCTATCCATGTCACGTTGGCCTCTGCTATAGTACTGCCTGTTGCACCGTTAACGATGGCAGGTGCTAATTGATAGCTCTGCCATAAGTAGCCGCTGGGGATAACGCCGGATTGGTTAGGGTCAACTTCATTGTATAATTGACCCCACGTTGGGTTGAAATCGGGGCTAGTATTCTCCCACACGATTTTTCCAGTCGCCAAGTTTATACAGACGAAACCTCCGCCGTAAACAGCACCGTTAACTATAATCGGAGTGCCATCACCGCCATAAGGCAATTTGTAATAGAGATATCCATTCATAATTATGTCATTATAGACTCTAGGCTGGTATGAACTTCCGGAATAGTAGGTTGCGCCATTAACACCAACTGATCCAGCATAAGGTTCGCTGGTTCCTCCAACAACGCCACCGAACTCAACAGGATTTGTCCACATAATGTGAGCCGACGTAGGTGCAGTGCCACTAGGTTGGAAAGCGTTCCAACCGGTTTGTTGGTAAGAGCCTAATTGATAAGAAGAGTAGCCAAGCCAATTTGATGCAATAGTGTACCAGTTCCAATTCTGAGCGTCTATCGGATTAGTCCAATAGGCAGTCGGAAGCGGAAAACCAAGTGTCGATAATGGTGTTTGCTGTACGGTAAAGTTCGTGGTTGCGGTTTCACCAGTAAACACGTCGCCTGCATAAGCATTGATTGAAGCTATGGTTGCTCCTGAAAGTGGAACAGTTGAAGATACTGCTGATAGAGTTGGGTATGTCATTCCTCCAAAAGTGAACGTTACCTGGTATTGGCCTACCTCTGTGGGCGTGTACGAAATGGCTTGCTCGCCTCCTGGGTTGGCAACAGTGTCTGAAGGAGTCCATAAGGTTGCACTTGTTCCATCAGGCAAATTGACAGTGACCGTGTAGTTTTCTTTTCTGATGTTATTAGTCAAAGCTGAGTTGGGCAGGGGTTGAGCAGTCCAAAAAGAAATGCTCACTGTTTGACCCATGCCAACTGGGCTGGGTTCAGCAGCGACATATGCGTCGTCCTTAATTGTCCATGCAGGAGTGTGTGCGCTAGCATTAGGTATTATTGACATTGAAGCTCCTATAGAGATTGTTAGAATCAAAGCGATCAAAATAGCTAAAGTTTTTCCTTTCGAATTTTGCATTTTTATTTTCTCCTAAAATTTTATTTTTTGAGCAAGGTGCAAATATGCTCCTGCTCAGTGTATTATGTTCTCTTTGGCGCTTATAACTTTTTTTAAAAAATAACATATTTGGGCAATTGCTCTATCGGAGGTAAAACAGTTTTAGGGTTAATTTTGAAAAACTGTTTTATAGTGCAATGTTGCTTTATTGGGATTTATGCTTGGGTGAAGGGCAAAGTTCATGAGAAAAAGTATAGTTTACTTCTTGGTTACTGTGACCGTGTTGTCTTTGGGACTAGCTTTGGTTCCGCGTGGATTTAGTCAAACGCAAGACCTCAAGGTTGTAAGTTACAGCTACTATATTGACGGTTTTGGCAATCTAGATGTTGTCGGCGAGGTGCAGAATACAGGTCCAAACACCCTAACCCAACTAGCTTTATCAGGCTCGGTTTATTCACCTGGCAACGTGGATCAAGCTGATTCATACACGCAGGTTTGGGCTTCATACTTGAATCCCCAGCAGGAAGCGCCCTTTTACATGGAGTTCTCTCAACCCAACAGCTCTCCTGATGGAACATGGTATTCAGTGGATATCTCCAGTATTGCGCTAACAGTTACTTCGGCGAACGCTACAAGCAGCTATGAATATCCAGACCTGAAAATCACAAGCAGCACACCATCAATTGGCAGCAGTGGCGATTATAACGGTGCCTACGAAGTCAACGGCGTTATTCAAAACACTGGCAGTCAAACGGCTCAAAACCTCACGGTTGTCGGGGAATTTTTCAACTCCACAGGTTCCGTGATTGCAGTAGGATACACAAATTATCTAACTCCAGCGTCTCTTTCACCTTCCGGAACACTTTCATTCCAAATTTATGCACTTGACTTAAACCAGTCGCAGGTTTCTACAAGCCAAAAAATCACGAGTTATACCCTATTGGTTCAGACTGGGTTGCCTATCATACAAGGCACTGCACCAATAATTACTCCAAGCCCTGCCAGTTCTCAGTCTCCAAGCCCAACAAGCTCTGCAAGTTCCACAGGTTCTCCGTCAACCACACCGACTGATGCTGTCAATTCGAAGGGTTCCTCTAATTCAGCGGAAATTTACGCTATCGTGATTGTGGTAGCCATTATCGCGGTAGTCGGAGCCATACTGATGTTGACTAGACGTAAACCTCATGCGACCGTAAAAGCACAGATAAAATCGAGGAAACAGAAGTAGCTTCAATTTTTACACTTGAAACTCCTTTTTACTGCTTGTAGTTAATCAATTCTTGAAGGGGTATTCTTAAAAACTAAATAAGCCATGCAGCATTAGCTTTTCAAGTGGCTGAACGAGATGGCTGTTAAGCCGACAAGGCGTGAGAATTACCGGGAAATAACGTACAGTAGTAAACGCTGGGTTTTATTGACTGAACTCAGAAGTAAAGCGGAAGAAATTATGGCTGCCTTAGATGCTTTTCATTTGCAGTCGGTTGTTCATGGAAGCATAGCCAGAGGTGACGTGCACGTGGATAGCGACATCGACGTTTTCATTGCGGAGGTGCAGAATAGTTTCCTCGTTGAAACTGCCTTGGAAAAAGCAGGTATCTCTGTTAATGCGCGTTTAATCGTTCAAGCCACCCCAACTTACGCGATGAAAGCGCACGTTGAAGTTGACGAAAAAATCAGTGTTTCATTTCCGCTGATGCAGATGCGTAGAGTCGAGAGGGAATTTTACAGGTTCGGCGGAGAAACCAATCTTAGTCAGCTTAAAATGGGCGTTCGGGTCCCCGGCGTGGACAAACGGCTGATGCTTATTGAGCCCAATGAGAAAGGTCATGTTGAGAGCAGCATCATCGGCAGGGAAGAGTCTGTGGCTAAAATTTTGGGTGTATCTGCTGAAACCGTGTTGGACAGGGTTCATGCCCTTTTGAAACGTGATACGGTGGGGAGAACGGGAGTTTTTGTTAAGAAAGAGTTGGTGCCAGATGAAACTTTTGAGTTGGCGCTCAAAAAACTCTCAGATGTAAATCCTGCAGTGCGTAGAAGAATGAAAAAATAGATTTGAGACTAAGGGATGGTGTAGTAGATAAGCTCTTTTTCTTCAAGCAGCTTTTGAATCTTGTCAACAGCTTCGTAAACCTGCTCTTCTTTTTTAGCTCCGACGCAGACGAGTTTTCCAGCGGAAAAGATCAAAAACACCACTTTCGGTTCATCCATTCGGTAAACTGCGCCTGGAAACTGTTCAGGCTCATACATGACTTTGCTGAGTTTGTAAACGAGGCTTTCCAAGTCGATTTCGCCGCCGAGCTCTGCTGACGCCACAATGTTCTGAATGTTGACGATTGGCTTTTCGGTGATTTGGATTCCTTCACTTCGCAGTTCCTTAACCACTTTCTCCACTGCACTGCGTGACTCTTTTTCTGATTTAGCACCCGTACAAACCATTTTGCCCGTGCCGAAAATCAAGGTGGCTGTTTTTGGTTTTTTAAGTCTGAAAACTAAGCCTGGGAACACGCTCGGGTTGTATTCGGTTTGGGGGAATTTCTCCACGATTTTTTGTAAGTCAATTTTTTGGTTAAGCGAGACAGAAGCAACAATGTTTTGTATGTTAATGATTGGTTTTCTTTTACTCATGTAAATTCACCGGGCTTGAGTATTCAAGCAACGAAGGGGTATATAAAGCATCTATTTATAAAGCCCCCTTAAAGGTCTTTTAAAGTTTTTTCATCTGGGGGTTCTGTCAAGTCTCCGTTACACCTCCATTTCAACTTTCGTCGGTAAGCTTGCATTCTGAATTAATTGCGGTCGCATTAATTTTTTTTAATCCATGCAAAGTCTTTTCTCTATCCTTTTTAACTTGTTAATTAAGCCAAAAGACGTGGCGCTGCAATGGCGTTGTCCTATTTGAACGTCAGCCTAAAAATTCAGGTGCCTACAGCACAGTGGAGCCTAAAACACCTGTTGCTGTGCACATAAACGTGGAGGAGACATCCGATTTCTGCAGGGATTATTCTGGGGGGGTGTCTCGGTAGATGGGGAACCTCAGCAAAGCAGCTACTCCGCCTAGAGACAGCAGTTTTGCGCCGGCTTCATGTTCAGTGCTGATTACAGTTACGTTTGCACGGTGCTTCTCTACTTCCCGCATGAGATCCTCAAGTTTTAGCCGCTGAGGCTCACCTGCGTCGCGGAGGGTGGTGTCTGCAAGGATCAGCCGCTCAACTGCTCCCATGTTAACCGCGTTTTCAACGGCTTCTAACCCGTAGGTTACCGTGCCTTCGCCTTTCCCAAGCCTCTTCATGACTTCCTCAATGGTTTCTGTTTCGTCTACGACTCGAAGTTGATGAGCAGCTTTCAACAAAATACCCGCACGCAAAGCCTCATCGATACCTGCGGTGCCGCCGTTATTAACGCTCTTCACATCCATAACTGACTTCGACATTTCCTTAGCCTCATCGTTGAGGAACCTAACGAAGTCATTCTTAACAAACCCCGCGCCGATTACAACAATCGGGTTGTGGCTTTGACACCACAGTTTCTCCAAACTTTTCACTGCGAGACCAAAATACGCTTTTGTGGCTTCAACCCGCTTGTCCGCCTCTTGCTTTCCAGGCAGCCGCATGCGTTGCTCAACTCTTGTTTCTACGCCATACTGTTTAGTTTCAGCTATCGCGAAGCCTTCGTCATCGATGGAGATTATCAGCATGGGCTTCTCAGTTTCACTTGCCCTCGTAAGCCGGTCCACTATGTGTTTGGGCCATTCTTTCTTCACAATCGTCACTGGCTGATTCAAAGCGATACTGAGCGTATGATGTGCGCCTTTAGGAATAATGTCTGGAGCATGGCAGATTAACCCGTGAACCCGCAGTTTACCTAGAAACTTGTCCCAGCTGACCGAAATCACCTTTACCCCCATAAAAGCTGAAACGCGCTCGCCGCTTTTCGGTCGGGAAGCTTCCGTGTCGCTTTTTATGGCTCTTGAACTGAAAGCGTAAACCTCGTCGCCTTGATAGATGACGTTGTATAGGTGCCAAAGGTCATCTGGCGAGTCTGGAACAACTTTAACGAAGTCTTGCTCCAGATTCTTCTGTATAATCTTCACAATCTACACTTCGCTTAGCCTATTGTACACAAAGAAATAAAAACATACTTTAACGGAACACAGAAAAGTGCAAAAAGCGGAAACGCGGCGTGGCAAAATTTAAATTCTTTTAATACATAGATAATTATGAACTGGTTTAGGTGATTTTTTATGAGTCAAATGCTTCAGGATTATATGTGTAAATACGTTCAAGAAAAAATAGAACCCCTCAAAGGATGCCTTTTAGCAGCTTTAAACAGCAAAGATCAATATCTCAGTCTTTTAGATGAAAGTTTAGGCACACCCACCCCGTCAATAGATCTAAAACTCTGTGAATTGTTAGCCAACGCCGGGGTTTTCCGCGAAGAAGTCAAGCTCAACAGAGACGGACGCAACGAATACAAACTATTTTACCTCACTGATGTAGGCAAAGAAATGGCAATGCAAATCAAAAAAGAAACATAAACTGGTTGAATGACTAAAAACCCAAATTTCAAATTCCTAACCAAACAAACTATGATGCCAAGTTAAAGTATAAACAGTATTCTTAATTGAAAAAAATTAAATGAAAAAGTCTTGGGGAAAAAATTCCCCGTTTTTGCTTGCCTAAATTAGGTGCAACAGGTTTATGAACAGCGGAATGAAAACGATTGACAACGTGCTGAGCAGTTTTATGAGTACGTGAAGGCTTGGTCCCGCGGTGTCTTTGAGTGGGTCGCCGACTGTGTCGCCTACTACTGCCGCTGCATGTGCTTGTGAGCCTTTACCGCCGTACTTGCCTGTTTCAATGAATTTCTTCGCGTTGTCCCATGCGCCTCCGCCAGTGTTAAAGAACAATGCCAATGGAACGGCCGAGATGGTTGCACCGATTACAAAAGCGCCTACAGCTATAGGCCCTAACAGGACACCGACTATGATTGGAAAAACCACAAGGATCACTCCCGGAAGCACCATGCCTTTTAAAGCGGCTTTTGTGCTGATGTCTACTGCTTTTCCATATTCGGGTTTGCCTGTTCCCTCCATGATGCCTGGGATTTCTCTGAATTGTCGTCTGACTTCTTCCACCATCTCTGCTGCCGCTTTTCCGACGGCGCTAATGGCCTGCGAGCTGAAGAAGAATGGCAGCATTGCACCGAGGATGCCTGCAATGAGGACTGCTGGGTTTGAAATATCCACCACAAAGGGTTGACCTGTTCGCGCTGAAACCTCGGAAGCATAGGTTTGAAACAGTAGTTGTGCCGCAAGTAAGGCTGAGCCAAGTGCAAAGCCTTTTGTTAGCGCTTTGGTAGTGTTTCCGACTGCGTCGAGTGCTTCCATGGTAGCTTCAGCACCGCCTTCACCTGACATTTGTGCGATTCCAGCTGCGTTGTCAGCGATCGGGCCGAAACCGTCAAGTGCTAAGACCATACCCATGACAGCGAGCATACCCATCGTAGCTAAAGTGGTTCCATATATTCCGCCAAGAATTGGTCCCGAAACCAATACTACACCAGCAGGGCTGAGAATAGCTGGAACGTGCGCCAAGATGGCAAATTGTGTGCCAAAGTAGAATGAAGCGATAAGTGCGATTACAAGTGAGATTATTGGCAAAGCGGTTGTTTCGAGTCCTACCGCGAATCCTGTAATTATGTTTGTTGCGGCGCCTGTTTGGCTGGCTTTAGCTATGCGCCCGACTGGACCGCGGTCGCTTCCAGTGTAGTAGTCGGTGATGTAGTCGATTGATACGCTTGCGCCTAAGCCGGCGAGTAAGCAGAAGTACAGATAGAGATACGCAAGTGAGAAGCTGCCGTTTCCTAATAGAAAGATTGTTGCGAACAGGAATAGAATGCCTGATACTATGGTAGTTACCAGGAGGCCTTTTCTCAGGGCTTTCATCGGATGTTTGGCTTCTGCCTCATTAAGCTTTACGAAGGGCATGCCGACCAATGTTGCAAAGATGCCTAAAGCGCGTGCGATAAGCGGGAAAACTAAGAATATTAGGTTACCAGTGGCTATGCTGATTAAGCCGCCGATAATCATTCCGCCGATGTTTTCCCCCGTGGCTGATTCGAACAAGTCTGCGCCTCTTCCAGCAGAATCACCAACGTTATCGCCAACGTTATCAGCAATGACTGCGGGGTTGCGTGCGTCATCTTCGGGTATGCCTGCTTCAACTTTACCTACAAGGTCTGCACCTACATCTGCCGCTTTAGTGTAAATTCCGCCACCGAGCTGAGCAAACAAAGCGATTAATGAGGCACCGAAACCCATACCAACTATACCGCTTAATGAGAAGTTTCTGATGTCCGTCGCAGCGATAGCCGGAGCAAGATGGTTAAATAAGATGTTGTAGCCGCCATAAAGCAGGAATAAAAAGCTTACACCTAAAAGAGATAAACCGACAACAGCCATACCCATCGTAGCACCACCATAAAAGGCCGTTTTAAGGGCTTTTTCAGCGCCGTCTTTTGCTGCCGCCACCGTGCGAACGTTCGCTTTAGTGGCGTTGTCCATGGCTATGTAGCCAGCAGCCAACGAAGCGACTGCGCCTACCAAGAAGGCTGCAGCAGTTTCGATGCCAAATGGACCGCTGGGCAAAGCAACCCACAGCAGAACAAACACAACTACAGTAATTACTCCAATTGTTTTGTACTGACGTTTTAGGAAAGCGTATGCGCCTTCCCGAATAGCGTTTCCCACTTCAACTGCTTTCGGACCTCCAGGGCTCATTTTGCCAATGTGCCGCATAAGCAAAAGCGAAGCGATTATCGCTATTACTCCAGCTATAGGAGCGATCCAAAAAAAGTCTGGGTTAGCTGAATTATTTGTTAATGTTGCAAGTGCTTGTAAGGGTATGAACATGTTCAATAAGCCATGCCCAATTTCCTTATATATTTTTCTAACAGAATTAGGCAATGACATCTGTAAATCAGGAATTTATATGAAACAAAAAATGTTATCAACCAAAATTGGTTGCATTTTTAAGGAAGTTTCGAACATAACTCAATAAGTCTGCGCTTTGAAGTGATTAAGTGATGCTTTCAAGATTAATCGTTGTTAAGGTTGGCACAAGCGGCATAACGACCAGCGAAGGGAACCTTGACGAAGAAGAAATGAAGAAATTAACCAGTGAAATAGCGGCAGCAACCGTGCAGGGAGATAAAGTGGTTCTGGTGACTTCAGGCGCAGTGGCGGCGGGGATAGCTGAATTGGGCATACCTCCGAAACCTAATGATGTGGTTTTTCAACAGGCTGCGGCTGCAACGGGGCAAAGTGTCCTTATGGCTAAATACCGTGAACTCTTCAAGGCTCATAACCAAAAAGTTGCGCAAATCTTGCTTACCGCAGAAGACCTTTCCAATCGGGCATCGTACTTACACACCTGTAACGTGCTAAGAATGCTGCTGAAAACAGGTGTCATTCCAATAATTAACGAAAACAACGTAACCTCGGTGGATGAGCTTAGACAAAAGGAAGGCTACAAAGTGAACTTCAGCGACAATGACATTCTTTCGGTTCTTGTCGCTAGCGCAATCGGCGCAGACCTAATTGTGATTTTGTCAGATGTTGACGGCTTATACACCGCCGACCCCAAAGAACCAAATGCACAATTGATAAAAGCCGTGGAAGCCATAACTCCTGAACTGAAAAATTCGCTTAGTGGAAAGAGTAAGTTGGGCAGGGGTGGAATTCAAAGCAAAATTAAAGCCGCGGAAATTGCCACTTCATGCGGAATCCCAGTGGTTATTGCAAACAGCAGAAGAGAAAACGTGTTACTTGACGTTCTGGCTGGAAAGGACGTGGGCACATTCTTTAAGCCCCAGAATCCAATGCCCGCGGTGGAACGCTGGATTGCTTATGGAGCCGCAGTTAAGGGGCAAATCCAGGTTAATGAAGGCGCCAAGAAAGCCATACTTGAAGGTTCAAGCCTCTTGCCCGTTGGCATAACGAGGGTTGTAGGTCACTTTAACGTCGGAGATGTAGTCAGCATCATCGATGAAAACAGGGTTGAGTTTGCGAAGGGCAACCCCAATTACACGAGCGGCGAGTTAAACCTGATTAAAGGATTACAGGCAACCGAAGTCCACAGTCACCTCGGCAAAGATAAGCCTAAAGAGGTAATCGAGCATAGAAACATACACCTAATCGAGGAAGAAAAATGATAGTTGAAATATGCCAGAAAGCAAAAGCCGCCTCAGTTGAAATGGCGAAGCTTTCAGCAGAAGCCAAAAACACGGCGCTATGCAGAATGGCAAGCGCTCTTGAAGCGAATGCAGAGAAGATTTTGGCTGCCAACAAGGTTGACGTGGAAGCTGCTAAAGCAAAGGGGGTTAAGGCGGCAATGCTTGACCGTTTGGCTCTTGACAAAAAGAAAATTCAAGCGATGGCTAGTGACATGCGGGAAGTTTCAGCCCTACCTGACCCTATCGGCACAATCTTAAGCACTTGGAAACGCCCCAACGGCTTGATAATCAGTCAAGTCCGCGTGCCCTTAGGCGTTGTAGGTGTAATTTATGAATCGCGACCTAACGTAACCTCCGATTCTGCAGGCATCTGCGTCAAATCTGGGAACGCAGTTATCCTAAGGGGCGGTTCAGACTCGTTAAACTCGAACGTGGCCATCGGCGATGTGCTGCGGGATGCTTTGACTGCGACAGCCGTGCCAGTTGATGCGGTTCAAGTGGTGAATTCTCCTGACCGCAAAGTTGCTGAAGAACTGATGCGCATGCGTCAGTACATTGATGTGCTTATTCCTCGTGGAGGAGCCGACTTAATCAAAACTGTGGTTGAGACTTCGCGCATCCCCGTTATTGAAACCGGAACGGGCAACTGCCACATCTACGTTGAAGAAGACGCAGACTTGGAAAAAGCGACGCCTATAGTGATAAACGCTAAGTGCCAGAGACCGGGAACCTGCAACGCCGCAGAAAAACTTTTAGTTCACAGCAAAATCGCACGGCGTTACCTGCCCGTTGTGATTGCTGCTCTTAGAAAGGAGGGCGTGGAAGTTAGGGGTGACGAAGAAACCCAAAAGATTGTTGCGGACGTGAAGGCGGCAACTGAACAGGACTGGTTCACCGAATACTCAGACTTAATCATAGGCGTAAAGGTTGTGAAAAACCTAGACGAAGCCATAGCTCACATTAACAAGTACGGCACCAAACACTCAGACGCCATCCTCACCGCCGACTTCGACAAAGCCATGCGTTTCATACATGAAGTCGATTCAGCCGCAGTCTACTGGAACGCATCCACGCGGTTCACTGACGGCAACCAGTTTGGATTAGGCGCGGAAATAGGCATCAGCACCCAGAAGCTTCATGCAAGAGGACCTATGAGCGTACAGCACCTGACGACGACAAAATACGTTGTTTTAGGCAGCGGGCAAATAAGAAAATAAAAGTGAACTTTTCGGTGGTAAAGCGCCCTAAAACGGCGCTATTTTTAATCTTGCCATGATGTATTAATAATGGTTTAAATAGAAAATTCCAAAAAGTTCCCTTGCACTTAAGGCAACTAATGAAGAAAAAAGCTTTCAGCCTATTGATAGTTTAGATTGAAAATTAAAAATCGGGTTTTTCGGGTGGCTGG
Organism: Candidatus Bathyarchaeota archaeon; assembly: GCA_963828195.1. GTDB lineage: Archaea > Thermoproteota > Bathyarchaeia > Bathyarchaeales > Bathycorpusculaceae > Bathycorpusculum. The sequence continues at coordinate 162,024 of CAWHDT010000005.1, forward strand.
TTTTAACTTATTCTTTCAATCACTCTTTTATATTTAATTTCTTAAGGGGGTAACAATTAACTGAATTAGGAGAACGATAACTTGGTTAATCGATTCTTAGGTAAATGGAAAGCGAAAGAAGAACAACCATCTATCACATCGAAAATTAAAGAAATAGGCAAGCCTCAGCAAGGTGTAAAAGAACAAATCGGTTTTGTAACAAACCGCATTGATAATCAAACCCAGAGCTTGGATTTGGCGGTGAAACGTTTTGAAACTCGCGACGCCGCTATTTTCCAGCGTGTTGTGAAAGCCATGGCGGATAGGGATCAGGCGCGTGCAAACATCTATGCCACCGAACTGGGGGAAATTCGCAAAGTTGAGAAAATGTTGACGCAAGCGTCAATTGCTTTGGAAAGCGTCTCGATGCGCCTTAAAACTGTTTCAGAGGTCGGGGATTTAGTTGCGGTCTTGGCTCCAGCAGCGAGTGTACTGAACAACATTCGCGATGGGATGTGTACTGTTTTGCCGCAGGCAAGCCAGGAACTTGAAAGCATCGGAAGCCTGCTTGGAGACATTTGCACTCAAACTAGCCAATCGTCAGAGTCGCCAGTAAATCTTGGTGCAGCAAACGAGGATGCATTAGCAATCTTGCGGGAAGCGGAGGTAGCTGCCGAGAAGAGGCTAAGCGACCAATTTCCCGAAGTAGCGACTGGGGCTGCTCAGAGAAAAAGGACAAGCCTTGAAGCTTAGCAGCATAGAATTTGAAGCGGTGCAAAGACTCTACTTCACTATTTTTTCTTTTTTTGTTTTTGGCGTTTGTTTGTTCTGCAGCTTCCGTAACATTGCCTTAGGCGCAATAATTTTTCTTAAATTTTGAAAGAACAACAACGCTTGGGGAGCAACTGTTGTTCTTCTATTGAATCCAGATTTAAGGCAGCAATCTAAAAAATAAAATTAAAAGAAGAAGAAGCCTAAAAAAACAATTTTTCTTCTTCTTCCTGTTGCTTTTTGCAGTTCAGTTTTTGCACAAATAGCAGGTATCCTCTTAGGTAGGCTGGTGTCTGCTACAGTTTACAAAATAGTCTGCCAGATGGCCCAAATTAGACGCTAAACGTGATTCAACATAGTTCAACCTATGAAAGGGGTGTGCATTCTCAACTTTAAGCTGTGTTTTTCTCTGCGGAAACGTTGGTTTATTAATGGTGTTGTTTGGAGTTCTGGAACTTATGATAAACCGCTAAAAGCATGGGAAAGTATGCATTAGCGGTGTGCAATAAGCATGTATAAGTGTTCATTAAGGGTTTAACTCCGGGCGCACGCTTAGTATAAAATCTTTAACTGTCCATATCTTTTCTATCTCAAAGAAAAAGTTGAACGCCCAACGCCGCCTATATTGCAGGCTCTGCGCTGATCTCTAGTGTCTGAAGCTGAAAACCTGTAATTTCCTCGTGACTATAAACACCCAAATAAATAGAAAGGGCTCCAGTATCTCCAAAATTTAGCCAAACATCGGACGCAGAAGGGGGAGGAAACCCAATTTCTATCAAATCAGTTGAGTTGACCACGTTGTTTCCACTGAATAATCCCGCCGTCATGTAAACATAAGTTCCATTAAAGCCGTACCAATCGTTTGGTGACGGGTTCTGTGCTGAATAATCGTTGCGGAGTGTAACGTTGATGACAACACATGGTTCGTCGTGCCTGACAATCCAACCTCCCCCAAGTGTCCCGTTTGGAAGTTGATATTCGTCTGTTTGATAAGTGTCATATGGGTAAGAACTAGCTCTGATGTTTACAGAAACTACGAAGATTTTGCTAGTGTTCCCTTCAAAAGGCAGATAATAGCCTGTGGCTGGTTGGATTGGACCGATAGAGGGCTTTACAACTTTTAAAATCGATTCGTCGGTTTTTACAATTGTTAAAGACGATTCGTCAGTTCTCAGCACATAAATAGTTGCTCCCACCGCAACGGCTATGATTGCCGCGAGGAGCATTGCAAGGGCTTTTCTCCGAGTATCCATGGATAATGCTCACCGGTCCCAAAAAGTGCAATCAGAAATTTTTCTTGTTTTCATTCTAGTTCCATGCGCTAAATTGGTTGTTTTCCTGTTTGTTATGTTTAGGGATATAAAATTTACTATTTTGAGCCACAAATTTTGGTCGCTCGCGCTAGTTCAAACGGATACAGTTTTAGAGCCTACGGTGCAAGCCGTTTAGGAATATAAAAAAAGATGACCTAATTTTAAAAAATCAGTGCTGACGTGGCTACGAATCCATAACTTAAATTGGAAGTGCGCAACAAGGATATTCTGGAGTTTTGTTGAACAGGTGTGAAAGCAGTGGGTGAAACGTGCACAGTTTATTAATGTCGTATGACTTACGATTCAAAACAGAATACTTGGGGGTAGTAAAAAAATGAGTATGATGAAAACAATACTCGCAAGCGACGGCGTAATAATCGAAGAAAGACAAATTGCTCGATTGCAGAAAGAAATCGAATACATGAACGACGAACTTCAATACAGGCAAGCCAAACTCAAAAAACTAAAAAAGTAACCGCAAAAAACGGGCAACTACAATTCCCAATTCCCTTATTTTCCTTTTATCCAGCACCTCAACGGTTCAGTTTTCGGCAGCAACCAAGACAAGCTTAGGCATTTTTGGCAATCTTTTCGGGTTTGAACACTAAAAGAAAATGAAAAGATTGTTTTGGTTAGAGACGCTTGCTTTTTTACACCGTGGGCAGATTCGGGATGATTTGTTGAAGTTGATGTACAACCGGGTGGATTAGGTTTAGCACGATGCTCGGGAACAAGCCCAGTATTATCAGTGATCCGGCTAGGATGAAGATTGGAATAAGTATTCGTTTTGGCTCTTTTATCGGTGTTTCGTCTTTTGCGTTCTTTCCGTACATGACATAGATTAGCCTGAACAAGTAAGCAGTTTGCAGAACACTTGTCAAAACTCCAATAACTGCTAGCCAGCTTAGGTTTGCTTCTATCGCCGCAGTGAAAACCAAATATTTACCTATAAATCCCCCTAGAGGCGGAACACCCGCAAATGATAGCCCAGCTATCACTAAGGCTAAGCATACAAGCGGCATTTTCTTTCCTAAGCCTGAGAAGTCATCCATGCTTTTGAATCCGTGACTGTTTATGATCCCGATTGCCATGAAGGCGAGGGCTGTGGTTATGCCGCCGATTAAGAAGAAGTAGAGGTTGCCAAGCAAGCCAGTAGCGGTTACGCTTGATATTGCAACAAGGTTGTAGCCGACGTCTGCAACGCAGATATACGCCATTAAACGTTTAACGTCATTTTGTATCAGGGCGAACAGGTTGCCGACAATCATGGTGACCGCTGCTAAAACTGCTAGCATGATAGTCCAGTTTACGGTTGAGGGAAGTAAAACGTACAGGAGAACTCGTATGAGTATGTAGTAGCTGCCCTGGTCAATGAGGGCGGAGAGGAAGGCTGCTGATGGTGCGGGAGCTGCGGTGTAAGCGTCAGGTAACCAGAAATGGAAGGGCACAATTGCCGCTTCAATCGCGTAGCCGGCTGCTATGAATATGAAGGCTATGATAAGCAAGTGATTATTGCTCATAGTTGTTAAAGCCGACCCAACCCCCAAGTAGTTGAGGGTCCCCGTTAAACCGTAGACAATTGACATCCCAAGCATAACGAATGCTGAAGCGATGATGACCATGATAAGATATTTCAGTGTGGCATTGATTGAAAACGCGTTTTTCTTAAACAGCATCAGGAAAGCTGCGCCTGCCGTTGCTATTTCCCAGAATATGAAAAGCGTTAGCAGGTCGCCTGCAAGAACAGCGCCAAGTACGCCCGCGGTAGTCATCAGCATTATGGCGAAGTATCGTTCTGAGGGCCTGTCGTTTGAGCCAACGGAGAACACGGTGTAGGTTACAACTACGGCGCTAAGAGCCACTATGATTATTGACATGTAAATGGAGATGGCGTCTACCAGGAAGGCGCTTGAGAAAATTGATGAAGTAGTCCCGCTTAAGCCCAAAGTGACAATGCTCGGTGAGGGGACGCTGTAATAGCTTAGAGCTAAGTTAGCTACCCACAAACCTGTAATTGCGAATACAGCTAAGAACCAGCCCAGGGTTAAGGCGGTCTTGTGATTGCTGTTTCTTATCAGCTTAAACACGGGGATAGTTAACAATGCTGCAATAGCAAGAGTGAATATGGGTAAGAGGACATCTATTGTTTCAATCATCAAAGTTCACCTTTAGGTAATCGGACCGAACCTCACTGTTTGAATTAGATTTATGAAGAATGTCGGGTAGATCCCAACAAGAATAATCAGCACCACCAAGATAGCAAAGGATAGTTTCATGTAGTTTGAAACCTCAAAAGTCTTCTTCTCCTCGGCACCTTCCGCGATTTCTTCACCCTCTTCGCCTTTGGGTAGACCTAGGAAAACTTTTGAAGTGAATCTCAGCATGTAAGCAAGCGAAATTACTGTAGCAATGAGCATAAGCGCAGTTGGTATAATGTAAAATGAGTCCACGTGGATAACTTGGAAGGCCCCGACAAATATTAGAAATTCGCTGATGAAGCACGCAAACGGCGGCGCTCCGCCAATACTTAATGCAGCTATGATTGAGGAAACCGCTGTGAACGGCATCTTGGAGGCTAATCCACCCATTTTGCGGATATCACGTTTTTCTGTTTGATGCATCACTCCGCCTGCGCCAAGGAAGAGAAGGCCCTTGCTTAAGGCGTGGCTGACAATATGCAGGACGGTTCCAGTTATTGCGAGGGATGAGACTAAGATGACGGCTGCTCCTGCTGCGACGTTTGATGGGAAGAGGGATAGCCCAAACATGATGTAGCCCATGTGGGCGATGCTTGAGTAGGCGATGAGCCGTTTTATGTCAGTTGCAACTAACGCTATTAAAGAGCCAAAGAAAGCTGAAAGTACACCGATAATCGCTAAGGCATGCAAAAAGTCTGTTCCAAATGTTATTCCAACGGAGGGGAAAACCATTCCCAGTGAAAGACGGAGAATTGCGTAAGCTCCCGCGCTGATAATGACACCGCTTAAGAGCGCTGACATTGGTGCTGGAGCTTCGCCGTGTGCGTCAGGCAGCCACATGTGGACGGGTATGACAGCCATTTTAACGGCGAACCCAGCGGTTAAGGCTATGATAATCCACTGGGCAATACCTACATGCCCAAGTAAAGCTGTTTGTGCACTAAATATGTCGGTGGTTCCCGTTGTGAAGTAGATTGCGCCTATGCCTAAGAGTACGAAGACGGCTCCTGCATGGGTGTATATGAAGAATTTTAATGCTTGCTTGTATGAATCTTTGTAGCCCCATTCGCCTATGATGAAGAACGCTGGAACAAGCATTAGTTCCCAGCAGAAGTAGAACAAGATCAGGTTAGATGTTAAGAAGACCCCGACTAGACCAACTGAGAGCAGGCATAGCAATGCATAGTAAACGGGCAGATGCTTTTTTCCAGCCATGTAAGATATTGAGAAAATTGAGGCTACCACCATCAGAATTAGGCTCACAAGGGCGATGGAAACGCTTATGCCGTCTGCGAAAAGTGTAAATGAAGTATTTATAACGGGTATCCATGTGTGGGGCTCAACGTACTGGTGAGATGAACTGTTAAGAATTGTTGGAACAGTCGTTAAGAGCAGCGCTATGTTAACCATGGCAATGAGGGCAACAAATATTGCTGCAGCTTTCGGCGATTTTCTCCCTGTCAAGTAAACAAATGGAATGCTTAGAGTTGGAATCGCAAACACTGCTAGAAGAGTAAACGTCATTTCATTACACACCTACCGTTAATATTAGTACCACAACGATTAGTATCAGGCCAACTATTCCTGCTGCAATGTAATTTTGAACGGTCGAGGACGGTACCTTTTTCAGCTTTGAAGAGGTAAGCACAAACCAGCCTGCAAACGCGTTCAGCCCCAAATTCGCCTGATCTTCAACATGTTTAAGGCCGTCAGAAAACTTTCCAAGTCCTCTTGCGAAGGCATAGTAAATGTCGTCAACGAAGTAGCCATGGTTTAGTATGGTTGCAATTGGGTTTGAACCGCCGCCAACACTTCTTATGCGCAGGGCGTTTTTGTAATATGCCCAGTACACAAGCAAACCAGTTGGAACAAGAATTGCAAGGAAGATTGGTGTTTCCAAGTCGGTGAAGGAGCCGAGGATCGAGATTCCAAGGCTTAAATGCATAAAGTTCTCGACCACAGTCATTGACAAGCCCCAGACAATGCATAATCCTGCAAGGATTGCTGCTGGGATCAGCATGACTTTTGGAGCTTCATGGGGATGCTGCTTTTCCAAATGCTCTGATTCTTTACCCATGAAAACTAGGCTGAACATGCGTATTACGTAGGCAAACGTAATGGCTGCTGTGGCGTAAAGCAGAATTGCCTGTATCAGACCTGCAGAAGTGCCTAAACTGCTTACGCTTGAGATAATCAAGCCTTTGCTGAAGAACGCGGCAAAAGGAGGCAGACCGCTTGTCGTTATAACCATTATACCCATTAAAACAAAGGTCACTGGCATTGCTTTCCTCAGCCCACCCATTAACCGCATGTCTCGCGTGCCAAGTGCGTGAATGATGCCGCCTGCGAGGAGGAATCCGAGACCTTCGAAGAAAGCATGGCTTACCATGTGGAATATACTGGCGAACCACCCAATGGATGCCGCTCCCGTAACAGCTGCACCTAATGCAGCCATCATGAAGCCGATTTGACTAACAGTTGAGTATGCAAGGACTCCCTTGATGTCGGTTGTGGTTATCGCCAGCGTAGCGCCGATAAAGGCTGTTATGACGCCTATCCAAGCAACGGTGGGGAACCAGGCTGGTTGAAGCGCGACGATTAAGGGATACGCTACTGAGGCTATGAGTATGAATCTTGCAAGAAGGTAGATACCTGCTTTAACCATTGTGGCGGCGTGAAGCAGGGCGCTGATTGAGGTGGGTGCTTCCATTGCGCTGTAGAGCCAAGTGAACAAGGGGAATTGAGCGGACTTAGCGAGGGCACCCCCCAAAACTAAGAAGAATACGGTGACAAGAAGCCCTGTATTGAGGGTTCCGGCTTTGGCGCCTGCCGTGAGGGCAGCTATTATTGCGCTGAAACTAAATGACCCGATTGCGTGTCCTGCAACAAGAGGTCCCGCGTAAAGTATGCCTATGGCTGCAAGCAGGGATACGTCGCCGATGCGGGTCATGATGAAAACTTTATTGCCTGCATTTATTGATGCGGGGCGTTTGTACCAGAAAGCAACTAACGCGTAGGAGCATAAGCCCACCATTTCCCAGAAAATAAACATTTGAAGCAGGTTATCTGAGATTACAAGGCCTATCATTGAGCCTATGAAAAGCAGAATGAGGAAGTAGTATCGTGTTAATCCTTCTTCGCCCTTCATGTAACCCCAAGAATAAATGACTATGATTAATGCAAAGAAGCCAACAAGGCACGTGAACAATACAGACAGCGGATCAATGTACACTCCGGCACTGATGCCTGCAATCCAGGGAATTGTCGATTCTGTCGCTGACCCGTTACCTGAAAGGATGCTGGGTATAAGTGAAAATGCCAAGCCCGCGGTTACGGCTGCGACTGCTATTACATAGTAGTTTCGTATTTTGTCGCCTTTTTTTGCGATTATTGGAACGAACAGGCATGCAACAAGGGGGAATATCCAAACAAGCCATGCGGAAACAATATTATACGTTATCATTATTGTTCAGCCTCGGTATCCGTTTTTTCCTGCATTTTTAGTATTTCATTGATGTTACTTGTTCCGTACTTTTTGGTTACGATAACCAGCAACGCCAGAACTACCCCGCTGACGGTGGTATCGGTGGAAAACGCGAGTATCAGAAAAGCTTGCCCTAAGCCTTGACCCATGGTGGAAGCAAGCATAACAAAATTCAAAGTTGCCGCAGTAGCGATTAGCTCTATTGAAATGAAGACTTTCAAGAGTTGCCGATTAGTCAGCAAGCCGTAGACGCCGATTGCCAGCATTACAAGTGACAATATGACAAAGTCCATTATTTCGCACCCTTCTTCTCATATAAAATGATCGCGATTCCTAAAGCCACCGTCAAAATAACGAGGGCTTGCAAAATAACATCTACGCCGCTTAAGTTCCAGAGGGCGTTCCCAAAAGAAGTGTTAGAATAATAGGATTCTGTTGAACTTGATATTGAAAGAAAGATGGCGGGCAACGATAAAATTGCGCCTGCACCGATCAATGCTGAGAGTTTTATGGGCGAAGTTTTCTTGGTAGATTTCTCGCTCAGCATTTCTCCTGATAAAAACAGGATGGCTAATGTGCCTACGCCGACTACGAACTGGAAAATAGCTGCGTAAACCGCGCCGTTTTCTAAGTAAAGTAACGCTGTAAAAAGAAAGGTGCCTGCTAAAGCTGCAACGGAATATACTACTTCGTCAAGAAATAGTGCGAGGCACGCGGAAATTATTAAGCCGATTGAGAGGATTTCAAGGATGATGATCATTTTTTCGCAGGCTCCTTAGCGTTCGGTTGAGGTTTTACAATTAATGACGATTTATCGGTTGTGGCTAACTCGTAGTCGCCTGAGCCTTTTATTGCAGCTCGGGGGCAGCTTTCTACACATTGATTGCAGAAAATGCATTTGTTAAAATCGAATTGCGGACGTTTTTTGCCATCCACCTCCACTATTTCGATTGCGAAGGCTGGGCAATCTCGGGCGCATACGGTGCAATGTGTGTTGACTAGTGCCTGTACATCAAAACCTAACTCGCCTTGTGTGCCGCTGAGATCGATCATGTTGCATGATTTAATGGTGTAAACTGGCTTGCCTCTATAATCCTCGGGAAGCTTCGGTTTCACGAAGGGGTACTTTGTCGTGGCTGGTTTAGTGAAGATGTGGGAAACAGTTCTTTGCCACATTGGAGATAAACGTGATTTCTTTGTCTTTGCCTTTGTCTTAGTCATTTTTTTACACCAGCGGGAAAACCCATGTTTTCAGTGCTACAGTTAACATTAGTGCCAATATTGCTGCGGGCAAGAGTATTCTCCAGTTTGCTGACAACACTTGGTCTATGCGCAATCTCGCAAAAAGGGTAGTTATGTACTCAGTAACTATTACGACCGCCAACAGCTTAAGAACAAACCACAAGGAATACCAGAACGCAGGCAATCCAAAGAACACGGGTCCATATGGCCCGCCGAGGAACAATTCAACCACCAGAGCCGCTCCGAAAACAATCTGCACGTCTCGGGTTAAATGGAGGAAGGCTAATTTGGCGCCTGTGTATTCGGTTGTTATTCCGCCGACCAATTCGCTTTCTGCATCAGGGACGTCAAAGGGGTCCTTTTCCAGCTCGGCCTGCATAACTATTAGGTACAGCACGAAGCCATAGGGCGCTAAAAGTATGTATGGAATTGCTTGATGGGCTATGGCGAATATGCCTAAGGTTCCCGCGAGAAATGCGGGTGTTAACGCAAGAATGAAAAGAGGTATGTCGTATCCGAGAAACTGGGTTAACACTCTTGCTGAACTGATAGTGCCGTAAGGATTGCATGATGCCCAACCTGAAAGGAACAGCAGAAAGCTAGCGATGGTTGAGAAGGTCAAAATAATAATTAAGTCACCGTTAAACCCTGTTGTGGAGAGGACGCTGGCACCGTCAATAGGCAAGAAGCATATGGCGAAAACCATAACTGTGAACGCTAAAAGGGGTGCAAACTGGAAAACGGTTCTTTTAGCATCTCGTGGTTCAATGTCTTCTTTTGTTAATAGCTTTATTAAGTCCGCTACTGGCTGAAAAAGTCCGCCGGGTCCTGCGACCATTGGTCCAACGCGGTTTTGTAGGCGTGCTTCGATTTTCCGTTCTACCCAATCGCAGAATAAGGTTAAAAGTAAAATGAATGTGAAGCCTGGGAAAATTAGGATTCGGAGGATTAAATCGAAGTCAATCATTGCGGATCATCTGTCTGTGCATGAGAAGCAGGGGTCTAAGCTTACAAAGTTCGGCGGAACATCAGCGATGTTTTCCCCTATTGCTGTCTTCAGGAATGAGGGTATGTTTGCGAAGGTTGGAGTGCGCACTTTAACTCTTTCTGGGTTTGGAGTGCCGTTGCCTTTAACGTAGTAGAACAACTCGCCTCTTGGAGCCTCATTGCGGGAAACGGCTTCTCCTGCAGGCACGTTTCTGGGCACAGTAACTCGGAAAGGCCCTGTTGGCAAATGGTCAACTGCATACTGGATTATGTTAATGCTTTCTTCAACTTCATCCATGCGAACATTCATTCTTGCCCAAGTGTCGCCAGTAGTGTAAACTATCTCTTTGAAGGGAATCTCGCCATACGCCTCATACGGGTCGTCTTTGCGAACATCGATGTCATAGCCTGATCCTCGGGCTACGGGACCAACGACGCCAAGCTTTATTGCATCCTCCCTTTTGAGTACACCTACATTTTGCATACGAGCCTTTATTGACGCCTCATGTTCGTAGATTTGACGGTAAAACGGCAGCTTCTTTCTCAGATCTTCCAAGGTTGTCTTGATTTTGGGGATATCGGTTTCTTTCAGGTCTCTTCTAACTCCGCCTATAGTCATCATGGAAGCGTAAACGCGGTTACCGCTTGTTAACTCGATTAAATCCATGATTGGTTCTCGGTCTCTCCAGAAATATTGAAATAGGGTCTCGTAGCCGATTTCTAATCCAGCGTGGCCTAAAGTTAGCAAGTGACTGTGGAGCCTGTTTAGCTCTAAAGCTACGACTCTTAGGTATTTTGCTCTTGGCGGAACGTCGGTTTGTAATATTTTCTCAGTTGCAGCAACAAAGCCGTAGGCGTGGCAAGCGTTGCAGATGCCGCAGATTCGCTCCACCAAATAAACATCCTGCACGTAAGTCCGAGACTCAGACGCTTTTTCTATGCCGCGATGAACATAGCCGATTCTGGGTTCAACCTTGGTTACGGTTTCTCCTTCGACGGTTACAGCGAATTTTTCTGGCTCAAGCAACGCAGGATGCTGTGGACCAATAATGATTTTTACGACGTTCTTATCTGCAGGTTGCTTAGTTTCTGCCGGCGCCGGGTTAAGTTTTACTTCGTTCGCTTTAACATCTTTTCTTAACGGGTAAACGCCTTCAGGCCAATACTCAGATAAAACAAAGTGACCTGATAATGTATTTCCTTCGAAAACTACGCCGAAAAGGTCTGATACTTCCAACTCAGAAAAGACGGCGCCTGGAATAATGTCGGTTATTGTTTGGATTTTTGGGTTGTCTTTAGGTACTTCAGTGCGTATGGTTATGAAAGCGTTTGATGTACGTATGTGGTATAATACGCCCAGGTTTGCGCCAAGGTCTAAACCTGTTATGGCGGTGATGGTGGTTTTTTCGTCTGCTTCGACCATGGCTTGGAGAACATCTCTTTGTAATCCATTGCTGGTTGTTATGGCGGCTGTGCCAAGTTGACCTAGTTGAATTTGGACTTTACCTTTAAGTTTAGATTCAATCGCACTAACAATATCTATTCTACTGTTTGACATCTGTTTTTGTCTCCTTTATTTCTGGTTTGACTTCTGGCGAAGCCACAATCACCTCAGGTTGGGCAACAACTGGTTTTGCCGGCGCCTCAGGAAGCGGGGGCTGTTTTTCCTGTTTCGGCTGCTTCTTCGGTTTAGGCGGATCTAACGCGTTCAGAAGCTTTACCACTCCATCGATGAGGGCTTCAGGCCGCGGTGGGCATCCAGGTATGTAAGCGTTAACTGGGAGGATTTTGTCTACGCCGCCTACTACATTGTAGTTTCCCTCAAAAACGCCGCCGCTGCACGCGCAGGCGCCGATGGCGACAACGAATTTGGGCTGTGGCATTTGATCGTAGACTCGTTTCAATCTTTCTGCGCATTGTTGAGTGACGCAGCCTGTTACCAGCAGGACGTCGGCGTGTCTTGGCGAAGGCTCAAGTTTTATGCCGAATCGTTCAACATCATACTTCGGCGTTAGCAAAGCAACTATTTCAATGTCGCAGCCATTGCACGCGCCCGAGTTAAAATGCAGGACCCAAGGAGACTTTACTCTTGCCCAAGTCACATAGTTCGTCATCAGTCTTTTCCTCCTTCCAAAAGAACGAAGCCTGCGGCAAGGATAATGCCGAGATACAAGATTAAAAGATACGGATTTATGCCGGCTATGGCGATGGAAGCAAAAGCAAGGACAAGCACGGCTGAGTCAAAAATTATGAAGTAAATTAAATATTTGTAGAGGGAAACGTTGATTTTTAATCCTGGGAAAGACGCTTTTTCTCCGCAAGCGTAAGATGCCTGCTCGTTTTCGCTTATGGTTGTTTTAGGCGCGGACCTTTTGCCTAAAGCGTAGATTCCAAGCGTCAGTATGAATATCAAAATAAACGCGATGATGGCTTCAATAATCATCCATTGTTGCTCCATTATGGCTTTTGTGTTTAAACATTAAAGCTGCCTCAGAGGTACGTTTAAATTGGGACTTGGTATAGCCAAAAACGGCGTTATGAAGATATTTAAGCTTATTTGCAGTAAAACTGTTCAAACAGGCAGTCTCGTTGATGGGCAAAGCGTCGTCTTCCCCCAAATAAGCGAGATCAGCTTGATACCCGTATATACGGTATATACTCTCTCGTGCAGCTAATTCTTCTCCCATACTACCCCGAGCTAGTTCTCAATAAGAGCAACGCTTAGATTTAAATATTAACAAATAAACGGTGCGAATTCAATGACTTGGTCCCGTGGCTAACGCAGGAATTTTTGGAAAACAAATAAATCTCAAGTGAGTTTCAGCTTGAAAAACTCACGTAAAGAACACAGACCTCATGCATCTCTAATTAACAGTGAAAAATTTTGATGCGAAATTTTTAATGGTTTATCAAAAAACGATGACCTTCAGCTAACTATTCATGCATCAACACAACCTCACCGGGGGCAAGCCAAATGTCCCTGTAAAACGCAAAAACTCGTCCGCCGAAAAGCCGCCAAAGCTCCAGAAAACCCATTCTTCGAAAGCCGTTAAGTGTCAATACGCGCAGGGCACCGGTATTTCGTCTTTGGGTAGAGGCGAAAACTGCTTTTGCCCCATCTTTTTTAAGTTGCTGAGTTCCCTCGTTTGTAAGTGCGCTTGCAACGCCTTTTCTGCGAAAATGCGGATGGACAGCTATCCAAAATATGCAGCCGAACTTTGCGGAGCCGACTTGGAAGCTTATGAGTTTAACAAATCCAACCACTGCTCCTTGCGCTTCGGCTACAAACACTGCCCCCTCTTCACTTAAGCTATGTAAGGCAAAAAAACCCAGAAACCTTGAAAAAGAAACATCTATTATTTGCTTAACACTATCGGCGTCGCTTGGCATCATTTGCCTAATTATAAACTCTGAGTTCACAACAGACCCTTAGTCTAAGAGTAATTTAAAACTAATTGAAGATAAAAAATTAAAAGCGCTTAATCTACGGTGGAGTTAGGGGTGGGACGCCAGGTTTCGGCTCCAGCGTCTCGTCGGGTTTTTTGTTTGAAAATATTAGGGAGGTTGATTTTACGATCTGTGGCACTCCTGCAAGGTCTTCAAAGACTAGCAAGCCACGTGCAAGCAATGCGAATGCGGCTATTGGCGCGACCAGTTCTGGGTGTGCAGGAACGTTAGCGACGAGTCCCAAGATGCCTATAATTCCGAATTCTTGCACGCCGATTCCCGCTGGAGTTATTGGCACGAATGCGAGAGCGGTTACTAGCGGGTGAATCAGGAAGAAAGCTAACCACCACCACCAGGTTAATTGTGAGATTCCTAATGCGTAGCCTAAAAACCACCATTCAAAACCTTTTATAACCCAACATGAGAAGGTCAAACCTAATATTTCTGGGATAGCTTTGCTAGTGGCGCCGCTGCTTTCTTTGTATTCCTCAAGCTTTCCCATTATGCCGCCTGTAAACCTTTTTAGAAATCTTGAATTTGCAATTTTGTCAAATATTGAAATGGCTCTTTGAGACCATGTAAAAGCTGCAAGCACGGCTGCCCCAACTGTCATCAATGCTATTCCGAGTATTGCCGCAAGAATGCCAATATTTACTCCAAAAATGCTTACATGATGAAATACTTCAGCCCATGTTGCGGGTGGCGCTACGCTTACAAGAAAAATTACCGCGCCTATTCCGCCGATTACCTTGATTAGAAATTCAAATGTTTGGATGCCAAGAACGCTTGAGAGACCCTTTGCTGCTGGAACGTTTTGGTCTCTTAAATAAACTGGCGTTAGAATGTATCCTGAGCGTCCAGGAGTGACATCGCTTGTTAGCATACCTGCATACTGGGCGAGTAATGTTTTGCCAAATGATGTTTTAACATTATTTTTGCTTAGAACTCTCCTTAGCCTCACTGTGAATAGAAGGTTTATTCCAAAGTACATGAGGAAAGCAAGAAGCAAGTACTCGACCTTGATATGCAGCAGAGCAGTGTAAACAGACCCTACACCCACATACCAAAATAACGCTGCTAAAATCGCCACCATGAACACTACTTCAAGAGCGATTCGGAGAATTTGCCTTGAACGATGAGATTTTTGTTTTTGCTGACTTAATAACACTGAGGTCGTCATTGTGAAAGAACCATCTGGTTTGACTGTTAAATCTCTTACGGAAAAAAACGGATAGTTGTTCCTTAGAAAATAAGAGATAAATCAAGTTAACTAGGCCCAAAGAGGGTTAAAGTTCAGGTAAAAACGTAATCTATCACAGACACAACGAAAACCAAAGGGGAAATATCATTGTATTCTTCTCGTAAGATAATTTACCTATAATCTATAAGCCTTAAATAATCATCCCTAACAATGCCTATACAGGTTTAAATGAAGCTTCGCATACCCGTCGTTCTCCTTATCGCTGTGGCATGCCTACTGATAATAGCGCCCTTGGGAAAAGTTCAAGCTCAAACCTACAGCCAATACAAAATCATGCTGAACAGTGACGGCTCCGCTTCTTGGACAATCACTCAAGTATCAGACTTAAACGGAACAGTTGATACATTTGCAGATTTTCAGCAAAAAGTCACCATCCTCGTATCCGCGGCAGCAAATCAAACCCAAAGGCCAATGCAGGCAGACAGCGATTCCTTCCAAACAAGCACCAACATTACTTCAAGCGACTCAAAAACCACCGAGTACATGTTCACATGGCTTAACTTCAGCGAAACAGAAAATCAGCGATTAATTGTAGGAGACGTTTTCACGGTACCTGAATTTTTTAATCAGCTTTACGGTGACGGCGCCCTACAAATCAATTATCCCGCGAACTACACGCTGCAGTCTGTTTCCCCCACGCCTGACGAAAAAGATGCTTCGACACAGACGCTTCAGTGGCTTGGAACCCAATTTTTCGTAGCTTCCCACCCCAGCATCATCCTTGTAGCCCAAGACCAAACTCCAGCCAGTTCTGGACAACAATACTTTCTATTCGGCTCAATCGCAGCAGCGTTTGTTGCCGCAGTAGCTGTTGCATCATGGTTCCTGCTTTCAAAGCGACGCCATAAACAAACCGTTAAAGAAGTGCCAGCAGCAGCTGAGACCTTACTTGAAACTGAGGAAGAAAAAATCCTCAAAGTTCTACGGTCAAACGGCGGCAGCGCATATCAATCTGCTATCACGGAGCAGAGCAGGTTTTCTAAAGCCAAAACAAGTCAACTGTTGAGTGCCTTAGAGGCTAAGGGTGTTGTGCGAAGATATAAAAAGGGAAGGGATAAAATAGTTACCCTTAACGAACAGGCAAAAGGCGGAAAATAAATGCAATTTAACATGAAAAAAACAAGCGTAATTGCGCTATTAATTGTTGCTTCATTATTAGTTGTTTTACCTCTTCAAATGGTCAAGGCGCAAACAACAACGGTGGCTGTTTCGCCACAGACAAGCACCCCTGTTGTAGGGCAAACCTTAACGATTAACATTCAGTTAAACAACGTTCAGAACCTCTACGGAGTCGATGTGACTCTTAATTGGAACCCAGCTTATCTGAGTCTTAAGACAAATCAGTCTTTTGTGGATGTGAAAACCTATCCCAATGGAATATTGAATGATCCAGTGTCTGTGGTTGAGGATACAGCGACCCAAACAACGGGCGAATATCACTTAGTTGCGACTTCATATAGCCCAGCAACGGGATTCAGCGGAAGCGGAACTATAGCAACCTTAACGTTCACGGTAACAAGTGCTGGACAATCCTCTTTAACGCTATCAAGCACGCTTGCTAACTACGCGCCAGGTGGAACATCAGAGCCCATAACCCACACTGACATAAGCGGCACAGTTGACGCCACCCAAACCTCATCTTCACCCTCGACATCTCCAACCCCCTCATCGTTATCCACAGCTTCACCTTCGTCTTCACCATCAACGTCTCCAACACCTTCATCATCGGCGACTTCTTCGCCCTCCACTTCATCTTCGCCTAAACCTTTCTTGCAATCAGCTACCTTTGTCGAGCTTCTCGCAGTAATCGTGGTGGTAGTTGTCATATTAGTGTCAGCAGCCGTCGTTCTATCAAGAAAAATCATGAAGAAAACTGCTTCATCCACTTAACTCAACCAGACGGAATACCCGCCCTATGTCATATTTTGCGGATTCCTGTTTCTTTGCCAAATGTTGACTAATTACTCAATTTTTCGCTGTTGCTTGTTTTGGTTCGCAGCCGTCGAACATTTGCCCTTTCCTTGTTCGATTTAAAATGCTGATTAATACAAACTGGAGAATGCCTCCTGAAGCGCTGGCCAATACCCATGACCATGCGCCGAAAGCGTGAAACGAAAATGCAAAGATTGCGGTGCCAACTAGGAAAACGACGAAGCCTACGATATTGAATTTAACAAAACGTACGATCCAGTCCAAAGCCGTTTTTCCAAAACGCGTCCTAGCCTGCTTACCCATAATTATCACACTCAAAAACAAGCTCCACTATATTCTGGACCATGGTAATATTTAAGCAATACAATTTCTTCGTCACCAAAAGGCAAACCACTCAAACGGAACGCAATCTGTCAGAAAAATTTGGGAGGGCGAGCCACCGAAAAAGTCAGAATTTGGGGGGTTGAATTCGCGTCTTCTTAACGGAAAATTTTAAAAGCGTATTTTTGATGTAACTATGTTGACTGTTTAATTTCCTGAGAGGTTGATAAAATGAAAAAAATATTAGCTGTAATAATTATTGGAATTTTTTGTTTATCTATGTTTGCGGTTTTCGCTCCGAAAGTAAAGGCACAATCTTCCGTGGATTGGTGGCCGACATTTCAGCATGACTCAGCACATACAGGGTCCTCTACTTCCACATCGCCGATCACAAATCAGCTCTTATGGAACTACACAACAGGCAATTCTATAGATTATTCATCGCCTACTGTCATGAACGGGGTGGTTTACTTTGGTTCAGATGACCACTACGTTTACGCTTTAAACGCTGCAACAGGCAGCCTAGTATGGAGTTACAAGACAAACGGTGACGTGGATTCTGCCCCAGCCGTTGCTAACGGAGTAGTCTACATCGGCTCAGAAGACCACAAAATGTATGCTTTGAATGCTGCAACAGGCAGCCTGGAATGGAGTTACAAGACAGGCGGCGGAGTAGAATCTTCTCCCACAGTCGTCAACAATATAGTCTACTTCGGGTCAGACGACAGCAAAGTTTATGCTTTGAACGCTGCAACAGGCACCAAAAGCTGGAGCTATAGTACAGGCGGTTCTGTGGATTCGTCTCCAGCGGTTGTTAACGGTGTGGTCTACGTTGGTTCAACAGACGACTACGTTTATGCTTTGAACGCTGCAACAGGCACCAAAAGCTGGAGCTATTTAACGGGCGATGAAGTGGAGTCTTCTCCCGCAGTCGTCAACAGCATAGTCTATGTTGGCTCGGATGATAACAGCGTTTACGCCTTGGATGCTACCACCGGCACCAAAATTTGGAGCTTCGGAACGGGATATTCTGTGGATTCATCTCCAGCAGTTGTTAACGGTGTAGTCTATATTGGTTCAGAAGACGACAACCTTTATGCTTTAAATGCTACAAGCGGCAGCGAAATATGGAGCCACCTTACAGGTAACCAAGTTGAATCTTCTCCCGCAGTAGCCAACGGCATAGTCTACGTGGGCTCAGATGACAACAACATATACGCGTTAAACGCGGCAACCGGCAGCACAATCTGGACTTACGGAACTGGTGATGAGGTGTTGTCTTCACCCGCAATTGCTAACGGAGTGGTCTACATTGGCTCAAACGACTACAACATATACGCTTTTGGCTCAATAACGGTTCCCCAACCATCCCCACCGGTACCTTCTCCGACAATTCCCGAGCTACCTAATCAAGCGCTCGCTTTCACATTAGCCGCTATAATAGTATGCACTGCATCTGCGATAATCATTACAAAAAAGAAAACAATAAGCAGGAAAAATCTTCAACGATAGAAGAAAATCTAAAACGCTGGTGCTCCAGCACCAAGCGGTTTTGCTTTCGCGATTGCTGAAGCAATGGCCGGACTTAGCTTTATTTGATGCTAACGGCTGTTCCATCAAACTTTAACGTTGCAAACGTTCGCAATTGCCTTAAGCTTTTTTAATATTTCGGGGCTAACTTTTTTGTGAAGCACATACACTGATATGGCGTAGCCGCTGTTTCCGATTTGTCTTGAGTAGTTTGCTCTGATGTTTATGTCGTTGTCAGCTAAGACTTTGTCAATATTAGCGAAGACTCCCGGTACATCGCGATGGTGAATAAACAGGGTGTAAACTGGTATCTCCTCTAACTCTATGTTTTCACCTGCATTCACCGCGTTAACAAAGTCTCCGCCTAAAAGGTAACCTGAAACTACACGCGCTATTTCGATTGATGTTTCATTTTGGGCTTCGATTGTTGATGCGCCAAGGTGACTGCTTAAAATGATGTTATCTAACTCTGCGAGTTTGTTTTTGAATTCATCACCTTCTTTTTTGGGTTCTTCAGCGAAAACGTCTACTGCGGCGCCCGCGATTTTATTCTCTTTTAACGCAAGATAAAGTGCTTGCTCGTCTATGTTGCTGCCCCTTGAAGTGTTAACTAAATAAGCGGTTTTCTTCATTAACTGTAGTTCTTTTTCGCCGACAACTTGCTCTTTTCCGCCCGTGTGAATACTTACGTAGTCAGCTTTTGCCAAGACTTCCTGCTTTGACATGAATTTTATGCCTGATTCAAGACACGGCTTTATGTCATAACCAATAACTTCCATGTCAAAGCCGCGACGTGCAATCTCAGCCAGCCTTTGCCCAATTCTTCCACAGCCCAAAATACCCAGCGTTTTATAAGATAACTCTGTTCCTTTGAACTTGCCTTTTTTCCAAACATCGTTTTTAAGAGAATAGTGAGCTTGAGGGGTGTTTCTTGAGATGGCAAGCATTAATCCTAAGGTTAATTCTGCCACTGCGTTGGTGCTGCCGTAGGGAGCAGATTTTACCACTACACCGTTTTCTGAGGCGGCTTCAACGTCTATGTTATCGTAGCCGACACCTGCTCGTCCAATGATTTTGAGTTTTCCTCGGGCACCCGCTTCGATGACTTCTCTTGTGACTTTTGTGGCGCTTCGCACGATTAACGAGTCAAATTGACCTATATCGGCGACTAGTTTAGTTTGGTCTCTTTTCTGAGTATCCGTTTCTATGCCTGCGTCTTGAAAGAGCTTTAAGCCTTCAGCCTCTAAACCGTCATTTAACAGTACCTTCATTTTAGCAGACTCCTTTAGTGGTTATCAATATTGGAGATTTAAGCTGATTGGAAACGGACAATATTAAATATTCTGAAAAAAAGAAAATTTGCTATGCCAAGATATGTTTAAGTTCGGTTTTTCAAGGCGGCGACTTGTTCTTTGCTTAGTTTTGTGACTGCTATGTTGAAGTTCGATGCTTTGTGGCAGTATGGGCATTTTAGGCGTCGGTTGTTTCCACGGTACAGTGAGATGAAGCTGGCTCCTGGAACCCAATGATAGTTGAATTTTTTCTTGCAGTTCGGGCATGTTAATCTCGATATTGCGTGTGGCCCGTACCTTGGAAGCAGCATGAACACGATTACAAAGACCACCGCTGTTACGGCAATATAGATTAAGAAAAGGTCTACCATGCAGTTTCAGCTTTCAAGAGAAGAATGTTGCCTTATTAATATTTAGGCTCAATTTTTGTTTTTAAAAGATTCTTGTCTATGTGCGTTGAAGAAAAATGAAAAAAGGCTATCAGGCCTTTCTGAGGTAGGTTAACGCTTCTTCCACGTTTTGGAAGCCGTATTTCACATGATTAAACTCTTTCTTAAGCGACAGGACGTCTTCTTTGACTTGAGCGGGTTTACGTTTTTCTTTTATCACGTCAAGCATAAGGTCGCATAAGTGTTTAATGTCGCCTTCTTTGAAGCCTCGTCTAGTTATGTCTTGGAATCCTATTCTTAATCCTGAGGGGTCATCTTTGCTGCTTTGGTCATCGTAAGGCAACAGGTTTTTGTTGACGATTATGTTTGCGTCCTCGAGGTCTTGAGCTATCTTTTTGCCGCCGCCGAAGCCGCGGATATCAACCGCGATTTGGTGAGATTTAGTGAAGCCTTTTTTCTCCGCCAAAACTTTAACGCCGTTCTCATACAGGTATTGCCCAGCTGTCTGAGCGGTCTTAACTGTTTGCCTTGCTAATTCGGCGCCGAAAAGCTTCATCTCTAACGCCGCTGTACTTAGCGCGGGTAGCCTTCCAAGGTGAGTGCTTGAAGCGCTTAGCGGGAAAATGGCGAACTGGATTTTTTTCGCTGCTTTCTCAAGCGCCGGGTTTGTTGGACTGCCCAAGATGACGCCGCCTTGGGGGCCTGGGAAGGTTTTGTGGGTTGAGGAGGTTATGAAGTCTGCACCTTCCCGCAGTGGATCCTGGAATTCTCCTCCTGCAATTAAACCCAAAACGTGAGATGCGTCGTAGGCTATGTATGCTCCTACTTCTTCGCAGACAGCTCTTAACTCTTTTATCGGATGCGGAAAAAGAAACAGGCTGCCGCCGAAGGTGACTATACCTGGTTTGGCGGCGCGTATGACGTAGGCTGACTTGTCTGGGTCAATGTTGAACTCATCTATGTTGTAAACGTGATTGATATTTTCTAAACCTAACACGTTGCCCGCTAAGCCGGTGTAATCGTGGGAAATATGTGCACCACAGCTCAGTGGAGTAACTACCATTTTGTTGTTTTTTGAAGCTAACGATAACCCTTTGAACATGGCTAGGTTTGCATGGGTGCCTGAGACTAAGCGCACGTCCGCCCAGTCAGCTTTGAAGAGGCTCTTCATGATGTCGGTGGTGTAATCCTCGATTTGGGACATGTATTTTTGGCCTTGATAATACCGTTTTTTCACGTGTCCCTGCGAGTCGTTTTCGCCTTCTGCGTAACGGGCTGCTAGGTCATGTGAGAAACAGAGCATTTGATTTACGGCTGGAGATTTCAATCCTTCACTCGCAATCATGTTTATGCATTCTTTGTCGCGGTACTGTTCGTGTTTGCGGCTTGCTTCGATCAGGTTTTGGAATAGTTCTGAGAAGTTTTCCATTTTAGTGTCTACTCCACGTATAATTATCAACGGATTGGGCTTTGCAGTATTTAGCCGTTACTGGGCGCAAGTTATAGTTTAGCGATTGCATCCGTTTTAGTTTTCTGCAAGCTAACTTGCCGGCGTCTAAGTTGCAGGGGAGTGTTTTTTGTTATTTGCGTTTTAAGTAGCTTTTTTTGTTTAGGGATTGAGGTGTTTGCCGGCTGCGTCTTTTTGCGTTGTTGCCCGTTCTTTTGCGTTTTTCTGCGTTGAATTCCGTTTCTTTCCGACTCTGCGCTACGTTTAAATCAATATACGAGGATAATTGAGCTGAAAAATGGAAAAACGTTCACATAATTGCCAGTTTGAAACTTATGTCTTGCGCTTGCTAATTAGGCTGCGATGTCTTGTCTTCTGTTTGTTTTGATGCGGGGGTTATTTTTGCGATAACGACTGCTCCCGACACTATGTTGTTGTTTAAGTAGGTGATTTCTTTTCCCGAATCCAAATTGATGACTGTATGATATGGGGTTATTTCTTTGATTGTTCCCTGCTCGTTCATGAAGGGAGTTACTACTCGGTCGCCTATCTCGTAGTGAAATCTGCTTTCTTTACATTTATGCTCACAAATGGCGGTGACGATTACTCCTCCTGAAGCGATTGCGCTGTTTGGGATGGTAATTTGGCCTACATCAGTTTGTATCCTCATAATGAGTGCGGTCATTTCTGTGATTTTTCCGGGGATATTATTCACTATAACGTCGTCGCCTACCTCAAACTTGTAATTAGTGAATACTAGGAAACCTGACAAGAGGCTACCGACAAAGGTGGAGATGACTAGCCCAACAGTGACTGAGATTATTCCTGCGCTTGCTAATAGGTCAGTTGCCGAAACATGTATGATGCTTAAGATTACGAAGCTTATAACTAGAACTGCTATTGCAAGTAATAGATACTGAAATATTGTTGCAGCTTGGCTACCTACACGCTGAGTCATAAGCGGTTTAAAGCGTCGTATAATCGCGATAGCTGCCAACCAAAAACTCACACTGATAATTATGTCCACGGCCTGTACAAACAGCTTGGATAAGCTTATGGGTTCGGCGATAAACTGATGGAAAATGTATAGGGTAACTATTGTCAAAATTAACATTACAATTAAGTAAATAATGAGCCTTCGCAGGGAAGCAATACGCTGAGTCATCTTTTTTCTACCTACCCATAACTTGCAAGCATATTTCTATAGTTTTCTCAAACGGAGGATTATTGTTATAACAGGTCTGGTCAACCAATAGCTCTATTGCTTGCACCCCACATAGAAAGCACAGGAGAGCAAGGAAAAGACTGAAATCTCCATTTTTTTAGACTGTTTAGAAATTCCGTGGCGTGCCATTTATATCCAACTTCAAAGTGCTGGTGCGTATTCGAGAAGGATAAGAATAGGCATGAAGTCACCCACATCTTCCAGTGAGTTCGGTTATTATTTTAGAAAATGGGTTCCGATCGCTATTTCGATAGGGGTGATCTGCGGAGTGGGAAGCATTATTTTCTACGAGGCGATCAAGCTCGCAAGCACGGTCCTTCTCGGCGACGTAGCTGGTTATTTTGCTCCTACACCAGCCGGAGAAGGCGCAAGCTTAGGCATAATCTCGTCCCATCCTTGGTTGATTCCGTTAGTAACTACTGTTGGAGGACTCTGCAGCGGTATACTTGTCTATGGCCTGGCACCAGAAGCAGAGGGACACGGGACTGATGCAGCAATAGATGCTTTTCACAACAAAAAGGGTGAGATTCGATCCAGAATACCTTTGGTTAAGATTGTAGCATCAGCAATAACAATTGGCTCCGGCGGAAGTGCAGGCAGGGAGGGTCCGACAGCGCAGATGGGAGCAGGTTTCGGTTCCTTCCTAAGCAAGAGATTTCATCTCAGTGTCCATGACAGAAGAATCGCAGTTGCCGTCGGCATAGGTGCAGGAATTGGCTCCATCTTCAAGGCGCCGTTCGGAGGGGCCATCATGAGCGCTGAGATTCTTTACATGGGAGATTTTGAGGTTGAGACGTTGCTGCCAGCTTTCATAGCTTCAATAGTAGGCTACAGTATATTCGCGTCATATGTCGGCTGGACGCCTATATTCGGTTATTTGAACCTAACTACTTTCAACAACCCGATTGTTCTGCCCTTTTACGCTGTTTTGGGCATAGTCTGCGGTTTAGTAGGCATCGTGTACGTCAAGGGATTCTACGGCACACGAGCTTTTTTTCAGCGCCTAGGAATGCCACGTTTCCTGAAGCCAGCTTTGGGAGGATTATTAGTGGGTATTATTGGAATGTTTCTCCCGCAAGTGCTCGGCATGGGGTATGGTTGGCTTCAGATATTAATGAGCGGCAACTTTGTCTTACTCCCTATAATTTTGATTCCAATAATTATAATAGCCAAAATAGTTGCAACGTCTCTTACAGTTGGTTCAGGAGGGAGCGGAGGGGTCTTCGCGCCGGCCTTGGTGATAGGCGGCTTTCTAGGCGCAACACTTTGGATATTGTTAAACGGGCTTATGCCAAACTTCGGCGCTGTCATTGCCGCATTCGTTATTGTGGGAATGATGGCGTTTTTCGCAGGCGTAGGCAAAGTGCCTATCGCCGTCATACTTATGGTTAGCGAAATGACAGGAGGATTTGCTCTGCTGGTTCCCTCAATGATAGCCGTCGCGATTGCATATGTAGTTGCAGGAAAGTATACGATCTATAGAAGCCAAGTTCCATCAAGAGCAGATTCGCCAGCCCACAGAAGTGAATACTCCACTCCTCTAATGCAGAAGCTCTTTGTCAAAGATGCGATGACCAAAAAGGTCATCACAGCCACCCTAAACACACCGCTTTCCGAGATTGCTGACGTAATGGCCAAAAACGCAATGAAAGGTGTGCCAGTCTTGGATGATAACAGTAGACTTGTGGGTGTTGTCGCACTTACGGATGTCCTTAAAGTTAATCCAGAGAAGAGAGCTACTACTATGGTAAGCTCAGTAATGACGAAAGAGCTGATTACAACGATTCCTGATGAAAGCCTTTATGCTGCTTTTGGCAAGATGACGAGCAACCAGGTTGGGCGCCTGCCAGTTGTTGAGCCAGGTGACAACGGAAAGTTGATAGGTATAATTACACGTGAAGACGTCTGGCGTGTCTACAACAAAGAGATGATGTCAAAACTAGAAGAGTCTAAACTTTCAGGGAGCGTCGAATAAAACAGCGAACCGCACGCTTGAGCAGAAAAATACGCACTCATACCTGTTCCGAAAATTGACAAAAATGGTGTTAATTCCTGTTTCGCATTTCCACATATGCCCTGATGGTTAATTTTGTACAAAAAAGGGGCGGAGAGGAAAAGGGCCTCTTTCTGGTTTAACCTACGATCTGAGTTATTTCTTTTATGATTCCTTTTTCTACATGTTGAGTCCACAGCATTTCAGGTACGTCAACAGCCAAAAACAACCAGGTTAAAAGAATGCTTTCGACCGCTACCACCGCTATGTTCTGGATCCACTTGCCTACACCGACGTGGATTGAGAAATCATTCGGCTGCCCCGTTATTAGTATGCTGAAGGCCCTATCGGCAGTGATGATGTCCCGCAGGATCCCGGCTTTCTGCGCTTGTATGATCATTCCTAAAGGAGCAGTTTTTGACTGCGTTTTATAGCCCTCAGCAGATAGTTGTTGAACAATTTGCTGTGACAGTTGAGTTAGGTCCTTGTTTTTTCCTTGAAAATGCATTACTTTCTCAGTTACCATTTCCTAAAAACCTCACCCACAGTTAAAGCGGCGAGTAATTAATAGTTTTTCACTCATCGATAATGCAAAAGACCAATTGTTCAGTTCGAGATCATAAAGGCTAAACAGCATTTTTGAATCGGCCAAAATACAGGGTTTCACGATGAACTGGATGGATTAGGTGTTGAAGTCGCCTTATCGCTTACATCTTGTTCCTTTACATCGTTTTCAAACGTGCGGAAATAACGGATTTTCAAAAAGTCTGTCAATACGAATTCAAGCAGAGCGTAACCCCAAACTAAACCAGCCAGTCCCCAACCTATGGGGCTTATTAGCACACCATACACCGCTAAGACCGTTGCGAATACCTGCGTGCCTTCTGCAGCAATCACCAGTTTACCCGCTGGGAACGGGCGCTCCCAGAAGTGTTTGTTGTGTGTTCTTGCAAGATATAGAGTCATGTGGCCCGCCACCATCATCTTCAGAAACATAAGTGTCTGGAGAGCGAGTGGGCTGAGATGGAGCACATCAAGTCCGATAATAAAGAGCAGGAAGCTCGCAACTAAACCGGTGATGCCCAGCAGGGAAGCAACGATTATGACTTCACGCATATTCCACCGCACGGGTTTTGCGTGAATTCTCACGTTGTCGTACGCAATCATCATGATGGGCAAATCGTTAAGCAACGCCAACAGGACAATCATCACTGGTGTTAATGGATAAAAGTTGAAGATTATGATTGTCAGTGACAAGAAGAATAGCACACGCATGGTCTCTGCAATGCGGTAGACTGCGTAGTTGTTCATCCGCGCGAAAATCTTGCGGCTCTCCTTAATAGAATCGATAATCACTGAGAGACCAGGCTTAGTGAGCACTACATCCGCCGCAGATTTAGCCGCGTCAGTCGCCCCATCAACAGCAACGCCTGCGTCGGCCTTCTTTAAAGCTGGAGCGTCGTTAACTCCGTCGCCCGTCATGCCAACAATATGATTTTTTCTTTGAAGCAATTCAACAATGCGGTATTTGTGCTCAGGAAAAACTTGGGCAAACCCATCTGCGTTCTCAATAAGTTCTGTCGCTTCGCTGTCTGGCTTGTCTATGAAAGAAGAAGCAGGAATGATGTTTGTGCCCAGATTAACTTCTTGAGCAATCTCTTTGGCTATTGCAATGTGGTCGCCAGTGACCATTTTGACGTTTATTCCCATCTTCTGAGCTGTTTTTATTGTTTCAGCCGAGTCTTCGCGTGGCGGGTCATAAATTGCAAGAAGCCCAACGTATTGCCAGTTATCTGCCGCGTCTCCCTTAATTACGCCTAATGCCCGCTGCCCTTTACTTGCAAAAGTGTTTACGACGTCGTTTACTTTGTTTTCGATTTCTGCCTTGTTTGAAACAAGAGACAAAACAACTTGTGGAGCGCCCTTGGAAACTTTAAAGCTTCCACCATCACGGCTCTCCACAGTGGCTTCTGTCCTCTTCAAAACAGGGTCAAACGGCTTAAAATCAGCAACACTGTATCGACCCAGAACATCGACAACCGCACTGACCGACTTGGCTTTAGCGATAACGGCGTCATCGATGGGGTCATGGTTTTCTGCTCTGGAAGCCAATGTTCCATACAAGAGAGCATCGTTGATTTCGAATTTTCCAAAGGCTTGCGCTTCCGCAACGGTAAGTTCATTCTTCGTTATCGTGCCTGTCTTGTCTGAACATAACACGTCAACGCCAGCCATCTCTTCAATTGAAACCAGCTTGCTCACGATAGCTTCTTTTTTGGCAAGGGCGATTGCGCCAACAGCCATGGTGACCGTCAAAACTGCAGGTAATGCTACTGGAATCGAAGCTATAACCAAAACCAGCACAAACTGAAGAATAGTTAATGGGTTAGCGTGTCTAAGGAGCGCCGTGACAAACACTGCAGAAACCATTATTGCTGCAAGGATGATGAGGTAGTTTCCTATTTTTATGACGGCTTTTTGGAAGTGGCTTCCACTTCTGGCTTCTGCCACAAGCTTGGCGGTTTTGCCAAAAAAGCTGGTTATTCCGGTTGCGACAACATAAGCGTCCATTTCACCCTGCTTAATGATAGCTCCTGCATAAGCAAGATCGGAAACATGCTTCTCTACAGGTAGAGATTCACCGGTTAATGCGGATTCGTCAGCGAGCAAGTAGTCGCCTTTCATAAGCTTAACGTCAGCGGGAATAATGTCGCCTAAGCGGACACGTACGACATCGCCGGGGACAAGCTCTTTCGAGGGTATCTCACGCCATGTTCCATCTCTTAGAACTCGGGCTTTTGGGGCAAGCCGCTTCTTTAGCAACTCGATAGCATTATCCGCTTTGCGTTCCTGCCAAAATCCCACCACCGCGTTCACAATTAACAGCGTAAAAATTAACGCAAAATCCTCCCAGCGCTGAATGACTATAGATAATGCCGCCGCGATTTCTATCATCCAAGGAATGGGTCCCCAAAAATACCCCAAAAACTTGCGGTACGGGCTAATTTTCTTTTCAGGAATTTCGTTAGTACCATACTTTTGAAGCTTTTGTGCAGCTTCTTCTGAAGACAGCCCCGTATTGGCATATTCTGAAAATGGAGTTTCTTCATGCGGTTTTTTTGGCTGCGCGGATTCCACTAATAAGAACCTTCTATTCCGCTAAGAGAATGGATATTTTTGTTAATGGAAGGAGGCAAACTACATTGGCGACGCCGGCTTTTATGCTTCTTGCATGCTGAAGTCGGCTGCTGGCTGCTTCCTCTGAAGAAATGTCATTTACGCTTGAAATTAGTTTCTTCAATAACTCGGTCATTGTTTTCGTTAAATGCTGCGTCATTTTTGTTGAACTCGTGTAAACACCTTGGTTAATTGAACCTTATTTGCTTTCTTCTACCTCAATCGTTATAGTTAGCCCCATACACAGATGTGTTGTATCCTTTTAATGTTAGCAACAATTATATGGAATGTTCAAGATTCTCTAAGTATGTCTGCTCCTAATTGTCCTTGTCCCAAAAAAGATTGCCCACGCCACAGCAACTGCCAGGAATGCGTAGATCACCATAAAGCAAAGAATGAATTGCCCTATTGCGCAAGGTGAAACAGTGGCATCTCTTTCCGAAAAAGAAGCCGCCGAGAAAAGAGAAAATATACAAAAACGTTTTTGGAATCAAGTTGGCGCCGTCGAACATATTAACTTGCCCAAACTGGAAGACGCCATAAGAAAACAATTCAATACGACGGATGACAGGTTCATTCAAACACAGATTCGACTGATGCAGACTGAGGGAAAGATAAGAGTCCAAAACAATGTTAAAGTGTGGATTAAACAGCCAAACATCGATCTGCATGAAATCTAAGCGGAAAAAAAATATTCTACTTACAAAACAGGGTGATTAATGAGGTTAAGATGAAAACGCCAACATCCATTGTCTCAAAGATTGAAGCCATTGCTGGACTTTTGAAAATTGAGCTTCCCGTTGCCGCGGGCTTATGCATTATTGCTGGTCAAATGTTGGCGATTGGCAAGTTACCGACGCCGTTTGAGGCAGTTCTGGGTTTTCTTGTGGGTTTCCTGATTTCGGGTGCAATAATGATGTCAAACGACTACTTCGATTTAGAAGTAGACATAATAAACCACCCCAATCGGCCTCTCCCATCAGGCAGAATAACGCCACCTGAGTTAACAGCGTTAACGTGCCTGTTCTCAATCGCAGGTTTCCTATCTTCTTATTTGCTGAGTTCACTAGCATTTTTCATCGCCATAGCTTTGTGGCTGCTTGGTTTCGTCTACAATTGGAAGTTTAAAGAAGCTGGTTTAGTAGGCAATCTGATGGTTAGTCTATCGGTTGCTATGACTTTTATTTTTGGCGGATTATCGGTTGGCCGCGGTTTTTTGGGTGTAGTTTGGGTTTTTGGGGCTTGCGCATTTGTTTTTGACTTAGGAGAGGAGATTGCCGGAGGTGCAATGGATATTGAGGGAGATCGAAAACGCTCCGCTAAAACATTAGCAATCACTAAAGGACGGGGATTTGCTTTGCGCATTTCAAGTTTACTTTACGTGTTATTTATCGGGCTTACCGCATTGCCATTGATGTTTGGGTGGCTTGGATTAGTTTACCTTGTTTTGCTTTTGCCAACGGATTTTGCTATTGCCTACCTAACAATTGGGCTCTTAAGAAGTAAAACGCCTAAGGAGGGCAGAGCGAGGACCCGCCAACTCTATCTTGCGCTCGTTATTTTTATTGTTGCGTTTATCGTGAGCCGATTAATCTAAAGAACGGGTTTGAGGCGTTTTGCAACTCAGATTTTCCTGTTTTTCAGGCAAAATGGCTGGATTGCTACACAACTCTTAAAAGTTAGCTTTTCGAATTATTCGAAAGTGCAATTAATATGATAACTACTTCGGAACAAGCGGCGCATGAATTGCTTGAAGTCGTTCCAGCTGTAATGAAGGAATTACGAACTGAGATGCGAAGCCGAAGAACACCAGATTTAACGGTTCCTCAGTTCCGCACCTTAGCCTTCGTGGACCACAATAAAGGCACTTCACTCTCAGCAGTAGCCAATCATATGGGATTGACCCTGCCCTCAACTTCTAGGCTTGTAGATGTCCTTATCTCCCGCGGTATGCTAACGAGAGAAGATAATCCAGCTGACAGACGACGCGTAAAATTAGACGTCACAGCACATGGCTTAGGAATTTTGGAGACTTCGCGCAGAGGAACTTTGACTTATCTCACAGGCAAAATAGCCAGCCTAAGTGCTGAGGACAAGGAAGTCATTGTCAAAGCCATGAAAGCTATGCGCTCGGTTTTCGCAAGCGGCGCACAGACACAGGTGGGGAAGTGAAATTATGTCCATCCTCGTAACGGAACACCTTACGCGTCGTTTCAAAGAGTTAACAGCGGTTGATGACCTGTGCCTATCTGTGAATCAAGGCGAAATCTTCGGTCTCCTCGGACCCAACGGTGCAGGCAAATCAACAGTCATCAAAATGGTAACTACCCTCCTGCCCCCCACAACTGGAAGCGCAAAGGTCGGCGGCTTCGATGTACAGCATGAAGCAAGCAAAATAAGGCGTCTCATTGGCTATGTGCCTCAAATTCTCTCGGCTGACGGCACAATCACAGGTCGAGAGAACCTCATGGTATTCGCTAAACTTTATGATATACCCAAAGGTGAGCGAGTAAAACGTATTGCAGATTCGTTGCAGTTCATGGGGCTTTCTGACGCTTCTGATAAGATGGTAAAGAATTATTCCGGCGGCATGATTCGACGCTTAGAGATAGCGCAGTCTATGCTGCATCTTCCCAAAATACTGTTTTTAGATGAACCTACAATCGGGCTCGATCCAGTTGGCCGCAAAGCGGTATGGGATCACATCCAGAAACTGCAAGCAGATTACGGAATGACGATTTTTGTTACCACTCATTACATGGAAGAAGCAGACAAGCTGTGCTCAAGAGTTGCAATTATGCATCTGGGCAAGCTGGCGGTCATAGGTGAACCTGACCGTTTAAAAGCTTCGCTAAATATCGAAGACGCCACGCTTGAAGATGTTTTTACGAAATACACTGGCGGCGCCCTTGACAGGGGCGACGGCTACCGCGAAGCATACTCTACAAGACAAACTGCAAAGAGGCTGGGCTAAAACATGATTTCCCAACAAATGAAATCTGCCGCGACATCGGTTGCAAGCTTCTTTAACAAAACATGGAGCATAACGCAGATGGAAGTCAGCAAACTGCGCCATGACCCAACTGAACTGCTGACCCGAGCGGTGCAGCCTGCTTTGTGGCTGCTAGTCTTCGGAGAAGTCTTCACAAGAGTACATGTGATCAGCACGGGCTCTTTGTCGTACCTTTCATTCTTGGCGCCTGGGATTTTGGCTCAGAGTGTGCTATTCATAGCTATCTTCTACGGCATTGCGGTCATTTGGGAACGAGACCTCGGCATTATAAACAAGTTTCTGGTCAGCCCCACACCGAGGCAAGCGCTGGTTCTAGGCAAAGGGCTGTCCGCTGGAATCAGGGCGCTCTCCCAAGTTGCAATCATCTATCTTCTGGCCCTGCTGATCGGCGTTGGCATAAACTGGAGCCCCATAAACCTAGCGTTAGTCCTGGTTGTTGCGATGTTGGCTTCGGCACTGTTCTCGACGTTTTCGCTAATCATAGCTTGCCTCGTTAAGACGCGGGAACGTTTTATGGGGATAGGGCAAATCTTAACCATGCCCATGTTCTTCGCAAGCAACGCCATCTACCCGCTGTCAATGATGCCAAGCTGGCTGCAAATAATTGCACGATTCAACCCGTTAACTTATGCAGTTGACGCCATGCGTGGACTTATGGTTACGGGTGGAGTAAGCATCTATGGGGTCGGATTTGACATGCTTGTACTCTTCGCTGTCACAGCAGCGTTGGTGCTGATCGGAGCTAAACTGTACCCGCGGGTAGTCATCTAAACCAAACAGCCCTTCAAACAGCAAGCTGAACAGCTGCATTGGCGAAAATAAAGATTAACGAATAAGGAAAAAGCAAAAATTGAAAACCTAAAACAAGATTAAGAGGTTAATTGGTCTAGTTTTTTAGCTTAAGCTTTAGACCTGTTTATCTGCTAGTGGTTTGGCTTTGAAGAACACTGACTGTTCCGGTTTTTCCCAGCCGAAGTTGCCTCTCGCCTTTAAACGTGGATACTGAAGCGTTCTTAATCTGTACGGTGTCGCCTACATTAACAAAGTCTACCTGTTCATTCCAGAGGCAAAGCTTAATTTTTCCGGTCTCATCCGCTATCCAAGCGTTAGTTACTTTGGCGCTGTTTCCGTACCGTGTTTGGACTGTTGCGGGCAGGGGCGTCTCAAGAACTTTAGCCTCCAAATTAACTTTTTTCATTCCGTGCCTCAGATCCTGCACCATAGTGGATTGTTTGGGCGATGTATTTTGCCTATTCATTTGTCGGCGAATTTTGTCGGTGTCCATCCAGTTTTCAAAGCAAATGTCTTTTCTTCGCAGAAATTCTTCAGCAACCCGAAACTGAGCGATTACTTTGGAGTCTTTTGTTATTAGAAACATGGCATCGTCTTTTAGGCTGCAACGGTATTCAACCACTAGATTTTGGCAAGCGGTTTTTCCTTTTTCTCTTGCCCCAACAATAGCTTGATAAAGTTCTGAAAGGTAAATTCCTTGTTTTACGGAGAGAAAAGCAAGGTACTCCATTATCGTTGTCTTTTTTCTATTCAAATTTTCCCCTTCTGATGTTGCTTGCCAGAAATTGTCTCGAAAAAGTACAATCTTGCCCGCAGGTTTACTCTTTCTTCAATAATCCGACAATCAATATGTAATGCACATATACCTATATAGGCTTGTCACCCGCGAAAAGTCATTTCTTCCAGTAATTTCGATTTTCAAAATCTTCGACGCAGCCGAGGAACCTTAAGCACAATTTGCCATCACCACCACAGTTCACTCTGTTCGTAAAGGAGTTGCTCAACGAAACCTGACTAATCCTACTGTAGGTTTTTATTTGATGCTTCATTAGGCTAAACCAAATTGGAAGCGAATCTTATGAAAACTATTGCTCTTGTAGCACATGATAACAAGAAAAAGGATATGGTTGAGTGGTGTGACTTCAACAAGGGAACCTTATCGCGTTATTACCTGTACGCAACAGGAAGCACAGGCGAACAAATAATTGGCACAACCGGATTGCCCATAAATCTGCTGAAAAGCGGACCTTACGGGGGAGACATGGAAATTGGAGCTTTAATCGCCAACAAAAAACTGGACATACTAGTTTTCTTTTGGGATCCCTTGGAGTCACAGCCCCACGATGTAGATGTCAAGGCACTGCTCAGAATGGCCGTACTATACAATATTCCAACTGCCTGCAACAGAGCAACAGCAGACATGATTATCTCAAGCCCCCTCTTCAACAGCCAGCAATAAAATGGCTTGAACAAGAAACCCACAGGTCCATTCTTCGGGAGCCTACCCTTAATGATGGCTCTAATTTTTGCAGGTTGCTCTTTTTGACCAATGCTACGGCTATTAAAGCGCTTAGTTGTCTATTGAAAATAATTTTTTAAAATGAAAAAAGAAAAGAAGGGGAGATTTTATTTTTTTGCTTTTTTGGTGTATGTGTATGTTCCGAAAGCTACTGCGACCAGCATAACTGATGCGATGATTGCTGTTGCTGACGAGAATTCATTTACTGTTGTTGTTGGTGTTGGGCTTGTTGACGGTAATGTTACGCTGCTGCCTGTTGGGATGAAATATGCTTGTAGTGCGCATGTGCTTGCGCTGACGTTGTAGTCGATTGTGCTTGTGGTGCTGATGCATGAGCCTGCTGCGGCGGAAACCATCCAATATAGGAAGGTAAAGCCTGTGCCTGGGGTTGCTACGAAGTCATCAGCTGTGCCGATTGTGTAATTAGTGTAGCTGCCTGATGATGGATTGGTTGTTCCGCCTAGTGAAGTTAAGACGTCGATAGTGGATGTTCCTGAGGTGGCTACTGGTGTGACGTTGCTTGCTGGTGTGAACATTGCCTCTATCGCGCAGCTACTTGATGTTAAAGTAACTACAAGTGGGTTAGTGGTGTATGTGACTGCGCCTGTAGATGCAGCGTACTCAAAGCATAGGAAATTAAAGCCAGTGCCGGCTACCGCTTCGAAGGAAACAGCTGTTCCGTTGGCATAAGAGGCTGAGGCTCCGCCCGTGAGAGTTGTTCCGTTACCAGTGATGCTTCCGCCTAGTGATGTGTAAACGTACACTGAGTCTGTTGTTTGTGCTTTCACGTATGCGATATTCGGACATGTGGCAACAACCAAGATTGCTGCCGTCAATAGAATCAAAGCAAAAACTTTAAAGTTCTTTGAAGTTTTACTCATTGAATTCACCAATTTTTTGCTTTTATTTAATGGTCAAATCGTTAATAAGCTTTTCCAAGCGCTTTTTTGCCTGCTCCTTGAAGAAAATCGTTTAAACCTGCTTTTGAAATCAGTTTTGAATATGGCTTATTTTTTCAGAGATTTGAATAAAATTTTTCGGTTGAAAGTTGGCTCGAACATTCAAAACATCATCCATCGCTTTCATCGACTCACAGTATATTTTCTGCTAAAAATCAAAGCCCCGATAATTTTAATAAATAATCAAGAAAAAACGCCATAAATCACAAAACTGGGGCAAACTTCTATATGTTAGCTATTAAACTTTAACTAGCGAGATCAGATATGAACCCTGAAAATTATAAATCAAAGAGGAAAACTCAGCCCAAACGGAATAGGGTCGCAACTCGTTCTAAAAGTCAAGAGCTTGCCAAAGCTAAAGTGCTTAATACTTCTCCAAAACTACGTGAAATCTACGCCACAAAAACCGAATGGGCGATAAAGACAATGCCCAAATTAAAAGAGTAGAAAAGCCCAAGAAAATCCATCATTGGCGTTTAACCTAATTCCAAAAACAAAATTTAGAAACAAACACATTTTTTCAAGTTTAACTTTCAGACTGAAATTCACCAAAAATAGATATCTGATGGAAACTCCATAATTTTTGCAGCGGTGTCTTAACTGAAATGAAGGGCAATTGAGGGACGCCGAAGGAATTGGCTGGTTAATTGCGTCTGCTGCGTGAAAAATCAGGTGTTTCGGTTTTTTCTTATGATAACCCTTAAGTGGCATGGTGCCTATATAGTTGTACCCAAGTTTGCAATCACCTGTCCAAATAATTTTTGGTTCATGTGAGCGGCTAAATTTGGGTGGGTGGGGAATAGTTGAAAATATTTGAGGCAATGGTGTTTAAGAGGGCAATTGGGGCAAGCTGTAGTTTAAACGTAGAGATGCTGGATACTATAAATGACGGCATTGTTTTAAGCATAGATGAAAACTTGGTTAGCCGCAACGAACTTGCGTTTATAACCGATTTTGTTCAACAACATAAACTAAGTTTGCTTTTAGACAGCGAGCGCTACTTCATTTCTTCAAGTGCCCTGAGTCCGTCCAGCGCATCTATGTGGGAAAGCTAATACATAGTTTAATTGCGTCCGGAGTTTCGCTGCGCAGAAGCTTTCTGTAATACAAGAATAATTGTGGGCGTCTGGGCGCAGCCTGTGGCTTTTAAACGTTTAACTTCGCACAGAGCGAATTTTTTGCCGACGATCTGTTTGACGCGTTCCACGGTAAAATAGTTTTTATGGTCGTCGTAAAGTAAGCTTCCTATTCCCTCGGGAGTTTCTATTATCAAATGACCATTAGCCCTAATTAGTCTGTAAGCATCATCAAAGAAATTATTGGGATTCCACAGATGCTCCAGCACCTCAGAGGCGATAACTACGTCGAAACTGTTGGTGGCAAAAGCTAAATGCTCAGCGTCGTTAGCCACAACCGAGGGGGCTCCACAATTCTGAGCTAACGCGGCAATTGTCGGCAGCTCTACAGAAACAACGTAATTGCCCATTTTCTCCAAAGGTTTACCGATAACGCCCTCGCCGCACCCCACATCTAAAATCGTCAAATTCGTGCCTAAACGGCTAAAAATATCGGAGAAAATTTGCAGCCGAGCTGTGTTCAGGGCGCTTCCGCGCATGAACTCGGGAGAAGCCTGCATCAGGGTTATGTGTCTTGAGCAGCCGTATTTCTGCCACTCCACCCAATCCTGTTTACTTCGATATCTCCGCCTATAGACCGTTTCTCTCATAATCAGCCGTTGAAGCTGCCGGGGATGCGACACCAAATATGGAAACCCTTGAACCCGACTTTTCACCATCTTTAACATAGGCTTCCATATCCCCTCTGCGTAGCAATTAAGGAGTTATCTTCAAAGATATTTTGGCTCCCCATTTTTCAACCTTATTTATAGATTCAAGCGAGTTTGATTTAAATCTTCTTTCCTTTGAAATAAATGAAAAATGAGTTCAGACTTTGGTGTTTTATTTCCTTTTTTAACATGATCGACGCTAATGCGTCGCAAGAAAATGCATTTCGCTGTAAAGTTTTATGTTTCGGGTGTTCTCAGAAAAGTATTTCTTTGGGTTTTATCCCATAACTTGGTTCATATGGATGGTAAGATAGCCTTTTCCTAATGGGGTCTGTGAGCAGCAAAAATGCGTGTTTGTTTGATTAATCCTCCTCGTATCCAACCGAAATCGTGGGGAAAACCCAATGTTTTTCAACCCTTAGATTTAGCATACGTGGCGGCGCTGCTTGAAAAAGAGCATCAAGTAATCATTATAGATGCACCTACTGAGGGCCGAGGGAATCTTGAGGACGTTGGCGGAACTAAATATCGGGTGGGGCTGTCAAATGAAGAAATAGCAAATAGGATTAGACAGTTCTCGCCTGACTTGGTTGAAATTCATATTCCGTTCTCTGGATGGTGCCAACCAGCGTATGAAGTCGCTTCAACGACTAAAGGCATCAACAAAGACACCGTTACCGTGCTTAGCGGGCTACATCCAACTTCAAGACCTGAAGATTCCCTAAAGCAACCAAACGTCGATTTTGTTGTAATGGGCGAAGCAGAACAAACCATGCAAGAGTTAACCGACATATGCGAACAGAAAACAAGTAAGAACCTTGATAAAGTAAAAGGAATTGGCTACCTAAAAAATGGAAAAACAGTTATCAATCCTCCAAGACCGCCGCTTGAAAATCTCGATTCCTTACCTTTTCCCGCAAGACACCTGCTTCCGATGGAAGAATACTTTGCCGCAGTAAAAGAAAATCCGCTTGGAGGAGAAATACACAAACCATGGGCAATGATGGTGACCAGTAGAGGCTGCCCGTACAACTGCGTTTTTTGTTCGATTCATGTTGTTATGGGAAGAAAGTGGCGTGGCAGAAGCCCCGAGAACGTTGTTGCAGAGATAGAGCAGCTGGTTCAGACTTATCATGTCAAACAAATCGACTTCTTAGATGACAACATGACGCTGAACAAGAAACGTATGGAGACCATCTGTGACTTAATCGTGAAAAAACGCTTAGACATCGAATGGTTCACCCCAAACGGCGTAAGAGCGGACACCCTTGACGAAAATCTTTTAAAGAAAATGAAGGCGTCTGGCTGCAGGAAAATAAAAGTGGCTCCTGAATCGGGGGTTCAACGCGTCGTGGATCAAATTATCAAAAAGGACCTGAATCTAGAAGCGGTGGAGAACGCCGTGGTTTTATCAAAAAAATTAGGCATCAAAGTAGGCTGCTTCTTCATTATAGGTCTAATAGGTGAAACAAAAGAAGACATAAAAACGACTATAAAATACGCTTATAAGCTGAGACGATTGGGAGCAGACAGTTTCTATTTTAGCTATGCCACACCCGTATATGGAACCGAACTCTATGAACAGGCTAAGAACGGCGGCTTCTTAAGAGACTGCTTCAGCGACGAAGTTTTAGCTGCCGCAGAACCGCTCATTGAAACTCCCGAGTTCACGGCAAACGATCTGCGGGAATTATGTGCTCAAGCCATTTTGGTAAACCCAACTTTTACTCGTGACAAAATTATAAAGGCAATTCGTGATCCAAAAAAAGCAATAAAAGTTTTAGTTGGAAAAGTAGGTTAACATAAAAACACTTACAAAATTAAGCCTTCATCTATTCAGCATAGAGTGATTCTTTTGCATTTTTGAAATCATAAAAAGCTTGTTTCTCGAAATCTCTAAAGTCCTATAAGCAAGTTGCTTTGAGAAAGGGTTCTGTTGAGCAATGGCATTTATGCTCGTTGCTTAACAAAAAAATTAAGGAGAAAAAGAAAAAATGCAAATTGCTAAAAACAGAATTGCAGCTATTGCGATTGCAGTATTTTTAACACTCTCAATGTCAGCTTCAATGATGTTTGTACCCTCTGTTAGCGCACACAGTCCGCCATGGAACCTTCCAACGTTCGCGTACATACAGGTCTCGCCTAACCCGATAGGTGTCGGTCAAACGGCGACTGTATACATGTTTCAAACCAACACTTATGACAATGCAGCTGTAGTAAACAACTATAGATTCCAAAACTACGAGCTCATCATTACTGCACCTGACGGCACAACATCCTCAGTGAATTTTCCGTATATATCTGACCCAACATCAAACCAGGCTTACAGTTGGACACCTACCCAAGTCGGCACGTACAGCTTTAACTTTACTTTCCCAGGACAAACACTAACCACCAGCAATGACCTCTCAACCTCAGCGTACATCAATGATACTTACCTGCCCAGCTCCGCATTTTGCACATGCACCGTCCAGCAACAAACAATCCCGATATTAGGCAGCGCACCACTTCCAACCAGCTACTGGACACGCCCAATATACGGGGAAAACACCAACTGGTACACGATTTCGTCAGACTGGCTCGGCTCAGGCTCAGCAGGCTACGGCGTCAACGCAGCAGGCTCCGATGTACCCCCAGGAGGAGCAGTGGGACCTCAAACTAGCCACATCATGTGGACCTACCCGATTGACATGGGCGGAGTTGTAGGAGGAAACAACTTTGTCACACCAGGAACCGCGTATTTCGAAGGGTCCGCATACAACGGCAGATTCACCAATCCAATAATAATCGACGGATTCCTATACTACACTGAACCAATATCGTTCTCAGGCACCACTGCCGGACCAACTGTCTGCCAAAATCTGCAAACAGGACAAATCATTTGGAGCAGCACTCAAGTGCCCGCCTTATCCTTCGCCTACGTCTATGACCTAAATGACCCAGACCAACACGGAGTTTACCCACCAATACTCTTTACATCTGGCTTTGCCCGAGCTTTTGATGCATACACGGGAGACCCACTTTTCAACGTGACCGGCGTTCCAACAGGCACAGCAATTCCTGGTCCCTCAGGAGAACAGCTGAAACTCATATTGGCTAACGACGGCAACACTACCAACCCACAGATGTACCTAAGTGAATGGAACTCCTCCAGACTTTGGGAGACTTTTGAAAACCCATGGACCCTTGCAGCCGTCACTAACCCAACACTTTACAACGACTCCACGAGTACTGGCGCTGTTTTAACCACTGGCCAATCACAAGAGGCAAACGTAACTCAGCCAGCGGTAGGCTCTTTCGCAGGAAATAGCAACGACCAACCAGCTACCTACAACTACTTAGTCTACGCAAACGTCGTAAACTCGACTAGTCCACTGTACAGTTATGACTATAACATTTCGCTGTCTTGGGCTAACACTGTTACACCAGTACCAACGATAGTTGCAGCTTGGGAGGGCAACATGATGCTTTGCATAAGCGGCTCTTACCCAGCGTTAGACGGCTCACAAACACCCTACACATACTACGGCGTCAACCTTAACGCGTCTGTGGGTCCAATCGGCTCATTGCTATGGAGCAATACTGTTCAACCTGCACCAGGCAACGTCACTGTCAGCTATTGTGGCCCAAGCAACGGCGATCCAACGTACGGTGTCTTCGTTGAATTCCACAAGGAAACCATGCAGTTTGTAGGATACAGCATGGCGACGGGAAAGCAAATTTGGGGTCCAATCGGCAACTATTCAGATGACCAGCTGATGTACTATAACATCGGATACAACAGCGGCGGCGACGAATCAGGAGCTTCAGTTGCTTACGGCAATCTCTACTACGACGGATTCGGAGGAGTAATGTCCTGCTACAGTTTAGCAACAGGAAACCTACTGTGGACTTACGGCAACGGCGGCCCAGGCAACAGCACCAGCAGCGGCGGCATGACATATCCCGATGGTTACTATCCAACATCCATATTCGCTATCGGCAACGGAATAGTATACACAACAACTACTGAGCACACAGTGGAAAACCCGATTTACAAGGGCGCATTGCAACGTGCAGTAAACGCAACAAATGGACAAGAAATCTGGACCTTAAGCGACGTCACATCTGAAGCAGGTTCACCATCCGGAGCTCTAGCTACAGGCGCTATCGCAGACGGCTTTTCCGTAACCCTAAACGGCTATGACAACCAAATTTACTGCGTCGGCCAAGGACCAAGCGCCACAACGGTTTCAGCACCAGATGTAGCAGTACCGTTCGGAACCCCCGTACTAATCAAGGGCACAGTGATAGATGTATCCGCTGGCACACAGCAAACAGAGCAGAAAGGCGCATTTCCAAATGGAGTTCCAGTTGCATCTGACGCATGCGAAAGTGCATGGATGAGCTACGTTTACCAGCAGCAGCCAATCCCAACCGACTTTACCGGTGTACAAGTGAACATAAACGTCATCGACTCGAACGGCAACTACAGAACCATAGGCACCGCAACAACTACTTCAGACGGCACCTACAGCCTCACGTGGACGCCTGACATCGCCGGCAACTACACAGTGATCGCAAACTTCGCAGGAACCAACGCTTACTGGGGATCAACAGCCCAAAACGCTTTCACAGTAATGCAGCCAGTGTCACCAACCGCCGCACCTACAGCATCACCCACATCTGCTGCAGACACGTACTTCGTTCCCGCAATCGCTGGACTATTCGTCTTAATCATCATAGTCTTAGCTGTAGTCGTACTGCTGATGTTCAGAAAACGACCATAAAAGCGCGCAACCAAAAATCCATATTTCCCTTTTTTATTTTTTAAATAATAGATGTTCATCAAAGTAAATTCTGCACTTTCTAAATGAAACAGGTGTTTTTGCAGGTTGAATAGCCCAGGTGGCTGTTGACTCTATGGTAAATGTTTAAAGCTTGATTGACAGATAGGATTCGGTGTTTCAGATGGATAAATCAACGGTCGCAATTGTGAAGGGTGAAAGAGGGCACGAGCCCGTTTTTAAGGCGCTTGACTTGGTAGATTACAAATCATGCTTATCAGGCTACAAAAAAGCCCTCATAAAAGTCAATTTCA
The DNA here is from genome assembly GCA_963828195.1 of Candidatus Bathyarchaeota archaeon. Lineage (GTDB taxonomy): Archaea > Thermoproteota > Bathyarchaeia > Bathyarchaeales > Bathycorpusculaceae > Bathycorpusculum. Next base: position 203,161 of record CAWHDT010000005.1, read on the forward strand.
TAACCACTAAAACATGGGATTCGGGAGCAACAACCGACCCGATTGTTGTCGAAGCTATAATTCAGAAGCTAAAGCCCCTATCCATGGAAGTTTACGTCGTCGAATCCGACGCAACCATAACTAACGCTGACAAAGCCTATGAAGCCACCGGCATGAAGGAAATGTGCGAGCAAAACGGCGTGGAGTTCCTTAACTTGCGGTACCAAAAAGACAAAGTCAAAATTTCCATTCCCAGCTGCGAAACCTTAGGCAGCATTAAAGTGCCGCGTATCGTTACGGAATCAGCCGTAATAAGTGCCGCAAAAATGAAAACTCACATGGCTACCAAAGTCACATTGGGCATGAAGAACATGTTCGGTCTGTTGCCTGATAAACTCAAATTCAAATTCCACGCGAAAGGCATAAGCAGTGTTGTAGTTGACATAAACACTGTAATCAAACCCGCGTTAACGGTGATAGATGGCTTCGTCGCTATGGAAGGACACGGACCAACGGATGGCACCCCAGTCAAAATGGACCTTATCATCGCTGGGAAAGACGTGGTGGCTACCGACGCAACCGCCGCGAGAGTCATGGGTTTTGACCCCATTGAGATTTCGCATATCCGCAAAGCCGCCCAGAAAGGACTTGGAAACATTGATAACATAGAAATTGTCGGTTCAAAGCTTGACGAAGTTAAAAAGGTGTTTAAGAAGGCTTAGTGCGGTAAGTAGATTATACCAGCTTAGGGCTTTGTTACTGACGCGGCGCAGTCACAATTTCTTTTATATGCGCTGATGCTACAGCCTAGTTAGAGCCAACTTCGTTTAAAAAAACGAATGGCTGGCTACTTTTTAATAGGCGAAAACCCATGCAGAAAAAAATAGTTTCAGCACCAATATTGCTGTTAATCGGGGGAGTAGCATTTTTTGCGCTGGGACTGCTGTTGATTCTGCAGTTAAACCCCGTTTTTAACTTATTTTCTCAGGCTGTAACGGGCGTTCAGGAAGTTGAGTCGGTCGGCGTGATCTTTCAGTTTTTGGGGCAAGCGATGGTGGTTTTCGGCGTAGTTAGATTAGTCTCGCGTAATTTGGTTTCAAGCATTCAAGCTGAGAGGCAAATTGCGATGGATGGGTTTGCCCAGAACATTCGCTTGCTGCAGGCGGGATACGTGCAGACAATGACAAAACTTGATACGGTAATAGCAAATCAGAAAGCGGCAGCAACGGCGCCGAAAACAATTATGCAGTTAAACTGCAAGTTCTGCGGAGCCACAATGCAGCAAAGCCGCTTCTGCCCTCAATGTGGCAAAGCCAATTGACGCTTTGAATAGGTAAAGTTTTTCAGCCTACTTTAGTCTTGTCTCTCTTACAGTTTACCCTCGGTTTTCTGGATAAACCAATTGAGGCCACGTGAAAATTCTGCTGCGTGATTTTTTTTTAAAAGAAGAAGATGCTGGTGAAAACAATTTTTCTTCTTCTTCTTCCAAAACCATCCAATCAGTAACATACAAACTGATTGCAGTAACATAACTTTTAAGTCAAGATGGCTATTTGTCGGAGCTTAGGCAGGTTTTTACACGCTCAATTAGGATCTTATAGAGGGTCCAAATAGGTTTTGAAAAAGCATTTTTCCCTTCTTTAACACCCGCCCTTTGGTCCAGCAGAGAAGCCGTCAACCGATGTCATGGTTAAAAACAGATATTTTCCTCAAACTCACGGCATTCATAGTTATTTACATAGTTATTTATACCCTCGAATTTCATAAATTACACACCAGACACTTTCAGGACAGAAAAGGGAAATTAGAAGATTTGACTGTGAGGTAAAAAAAATGAAGCATAGGGTGACAAAGGCGCTGAGAGTTGGCTACATCCTTCTCGCCATCTTCTTTCTGCTCTTTGCTTTCGCATTGTTGCCTCAGCCAGTTCGAGCACAGACAGTGACGGCGACAGTGAACGGTCTGAGCGAGCCTTTTGAGGTGGCGGTAACACCCAACGGCGACTATGCGTACGTTACAAATGGCGGCGGTTCGGTGTCGGTGATTAGCACTGCGACGAACAAGGTGACGGCGACTATAAACGGGGGAAACGGTCCTTTTGGCGTTGCTATAACACCCAACGGCGACTACGCATATGTTACGAATGGCGGCAGCGGTTCAGTCTGGGCAGTTAACACAGCTACCAATGAAGTGACGTCGAAAATAACTGTTGGAAACGGCCCTTTCGGTGTAGCTATATCGCCCAAGGGCGACTATGCGTATGTAACTAATTTTGGCAGCGATTCAGTGTCGGTGATTAGCACGGCTTCGAATAAAGTGATTGGGACGGTAACCGTCGGAGGTGATCCTCAAGATGTGGCTGTTACCCCCAACGGCGGCTACGCATATGTTACAAACTTTGGCAGCGGCACGGTTTCGGTGATAAATACGACTACGAACAAGGTAGCGGCGACGGTAACTGTTGAAAGCGGTCCCTATGGTGTAGCTGTAACACCCGACGGCGACTACGCCTACGTTGCAAATTCTGGAAGCGGGACGGTCTCGGTGATAGACACGTCTACGAACACAGTCACGGCGACGATAACGGGTCTAAGCGAGCCTTTTGGGGTAGCTGTAACGCCTAACGGTGCCTACGCCTACGTCACGAATGATGACAACAGCACGGTTTCGGTCATAAGCACGGCTACAAATAAGGTGACCGCGGAAGTAACTGTTGGAAAGGACCCTTATGGTGTGGCGGTAACGCCCAATGGCACATTTGCCTACGTGGTGAATTTTGACAGCGCAACGGTCTCGGTGATAAATGTGGCTTCTGCTAATGTGACTCCAACGCCAACTTCAACTCCAACACCCGCGTTGACGCCATCAGCGACTGCGACAGCATCTGTTAATGCGTTTGGAAACGGCGAGTCGAATTCAAACTTGACCGTCTATCAGCAGCATTCAGTGGCTATTGCAATAGCAGCTGCAGTAGCTATTGTGGTGGTTAGTACTATCTTAATTAAAGTGAAACCCAGACATCCAGGCAAAAGGTTTCAGGCTAACCAGCAAAGATTGAGTTGTAAATAAAAAATAGGAAGACGCAAAGATGACTTGGGAACTTCCCAGCAACATTGCATTGCCCGTATTCGCCGCAATAATACTGGTGGGAATCTACCTCATCCTTAAACTGACCAAAAACAAAACCAATAAAGTTAGCAGACTGAGACTTTTCATCCAAATAAACGCTGCTATCGCAATATTTATGGGGCTTATATTGGGTCCTTTCGATACACCGCTATGGCGGCCCATGGGACCTTCACCACGCAGCCTTTTAATCGGATCCACATTTTTGAAGAACCAGTTTCCAGACGGCTTCTCAGTCCCTGCTTTAGCATGCTACTACTCCAATGGGCGAACAGTCACTTGCGCTCTTTGGCAACTTCAAGCCTACATTTTCCCATACTGGAACTACTCAAACGGCTATAACGCCATATACTCAACCTCAGGTTTGGAAAAAATAGGCATAGTTGTAGGCTTGCTGGTGGTCGCATCCCTAATTTTGGGAAGAGCTTTCTGCGGTTGGCTATGCCCCTTCGGCCTCTATATGGACGTTTTAACCCGAATCCGCAAAACCACACGGCTACGACATCTGCACTTTTCCGAAAAAACAAACCAGGCGATTGCACAATCAAGATATATCATCATTGCGGTTATTTTGATTCTTTGCGTCATCTTTGCTTCATACGCCATTTTTGGTGCCCAGCTTATTCCAGGCACCACACCTGCAGGACCCACGGGACAAGCAGGGATTGTCGGTAACCTCGACGAACCTTTTTGCTTGGTTTGCCCAATGAGGCCTCTCTGCATTTTAATAGAGTGCGCTTTGGGAGAAATGAAGTTTTCATACATCGCGAAAATAGCCAGTGGACCCTTATGGATAACAGGCTTCTACGTTACATCCATAAACTTAGCCGTCCTAATCGCCGTCACAGTTTTAGCTTTAGCCTACAGGAGGTTCTGGTGCCGAATCTGCCCCCTAGGCGGCTTAACCGCGTTATTCAGCACTTTCACCCCCTTCAAGCAAATCGCCATGACCAAACTCACCAAAAACAAAGAAAAATGCACCAAATGCGGAGTCTGCAAACGCGTCTGCCCAACCCAAGCAACCGATGTGTACGAGAAGAAAGGCGGCGACGTAACCGAATCCAGATGCATCCTCTGCGCACGATGCGTCGAAGCTTGCCCCTACGAAGACGCCTTGGAAATGAAGTTTGCAGGAAAAACAATGATGAAATCAAGAAACTGGCTGGAACAACAATAAATCCACAGAATTAGGCGCTACTTAATGCTGATTTTCTGGAAAACTAAAGATTATGAAAGTGAATAAAAGAAAAATGCGACCTGCAAAACAGATGCAAACATGAGGGCGTTGTCTGTTTAGTCCACGAAGGATGTATAGTTTACATTATATATTTTATTAACTGACTTGTATGGCTGAAAAAACAGTTTCGATTCTTAAAGCATTAGGCAACCCCAACAAAGCCAAAATAATCGCTCACTTGGCAAAGCACAAAGGAGAAACGGCAGAACAAATCGGGAAACATTTAGGCTACCCTCTACCCACAGTCTACAAATACCTGCGGGAACTCGAGGCTGCAAGAGCAGTCGAGAGCGAAGCCAAAGGCAACACCCGACTGTATTTTGCTGGCGACTTCAAACTTGAGGTTTCGCCTGAGAAGCTGATGGAGGCATTCGAGGAGCAGACCATGACAAATTTCTACAGAGGCAGATTTGGGGATGAGGGGATGGCTAAGTTTAACGAAGTTGCAGCTAAAGCGAAGGCTGGAAAAATGACGTTCAGACAAGCAGCCGCGACTTTGGGAATAACCTACTACGAGTTTGTCTCACTTCTCGATGAAGCCGGCGTACTTGATGCCTAACTACCTTGTTGTAGATTCATCAGTTATCTTATTCTTTGATAGAAAGGGGAAACTGGAAGAGTTCTTGTTTCAGAAAAAGAATGAAAACTATAAAGTAATAATCCCGAGAGCGATTGCGCAAGAAGTCGTTGATGAGCCGCAAGAGTTTGCAGTGAGAATTAGAGAAAGAGACCTAAAGTTAGCAAACAAAGTATTGGATTCTGTCGAAAGGATCAACTCGGCTATCAAGCAAGGATTAATTCAAGTTGAAACAGTGAATTACAGAAAGCATTCTAAAGTTATCGATAACGTCAGAAAACACCTAAGCGAAATAGAGGCAAAGCCCGAATACGCACTAAAGAAGGGCGACCCAGAACTTATAGCGCTCGTTATCCAGCTCTATGATGAATCCAAGGAAAAGGTCTTTGTTGCAACATTGGATAAGGGACTACTAAAAGCGCTAAAGCCATTCAACAGCAGAGTTGAATATGAAGTCTTGAAACTTTAAAAATCAGAAGGCAAGACTCAATCGACTGCAGACCAAGTCAAAATAAACCTCATCATGGCTGGAAAGGTGCAGTCGTCATAGAAGCAACCTCAGGCAAAATAATATGATTTGACATGCTCAAATCTTCACAAAAATGAGATTCGAGAATGAAAAAGCATAAAAGAAAAACGGTCACATCAAGAATGATTACAAATGAGCCCTAAATGGCTATCAAACATATTCAATCCGCCTTCGTCGATTCCACTGAAAGCAAAAGTGGAGTTGTCCACGCAGAAAAGCCAATATTCACTAGGGGAGCAAATTAAAGGTTTTATTAAAATAACGTCTGATGAAGCCTTTTTAGTGAACCAAGCTTTTGTCTGCTTAAACTGCAACGAAAACATCAAGAAAAGCCGAATCTGGGCAAATCAATATGGAACCCACCAAACCGAATACTGGGACACAGCCATCACCTACAGCACCACCTGCAAGCTGTTTGAGTATGCAAGCATACCTCAAGGTTTTTCGGCCTCATATGGATACGCTTTAAACGTATCTCAAGCAGCAAAAGAAACACTCTACAGCATCGATCACTACGTCAAATGGCTTCTGTATGCAGCTGTTGAAGCGAAAGAGCGCCCAAAAATGCAGACAACCACCTACGAAATACAAGTAACAAAACCACAAGTCGCTCAATCCTCGCCCACCATCATGAAGGAAGTAACGCGAGAAGTGGTTTTGATACCCTGCGCATACTGCAGCGGATTGATGCCTCAAACTTCCATATTCTGCCCAAACTGTGGAGCAAGAAGAAAAACGTAATAAAATTATCATATTCGTAGAGTCAAGTTTTTATGTTTTAAAATGGAGCTGACAGGATTAAAGAGCTGCGTTGCTGGAAAGGTTTATTTCATTGCATGGCACTATGATGTGAAATTGCAGGCGGACAACCGTGTCCGTTGGGATGTGGTCCTTAGGGACTGAACCGTAAGCAAATGAAGCATTTAGGAGAAAAAACATATGGCATACAAATACATCGCGGAGGAATGGGCTCAACCCGAAAAATCCTTCGTTGAAGAACTCATGCGGGAAAGATTAGTGCAGTGGCGAAAACAGCCCTCAACACTTCGCATTGAGCATCCGACAAGGCTTGACCGCGCAAGAAAACTAGGCTACAAAGCCAAACAAGGCTTCGTCGTGGCAAGAACAAAAGTGCGCAGAGGCGGCCTACGAAAAAAACGCCCACGCTCAGGCAGACGACCCAAACGCATGGGAGTCGCCAAATTTAAACCAGCAAAAAGCATAAGGCTTATAGCTGAAGAGCGGACAGCAAAGCATTTCCCAAACCTGGAAGTTCTTAACAGTTACTGGGTAGGCGAAGACGGAAAGCACAAGTGGTTCGAAGTTATTCTGCTTGACCCAAAGAGCCCAGTGATAAAAACCGACAAAGACGTCAACTGGATAACGGAGAAGCAGCATACAAGCAGAGTCTTCCGAAGCTTAACAAGTGCAGGCAAAAACGTCAGAGGTCTAAACCACCGAGGAGCAGGAGCAGAAAAAGTAAGACCAAGCCACCGCAGAGGAGCAAGAAAACGAGCACAGGCAACAACCAGAAAACCAAACCCAGGGCGATAAACTACTCCCTATTTTCTAGTTTTTTGTTCTAATTTCCGCAATTTTATTATTCTTTCAACATTGTTTTGCTCTTTCGATTGATTAGCTTTAAAAGTTTTTTACTTGTAAAGAAGGACTCAAACAAAAAATCTTGAAACTGTCACGGATAAACAGCCAACAAACAAGCTAACTTTTTAGCAGATTTTTTCACAAGCGAATTATTCATATGTCTGGATGCAGCTACAGTGGATATGCACGATATAAAAGTAGTAATTACTAAGCATAACAAAAAACACAACCTCGGCAAAGGTTTCAGCCCAACGGAACTGAAGAATGCTGGCGTAAACAGGCAGCAAGCCAGAAAAATTGGCTTACCCGTAGATATCAAAAGAAAATCTGCCCACGAAGAAAACGTTGCTTGCATAAAAGAACTCGTGGAAAAAGCAAAGGCAGAGGCAGCAGCAAAACCTATAGAGCCCGTGACCGAGCCTAAGCCAAAGAAAAAAGCTAAAAGCTAGAAGATCAAAACAAAATCGGTGTCCCATGTCTTCTAAACCGCCCATCGCCTACATTGATATTCGAGTCTTCGCACATGCAACCGAGGACACAGAGAAAACTCAAGCTGCAGTAAAGAACCTGTTGCCAGATGAACTGGCTCAAACACTTATTTTTGAAAAAACAAGTTTAACGGGGCACTATGGAAACCCCATCACCCTTTTTACAGCTAAACTAACCGAAAAAAAAATGCTTCCGGCAGCGCTCCAAAAAATCGGCTCAGGCTTGAACTCGCTGGACAAGGAAGAGCTGTGCCGAGACCTAAAACTTCACCTGGAAAAAGGAAACCTATACCTCAGATTCGACAAGCAATCCGCTTATCTGGGAAACACAAAGTTCACCCAAAACGACCCTGTCCACTTCAAAATCCACTTCAAAAACAAATCGCCCCAAGAAATAACTGATTTATGCAAAAACGCTGGGTTGCTGCCATGACACGAGCCTTCGCGGATTTGCATTTACGTATTAACCCCAAGGATCAGCAGGCAACACAGAAACTTATCAGTAAAGCAGCACGGTTCGGCTACAGCCAAATATCCATCCCGTTCACTTCAGGTCTGCGCGAAGAAGAATTAACCCAGCTTAAAGCAGCATGCAGCGAAGCAGGCTTAGATTTTGTTTCTCGAGCAGATTTCCATCCAAGATCAGAAAATGACCTTACCCATTTTCTGCGCAAGTTCAGACGAAGATTCGAAGTCATATGCATCTCATGTGACAGCAAAGAAGTGGCTAGACAAGCAGCCAAAGACAGGCGCGTAGACCTGCTTAGCTTTCCCAGCTTTGACTATCATAAACGGTTTTTTGACCGAGCCGAAGCCGAATTAGCCAGCAACTGCTTAGCCGCCCTAGAAGTGGATGTTAAGCCGCTTTTGATTTTGGAAGGTCCACCCCGAGTTCGATTGCTCATGAGTCTGCGCCGAGAGGTCGCCACGGCACTCGAATTTCATGTGCCCATAGTGGTTTCAAGCGGTATCTGTGAGGAGCGGCTTATGCGGGCGCCAAGGGACATGGCAAGCTTAGCTTACCTGTTTGGACTAGAGGAAGCTCAAGCTTTAGATGCAACCTCAACGTGTCCAGCGGCAATGGTTGCGCGTAACCGCGAAAAACTCAGCAGCCGATTTGTCGCACCTGGCATAACCATAGTTAAGGAGGGCAAATCTTGAAGCGGGTTAAAAGGCGATACCTCGCCCTGCAAGTGGAATGCGAAGCCACGCCGACAGAACGCGAATTTGTTGACGCCGTTTGGGCAGCTGTAACCAAACTCTACGGTGAAGTGGGCGCAAGCCAAACCAGCTTAGCCTTGATTAGTTTTGACGCGGAACGCAGAGTTGCTGTGATAAGGGTTTCGTTGGCTACGCTAAACATGTCGAGGGCATCGTTGGCAACAATCACAAGCGTCGGCGGCAAAGAGGCAGCCGTGCATGTTTTGGGTGTTTCAGGCACAATTAAAGCACTGTATTCACAGGCGAGATAATTTTTTATTTTGCAAATGTTGCCACTTCAAATTATTTGAATTTGCGCTATGAGCAGATTGGCGATTTTTGGCATTATTAGCATTTTTTTGAGGTTTAGTCTTGATTGTTTGATAAGTTATAAATACTGACAGTGGCAGAAGGGGTAAATACAGCGCGGGAGAATAATTTAGATGAGCAAAGTGAAAATGGCAGAGGTTAAAATCGTAAAGTTAGATCCTGCTCTAGAAAAAAGGGTAACAGTGAAACTTACTAGGGCAAGGGAAGATATGGAGTGGTTCTTTGCTAACGAGAAGAAGCTTCGCTCAAAATACCTAAACAAATACGTAGCCATCAAAAACAAAAAAATTCTATTAATAGCCGATACTCCTGAAGAAATGTACACTAAGATAGAAGCTTCCGGAGAAGACCCAAATGATTTGCTTTGCGATTACATGCGTAAAGAGCCAAGATGCCTCCTCTACTAGGAAGGCGTAATCTTGAAATTATCCGCATATTTAGACCAACATAAGCATGCTTATCTGAATGGACAAATAATCTCCGTTCAAGTGAACAATTTTGTGCCCATACATTTCTTGGTTGATACAGGCAGTACTTACACGACAATATTGGGTCAAGATACTTTTAAACTTGGAATAAAAGTCAAAAGACTTCCCAGATCAAAATGCTCGTCAGACACGGCGAAGGGACACCTGCTGCCCTATGAATTGCCAGATGTTAAATTGAGATTTGACACAAACGCCGATCCAGAAGAAAGCCCTATTATCATTCCATTAGAATTTATCCAGTGTTTGCCGCCTCCCAAAGAACTAAACCGTTTACATCCGCTTAACCTGATGTTCTCCTACAGCTTGCTCGGTATGGACGTATTAAAATTCTTCAAACGATGGCAATACACGGAGACCACACTTATCCTGGAAACTTGACGAAGCGGATGCTTTTTCGGTTAAAATTAGCTTTCGCTGTCGGTTTATGTGTAAAGTTTTTATTTACTTTTATGCTCTGCATTTAGTAGCTAAGTCTTCTATTTGGTTGAACAAATTTACAAAAGTAGCTCAGAAACGTTTATCAATTACATGAAAGCGTTATTCACGAACAAAAAAGCTTGAAAAGAAACATAAACAAGACGGAGTCGTTAAGAACGGATTTACAAGACTTTTATTTCAAAATGCCCCTAAAAACCGAGCCAATAATAGATGACACTACACTTCGCGACGGCATTCAAATGCCAGGGTTAGCTGCTGGCCCCAAAGACTCCGCGAAAATAGCGCAGTTCCTATCAGAAATCGGAGTAGAACGCATCGAACTGTTCCATTATCAAGAGCCAGACAAGAAAGCTGCAAAACTCATCGCAGACTTGAACCTTGACCTGCGCGTTGCGGGCTGGTGCCGAGCGTTAAAAGAGGACATTGACAGCGCGGTTGCATGCGGATTCAAAGAAGTCGGCATCTCCCACCCCGTCTCCGACATACATTTTAAAGCTAAGTGGCCCGAAAAAACGCAAGAGCAGATCTTAACCAACATTGTAAGCGTGGTTGAGTATGCAGCTAAAACCTGCGGACTAAGAACATTTGTCCACGGCGAAGACAGCACAAGGGCAGATTGGAATTTTGAGAAAAAATTAATTAACGCTGTTGCAGACGCAGGCGCGGAATGCTACCGTATCTGCGACACGGTCGGCATCGGCTTATCTGATCCCACGGCGCCATTACCCAACGGTGTCCCAGCCAAGGTATTGGCCATCAAGAAAGAAACCAGAATCGACGCCGTAGAGATTCACGCGCACGACGACTTCGGGAACGCAGTTGAAAACACGATGGCGGCAATTAAAGCAGCCTCGGGCGTGTGGGATAAAGTTTACGCCAGCACTACGTATCTGGGCATCGGCGAACGCGCAGGCAACGCAGAAACGGAGAAGGTACTGTTAAACCTGTATCTGCATCATGACGTCAAAAAATTTGAAGGCAAAACCCAGAAGCTCAAGGCAACCGCCGACTACATAGGCAAAGCAACAGGCTACGTGGTTCCGCCTAACAAGGCAATCGTCGGTGACTACGGATTCGCCCATGAATCAGGAATCCACACTCACGGCGTCTTAAGCGACCCATGGACCTACGAGCCTTACCCGCCTGAACTGGTCGGCAACGAACGGCGTTTAACCATTGGAAAACAGTCGGGTAAAGGCATAATCAAGCACAAAATAACAGAGCTTGGGGGAAACGAACCAGACGATCAGACAGTAGCGATAGTGGTGGAAAGAATAAAAGACATCTACGCCAACGGCAGACGTGCTTCGTTGAAAGAGGAAGAATTCAAAAAAATCCTCCGCATACTAAAAGTCCTGCCAGAAAACAACAGCCACTAAAATTCAAATTATTTTTTCTTTTTCCAGGGTTAATGGAATCGTTTAAATGCGTTTGTTGACTTTGAAAAACAATGCGGTTATCAAACAACTGCAATAGACCAAAAGTAAACTAAATAAAAAGTGATTTTGCATGCTGCGTTGTACTCTTGCCGGTTTGATTCCTTTGATGATGTCAGAAAAGTATTCGGCTTTTACGGAGGAATTTTATCAGGAGCAAAAGGGCGATTTCAACAAAATTATTAAGAATAAAAGTTTTTATTTAATTCGGGATTTACCCGTCGAGGTAGCCTCCCGAATACTGTTGCCTGAAATACCCGGGGTTCTGTCTAAACAAAAAACCAACGGCCTTTGGTATAATTCAACCAGAGTTACTTACGATATTTTGTCAGCCTTCAGCCGCATAGGCATTCTTGATAGTTTGGCGGCGAACAAAAAGCTGAAGAATGTGGCAGATAAATTAGCCGATAAATATGACTATGAGTCTCTACTGATTAAGTCAATAATATATCGCCAGACCAATAAAAACGATGTCAACGAAATAAACAAACTTATAGAGGATTCCAGGTGCATGCAAAATGACAATGGTTCATGGGAAGAAACAGTTGTCGCAACAGTTTTCCAGATCGAAAAATTGGCAAGTTTAGGCGTATCCTTTAGCGATCCCTGCATCCAGAGAGGAGTTGCTTTTCTTTTTAAAAATTTAAACTTGAATTGGGATGGACTCCAGGGCTCGGGTAAACCGTACGGGCTGCAAAGTCACCTTGTCTTTTCAGCTGAGAACCGTGACCGCGAATTTGAAAGTGCCGAAAAATACAAAGGGGAAATGGTGCCACGGTTAATTTGTTATAGACACTTAGGGATTATGCAGAATTTTTTATGTCTGAAATTATTTTTGCAGATGGGGCTTGAACATGATGATCGGGTGGAATGTGCACTTGACAATCTTTTTTCCTTATACAAGAAGTACAACAGTCTCTGTTACTTTACAATCCAGAAGAAATTTGTGGCTGCCAAAAGAGCAAAGCTGCACAAAGAAATTCATTCCTTCAGAAATGATTTAAATGTGTGATCGAGAAGTTAACAAAAAATAAGAAAAAAGAAAAGTTAGGCTTGCTCACATTTTTGAAGGAGCCGTTGCCAGTTTTCATCAGTTAAGCGCTGCATCTCATCTACTATGTGCTGGTTTTGCGGGGTGAACAGGTGCCTGAATCTGCCTTGCCCAGTAAGGTAATCTTTTACGGGTCGCTTTTTCTGCGGCGCCAACGAAATCAGTTTGCTTGGTATTGAAAGTTGCCGTTTGCCGTTTACTGCTTCCCAAATCGGGAACACGCAGGATTCCACAGACAGCTTTGAGTACTCCATGGTTTTGCCGGGTTCAGTGCGCCAACCTCTGGGGCAAGGGGCAAAAACGTGCAGAAACGCTGGTCCGTCTACTTCTAAGCCTTTGCGGACTTTTGTCAGCATATCCTTCCAATAGTAAGGTGTTGCAGTTGCCACATATTGCATGTCGTGCGCCAACATGATTTCGTCGATGGGTTTCTTCTTTTCCAGTTTTCCAGGAATAACTGAGCCGGCTGGGGTGGTTGTTGTTGCCGCGCCTATGGGTGTGGAGCTGCTTCGCTGGATGCCTGTGTTCATGTAGCCTTCATTATCGTAGAGGATAAACAAGAAGTCGTGTCCACGTTCAACTGCGCCGGATAAAGCCTGCAAGCCAATGTCGTAGGTTCCGCCGTCACCAGCCAACGCGATGATGTCAATGTGATCTTTCACTTTGCCCTTCTTGCTCATCGCTTTCAACGCGGCATCGATGCCTGAGGCGTTCGCCGCGGCGTTCTCAAAAGCCGTGTGGAGCCATGGTAGCGCCCAAGAGGTGTAGGGGTAAATGGACCCGACTATTTCCATGCAGCCTGTTGCCTGAGTCACAATTGTTGGTCCACGCGTAGCCTTCATTATCATCCGAAGCATTGACGCTGGCCCACAGCCTGCGCATGCCCGATGACCCGAAAGGAACAGGTCTGGTTTAGACGCAATATCTTTTGCCGTGAATTTCCATTCTTGAGTTGTCAACTATTTTTCCTCCTCTACTCCCTTAATCCCCAATATTTCACCTGCGTTTCCACTTGTCCAGTTTTGGCGATTTGCATTAGGTCTTCGAAGATTCTTCGCAGATCACGTGGGCTTGTGTCTCTTCCGCCTAAACCGAAAATGTAGTTTACGATGGTTGGGTGAATATCTGAGTCGTACAGTGCATTTCTCACTTCAGTAAATACTGCGCCGCCGAAGGCGCCGAAACTCATGCTTTTATCCATAACCGCCAGTGTTTTGACGTTTTTGAGTGCAGTTCGAAGTTCTTCGATGGGGAACGGGCGGAACGTTCGTAATCGCAGAATCCCTGCTTTGATGCCTTCTTGCCTGAGTTGATCAACAATTACCTTTAAGGTTCCAGCTGTGGAGCCCACAACCACAATTGCAATTTCAGCGTCAGCTAGTTGATATGCATCTACGAGTCCGTCGCCGTAGCTTCTGCCACTTAGTTTGCCGTATTCAATATTGATTTCTTGAATCTTTTTTAGGGCATTTCGCATCCCCTCGTCCTGCTGCCTTTTGAATTCAAAATAGAAATTCGGCGAAACATTTGGCCCCATGGTCATAGGGTTTTCAGGGTCAAGCTTGTATGGCACGTTTTTTCCCTGCTGTGTAAAAACGGAGGGCAACGGTCTTTCTCCAACGAACTCTTTGACTGTATCTTCCGCGAGCACATCTACCTTTTCAAGTGTATGGCTAATTGTGAAACCGTCTAAACCAACAATTATGGGCAACGAGACACCAACGTCCTCAGCTATCTTGAAAGCTTGAATGATGGAGTCATAGGCTTCCTGAGCGTTTTCCACGTAAATCTGGATCCACCCGCTATCTCGCTCCGCCATGCTGTCGGATTGGTCGCCGTGAATATTGAGCGGCGAAGACAAGGCGCGGTTAGCAACCGCCATCACAACGGGAACACGAGAACCTGAAGTTACAAAAAGCATCTCATGCATCAAAGCTAACCCGGCGGATGCGCTGGCGGTAAAAGTTCTAGCTCCAACCGCTGCTGCTGAAAGACACGCGGTCATAGCGCTGTGCTCTGATTCAGTGCAGACAAACTCTGTCTGGACTTCTCCGTTAGCTACGTATTCACTGAATTTCTCAACAATGATTGTTTGAGGTGTAATAGGGTAGGCAGCAACGACGTCAACGTCGCATTGTTTAACGGCGAAGGCAACAGCTTCATCTCCGTTTAAAGCCATAGTTTCCTGTTTAGTTTGTTTCTGCATGCTTTTTACTCCTTTTCCATTTTCATGGTTATCGCTTTAGTTGGGCACTCGTTTGCGCATATTCCGCATCCTTTACAGAAACTCATGTCAAACCAGATTTGCCCCTTATCTGGAGTCAATTTTATTGCCCCTTCAGGACAAAACATCACGCAAGTTAAGCAAAGAGTGCATTTTTGCAGGTCCCGCACGGGCATGTAGGTTTTCCAGTCGCCAGTCAAAAAGCCCACGCTTGATTTTGTGCAGACTCCCGCTATAGGAAGATCTTTCCAGCCTTTTTCTTTACTCATTCAGTTTTTGCCTCCAGATAAGATTCCTTGATAATCGCGAAGTTTTTCTCCGCTAAGTCCGCTCTGAAACGTCCCTTCAGCGTCTTCTGTATGCCTTCCAAAGTTACTATTCCAGTTGCTTTAGCGACGCAACCCAACATTGCGGTGTTTGTTATTGGGGAACCCAAAATTTTTATGGCAATTTCGGTTGCTGGGACCGTCCACACTTTGCCTTTCGCCACCTTAAGTTTTTCTTTCAGTACACTGGGTTCCTCAGGGGAATTGATGATCAGTATGTCTTCATCATCGTTCAATCCAGCTGTAACTGGAACAGATTTGAGCAGAGTGTTATCTAAAACCACAACAACGTCTGGCTCATAAATAGCGCAATGTAATCTTATTGGTTCAGTGCTTATTCTCGTAAACGCGGTCACTGGTGCACCCATTCGTTCAGGCCCAAATTCAGGAAATGACTGAATGTACTTGCCTTCGTCGAGGGCTGTCCTTGCCAACAGTTCGCTGGCTGTCCATGCTCCTTGACCGCCTCTACCATGCCATCTAAACTCAATCATGCTTTTCAAATAATCCTATTCTCCGAACGCGGTTTTGTACTAAATAGTCAAATACCTTGATATATTTTTCTACTAAACTGTCAAATTTTCCGTTTAATGTAAAAATTGGGCTTTTTAAAAGTTGACAAAGTTATGATTATTGCAATTATAAGGTTAGTCAAAGTTCATGCATAAGAAACATAGCAAATGAGCATTCGATTTGGGGAAACTTTTGGCAAAATCGAATATTTTTTCGTAAGAAGTATGGGTGAGCTTAGGTTGTTGCTGTTTTGTGCTAATCACATATTCTTAAATGAAACAAAAAGACACCGTTATATTGATATCTTTTGTTTAGAAATAAAAAGAATGCAAGTATAGTGGTGACAATAATCGTCATTATTGTTATTGCGCTGCTTGTCATAGAGTACTTTATGCCGTTGAACTTCAGCAGTCTTTCTAAGCCGCCAGAACTTCCCATCCCCGCGGTTTCAGTAGCTCGAAACTGGGCAGGATACGCCGTTGCCACCAATTTCTTAACTCCGCAACCAAACGTTCAAGGAGTAAGCGCCTCTTGGAACGTGCCCACAGTCGAAAATACCGGGACAAATGCTTATTCATCCGTTTGGATTGGCGTAGGCGGGCAGTTTGACAAAACGCTGATTCAGGTTGGCACAGAACAGGATTACACGAATGGGGCGGCACAGTATTCTGCATGGTATGAAATGCTTCCAAGCAACTCTGTTTCTATCAGCTCAATGCATGTGTCTCCAGGAGATCAAATGTCGGCTTCGATTTCTCTGGTGGATTCAAACACTAACTTATGGTTTATTTCCATGCAGGATTTATCAACTCATGAGAGTTTTCAGAGCAACTTCACCTATAGCTCCGAAAAGTTAAGTGCTGAATGGATCGTTGAAAGACCCGAAATCAACAATGCCCTATCTCAGTTAGCCGATTTTAGCGGCGTCACCTTCACCGACTGCCAAGCCACTTTGTCTGGGAAAACGGGTGGAATAACTGATTTTTCCTACAACATCGTTGTTATGGATCCACAGATAATAAATAATCGTTCAGTACAGTTAGTTAATATTTCTGGCTTTAAAAACGCAGGCACCCAGTTTACAGTGAGCTATTCAGCTACGTAAATTTCAATTTTTTTGGAAAAAAGCCCTATTTTATTACCTTGAATTCGTTTTTGCATTCTCCACAGGTATATGCTTCGATTACGAAGAAACTGTTCTTTAACACTGCTTGTGGTTTTGAAGTAACTTCTTTGTGGCAATATCGGCATTCGGTCATATTTGAATTATCTCCTGTAGTACGATACAATACTTTAAGCATATATAACCTTATTTGTCACACCCTGCACCAACCAAAAAACAAAAAATTTACCTCTGATCCCAGGCAATTACCAATATTTGCCACAGGGGACTAGGCAAAAGTTATATTTGCCTCGAGCATAGGAATAAACATTCACAGATTTTAAAGTGAAGAAGGGTGAAGGGGCTATGGCAGAGGTAGTGTTAACTGCTGACAGGACTTTAATGAGCAACTATCACAATAACGAGTTTCTCGGGTTCGGTACATGTGCCCCTCCAAATTTTATTCCAGAATGGCTCTACAGCTACCTGTTCTTTCCACCCATAAAAACAAAAAATAGCCACCCCACACAAGCACCCTACGGACTGCGGAAAACTGAAGCCCAGCTTTTAAAAGACGGCTTCCACGTTGAAACAGTAAGCCCAAAACATCTAAGCCGCTACCTTAAAGACGCAAAAATTCTCGGCGTACACGCGATGGACCCATTCGGGTTAGGTCCTGCCTCCACAACTTTAGCGTCACTCTTCAAAAAAGAATCTTACCTCGCAAAACATTTTCATGCATTACTGGACGATCCAGCCATTAAAAAAGCGAAGCAAAATGGGTTAAAAATTGTTGTTGGCGGACCTGGCGCATGGCAGTTCCATTACCGAGAAAAAGCCGTTAAAGACTTAGGTATTGACTGCGTTGTTGAAGGCGAAGCGGAAAATGTCATTGGGAAACTTTTTAGGGCAATAATTGAAGGTCAAGAAATTCCCAGTCATTATGAAGTTGGAGTCGACCAGTCGCCTAGTTTAGAGGAGATCCCCGATATTGTTAAGCCTTCAATTAACGGTTTAGTTGAGCTTGGAAGAGGCTGCTGCAGAGGCTGCCAGTTCTGCAATGTCACTTTGAGGCCTCTTAGGTGGTACCCGATTGAAAAGGTTGAGCGTGAATTAAGCGTTAACATTGATTCTGGCATTAAAGGTGTTTGCCTCCACGCAGAAGACGTGATGCTCTACGGCTCAAAAAACACGACACCGAACGAAGAAAAACTTGTGGCGCTGCACGAATTAGTAACTAAAAAGGTTAATGGGGTCAGTTGGAGCCACTGTTCGCTGGCTGCTGTTGCATCAAAACCCAAGCTGCTAGCAAAGCTATCCGAACTTATCTTGCAGAACCAAAAGTGGTGGGGCGCAGAAGTTGGAATAGAAACGGGTTCTTCAGAGATTGCAAAGAAGATCATGCCCGCTAAGGCGCATCCTTTTAGCGCTGACAACTGGCATGACGTTGTGGTTCAGGGTCTAGGCGTGATGCATGACAACATGCTTGCTCCAGCCTGCACGTTGATTGTTGGGTTGCCTGACGAGACTGAATCAGATATTCTTAAAACGATGGATTTAGTTGACGACTTGAAAGACATGCGGTGCCTCATAGTGCCCTTGTTCTTTGTGCCGCTGGGTCATTTGACAAATGAAGACTGGTTCACCAACACTAAACTGAATGATTTGCACAAGAAACTTTTGATTCAATGCGCCGAACGTGACTTCCGCTGGGTAGACAACCTGATTGACTTGTCATTTGAGGATAAGTGGTATCAGCATATTACGAAAGAATTCTATAAGGGGTTCTCGGCAATAGCAAAATACAAAGTGCGTCAAATAGAATAGTTTGAGAAAAAGTTTTCCGTCGATTAAATAATCGGCAGTTGCCCTGAAAAGGGTTTTAAGAAGGCGGATTTAATTGGGCTCTTAGGTTTCGCGTTTTTTTCATTAACGCAATCTTCTTCTTTCCCTGTTTAGTATTGGTTTTTGTTCGGAAAATGACTCCGTGAGTATTTTGATAGAATTTGTTTCCTTTATTTCTCAAGATAATTCAACCTTTGCTTACAGATGGGAAACTGATTATTTGAGTGTACCTATAGTTTTTCTTCTAAATCTAACATAAAAATTACAAAGTTAAACAACATGTGCTTGTGGCTTAATCGCCTGAACTTTTGTGCAAATTTTTCTGAAACAAAATGGGTGCTCGGCTTGTTGCCCTAAGAAAACAAAAACAAAATTACAAATAGGTCAAAGTTTGACCACTGGGGTCTTTTCCGCTAAGGCGTAAAAATAGTCAAGTAATCATTTTTCATTTCGAACAACAAATGCTTCTTCTTTAGAAATATTTCGATTCGACGACGATCAAAATCGCCTCTAACCTGCAATTGAGATTTATCAGGACTTCTCTGTTCAATAAGCACTAAATTTGGGTTAACAAGTTGGTTAGCGCCCAATTCGCTTAAAATAACCGCAGCCTCTTTTCTATCCACATTCTTCCCCTACCGTACAAGAGAACTATGCGAGACTAATTAACCATTACCCCAAAAATTATGGATAACCAACCTAAGACACCGCGTAGATCCAAAAACTAAATGAGAATTAGGAATCCGCCGTTTGCCACCGCACATAAGCATCGAATTATGCGATTTATCTTAACTGTACATTGCTTCTAATGAGCCGCCTAAACGCGCAAAAAGATTTAGTTTTCAAGCTTGTTCAATGGTTGTTTCGTCGGGAAAGATTATACTTAAATAGTATATTGAAACTGAAAAGTGGATTAGGGCTTTATGATGTGCCGTCGTGGCTCAGCCCGGTAGAGCGGCTGGCTGTTAACCAGTCGGTCAAAGGTCCGAATCCTTTCGACGGCGCCACTCCCGCTTCCACAAACTACCGTTTTTATGAAAAGTTCCCCTTCAATGATCTTTTTGTTTATGTCACAACCATCTTAAAACTGCTATTGTATATAGAAATTCATATATATAGAATTCTCTATATTTGAGGTCGGCGCAAAACAATGGTGGTCGTAGGCAAACCTCAAAAAGAAGTTATCGATCGGGAAGAAGAGATAGAAAAACTTGTTAAAAGCCTGTCAGATCCCTCTAAACAAGTTAATTATGCGCTAATTGGTCCTCGACGCATCGGGAAGACAACGATACTTCTGAAAGTCAAAGAGCAGCTTGAAAATAACAAAATAATTGTCGCTTACGTGGATCTCTCAATTTACAAGTTTTCTCCTTATGATTTTGCGCAAAACATAATGTCTCAGGTCACTCGGGCTTATGCCAAAGATCTGGGCAAGACAGAAAAAGCTTCAACCATCATAGCTAATCTCTTAAAAACTTTGACGAAACTAAAGAAACTCCGTTTAACGTTAGAGCCTTCCATAGATGAAACAGGACAATTCTCCATCAAAATAAGACCCGAAATAGAAGAAACCCAGGATTACAAGAACATTTTCCTCTTAGCTTTTGATTACTTCAATGAAGTTTCAAAAAAATGTGGCAAGCGAATAGTGATAATGATTGATGAGTTTCCCAGCATAATCGAATTTAAACGTTATTCTACTTTAGAAGCGATTACGGAGATTTTTAGAAGCGTTCTTGAAAACAGGGAAAACGTGCAATATGTCGTCAGCGGCTCTAGAGTTCATTATATGAGGGACATTCTTGGGAAGGGAGAAAGCCCATTATTTGGGCACTTTGTCATTGTAGAAGTTGGATCATTGCCTGAAGAATATGCAGTTCAATTATACATGCAAAGTGCTAAATCGACCAGAAAAGAGGCGGAAGAGGCATGGAAAATACTAGGGGGTCACCCATATTACCTCATAATGTTGGCTGAAAACCGCAAACCCGATGAATCCGTAGAAGAAACATACGAGAGAATTCTCACAAGTTCCTCCGGCGCACTAAACTTGTATGTTAACTACATTTTGAAAGATGATTTAGGCTCCTCAACAAAAGAAGCACGCCTCATGCGAATCCTACAAGCAATCTCACGGGGAAACAACACTTCAGCCCAAATCGCCAAACAAGTAAACCTGAAACTTACTAGTTTACCATTCTATCTTCAAGAGCTAGAAAAATACGACTTGATCGCGAGAAAAGAAGGAAAATACCAAATTAAAGATAAGATCGTCAATGATTATTTTACGAAGCTGCAAGAATAGATTTTTCTATATATAGAGAATTCTATATGTCTAAAAAAGGCCACCGTTGGTAGAGCAGCTGGCTGTTAACCAGTCGGTCAAGGTCCGAATCTTTTCGACGGCGCCATATTTACCTTCATTTTTAAAAGTTAAATGAAAAGTTGCCTTCAAGCTTTGAAAAACCTTTTTTACAAGTGTTTAATTTTCATTTTGAGCAAGGGGCACGTCATCATTCATGCTCTCAACAGATGACGGTTTGGAAAGTGATGGCTCAATCTCTTTTTGCAATGGTGGAATACTATTAAGTAAAACTGTATAGTATTGATTAATCCATGGGTAATTTGAATAAGAATCCGCAAAAAAGAGAAATAATGAATACAGCGGTCAAGCAGTCAAAGCAATCAACACTTGATAATATCGCTTATCAATTCAACATTTCAAAGCCAACTATGACGGGTAAGCCGACAAAAGCAATAATGATTAACGACATCATTAGCCAATTCAAAGAAGAAGAGCTTTTTCTAAATGTCGATTTTACTCTGGTCCCTTCAAAGGTTTCTTTTTCTAAAGTCAGCATAGATTTGTTTTTTCAAGAGCACCAGCTCATTTCTAATACGCTTAGCATACCTCAAAGTACGCTATTAAACGACAGATTCGATTATCCCATGGTCTTAGATATGAGAGGAATTGATGCAGGAAGTTACCTGATAGAGGTCGAAATGTATGAGTTATGGTCTCCTGATGAGAAGCTCTTCTTCACGTCCAAGTCGATTGTTATAGATTATGTCCCGCAAACTAGGGAATCAAGACTTGTAAAAATACCGACTGTTAAGAGCGTTGCGGGTTCAACCTTAACAGTTGTTTCATCCAGCGAAAAAGAGATTTACCGCGATTTACAGCAGGACCTAAAGCAACAAGAAACAAGCAAAAGAGACAAATGGTAACCTAAAAAGATCAGATGTCAGAATTAAAAAACATATGAAAAGCCTAAAATATCCGCCAACTAAAAAAAGGTGAATTAGCGAAAACTTATGTTTGAACCCCATCAAGGAAACGTGAAATTAGATTGTGAATTTGATAAAGTATGGGATTATTTGAAAGCGAAGGGGGAGCTTTATTTGCAGACTGAGGTAGAAGGCAAGCCATTTATCGCAAAAGCAAGGGTGGCAACAAGGGGAAAACATTCAGGGGAACAAGTAATAGTTTTTCTCCATGAAAAGAATGGGAAGCGAACTGAATCTGCAAGAGGTTATGAATGCTGCTGGGGGCATTACTACAACTGCTACGGAACCAGAATCGGCATGTACTTTAAAGCATTGGTCCACTCGACACGATTTTCATAGAACAGTTTTTTCATTTCACTTTTCCAAACGATAATAGCTTTGAACAAAAAAGCTATAAGTTAACAAACAAAATTTTTTGCTTTTTTATTATTGTGACTCAAATCGACATTTCGTAAATTGGAAATAGCTATCGTTGAGTTAATGGGCGAAAATTAGTGTTAAACGGATTTAGCCTTACGCTAACAGGGATAAGGGAAAAAGAAGAGAGAGGGGACCTTATCTTCTATTAGCAGCCGAACCCGCTCAAACAACCGCTGGCTCTTAGCTTTCTTCTTGATTATCCCTTATCGTTCAAAGAGAATATAAAATAATGTTGTCGCACATTGAAGCAACAATCAAAAGTTATTGATTGATCAGTCTGATTTTATTTTTGTTTAAGTTTTTCGTCGAGGATTCCAATTAGTGTTTCTGGTTTGACTGGTTTAAGTAGAAATAAGTCGGCTCCTCTATTTACCTCGTCGAGCGTATCGGTTGACATAGGCGTACCTGTCAATACTATCTTCAGCATGCCGGGGGCTACTTTACTCATCTGAGGCAACAAATCGGTTCCCAATGTTTCCCCTAAACCGACATCAATCAAAGCTGCATCAAACTTTTTAGTGGACAGTTTTTCTGAAGCCTCTTTGCCCGTTTGAGCTGTAATTACATCGTAGCCTTCTCTGCTCAACAGACGAGCCATAGTTCTCAGAATGGAAACGTTATCATCAATTACAAGTATGCTACGCTTATTCTCAGCCATGAATTAAACAAGTCCTTCTGGGATTATTTCTCGCGGAAAAATATCTAAATCAACTGAATAATCGCCGAATGTTTAAACATTTGTTGCAGCAACTTGACACATACATTTCCTCAAACAACTAAAGCTAATTTTTTTAAGCATAATCTAATAAGAGCAAAGACATCCGACGTACAATAATAAGATAGAAAGTCATTTGAGCATCTTAAACAGTAAAGGTAACAGGCAGATGGGTTATGTGGCAAACACAGACGAAATGAACGATAAGCTTCAGGTTGATTTTCCTGTTGTCGGAATCGGTGCTTCTGCCGGCGGGTTAGAAGCATTCAGGAGTTTGCTTGAATGTTTATCTGTTAACACGGGCTTATCTTTTGTTGTCATCCAGCATCTGGCCGCTGGACAAGAAAGCATGCTTACAGATATTCTATCAAGATTTACTAAAATTCCAGTCCAAATCATCAAAGATGGGACATCAATTGAACCAAACCATGTTTACGTGATTCCGCCAGGAACCACCATGACAGTGGAAAAAAAAGTTCTTAAACTCAACCCAAAAGGCAAGTCTCTAAAACCCATAGACACCTTTTTTATTTCTCTCGCCGAAGACTCAAAAGCTCAAAGCATCGGCGTCGTGCTTTCAGGCACAGGTTCTGATGGAACCGAAGGACTAAAAGCCATCAAAGCCCAGGGCGGAATCACGTTCGCGCAGACTCCAAGCTCAGCCCAGTACCCAGACATGCCGCAAAACGCTATTGCAGCCGACGCCACAGACTTCGTTCTAACCCCAGACAACATCGCGCTGGAACTCCAGAAAATCTCCAAGAACCCACATCTTGCCCACACCACGATTGAAGCAAAAGAAGAGAAAGCTGCAGAAAAAGCCGTTCCAAAGAGGGAAACTGGTTTAAACGCAATATTTGCCATGCTAAAATCAAATTTCAACGTTGATTTTTCACACTATAAAGAAACGGTTGTAAACCGGCGTGTCTCCCGCCGAATGGTAATTAACCACTTAGAGAAAATGGCGAAGTACGTTGAGTATTTGCGGACGCATCCAAATGAGCTCGAAGCGTTGTTTAACGATATGCTAATTGGTGTGACAAGTTTCTTCAGAGAAACCGAAACCTTTGTTGCCCTGAAAGAAACAGCTTTTCCGGATTTAGTTAAAAAACACAATTCTAAAGAGCCTATCCGCTTTTGGATTCCAGGCTGCTCAACGGGAGAAGAAGCCTACTCATTTGCCATAGCAATTCAAGAATACCTTGAAGAAAACTCAATTAATGATCTTCAAATCCAAATTTTCGGCACCGACGTCAACGAAAAAAACATTGAAAAAGCACGACAAGGAATCTACCAAAAAACCATAGAGGCTGACGTTTCTGAAAACCGACTAAAACGTTACTTCGTTAGCCTCAACAGCGGCGGCAACTATCAAATCTCCAAAAAAATCCGAGACAAATGCGTGTTTGCAAAGCAAGACATAACCGCTGACCCACCCTTCTCCAACATGGATCTAGTCAGCTGCCGCAACATGCTAATTTACTTTGACGAATATCTTCATGAAAGAGTACTGCCCACGCTGCACTATGCCTTGAAGGTAGGTGGCTTTCTTGTTCTTGGGCAATCTGAAAGCATAGGCAAATTTACAAGCCTATTTGAACCCGTAAAAAAGACGACGATTTATTTAAAAAAGAGGACCCAGCCGAGCATCACTTTTGGATTACAAACTTCGCCCTACCAGCATAAGCTTAAAGAAATCAAAGCAGGCGAAAAGAAAGATACTCTTTCGATTTTAAAAGATGAAGTTGACCGTTTGCTGGTCACTGAGTATGTTCCCGCCGCTTTGCTGGTTAATGCCAATTCAGATGTTCTCGTTTTCCGAGGGAACGTTGCTCCATACATTTTGCCTGAATCTGGGCTCGCAAGTTTGAATCTTGCTAAGATAATGCGTAAAGAGTTAAAGTCTGAAGTCCAAACCATGATTTATAGAGCAAAAAAAGAAAATAAACCAGTAAGTGAAAATGGTGTTCGGTTCGAATTTGGTGGGGAACAAAAAACCATAAATGTTAAGGTCATTCCACTGCAATTTGAACGGTTCGAAGAGCCGTTTTTCCTTGTTTTGTTTGATGATGTTAGTTCCGCTGCTGCGTTACTGCGTCAAACCTTAGAGTTAACATCTACTCCTCAGGGTCAGGATAGTGCCAGGGATCAACAAATTAAGGAGCTCAGAGAGGAATTGGACTCAGCTAAGCTGTCTTTGCAGAGAATTATTGAAACCGAAGAAGCGACCAACGAAGAGTTGAGAACCACCATGGAGGAAGCGCAGTCCAGCAATGAGGAGTTGCAGAGCACAAACGAAGAGTTGGAGACAGCGAAAGAGGAGCTTCAGTCAAGCAACGAAGAATTAAAAACGCTAAATGACGAAGTGAGAAATCGAAATCAAACGCTTGCACAGTTGAACGATGATCTAGTTAACTTGAACAGAAATGTGGGTCCAGCTGTCGTTATCATCGATAGAAACCGAAAAATCAGGTTGTTTTCTCCTTCAGCAACGAAAATTTTGAATCTTTCTCCTTCAACAATTGGATTGCCGATAACGACTATTAGACTAAGCGTAATAGTTGAGGACTTAGAAAGTACACTTGCGGAAGTTATGTCTAAACTAAGCGTTATTGCCCGAGAAGTAAGGGATGAGCAAGGCCATTATTACGAAATGCAAATTAGACCTTACATAACACTGGAGGACAAGATAGATGGCGCTGTTTTGTCCTTTATCGATATTGATGACAGAAAAAAACTTGAAAAGACTCAGCGACTTGCCGCCATAGGCGAAACAGCAGGCATGGTTGGACATGACATCCGTAACCCCCTGCAGGCTATAACCAGCGACGTTTACTTGCTTAAAGATTATTTTTCGGCGACACCTGAAATGAAGACCAAGAAGGATGCAGCAGAAAGTTTAGACGGCATAGAGAAAAACGTTGACTACATTAATAAAATTGTAGCTGACCTGCAAGATTATGCGAGAACGATCAGCCCCACTTTTCAAGAAACAGACTTAGAAGCTTTGTGTAAAGAAATGCTGCAGGGAAAATACATACCGGGTAACGTTGAATTTTCATGCAACATCGAGGGTTCAGCCAAAAAAATCTTGGTTGACGGCAGTTTATTGAAGCGCATTCTCGGCAATCTGGTGTCTAATGCAGTTCAAGCTATGCCTAATGGAGGAAAACTAGCAGTGAGTGCACATAAGGAAGCGGGCGACGTAGTTATCGCAGTTTCGGATACAGGCGTAGGCATCCCTAACAAAATTAAGCCAAAGGTTTTCACTCCGTTCTTCACAACCAAATCTAAGGGTCAAGGCTTAGGATTAGCCGTGGTCAAACGCGTGACTGAAGCATTAAACGGCACAGTAGCTTTTGAGAGTAAAGAAGGAAACGGAACAACTTTCATTGTGCGCCTGCCCCCTCAAAAGCTAAACGGCAAATGGACATTCAAGTAAATACAGATTGCGTTGTAGCCCAAGACATGGTTTGCAGTTATAAACGCGCGATAAACCAAACCATATGTCCAAGAAATTTCAGGTATTCTATGTGACATTTAATCGTTAGGAAGCTTGTGTGGGAACTGCAAAATTAAAATAAAAGCGCTTGATATGGTTTTCGAAGCTATAATATATTGGTGCTGAGTGAAAAATATGAGCAGTAAACTTAAACTTGAAGAAAACCTGCGGATTCCTGCAACGATGTCTACTCAGCATCCTGACAACGCAAACATCCCTGAATGGAGCAATGAAGAAGTAATCAACGGCAACACAGAAGTCTATGAAGCCTACTACGCATACAGTACGCTTGGCTGCCAAGAGGTTATGTGGGACTCAGAGGGAAAAGATACCGATACCCGTGTCGTGAGGAAACTGTTGCAGAAGTACTGGGATTACTTCTCGGGGCACGCAATAGGTGAAGATGTGTACTTGACATACCGTATACCGAACCCCAGAATTGAGGGTCCTGAAAGAAAATTCTTCGTTGAAACACTCCAAAATATTCCAGTCGCACACGATGTGGCTTCGCTGGTTTACCGAAGAGAAGTTGTGCCCATTTTCGAGGTTATCTTGCCTTTTACGACCGATGCGCAAGAACTCATCATGCTTCTTAACTACTATAAAAAAGCCATAATTGGCCATGAAGACGTAACTCTTTATGAGTCGATAACAACCAAAGAATGGATCGGCAGTTTCAATCCTAAAACCATCAAGGTAATTCCTCTGGTTGAAGATTTTGACAGCATCGTAAACGTGGATAAGATTGTTCGCCCTTACCTGCAAGCAGTTAAACCTAAGCAGCAAAGAGTCTTCATTGCGCGCTCCGACCCCGCGTTAAATTACGGGTTAATATGCGCTGTCTTGCTCTCCAAAATCTGCCTCAGCAAACTTAAACAGCTAGAAAAAGAGCAAAACACGCTGATACACCCCATCCTTGGAGTCGGATCTAAACCCTTCAGAGGGCATCTCTCACCTGACAACATTGACAACTTCTTGGAAGAATACAAGGGATTATCAACCGTGACAGTTCAGTCAGCTTTTAGATATGACTATCCAAACGCGCAGGTAAAAGAAGGCATTGAAACCCTCAACCAACAGTTACCAAACGGCGAAGCCGAAATAATCGAACGAAATGAAGAAACCGCCATTTTAACTATGCTTGCCAAATGCCGAGCGCAATATGAAAGCCAAATAGAATCATTGGCGCCATTCATTAACAGTGTTGCGGCCTATGTGCCTGCGAGAAGAGCACGGAAACTCCACATTGGACTCTTCGGCTACAGCAGATGCGTTGCAGGTGTATGTCTGCCAAGAGCAATAGCGTTCGCTGCATCATTATACAGCATCGGTTTGCCCCCTGAATTCATGGGACTGAGGGCTCTAAATCAACTAAATGACGAAGAATATGCGCTTCTCCAAAAATATTACCTAAAAATGCACTCTGACCTGAAGGTTGTCGGCGCCTACGTTTCAAGGGAAAACATTAACATGCTACTTGAAATGAGCAGCCAAACAGCTAAACGAGCCAACATGAGCGAAGAAAAATTCAAAAAAGCTCTTAGCAGCAGCTTAGATGACTTAAAAACGGTTGAAGAAAAACTTGGGATTAAACTTGGTCCTAAAAGCATCGCCGAGAGGAAACATGAGAACTTCACTAACAACTTTCTGTTAAGCTACCTGCAAAAAGAAGATGGCGAAGCAAAAAAAGCGTTACTTGAATCGGCTAAACTTCGAAAATGTTTGGGATAACATAGCAGCTTGCTTAACTTTTTCTACCCAGGCATTTCGTCGCGTCAATTTCGCAGCTACAATGCACCCAATTTTTGTGAGAGGGCAACGATTTGTTCTTGGAACCTTGCGTTCATTTTATTAAATCGCATAGCTGCTGACGGATGAATAATTTCCACGTATTCTATGCCGTTCAGTCGCGGCGTATCCTTTGCGGAAGCGCCAAGCAACACGATTATTTTTGGTTTAATAACGCTTATCTGCATGTTCAAGTAGGGTAAGCATGCCGCTACCTCGTCGGGAGAGGGCTTTCTGTTTTGCGGAGAAGTATGTTTTACAATGTTGGTTATGAACACGTCCTCGCGTTTTATGCCGTTCTCAGATAGCGCCTTAGTCAAGAATTTTCCTGCTCGTCCAACGAAGGGTCTGCCAGTTTCATCTTCGTCAGCTCCGGGGTTCTGCCCCACAAACATGACCTTAGCGTTTAAGGGTCCCTCGCCGGGCACAGCATGTTTGGCTCCTTGCCAAAGCCTGCATTTTCTGCAACCGTAAATTTGCAAGTTTAAATCGTCAAGCGCCAATATGATTCGCCTTGAAGTTGGGTTATGACAGTCACACAACCTTAAAAAAATCGCCCCAACTAGTTTATAATCAAGTTGTTACTTCTTTCTAAAAAGGAGCAAAAAAGCTTCTAACGTTTTGAAGGTTAAAAAATGACTCAAGGAGAACCCGTATCTGAATCTCTTGTCGAAAGCGCAACTCGCGTTCTTTTAAGAGTTGCCTTTGCTTTTGAACCTTTAGCGCCGACAGGCATAACTATACTTGTCAACCAGCAGCTTCACAAGTTCAAAGAAGCAGGCGCAATAGGAAACTACAAAACCAAAACTAAACGTTTAGGAAAATTTCATTACCGCATAACAATAGATTTAGATGTAACTGGCATGCAAGCTGTCCACCTTCTCACTAACTTATTTCCCAATCAATTAAGCCGGTTCAGGAGGTGGTTCCATGACTGAAACGATGGAAAAGACAGGCAAATTGAAAGTCACAATCGAGCTTGAGGTAAACGAGCAACTGATGGATCTAGCAAAAGACGCGATAGCTAAGATGCCGATGAGAATGCAGGAAATGTGGAAGATGCACGGCAACGAAAAGAAAGAATAAGCATCCCTAACAAAATAATTTGTTTTTCTTGTTTTTTATCTTTTTTCTGTTTTTAGAAAGATTTTTTACCCAAAAGATGCATTGTTCTTTAAGGATAAATATGAAGTTTTTAATTATACAAAAAGTAAAACGTGAGGTTTCCATGGAGAAATGGGCTAAACTGCTTCCGCTTCAATTCAAGTATTTTGATGGCTTGGCGAAGGAGAAGACGCTTGAGGTATCCTATCATCTTATTGGGCAGCAGGGCAGCATGTTGATAGTGAATGTTGATTCAGACGAGAAACTCTCAAAAATCGTCGGTCAAGACCCATTGTTTTTTGACTGCGAACGAGAAATTTACCCGCTGACGACTCGGCAGACGCATGAGAAGCAAATTAGAGAGCTTCTTGGGCAATAAAGTAGCGGTTTGTTATTATGGTTTGTCACGGCGGCTTCACTCTTGACGAAGCAACTAGACGTTCATGGTACAATCCAGAGGCTGTCCTGCATGACTTACAACTTGGCATGACGTTCATCGACATCGGCTGCGGCGACGGCTTCTTCAGCATCACGGCAGCTAAAAAAGTAGGTGAAAAAGGCAAAGTTTACGCTGTAGACTCAGACGCTATAGCAATCGAAAAACTAAACCTCAAAGCCAAAACCCAAAACTTAGAAAACATCACAGCCAAAGTCGGCGCGGCTGAAGAAACGGTTTTCTGCAGCAAATGCGCAGATTTTGTTTTCTTTAGCATGGTGCTTCATGATTTTGCTGATCCAGTCAAAGTGCTGCAAAACGCTGAAAAGATGACAAAGCCTGCGGGGACGCTGATTGATTTGGATTGGAAAAAAAAAGACATGCCTTTTGGGCCGCCGGCAAAAATTAGGTTCAGCGAAGCGTTTGCATCGGGTTTAATTGAGAAGGCTGGCTTCCAAATTTGCAGTGTTAAAGATGCCGGAAGCTATCATTATGTCGTAATGGCAAAGTCTTTGCTGTAGAAAATCATTTTTGCTCGGCGTGAGCGTAAAGTTCAAGCAGGTCTCTTTTGAAGAGTTCAGGCTGATCTTTGTAGGCTGAATGAGAGGCTCCACTGTAAACTAAAAGTTTAGCGTTAGGCAGCCTATTGGCCAGGGTTCTCATTTCTTCTCCTGAAATAATGTTATCTTGTGAACCCCAAATAATCTTCACAGGAAAATTGAACTTTCCATAAGATTGCACTAAATCATCGTCTTCCAACGCTCTACCAGGCGCAATCAAAAGTAAACCTTTTAGGGGGAAACGAGCGGCATACCTTAATGCTACATGCCCACCTATGCTGGCGCCGACAAGAACAGGCACTGCCGAACCGAACATGCTCTTGACAGCTTCAACTGCAAACGCCACGTTAGCTTCGGGGTTTCTGGTTTTAGGTTGGCATTTGCTTCTTAAACCGTAAGGCATATCTAAAGCTAAAAAGGGTACATGCTTCTCCATTAATAGTTCAGTTGCTCCAATGCTCTGCCAAATATCCATTGTATAAGATAAGCCGTGAAGAAAAACAATCGGAACACCCGGAGCATTGAAGTATAAAGCCGGGCATTTATGACCTGCTGCAGATAACGTTTTTTCCATAAATTCAATTACGTTTCGTTTCTTATAACATTTGACTCCTAGTTAACGCCTGTGCGAAAAGAATAATAGCCTTTCAATCTCTAGTTGAGTGGTGATTTTTTGTCTGTTAAAGTCGGCGATAAAGCCCCTGATTTTACACTTCCCTCGCAGATGGGAGACAACGTGACTCTTTCAGAATTCATAGGCAAAAAGAACGTGGTCTTATACTTTTATCCCAAAGATGAAACGCCCGGCTGCATCAGAGAAGCCTGCAGTTTCAGAGACAGCTACGAAGAACTTACAAAATTGGGCGCTGAAGTACTCGGTGTAAGCGGTCAAAGCGTGGAGTCCCACAAATCTTTTGCGACACATTATGGCTTGCCCTTCATACTGCTAGCCGACGAAGGCAACAAGGTACGCAAGCTGTACGGCGTCCCCTCATCCCTGGGCATAGTTCCAGGACGGGTCACCTACATAATTGACAAGAAAGGCATTGTTAGGCGCATCTTCAATTCACAAACTCAAACCCAACAACATGTAGACGAAGCAAAAAACACGTTAAAAGAACTGGAAAAAGAGCAGCAAGTCACCGTTTAAAGTGGAGAAGCCGATAGTTGTTAAATTTATACAATACGCTCACACAGAAAATCGAGCCGTTCAAACCCGCCGAAGACATGCAGGTCAAAATGTACACTTGCGGCCCATCCACGTATCAACGAGCGCACATAGGAAACTACCGCACTTTCCTCTTCGAAGATGTACTACAGCGTTACATGGAATACTTAGGCTACAAAGTCACAAGGCTAATTACCTTAACAGATGTTGAAGACAAAGCCATAGCGCAGGCAAAAAAAGAAAACCTCACCGTAGAAGAGCTGACAAAAAAAAACGAAGCTGTCTTCTTCGAGGACTTCAAGCTCTTAAAAATAAAAAAGCCCGACTACGCCGTTAGAGCTTCCTCAGCTGTAGATCAAGCGGCGAAATTAATTACCCAGCTCTTAGAAAAGGGCGTTGCGTACTGGTACGAGTATGAGGGCGCAAAAAACGTTTACTTTGACCCGTTGAAATTCAAAGGCTTCGGTAAACTGGCTCATTTGGACATGAGCAAATGGCCGAAAAAGAAACGCCGATTTCACTTAGACACGTACCCCGGCACGCCTTGGAACCGGGGCGACTTTATCATTTGGGACGGATGCAAACAAGATGCCGTCTGTTATGTGGCGCCCATTGGAAGCGGCAGACCAGCGTGGAATATTCAGGATGCAGCCATCGTAACTAAGCATCTGGGCTTCTCGATTGATGTTGCATGCGGCGGAATCGACAATTTAGTCAGGCATCACGATTATACGCTCGCCGTTGCAGAAGCCGTCAGCGGCAAAGAGTTCTCGCGTTACTGGCTTCACGGCGCGCACCTTTTGTTAAACGGCAAAAAAATGTCCAAAAGCACTGGCAACGTCCTTTACACAAACGACGTTTTAGGGAAAGGTTTCAGCGGTGAACAGTTAAGGTTCTTTCTCACCTATCGACCCTACAGGAAAAAACTAAACTTCACCTTTGAAAAACTCGCTGAAACAAGTCAAAAACTCGCTTCTTTCAAAAACATGATCAATGACCTGCAAATGCAGAAATCAGACAATTCCAATGCAGAGACAGAAGGCGTCAAGGAAATTATCGTTTCTGTTTTCGAGAAGGGCATGAATAACGATTTAGACGTGAAAACGGCTTTCGACGGCGTATACAAAACAATCAGTGAACTGCATAAAAAGCGTGAAGCCTTAAGCGTTAAAGACATAACAAATACACTGGATGATTTACGCAGAATTGACTCAGTTTTCCAATTCATTTTTAAAGCCACGCAGGCTTAGACTAGTTCGCCTACCAGCTTGACTTTCGCAAGATTTTCTTCTTTATGAGGCGCCATCGCTAATTCTTCAGTTAAGTCTTTGCCCGCTTGATGCATCCCCAAGTGGTCGCCGTCGATCCAAAAACTACTCTGCGAAACATCGTAGACTTTTCCTCGGTACACTATGTATGCGGGTTTGCCGTTTTTTCCGTTGTTTTCTTCCAATTCTTGCTTTGTAACCTTTTTTAGTTCAGACAAAAAATCACGTCTCACATTTAAGTTGGCACTTGCATTTAAAATGTTTGTGCTCTGCGATTTAGCTGTTGGCTTTTCTTGTCATTTTTTGTGTTGTTTTTTTGGTGCAAATATTAGGTAGGGCTATAGGTAGACGGGTTCTGGTCAGGGCTTGTTTTAGGTTGCTTTTTTGGTTTAGGGCTTAATCGAAGATTTTAGTTCGCCTCAAAAAAATCAGAAAGAGCAAAAATTACGCCAAGGCGTACTAGATGATTCTAATAGGCTCCAAACATGTTTCAACATTCTAAATGGGCGCTCTTGCGCAAATGCTGTGAAGGCTAGTTTTACCCGTCAAGTTTTGCGCTAAAACGTTTGCTTTTGGGATAGCTGTCGGGACGTTGAAGCTTAGGCTCATTGTGTTTCCCTGGTTTGCGTTATTATTTGATTGGTTAACCTGCTCTGAGTAGAAGAACGCAAAAACAAAGATGCCTACAATTACCACCACAACCACCACAGCGACTATAGCAACGACTTCGGGTGAAACGCCTTTTTTGTGAGTTGACACTGCCAGCGGCTGGGGAACAGGAGCCAAAGTCAAAGTCACTACTGGCGTCCCGCATTTATGGCAGAAATGTGCGTTTTCTTCCAGTTGAGCTCCGCATATTCGACAGTAAGCCACTGTGAAACCTCAACCTACGGCTAACGTCTTGAAAAATTTAAGCCTTGCCCAAAATTTCCTTTAACCTTGATATGCGTCATTTGGCGATAATTAAGTCCTAGTAATTTTAAATAAGGGCGGGGCTAAACGGTTGTTGGAGATACCCTTTGCCAGAAAAAGTTCTCGTTACATCCGCTTGGCCATACATCAACGTCACGCCGCATTTAGGCAACCTTGTTGGATCAGTCCTATCCGCCGATGTTACCGCCCGTTACTACAGGTTGCGCTGCGACGACGTGCTGATGGTGAGCGGTTCAGACACCCACGGCACCCCCATAGAAGTTGAAGCGATAAGACAAGGCATCTCACCTAAAGCCCTAACAGATCGAAACCACACCCGCGTCGCCGAACTCTTCCGACGATGGGATGCCTCATTTGACAATTACACCAGCACGGAGAGCCCAATCCACAAAGAGTTTGTCCAGAAAACGCTGCTTGAAATCCAAAAGAACGGTTACATCTTCGAGCAGGAAACCCAGATGCTCTACTGCGAGCATGACCAACGTTTCTTGCCTGACCGCTTTGTGGAGGGCAAATGCCCCTACTGCGGATGCGAAAAAGCAAGGGGAGACCAATGCGACATGTGCGGCAGGCTTTTGGAGCCAACCATGCTGGTTGAGCCGTACTGCGTAATCTGCAAGAATAAACCCACAGTGAAGACCACTCGTCACTGGTACATTGACCTCTCAAAGCTTTCCCAGCCATTAACTGAGTACCTGCAGAGTAACCAGCAGCTTCCAGTCAATGTTAAAAACTTCAGCTTAAACTGGATAAAAGAAGGCTTAAAACCTAGAGCCGTCACACGCGACATCGAATGGGGGATACCCGCACCCTTCAAAGGCGCAGAGGGCAAAACCATCTATGTCTGGGTTGACGCAGTTTTAGGCTACGTTTCAGCAACCATCGAGCAGTGCCAACGTATGGGGCAGCCAGAGAAATGGAGGGAATTCTGGTTCAACAAACAAGCCAAAACTCTTTATTTCGTCGGCAAAGACAACATCCCATTCCACACCATAATCCTGCCAGCGCTTCTGTTAGCTTCGGGAGAAGGCTACAACCTGCCCTGGAATGTATCCGCCACCGAATTCCTCCAGTTCAGGGGGCAAAAAGCCTCAAAAAGCCAACGTGTCGGCATCTGGATAGATGAAGCCTTAGAAATGTTCCCCGTGGATTACTGGCGCTTCTTCTTAATCGCAACCCGACCTGAAAGCAAAGACACCAACTTCACATGGAGCGCTTTCATCGAAAAAATCAACGCAGACCTAAACGACACCTACGGCAACTTCATCCACCGCACCCTCTCATTCGTCAACAGCAAATTTGAAAGTCAAATTCCAGCACCAACAAAACTTGACAAAGATGACGAAGCAGTTCTGCAAACGGTAAAAGAAAAGGTTGAACAGGCCGCCAAGGAAATTGAAGGTTCATGGCTGCAATCAGCCGCAAACACACTCATCGGCATAAGCAGAGTAGGCAACCAATACCTCAATACCAAAGAGCCCTGGAACCTCATGAAAACTGACAAAGAAAAAGCCGGCACCGTCTTTTACGTGACCGCCCAAGTGGTTAAGGCTATTGCAGTTGTCTCACAGCCATTTATGCCTGATACAGCAGAGCAGCTCTGGCAAACACTTAGCCTTCCGGGAAGCGCCGCTAAAACCAGTTGGAGCGAAGCCTTAGTGCCGCTTGAAGCTGGACACAAAATTGCTAAACCTAAACCGTTGTTCCACAAAATAGAAGCCGACGAAGCCAAGCTTGATGAGCAGTTGGCTGAGATTAGAGCTAAAATGGCAAGCCAACCAAAATAAGACGGGCGAAACTGATGCAAATTAACGCCGACCTTCACGTGCATTCAAACTACTCCCAGGATTCACTGATTACTCCCAAAGAACTGGTTTATTATGCTAAAAAACGTGGGTTAACCTCTGTTGCCGTCACTGACCACAACCAAATTGAGGGCAGCTTAAAAATTGCTAAAGAAACAGATTTTCTTATCATCCCAGGAATGGAGGTTTCAAGTGCAGACGGCCACATAGTTGCCCTTAATCTTCAAGAGTTGATTCCAAGAGGCTTAAGTGCAAAAGAAACAGTTGACAAAATCCACGAGACGGGCGGAATAGCTATTGCAGTTCACCCTTACGCTTGGTTAAAAGGCAGCTTAAATAGCCATGTTGAAGAAGCCCAGTTTGACGCCATAGAAACCTTGAACGCCTCAGCTTTTCCTTATGGACGCAACAAACAAAAAGCAGCCGCGGTAGCTCAGAAGCTTAAACTGCCCCAAGTGGCTGGAACCGACGCTCATTATGGTCCAACCATCGGTTACGGCTACACCTCGATTGACTGCGAACCCAACGTTGAGGCAATTGCAAAGGCAATCGTAAACGGGCAATGCCAGCCTCACGGACAACAGGTGCCATTAACTCTTACTCTGCAACGCCAATACAGATTGATTATGCGAAGGTTTTCACGGATTTAACTCGACTTTTCGCGCCTTACATAAAATGGAAATTCCAAAAAGATAATTTACCTTGGATTCAGCAATTAGCCATTTTTCAAGCAGTCCAGATAGGAACTTGTTGCTGGCTACCTGTTCATGCGGGTAATCTTTGTTTGAAAGTTTGATTCCAACGGCGATTGGCAGCGCCAGCAGATTCCAATGCCTAAAATACTCAATTTTGAAGCCTGAATCACGCAGTTTGCCTTTTAGTTCCTTGTTAGAGTATCGTCGTTTATGCCCTAAAGCAAAGTCGTGTTTACTGAACAAAGCCTGGTAGGCAGGCACATTGATTACAATGCAGCCGTTCTGCGTTAGCATTCCGTGGATCTTATGCAGGGCGACTCTGTCGTCTTGGATGTGTTCTAGTACGTCGCCGAGGATTATACATTCAAACTTTTCGTCTTTGCTCCAGTCATTGATGTCTGACGCGTAAGCTGTGATTCCCTTCTTTTTTGCGATTTCCACCGCTTTCAGGTCGGTGTCGATTGCCACCACGCTAAAGCCCCTTTCCAAAAGCATCTTTGAAAGACGTCCTGAGCCGCAGCCCACATCCAAAGCTGTTTTGCCTTCAACAAGTTTCAAAATTAGCTTTACTTTCACTTTGCTCCAGAAATCGGATTCTTCTATGCGTTCTAAGTCTTCTGCGTGGCTATGTAAGTTTTCACCCATAATTTGAGTACGCCCCGACCCATCTTCAACGTATCCTCGAAGAGGTTAAGCTTTGAATCTGGCTTATAACTCCACGTTACCGGCACCTCTTTTATTGTGTAACCCATTTTTTTGCATTTAAAAAGGAGTTCCGCATCGAACTCGAAGCCATTACTTTCGACTGTGTAGAGGGCGTTTTCCAAAACGTCTTTTTTGAAGGCTTTGCAGCCGCATTGAGTATCCCTCACGTTGAGGTTGAATAAAGCATTGAATAAATGCGAGAAAGCCTTGCCGGCGAAAACTCGGGCAAACGGGGGATAAACCAGGATTTTTGTTCCCGCAACCTCTCTTGACGCAACTGCAACATCAACCTGGCTTAACCACGAAGCCACTTTGTCCACATCTGAAATCGGGACAGGAAGGTCTGAGTCAAGAAGCATCACTATTTCGCCGTGAGCGTGCTCCACGCCTTTTTTGAAAGCGCCCCCCTTGCCGAGGCGCCTGTCTGAAGTAATTAGTTTAATAACTGCTGAATTCTTAGAAAACTCCTCAACTATGTCATCGGTTTTATCTGTGCTTTCGGAGACAATTAAAATTTCGCAGGACCCATTAAATCGGTCAACCAAGCTTTGCAGAGTGTTTTTAATTCGTTTTTCCTCATTGTAAGCTGGAATCACAATTGAAAGTTTCATGTTGGCACTTGCCGATTTTTTTTAAGCGCTTGGTTTCATAACATTCTGAGTTGCTACCATAAGACTCTTTTGGGTAAAACCTCAATCCAACTTTTTTAAAAAACTTTGAAGCAAAATAACAACTGAAAACTGTACCTTTAATAAAAAGATGACATAAGAGATAATGAAGAAAAATGGCTTATCTGCGAGAAGAAAAAGAAACCCTCGAAGTCACCTATCCACTTAACACGGTTTGGGAATCTATTCCAAAAGCAGTTGAAAATTCTGGCTGGACAATAGAAGAAGCAAACCAAGATACACACCACGTTAAAATTAAAACTAAAGGCGCCTTCTTATCCTACCCATCAATACTCACATTAGATTTATCAGTGATAGATGAAAAAACGACAAAGATGATAATCAAAGGAGAAACCCCCGTGACAACTATCACTTCAGTGGCAGATTACGGCAGAACAGGGGAACGTATAGAAGTATTGGTAGCGGCATTATCCAAGGTAATTGCGGCTAAACCCTAATTTCGGGGTTTTTCCCGAGTTTGTTAGCTTTGCCGCCATGGCGTTTGTGTTTTTGAAGCAGGATTCATCCAGTCATGCCCGAAAATTTCAGCTTCCCCGCTTTCAATGCCCTCAACTATTCGCTGTGCCGTGTAATCTGGCGAATCGGCTCTTTTGAATACCTCTTGGGCTTCAGGTGATTCTTCTTGTTTTTGCAGTGAAGCATCTTTGATTGTGTTTTTCTCAAAGTCGCTAAGCGTAATGAAAGGGTAAACTACGCTGACAACAATTTTGTCCGCTTCAAGCTCTTGCCTTGCAACTAAGCTCAGTTGAGCTAAAGCGCGTTTCAGGGCTGAGTATGGACCGTTATCAGGCAGATACATCAGCGCGGTTCCTGAACTGATGTTAACGATTGTTCCTCCGCCTTGCCGCCTCATAATGGGAATGGCTTCTTTCATGGCAACTAAGGGACCGACAACATCTAAATCGAAGATGTAGCGGAAAATTTCAATATCCGTTTTTTCGACGGGCACGTCGTATCCGCGG
This sequence comes from Candidatus Bathyarchaeota archaeon, assembly GCA_963828195.1. Lineage (GTDB taxonomy): Archaea > Thermoproteota > Bathyarchaeia > Bathyarchaeales > Bathycorpusculaceae > Bathycorpusculum. The sequence goes on from CAWHDT010000005.1 coordinate 241,690, forward strand.
CCAGCGTTGTTTACCAAAATATCTATCCGTCCGAAATGGTCAAACGCCTGCTTAACCATGCTTTTTGCATCTTCAACTTTTGAAATGTCCGCTACGATGACGATTGATTCGGGCAGTTTTTGGGCAAGCGCCTCAAGTTTGTCTTTGGAGCGGGCGACTAAAGCCAGCTTGGCGCCTTTGCTGGAAAGAAGCTTCGCTGTGGCCAGTCCGATGCCGCCAGATGCACCGGTGACAACTGCGACTTTTCCTTTGATTTCCATGAGTTTGCCTCTAGTCGATGCGCTTGAGAATTTCTGCTGGGCGCTTCGGAGGCGCTTTTGGAAAGCCGCCTTTGGGGTAACCGAATATTATTGCTGCATGAACGTCATGGTCTTCCGGTACGCCGAGAACGGGTTTATTTTTTGGGTCATTTGCAACCCCAACTGCAGTGCCTATCCAGCAGCTTCCGACGCCCAGCGTGTAGGCGGCAAGCATCATGTTTTGCGCTGCCATGGAGCAGTCATAAATTGCGTAAGGAGATTTAACCCCTGAAACAAAAATCAAGAGGGGTGCATTGTAGAAGAGGTTGTAGTTTGGATCTTGCAGCCGTTTTTTTAAGCCGACTAAGCCTTCGTCGCCGACATCTGGCAGCATCCGAATTAGGGCAGGTTTCGCTATGTCAGAGAAATGCTTCATCTGTGCTTTATTTGTAACGATTGTGAATTTCCAGGGTTGAACGTTGATGGCGCTGGGCGCGTAGGTTGCAGCTTCCAGCAGCGTTTCGATTGTCGATTCGGGAACGGGTTTATCTTCATAACTTCGGATTGCTCGTCTAGATTTTATTGCTTCTAAAACTGGGTTTGTAACCATAAAATTTCGCCACTGTATAGGGAGACACGCGGTTTATAAAAATGATTCTGAACAGGCTGTGGCTGGTTTTGTATCCATTTTTTATTTTTAAAAGAACAATAACACCCGGAAAACAGATGTTGTTCTTCTTGCAGGAGAGTTAAACTCACCAAAAAAAGAATTATCAAAAGAAGAAGAAGCCCAGAAAAACTTTTTTTCTTCTTCTTCTTCCTCCAAAACAATCCAACCGTTGCCCTAGTCGAAGCCGTAAATGGGCTTTTTTAGTTTTGATTAAGCAGTTTTTTCTTGAAGCGTTGCCAGATAGGCCGTTAAGCTTTCGACGCACTGGATTTCTCTGCCGACAAAAGCCCTAAGCTCAAGCCAAAACCGCATATTCACCTTAACTTTAAGCCGCTCAAGATCGCCTTGCAGACGCATCGTTCCCTCAACGCCTCGTCTGTCAAAGTCCAGGAGCAAAATAACTTCGCGGACGCCAAGCTGCTCTATTTCCGCAGTTGCGTCAAGGAAAGATTTGCCGCCGGTTTTCACCGTCACAATCGCGCCGCTAACGCCTAAATCACGCAGGGTCTGAGCGTCTTTTTTGCCCTCAACCACAATCGGCTTACCCTTCGCCGACTCCTCCACCAGCTTGCTGAGGATTTGCTGGATTTTCTCCTCTTTCTCTTTAAGCTTCGTTGACACGGTTTTACCTTGTTATCTTGGCTTGCCGCACCGTTTCCAAGCAATCTTTGGCTTCACTGTTATTTGCGAAGTAGCGGCGGACAGGCTCCAAAATATCGGCAAGTTGGGTCGCAGCCCCGTTTTTGAGGTCCATCGGATGCAGCTTCCCCTCTGAGTAAGCAGACTCCAGCTCTTGGAAGCTCCCGAACTCGATGTTTCCCCCGAACTTCTCGGGACGCTCGATCTTCAGGGCTGATTTCTCGCGGAAAACAATGTGCTTGCAGATGTCCATAACCGGGTTGTACTTGACGGTTTTTTCTGGGCAAAACGCCTTAGCCATCTTCTGCTTGATTTCCTCTGGTGTGTCGTAGATGAAGATGCATGTTTGCGGTTTGCTCTTCGACATCTTCGCTGAGGCAACCGCTTCTTTTTCTTGTCCCTCAGGAATCGGCCAAATAGACGGCTTCTCTAAACCCTGCAGCAGATGGTGGTGTACGCAGACGGGTTTCCAGCAGCCGATTTTTTCGCCGATTTCGCGTGCCACCATGTTGGCTTTCCGCTGATCCATGCCTAACTGGCAAATCTTGACTTTCAACTCGAAAATGTCAGCTACCTGCATGGGCGTGTAGAGGTAGTCGGAGACGTAGTGGGCTTCGCCTTCTTTTCTTCCCGCTATCTCAAGCGTTCGAGTTGTCCTCGCCAACGTCAAGTTCTTGGCGATAATCACGGTTTTAGCCCAGTAATCGATGTTTTTGTAGAGCTCATCAGAATAGATGAATTCAACTTTGTCTTGGGGCACGCCCAGGGCAAGCCAGCTATGCCTAAAGAGGTCAGCGGCTTTGCGGATAAGAGCCAAATCACCGCCCAGCTTGTTGTTTAACCACGCATGCCACGTTGACAAATAAGCCTTAAAATGCACGCCTGCTTCGGCAAAGTCCTTCATTTTGTAAGCGCAAATAACGCCTGTTCCCAAATGCGCCAAACCAGAAGGCTCAAAACCATTATAGGCAACAGGATGCTCCTCCGCCTCCAAAAGGCTCCGCAAATCCTCCGGCGTTATCACTTCTTCAGTTGGCGGTCTGCAGATTAACTCAATTTTCTTTTCTATGTCCAAAGTGCGCTCATCTTCCCAGTGCTCCTAACTTTGCGAGGGTTGAACTTAAAAGTGTCAATACACAAAGTATTGAAATTTAACTCTTAAGCCCGTTACCATAAGCTCAACGTCTTAACTGTGACAGCTAACTTAAAGTTTTTTCTTGCTAATTTCAGACCCGATTTTTTCCAGACTTCCACAGGAGTATTTGGTTAAAAGTCAAAAAACTTGATTTTAATTTGTTACCGTGAATTGGAAGCTACAGGTAGCGTTCTGAAATGAGTACCCATGAGTTGATGGCAGGATAGTTAAGAGAGGTTTAGACGTTCCGACCGCCATAGCTTGTACGCCCCACGTTACACTAATGCTTGTTCCAGTTCTCGTTGCTGAGGGTACTGATGTCGAGGTAGTTGAATTATTTGGTTGAGCAAATGATAGGACCCCATTAGTTCCAGAAATCGAGTCATCCAAACCAGCTATTTTAGGAATTATCTTTGGGTTTGACGTCTGATAATCTGTGAAGTTTATAATTAAAGTGTCCGTGTTACCCACGTTCATTAAGATGATTTGTGGAATCGTCTCTGATTGGTTATCCGTAGTGTAGGTTGAACCGTAAGCCCCACCGTTACCCTTACCGTAATAATAGCCAAGTACAGTCACTGAGGTAATTACCGTATTAACACTTGTAGCTTTCGTCGGCACTGATTCATATGCTATTGTTCCGCCTATTGCAGCGATTATAACTAAAGCCAAGAATATTGCTAATATTTTCTTGTTCATTTCTATCTTGTGTAGACTATTTTTATGCAATGCAGATTTAAGACTTTGCACGCATTACTTGATGAAAATAGCTTTTTATGTGAAAAGGCTTCTAAAAATGTCACTAAATATGTCAAATAGCTTTTCTGTGTAGATCAAGAGATTAAGTATTAGCACTCAGAAATTTAGTATATTTTTTCTCAAATCTATAGCACTTAGGATTTAAGTCTCTTCGTTAAACGTATCATGTAGCGTTTCTCATCCACGTTTCTTATGCGGCTGTCAATTAGCCCATGGCTTTTCGCTTCGCCTACGACTTCGTCGAAGGACACAACTTGGGGATTTGCAGATTTCTTGTTTGTTATAACTATCCAGATTTCATGGTATTTTTCTTTGTTTTCCTCAAAAAACCGCCTAAGCTCAGCCAAACTCTTAGGTTCAAAAGTTACCGATTCAGCCAAGACCTAACGCCTTCATTTAATCTGCTACCGTTTTTACCTATTAGTGTTTGTTGCTTGCTCCTGAGAAACGGTTCACGGACTTGACCTAAGGGGTTTTCGTTTTCTCATATAAAGCAGTAGAGGCACAAAGAAAACTACCCAAACAAGAATAATAATGGGCAGAATTATCAAAGTTGGGAACTCTGGAACGGTTGGATATGGGCTTGGTGAAGTAGATGTGGAAACTTCAGGCATTGTGAATGTTTGGGTTGGACCCCAACCGCTTGTTTTATATGCAAAAAGTGTTGTGTTAATAAAAAGTGGAATGCTTTGTCCACCGACATTTACTTGAGTCGTATAATTATAGCCTAAAATTGCTTCGACCTGAAAATCTGCTTCATCCCCAGCCTGATAACCTGCTGGATATTGGATTGTTGTGTTTTCGGAACTCGACTGAGACCAAAGATAGAAGTAGCCGACTTGTACAGTCCCTGAAGTGAAGTTCATTGGAAAATAAGTAAACGACTCCGTTTCCCAATCTGAAGAATCTCCAAAGTGTGGCTTTGTCCTAATATTATAATATAGATTAGTTGCGTAGCCATTAACAGAAGAGGGGAAAGGTTGATTTTCAATAGTTATGTTGATGGCTATGTTTTCAATACGATGTTCAGGTATAGTTGTAGTCGTTGTTTTGTTGGTGTAGGGGTCTGTTGTGGAAGTTGTGGTTGGAGGTACAATGTTAAATGTGTCTGAATACTTCAAACTGAATTCTGGAACAGACGGCGTAGGTATCTGTATTGATGTAGGCGCAGGTGTCTGAGCAAATGCTGGTTTAGCCATTATTAGACTTGAGGCCGCTAAAGCAACAATGAGAAATACTGAAAAACCCTTGCTCCTGCTGTTCATAATTAAGGTGAAGAAAGGCTTGCGATAAAAGGCTATTCGTAAAAGTTCCTTGACTAAGCTTTGTCAACGTTTCTTGACTTGACTCTGGGCAGATTTAAGATTTATCTTGAAAAACTGGTTGAGCCTACTTTCTTTTCTTTCAGCCAAATTATTTTTCTAATTTTTATTCTTGCGGCTGAGTTTCAGTTTTGCCGAGCCTTTTAGGTGCACCAGAATTGTTATGCCCGTGGCGAGGGTCCAGAATTTTCTTTTGCGGTAGTTATGGGTGAAGTAGCCTGGGCGCAGGTAGAAGTGGTGGAATGCGCTTTCGCGAAGGGTTCCCAACACCGCCATTTTCATCATGGGCGTCTCAAAAACAGGTTTGGTCGTATCGTACCGGTCAAAGTCGGTTATTCGCAGCCAGCCCTTCTCTTTTACCAAATCGTACATCGGTGTTCCAGGAAAAGGCGTAGCCACATTGTAGAATCCCACGTCGTCGGGCGAGATTTTCTCTATAAACTTTATTGTTTTCCACGCGCTCTCCTTTGTGTCCCCCGGAAAGCCCAGGATAACGTTCGGAATCGGCTTCAAACCCAGCTCCCTTACCCAACCGAAAACCTTCGCCGTCAACTCGGGAGTGATCCCTTTTTTCATCGCGTCCAAAACCTGCTGCGACCCAGATTCCACCCCGAACCAAACCGAGATGCAGCCTGCCTCCTTCATCTTCCCAAGCAACTCTTTTGTCAGCATGTCAACGCGGGTGCCGCAGTTCCACTGGATTTTCAATCCGCGTTTTAGGATTTCACTGCAAAGCGCCTCGGTTCTGGGCTGATCTACTGTGAAGGCGTCGTCGCAAAAAGTGAATGTGCTGATGCCGTAGGTTTTGTGCAGAAGCTCTATTTCGTCCACGACGTTTTTTGGGCTTCGCATGCGGTATTTGCGTCCATGCATTCTTACTGTTGTGCAGAATTCGCACCAGTAAACGCAGCCGCGGCTCGTAGCCAAGTAAAGAACGTTCTCGTATTTGCCGAAAGCTTCCATCGGCCAGAGATGGCGGGCTGGAAATGGCAGCGAATCCAAATCTTCAATGTAGGGTCTATCGGGGTTCCTGACGATTTTTCCGTCTTTTCGGCAAGTGGTGCCAACGACGTCAGAGTAGTTTTTGCCCGCTTCGATTCTCTGAATCAACTCTAACAGCGTGTTTTCTCCTTCGCGGCGAATTACGATGTCCAGTTCAGGGCACTCCTCAAGCGCTTTGTCATCCCAGAAGGTAACATGGGGTCCACCGGCAAGGGTTATGCAGTTTGGGCAAACCTCTTTGGCAATCTTCACCAGTTTCAGACCCGCCTGATAGGTAAGCGTGGAAGATGTGACCCCAACGATGTCTGGATGACGCTTGCTGATCTCCTTTCTAAAATCTTCAGGGGACATTTTCACGATTTGGCAGTCAATTACGTCAACTTGATAGTTGTTTTTCTCTAAAACAGCAGCCAAATAACCTAAACCTAACAATGCAAAAGGCAAATGCATTGCTGCGCCGACAGGTGCAGCTGGATTAACCAAGGTTACATGAGGCTTCATTTTCGGCGTCACATTAATCCCTCAAAAAAGGGAAGCTTTCACGCTTAAACGTTTCGCATTTTTCAGCTCCCAGGCACTTTGGACGATTTGACTAAAAATCAAAGAAAAAAACGTTTAAGCTGCCTATGTAACCGAAAACTCTAAAGCGTTCGATAAGGTATTTTCCCAGAAAGCACCAGTCGGGCCGGTAGATCAGCTCGGTATGATCGCCGCGTTCGCAACGCGGAAGCCGCGGGTTCAAATCCCGCCCGGTCCATAATTAAACTCAATTTGTCTATTCAAGCTCTTCCAAAAAAAGCAAGGTAACGCCAAATGATTTTTTTCCCATTTCGTCTGCCAACTCTTGCTCTTGACGAGCAAAAATGGCGTTACCGGCAATTTTATGAGCCAACGCCAAAATGAAGCAGTCGGGAAGCGAAATGGCTCTCTGACATTTTATTTTGGCCGCTTCGTCGATCAAATGGAAGGTGTCTTCAACCTTAAAATATCCTGAAGCAAGAAGTTTGCTTACTCTTTCTTTTGATTGTTGCCATCCAAGTTTTCTACATAGGACATATCGCAGCTCTGTTATGGCTAGCTCTGTTGTGTAGGCTTCAACCATGTCGGTTTCGAGAGCTTTTTTTAGCTTTTGTCCCAAGTCATCGCAGTATATTAGCTCAATTAGTGCGCTCGTGTCTATTGCTAATTTTCCTCTCAAGTCTTTCATCATCGTTCTTCCGTTCTGTTTCTAATTCTTCAAGCGCTTCTTTAACGCCTATGATTGGGCTGCATGCTTCTTCCAGCAACCGAGGGTTTTTATCTTGCTGGTCCACCAAGAAACGAAGGGCTTCGTTTAGGTCAACTCGTCGCCCCCTCTTGATTTGAAGTTCGGATGCGACCTTCAAGAGTTTTTCTTTGACGTCCTCAGTTACCGATATCGTAGTCATAGAGATCATAATAACTATAGCAACTATAGCAGATATACCTATCTGGCTTTATCTGCGTGAATTTACGCATAAGCCGTTTAGAAATTATCGCCGCGATCGCAACACGGAAGCCGCCGGTTCAAATCCCGCCCAGTCCACTCATCAAATCTTCAACTTTTTCTTATTTTGCGCACCCTTATTTTTTTCTCTGAGACAATCATAACGTTTCCAAGAATAGCATCACTATGAGAAGCCAGGATGAAAGAAACAATTTTCACCTTGTTTTCGATGGTCTCATCTTTTAGTCTCAACAGGATCACTCCCGGTAGCCTGTTAAAACCTTCAAGCCTACCGAAGTATTTATCGTTGGTCACAATTACGCGGTTTTCCTCAACTGCTTTTAGCACAATTTCCTCGTCCGATGCGCCCTTCATGTATTCAATTACAGAAACTGAGTCAAATCCCATTTGAGCTAGTTTTTTAGAAACCCAAATGCCAGTACACTCATCAACTAAAAACTTCAAAGAACCAAGCTCATGTAATGATTACTGGGTAAACTTCTTCTTCACCGGCGACTTTGGACGCGTAAAGCAGGACAGCGGCAACATCATCTTTAGATAGATGCGGATAATCCTTCAGGATTTCTTTTGCGGTTAAACCCTGAGCGAGCAGCTTTAACACTTGTTCTACAGTGATCCTTGTGCCTTTTACAATAGGTTTTCCACCCATAACTTTTGGGTCCACGACGATAAGTTCCAAGAGTTCTTCTTCGGTTTTCATTACCTGAACCTTCAAGTACGATAATAGGCAGTCCATCTAATAAATGACTTAATAGGAGTTAGCCAAAACGTTAACATCGCCGCGTTCGTAACGCCGAAGCCCCGTGGTTCAAATCCCCGCGATCCATCAAATCTGAATTGTTTATTAGAACGTGGCTGCTTATTTTTCTTTGAGCGTTTTTTGGTTAGTGACGAAGATGGCGTCTACATTTTTTAGCAAAACCAGAATGGAAGCTTTGGCAGACGGGATATTCGCCACAGTCATGACCATTTTGGTGCTCAGCCTAGTTGTCCCCACGATCACCGGATCAATGGGTACGACGGGGTTACAAACTGCCCTGTACAACCTCATTCCAGACCTGTTCGCATATGTTATCACGTTCATTCTTCTGGGGGTTCTATGGATTGGCCACCAAGCCTCGTTTAGCCACATCACAAGGATTGACCGCAGGCTTCTCTGGGTAAATTTACTTCAGTTGATGGGTGTCGGTTTGATTCCGTTTGCCACAGCGCTGCTGGGAAGGTATCCTATGCAACCCATCGCAGTCGTGATTTACGGATCAAATGGGCTGGCAGTCACAGCTCTCTACATCGTTCTTTGGTATTACCCCAGGCTGAAGAATCTGGCTCATGAAGAGCCGAGCCCTGAAGTAACGACCTATCGAGGCAGAGTGGTCATTGTGGGACCCATTATCTACGCTTTAGCTATCGGCTTCGCATATGTCTCAGTTTATGTCAGTTTGGCTTTGTATGCTGCGGTCACAGTTTTCTACATAGCGTTTGGGGGAAGATATACTCACTAAAAGGTGATTTTACGCTATGGCAGCTGCTTGAAGCATACGCAAATTTGACAGGCTAATGGCGGTTAATTTTCTTTTGAAGTCTTATCTCGTCAAGTTTTCGCTCTTCTGTAGCTCCTCAATTGCTAACCGAGATCCAAAGACCAGTTCGCATGCTTGTTCAAGCAATTTGTGGTTCATATCTTGCCGAACAAAAACTGCTTTGTAGGCCCACCGACATGAATTTATCTAATTGCTTACCCACTATATCAGTTGGTGTGATACTTTACGGAAAACGGCGCTTCAGAAAATCTGTCAGTTGACGATGCCATCATAGATTATTTGTCTAAGAAAAGCGTAACTGACAAAACAGAAAAATTGGCGCTTGCTCGAATCAGCAGCAAAATGGAAATCAGCAGCCAACAAGTGGAAATGAGCATCAACAGATTAAGCGCAAAAAATTTAATACGCAAAATCTATTTGCAGGGAACAGTGGGTTTTGAGTTGACTCCCAGGGGGAAGTCAGCTATCGAAGCTTTAGCTAAAGCCGAAACAGACCGCATTACCAAGCAGCTGCAGGAAGCAATTCAGCAGGAAAGAAAAGCTAAACTGCGGTCAGCCACAGTTAACAGGATGAATTCGGCTGCTGACGTTTGGCTGGGCTACCAAATACCCGACAATAAACTCATTGACAAGATTGAGCGGGAAGCCGAGAGCTTTCTTGCGGCAGCAAAAGAAATTCAAGATAAACAGCCTTCGTGCCAAGTTGACCCTGAAAACTATGAACAAAAATTCAGCCAGTACAGACCTGAAGTAGAAAAACTAACAGCGCGAAACAGGAGCCTAACCGCTGCCTTGAACAATTATGCAAAAATCGAAAATAATCTGCAATCCCTAACGGCTGACATCAAAAGTATCAACAGAACGTTAAGTAAGTACGAAGCCATCGGCGAAGCTGCTTCCCAGATAAGTCAACTAAAAGCTTCTCTTAGTAGATTAAGCCAAATTCAGTCTCAACTGGAAAGCTTTGACAGGGATAAATTGGGTCAAATCGCGGAACTATTGACTCAGCTCAGCGACAATTACCGCCTTTTGGAAAATCTGAAGAAGCCCACTCATGAATTTAAGGCAATTAAAAAAGAAAACCTGTCAGAAAAGACAATTCAGTACGCGGACCCTGAAGGCCCAGTTAAGTATGCGCACAAAACAGGCGGGTCCCCAGTGCTGGAAAAATGCGGCAAATGTGGAGCGACACGAAGACTAACGTCTGTCAACATCGGGTAAACTGGTTTTTTCCCACAACTATTTTTTGCCACGACGCGTGGTTATTCGGAGATGCTGAACTGTTTTGCTCAGGAGAACCCGGCTACTTTTGGGCGAGAAAAGCATTCCACGGCGAACCGACTTCGGTGAACACTTGAATATCAGCAAAGCCAACTGACCGCATAGCATTTTGAATTTCCTCAAGCGGGATGAGTTTTACATGTGTTTCCTTGACCACTTTTGCAGGTGAGACCCCATACATCATTTCATTTACTAAAAGCAGTTTTCCGCCTGGCTTTAGCACACGTTTAATTTCCGCTAAAGCGTCAGGAAAATTGGTCCAAAAATAATAAGTTTCAAATGCGGTTACCAAATCAAAGAAGTCATCTTTAAAACCTATTTTTTCAACCGATCCCTCGATTATTTCCACTCGGTTTTGAGCAATCAACAGTTTATTACTTTTCTTGGAGAATTTCACCATGTCAACTGAATAGTCAATGCCGAATACTTTTCCTTTAGGCGTCAGCTGGGCTAATTTGCTGACTGTTTTTCCGCCGCCGCACCCTACATCCAAAATCGTGTCTGAGGGACCAATGGTTACTTTTGTGAGCCCCCACCGCGTAATCGTCTCATGATGTCGGTTCATCATTTTAGCAACTATTCTGCCGCGAAAACCCCTGGGGCATCGATATTGATCCTCCAGCTTGAACAGCTTAGCCGCCATCAGATTTACTCCGTTAAACCAGCTAACCAACGCCATAGGTTGGTATAAGGCTTAAGAGCCAAAGTCGGGGAATAGGAGCAAACTTCGAATCATCTGAGGCTCAGCAAAGGAGCTTTTTCCCGTTTTTCAGCGTGATTGTTATTAAGTTCCAGTTTTATCTTCATTAAAGCATCTGCAAGTGGGAATAATGAAAAAAACCAAATTATTAATCTTCACCGCATTGGCAGCTGTGTTGTTAATGTCGTCGATGGCTATTCCAGCGTTTGCCACCTCGGTTCCGCCCTTCACGCTTCAGGGGTCAGTAAACCAATTGATTTACGTTATGCACGCGGGAACTACCTTCAACGGCACAATCTCGACTACAGGTCCCGTTCGCTTTTGGACGAGCGATCCGAACGGCTTTGAAATTGTGAATTTAGGCATAATTGATACAACTACAACATTCAACTTTACCGCTCCGCTAAACGGAACCTACATTTTCAATTTCGAGGAAGATCTAGGCAACTCCATCCAGGTGACATTCTCGTATGTAACAAACCATCCTATCTCAAGCGTCAACAATTCACCGGGATTTTCCGACGTTTATTTTCTGATAACCGTGATTATCGCCATCGTCGGAAGCATACTGATAGTCTTCATCATCCGACGCAAAAACAAAAGTCCGCCTTCCAAAGCTCGGAACACTTCCCCTACAAACCCAGCATCCCCCAACCCACCTTCAAGTATTTAGTTAAGCATTCAATTGCTATTACGGCTATTTTTTTTCCCTCTTTTTCAGCCTGCTCAATACTTTCCTCAAGTTTACCCATCTCGCCTTTTGCATCTTTAGATTTTGGGGCAAGCAGGTTCTTAGTTCCGACAATTTGCAGGCAGACGAAGCCCACGAATAGCGGGAACCAGAAAATAGCGCTTCTCAACACTACCGCTGCAATCCCGCTGAAGCCTGGGCTTATTCCATAGATTACTAAAATGGTTGCTATGAAAATTTCAAGTGAGCCGACTGAGAAGCTTGCTGTTGCATCTTGAAATGCTGTGGTGATGAAGAAAACAACTATGTAGAATTCCGGGGTTGCCGAGGGTACTCCCAGTGCATAAAAAATGAATATGTAAACGGATAAGCCAAGAAGGTACGAAATTGAGTGGAGAGTGAAGGGTTTTATTAGTAGGCGCGGTTTTTTGCGGAACGTTTGGAATCCGTTGTAGAAGTTTGCCAGCGATTCTTGGGTTTTCTCCATGCTAGTTTTGAGGTAACTTTTGGGTCTGAATATTTTAAGTAATTTAAGGTAAAATTTCGCGATGTTTCTTGCCGCTTGCTTGGAAAACGCCAGATAAAGAAGCACACCCATGTATATTGTTACGCCTACCAAAAACAAAATGAAAATGTTTGTTATGAATGATGGGATGCCGGGTTTGAATAGTATTAATGCGGCTCCGCTGTATAATCCGACGGTTACGACTGTGTAGGCAACTATACGGTTAGTTACAGCGACCGCTCCAAGTGCGCCGTAGCTTTCTTTTGTCTCTTTCTGGACCAGATATAACCTGGTTAATTCGCCACAGACGGTTACGCATGGAATAACTAAATCTGTAAAGTAGCTGACCCAATAATACAGGTAAGCCCGTCTGTACGAAATTTTGATTGAAAGAGCCCTTAGGATGCTGTTCCACGCGGCTGACCAAAAAAATACCGAAGTCAATACTCCAGCGAGTGCAATAACGTAGAAAAATGTGAATTGCACCGAGTTAATGTGTTTTATAACTAGTAAAATTTGGTTAAAACCGATGAAGAAGTAAAGATAGATGGCAAAAACTATCAAGCCTATGACCATGACGAAAAGTGACCTTTTAACTGAGAAGTATTTTGCTAACGACACGCATAGTCACTCTATTCTTAATCGGAAATCTATGCTAGTATCACAGCAAAGTTATATTCTTTTTCTGCCAAACCCTAACTGGGTTCGGATTCAAACAGGCTACAAACGTGTCGATGCGGGTTCCTCGGCACCTAAAAATTAATGATTGAAAATTGTTGGTCCTGCGCGGTCAACTTGAGGGTTTGTTCATTTCCTGTTTCTTCAGGTGGATTGCTGCAACGGTGGCGTTGACGTTTTTTTCCCTCAACCACAATTATTATTTGTGATGTGTGTGGTGCAAAGATTCCCCGTTTGATGTTGATTCCCGAGATTGCGCTGATGGCCAATGACGCCACGCCTGGGGAACTCTTCATTCTGTCGCCGATCAGGGTGACTACGCCTAAGCCGTACTCTATTTTCATGTCCTCGTCAAAACCCTTTATTTTTTCCTCGTTTTTCTTGAGGTAATCAGAGTCTAAGAAGAGGAAATCGCGAATCCGCTCCCCCGTCTCCATGGTTTCGGCGCCTAAATCCATAAAGTCGCTTCGTCTCTCCCAGATTCTCAAGGAATCCTCAAGCGACCTGCTTTTTTCATCATTCATCGAAAGAATGGCGCAGCGCGACTTGCCTGTTAAGCACTTCACAATTTCTCCGCCGCTTGTTTGGGCTTCAATCACCGAGTACATGTCGGGCTCATCAATGGGAACCACCATTAAGGGTTGCGTGAAGCGCCTGGCCATGGCGATTGCTGGGCTCTGAACTATTTTCATACCCATCATCGAAGCTTTATGAGCCTCATTGTAAGTAAGCGCCTTAACATGCTCAGTTTTTTGTCCACGCACCACTTTGGGGTCGGCGCTTTGAACAGGCACATCTTTATACAACAAAGTTTCAGCGCTGTAGAGGTCTTTTAGAAGGCACGAAACGAAAACCGCTGTTAAATCTGAACCGCCCCTGCCCAATATGGTTTCAAGGCCATCAGCAGTAACGCCTAAGAAACCCGCTAAAGAAACTATTTTGCCGTCTTCCAACGGCTCAATTAGGGCGTGGATTCTTTTTTTGCTTAAATCGTAGTTCGGAACCGCGTCTTCAAAGTTGTCGTCAGTGACGATGGGCCAATCTTCCAGCGGGAGGCGGCAGGAGTCTAAGCCGTTGCTTTTTATAATGTAATCCGCCAACGTCAACGTGGCGAGTTCTCCGCCTAACGTCAGGATTCTTGCTTTGACGTTGCCGCTGAAGCGTTTATTAACTGAGTCCAGGGTAGCCTGCGTTAAAGCTTGGTAATTATCCAACTCATCTAAGGCTTGTTCAAGCCATTTTCCTTCAACATGAGCCTTCGCCAGCCGCTTATAGATTTCAAAGACGGGTTCAAGAGGAAGCTGGCATGCCTGCGCGTAGGATTCGCCTATCCGTATAAGCGCGTCGGTGCAGCCCATAGGCGCTGAAAAAACAACAATCGGGCCAAAACCGTCTTTTTTGCGGATATGTTTTATCTGCTTGATTATTTTTGGGATTCCTTTGCCTTCCACGTCTAAGAGGCTGCCGCCGAATTTTGCTATTGAAAGTGCTTTGAAAGCGCATTCCACCTGATACGAGTTAGCAATCAAATCTTGCTTTAATAATTTTCTAATTTTTTAAAAGAACAATGGCACTTGGGAAGCAACTGTTGTTCTTCTTGGCAATTTTTATTCAAAAGAAGAAGAAGCCCACTGAAAATGTTTTTTTTCTTCTTCTTCTTCATTTTTTCAAAAAGACAGCAATAGCTCGGAAACAACTGTTGTTCTTCTGCATCATATAGGATTTCGCGCAAGGTTTTTCTTTAGTTTTCAAAAATGATGCAATGCCGTAGAGAAGGACAGAAGAATTTTCAACTTAGAAACGCGTTTTGCCCATTTGAAAATATGCGAAAAAATGAAATAGCCCAGCACTCAACATCATAGAGCAGAGGCTTAACTTTGTCGTTTAAAGAGAAAATGCAGGAAGCTGCAAAGAGCAAGAGTTCTCCGATTGTTTTGGCGCTGGATTTTCCTTATGAAGCTCCAGGGAACCGGAGCCAAATTTTAGGTAAAGCCCAGAAAATCCTCAAAGCCGTTCACCCATACATCTGCGCAGTAAAAATAAACCATCATCTTACGCTTCCGCTCGGCACCTTTGACGGCGTGCAGCAGCTTGTGGAGCAGATTCGCGGACAAGGCTTGCTTGCAATCATGGATGCTAAAGTAAACGACATAGGCGCAACCAACCAAGTTATAGCTGACTACTATTACGCGGCGGGTTTTGACGCTTTAATCGCCAACCCATTTGTAGGCTGGGAGGAAGGCTTAGAGCCACTCTTCAAGGTTTCACAGAGGCTTAACCGAGGCGTTATACTTCTCTGCTACATGAGCCACAAAGGAGCAAACGAAGGCTACGGACAAACAATAATTGATCAGGAAACAGGCGAAAAAACGCTGCAGTACGTTTCTTTTGCCAGAAAAGCTTTGAAATGGGGTGCTGACGGAGTGGTCGTCGGCGCAACGGTGCCTCAAAAGATAAGTGAAGTAAAAAAGATTCTCGGGGAAAAAGTCCCCATCTACTCGCCCGGTGTTGGGGCTCAGGGTGGAGCTGCGGAAACGGCGGTTAAGGCGGGAGCCAGCTACCTTATTGTTGGGCGAGAAATCACGATGGCGGCAGACCCAGCGAAAGCGGCAAGTCAGCTTTGCGATTCAGTAAAAGGAATTTAGAGCCGTTTATCTTTGGCGTTTGTTTTCCCAGAGCTCTTTCTTTAGCAAATCACGTACGGAAGAGCGGATTACGCTGCTTCTGCTCGGGTACATGTTAGCTCGGACTAATTCATCTAAACCTTCAAGATAAGCTTCTGGTAACAGGACAGTTACAAGTTTCACTTTATTTTTGCCTCCCTTAAACTATATCATGCATATAACATGCCGCAAATATAAAAGTTAACCAGCAAACCCCGACTAAATCACAAGTTTCTTAGTTGATTTAAAGTTCCTAAATATGTGCCATCTAAAAGGTAAAGCTCAGAGTTATCCACATCCACTGCTTCCGAGCGCAGCACGGGTCCAATCAACGCTTCGCTGCCGATTTCTTTTCGGGGTCTTGTTTCGTTTATTGGTCTGCCGCCGAGGAAATCGTTGAAGCTGGGCATAATGAAAATCTCCTTCGCCTTCAGCCTGACATTGTAGTGGTTCTTGAGTGTTTCCGTCACGGTGCCTTTGATTTTCACGTTGTGCTTCTGCAGCAGAATCTTGGCTAAGGCTTCAGAGTTGCAGTTTGCTTTCATCCAGACCTGCCTGGTAATTTTGAATCCTGCTGGGTCACGGAAAACCACAACAGGGTGCAAATGCCCCATAACCAAGGTTTTGCACTGCAGCAAAGCGGGCGAAGGCCATTTGTGACCATGAAAAACGCCTACATCCCCAATGACTTCTCCAGTCGCAGGCAGCAGCTTCACACTTTCTGGAAGAAGAGGTTCAAGGTTAGCATCATGGTTCCCCCGCACCACCGCTATTTCATCAACGTAACCCTGCAGTTTTACGAAAAAATCGGGGATGTCATGCCACTCGCCCAATTCACTGGAAATCACCGAGTACTTTACGTCGCCGACAATTATCAGCTGCTGCGGCTTGTGTTTGGTGATTATTGCGGTTAGTTTGTTGAGGATTTTTTGGGTTTGGCTTGGAACGTGGATTCCCTTTTCTTGAAGGGACATTTCCCAGCCGAGGTGCGGGTCAGCGATGAGGAGAACTTTGGTTTTTCCATTTTTTACCAGAGCAGCGGGGTAAGGCCAAAGCAAACGCAACATACTCATTTAACCAGGCTTAAGATTTTTTTATGAATCTCCCTGTTGCCTGAAGCCACAAAACTCAAAGTTTGCCGTGGATCCAACTCGACGTTTAAAGCTTGATTGCTCGGCGAAGTCACTATTCCGCCCGCCTCTTTTATGATGAGAAAAGCCGCCGCCACGTCGGTCGTGCGTAGTTTTCCGCGTATGTCAACAAACGCATCTGTCAACCCGTTTGCTACATAGCAGAGTTCAAGCGCGTTGGCGCCGAAATGGCGGATATGCTTTGTTTCGCCAATAAGAGCGGTTAGTCTGGGCGCGATTTCCTTGACTTTGTAGGTGTTCAAATCTAAACCTATCAATGCATCGCCTAAGTCGGACGTTTTTGAGGGATGAATTTTTTCGCCGTCGCGGTAAGCCCCCTCGCCTCGGAAGGCAGTGTAGGTTACGTCGTGGAAAAGGTCCGTGACCATGCCCGCGTAAACGTTTGCAAGCGGACGTTTGTCTGAAACCGCGATTGAGCAAGCGTAGAAGGGTAAGCCGTGCATAAAATTTGTGCTTCCATCAACAGGGTCAACCGTAACAAAACACTCCTCTGCAGCAGAACCATACTTTTTCACTCCTGACTCTTCGCTTATCAGTGTAAACGAAACGTCATGCCGCTTTAGGGTTTCAACGATTGCGGTTTCAGCTGCCAAATCCATCGGCTTCATAACGTCGCCGCCTGCACCTACACCCAAGTTAGGCTGGGGCTCCCGAATGGTGGCGATGCATGGCTGAATGCAGGCTTGAACGTTGTTTTTGCATTCAACAAGGATTTTCTGCCAGTCTTCTCGGATTGTCATCGCGGTGTACTTCCATTGTTTCTTATGCACTGTCAAGCTGATAAAATTATGCGCTCTTTGCCCCAAAGTCTAAAGCGTGGGAAAGCCGAGACAAAACTTAAACTATAGTTTTTCCCTGTAATACTTGACGTGGTTTGCGGATGGAAAGAAAACGAGCGTTTTTGCAGGGACTGGGAATTATCGTTTTCGGAGTCATTTTTATAGCTCTTACGTCGGCTCTGTATTTTTTATCCTACGTCAAAGGTGACCACGTCTTTCTTTTTCTCGGTCTCAGCGGCGTTTTGATTTTTTTGGGTGTTGTTGCGATTCTTGTTTCCAAAAGAGCCCCCTCAAGCGACATTTCGAAACCGCAACGAAAATCATAACTACAGTCTAATTCCAAGTTCTTAAGTCGTCGGTTGACGTTTTCTCCGCGAAAAATCGGTTGGAAACTGAAGGCGAAAATAAGTGGAAAACCCTAATCTAAAATGCAAGCAAAAAAACTTGACGCTAAGAAGCTTTTTTGTTATTCTTTTTCTGATAAATCACCCAAATTTTATATGCCACTGTTGGAAACAGTTTGCTGACTTGAATTAACGGGTTTTCTTTTTCTCATATAAAGTAGCAGAGAAACAATGACAACCAATAAGGCAATGATAATAATATAAATCGTTATCGATGAAAACTCTGGAACCGTGGGTGTTGCGGTTGGAGTTGGAGATGGCGTTTGCGATGTTGTTGGATTTGGTGAAGCAGAAGTTGCAGGAACAGTTATGGTTTGTGTGTTGCTCCAATCGCCCGTTTCACCATTAAAAAATACCATATCGCCCATTTGTCCCTCTTGTTCCACATTGGGTTGACCTATCAATGCTCTGACTTGAAAGTCTACTTGACCGCCCACTGGAAAATTAGTTACGCTGCCAACTTGTTCTCCATTTGGGTTAAGCGGTTCATCGCTGTTAATTGGAACCGAAATAGTCGTGTAGCCGCCATTTGACTGAATGCAATACTGTGTTAATCCAACAGGAGTTATCGAATTAGAATATGAGTAAAGTTGCCAATCAGAATCATAGTGCCCCTTATACTGAACCTGATACCAAAGGTTAACTTCTGAACCGTTTACCGAGTACGACGTAAAAGGTTGATTGGTTATCGTAACATCTATTGACTGGTTCTGTATTGAGTATCCGTTTTGTGTTATTGTAGTCTGTCCTGTGTATGGGTCCACTGTGGTACTTGGAGCTACACTGAATGGTCGTGCAACAATTTTCAATGTAAATGTTGGAACAGACGGAGTAGGTATCGACTGAGCAGACGCTGGTTTTGCCATTATTAGACTTGACACGGCTAAGAGAGCAATAAGAAGCAATGAGAAACTTTTGCTGATTCCACTCATAATTAGTTTTAGGTAGAGTTAGCGATAAAAGGGTTCTCGTAAAGATTCATTGCCACAAGATTTCTTGACTTATACAGAAACACGCATTTTCTTAAAATAAAAGACCACTATCATGCGTTCTACAAATAATCAAACGAATTTTCACATTCACCACATTTCAACCGACAATTTCACAGAGCCTAATTCCGAAACGCTTATATTTTCTTGATAACGTCTCATTGAACAAGGGTTCGAAGCTACATGTCCAATTGCAAAAGCCACAAAGGAAACAGTTCCGCACAATCGCTCAGCTTCGACTACTATTTTTACGGTTATTTTTCTTAAGCCCAGAACTGAAAAGTTTTTTAAGCAAGGTTCTGGGCAAGGCACGGGTGTAAGCGATGGCGAAGAATGATTCTGGCAGAAGAATTGTTGTTAAATTCGGGGGGTCTAGCCTGGCGGATCATGAGCGGCTCTTGAAAGCGGCGCTTGCCGTGGTCAACGAAGCCAAGGCGGGCACACAGGTCGCTGTTGTAGTTTCTGCTATGGGTAAAACAACCGATGTCCTTATGACGACGGCGAAAAACGCTTCCCACGGGAAACTGGAGAAAAAAGACTTGGACGATATCCTCTCTATGGGCGAGCGTACCAGCATAAGAATTTTCGCTGCTGCATTGAAAAACAACGGTGCCGAATCCTGCTACTTCGACCCCATCGACAGCAACTGGCCGATAATTACTGATTCAGCATTCCAAAACGCCAACCCAATACTGAAGGACTGCGAAAAAAATATTCGCGAATGCATACTGCCAGTCATGGAGAAAAGCGTCATACCTGTGGTGGCGGGGTTCCTCGGCAAAACAAAGGACGGCAAAATCACCACTCTTGGAAGAGGCGGCAGCGACACAACAGCGTTTATCTTAGCTGAAGCCCTGAACGCTGACGAAATCGTCTTAGTCACCGACGCAGACGGCATAATGTCAGGCGACCCAAAAATCGTGTCGAACCCAGAGCGCCTAAAAGAAATCGACGTTAACACTATAGTGGGGTTAGCTGATTCAGGCGCCAAATTTATCCACAGCAAAGCCCTAAAGTACAAACCCAAAAACATCAACGTCCGAGTAATCAACCACGCGCACGGCAACTTAACTAAAGAAGGCACCGTAATCACGGGCGCATTAGCAACGGAACTGGACGCGGAAATAGCTCATCCTTTTCCAGTTGCTGAAATAACGGTGGTCGGAAACGGCATCTCCGCAAACCCCCAAATCATCCAGGAAATGGTGGAGAAAACCAAACAGCACTCGCAGCTTTTGGGCATGTCGATGAACACAAACTCAATCATACTTTATGCTTCTCAAGAAAAAACCTTGGACGCACTCTTCAACGACATCCACAATATCACAAAAAGCAACAGGGAAACCATAGCGATGGCGGTCAAAAAAGACTTGGTTTTCATAAAAACAAGCGGGGTCGGCTTAGAGGAAACCCATGGCATAATTGGGAAAATCAGCGAAGACCTCAGATTGAACGGCATAAACATTTCAGGCATACTGACCATAACGTCAAGTATTTTGCTTTTTGTAGATTGGAATGAGCGTGAAAAAGCGCTTGCGCTAATTAAAAACTCATTAAGGACTTCGAAATAAGCAAAGGTGACGAAACATGAATCAAGGAAAAACAAGACGATTAAAAAGAATCATGCAGGAAGACAACCGCACCGTAGTCGTGCCCATGGATCACGGCGTAACAATAGGCCCAATTCGGGGAATCACTAACATGCAGCAAATAATCGATAAACTCCTAAAAGGCGGAGTTGACGCAGTGCTTGTCCACAAAGGCATCGCCAAACACGTTGACGCTGGAAACGCAGGGTTAATAGTGATGTTGTCAGGCATGTCAAACCTTAGCCCCAACGTAAACGGTAAAGTTCAAGTATGCAGCGTCAAAGAAGCCATTCGGCTTGGCGCAGACGCCGTTTCCGTCCACGTGAACGTCGGTTCACAAGATGAAGACAAAATGTTAAGCAACCTAGGCAGTGTAGCCGAAGAATGCGACTTATACGGCATGCCGCTGCTCGCGATGATGTACCCGCGGGGACCAAAAATACAGGACGAACATGCACCAGAAGTGGTAGCCCACGCAGCAAGAATCGGCGCTGAACTGGGAGCGGACATAATTAAAACAAACTTCACAGGCAAAATAGACAGCTTCAAAGAGGTTGTCGAAAGCTGCCCGGTTCCAGTCTTGATTGCCGGAGGACCAAAATGCAAATCTGCCCAAGAAATCCTCCAAACCACACATGACGCTCTGGAGGCGGGAGCCGCGGGACTCTCCATAGGAAGAAACGTGTTCCAAAACGAAAACCCAACCCTGATAGTAAAAGCGCTCTCAGCAATCGTTCACAGCGGCGCCAGCGTGGAGCAAGCGCTTAAAATTCTCGGTGAAAAACCTTGAAGGAACTATGGATCGAAATTGGCAAAAAACTAGCTGCCCCGCCATCAAAAATCATTGACGATTACTTTGATGTAGTTATTGATAGCGGCAAAGCTACATTTTGGGCAATCGATAAAAACAAACAGGTTGACATTGTTTCTCCAAACAAAGGAGAGCGGCTGGAAAACGCCAATGTTAAAAACGAGATTCTGCGGATTTGTATCAGTGATAAAGAAACTGAAAACCAAATAGTTGAAGCGGCAGAGCTTGGAGCAAGCTACTTAATTATAAGCTGCGCTAACTGGCGTGTTATTCCTTTAGAAAACCTTATTGCCCGAATAAAGGGCAAAAGTAAACTCATTGCCGAAGTTACCACTGCTGAAGAAGCCAAGATAGCGCTGGAAACCCTCGAATTAGGAACCGATGGAGTTTTACTGAAAACTTCAGACAGCGAGGAAATTCTCAAAGCAGTTGCAGTCGTTAAGCCTGAAGCTTTGAAGCTTGAAATGGCTGTGGCAAAAATAATTTCTACCAAGCCCATCAGCACGGGCGCTCGAGTTTGCGTAGACACGTGCGATTTGATGACTCAAGGTGAGGGGATGCTTGTGGGCAGCCAAAGTGCTGGTTTATTTTTGGTGGAGGCAGAGGTGCATGAGAACCCCTATGTTGCGTCTCGGCCGTTTAGGGTGAACGCGGGGTCCTGTTCCATGTATACACTGGGCAGTTTGCAGACCACTCGTTACCTGCAAGAATTCAAGGCAGGCGACGAAGTCATAGTTGTCAATCGCGAAGGCAAAACCCGCAAAACCAACGTGGGACGCATAAAAATCGAGATCAGACCGCTCATCTTAGTAGAAGCGCAAGTCGAAGGCAAAACCATAAAAACTATCCTTCAAAACGCCGAAACCATTCGCCTAGTAACGCAAGAAGGCTCAAAGCCCGTAACTGAGCTTAAACCCAGCGACGAAGTTATCGTGCACTTAGCCGCCAAGGGAGGCCGGCACTTCGGCATATCAGTGCCTGAAGAAACGGTGATAGAAAAGTGACAACTAGAATCTGCGTTTCGATTCTCCCAAAAGACATCGAGGAAGCATTAAGTCTCATCGAGACAGCTGAAAAAGAAAAGGCAAACCTCGTAGAAGTAAGACTGGACCACCTTGGAGCAGCCAGAAACCTAAAGGATCTTGTTAAAAGCACAAAAATTCCTCTAATCGCAACAAACAAGCTCTTAATTGAAAACGGCTTTTTTGGTGGAACAGAAACAGCGCGGCAGCAAACGTTATTTTTGGCTGCTAAAAACGGTTTTGAATATGTAGATGTTGACTTAGGCGGCTTAAAACTTAAAGAAACAATCGGTGAACTCAAGCCTTTAGGCGCTAAACTAATCGTTTCCTACCACAACTTTAACGGCACATTAAACATTTCTGAAATGGTAAAAATTCTGGAAGAAGAAATGGCTTGCGGCGCTAATGTCTGCAAAATCGTGACGACAGCAAATAAAATGGAAGATAACCTTGCAATGCTGAATTTTGTTTCCGCCATGTCCAGCAAGACTAAGCTTGTCTGTTTCTGCATGGGCGAGCAAGGAAAAGTTTCCAGGCTTCTTTCGCCGTTGTTCGGTGCCTTCTTCACGTTTGCTTCTTTGAAGCAGGGCAGTGAAACCGCTGCAGGTCAAATGACTGTTCAGGAAATGAGGGCGACCTACGACCTCTTGGGGGCATAAATCATGGTTATTTCAGGAAAAACCCAGGTTTGCGGAGTAATCGGTGACCCCATAGAGCACACTCTTAGCCCAATTATTCATAATGCGGCGTTTGAGGCTTTGAAAATAAACTATGTTTTTTTAGCCTTCAGAGTAAAATCCGCGGAGGTTGAAAACGCGGTAAAGGGCATGCGCGCATTAAGCATCCACGGCTTAAACGTAACTATGCCGCATAAAAACGCCGTCATAAAATTCTTGGATGAAGTGGACCCCACTGGCAAAGCCATAGGTTCCGTCAACACTATCCTGAACAAAGATGGGCGCCTTCTCGGGTTCAACACGGACGGCGTCGGAGCCCTAACTGCGCTGGAACAAAACGGCGTCGAGCTAAAAGGTAAAAAGGTGCTGTTGCTTGGAGCAGGCGGCGCCGCAAAAGCAATAGCGTACACGCTCTCGCAAGACGCAGATGAACTGGTAATTTTGAACCGCACACCTGAACCAGCCTCCGAATTAGCCGGGCTATTGAAACAAAAGTTCAACAAAAAAATCAGCGCAGACAAGCTCTCGCCAAACGCAGTAAAAGATAACCTCGGTAACTCCGAAGTGCTCATTAACGCCACTTCAATCGGGATGAAACCAAACGCCGATCAAACCCCAGTTGCACCCGAATGGCTCAGACCTGACTTGGCAGTGATGGACATAGTGTATAATCCAATTGAGACGAAGCTCGCTAAAGATGCTAAAGCGGCAGGAGCCAAAGTCGTGGGCGGAGTGGAAATGCTGATTTCTCAAGGCGCCGTTTCGTTCGAAATCTTCACTGCTTGCAAGGCGCCAGTTGCGGTTATGAGGAAGGCAGCGCTTAATCACTTGCGGACGGTGCAGAAGTGACTGGGAAAGCGACGGCTATAGCTCATGGCGCGGCAACAATCGTGAATGCAATGGCGCTTGGCAAGGGCGCAGCATTCGGGGTTGACCTGTGGACTAAAGCCGAAGTAAAATTAACAGATGAACCCCATGTTATCAAGGCAGAAATAACCTCTGACCCCAAAGAAAACACCGCTTTAACCGAAAAAACCGTGATGCGGGTTCTGCGGCGGTTCAGCTTAGAGAACAGTTTTGGCGCCCAAGTAAAAACTTGGTCAAATATCCCTATCGCTAAAGGACTTAAAAGCAGCAGCACAGCCGCAAACGCAGTAGCCCTGGCAGCTACGGCAGCGTTGGACAAAACGCTTAGCGACTTAGAACTTGTCAATTTAGGCGTGGATGCTGCTTTTGACGCCAAAGTGACTGTAACAGGCGCTTTTGATGATGCATCTGCGTCATTCTTCGGCGGAGCAGTTATTACTGACAATTTGAATCGGGAAATAGTTAAGCAGTTGCCGTTGGCTGAAGACTTAATTGTTCTTTTCCATGTGCCGCCCCAGAAAGCGTACTCAGCCAACGCTGACGTGGCGAGGCTTCAAACTGTGAAACCGCTTGTTGAAGTCGCCTACAAGCAAGCGCTGGAAGGCAAGGTTTGGGAGGCGTTAACGCTTAACGGCTTAATTTATTCTTCAGCCTTCGGGTACAACCCTTCAATCGCGATTGATGCGTTGGCTGCCGGAGCGGCGGCGGCTGGATTATGCGGCAAAGGACCTGCGGTGACGGCGGTTACGCCCAGGGGCAAAGTTGATTCCGTGAAAACAGCACTGCAAAAATATGACGGCACAATAATACAGGCTAACATTAACCGTGAAAAAGCCAAGGTGCTCTAGCCA
The DNA here is from genome assembly GCA_963828195.1 of Candidatus Bathyarchaeota archaeon. Classification (GTDB taxonomy): domain Archaea; phylum Thermoproteota; class Bathyarchaeia; order Bathyarchaeales; family Bathycorpusculaceae; genus Bathycorpusculum. Next base: position 266,141 of record CAWHDT010000005.1, read on the forward strand.
ATGACAAACATAATCATTAAGAAAACTGAAAAACTAAACGGCGAGGTTTGTGCTCCGCCATCAAAGTCTTACACACAGAGAATGGCAATAGCCGCTGCACTGTCCGAGGGAGTTTCCAAAGTGTCAAATCCGCTTTTGTCAGAAGACACCCAAGCAACCCTGCGAGCCATCACTGCTTTAGGCGCCAACGTGGCGGCGGCTGAAGGCTGCTGGACTATTACGGGCGCAAACCCGCTTACAAACGCCAAAGAGCCTATTAACTGCGGTGAATCAGGCGCCACATTGCGTTTCATGATACCTGTAGCGGCTTTACCGCCTGACCCATCAACTCTAATTTTTAAAGGTTCAATTGAACATAGACCCATCGAACCATTAATCAAAAGTCTCGAGGAACTCGGGGCAAAAGCGCATCTGCGAAAACTTGGGGGCAAAGACGCCGTTGTAGTCGAGGGCGGCGGCATCTTAGGAGGCGAAACCTCCATTCCGGGAGATGTCAGTTCCCAGTTTATTTCAGGATTAATGCTTGCCTGCCCAATGGCAAAAGTGGACACAGAAATCACCCTAACGACTCCCCTTGAATCCGCGGATTACGTTAAAATGACGAGTGATGTTCTTTTTAAGCATGCGATTCAATTGGAAATTCACGACAACTTTAAACTCATAAAGATCCCCGCTAACCAAACCTACAAGGCTGTTGACTGCAGAGTGCAAGGTGATTTTTCTTCAGCTGCATTCCTCCTCTCTGCCGCAGCAATAACAAGCTCCAAAGTTCAGGTAAGTAATCTTGAATACAAAAGTGTTCAAGGCGACAAGGCAATTCTGGGAATCCTAAAGCAAATGGGAATCGAAGGAAAAGTATGCCCCAGCAGCATCGAAATAAACGGAACCGGCAATTCGCTTGGACCCGTCAATGTTGACGCAAAAAATATTCCTGACTTAGTTCCAGCCTGCGCCGCGCTTGCATGCTACGCCGAAGGCACATCAAAAATCAGCGGTGCACAAAGGCTCAAACTTAAGGAGTCGGATAGGTTGAAGTCGCTTTATCTTGAGTTGAGAAAGATGGGCGCAAAAATAAAGGCAGATTCAAGCAGCTTAACTATAGAAGGCCCCTGTGCCCTGCATGGCGCAGTAATTGACCCCCACAACGACCACCGCATAGCGATGGCCTGCGCGGTTGCAGCTTTAGGTGCGGAAGGCCAAACTACAATTCAACACGCTGAGTGTGTTCGAAAGTCTTATCCGCAGTTCTTCACTCATCTAAAACAGGTAGGAGCTGAAATTGTTGGCGGGAAATTCGATTGGTAAAGAATTCACAGTAACCACTTTCGGCGAAAGCCACGGCAGCGTCGTCGGCGTAGTCGTCGATGGCTGCCCAGCAGGGTTGCGCTTCTCCGAAGCAGATATTCAAGCAGAACTGGATAGACGCATTCCACCGGAACCCAAAATTGTTTCGGGAAGAATCGAAAAAGACTCAGCCAAAATATTGTCAGGAGTTTTTAACGGTTTCACAACTGGCGCCCCAATAGCTTTAATCGTTGAAAACAAGGATGTTGACTCAAGCAATTACGAGGCAATCAAGGATTTACCACGGCCCGGGCATGCAGACTACCCAGCAAGCATAAAGTATGGAGGCTTTAACGATTACCGAGGCGGCGGACGCTTCTCAGGCAGGCTTACAGTCGCACTTATCATGGCCGGCGCGGTAGCCAAAAAACTGCTGAGCAGATTCGACGTTGACGTTTTAGCTTACACCCGAGCAGTTGGCAAAATTAAAAGTGATAAAGCGTTTACTGCTGAAGAAATCCGCAACAACAGGTACAAAGCGGTTACTCGATGTCCAGACTTTGCCTGTGCAGAAAGAATGGAAGAAGCCATCGTTGCCGCGAGAAAAGAGGGGGATAGTCTCGGAGGAATAGTTGAATGCATTGCCCTAAATGTCCCCGTAGGCGTTGGTGAGCCACTGTTTGATTCGCTTGATGCGGATTTGGCAAAAGCCCTGTTTGATGTTCCCGCCGTAAAAGGTGTCGAGTTCGGCTTGGGCTTTAGAGCTTCAGAGTTAAAGGGCTCAGAAAACAACGACGCCTACTTTATGCAAAGCGGCAAAGTTGCAACGTCAACGGATAATGCAGGGGGCATCTTGGGAGGAATATCCACTGGAATGCCAATCATGATGCAAGTTGCCATTAAACCAACTCCTTCAATCAACAAAGAACAAAAAACTGTTAATCTGTCTAAGATGGAAAATGCACGCCTCAGCATTAAGGGCAGGCATGACCCATGTGTGGTCCCGAAGGCTGTGCCCGCCGTGGAATCCGCGGTCGCCATAACCTTAGCTGACCATATGATTCGCGCTGGCTTTATACCGAAAGTTTTGGAGAGACAGAAATAATGGATGAAATCCAACAGCTTCGAAAAAAAGTAGACCAAGTTGACATGCAAATACTAAATGCCCTAAACGAAAGAGCCAAAATATGCAGAACTATCGGGTTAGCCAAGAAAAAAGTGGGGATGGAAATAAGGGACACTTCCAGAGAAAACGAGGTGTATAAGCGAGTTAAGGAAAAAGCGGTTGAATTTCATCTGGACCCCCTGCAAGTTGAAGCGGTTTACCGCGAAATAGTTAATATGTGCAGTGCTGTTCAAGAGGGGAAAGAACTCTAACGGAGAGTTGATCTGTGCTTTACGAAATAAATGAGAAAGCCATAAGGCTCGAAAATCAAGGCAAAAAAATAATCCGCTTAAACCTAGGAGACCCAGACTTAGCTACGCCAAACGAGATAATTGAAGCTGCGTACGCGGCGATGAAGGCGGGCAAAACAAAGTATTCTTCCTCTTACGGCGAAACCAACCTCAGAGAAAAGCTCGCCGAATTCCACGGAGTTAAAGCTGAAAATGTTGTTATCACTCCTGGTTCAAAATGGGGCATATTCGCTACAATGTATCTTATGTTGAAGGCTGGGGGAAACGTTATAATTCCCATGCCTTACTGGACAGCTTATGATTTAATCGCTAAAAGCCTTGGTGCTCAAACCAAACTTTTAAAGACCGAGATGGAAAATGGCTGGAAAGTAGATTTAGACAAGCTTGAAGCCATGATTGACAGCAACACCCGCATGATTATACTTAACAATCCGAACAATCCGACAAGCAAAGTCATGGATACTGAAACACTTGACGGCATAGTTGAGATAGCCAACAGGAAAGGCGTTACAATATTGTCCGATGAGGTTTATGGCACAATCAGTTTCGTTAAATCAAAAAGCATCTTAGAGTACAACGGCAACCACAAACACATCTTAACCACTGGCTTCTCCAAAACCTTCACCATGACAGGCTGGCGAATAGGCTACATCGTGGCAAACAAAGAGTTAGTCAACAACATAACCAAGCTAAACCAAATCACAATCAACAACGTCCCAGTTTTTATTCAGGAAGCAGCGCTAAAAGGGCTAGAAATGCAGAAACAACTTGCCACAAAAATAAAGAAGGAATATGAAGAACGCGCAAAAATGGCAAGCAAAACCTTAGCCAAAGCAGGATTCTTATTCACTGAGCCTGAAGCGCCGTTCTACGTGTTTCCCATGCATAAGGGTTTAAACTCGGAAAAATTCACTTTAGAACTGCTTGACAAGGGCGTAGCCGTTGCTCCAGGCACAGCCTTCGGCGATTATAGTGAGCATTTTCGCATTTCCTTAACCGCGCCGAGAGATCAAATTAAGGTCGGGTTGGAAAAAATCAGCGAGGCTCTTGAATGAAAACCGCGATTCTAGGCGCCGGAAAGATGGGTGTCTGGTTCGCGAAATTCTGCAAAGAAAGCGGCGAGACAGTTGTTCTCGCTGACCGAAAAGCAGAGAAGTTGCCGAAACTGGCTAAGGAATTGGGAGTTGAAACCGCAGTCAGCTTCACTGAAGCCGTCAAAGATGCAGAGCTTATTATAGTATGCGTTTCAATAAGCAGCTTTGAAGAAGTCATCAAAACTATAGCCCCCAGCATCAGAAACGAACAAGTGGTAATGGATATCTGTTCAATCAAAGAGTATCCTGTCAGGGTAATGCATGAGAACATCAAACATGGCTTAGTTTTGGGCACTCACCCGCTTTTTGGTCCAGGAAGCAGCGGCGTCAAAGGAAAAGCATACATTTTGACTCCCACCAACCCTGAAGAAGAAAAATACGCTTTCAAATTCAAGGGGTGGCTGGAAAAGGTGGAAGCACATGTTTTTATTATGTCTCCTAAAAAGCATGATGAGTTGATTTCAGTTGTTTTGGGGTTGCCGCATTTCTTGGGGCTTGCCGCCTGCGAGGCGCTTGTGGAACGCAAAGATTTTGCAGAGACAAAAGAGGTTGCCGGAACCACTTATCGGATGCTGTTCACTTTGGCAGAAGTTACAGCGCTGGAAACCCCCGACCTATATGCTAACCTTCAAACGAAACTGTCTGATTTTTCAATCGAAGACTTGTTTATGGCTAAAGCTAAAGAGTGGCTTGAACTGGTTAAAAGCGGAGATGCAGACGCAATCATGAAACGCATGGAGCAGCTAAAGGCAAAGTTGACTGAAGCTGACCCAGACTTCACCAAATCATACGAAGCAATGTACCGCATGCTTGAAGCTGCAGAAAAATAGGGAAATTTTTGACTAAATCATTAATTGTCAACTGCTCTTTGAAAGGCAACAAAAATGAAGCCCTACGTGAAGCTGTTGGCAAATTTAGCGACTATACCGTCATTCAATTTCAAGATATCAATAAAGGTTACCGCATTGGACAGAGTATTGACGCTATCATCTTGAGTGGGTCTGTAGCGAGGATAGTCGATCCATCCGACCAGAGCTTATTCAGAGAAACGGCTGATTTGATAAAAACCTGCAGCTTGCCCATCTTCGGCACTTGTTTTGGTCATCAACTGCTCTGTTGGGCATTTGGCGCCAAAGTCGGGTCGCTCGCTCAACCCGTTTTTGACCGATTTGAAAGGGTTCGGGTTGTGGATAATGAAGATGATGATGGAGTATTTTCAGGCTTTCCAAAGGGGCAAACAGTACCCTTGGCTGAGTCACACTACGATTACGTCTTAAAAGAAAGCCTCGTTGAGGCCGGTTTCGTTTTGCTGGCGGATTCAGCTTCATGCGAAGTCGAAGCCGTCAAGCACAAAACCAAACCTTTCTATGGAGTCCAATTCCACCCCGAACGCATAAACCAAAAAGGCCAATGCCATCCTGAAGGGCACAAAATCATAGAGAACTTTTACCGAAACGTCGTAGAGCGGTAGCCATTGGTATTGGCACATTTTTGTTACATATGTAACAAATTCGTTCCAATGTTAACCCCAAAGCTTCATCAAAACAAGAAAACAAAATTTTAGATGACTCTTGGGTAGGAGCCCAGGATTTTGACGAATGTAGCGTATTTCTCCAGCGCCTGCAGGGCTTCAGCACAGCGTTTTTCGGTCCTGTGGCCCTCAAAATCCAAGTAGAAATTGTATTGCCACGCGGTGGTTTTTGTGGGTCTGGATTCAATTTTTGTCAAGTTAATGTTTCTTGATGCAAACTCGCCGAGCGCATGATAGAGGACTCCCGGCTGGTGTTTAGTTGAGAATATGATTGAGGTTTTATCGTCGCCGGTGGGCGCAGCATCTTCGAAGCTAAGCACCAGGAACCGCGTGTAGTTCGTTAGGTTGTCGGAGATGTCGCGGGCGAGGATTTTCATGCCGTAGAGGTCAGCTGCTTTTTCGCCGGCGATGGCGGCGGCGTCTGTGAGGTTTTGTTCTTTGATTATTTTGACCGCTCCTGCTGTGTCGTAGGCGGGGATGATTTCCCATTTGTGCTTTTCAAGATATTTGCGGCACTGAGCTAATGCTTGGGGATGCGAGTAAACGGTTTTGATGTCTTCAAATTTGGCTGCTGGATTGCCGATGAGGACATGGGCAAGTTTTACGGCGACTTCCCCGCAGACTTTCAGGTCGTAGGTGAGGAATAGGTCGTAGTTTTGGTTGACGCTGCCTTCAATAGAGTTCTCAATCGGAACCACACCATGCGGTACAGCGCCTGTTTTTACTGATTCAAAGACTTCTTGAAAATCTCTGCAGGGAACGGGCTCTGCTTTGCTGCCGAAAAACTTGTAGACAGCCATTTCACTGTAAGCGCCGCTTTCGCCCTGATAAGCTATCTTCACTTTTTGTTTCCCTGTTTATGTTTAAGCAGAAGCTTGTTTATACCGTTTATCATTGCTTCAACGCTTGCCATAACGATGTCTTCTCTGGCGGCGTATGCCGAAACAAGGTTGCCTTCCTCGTCCTCCACCTTAATGACTACTTCTGCTACAGCGTTTGAGCCTCCTGTGATTGCTTCTAAACGGTACTCTCTGAGCCGTATGTTTTCCATGTTATTGGTTATTTTTTGGATAGCTTTTAAAACGGCGTCAACTGGGCCGACGCCTGTTTCGGCGGCAATATATTCTTTCCCGTTCAAGATTAGCCTCACTGAAGCAGTCGGAATAACTTTAATTCCCGTCATAACGGCTAAGTCGCTTAAGTCAATGATTTTTTCTTCCCCAATCACTTCGCCCATGACCGCTGAAGTTAACGCAAATAAATCAGCATCCGTAACCATTTTACCCTTATCGCCTAACTCTTTAACACGCTGGACAATTTCCTGCAGTTGCCGCTCTGTCGGGTGGATGCCTATTTCTTCCAGTTCAGCTTTTATGCCGCTTGTTCCAGCAAGTTTTCCCGCAACTAATTTCCTTGTGCGCCCGACTAACTCAGGTTTTATCGGCTCAAAGGTCAGTGGCTTCTCTGTTACTCCGCGAGTGTGAATGCCTGATTCGTGGGCAAAAGCGTTTTCTCCTACAATCGCCTTGTTAGCTTGCACATTTATGCCGGTCAATGACGAAACCAGCCTGGAAGTGCTGTATAATAACCGCGTGTTTACGCCTGTCCTGTACTTGTAAATCAGATGCAAAGCCATAACCACTTCCTCAAGTGAAGCGTTTCCAGCGCGCTCACCTAACCCGTTGACAGCAACATGCACCTGATCGGCGCCAGCTTCGACTGCGGCTAAGGAGTTTGCAACGGCTAAACCAAAATCGTCGTGGCAATGGGTGCTGATGGGAACGTTAACTACAGTTTTTAGTTCTTCAATGAGTTTGATGGTTGTTTTGGGAATCATGATGCCTACAGTGTCGGGAACGTTTAGGGTGTCCATTCCTGCTTTCTCAGCTGCTCGGCAAACATGCTTTAAGAATGCAGGTTCTGAGCGCGTGGCATCCATTGGCGAAAACTCGCATTTGAAACCATGCTTCTTAACGTACTCGATCGATTCGACGGTTGCAGACAGCACCTGCTCAGGCGTTAAGTTCACGGCGTACTTCATCTGCACGGGCGATGTGGGAATAAAAACGTGGATTAAGTCAACTTCGCATTCGATTGCGGCGTCAATATCGCCTTTTGTTGCACGCGTCAAAGCGCAGATTTCAGGTTTTAAACCTGAGTTTGCAATTTCTTTGACGACTTTTTTTTCGCCCTCAGAAGAACTTGGAAAACCTGCTTCGATAACGTCAACGCCTAGCTTGCTTAGTTGACCTGCAATCTCAATCTTGTCGTCTGCAGTTAAAGTAACGCCGGGGGTTTGTTCGCCGTCTCTTAATGTTGTGTCAAAAATACGGATTTGCTTTGAGGTTTTATCTGTCATTTTTTCAACCAGTTTTCACTGTTAGGGCTGCAGCAATGGCTTCCGCCATCCCCACGGTCGTGGCTTTGCCGCCGCAGTCTGGAACAGTTTGACCGTTACGTAACGCGTATATTACCCCATTCTCGATTGCTTGACCTGCCTGCATACATTTTTTATCATTGTATTTCTCGCCCAGCCACTCCAACATCATCTTCGCGGACAGCACCATGGAGATGGGGTTTGCAGTGTGTTTGCCCGCTCTGTTCGGTGCGGAACCGTGGATTGGTTCGAAGAGGGCAAAGTTGTCACCTATATTCGCGCCAGGAGCCATGCCTAATCCGCCGATTAGCTGGGCTGCTTCGTCCGAGAGGATGTCGCCGAACATGTTGCAGGTGCAAAATACATCGAACACTTGCGGCTCTTTTATCAGACGCATCGAAGCTGCATCAACGTATAACTCGTTGAAAGCTATGTCAGGGTACTTTTTTGCAGTTTCGCGGCATACGCTGGCGAATAATCCGTCGGTTACCCGCATGACGTTTGCTTTGTGGATCGCGGTTACTTTCTTTTTGCCGTTGCGTAAACGGGCAATCGCGAAGGCTTTTTTGGCTATACGTTCACAGGCGCCTCTTGTGATGACTCTCATGCAGATGGTTGTGTCGTTGCCCACAGTGAATTCTAAGCCTTTGTAAACGTCCTCAGTGTTTTCCCTGACAAACATCATGTCAATGTCGGGTCGAGCAACCGGAACGTTAGGGTAAGCCTTCAACGGACGCAAATTAGCGTACAAATCGAACATTACACGCAGCTTAACTATAACATCAGCCGCGCTTTCGCCTACCGGACCCTTTAAGCAAGCGTGGGATTCCCTGATTTTTTGAACCGTGTCTTCTGGCAATGCAGCGCCTCTTTTTGCTAAGGTCCCGTCGCCCGCTTCAGCTTCAACCAAGTTAAGTTTTATACCAAACTTTTTCTGGGCAGCGTCTAAAACTTTCATTGTTGCTTCTGTCAGTTCTGGGCCAATCCCGTCGCCGGGAATTAGGGAAATTTTGTATTCAGTCATTTTTTATTCATCTTCTTCCTTAGGTTTTCGATTAATCCACCATCTGCCAATATTTCAATTATGAATGAGGGTAGCTTTTCTACTTGAAAGCTTTTGCCTCTTGAAATATTTTCTATCTTGCCAGCTTCAACATCTACAGATAATTCGTCGCCGGTTTCAACGGCGGCAGATATGCCTTCGCATTCAATCACGGGTAAACCTATGTTAATCGCGTTTCGGAAGAAAATTCGGGCGAAAGATTCTGCTATCACACATTTTACGCCCGCGTACTTTAGAGCCAGAGGCGCTTGCTCCCGGCTTGAGCCGCACCCGAAGTTTTTGCCGCCTACCAAGATTACGCCTTTCTCTGCTTTCTTTGGAAATGTGCAGTCTAAACTTTCCAGTGCATGTTGCGCCAATTCAGTTGGGTCAACTAAGGTCAGGTATTTTCCAGGCAAAATAACGTCTGTGTCAATGTTGTTTCCGAATTTTATCGCCGGGGCTTTGAATTTCATATTCATGTTTTTGCCTCCATTTTTCTGGGGTCAGTGATTTTGCCAGTGACTGCTGAAGCCGCCACCGTTGCTGGAGAAGCCAAGTACACGCTGGCTTTGGTGCTGCCCATTCTTCCGATGAAGTTCCTGTTTGAAGTGCTTACGCAAACCTCGTTTGCCGCCAGTAAGCCTATGTGCCCGCCTAAGCAGGGACCGCATGCTGAACCGCAAACTATTGCGCCTGCATCAGTGAAGATTTCCATTAAGCCCTCATTTAACGCTTGCTTGTAAACTTCCTGAGATGCGGGAATCACAAGTGCCCTAACGCCGTCTTTCACACGTTTGCCCTTTAGGACTTGAGCCGCTAAACGCAGGTCTTCGATTCTGCCGTTAGTGCATGAACCGATGAACGCCTGCTCGATTGATATGTTGCCTGCTTCTGAAACGGGTTTAACGTTATCAACAGATGATGGGCACGCTAGTTGGGGCTCCATCTTTGAAACATCAAATTCCTCTGTCAGCTCGTAAACGGCGTCTTTGTCGCTTCTTAACGATTCAAAGTTTGGCATCGCCTTGACTCTGCCTTCTAAGAATTTGCGGGTTGTTTCATCTGGCTCGATGATGCCGTTTTTGGCGCCCATTTCCACCGCCATGTTGCACAGCGTCATTCTTCCAGCTATGCTCATGCTCTTTATTGTTGGACCCGTGAATTCTGTGCTTTTGTATGTTGCTCCGTCAACGCCCATTCGCCCGATTATGGACAGAATTAGGTCTTTTGGCGTAACGTACTTTTGGAATTCTCCCTTCACGTTTATTTTAATTGCTTCAGGCACTTTTAACCAGATTTTTCCTGTAGCTAAGACTGCGGCTGCTTCAGTTGAGCCTATTCCCGTTGCGAAAGCTCCGAAGGCTCCGTATGTGCAAGTGTGGGAATCTGCGCCGACAATTACTGCGCCTGGAACAACATGCCCTTTTTCGGGCATAACTTGATGGCAGATTCCGCCTCTGCCTATGTCGTAAATGAGGAGTTTTTGGTCTTTGGCGAATTGGCGCATGGTCTTGTGCAGTTCTGCCGCGTTAATGGATTCAGCGGGTACTTGATGGTCCAGTATAACCACTGCTTTTTGGTTATTCCAAACTTTTTGTACGCCTATTTTATTGAAGGCTTCAACAGCTAAAGGCCCCGTTAAATCGTGCACCATTATCATGTTGACGTTTGCATCCACGATTTCGCCTGGGTGCACCTCTTGTTTTCCTGAGGCTTTAGCCAAGATTTTTTCTGTTATGTTCATGTTTACTCTCTTCTGTTACAATTAACTAATATTTTCGATTTTTTTGAATAAACGTTGTGATTTTTGGAGAACGGAAAGTTAAGGTTTTCCGTTGTAGGGGACGATTTATTCGTCTATTCTTACTGTTTTTGCTCCCCTTGCCAATGCTGTTATGCCTGTTCTTGCAAGTTCAATGACGCCTGTAGTGTGCATTAGGTTTAGGAACGCGTCAAGTTTGTCGGGTGTTCCAGTGATTTCAACTGTTAAGCTGTCGGTTGCGACGTCGATGATTCGTCCTCTGAAGACTTCTACGCAGTTTATTATGTCGGAGCGGTCTTTGGGGGTCGGCACGTTAACTTTTATCAAAGCTAGTTCCCGCATCACAAAGTGACCCGGTTCTAGCTCCTCTACTTTCAAGACGTCAATGAGTTTTGCTAGTTGCTTGACAACTTGTTCAAGTGTTTTTTCGTCAGCGTTTACTGTGATTGTCATGCGTGAGGTTTCGATGTTTTCGCTGGGGCCGACTGTTATGCTTTCGATGTTGAAGTTTCTGCGTCTGAACAAGTTGGCTACGCCATGAAGAACACCTGGCTTGTTTTCCACGAGCACAGATATTACTTTGGTTTGTTCGGTCTCCATTAGTAGTCACCTCTCTGTTGTGGTAAACCGCAGCCTGGGGGCACAAATGGAACAACATCATGTTCTGAGCCAATAGGCACATCGATTACCGTTGTAACTTCACTGCTTAGCGCTGTCTTAACTGCTTTTTCGAACTCTTCAAGCGAGTTTACTCGTAGACCTTGTGCGCCATATGCTTCTGCAAGCTTTACGAAGTCAGGAGTTTTTCCCAAGTTAACTGCCATGTAACGGCGTTTATAGAGCATTCTCTGCCACTGCGCCACCATTCCCAGCACCGAATTGTTTAGCACGATAACTATGACAGGAATCTTTTCAGCTACTGAACAGGCAAGTTCTTGCTCAGTCATTAAGAAACTGCCGTCGCCAGCTATGTCTACGACGGGTCTATCTGGGCAAGCAACTTTTGCTCCTATAGCTGCTGGGAAGCCAAAGCCCATTGTTCCAAGTCCACCGGAGCTGATGAAGGTTCGCGGTTTTAACGCTTGGAAGTATAGGGCTGACCACATTTGGTTTTGCCCGACTTCAGTGGTGACAATGGTGTCTGCTGGCAGCAGTTTTCTCAGCTCTATCAGTAAGGCTTTTGGCACCAATTCTTTGGGTCTTTCCTTTAGCAATGGGCTCAGCTGCTCTTTAGCTTCCTTAACACGCTTTGACCACGCGCTAACTTTCATCCTGGGTAGCTTCTTTACAACGGCAGCATGCAACAGCTTTAACGAAACTTTTGCATCTCCGACGATTGGAACGTCAACTTCAATGTTCTTGCCGATTTCTGCCGCGTCAATGTCTATGTGAATTTTTTTGGCGTTAGGAGCAAAAGTGTCCAAGTTTGCTGTTGCACGGTCAGAAAATCTTGTTCCAATAGCTAACAGCACGTCAGCTTCACCAATCAGCCTGTTTGCAGCTGGGTTTCCATGCATTCCAATGCAGCCAACTGACAGCGGGTGGCATTCGGGAAAAGCACCTTTGCCCATGAAAGTTGTTGCAACTGGCGACATCAACAAATCCGACATCTGCATTAATTCGTCGGACGCATTAGAAGAAATGACTCCGCCGCCAGCCAGTATCATTGGTTCAACCGCCTCAGCCAGTAAATTGGCTGCTTCGCTGATTTTATCTAAATCTGGATTAATCTTGGGGTTGTAGCCTCGTGCTTCAATTTTCTCTATGATTCCTGTCGCTACGTCAGCGATGTCAGATTGGATGTTTTTTGGTATGTCAATTAGGACTGGCCCGGGTCTGCCTGAAGACGCTATGTAGAATGCGGCGTTAACCATTGGTTGAATTTCAGCGATGGTGCGCGGCTGATAATTATGCTTGGTGATCGGCGTCGTGATGCCAATGATGTCTGCCTCTTGAAAGGCATCTTTGCCAATCATATAGGATGAGTTTACGCTTGTGGATGGAACCTGACCTGTTATAGCTATCATCGGCGAGGAATCCATGTACGCGTTCGCTATACCCGTTACTAAGTTTGTAGCGCCCGGTCCAGATGTTGCTAAGCAGACTCCTACTCGTCCGCTAGCTCGCGCGTAGCCTTCTGCTGCGTGGGCTGCCCCCTGCTCGTGTCTAGCGAGTACATGTCTAATTTTCTCGTTGCCGCATAAAGCGTCGTAGACCGGCAGTATTGCTCCGCCCAAGATTCCGAATATAACATCTACGTTTTGTTGCTCAAGGGATTCTACAAGTGCCTTTGCACCAGACATTTTGGTCATTTCATTGCCTCTCCTTTTTGAAATTTATACTCTCGTCTACAGAAGGATTGATTTGCAAATTTTTCAACGGATGCTTCAGAGGGTTCCCTGGACAGTTCAAAGAATAAGTACCCGACGATTCCAGCTATTGAGGTGACGATCCCTCATCTTAATTCCTCTTGAAATCCACGTTCCCTAAAAATAGATAATTGTACAAATAAAAGGCTTACGGTGCCAATCTCGGCTGTTTACCACTTTTTGCCAAGGTAACTTAACGAACCGTAGCTTTACTTGAACGAAATTGGCGTTATCATCGTTAAAGGTTCAGGCTTCAACCCCGTTTACGGCAAAAGACACTCAAGAATAATATCCTGCCGCCGATAGAATAGTTAAATGCAGCCTTTAGGTTAGTTCACTTTTTTGTTTTTTAAGTTCAGCTTTCAGAGTCGCTATTTCTTTTTGCATCCTATGTTTCTCCCTAATTTCACGTAGTCTTTCTTGCTTCTCCTTCTGTTCCTTTCGGTATTTACGGAGTCCATAAGTTGTTAAAGAGGTAACTATAGTAACTGCAAGAAGAAACACTACAGCAGTTTGGATACCGATTGCATTAACAAAATCTAAATAAAAAATTAAGCCAACAAAAGTGAATGTAGAAATAAGCTGTATTAATCTTGCACGTTTTACATTGAAAGTTGATTCTTGCATATTGCATCATTATTTATTATTCGTGTCGCACAAATAAGTTTAACTTATAATTCAAAGACCCAGAATCCGAGACGTTTCTTACTATATTTTTGAATTTTACCAGAAGGTTTCGAAGCATCGGGTCAGTGACCAAACAGTGACATGAACTTAACCTACTTAAGTAAATATAAAACTGCCGACGAAGGCGCATACTTGCGAAATCGTTGACATCTTAAGGCGGCGGAGGGGTTGCTCATCGTTAACGGCTCAGGCTTCAACCCAGTCTACGGCAAAGACCACGCAAGACAAGGTTTTATGAGATGTTGATGAAAGCGCTTATAACTCAGAAAGTCATTTTCCCGTATTGTGAATGCAGATGTGTGAATTTAACGTGATTCTTAATGGAAAAGTGGAGTTTAGGGATGTTATTTACGTTAAAGTTGAAGGCGCCAATGTCTTGGTTAAAAGTATTTTGGGTGAAGGAAAAGAATTTGAAAGCTGCAGGATTGTTGAGGTTGACGTTCCCAACACAAGGCTTGTCCTAACAGCAATATAGAGAGCTGGTTTTTTATCTTTTCTTGTTTTCGCCTATTTTTGCCCTTAATAAAAACCCAAATCAAGAAATCAACCAAAAATAGCTTCTGAATCTGAGCAGCTTACCTTACGGGAGGGTCTAGTATTTGTGCCAAAAACTGCCACAAATATGCCAGGCAGAAGAAGAAAAACGGTTTTTCTAGGCTTCTTCTTCTTTTAAAAATAAATATTGCCGAGAAGAACAACAGTTGTTCCCCAAGTGTTGTTGTTCTTTCAAAATAAAAATTGGAAACAAAAACCAGCCACAAAAAGCACAATAACCCCAGGCGATTTCAAATCAATAAGCAACTTTCATTTCACGATTTCCCTGATTATATCGTTAACCATCATTATTTTGGCGTTGTAGACGTTTTCCAGGTATTTTAGTCCTTGTTCTTGGTCTTCTTGAGTGAATGCTTCTACGCCGTCTTCGGCGATTACAATGTGGTATCCTCTGAAGAAAGCATCTGCAGCAGTGTGTCGCACGCACATGTGAGTGTGGAAGCCACCAAGCACAATCGTTTTTACGCCTTCACCCTTGTAGAGGCTTCGCAGAAGTGAGTCTAAATCTGTCTCGAAAAAGCCGCTGTAAGTGCGCTTCTCCACAAGGTAATCCTTGCCCTCTTCAGGCTTAAGCTCCGGAATAACCTGTGCGCCGTGTGTGCCTTTTATTGCGTGGTCGCCCCATTTCTGAGTTACCTCAACATCTTGGGGGTAATGGGGGCGTCGTTGCTGTAGATGACGGGGACATCGTTTTTACGCGCAGCAACTACGAGCCGCTGCAAAGGCTCTATGACATCTTGCACCCGTTTAACCTGTAATGCTCCTATGACAAAGTCATTTAGCATATCGACAAGAATAACTGCTGGGTTATCTAAAACATTCACTCTCAAAAAAATAGTAAGGAGCAGAAGCTATTTAGTTTTACCTTGCCGTTAAGTTTCCAAAGTGTAAAATCCAGTGGTTAATCTTTCAGCACCCTTCTGTGTGATGAGAACGGTATCTTCAATTCTTGCGCCACCGACCCCCGGCAGGTAAACTCCGGGTTCATCAGTAACAACGTGGCCAGCAGCTAAAGTGTCTTTGCTGTCAGGACTCAAAACTGGCGCTTCATGTATTTCTAAGCCAACCCCGTGCCCAAGATTATGCACAAAAAAAACGCCTAACCCAGCTGCCTCAATTACCTGCCTAGCCGCGAAATCTACCTGCGAAGCCGCAACGTTTGGTCCCAGCGCCTCGTAAGCTCTTTGCTGAGCTAACTTTACAGTTTCATAAATTTTTACTTGTTTTTCATCGGCTTTTCCAGCGATGAATGTTCTGGACATGTCGGAGCGGTAAAACTGGTAGGTTGCGCCTAAATCCACCACTATCAAATCGCCTTGTCTGATCGTTCGGGTCGAGCATGAACCATGCGGGAACGCGGAGTTGCCGCCTGAAGCAATTATAGTGTCGAAGCTTGTGCCGTCAGAGCCTTTTTTGCGCATAGCATACTCTGCTTCGGCTGCAACCTGTTTTTCTGTTACCCCCGGTTTGATTGTTTCAAGCGCCACTGCCATGCCTGTCCCAGCGAGGCTGCATGCTTCACGGATAAGCTTGATTTCATCCGCATCCTTAACCATCCTTAAGTCACGGATAATCTTGCTGGCGAGTTCAAGTTTGTCTTCTCCGCCGAACGCTTTGACAAGAGCACGCCAAGGCTCAACCGGCACAGTGTCTACCCCAATCTTACTTGGCTTGTTCGGGGTGACCTGAGCTGCGATTTTTTCCATCAGGTTCCCGCCTCGGTTGAGAAGCTCCACTGTTAACCCGCTGGTTTCAGCTTTTGCCTGCTCGTAGTTAACTCCTGAAACGTACAGGACACTTTCGCCCTCTTCAGGAATTAGCAGAGCGGTTGCTCCTGGGAAGCCTGCAAAATATGTCAAATTAACGTTGTTAAAAATCAGGAAAAAATCGAGTTTTCCATCTTTAAATGCAGATCGTTTAAGGGCGTTGATTCTGTTCAAGGTTTTTTCGCCGTCCAGAAAAGGAAATGTTTTTGGTTGCTTTAAGTTTTCGCTTCATTTTGTTGCGTTGTGCAATGAAAAACAAATCGGTGATAACCGTGAAATTTTAAACGAATTAGCCATTAACTTAATATACTTTTTACATTAATCCCGTAACTAAGAATTGAGGAAAAAAGCATGTTTGCTTATGCAGGAAAAATTTTACATGTTAACCTCACAACAGGGGAAATAAAAACCGAGCCATTATCAGAACAGATGGCCAAAGATTACATCGGCGGTATAGGCTTAGGCATCCGCTTACTTTTTGACAATTCAAAACCGGGAACCGACGCTTATGACCCTGACAACCCACTAATCTATTTAACGGGTCCACTCAGCGGCACCATGGGACCAACAGGCGGAAACAGCTACGCTGTCGTATCTAAATCTCCAGCCACCGGCGGCATCGGCAACGCTGAAGCCCACGGCTTCTTTGGTCCAGACTTGAAACGCGCAGGATACGACGCTGTCATCATAACAGGGAAAGCACCGAAACTGTCTTACCTGTGGCTTGACGATGACAAGGTTGAAATCCGAAACGCAGAGTACCTAAAAAACGCTACAGTCAAGGAAACTGACGACAAAATCCGCGCAGAACTCGGCGACTTTTACATCAGAGTTTCAGCCATCGGCGAAGCCGGCGAGAAACTTTGCAGGTTTGCCGCAATCATAAATGATGAGTTCCGCGCAATCGGCAGAAGCGGCATGGGCGGAGTCATGGGCTCTAAAAACCTCAAAGCAGTTGCCGTGCGGGGAACACACGACGTAAACGTTGCAAACCTTGATGGGTTCAAAGAATTTGTTAAAATGATTTATGAACGCATGAAGGGTCCATCAACCAAGAAATACAAAACGTTGGGAACACCCGAAAACGTTTTAGTCCTTAACTCACTCTCAGCATTGGCGACAAGAAACTGGACAAACGCAACTTTTGAAGGCGCCGACAAAGTCAGCGGCGAATACTTTAACGAGCATTATGTCAAGAAAATTGTCGGCTGCGCAACCTGCGGAATGCGTTGCGACCACATCGGTGTTGTTCCAGAAGGACCATACAAGGGCTCAACTTCAAGGCTTGAGTTCGAGTGTCTTTGGAGCATGGGACCTCTCTGCGGCATCGACAGGTTAGACGCAGTTATTGAGGCAATGCGCATTGTAAACGAGTACGGCATGGACGGCATATCCATCGGTGTCGTAGTAGCGTTCGCAATGGACCTCTATGAACACGGTATAATCACAAAGGAACAAACTGACGGAATTGACCTCAAATTCGGCAACGCTGAAGCATTAATCGCTATAATTCACAAAATTGGTAAACGCGAAGGCTGGCTGGGAAATATCCTTGCTGAAGGTGTGGCGAAAGCTGCAGACTTAATCGGTGGAGATGCGTACAAGTACGCCTGCCACATCAAAGGCTTAGAGCTGCCAGGCTACGACCTAAGAACCCTGAAGACAGCTGCACTGGGCTTCAGTGTCTCTTTCCGCGGAGCATGCCACCTTAGAAACGGCGCTTACTCACCTGACGTTAAAGGTAAGGTAAACCGCTTCAAGATTGAGAAAGGCAGAGGCAAAATGATCACTGAAGAAAGCTACATGTACAACATCATTGACTCGCTTATCGTCTGCAAGTTCAGCAGAGGCACATACTACGACGGTTGGAAAGACCTCACCAACTACTATACTCTTGCAACAGGCATCCCAATCACACAGGAAGAAATGATTAAAGACGGCGACAGAATCGAAAACTTGGCAAGACTCTTCAACATCCGAGAAGGCAAAGGCACACGAAAATACGATGATGTCCCCTACAAAATAAAGAATTTTCCAGTGCCCGATGAGGGACCAGCCAAAGGCGTCTGCGTCAACGACGAAGAAATGGCTGTAGGCTTAGATGACTACTACGCTTCAAGAGGCTGGACAGCTGACGGCATCCCAACAGTTGAACGCCTGCAACAAGTAGGCTTAGGCGACTTAGCATACATTGCCGAAAACGCAATGAAAGCCGCTGCAGAAGCGAAACCCAAAGTTGCTCAAGAAGCACAGGTTCAAGGAGGAAACTAGTATGGTACGACCGCAAGACAGAAAATTCGTAACAGCCGACCCGGAGAAATGCATAGGCTGCTGCGTCTGCGAATACGCCTGCAGCATGGTTAACGAGAAAACCTTTAACCCGACTAAATCGCGAATACGCGCCATGCGCATGGGTCCACTTATGAACATGGCAGTTACCTGCCGCCATTGCGAAGATCCAGCATGCGTGGCTGCGTGCCCAAGAGACGCACTCTCACAAGAAGAATGCAGCGGAATAATCCGTGTTGACGAGAACGCTTGTAACGGCTGCGGCTGGTGCATCAGCGCATGCCAATTCGGCGCCATGAACATGCATCCCGACAAAAAAGTCGTGTTCACCTGCAACAGCTGCACAGACAACGATACTAAGGAGCCGCAATGCGTCAAATGGTGCCCCGAAGAAGCATTAACATACGTTACTGCCGAAACATTGTCGCAGAAGTACAGGCAGAAAGCAGTTAAGAACCTATTCCAAACAGCAGAAGCCAACAAAGCAAAATAAACAAATGTCTAATTGCGCTTTTTTAGCGCCCTTCCCTTTTTGTATTTCGCTTCGGCGAATTAAGACCCTTTTATTGTTTAAAAAACGCAAATATGCATGTATATATGTTTATTATTTAAGGGCGAAAAATTGGTCCGCGTAATTTCCATCTCTGACGAAGTGTATTTTGAGCTATCAAAAATGAAGAATGGGAAATCCTTCTCACAATTGCTTAAATCAATGATTGAACAATGCGAAAAGAAGGGCAATCCAGAAAAAATTCTTGAGTATCTAAATACACATGAGGCCTTGAGCGATGAGAGCGCCAAGAAGATGCTTGCTGAGGTGGAGAAAGGCAGAAAGCGTAGCTTTCCAAGGAACTTCTAGATTGAGTGATGTAGTGGTAGTTTTTGACACTTCAACCTTGAGCTTTGATAGCCCAAAGATACTGGTGCTTAGGTAATTTTTACTTTGGGGTCAAGTTGCTTTCTGGCTAATTGTTCCTTTAGTGTATGGAACGAACTCCCTGACCTGTTCAATCGAGGTTTTTCCAGCTTTCTCCCGCTGCTCCTTCGGCAGCTTCAGCATCAGCGACTTGAGGATTTGCTGTAGAAGCTCCTTCCCTTGGGTATCGCCCGGTGCTAAGACAACATAGGCTTTGGTCTTAGCTTTCACGGCATCCACGGGACCGCCAACATAACGGGTTTCCTCATTGACAATTATGCCAACAGCCGTTCTAAGCGACACACTTCGCGTCCAGTTGCGTTTGCCGACAACTGCGAAGGCGCCGTGGGGGACAGATTCTCCTGAAGGACCGCTTTTGCTTAGCTGATCAACTTTAACCCAATAAACATCGGCTGAACCCGCGTTTTCACGCCAAGCACGCGAAAAAGACGCCGCGAACTCTCCAGCTTCCCGAAGAGCTTGCTCACTTATGGTTTTGCCTTCAGCTTTAACCACGGTGAATGGTGCGCCTGAGATTTCAGCGTGAAAAACCGCATCCTCTTGTGTGGCGTATTTTTTGATGAGCACTTCGTTGCTGACTGTGTCTTTGCCCGCAACCACCAAGAAGCCGTCTGAAGAGGTGAACCAACGGAATTTCTCGTACCACCCCTTATTCTCCTGCTCGATTTTACGTTTAGAGAGCGCTTCGAGCAGTGCGGCGGGCTTGAGACTTTTGAGTTCCTCCGCTGCGCTTAACTCCCTTTCAATTTTAGCTAATTTTCTCTTAGAATCCTCCAGCGCCGATAACGCGCCTGCAGATTTTTGCTTTGCTTTTTTTCCCCGTTCATAATATTCATTAGCGTTCTCGAAAAGTGAATCCCGCAGGCTGAAGCTGAATTGGAAGTTATCCATGCAGAGGTTAAGAGCGAGGTTGCGTCCGTCAAAGGATTGAATGTAAGCCTCAGGTGTGCCGCCAGTTTTTTTAGCTGCCAGGGCTTCGTTGATTACTGCGTCCCAGTCTTTGCCTGCACGGTTCGAGTTCAGAAGCTTGTCTTGAAATGTTTGCAGTTCGTTAAAATGTGCGTAAATAGTATCGCCGATTAGTTTGTCCCGTTCTGCTTTTGCTTCGTCTTCATGTATTGATTTTTCCTGTTCAGCAACCACTCGTTTAAGCCGCTCTGCTTCCAGTTTTAACTTATCAACTTCAACGCTGGCAAATGCTTTTTCAGCCGTTGTTACCCGTAGATAAAACTCATCTAATGCTTCATTAAAGCTGCTGTAAACTTTGGTTTTGAAGCCTTCATAACGCTTAAGTTTGAGGGGCACCACGTCCAAGAAGTTTTCTTCTTCATTGAGGATTATGTTTGGCTCCAAGACGGCTGCCGAAATTTTCGAAAGCAAACCCTGAAGTTCATCAAAAATGCCCTTAACCTCCGCATCCGTCAAGCTCTTGCATGGCTTGGCTTTATCTACGCCGGCTCGAAGCAAAACCTCCTCAGCGTAAACTCCGCCAATGCCAAGCAACCTTGCTTTTGTTCTAACAACCTCGGCTTCGCCTGCACTTTTCAAAGCGTCCTCCAATTCAGGTAGAGCAACTTTGAAGGGGTTCTTGCCGCTTGGAGGAGGCAACAGTAAGACTTCATTACGTGAGATGTTGCGGTCGCGCATTTGCTTAAAAATTAAAGCCTGCCAAATCACGTTTTTCTCGTTTGTTAAGATAATGTTTCCTTCGCCGAAAAGTTCAACAACGAGATTAAGCAGCCCTTCTTTGGTCTCGAAACGGATCGTTACGATTCTTTCAAACTCGTATTGCTCAATACCCCTAACCCATGCTCCACGCAGGTACTTTCTCAGGGACATACAAAATGCAGGAGGAGCAGCTGGGCTTTCCTGCGCATAAACGGTCGAGTGCAACCTTCGTCCTGCTTCCATGACTAATCGTATCGGCGGCAAGTTAGCCTTATGAAGCTTGAAAACCAAGGTTTTCTCGTCAAGCTGGTAGATGTTGTTCACTCTTGACTCAGAAATTAATCCCTTAAGCTCACTGACTACCGCGGAAATATCAAAGCTTGTGAAATCTTTTTTACGCAAAGCCTACACCGTTATACTTCTGCTTGTTATACTGAAGTTGATTCAAATAACCTTTTCACAGAAAAAACCCCAAATGCCTAATTAAATGAGTTCGGGAGGCAGAAACGATTAATATCTAGGCATGTTTTTTAAGTAAGAATAAAATATACTGTGCCAAAGGATTAGATTCAACATGACCCCCATAGTACAGCTTTACTGGATACGAGTTGCGTTAGGCATAATTGCAGGTGCGTTAAGTGCAGCAGTCGCTTTCGTGTTAGGTGCCACGAATAGCATCACTACTCTTGTCAACTGTTTCACTGTAGCCCTAATAGTTTACTTAGCATCCTACTATGCGTTGAAAGCAATGTACAAAAACAAAATAGAGAAACAATCAAAAATATTAAGCACAGCCGTAGCCATGTACTTCTTCGCTTGGTTACCCTTCTTTATCCTGTTCTACACAATTATGAGAATTTACATATAAGCCCTGAAAAAGCTTTATTCATCTTCACTTTTAGCGATGAAATTGGCAATCGTCGCTTGGCTCTTGTCACTTTTGAGGGTTTCTATTTTTTCTTCTCCAACTGCTTTTTCTGCGCCATTTTGGGTGCTGGGGATTTCCATGCGTGTTAAGATGCGCATGCAATCTGCCCAAGCTGAGAAGTATCCGCGGTCGAAGTCTCCATGCAAGCCGTTGCGCATGTGGTCGAGAAACTCTTTTCTGTAGGCATGAAGAGCCGCCGTGTCGCCGAGGTCAAGCTTTGAAAAGAATGCGTAGTCGTCTGTAGCGGCGTTTTTCCGAGAAAGATACATTCCGTATAATGCTCGGAAGTATCCTCTGTTCCATTCTGTTTTCTGCATTTTTTGTTTAACTCTTTCCAACTCTCGTTCAGCTTCTGTGAATTGCCTACCTACTATGAGTTGAAAGTAACGTGTGACTAAGGCTTGCGGTACGGGCATGTTTAGCGTCCACGACTTTTACTTGCTTTCTCTGCTTTTTCTTCTTCAGAGATATCTTCTATTCCATTCTCGGTTACTTTAAGTATTTCCTCTCCTTCAGGCAAATACGGGCTTGAAACGAGCCGCGCAATCCTGGTGGGACCATGGGGTGCCCTTCGCAGGTAGATGCGTGTGTGGCTTGTGTGACCCACGATGTTTCCGCCGATCGGATGAATTGCGTCGCCGAAGAATTGGTCGGGTTTAGCCATTACTTGGTTGGTAACCACTGCCACTGCGTTGAATGCTCTGGCTAAAGCGATCAGTTTGTGCATGTGCTTGTTTAGTTTTTGTTGTCTTGAAGCCAACATTTCCCGTCCGAGATATTCACTTCTGAAATGTGCAGTTAACGAGTCAACAATGATTAGTTTGACGTTGTTATCCTTGATTATTTCATCGGCGTTTTCAAGAAGGAACATTTGGTGATCTGAAGTGTATGCCTCAGCGTAAATGATGTTTTTCGCTACTTTTTCAGGGTCTAAGCCTAAAAACTTCGACATCTGCACTATACGTTCAAGCCTGAAAGTGTTCTCCGTATCCACATATAACGCGGCGCCGTTGAGTCCACCTCGCTCCGGAGGCAACTGAACGTTTACGCATAACTGATGGCACATCTGGCTTTTTCCACTGCCATATTCACCGTAAAACTCTGTTATAGTTTGGGTTTCTAAGCCGCCGTCAACTATTTTGTCTAAGGCTTTGCTGCCTGTGCTTAATCGTAAAACGCTTTCGCGCATTTTGAAGAGTTCGTCTGCTCGGACGAAGGCGATGCCGATGGATGAACGAGCCGCCTGTATTATTTGGAAAGCCTTTTTTTCGCTTACTCCCACGGGGTCTAGTTCTCGTGCTGTCGCCATGGCTAAAGATTCAACAGTGTGGTAGCCGAGTTCTCGGAGTTTTTGCGCTGTGGCGGGTCCAACTCCTGGAAGGTCTTCTATGAACTCATATTTTTTCTTGAGTGGTTCTGCTTCTTCTGTCTCTGTGTTTTCTGGTTCTTTTTGGTTTTCAACGCTTTCATCTTCAGACATTATGTTCACACTTTTATGATGATGTGATGCATGGTGTATTTAAGATAACCTTAGAAAAGGGTTATTTCGTCAGTGGAGGGGAGAGTGAAAGTGAATGTGAAATTAAAAAAAACGATGCGACAAAAAACTGGGAAAAATGGGTTATTCTTTGCAGTGTTTCAGTTCGCCGAGTTCCTTCATTGTTTTGTTCAGTACAGCTTTGTCCTCGAAAGATTTAATGAGGTTGGCAGGTAAACAAACTGTCACTTTGCCCAGATAAGGCCTCTTGAACCCCATTTTCTTTGTTGCTTCGTCAGTTAAACCAACATAGAAATTCATAACCTGCCAAGTGTTCATATCTACATCTGCATCTTCAACTTCGCCTAGCAACACTGAGTCTGCTGTAAACGCTTTTTTCCAAAATAGTCTAGTAATTTCAACCATAGGAAAACCTTGTACTAAATTAACAATTGACTGCTATATTTGTTTGTCGGCGATAACTCGGCGGCAAAATGCTTTTTACAATCCGAAAACATAGTTACTAACGGTAATTTTATGTCTACTTCTCAGAAAGAAACCAAGAAGCTTACTCCAGAAGAGGAGCGGGTTATCGTCAAGAAAGGAACTGAAATGCCCTTCACCGGTAAATACTTCGCGTTTTGGGAGAAAGGCACCTACGTCTGCAAACGCTGTGGAGCAGCCCTTTACCGTTCAGAAAACAAGTTTGAAGCAGACTGCGGGTGGCCAAGCTTCGACGAGGAAATTCCTGGCGCAGTCAAGCGGCTTCCTGACCCTGATGGGATGCGAACTGAAATTGAATGCGTAAACTGCGGAGCACACCTTGGCCACGTTTTCACAGGCGAACACTTCACGGAAAAAGATACTCGGCACTGCGTAAACTCAATATCTATGGATTTTGTACCTGACAAAAAAGAATGATTGCGCCTTCTTTGAAGGATGCCGCTCCGCTATTCACTTGTTAAGAATGAAGCAAATAGTAGGGGAGGCTGAGGGCTTTTCGCTTGTGCCAGGCACCTTTTTGCTGCTTGATTTTTGACACAATTTTCATTTTTTGATAGAACAACAACACCCGAAAAACAACTGTTGTTCTTCTATTGAATCCAGATTTAAGGCAGCCATCTAAAAAATAAAATTAAAAGAAGAAGCTGGTGAAAACAATTTTTCTTCTTCTTCTTTGGTCTGTTTCTTTTTGTAGCTGTTTTTTTGTGCAAATAGCAGGTAGGGCTATAGGTAGGCGGCGTCTAATTAGGGCTTGTTTTAAGGTGATTTTTTGGTTTAAGGCTTAAAATAGTTTATTTGCCAAAATAGGTTCAGCAGAATATTGGCTGTTCCATCGCGTTTAGATACGGCATTAATTCTTCAAGTTTGTTTATCGTCAAGTATGATTTGGGAGTTAAGTTTCCGGTGTACTTGTTTTTTCTTCGGTTAATGTGGATGGGTATCATTCCCGTGTTCAATGCGCCTTCAACGTCTGTTTCCAACGTATCTCCGACAAAAACTGCTTCATAAGCCGGCACATCAAGCGCGTCGAGGGCTATTTTGAATATTTTTGGATTAGGTTTTCTTATGTTTACGTCGCCGCTGACTATAATAAAGTCAAACAGGTTTTTCAGATTATTAGTTTTCAGAAGATCCCATGCGCACTCCGAGAAGCTCAGGTTAGATATAAGCCCAGTTTTGTATTTTGCCTGCAAAAAATCAAGCACTCTTACAGCTTGAGGATCCACCTGTATATAAAGAGAAAATGCCCTGCAAAAATCGCGAACGCCCTCATCAATTGCCTTGTCATCTGGAGAAACCGTGTAACCAATATTTGAAAGGGTTTTTGAAACATATATTTTAAAATGGGGTTCCCTTAGGTTAGTGGATGTAGCTGCTTCAATTTGGGCAACAACTTTTGCATAGCTGCTTTCAAACTCTGGAAATGCACAGATAAACCCGTTTTTAGAAAGCGAACTGTGAAGCTTAAGTAAGCTTTTCGTGAAGCATTCGTGGCTGTCGCCTATGAGGATCAATGTGTCAAATAGGTCAAACAAAACGGCTTTGACGTTTTCCAGCGGGAGTGCAAAAGGGAACTTGCCGTTTTGATAGCCATGCATATTGTAACTTGATTGTTCGGCTAAGGTTTGCATGAGGCTTGAAAAGCAAAGGCGTTGATATAGAGCTTTATTACAAAATATATAGTGACCTAGGAGTGACCCAATAAACTATTTATAAAAAGTCAAGAGTTAAAATTACCTGAAATTTGTTCCCCACTGATTCTTGAAACAGTAATCGCTAAGTGGCTTTTTATTGGGCACAGGCGGTTCCTCCGCTGGATAACCCATCGCAATCAGCGCCTCAGGCTCAACCTCATCTGGAATTTTCAGCACTTTCCTCACAGTTTCTTTGCAAAAAGCAGGCGCACAATACCAACATGCACCCAACCCTTTTGCATGCACCGCCAACAACAGGTTTTGCATGGCTGCGCCTAAACTCTGCATCGCCAAATCCCGCTCAACACTCAGCCGCTCCACGTCAGGTTGCCTTGCCATCCCATCCATTGTGGTGCAAGCAAGAATGAGCACGGGTGCAGTTGCAAATCTTTCAACCCTTTCCCGCTGGGCTTCTACATCGACTTTTAAACCGTCTCGCGCCATGTCGGTAGCCCAAGCTTCAGCCATAGCCTCAGCCAGTTCCCGCTTAACCGCTGAGTCATCTAAAACTACAAATCGCCATGGTTGAGCGTTATGCGCAGAGGGCGCCCAGCCAGCAGCAACTAAAACCTTCTCAATAATCTCTGGGGGTACAGGACGAGCTAAATATTTTCTGATGCTTCGTCGCTGTCCAATAACTTCAAACACATCTGTCATGAGAATCATTATGTTTCTTTTTGCTTCTTAAGCTTAAACCCTGTTTGGCTCCAGAATGACTTTGAGTGATTGTCCCGCTTCAGCCATCAAGCGGAAACCTTCCTGCGCCTCACTCAGTGGAAGTCGATGCGTAATCATTTCTTTAACATTGAGTTGTTTTGTCGCTAGAATCCGCAGGGAATCTTCCAAGTCGTTTGGTGCGGCGCCGTAGCTTGTTTGCATGGTTATTTCGTTTCTCCAGAACTGGTTAATTGGCACTGGGAGCTTCACGGTTGGGTCGGGTACGGCGAAGAAAAGGATAGTTCCCCCGTTGTCCACGCAGTCCAATGCTGACAGCGACGCGGATGTGGCTCCGGTGCAGACGACAACTTGGTCAGCTAATCTTCCCTCGTTGACCTCCCTGAGCTTAGTTGCCAGGTTGGCTTTTGCATCCAGTGCGTCGGTTGCGCCGAATTTTTTTGCAAGCTCCAGCCTGTACGGGTTAATGTCGGCAACAATGATTTTCTGTAAGCCTTTGAATTTGGCAAGTTGCGCATGCAGGATTCCAGCTATGCCGCTCCCGATGATCAGAAGCGTGTCGTCTTTTTGCAGGTTGGCTAAGCGTTGACCCCGCGAGACACATGCCAGGGGCTCAATGAATGTGCCTTCTTCATAGGACATGTCGTCTGGCAGCTTGTAGATGCCGAAGTCAATGTTTATTTTTGGAACGCGGATGTACTGCGAGAAGCCGCCTGGATAATAATTTGTCGTGTGCAACGTGTGGCAGGCAGTGTGGAAGCCTCGTTTGCAGTAGCGGCAGTTGTTGCAGGGTACGTGGTGGCTGACGAAAACACGGTCGCCGACTTTGAGGCTAGTAACTTTGCCGCCGACTTTATCGATGACGCCCGTGGCCTCGTGACCCAGCACAATTGGAGCTTTGGGAACACGGTACCATTCTATAACGTCGCTGCCGCATATCCCGCTTGCCATAACCTTCAGCAACGCCTCGTCCTCGCCGATTTTGGGAATCGGCGTTTCTTGGATGCGGACGTCATGATTGTTGTAGTAGACAGCGGTTAGCAAATGGTTTTCACCAAAAAAAATTTGGTTAAGCTTTGCCAGCTATAACTTGATTGTAGAGGTCGTCGGCTTCTTTGGCGGTGTAGCCTTCGTGGATTATGGCGCGGATGGCTTTGATGGACGCAACGGGGTTCTCGGTTTGCCAAATGTTTCGTCCCAAATTGACGCCTATCGCTCCTGCCTGTAACCCGTCATAAACGAAGTCGAAAACTTGCCTTTGAGTTTCCGTTTTTGGACCGCCAGCTATGACAACCGGTACTGGGCATCCTTCAATGACCTTGCGGAAGTTCTCGCAATAGTAAGTTTTGACTACCCGTGCCCCTATTTCAGCGGAAATCCTCGCTGCAAGCGCCAAGTATCTTGCTTCGCGTTTTTCAAGTTCTTTGCCGACTGCCGAAACCGCCATAACTGGGATGCCGTAGTCTTCACATTCATCAACGAGTTTGGCGAGGTTGCTTAGGCTTTTGTTTTCATATTTGCTTCCGACAAACACCGACATAGAAACTGCGGAAGCGTTTAGTCTGAGGATTTCCTGAATCGATGTAACGACGCTTTCGTTGGCTAAGTCTTCCCCAACAACGGATACAGCGCCTGAAACCCGCATGATAATTGGTTTTTCGATGGCGGGGTTAACGCAGTTACGCAGCACTCCGCGGGTGCACATGATTGCGTCGGCGTACTGGTAAATCGGTTTAATGGTTTCGCCGGGCTTCTCAAGGCAATGGGTTGGGCCTTGGAAGTAGCCGTGGTCAATGGGCAAAAAGAGGGCTTTGCCGTCTCTCTGGATTAGCCTGCTTAACCTGTTTTTCATACCCCACTCCATAATCATCACTTCGTGGAACCTTTTGTTTTAAGAATTAAATAACCTTTCCTACCCTGCCAAGAAAAAACTTTGAATTTGAGATTTTTGGGTTTTCTATTTTCTTAAAGTTCTATAGTTTGGGCAGTGTAAGGCTTAGGTATGATTACTTTTGTCTGCGGCATCTTGTCCTTTAATATGTTTTCGAATTCCATGTGCTGCCCTTTGGAGCCGTGTATGGCAACAACAACTTTTGGTTTTAGGTCCGCTGCCATTTTAGAGGCGTTTTCGGGGGAACACGTTGGAGACCAGCGTCCTGTAGGCAGAAAAGCCAGCTGCGACTCGTAATCTTTGAGGGGCACGTATCCTGAGTCGCCCGCGTGAAACACGAGGAGGTTGCCCATTTTTATTTGGAAGAGCATTAAGGGACCACGGTGGATCCTTTGAACCGCCTTTACCGTAAGGTCTCCGTAAGCGTACGTTTGACCAGACACCGCACTTTTTAACTTCTCCTCGGGGATGCTTCCTTTCAATTTGTCGGCGACTTTTGCCTCAGCCAATATGGCTGCTCCAGTTTTCTTGAACAGCTTCAACGTCTTTCCACCATTGAAATGATCCATATGGTTGTGCGTGAAGAGCAGGAGGTTGACTTCTTTGAGTGCCGCCGTCTCGTCATCTTTCAAAAAGCCAGCGGGGTCAATCAGAACGGCTTGTTTAGCTGTCCTTGCGAGGATTCCTGAACCCCCAAAATACATGAAGGCAATCTGGTTCTCAGAGAGACCTGAAGCAAAAAAATCGCCAATTTCTTTAGCCTTACTTTGTCTAAACATAAATGACCGCTATTCCTTTGTGTGGCGACCCAATATAAAAAATCTTTTGCAGACTTTTTCAAGTTTCTCTTCAATCCAGAATCAATCGACATAAATATAAAATCTATCAAAAATAAGTTGTTCCATTTGAGTAACAACAAAGCTATTTTAATAAAAAATTACTCTTGGATCTTGTTGTTGTGGAGGTGAAATTTTTGATTAAAACGGACAGCGCCATGGATCCTATGAAGGTCGCCTCTAACGTTTACAAGTTTCTTGATGAAAACGATCGGGTTAGGGTTCTCGAAGTCATTTTTAAGCCTGGGGATTCTGCGAAAATGCATCATCATCCCGAACACGTAGTTTATGTGCTGAAGGGAGGTCTTCTAAAGCTTACTTCTGAAGGGAAAACTCAGGAATTAGACTTAAAGCAGGGATCAGTTATTTTCCTCAAGGAGCAAAACCACGAAGCAACTAACTCTGGCAAATCAGACATTGACCTTCTAGTCATGGAGCTGAAGAAGTAGTTTGTAAATAAGAGGGCAATCTTTTTTTCCCAAGGGTGCTCGACATTTTCCTGAAGACTTTTCTTTTATGATCCGCTCAATATGCCCGCAAGTAAGCGGCGCTCTGCTTTTCTTCGGTGTTCTATCAAGGTGGAGCTGCGCAAATCGAGTTTTTCTGCAAGCTCTTTAGAATCGATTCTTCTTGGCATATCGTAGTACCCGTGCTCAAAAGCTGAAACCAAAACAGTCCGCTGCTTAGCCGTCAAATAATCCAGCGGGGAATGCGGTGAAAACTTTGCGTCCGTAAGCGAAACCACTTTAAAAAGAACTCCGAGTTTTTCAATAAAATTAAGGAACGCTTTCAATTGCCTCGTTTCTCCGAGAACGCAGACCTTAACCTTTCCGTCTCTGATCTCGCATGGACCTGAAAGGTAGATTCCCATGCTCAAAAAATCTTGAGAACCAGAGGGTAATTTCTCTTTGGTAAAACAAATGTAGGTTCCTTTCTTTTCTTCTTCTAAGATAACTACTTTGAGCTTGTTGCCAACGAACACGTCCTCTATCCGTGCGGATGGATTTGTTAATTCAATTCTGCATACGGCATCAAAATGCTCTAAGTCGAACCTGAGAACATGCAGTAGCTCGAAGAGTTTTATTTTTTCAATTGACATGTCTGCCGATTCGCCATCAATCTTGCTGAATTCCTCGATGGAACCTTCCAATATGAGTCTGCGCATTGAAGAGAACGTGCCCGTTCGTCAATAATAACTTTGTCAAAAGAGCCTAGCTTAAGCGGTAGAACCCTAATCTGACACTGTATACAACATTTAATCAAATAATTCCTGGAGTCAAGAACATGAATCTTCTCTTATTTCAAACGAACAATTCTGTACGGTTAAACTCTTGCGTGGGGTGCGAAAGGCTTTTATACAAAGTTAGGCTAACCTAATTAGGCTGACCTAAAATGGAGTACATCATAACTGTAAAAGACCTCGTCGAAGTGTACGCCGACGGAACAAAGGCAGTCGACGGTATTTCTTTCAACGTCAAAGAAGGCGAGTTCTTCGGATTTCTAGGCCCCAACGGCGCAGGAAAGAGCACCACAATCAAAGTCCTCACCACGCTCCTCAGAAAGACTTCAGGATACGTCCACGTGGCCGGCTATGATTTAGATAAATCGCCCAAGGAAATCCGAAAAGTCATAGGGGCGTTAAGCCAAGAAACAAGTCTGGATGTGGATCTCACGGGGAGGGAGAACCTGCATCTTCAGGGTCGTTTACAGCAGCTTCATGGCTCCGTTCTCGAAGATCAGGTGGATGAGCTGTTGAAGCTAATGCAGCTTGAGGATGTGGCGAAGAAACCTGCCGGTCGCTACTCGGGCGGGATGCGGAAGAGGTTGGATTTGGCTTGTGCTCTCATTCATAAGCCGAAGTTGTTATTCTTAGATGAACCGACCACTGGACTTGACGCCCAGTCCCGCGCGGCTATCTGGGATTATCTGGAGAAACTGAATAAAGAGGAGGGCATAACGATTTTCTTGACTACGCAGTATTTGGAGGAAGCTGACCGGCTCTGTTAACAGCTCTCCATAATAGATCACGGTAAGCTCATCGCGGGTGGTTCTCCCTCGGAGCTTAAAGCGGATTTGGGCGGCGATATGATAATGCTGACGCTTAAAGACGGAACGGATGCAGCTTTGAGATCAAAAACAAAGGAGATTCTCAAAACGATCCCAGAAGTTACCAATGTCATGGATTCGGATGGGGGTGTTGTTGCCTACGCAAAGAACGCTGGTGAGATAATCGCTGACGTTGTGACATCGCTTGACCGAAATAACATCCGCCCGTCATTTCTCAGCATTTCCTCTCCGACATTAGACGATGTCTTTCTGCGTCAGACGGGCAGGAGAATTAGGTCAGAGGAGCTTGGCAGGAAGGAAACCGAGCCCTTCCTGATGTGAGGTGATCGATGTGGCATTACTCTACGACGTTCAATCGCTTCTTGTGAGATATCTGACGAAGCTTGTTAGGAATCCTACCTTGCTAGCGACAAATATTGCAACGCCCTTGCTGATGCTCCTTCTCTTCTCGCAGTTGCTTACTAAGTTCAGCATCTTTCCGGGCGTCTCTGGGAACTACCTCGCCTATCTGACGCCGGGGATCGTTATGTTAACTGCTATGATTAGTGCACCTCAGGGCGGGGTCTCGATTGCGAATGATTTGAATTCGGGGTTCCTCTCGAAGCTGATGCTTACTCAGGTTAGTAGACCCGCAATTTTGCTGGGCAGATTATTAACGGATGCTTTTGTTGTTGTGGTTCAGTCATTAATTACAATTGTCGTTGCAATTGCGTTGGGTGTGACTATCGTCACTGGGATTCCCGGAATTTTGCTTATCTTGGTAACCGCCGCATTCTTTGAGCTAGCCCTGTCAGGGATTTTCCTTGTGGTCGGGATGAAAAGTAGGAAAACCGAGACTATCTCCGCGATTTCGGGTGTGCTGTTCTTTCCTCTCATCTTTGTAAGCAGCGCCGTTTTTCCCACTTCCTTCTTCCCTGCCTGGGCGCAGACTGTCTCTAAGTATAACCCAGTGAGTTATGCTTCGGATGTGACGCGTGCGTTGGTTCAGGGCGGCTTAACTTGGAGCACATTATTGTCCGCATATGCAGCGATCGGGATAATCGCCCTTGTGACCTTCGCGGCGACATTATATCAGTTCAGAAAAGTCGTTAGCTGAGAAAGAACAATTTCCATATCTCCACTTTTTTCTCAACGGATTCTAAACTGTGGTTTCCTTTTTGGCTTCAGTTTTCCGCACGATTAAATAGCCTTTCTCTATAAGCCAATGGTGAAACTGCCACGTCGTGTAGAGGCAGGCGCTGCCGCATTTTTGCTTGGTCTGCTCGTAAGCGACGGACGCTTCTGTTAGCTTGTTTAGCTCCGTCTGCACGGGGCATTTTACGTCTTTGCAGAATTCTCTTCGCTGATACTCCACGTACCCTTCAAGAGTCATCTTTCATCGGTGGCTTAGTCCCCATTTAGGCTTAATAAGTCTTGTCCGAGAAGGGCTTCCGCTTTTTCCAAGTCCAATTAGCCTAACTGCAGACGTGTTGCATGCCCTTTTAAGTCTCGTTTTAAATTAACTGCATATGCCCAAACTTTATCTCTTAGGCGGAGAAAACGTCCTTAAAAGAAGTGCAAGAGAAGTAAACGAGAGCGCCTTCTTGGATGCAGGAGATTCCGCCTCCGTTTTGGTGTTTCCGTGGGCAAGAGCGTCATTCGACAAAAAATACCAGAAAAGAAAAACGCTGGTTGATTATTTTATCAGTCTTGGCGCCAGCGCCGTTAACTTTGTTGAATATACTGACTCAAATGAAGCCATCGCGCAGAAAATGGCTGAGTCTAACTTGGTTTATTTGACGGGAGGCGGCGCCAGCATTCTGCTTGAACGCCTCAAAAACGCGGGTGTTGACCGGTTGCTCGCCGAGTACGGCGGCGTAATTGTGGGAAGAAGTGCAGGAGCCTTGGCACTATGCCGAAGATGCATAGTCACCTGTCGCAGTAATTCAAAAATCAAAGTTATCGATGGACTTGGCCTTGCAGACCTGACGCTTAAAGCCCATTATAAATCTGAAAAAGACGCGGCTCTACAGCGGCTGTCAATGCAAGGAAAAATTTATGCTTTGCCTTCAGGCTCCGCGCTTATTTACCGTAACGGTGCTTGCTCATTTATGGGCGAAGCCTATTTGTTTGAGGACGGCGTAAAACGACTGTTATAGGCGCTCTCTTACTTTTTGTGTGAGCAGCCTGACAACTGCTTCCTTGTCTTTTTCTATAACCCGCCAGAGCCGCCTGTTGTCTGCTGACGCATCGTTTTTGTAGTTGTTTTTGATGCGCCATAAGCTCTTGTTTTCGATTTCCAGCTGCTCCATCAAGTTGTACGTATCATTGTCAAGCATGCCTTTTCCCAAGGCGCTTAACGTAAAAACTTGGCTTTTAGATTTATTTTTGACGCCACTTTCAAGTTCTAAACTCATTTTTTCACGTTCTCTTTCCGCAATTTTACATCCCATTTTTCATGTCGTCTTCGCCGGATACCGCTGAGGTGCTTTCCTGCTTCTCCAGCCAAGCTACCCCTAACGCGACAATAGCCTGTTTGAACTAAATAGATTACATAAACTATAGAGGCTAATCACTTAAGCTTATGTGACTGGCAAAGGCTGACAACAAACTATTTTAAATTAATTAAAAGCTGAGGAAAATTATTCTTTTCTTTTAAGAAACGACACGACTACAGTTACCAAGATAAGGATCAGCAGGGCAGCGCCAAAGATGATGAGTGGAATTCTGAATGCTGGCAGGTCATGCAGAACATTGGTTGTGGGCAGCCCGCCTAAATAAGCCGTTAAAAAAATGCCTACGAAGACGGCACCGACTCCTTCAAGCGAGAACAAAAGAGTATTTAGTTTTTTGGTGACTAAAGTCAAAGGCAGGTCCTTCCTAACTTGGGTTATTGTTAAGTACAAATTTGTATTTAACATTAATCTTTTTTGCCCTATTAAGAAATTTTGTTGCTCGCCTTGGCGAGACTGCGCTAAATCCGAAAATATAATATACTCAATCCAACGAGTTTCTTACCTGAGTTGCAGAATGACTGAAGAAAAATTCTACACGCCGCTAAAAATCGGGTTATTCATAGTTGTCCTATCGTATTTCCTATTCACTCTGCACGCAACCTTCACGCTTTCCTGGGTCGGCGAGTGGAACCGTTTAGGCGGACCAGGACATTTCTTATCTACCATATATTATGAAGACATTTCCGCTTTCGCTACACTTCTTTTCAGGTTCGCAGCCAGCATCATAGCTATTGCCGCTGTTATCTTTTATTTTGCCAAGAAGAACATTTCCAAGCATGCAGTTCACAGGATACTGCAGGTTGTTCTAATTTTTGAAGCGATTTATTGGCTGGGTCTTGTTACAACGAGCTATTTTGAAGTTCAAGGTTTGTTTTTTAGCAGAAGCTTTAGTCATCTTCCATTAATGTCGATTCTGAATTCTTTGGGAACAAATGTTTTGCCTAGCTTGATCGAGTCCATAGCTATTCCCATTGTCTTGTTTATTTTGGCTTACAAGTTGAACCCAAACAAACCCTTGAAAGAAGCAATACAGTGGGGAGCAATTTCTGGAACAATTATTATTTTTGTGTTTTGGCTAACAAACACAAGCCTCTGGATCGAAGCCGTAGACCAAAAGGGAACAACATACCTAACGGCCCATCCCCAAAACCTCCTCAGCTACATCATAACTGCCTTCGGATTGCTTGCGCTCGGCATCTACGCAGCAGCATTCACAGTGAAATCTAGAAAAGCGCAAAGTCTGGGGGAACTTGACCTGAAGGTTGTTGGCGGCATCCTCTTGGCTCTGGGCATGTATTTTCTGTGGAACTATTTAACGTGGATTTTCTTCGGAGGCAACTACGTGTGGAGCTACTGGTACGCTTGGTTTCTGGGTCACAACATGGATCTATGGATGCTTTCTCTGCCGCTGCTTGCAATCCCGCTGCTTTTCTCCGATAGGCTCGGTGACAAAACTGATTCTGCGCCGCAGACGCCGAAATCATAAACCTTTAAAAGTGCAGAAACAACAAACATTTTGACTTCAAATGCATAAACCAGCTTTGTTTGCTGTTGCCTTAACCGTGCTTGTCGCAGTATCTTTGATGTCTTCGGCAGCTTTTGCCAGTGTTCCCGTTGTAGTCAAGGATGGCGACTGGATAAAGTATCAAGTGGCGGAAACAGGCGATGTAGCTGCAGATTACCACATAACTTGGGCAAGTATGAACGTCACGAGTGTTCAAGGCGAAGCCATAAACGTAAGCGTTCTCACCGGGTACACAAACGGAACCATATATCCAGAACCCAACATCGATCTCAACCTGGCTACGGGCGCAATCGGTGATGGCTTCTTTGTCCCAACAAACATCAACGTGGGAGATCAATTCTACAGCGAATACGTTGGGAACATAACTATAACGAGTGTTTGGCAGCTGGAAATTGCAGGCGCACTTCGAACAGTGGTTTCAGCAACAGTCATCACAAACTCAACAAACCCAACCACCTATTACTGGGACAGGCAAACAGGCATTCTTGTAGGCGCAACCACTTTTTTTCCAGGGTTCACGCTTTTCACAAAAGCAAACGAAACCAACCTTTGGCAACCCCAAATTTTAGGTTTAAATCAAACCATCTTCTATACGCTCATAGGCGGAGCAATTGCGGTGGTGGCAGCCTTGTTGGGTTTAGCTGTGATTCTGCTTCGTCGCAGGAAAGGCTGATAAAAACCTAATTTTTTGAAGTATTATTGTTTCAGAATAGTTTTTGAGGTTATTTTTTGTATTTCGAGTCTTCTGCCTAACCAATTATCCGCTGTAACATCATAACGTACCTAAATAAATACTCCAGCACTTCAGCGAAGCAACGATTATCCTGAAGTTGGCTCTAACTTTGCCGCCGATCCGCGGGTTACCGCGTCTAGGCGGAGGCTCATACAGCACTTCGCCAATTTTAAAGCCGCACTTTTTAGCAACAACCAACAATTCGCCACCAAAAGTTTCTCCACCCCTTAAGCTAAAAAGGGGAACTGTCTCTTTTTTGTAAACCCTAAAATTTGAGAAAAAATCTGACACACCGAAAACTTTTCCAAGAGTCTTAGACGCTAGCCGCTCCGAAAACCTCGGAACAGCTGTCCGCGACGCCACCACTAAATCATACTCGCTTAATTCACTAACCAGCCTTGGTATGCAATCTGGGCTGTTTTCAAGGTCAGCATCTATAGTAACTATTGCAGGGTACTTGGCTAGTTTCATCCCATACAGCAACCCTTTGGTTTGTCCTTCCCGAACTTTAGAAACAGCAACGTCCGCGACAAGCCTCGCCGCCTCAAAGGTTCCATCTGTTGAGCTGTCGTCAACAACTATGACTTCATGCGGAATATCCTTCAGCGCGGACCTGACCCTGCGGATTAACTCTTCAATGTTTTCTCTTTCGTTCCATGTAGTGGTAACCACAGACACACCCCCGACCAATCCGCCCAGCGTACTCATAAATAAGCCTAGCCAACCCACAACTAATAAGCCCATCCCCCTAAAAAGCAGCCTGGAAAACAACCCAAAGGCAGGCAGCTGAGCATGTTTTTTTGTTGATGCTGAGCGGTGGAACTTGAACCCACGAAGGCTTGCGCCAGATAATCTATTTTTTTCTTTTGGCTAAATCTTTTTTTTGGCGTTAGGTCCACTGCATCGACGATCATTTCCCTGACGAGCGACCGTTTGCTAACTTTCTGAAATTCCTCGGGAGTATACATTAGCAAATCCAACTCTTCAACAAATGACCAATCATCCAGAAGCATCTTCCCACGCTCAAGAGTGTTCATGCCCCTGAAGCTTTTTGAAACAACTATCAAATCGACATCACTGCTTTTTTGTCTTTTTCGCTTCGCTGTTGACCCAAAAAGAAGAACCTTTTCAAGCTTTATTTTCGAATCCACATTCTTAGGAACTCCTCGATTTTATCCATCAGAGGTTTGTCATCGTCAAGCACGCTTTTTGTCATTCGACTCTGCATGCAGGAAGGTGTCGTGACTATTTTGATTTTTCTATCTTGAAAACACTATTGGTGTCAGAGGTGCGAGCTTGAACCTACGAAGGTCTGAGCCTGAGATACTTAATCCTCCTCCAAATTAAATCCGTTCCAAAGTGGTGTTTTTCAAAACACTGACTTCCATAATGAGGGTTAGCTGTTCAGTACACTAAGCATTTCATCAATAGTTAGGATTTTTATCCCTTTGAATTCTTTTAATGCAAGCAGGTGCCTGTCGCCTGAAACGATGTAGTCAGCTTTTCCATCATATGCTGTTCTAACAATAACGTCGTCATCAGGGTCTTCTTTGACAGCTTTGAATCTGGATTTTATTTCTATTATTCTTTCAGCATTCCCTAAGGTGTTAAGAAAGATTGTTACATACTGTTCATTTGTGTACTTTGCTACTTTGGGATCTTCTATTACATCAAGAAACTCTTCGAGTATAACTTTGGATAAAACTAGCTGTTTATGCTTTATCAATTTATTGAAGAGGTCGCGCGGTTTTCCGGCTTTAATCATCGCTGAAACCAAAACATTGGTGTCAAGAACAACCTTCATTCTTTAATTGTCACTTTGAGCGTTTTTTTATTTGCCTGTGCTCATGGATTATCTGGTTTATCTCGTCGTTTGAGAGTTCGCCATATTTTGCGATTCTTTCATCAACTCGTTTGTACATGGCTTCTATTTCTTTCGTCAGGTCAGGTTCTTCAAATTTTTTCAGAATTACTGAGTCGTTGCATTCGTAAACGAGAAATTTTGTTTTCGGTTTGAGGCCCATTCTGGACCTTATTTTTGCAGGTATGACGACTTGTCCTTTTTCGCTGAGAATCGTGAGTTCGGCTTTTTCGTTTTGAGCCATCTGTAGCCCCCGAATAATATCTTACTTTCTTACATAAAAAGGTACTTCCACCACAAACCATCAGCACGCTACCCATCAACGATGCCCACAAGATTCCAATTTATGCAAAGAATTGATCGTTTAACCAAAAAAAAAGACCACATATCTAATGGTGCCCGAAGGGGGACTTGAACCCACAGATGCCTGCGACTAAGTCTTATCAACACAGGTCCATCGGGAGTTCAATTTTTTGTAGTGGAGCTTTTTTTCTGTTCTTTCTCGGTGTTGGATTAAGCCTCAAACTACTGGTACCCCTACCAGTTACTGGTGGTAGCGCCAGTTAACTGTCTTCAAAACCAAGACACGGTTGCTTAAGGCGCATTTACAGCCATCGGAACCGCAACTTTGTCTCGCCGCCAGCCCCGCCGGCCATAGATAAGGGAAGGATACAATTTGCACTCGGCTCAGATACGCCCGCAAAAACACGGCGTCAGACGCTGCAGACCGCTTATTTTTCCAATTTCGCCACAACCGTCCTCAAGCCGCGCCTATGTCTGCCAATCAACCCAAAGCCCAAAACACCAAAATAAAAAGTCAACTAAAAATCGCCGATCCCAAAGCGCAACCAAAAAATTCACGCGCCCATATCCGACAATAACTTCAACATGGAGTCAACAATGAAAGTCGCAACCCGCCCATCCCAAAGTCGCAAACCACAAACGCCCTCACACCCCAAACCAAAAAAACAACCCAAAACACAAAGACCCAAGGCGGAAAGTCGCAACTTACGCCAGCGCAAAAGTCGCAACTTTAATTTTTTTATGCACAAACAACAACGGAATCTTAAAATAATTGGAAGAACTGATGTGTTAACGAATTCATAAATTAGGGTAAGATTAATTGAGGATGAAAAAATGAGCAAATCAGATAAACCCCACTTAAACATCATCATCATGGGGCACGTTGACGCGGGAAAATCCACAACAACAGGCCACTTACTTTACTTAGCAGGCGCAATTGACGAAAGAACAATCAAAGCCTTTGAAGAAGAAGCCGAAAAAATGGGCAAAGGCACCTTCAAATTCGCTTGGGTTCTAGACAACCTCAAAGAAGAACGAGAAAGAGGAGTAACCATCGACCTAAGGTTCCTACAATTCCAAACCAAAAAATACAACTTCACAGTCATCGATGCGCCAGGACACAGAGACTTCGTCAAAAACATGATCACAGGCGCAAGCCAAGCAGACGCCGCCATACTCTTCGCCTCAGCCAAAAAAGGCGAGTTCGAAGCAGGCATCGGCGCAGGTGGACAAACACGAGAGCACGCTTTCTTAGCATTCACTTTAGGTATTCGCCAATTAATTGTTGCAGTTAACAAAATGGATGATATATCCGTTAATTACAGCAAAGAAAGGTATGAGGAGATAAAAGCAGAAGTTTCAAGAATGCTTCGAATGGTCGGCTTTAAAGTCGATAAAATCAACTTTATACCCGTTTCAGGCTGGACTGGCGAAAACTTAATCACGAAAACTCCAAAATTACCATGGTACGCTGGTCCAACCTTAATTGAGGGACTAGATCTGCTGGAAGTACCAGTTAAACCCACCAACAAACCTCTTCGCGTCCCAATTCAAGACGTATACAGCATCACAGGCATCGGCACCGTTCCAGTCGGCAGAGTTGAAACAGGCGTTCTGAAACCAGGCCAAACCTTAGTTTTCATGCCAAGCAACAAAGTAGGCGAACTCAAATCACTCGAAATGCACCACACTGTAATCCCGTTTGCTGAACCAGGCGACAACATCGGCATGAACGTCAGAGGCATCGCAAAAACCGACATACACCGAGGAGACGTAGCAGGAACCACAGAAAATCCTCCGACAATAGCTAAAGAATTCATCGGCCAAATCATCGTGATTTATCACCCAACCGCAATAGCAGCAGGATACACACCGGTACTCCACTACCACACTGGCCAAATCGCATGTCGATTCACCGAACTCATAAAGAAAATCGATCCGCGCACAGGTCAAGTAACTGAAGAACATCCAAGTTTCCTTAAAACAGGCGACGCAGCTTGGGTAAGAATGGAACCACTGCATCCGATATCAGTCGAAGCCTACACTGACTTTCCAGAACTAGGACGATTCGCAGTTAGAGACATGGGCACAACCGTTGCTGCAGGTGTCATCAAAGAAGTCACTAAAAAGGGACCATAAACCCCCACCATTTTATTTTATTTAATTAATAAACCGTTTCTTTTTAAATTTTAATCATTGTATTTTAAATATTAATGGTGTAAACTATTCAATTTTTAATTTGTTTCGTTTAATTTTTGAAGGCTTTGTGGTTGTCACGTGACAGTCACAAGTGCATATATTGAATGGAAGGAGTGGCTTAGCTAAGGTGTGGGTAATGGATTGTCAAAATGAGAAATCCAGCATGCTCTTAAACAAGGATTTGGATGGGGCTAAAAAGGGATGCTTAAGCCACAAACTTAACCTCGCAATAGCGTTAAAAGATGTGCCGCTTGAAGTTAGGCGCAAAGAAGCAAAAAAACCATTATTCTTAATCAGATACGAGTAAACATAATTAACACAGCAACCATTGGTTCGATCAAAAGTTTTCTTCTACATTCTTTTTTTATTGTAAAAGCTGAGTTTTTTAAAAACAATTAATTTTATCTTTTTTAATCGCGAGTTTTTGGAAGCGCAACTAAAATAAACACGAGTTTACGGTTACGTAGTGCGAGTTGACTGCATGTCAGGAACTGAAACGTTGATTCCATTCATCGGCGACAAAAAACAGAAAGGTGAAGAACCCACTATAATCGTGGATAGTCGAGAGGCAAGCAGTGCAGAGAAGATTGTTAAAGGTTTGGTTGAGCGGGGAGTTAACGTGAAAACGCAGTTGCTGGATAAAGGCGACTACATCCTTTCTGACCAATGTGCGGTAGAGCGTAAAACCGTTAACGATTTTGTTTATACCTTGACGCGGCGTTACCTTTTTGAGCAGCTTTTCGGGCTCAAAGAAGCCTATCCTAAAGCGCTTATCGTTCTTGAGGGATACATGCCTATAATCTACAAGTACAGCAACATTCAACCAAGCGCAATTTGGGGCGCCATGTTTAATTTAGCAAAAAACGGCATATCCATAGTGAACACATCATCGCATAAAGAAACAGTTGATTTCCTCTACACCGCAGCTCGTCAGGAGCAAATCGTTGAGAAAAGAAGCGCCGTGGTGCATGCCTTCAAAAAATGTGAGACGCTGTCGGATTCGCAGGTGTATTTTGTTGCCAGCTTGCCCAATATTGGGCGGGAAAAGGCAACGGCTATATTGGATTCTTATCAGACGCCGATGAACGCGTTGATTAGCGTGGATGACTGGTCAAAAGCTGTAGATGGGTTAGGCCCAGTGATAACTAACAAGGTGAAAGAGGTTTTAAGCACCCCCTACAAGGACAAAACATGTGTAGAACAGTAGCTGCGTAGGGGCGGCTTAGCGAAAGGTTAAAAGCTAATTGAGCGACACTATCGAATCAGCGGTGGGTATGGACAAAGTAAAGATAGCATTAACAGTCCTTTCAATTTTAATTATAGTTGTTCCCCTTGCAATCGTGGCTTATGAATACCGAAATAACGTAGATGCGCTAGTTGTTCCTCCCGAAATTCAGAGCCTGGAGAACGGTGGCAACTCCAACTTCTACAGGATCAATATCTGAGCAGCCGCAGTTTCAAGCACCTCAGCTTGAGAGCCAACAATATAATGCCCAAACGGGAGCGTTTGCAGTTTCCTTCAACTTCACTAATCCCTTAACAAATCCAGTTTCAATTGACAGCCTCTCAGCAGAAGTAGTGTCAGCAGACGACGCCGCCTTAGGAAACATATCACTAGATCAGCCGATCCAGATTACGCCCGGTGAAACTTCCACCATTAACGTTTCTGGAATGCTGGATCAAAACGCAATAAGCCAGTTTGAAGCCCAAAATCCCGGGGTCAGCGGCATCAACATTTCCCTTGCAAACCTGAACATCAACGTCGCAGGCATCAACGTGCATATGGACCAGGTAAGTGATGCGGGGCAGATTCAGCTTCCAGGGTGAACATGATGGGTCGAAGCATAAACTGGTTTGGGTTGGCGGCTGGAATCACCACTTTAATCGTGCTTCCTATCTCCCTTTATTTTCCGTGGTGGCAGTTGACAATCGGGCAAAACCTAGTAAAGATTAACTCGTCCCCAATGAACACGAATTTCGCGTTGTTCGGCGGAGCCCAATTTACAGTGCCGCTGATTTGGGCGATGAACCTTATAAGCATCTTAACCTTCACCGCAGCCGGCATAATAATGCTGATTTACTCAATTAACCCCACAAAATCCTACTCTAAACAACTGCTTGGCTTCTCATACAAGAAACCTTTGTATGCAGTGGTCTCTTTTGCAGTGGGCATAGTCGCGATCGTGTTAGTCACTGGATTCCTCGGAATGAACATACCTCTTATCGGCTCAAAAACTGTTGTTCTGCCAACGCAACTTGTCTCCAATGACCTAAGCATCACCGCTTCAGTTTCATCCGGCTTTCAATTCCCCTTCTACATTGCAATAGCAGCCGCCGCCCTCTGCATAGTGGCAAGACTGTACCATAGAAACCTCGCCAAAGCTCTCCTGAAAACACCTGAAACATTAATGCCGTCGCCCGAAACCTCAGCAGCCCCCGCTTCAGCTTAAGCCATTTTGTGTTGGTTTTTTGACAAATACTGTGAAGGTCTATGGGCAGCGGGTTTCTGAGCGGGCTTGCTTTGGGTTGGCTTTTTGCGGCTGAATTTTGCTGTAAATTTTAATTTTGAAAGAACAACAACACTTTGGAAACAACTGTTGTTCTTCTGGGCAATATTTATTTTTAAAAGAAGAAGAAGCTGGTGAAAACAATTTTTCTTCTTCTTCTGCCTGGCATATTTGTGGCAGTTTTTGGCACAAATAGTAGGCAGGTCTATATGTAGACGCAGTTTGGGTCAGGGCTTGTTTCATGTCGGTTTTATGGTTTAGACCATAAATTAAGCTTAAACCTAACTTGTTTCCCACTGTAAAAACGAGGAAAACGCGTAAGAAACAGGTATAAACCTATTCATACCTGACTGAATGGCATCCGTCAAATGCGACAGCTCACCCAATGCAGGGCTTGTCTTGGGTTGCTTTTTGATTTAGCGTTTGAAACAAGGTTAACTTATTTTGGAGAAAAAAAGGAAACTTGGCAAATCAACCCAATGCGCCTAATAGCCGCATCTACAAGATCCAAATAGAGACAAGCTCCAGCACAAATATTCAAGCCGCCACCGCTAAAGTTTAAAGGCTAAACCCACATTATTCTATGAACCCGCAAAAAACCAAGCCAAAATTCAAGGGGCTGTCGGCTAGCTTGGTCTAGGCTTGTAGCCTCGGGCGTTATAGACGAGAGTTCAAATCTCTCCAGCCCCACCAACTTTAAGGTTCTGAACCGTTTCAGGTTCAAGTATCAGCGGTTTTACTTTGTCCTTACAAGATATGAAAGAAATGAATTCAATATATAGTGCTCTCTAAAGAAGCCTAAGCTGGACGTTTCAGCTTTAACTTCGCCGCCTAATGGAGAAGTGCGTGGACATTTTTCTCTTTTATCTCTGCTTCCATTCCTTTTTTCCTTTGTTTTTCGTTTGGTTTTGTTTTTTCTCATTGTCCGGTTTGTTTTTAGTTTTGCTTTTTATTTTTGATAACCCTCCTTCATTATTAGACTGCCTGCGCTCCTTATCCGTGTTGCCTTCGTAGCTTCAAACCTTGACATAAACTTACAAAAAACAACTCATTAGCAAGTCCTAGACGTGGGGTCCTGAATGAATCAGGCTTACCTAAGCAGAGAAGAGGATAAATATTTGCTGCTTCTGTTGAAAATCATAAAAAAGACGGAAAAATCAAAGAAAACTAAGAACAAACTTTTTTATCGGGCGTTTCGAGGTGCAGCTTCTTGGCTAGGTCCTTGTATCTGTTTCTAACTGTAACTTCGGTTACACCAGCTGCCTCGGCGATGTCTTTTTGTGTTTCTTTTTCAGTG
This sequence comes from Candidatus Bathyarchaeota archaeon, assembly GCA_963828195.1. GTDB lineage: Archaea > Thermoproteota > Bathyarchaeia > Bathyarchaeales > Bathycorpusculaceae > Bathycorpusculum. The sequence goes on from CAWHDT010000005.1 coordinate 309,913, forward strand.
TTCTGCAAGCATGCGATATAGAGTGCGGCGGCAGCTAAACCCATAGGGTCTTTTCCTGCTGAAACTCGTTTTTGCCTAGCTAACCTGAGTATTGCTATGGCTGCGCCCTGTGTTCTGCCAGATATTCCAGTTTTTTCTGCAATTTTTGAAACGTATGTCAACGGGTCAGAAATTGGCATGTGAAAATCAAGTTCTTTTAGCAGAAGTCGATAGCATCTTGCAACATCTTTCTTATCAACAAGACTAGCTTCGGAGATTTCGCTAAGGGTTCGGGGGGATCCACTTTTGCGGCAAGCAGCATAGAGTGACGCTGCGGCGATGGCGTTGATTGACCTGCCACGGACTAAGCCTTTGTCGAGTGCTTTTCTGTAAACGACGGCGGCTTTTTCTCTTACTGGCGGTGAGGCGGAAACTTTGCTTGATAAACGCTCAAGTTCAGCCATTGCTTGGGCCAGGTTCCGATCAATAGATGAGTGCACCCGACTGCGTATTTGCCATTTCCTAAGACGCCACATCTGTAACCTAGTGGATAAGGGTAGTTTTCTTCCAAACGCATCTCGGTCAACTTGGCTGATGGCTGTGGACAAGCCTTTATCATGAATTGAATATGATGTGGGCATGCCAACGCGGCTTCTTGAGGTTTTCTCTTCCGCGGTAAAAGCGCGCCACTCTGGACCCTTATCCATCATTTGCTCATACAAAACAAGGCCGCAGTCACCGCAGATTGTTTCGCCCGAGTCGTAGTCGTGAACTAGATTTTTGCTTGCACATTCAGGGCACTTATCAACCAAGTGCTGATTAGTTTTTGGTACCTCTTCAGATACACCAATTTGGGTTGTACTCATATTTTCTAACTCCATCAAACTATTAATTTTGTGAACATTCTCGATTTTTTTCGGAGCGCGCAACAATTATGTTGAGCCTGCGGGGGCAATTTTGCAAAGGGATCTTTCCAGATAGATTGCCCCTAACCCTCATACGAGGATGTTCCAGGCTAACTGGCTTGCCCTTGCCTTTCATGCAGCGTCTTATAATGCAGTTATCAGTATTTGAGGACGCGACTTTATGGTTTGGTATTGATCCAAGTTCTTACTGCTTCTTGGACAGCTTTAGATAAGTCGCCTTTTTTGCCGCCGAATTGCTCCACAGTTTTCAATCTTAGCTGTTTTTCTAATTCATCTGAGATGTCAACGTTTATGCGACCCATTTTACTCACTTGTCTTTATTTTTGAAATAAGCGAATTTTTAATAATTGCTGGTTTTTTTAACATTTTTTGTTTGCTTTGAGGTTGCTTATTTATATAAGCACAAATGAACATACACGCTTATAAGTATATGTGTTTAAGTGTGTAAATGTGATGGACTATTGCACACTTTGGCTTGCGGTAAGTAAATGATTAGAAAAAAAGAAAGAGATGAAACTGCAAAAACGAAAAGACCATAGCCCGCATGTCACCACCAAACCCCGCTTCTGGAGGATAATTCTTAACTTTGTTGTCGGTTGAGTTGCCCACTGCTTTTTAGCCCGGTTTCATTTGAGACCAGAAGCTATTCCTTTTTTAATTTGAAAAATTTTTAAATTAAAGGGTTCACGGATCTCCAGCCCCCATAAAGCCTTTGCTCTGAACAACGTTGCATTTTCAGTAATTATGTCGGGGAATAAAAGAGAGTGGCCAAGGAAACAAACGAAGACGTCTGGAAAGATTGCACTGGCTTTCTACCTGAGGCTTTGGAAAGTTGCCATCTTCTCTTCGCTCTGATTCCAGAGATGAGGTCAAACGGCTTTGCGATGGTTCCTAACTTGAAAGGCAGGTAATGACCCCGGGAGTTTTGCAAAGAGACAAATGAAGAGAAATAAATTGAAAATAAGAAAGAAAAATTGGGTTGGTTTATTGTACCGCTTGCACTTTTTGTATTTCAGGGATTTTCTCTTTTAGTAGCGCTTCTATGCCGTTTTTAAGTGTCATCGCTGACATGGGGCAGCCTGCGCAGTGTCCGGTCAAGCGGACTTTCACAGTTTGCTTTTCAACTGCTACTAGTTCTACGTCTCCGCCGTCCATTTGAATTTGTGGTCTTATTTCGTCAAGGACCGCTTGAACTCTTTTTTCGATTGAATCAGCCATTTTAAACTTCACTTACCCCATTGAAAAGGGGTTTAATGATTAAAAAGTTCCGATGCGCCACAGAAATTTTTGTTAAAAAATTTTGAACAATCTATAGGATGCCCAGCATTGCTGCAACTGCAACACCGATTGAAGCTGCGCAAACCAGAATCATCAGCCCCTTTGATTTGAAGAAGCTTTTTGTTTCTTCTTGACCCTCTTGGAACTCGTACTCTTTAATCTCTTTTGTTGCCGAGTTTATCTGCACTTTCGCCGTAGTTTTCTGAAACATCATCTCTACAACGTACAGTTCCCCGTCAAGCGAAACTTTCATCGGCAGCCAGTTCCCTTTGTAACCTAGCCGCTTCAGGAAATCAGCTGTCATAGCTGTTGCATTTTCAGCGTCGAACCGTGAAACCACTGTTGTTTCAGTAGACATGAATCTTCTCTGAGACAGAACATGGCGCTACACCATTTTAGGATTTATGAAGCATAAAACAATATTTCAAATCCACATGGCTCGCCGCTTGGAAAAAAGCATCCGTTTTGCCCTTTGCAAAGAAAAAAGAGGTTACGGCATCGGTGTACTTGGCAGTTGAGTTATGGTTCCGTTGATTGATTCAGTTTGGTTTAGAAGGTTGTTTGTCATGGTTTTGAGTTGGTCAAGTGCGGGAATATTGTTGGTGTTAAGTGCCTGCTCTGCCGTGCTCACGGCGTAGCTGATAACTACGCAAGAAAGCACCACAGCTGCCGTTATCAAAAGCAAAGTAGCTACTGCTGTCTCCAAAGTTCTTCTCCTTCCTCAAACCTACTTTGCCGAAAAATCAATTTAAAAGGTGTTCTTTTTTCCAGATTATTCCTATTTTGGATATATATCAAGAATTGCAATAAGCGACTAACTGGTCAACTGTGGTTTTCCCCCTTAACTGCTTCTAGGCACCTCAAACCTTTCAGTTTAACCTTCTATTTGCTTGACGCCTGTTTTTCTGCAGGTGGCGTAGTCGAGGACGCAGGAGCCGCCGTTGGCGCTGTTTCAGGTTTTTCTGTGGGCGCTTGGTTTTGGGGAGCGCTTGACAGTATCTGTATTTTTTCCGCCATTGGATGTAGAAGGTCAGGCGGGGGATAGGGCGTGTTTAGGTTTGATGACAGAATGTAGATTGAGTTGAAAACGTGCTGGTAGATGGTGAAGAGAATTTGGGGAATTTTTGTTTTAGGGTTAACTTCCAATTTTTTCTTGATGTCATCAGCTTTTCCCATCAGGGTGACTGTGCCAGTGGTGTTGTATTTTACCACGTTTGGCTTGGTTGAAATCGCCAATGCAAAGCTAAGTGTCACTTCGTTTGTGCCTTTTTTTTGTTCTTCCAGCTTCGCGTTTACGTCAAAAAACAATTCATCTTTGGAGAGGTATTCGCCAGTTCGTTCAGCCTGTAAACTATTAAGAGTGATGGAAACTATGACTCCCGAGACAGAATACTGTGGGTTTACGACTGATTCCTCTCTACATCATTTCTGCGATTTTAATATTTAACTTTGCTTATAGCTAGCGCGCTAACCACCCTTGCAATCGATAAGCTCCCGCTTACGGTTGGTCGGAGCTGTAGAATGCTGGCACCGAAAGTTCCCCTATGAACTTGAAAGTTTCATCTCCCTTAGAGTTTGCTTTAGGTTTAAGCACGATTTTTTTAGGGATGTCTTCTTCAATGTAAACTATGTAGCTGACGGTTGTTCCTAACCCTAAGCGGGCAAGCTGCTGAACGGTCGTCTTAAACTTTTCATTTTCCTGAATTTTCTTGTTTATTTTTTCAATTGCCTCAAACAGAATTTCTGTCTGGCCTTGCTCGGTGAATGAAATTGCAATGTCGCCTGATTGAACCCAGTTTGATGTTTCTTCTTTTCCTTTCGCTCCCTTTTTACCCTTATCTGTTGGCTCCACTGGCTTCTTTGATTGGCTGCGCAGGGTCTTTTGGAGGGCAGCTGATTTCTGGTACCATTCTTCGGTTTTGTGGGCGCCTTCAAAGTCCCTGAGTAACGTGCCCAGCCACTGACTATAATCTTCAAACAATGCTTTGTACTGGAGCGTTTGGTTTGCCAAAAACTCTGTAAGATCCTTAAGTGATGTAAATGTGCGTATCTCTGTTCCCGTTTTTTCCACTTCCTTTTCCAGTTTCCCTTGGGATTTAGATGTATTAGTACGGTTAGTTTTTGGATAATAGGATTTGTCCATTGTAGAAATTACATACTTTTCAAGGTGTACCACAAAATCTAAGGCGGTTTAGCAAAGTTTCAGCAATCCTTTGGCAGCCTTACTTCTGCCGATTATATGCTTAGCCGATTACTTTCGACACGTAAGGTATTTTCTTCAGCAAAAGAATTATTCCAAGAGACACAAACAGGACAATCACAGTCATCAATGGGACCCCGATGATTGAGTTTATAGTGTTGCCGTTAATCGCGAAGCCGAGGTAGCCTCTTTGGATGGTTTCAAGAACCATGACGTGAAAGAGGAATATGGGTAAAGAGTTTACGCTGATTAATTTAACAAATTTATTGACTTTGGATGGTTTGGTCTCTTTCTGAACTGGCGCTGGCTTAACAGTGATTAACAGCAAAAACACCATAACTGCAGCCAAAATAATTGTGGGGCTCAGATACTGTTGGAAGAAATACATTTCTCCTCCTCCAACGGTTCCAGCAATTATGTAGGTGCCTATTGCAGTCAAGGCTACTCCGAGAATCATGAATAATGAAAGTGTTTGGCGACGCACCTGCACAGTGAGCAGGTATGTGCCTAAAACAAAGTAGCCCACGTACCCTGTAATCGTTAAGACTTCATTATTCAACTGGTAGGTAGTTAAGATCCCCGCAACTGGAATAAAGGCTGCACCCAAAAGCCACAGCACCACCAAATATTTCACCAGATTATCTTCTGCATGAGCCAAAAATATGCGTAAGATCGGCGTCAAGAGGTAGAGTCCAGCGAGCATGTAGAGGTACCAAAACTGGTAGTATGGACCATTAAGTATGCCATTGATAATGGCGCCTGAAGTAAAAGCTTGATGCTCCACCAAAAAGTCCCATGCGAAGTAGGCGCCACCCCAAAATATCCATGGCAGACCTATTCGAGCCCACCGCTTCTTGAAAAAAGTACTGAGGCTTTCGTTCTTTGAGGGTTGAAGAAGAAGCGCACCGGTTAACATGACAAACAATGGCACTCCGATTCGTCCGAGGGATTGGTAAACGTCAACCGTGGTCCAACGGATGATTTCAAACTGATTCATCTGTTGAATAGTTAAATCGTTTGCGGAATGAAGCAGAATAACGCCTATTATTGCTACGGTGCGGATTAAGTCAACGGGAATAGCGCGCCCTCTCAGTTGATTCAGCTTCTCTACCTATCCCAAATTACATCATAGGAACATTTTATGTTAATAAAAGTTGACTTGCCACAATCGAGAATGCATGTTTCATTTAATCTGCAACAATAAAAGCGTTTTTTCAATAAGTGGAGCCTCTTTAGATTAGGTTACTGAATATGTCATCGGCGATTATTTTTGATCCTGTACTGTTAGGATGAACTCCATCGGGAAAACAATACCCGTCATCACTCAAAGCTGAATACACGTTAATTACTGGCGAATTAGTCTCTTTTGCTGTCTGCTCGATGAGGGGCACTATATTTTGAGCGAAATATTTGGGGTCAATGCCTGTTCCATTGTTAAAAACCGGCGGCGGCAAAACAATCCACACCTTCGGTTTGCTGCTGAGAGATTGGAACGCAGAAACTAGGTTGACGTAGTCAGCCACAAAACTTGCGTTGTACTGCTCAAGGTCCGGGTGGGCGTCGTTTGTTCCCAGCATAATGATTACTATGTTCGGCTGAAACTTTGTTGCATTTAAAAATTGGCTGGAATTCATGTAGGGATTGGACGATTCGAGACAAACTGAGGAGCCGCTGTCGCCAAAATTGCGGACCTGATAGTTGGGTCCAAGCAGCATCGCAAGGTCAAATGGGTACCAAGTTCCCTGTGTGATGCTGTCGCCGACGCAGGCAACACGAATTTTAGTTATTGAAAAATCAGTCGTTACGGTGCCCAAAATGAAGACTGAGGAGATTCCTGATAAGACGATAAGAACTGCTATTGCAATTACGAGGAATCTTACTTTATTTTTGTTCATATTGCGTTCTTCACAGTAAACTGGATTTTGCTGTATGCTTGCTTGGATTAATGAAAATAACTGCTCATTAACTTAACGGAAAAACCCGCGTCCGCTGAGTCGGAGCAACTGTTTGCTGATAAATACGTTAAAAAAGTGATTAAGATGCATTTGACACTTGACGAAGACTATACTCCGCCCGATAAGAGACGATGCTTAGAAGTGTTTTTTTCGATTTTCTGCACAGAGCCGACCTTTCCAATATAAGCAATATCGGTCAAGCCGACAAAAAAACCTGTTTCCACAACGCCTGGAATCATCTTTATCTTCACCTCGAACTCGGCGGGGAAAGCTACTTCGCCAAAATATGTATCCAAAATGGCGTTTCCATTGTCCGTTATGACTGGACCTAGCTTTCCTTTTCCTTCCCTAAGAACAGGCGCGCCGCCGACTTGGATGATTTTTTGTTTGACAAGCGAAATGGCAAAGGGCAAGACCTCGATTGGCACTGACTGGTTATTTTCACCTAGCATTTTGACTTTTTTCTTTTCGTCAGCAATGATGATGTTGAGTTTAGAGGCTGCGGCAACGATTTTTTCCCTTGCTAAAGCTGCGCCCATGCCCTTGATTAAAAACAATTCGGGAGTTACTTGATCTGCCCCGTCGATAGTTACGTCAATTTGGGGATGTTCATCTAAAGTCGTGATTGGAATGCCACATTCGACAGCAAGCAGGAACGCTTGATACGAAGTTGGAATGCCCATAACCCTTAGTTTTTCACGTTTTACTCTTTCACCCAGTGCTTCTATGGCAAAAGCCGCTGTACTGCCGCTTCCCAAACCGACAATAAAGCCGTCTTTAACATGTTTAACCGCTTCTAAGGCTGCGTTCTGTTTTGCCCTTTGAATTGGGTCAAGGTTAGCTTTCAATTTCCATCTGCCCCAGTTTATCTAAAACTTTTTCAACTTCACTTCTAATCGAATCAATCCTTTTTTCAGCTTCAGTTTTAGCGTCAGGCTTTTCCTCTGGAGGTTTCCGCTTCTTTCTCTGTTTTTCTTCCCCAGTTTCCCCCTCTTCTTCTTCCTCTTCATCCTCCATTTTTTCTATCGGGGGTGCGGGCTTTTGTGTTGGTAATTTTACGGGTATCTCTCTTATGGGTTTAACGTCGATTTTTGTTCTTAGCTCTTCAACCTTTGAGGTTAATTCCCCGAAGCGTTCGCTGAATAGCTTCATTAAATCTTCCTGCATCCCCTCAAGATCATGCAGCGCAACTATTGTTTCATCTTTCGAGATGGATTCTTTAATAGACATCATTCTGGCCTTGTAGCTTGCAGCAAGCTTTTCTCTTTCTGCCTCTGAGATTTTTCCCTCTGCCTGTGCCTCGTACAAGCGCCTCAGTGCGTCGCTTAAAATGTCTCTTTCTAAATCTAGCATTCGCAGCTCATCTTTTGCGCTGGAAGCTGCCGTTGTTGGGACACTTTTAGAGATTCTGAAAGGTGAACTTGCCGAATAGTCAATGCTTGGGTCGCTGTCTGTTTTTTGAGGTTTTTTCTTAGGGTTTTTTTTACCCAGCCGGCTCATGGAAAAAATAACTACTCCGCACGCGAAAATAATCACTACCGCTACTGCCGTCACCGTTACTGGGTCATCGTACCAAGCCATGCCAAGCTGTCCTCGATATGTTGATTGCACACGATATATATATAAATTATACAATCTCTCCAAACCAGTTTTTAATTTAAACGGGTGCCCTCGCCCATAGGATAATTTTATCTTTAGCAAGTTACCCTTCTCTCTTTATGCATCATGGTGCATCTGTGAGTTATGGAGTAAAATGGTTGCTGACGAGAAACGTAGGCTTGTAGTTTTCGACGTTGAAGGAGTGCTTATTCCGAAAAACCGCTTCATTTTCGAAGTGGGAAAAACCTTAGGCTTAGCTAAGCTGATTAAGCTTCTTTTCTTCGGGTTTCTCTACGAAGCTGGCCTGTTAAAGCTGCAATCCGTTTTGAGGCATGTTTTCGGGGAATTAGAGGGGGTTAAGCTTGAAACTTTAATGTCAATTTTTGACAAAATCCCCGCGACTCCTTTTCTGCAAAACATTTTTTCTCAAATAAAAATGAGAAATTGCAAGATTGCGTTAATCAGCTCCGGCTTGCCCACGGTCATAGTTAAAAAATTGGCTGATTCACTTTGCGCGGACTATGCTTACGGAGTCGAAGTTGAAACCAAAGACGGCTATTTAACGGGTAAAATCTGGGGTGACACAATTTACCCGAACGGCAAGCTCAAAGTTTTATCAAAGATTCTGACCACTGAAGGCCTGCGGCTTAGCGACTGCATCGTTGTCGCCGATGACAGAAATAACCGCTGCATTTTTCTGCCCGGAATAGTGAAGATCGGTTTTAACCCCGACTTTGTTCTGAGAGTTAAAGCCGACAGAGTTGTAAACGGCAAGCTGTCCTCAATCTTACCCATTATTGATGGGAAACCACATAAGCGTTCTTTTCCGTCAACGAACGATTTTCTGCGGGAAGACATTCATGCTTCCGGTTTTTTCGTGCCCATTATCTCAACTTTCATTGGAGTTCCCACGGTAGCTGCCATAATTTTCGGCATCGCGTTGATATATACAATATCGGAGCTTTGGCGTCTGGAAGGAAAAGAATTATCATTCATCTCGGCGATTACACGCCACGCAGCTAATCAATCAGAACTACGAGGCTTCGCTGCTGCACCATTGTATTTCGCCTTCGGCATCTTGTTTACCTTGCTTGTGTTCCCAGCACCCGCAAGCTACGCCGCAATCGCCATTTTTTGTTTAGGAGACAGCGTTGCTTCTCTTTTCGGAGGCTTAATCTCCACGTCTTTGCCGTTTAACAAGGGAAAAACTTGGGAAGGTTCACTGTCCGGCTTCTTTTTTGCGTTTTTAGCAGGCTCATTTTTTGTCCATCCGTATGTGGCTTTTATTGGGGCAGCGATTGCCATGACCGTGGAGGTTCTTCCATTGCCAGTTAACGATAATGTGTTGATCCCGATAATTACTGGAGCAGCGTTGACGCTACTGATTTAACGGAACCACTGCCTTAAGGTAATGCTTGAAAAAGACGCCCTGTCCCACACTTTGCATGCAGAATCGGTGAAAATGCATACGGAATAGATGCAGTTTCTTAAGTTATTTTTTGTTTTGTGCGTTCACTAAGTCCAGTTTTTGCTGGTGGCTTAGCTTTTTTATTTCTCTTTCGCGCTTCATCGCTTTGCTCCGTAAATCAAACTGTTCAACGTAAGCTATCTTTTGGGGCTTGTGTGACTTTGTGTATTTTGCGCCCTTGCCGTTTTGATGCAGTTTCATCCTTAAATCTAAGTCCTTGGTGTAGCCCGTGTAGAAACTTCCGCCGCTGCATAGTAAAATGTAAACGTAAAATGGCATTTTGTTTATTGCGCCTCCGTTTGGGGTGGCAGATAATCGTAAACGATGCCTTTCTGCATGGCTCTTTTAAGGTAAGCTTCAGGGTCGATTTCTTGGACTTTTGCGCGGTCAACGTCGATGATGTAGATGTCGTGGATGCGCGCATTTCGTATTTCTTCAACGGTGACCGGCGGCTTCTGGTAGTATGCGTCACAGAGCTTTTTTATCTGCGTTATTTCTTGGTCAGTTCGGTTTCTCGGTGGCTTAGCTAACGCAGCTGGAAAAGGCAGAATGTAGTGGGGTGGGACGCCTAACGCGAATTTTCCTGCGAAGCTGCTGTACCGAATTATCTTGCTTGCCAACCGTGCAGTTGTGTAAGTGAGGGGCGCCAAAGCGTTTTCGGGGGGAATATAGCCCGTTTCTATTTCAACAATGAGGTTTCCGTAGCCTTTTATGGCGTACAAATCGCAGGTTAAAATTTCATTTAGGGGATATTCAAGTTGGACTTCGTAGCCTTTCTGGATCAGGTATTTGGCGCAGACCAGCTCCATCACGGAATGGTTGATTTTCAAAACGTTTTCTCTCTGCAGCTTCACCAACCAATCTTTCAGCATGTTAAGTTTGTTTTCAGCTTCCTTACCAGAATCTTGAGCCAGCCTTGCCAACAGTACCGTTAAATCCTGCTCGAACTTTAGCCTGTTACTCATGCTGTTTTCCTTGCCGATTGACTGGGCGGTTGCTTAAGTTGCATTGACATCAACAATATTATGGATTTCTCCCTTTAATAGCTTCGACGATAGGTTTGAGAAAGCGCCGCAAGCCATATTCGTCGTTTGATTTTTGTTATTAATTTTAAATTTTGAAAGAACAACAACACTTGGGGAACAACTGTTGTTCTTCTTGGCAATATTTATTTAAAAGAAGAAGCCTAGTGAAACCGTTTTTCTTCTTCTTTGGTCCTGTTTCTTTTTGAAGTTAAATTTTTGTGCAAATAGCAGGTAGGGCTATAGGTAGCGGCGTCTTATCAGGGCTTGTTTTAAGCTGATTTTTTTGGTTAGGGTTTTTGGCAACTTTTTAATTAACTAGAGAGCAATTTTTTAAAGTTAACGCGTTATTTCCAAATCGCCGTGAAACGCTTGCTAATTGTCTCTTTCTAAGTTGCAGTTTGATGATTTTGATTTTTAGCACTACTCTCATTCATATCTAATTACCTCGGCTGGTCGCGTTCTGGCTGCTCACCACACAGGGTACAGACTACTCAGGCCCACCCAGCAATAAATTTCTCAAGTTTGCCGCGTTCTAACATGTAGAATTAAATAATGCCAAACATAGATATCGAGACGTTAAAGGTAAATTGCTGAGAGGGGAGGGTTAAGTGAAAAAACGGTTAGCAATAGTTTTATCGCTTGTAGTAATCACCGTTATTGTTGTTTCAACGTTTGTTTCCATAGAAATTTACACGCCCTTTTCGACTGCGGTGGCAAGTAAGAAGCCGTTTTACGTCGGCGTCACTTACTGCGGAGACTCAAACACCGAAGCAGAACAACTTATCAACAAAGTAAAAAACTACACTAACCTGTTTGCTCTGGATTCTGGACCCTTAATGCAAAACGTTGGCGCAATGGAGCAGATATGCACTTACGCCGTTAACTCAGGATTAAACGTCATAGCATATTTCAGCACCGCTGGCGCATCAACCAATCAAATAGACTCTTTCCTCAACTTTTCTCAGACGGGGGGCATTCATTTCTTGGGATTATACTTAAATGATGAACCAGGCGGAAAAATGCTTGATGGACAAGTTTCCCTTTTCGATAGCGACATGGGAAACAACTTTCTTCCCCAAAATGTTGTTAAAGGTCAAGATGGATCTATTTCGATTAGTGAAGGCAATGGTAGTGAATCGGGCGTTACTTCATCCGAAACCACATTTGAACCTTCGGGAACAATTAAAAACGACATTTTAAATATCCAGTTTCCTATTGGGGCGCAATCATCTGCAAACACCACGTATTATCTAAATGGCACTATTACTTTTGTATCAACTAATGGAAACGTAACCACTGGAACTTTGATGTACCAGCCAGACGGCACCGTGCAAAACCAAAACGGCGCAATAGTAACTGATGAAGGCAATATTTCTCAGTTCAAACCCTACCAAGAACTCTGGAATTCAAATCCGATTCTGAATTACACTGACGCAGCAAACCTCTATGTAACCAATCAACAATCTACCCTGAGCGATCTTGGGAATCAATCGTCTGTTAATCTTTTCACTTCAGACTATGGACTTTACTGGTTCGACTACTTAGGCGGTTACAACACCGTTTTTGCAGAGTTATTTGGAGCCCAAACCGACCCCCAGACTTTAGCTTTAGTTAGGGGCGCAGCCGACATGCAAGATAAAAGTTGGGGAGCAATGATTGAATGGGCTAATCGCACGTCGATTACACTGCAAAGCGGCACCCAAATATACAATGAGATGCGGCAAGCTTACGAAGATGGCGCTGAATACACTGTCGTATTTAACTACTCGCCAAGCGGCAATGGCACTGGCCTTTTGCAGGACGAGCAGTTCGCCGCGATTCAGAAGTTCTGGACGGATGTTGTGCAGAACCCCAAAATAACCAACAATGTAGCAGGACAAGATGCGTTAGTTTTGCCCAACGATTACGGTTGGGGAATGCGGAGCCAGACCGACACGATATGGGGCATATGGCCAGCCGACAACCAGTCACAGCAAGTTTGGAATAATGTGCAATCCGCTCTTGCCAAATACGGGTCAAAACTAGATATAATCTATGATGACCCATCGTTTCCAAACTATACAAGCATGTACTCAAAGGTAATTTACTGGAATGGCACCATTGCACCATAATCCGCCACACTGACTAAAAAAAGTTACAAGTATCATATGTTTACCAACGATTTTGCTAAGACCTTTTCCCGAAGCAAGTGAACGCCTACCCCTGCAGAAGAAGAGCGGGATTAAAGCGTTTAAAACTCAACAAAAACAAGATTAGTATGGGAAAAATTATCCTTGATTTGGAAGGACTATAATTTCAACCCCTATTGTTAAATAATAATTTGCTCCCGATTGAGTGCTTATCAGTATAGGCCGCCCAAACTTGAGGTCTAAGTAGTATTGTCCTACAGGAGCGTTACCTGCAAACTTGATTGCAAGCGCGGTAGAATTAGACATGGAAGGCTGTACAACTATCGGGTTAAGGCTGAAGCTGTAAGTCAAAATGTTATCCTGAATAAAAGATGAATTTCCTGTGTCAGCCCAAACCTTGGGGTTTATTGTATCGCTGTAAGTGCTTAATGTTAGGTTTTCAATAGGTATTTCTATCGGCTGATCAGTGATGGACGTGAATGTGAGGTTTATCGGCAAAGTTGCTCCCTGAGTGACATTAAAGTAGATTCCGTCTTCATTGGGACCGCCGCCATTTATCTGGTAAGAAAACACATACTCTGGACCCGAGAAAGGTGTTGCCTTTGGGAGTTGATTTTGGTACGTTTTATAGGCTATTATGCCAAAACCAGCAGCTAAAATAGCGACTAACAGGATAGTTATTGAAACTATTTTTCTGTTCATCACCATTCTTTTTCCTCGGTAACCGCTTATTTAATTTGTGGAAGCGACCTGCTTATTCATAGCGCATTGCCTCCGCTGGCCGCGTTCGAGCTGCTCTCCACGCAGGATACAGGCTGCCAAGGGCTCCCAGCAATACAGCGACTCCTAATCCGAGCAGTACGAGTTCGGGGGTTATGGTTACGGAGATAGATGCTGACGAAGCCGAGCCTATGGATACGCCTGCTGTTGATACTGTGCTGTTTCCAGCCTGAGTTGGATGGGGAAGCAGCAGATTAGCAAGCGATGTCGCACCCACAGTACCAATCACTAAACCCACAACGCCCGCGATCAAGCACAGCAGCACACCTTCAAGCATAAACTGCCCCAAAACCGCCATGCTGCTGGCACCCAACGCCTTCAGGGTACCAATTTCTCGGGTTCTCTCACGCACCGTATACAACATAATGAAAAGCACGATTGCCGCAACCACCACAGTAACAACGGCAATCTCCATCGTACCAGTACTCTGGATTTGACTCATAGAAGCCTGCGCCATCTGCAACTCCTCACTGGTCTGAGTTTGCATTTGAATCACCGAATCCACCAGAGAAGCAGCTATCGAAACCGACAACTTAGGGTACATAATGCTGATTTTACTAGCAACATCTTCTACATCGGTGACATTGTCGGCAAAAACCTTAAAGTCTGATACCGCTCCCGTGTTATTAGTTATTGCCTGGGCGTCGTTAAGGTTCATGTAGACAGCGGTTTCGTTGAGCGGCGTGTACCCCTCCATACCGACCACCTGGAAGGTTTGGTTCAAAATGTTAACGGTTCCACCAACAGTGATGTTGAAATAATCTGCAACTCGCTCCTGAAGTACAACCACGCCGCTGTCGCCTGCCTGCAGGTTTCGTCCAGCAGTAATGTTCGAGGGCAAAAGCAAAGAGTACATACTCAGCAAAGACGCATTATCCAAAGAAATCCCATAGACGTTATACGCGAAGTTGCCGTCGTATTCTGTTTGGTCAAAGATGGGTATGACGTTGGCGACGTCTGGGATCGAGGTGAGATTGGCGTAGTCTGTGATGTTCATAAGTGGCTGCTCAACGAGGGTTTGATTATCAGGCCCTGCATCGGGAACTGAGACTGCTGGCAGGTGACAGTTTATTTGGGTTGCTACGGTAGTTACCGTTGCATTAACAGCTTGGGTCGCCTCTGTTAGATCGACAATGGTTTGTTGGGTGGTGGCTTTGCTTGCGCTGATGCTTGGCGGAATAGAAATCAACATAGCCAAAGCAAAACTCAAAACCACAATTACGAGTAGCGACCTAGTTTTTCTTCTAGAAATGTTCCTTGACGCTCTACTTAGTATACCCATCTATTTTAACTCCAAAGCAGGTTTTCAATTTCTGCATTAAATCATTCATACCTCATAGCCTCCGCTGGATTGGTTCTAGCCGCTTTCAAAGCAGGATACAAACTCCCAAGAACACCCAACAAAACGGCGGCGCCTAATCCTATCAGCGCAATTTCCGGCGTTATAGGAACAGAGATAACATTTGACCCGTTGCCGAGAAACGGCATCCGTCCATAGATTGTCTTCATTAGAGCTATTGTTCCGTTTGAATTCCCTCCCACAGTAACACCAGTCTGCACAGGGGTTGGCAGTAGCAGGCTAGATAGTGTTGGGAGGGCAATTACGCCGACTGCTATGGCAACAAAAGCTGCAATAAGGCTAAGCACGACGGCTTCAATCATGAATTGCCCCAGAATGGTTATGTTACCGGCGCCCATTGCTTTAAGCGTCCCTATTTCTTTAGTTCTTTCCCGAACACTGTAAAGCATAACAAACAGCACTATTACAGCGTCTGCAACAACTACGATGCTTATTTCGGTTAGACCTGTATCTTGAATTTGACTCAGGTTGTTTTGGGCGGATTGAATCAGCTCGGTCATTTGGCTTTGCAGTGGTTCAGCCGCGTTAATCTGAGACAGACCAGATGAAACTTGCAAGTTAGGATCTAAACTGCTGATTCGGGATGCAACTGTATTGACGTTGTCAAGGTTATCAACAAATACTGTATATAATGATGCCTGACCAGTTGCGTTGGTGATAGCTTGGGCGTCAGCTAAACTCATGCTCGCAACCAAACCTCCCGGGTCATTGTTGATGCCTACGACCGTGAAGTTTCGCCCCGAAATCGTGAAAGTTCCGCCTACACCTACACTAAAATTCTCTGCGGTTTGCTTATCCAAAACAACAACGCCGCTATCGCCAACCTGCAAATTTCGTCCCTCAATGATGTTAGCGGGTAGGAGTGATGGAATTTTTGACAAAGAAGCATTATCTAAGGGTATACCGTAGATTTGATATGACCGATTGGCTGTAATCAACACGTTAAGTATTGGTATAACGCTGGTGACATCTGGAATTGACGTAATGTTATTGTATAATGATTCGTTCATAAGTGGCTGCTGAATATAGCCGTTCGAACTCAACACGTTTTGGGGGCTGAAGGATATCGGATAACTGCACTGTATTTCGGTTGCCGACAAATTTATAGTTGCATTAAGGGAGCCGTAAGTACTTATTAGATCATCAAATACTTGTCGAGTCATTGCTTCTCTTGCATTGATGCTTGGCGGCAAAATAATTAGCATCGTCAAGGCAAGGCTTAACGCAATGATCACTATTACGGCGCGAGTTTTTCTTCTCGACAGGTTTCTGGCTGCTCTACTTAGTATTCCCATCTACTTTACCACCTGATAAAAAAAAAATAAAGGCTACGTCTCTTCATTGGTCAGTCGCGTACCCTCTGGTGTCTGTTTTCCTCGGCTTATTTTTGCCAAGTTAGCTCTCTCAGCTATTTTCATTGCAATGAGGACAGCAGAGAGAACTATTACGACACAAACAAGCATAACAATCGTTAATAATTGGCCAGAAAATTCTGGAACTGCCGGGGATGAAGAATCAGTCGGCGATGCGTTCATGTTCGTGCTAATAACCGAAACTGCACCGATCCAATCAGCCACAGGACTGTTAGTTGCAACCGAAGCAAGATTTGTAACATAAGCATATTCACCGTTTGGCGTTATAGCTATGCCATAAGGGCTGGATCCGGCACTAACTGTTTTATCCACTGTGTTTGTGGCTGTGCTTATCACTGAAACTGAATCGTTGAAGTAATTTGTGACGTAGGCGTATTTGCCGTCAGGAGTTATAGCTATACCGTTAGGCTGGTCAAAACCACCTATTGTCGCTGTCACCGTGTTCGTAGCCGTACTTATCACTGAAACCGCAGTGCTATTCACGCATACATAGGCGTTTTCGCCGTTTGGCGTTATAGCCACCGCGTAAGCGTTGTCTCCATCTCCAAGGGTTACCGTTGCCGTCACAGTGTTCGTAGTCGTATTTATCACTGAAACTGTTCCGTCCGAATTTGCAGCATAAGCGCATTCGCCGTTTGGCGTTATTGCTACAGCTTGAGGTATGATGGGACCTCCAACAGTTATGATGTTCGCTCCTACGTTGGTGACCGGGGATGCGCTTTGGGTTCCGATAGTTATGTTCGCCGTTACTGTGTGGGTTGCTGTGCTTATCACTGTAACTGCACCGTCGTAATTTGTAACGTAGACGTATTCGCCGTTAGGAGTTATTGCTACGCCTTGATTGGGATTGCCGCCGATGGTTATCGTCGCAGTCACTGTGTTAGTAGATGTGCTAATGACTGAAACTAAGCCGTCTTGGTTTGTTGCAGTATTTGTGTCCGTTACATAAGCATATTTTCCGTCGGGCGTTATGGCTACACCAACAGGCCAGTTTTGTCCAGTTACTACAGCCACTACCTTATTCGTAGCCGTGTTTATCACTGAAACATTGTCCGTATTTGGAACGTAGGCATAATTGCCGTCAGGCGTAAAAACCACGGAATAAGGAACCCCGCCGACAGTTACAGTCGCCGAATTTGCCGCTCGAACTGGCTGAGATAATGGTGTCAAAGCACAGAGCAAGATGGCGAAGATGATGCAGCCAACGCCCAAATTCTTTACTGTTCTCTTAATCATTCTTAAAGTGCCTCCGTTGATTTTGATTGACGGTTGAAAAGACCTTCTTTTTGAGCCTGTTTATCTTCGCTTATTTTCCCGCCATTAAGATACAGTGTGCGTTGAGTCTGCGCCGCAACTTGCTCGTCGTGGGTTACCATTATGATTGTTGTGCCCTGTTTCTGGTTGAGGTCCGCCAGAAGCTTCACGATTTCCTGCTTGTTGGCCACATCTAAGTTTCCTGTGGGTTCGTCAGCCAAAATTATGGCAGGATCCTTGGCTAAGGCGCGGGCGATAGCGACTCGCTGCTGTTCACCCTGACTGAGGCGTTGAGGGCTATGTTGCTCGCGTCCAGATAATCCAACTGTGGCAAGAAATTCTTTTGCTCTTTCTCTTCTTTCACCTTGGAATTTGCCGGAAAGCTCCATGGATAATTCGACGTTTTCCCGAGCGTTCAGGTACGGTACAAGGTTGAAGTTTTGGAAGATGAAGCCTATTTTGTCGCGACGGATTTTGTAGAGTTTTGATTCAGGCAGCCTTGCAACGTCTACGTTGTCGATGAGTACTTTTCCGCTTGATGCTTTATCGATGCAGCCGATGACGTTGAGGAGGGTGGTTTTGCCGCTGCCTGATGGCCCCATGATTGCTGTGAACTCGCCTTTTTTGACTTCCAGGTTAAGGTCGGTTAGGGGCTGGACGCCTCGTTTGCCCAGCTTATAGGTTTTAGTTAGGTTTTCGATTTTCAGTACTGAATCACTCATATCGCATGGCCTCCGCAGGTCTTGTTCTCGCTGCCTTCAACGCGGGGTACAGGCTTCCAAGCGCACCCAACAAAACGGCAGCGCCTAACCCCGTCAACACAAACACAGGAGTTACAGGAACAGAGAAAACGTTAGGTCCATTGCCAGTCAGAAAGGGCCTTGGTCCGGATGTAATTCTTTCTAGAACCATTGTTCCGTTCGCGTTCGTACCTATGCCTGCTCCGACCTGAGTCGGCGTTGGCAGCAGGAAACTGGCAAATGTCGGAACCACTAAGGCGCCGACTATTATAGCAATCACGGCAGCTATCACGCTAAGTATTGCACCTTCAAACATAAACTGCCCCAAAACGGATGCGTTGCTAGCTCCCATTGCTTTGAGTGTACCGATTTCTCTGGTTCGCTCTCGAACGCTGTAGAGCATTATAAACAGGATTATCGCGCCATCCGCGATGACGGCGATGGCGATTTCAACTATACCAGTAGTCTGGATTTGATTTAGGTTATTTTGGGCAGCTTGAGCCATGTCGTTTAATTGGCTTTGAAGGGGCGCAGCTGCATTTAGTTGGGATTCGCCGCTTGAAACTTGCATTTTCGGAAAATCGGCTTCGATTCGAGAGGTGATTGTGTTGACGTTATCGACGTTGTCAGCGAAGATTTTGAAGTCTGACGCTTGGCCGGTAGTGTTTGTTATGGCTTGGGCGTCAGCTAAACTCATGACAGCGCCATAGTAACCGTCGTAATGGCAAATACCTATTACTTTAAGGCTTCTTCCAGACAGGGTTATGGTTCCGCCTACAGTTACGTTAAATAGAGCTGCGTCTTTTTCATCTAAAACTACGACGCCTGTGTCGCCAACTTGGAGGTTGCGTCCTTCGGTGATGTTAGCGGGTAAAAGGGATGGATCCATTTGGAAAGAGGCGTTGTTTACGGGTATACCCCAGACTAATCCATATTTGAGTTGCGGGTCGCTTTGTTCAAGCAATGGAATAACTGTGGTTACATCAGGAATAGAGCTTAATCCTGAGTAATCGGTGATGTTAACAGTGATGTACTGGATAAATATCTGGGTACCGCTTATGTTTCCATAGGCTCCGTTTAGAAAGCTTCCAACGCTGAAGTTGGTTCCAAAGTTACCGTCAATCTCTGTTGCCGCCAAGGTGACATCTGACTTCAGAATGTTTCCAGCCGAAACAAAATTGTTTATCATATTTTTAGTCGTGTTTTCTCGTGTATTGATGCTTGGCGGAAGAATGGTTATAAGTGTTAAGGCAAGGCTCATGGCAGCAATTACTATCGCAGCGCGGGTTTTTCGCCTAGATAAATTTTTAGCTGCTCTTGAAACTATACCCATTTAATTTATCTCCTGACACCCATTAAAGAACACGTTTGAAAAGTAGCTAATAATTCTCCCCGCAGAACACTTTTGTTCCTGAACTGTTCTCCAAAAGAACAGCGGTAAAAACCAACGGTTCAGTTACCAGATAGTTGTTAACTATTAAAGATACATTTTCTCTAAGTGCTTGCTTTGAATGCGAGATGTTCTTCTCCATGGATATTTTTATGAAATGTGTCTTTGTTATTTTTATTCGTTGTATAACCGGGATACTATAATGATGAGCTATTTTGGAGCTGTTCTTCTTGAGAACACTTTGGAACGTCTGTGTTCTTGAGAGAGAATTATTAGGCGCCAAGCTGATTAGCAAAGCAGTGAAAAACCAATGATCGAAAAAAAACTGATACTATGCGCAATACTCGCCATAACAATCGGCATAGCGGCAATCGTACCAACTGAATACTTGATGGCTGCCCAAGCCCAAGAATCCACTCAACAACCAAACGCCCCAGCAACAAATATACAAGTACCCAATGTCGAGCCTATGTCGGATGTTAATATCACATATGCTTATTGTAATTATGACATAACTTTCTCAAACGACACAATGGCACTTTACGGAGCTGAAATTGAAATAGTTGTAAATTTCACTTTGAATCCTAACGCCCTAGCAGGTGCGGACGCTCAGATAGAATATTACAACTTCGCTATCTCCTCAGACCAAGGACCAATCATCAACCTCGGATACTACTTAGCGTTAGCTTCCAACCAAAACATCATAACTGGTATCGGGGGGCCTAACGGAACGATCAACTTCGCGAGCGGTCTAAACTTTAATGCACCCACCTTAGGTCAAAACATAAACTACGGCAGCGGCGGGCAAGAGATAAATCTCGATGTATATAGCCCCACCTACACCATGGGATATGTCAGCAACAACATACTGGGATCTGACCCTAACAATCTACCGCAAGCTGCAACTGAGTTAGGAAACGCCACAACGCTATACATTGATGTATCTAAAATTTGCACCGTCACAGTCAGCGGCAATGTCACCGTTACCACACCGGCAAGCAATCAAGTCCTACAACACGTTGAGTTAACAAATGTAGGCAGTGGGCTCGGATTTGTATATGGAACCTATGCAGAAGGAACCCTGCCGCTTCCAATAGATGGACCAACAGCAGGAGTAACTCCAAATAGCGGAGAAACAGGCAACAATACCCCATCAAGTCCATAGGTTGCAGCCAACATGGCTAACGATGAACTCGAAGGCAACACCCTAAACGTCTACGCATACATAGTGCACGTTGCAAAGCCAGTGGGAACCAGAGACGTCACAAGAGGCGCAGGCTTAAGCAGCACAAGCGTCGCATTCAGGCACCTGCAGAAACTTGAAGACATGGGTTTAATCGAGAAAAACAGTTATGGCGACTACATCTTAAAGGAGAAAACAAACATCAACGGGCACGTCTGGGTCGGCAAAAACCTTGTGCCGCGGTTGATGTTTTACTCCTTCTTTTTTCTTGGCGCTTTCGCAGCCGAGATAACAATTATAATGTTAAGCTTTCTAATAAAAGGTATTGCGATCCAAGTTAGTTTTCTTTTCTTAACAGGCATGACGGCGGTAGCGATGAGTCTATTCCTAATCGAAGGAATATTACTCTACAGAAAACTTAATCCAAACCATAGAAGCAACGATTAAACTTCTGATTGTTTTTGATGATATATTCTGCTGTGAATGTACAGTGAGGCGGCTCCGGTTATTAGTGCTAATAGGCTTCCGATAAAAAGTGGGAACACAAGCAGGTTTCCGTAGGTTGCGATTTCTTGCTGCCATGGCCAAGGGTACCCTTGATTGAATAGAGGCCACGCCCCAATTACCTGGTAGGTGAATCCGAGGGCTGTCACTATTATTGCGGCGTGTTCTTTGTTGTCGGCTCTTTCGGGTTGGATGTCTCTTATGCAGTAAATAGAGAGCATCAGTGTTCCGATTAGGCTGGTTACGAGAAGCAGGGGAATAGTGAACTTCCATTGTGGCATGAAAAAAACGAAAACTCTCAAGTTAAGATTCGGGCTGGGCAACAGGCTGTACATGCTTGGGATAACAAACCATAAATCTGCCACTCCAAAGAAAACCAGCAGCAAACCGATTGGAAATTGGTGGCGTTTGACAAAATTGGCGACTGCGTAAAGCTGATTTGTTTGATCCAGAGTTTGATTCACCCATACGTAATATCTATCTGAATTTGTTGGTGGTGGGCCCGAGGAGATTTGAACTCCTGACCAACAGATTATGAGTCTGGCGCTCTACCTAACTGAGCTACGGGCCCACATCGAGGTTCTGTCTAATATTGCTGTTTCAAACAACATTTAAACATTTTCCGCATTTCCACAAAGCAACTGCAAGATTCACCGCTGTGTTCTTTCGTAATGAAAAAGGTATTCTTGAGCGTAACCCGCGTATTGTCCAAAGTAGCTTCTTCCGAAAGCGTTGAGTTTTTCGTATTCACTATTAGTTAGGGAATCATTGGTTGACAGCTTTTTCACAAGAATTTCGGGAAGCAGATTTGAATAATGATTTAGAATTACACGTTTAACCCAAACGTCCACGGGGAAAGCCTCGGTTTTTTCGAGAGAAAAAAGAAGAACGCAATCCGCCACTTTGAACCCAACGCCTGGAAACTCCACCAGCATCTTCTTGGCTTCCAGATAGGGCAGGTTTTTCAAACGTTCAAGGTCAATTTTTTCTTCAAATATTTTTTTGGCTGTTGCCTGAACATACTTTGCTCTATAGCCTAAGCCGCATTCGCGCAATCCGTTCTCGCTTGCCAAAGCCAGCTTCTCAGGGGACGGAAAAATGTAAAAGTCTTTTTCGTCAAAAACCCGCTTTTCACCATATTTCGCCGAAATTTTGCTGAGCATCTGCTCGATTGCCGCTATGCTCTTGTAGGTTGCGCAGATGAAGCTGATGAGGCACTCCCAAGAGTCCTGCTGAACAAGCCTTAGCCCCTTAAACCTGCGTAGGGCAGCCTTAATGTAATCATCCTTGGCGATACAGCGGCTGATCTGCGCTAAATCATCATTCAAACCAAAATAGTGCCTAACGAATTCTTCGCCAACACCGTCAAAATCCAACCTGTCACCACATTGCCGAATCTTAAAAATTTTGTCGCGACTAACCCCGTACCACCAGTCGCCGATTTTTTTACATCTAAAAACTTGCCCGCAGCAAAGAGAAAAATCCAGATCAAAAGGAACATCCAGCTTCATGCTTACTGCTCCATGAATTTCTCGGGTTTAGGGATTTCGGGCGATAGGCCTTTGCGTTGACGTAAATCCGTGATGACTTGCGTGGCAAGTTTAGGCGGCAGTTTTTCCCAGTGGTCAAAAAAAGATTGCCAAAAAGCCCGCCCAGATGTGGCAGAGCGAAGTTCTTTTGAGAACCCGAAGGTTTCAGCGACGGGGATAAAGCCGCTGATGGTTGTTAGAAGTCCTTTCTGCTCAAACGCTGTGACTTTTCCACGTCGGCTGCCAAGTATTCTTGTGGATTCGCCTGTTAATTCAGATGCGACAACTATGATTATTTTGTAAATTGGCTCCAGCAAAACTGGCTGCGCCGTCAAGAAAGAACCGAAAACTGCCTTGCCTACCCCCCGCATCACCTCAACCGAGCTGAACTCCTCGCCGCTGCTCAGCTGGAAATCTACCAAGTTTACTTTCAAATGCCGCACTGGTTCGCCGCACAAGGGGCCAGCTTTGCAGGCAAACTCGAAGCCGCCGATGATCGCCTCCAGAGCCTCTTCTGAAACCTGCTGCGTTTTTCCGCCGCAGTCTAAAAGCACATTTCGATGCTCGTCAACTGAAAGGATGCCCTCTGCCGCTTCTGCCTCAGACGGTTGAGGTTGTTCTTCCTGCTCGGGCTCAACCTGCACCCAAAAACTGTTTTGTTTATTTGGGCTCTTCGCTAAAGCCACAACGCCTTTTTTCTCGACACTTTCCATGTAAACAACTCTGGGCGAAGAAACCCCCACTTCTAAGCCGCTGGAAGTTTTTAACTGGTTAATAGCGACTTCCAGATGCAACTCACCCATCCCGCTCAGCAGATACTCGCCCGTCTGGGGGTCTGCCATCACCTTAAGATTCGGGTCTTCACTCGCCAGTTTCTCTAAGCCCTCAAGCAAAACGGGGATGTCATGGGGGTTTTTCGGTTCAACAGCCAAGGTAACAACAGGCTCAGAAACGTAGCTTATGCCTTCAAAAGGAACCATGTTGGCTTTATGTTCAAGGTCGACAAGGGTTTCGCCAGCCTTTACCTTGCCCATCAAAGTTAAAGATGCCAGGTTGCCTGCGGGAACCCAGCTTACTTCCTCTCTGAACGAACCCATATCGATGGCGGCTTGGTTCACAACTGTTTCAGCTAAAGCATCCACCAGATGCAAGCGGTCACCTTTCTGCAGTTTGCCCGAAAACAATCTGCCAGTAGCAACGGTTCCGCCGCTTAAATCTGAATGCATGTTGGCGACGTAGAAAACAGCTGGTCCCTCATCGCCGCATTCAAGCAACGCTTTGCCAATCGCCGATTCAACGTGTCCATCCCAAACCTTCGCAATCCTATACGCTTGTGCCTCTCTTGGGTTTGGAAGCTTCCTAATCGCCATCTCAAAAACCGCCTCGTAAACAGGCAAAGCTTCGCCCAGCTTCTTATCGTAGCCCTTTAAGTGGGCTTCTATGATGTCTGAAAACTTTGTGCCTCTCGCCTTTGCCATGTCTAACGTGAAGCCCCAACCGTGAAGCGCTGCTCCGAAAGCCACGTTGCCTGATGATGCTTCGATTTTCCATTGGTTTTTGAATGGTTCTTCGCAGTAGAGTTCGATGAGGTCGTTGAAGCTGCTGATTATGTGGTTTAGTTTTTTTTGGATTTGCTCTTCGCCCAGATGCAGTTCAGTGATGAGGCGGTCAAGCTTGTTGATGAAGAGCACCGGTCTGACCCGTTCCTCAAGGGCTTGCCGAGTGACAATTTCGGTTTGAGCCATAATTTCCTCTACAGCATCCACGACCACGACGGCGCCGTCGATGACGCGCAGGGCTCGGGTGACTTTGCCGGTGAAATCCACGTGTCCCGGAGTATCCACGAGGTTTATGATGTAGGGGTTTTCGGCGGTTTTGTAGAGCAGGCTGATGTTGGCTGTTTTTATGGTGATTTTGCGTTTTTGCTCTTCGTCAAGATAATCAAGCACGCGGGCGGTTCCAGCCATCGCCGTTGAAAGCAAGCCTGTGCCCGCCAGAAGGGAGTCGGCAAGAGTGGTTTTGCCGTGGTCAATATGGGCGATTATGCCTATGTTTCGGATAAGCTCTTTTCTGCTCATAAGCTGTTGAATCTGCGCTATCTGCTTGAATCTCGGCATAGCTAACACACAAACAGAATCCCAAATACGTCGTCGCCCTATTAAATTTATAATTCTTTTTTTCCTTTGATGTAGCAACTTTTCTTAGTTAAATGTATTAAAATCTAGTTATGGAATTTTTGAACTAAAATTTAGTTAACGCAGTGAATCCGCTTACGTAAAATTGCAATAAAAGCAAAAATAAAATGTTTTTTGTTGTTGTATCTAGCAAACCACATAGGAATATTAACACTTTTGAGAGTCATTAATTAGCAACAGTATAGCCTGCGATATTCCAGCATGTTATGATTGTTAACTGCAGGCAGACTAGTTGGCGTGGAGAAATGATTTTTGAATCAAATTAAAGTTGCTGTTAAACAAACTTACGAAACTGTCGATGCAATAATATTTGAAGCAGCCTTAACGCTAAACGCGATAGAAACCAAATACAAACAAAAAGAATATGTCAGTTGACTTCGCCGCCAAACAGCTTTGACTTGCAACAATGAAAATTTGGTAATGCATTATTTTATTATTGTTTGCACTCTGCCGACTTTACCATCGGTAAGCCGCACTTTGATTCCGTGGGGATGAGTTGAGCTATTAGTGAGAATATCTTTCACTGTGCCCTCGGTTAATTTGCCGCTCCGTTGATCTTGCTTCAAGACGATTTTTACGCGGATGCCCGGTTTGATTTGGCTTCTTTGTTGATTAGGTTCCACCCATGCTCTGGACGCTTTGCGGCTTAAGTGCATTCGCATGTAATAATCAAAAAGTGTTGGAATACTACGTGAGTTCCTGCCCTATTTTTTGACCGTACTCGTAGCACGCGGACAATTTGCCTGCGTCTACATCTTTGGATTCAAGAGTTATTCCAGGAACCATCTTCATCTTTAGCGCAACCCCAAACGCAAGCTCCATCATTCTGACGCACTCTTTTCCATCACTGTACCCCCCGCTGGATGTGAAGCATCCACACACTTTGCCCTTAAGCGAATGCCCCTCTGAGTAGAAAGCCAGTATGGTTTCATCCATAAACCTCTTGAGCTGCCACGCAATATTGCTGTAACACGTGGGTGAACCAATAGCTAAACCATCAGCTTCAGCTAAGTCGTTTTGCGTGCAGTCAGCAGCCTTCTTCAGAACCGCATTTGCACCCGCTGCCTCAGCGCCTTTTGCAATCTGAGAAGCCATTTTCTCCGTTCTGCCCGTATCAGAATAATAAATGATGAGAAGAGTTTTCGCCAACACAACGCACCTCTACAAACTTAAATTCAAAGATAACAAGATAATAGCTTTTCCTCTTAGGCGCTAAATTATTAACTTCCCCACTCAGTAATCATCCCCGGAGGAAACTTCAGATGCAAAAGCCGCCGATAACAGTCCCAGTGGACCAGCTAAATCAGGAGCCCTTCGCTTCAGTCATGTGTTTCCCAAAGCCCAGCGAAGCTGAACTGCAAAGCCGCATTGAGGAACTGCGCAGCCACGGCGTCACGGCGCTTGAGTTTTCGGGGGCAGCCAGCCTCTTCGGCGTTGCGGTTCCAGTTTTAGGCAAGGGCTTCGTCGGCATCGTAGTAGTCGCGCATCTGAATGAGAAGCGGGTGGCGGTTAAAATCCGAAGGGCAGACGCAGACCGAGCCGACTTGCTTCACGAAGCTCATATGTTGTCGGTGGCGAACTCTGCTGATGTGGCTCCAAAATTGATTGCTGCAAGCAAAAATTTCCTTCTTATGCATCTCATTGACGGCGACCTGCTTCCAAACTGGCTCAAAACAAACAAAGATAAAGCAGCGGTGAAGCTGGTTTTGGGGCAAGTTTTGGAACAGTGCTTTAGACTCGACCACGCGGGTTTGGATCATGGCGAGCTGAGCAAGGCGCCGAAACATTTGCTTGTTGACAAAGCGGGGAAGGTTTTCATTGTGGATTTTGAAACTGCCAGCATCGAGCGGAGAACGGCGAATGTCACGGCGGTTTGCCAGTACCTTTTTGCTGGAAACAGCTCTGCTTCGAAGATTTTGGCTGAAATTTTCGGGGAAAGGAACAGATTGGAAATGATCGGTGCGTTGAAGGCGTACAAGAAAAACAGAACAAGAGAGCATTTTGTGGG
Source organism: Candidatus Bathyarchaeota archaeon (assembly GCA_963828195.1). GTDB lineage: Archaea > Thermoproteota > Bathyarchaeia > Bathyarchaeales > Bathycorpusculaceae > Bathycorpusculum. The sequence continues at coordinate 336,788 of CAWHDT010000005.1, forward strand.
TTTGCTTGAGTTTTGCCTTTCTTAGTAAAAAGTATTTTTAAATTTAGGACACTGCATTATTTTTGAGGGTTTCAAATGAGCGTTGATGTCGGAAGAGTAATGGATGAAGTTGAGGCGAAATACGGTTTGAAGCTGCCACGCACAGTGATAACGATAGATTACGACGAGGACATTGGCGACCTCTACATACGATTCAAAAACGCTGACGTCACCGAAGGCGAACCAACAAGCGACGGGAAAACGATTGTTCATTACGACAAAAAAGGCAAAATAGCCGCGGTCGAAATTATGGATATAACAACAGTATAACCTGAAGCTCATCCAAAATGTTCTACGTTCTTCTTGCGCTTTTATGCATATACTGCAAAATCTTCAGGCAATTATTTTAAGATACCTCATTCTTCTTTTTTGGCAATAACAGCCTTAACATTAAAAGAAAGACGAAGACCGAGGATAATATCAACTTAGTTTTGTGGCTCCTTTAAGCACTGTTTTTCCTAGTGCAAACGCTTAAAACGATCTTAGTTTATACAAACGTAATAAGGGGTTTGGGAAACATGTCTGCCGTCGGCATTGATTCTGTAAAAATTGAACTGGGTAATCCGCCTAACGTTTTTGAGGGTCTATTGGGAATCGCTGTTACCTGCAAAGATGAAAACAAGTTTATTGAAACTTACAAAACTTGCATGCCTAAGGCTCTAGAGAACGCAGGGGCAAAATCTAGCCGCATAGTCCTTAAAGCATATGACATATCTAAGCTAGCACCAACACTGGAAAACAAAGTAATTATCCCTTTAATAGACTGCTTAAATGGTGAAATAGAGCGAATAGACATTTACTACACTAGATATAATGCTAACAAATTACCAACAATAACGGTATACGGCAAGGAGCAACCAACTACCAAAAATCCAGTAGAGTTTCTCCGTTTAATTTCAAACGCCTACCCTCATTATGTCAGTTACTACTACATAACCCAATATACTTCTGCAAATGTTTCGAGAATGTACCTAGATCATTTTGATTCTTGCTTGACACCCTGTTGGGAAACTTTATCGCATTTCAACGGATTAAAAATAATATACAAGGGAGGAAACTGCAATTCCTTAGTATCTATTGCGGATATTCTTCTCAGGGTCACAATTATGGAATTAAAAGCAAAACATGAAGATTTCAGATCTGACGGATTAGCACGCATACATTCGCCCTTTTCGTGGTCCAAAAAAGTATCCGTCCATGAATTAGGCGGCAGTACCGCCATATTAAAAACCATGACACCAATAAGTAGAAGGCCGATTGACCTAACAAATTTTCTTTCAAGGCCACTAGTTTTTATTCCAGTTGAAAGTTTAGCTGGAATGCAGATTAAAGAAGAAAGAGATATGTTCGAAGAATTGCCAATTTTTGATGATTTGTCAAACTTTCTGTTCCAAACTAAAGGGAGTTTTAAGTACTTTAGACCCGATTCTGATGTTAAGATAATAAAAAATGGAGACTATTTCCTAGTTATTGGACCAAATAGCGAAACTCTATTCAAATACCTAAAAGCTTGTGGAACCACTCTCACTAAAATTACACCTGACGAATTAAAAGAAAAAGCTTCTTCCTAAATATTCATCAATTAAGACACGAAACACGCCCTTTGGTCTAAGGACATGTTCAATTACCTTAAAAATCTCAACTATCTAATATATTTTTTGTATCTATCTTTCATAAATAAAATTAATGCCTTTTAGCTTAAACTTGATGATCTCTATTTTTGTGAAAGAGACTACGACACTATAAATTATTGGCAACGCAATTCCTGCAAGCGATTGGACGATTGAACAGGTATTGAATGAATATCCCCAGTTAAAGCGTGAAGATGTCATTGCTGTTTTGAAATACGCAGCTGAAATTGTCAAAGGTAATTAGTTAAGCTACGACTTCCGAAAGCCTGTTTTGCGTTGCCGCTTGTTTTATCTCCGTGGCTATGCGTCTGCCCATGTACATGTTTTCGCCGTATTTCAGGTAAGCGTAGGGTGAGGTGCCGATGCCCACGTTTGTCCCCGCAACTATGCGTGCGGAAATCTCGAAGGTGAAGATTTTCAAGTCATCAGTTATGACGGTTTCAAGGCAGAATGGTCCGATGATTCCGGGCGGCGCGAGTTCTTTGGCTTTCTTGTGCACACTGTCGCCCATACGCATCATTTCAGGAAGCAAAGATTCACGGAGCACAATGGGAAAGTTGCCGACCACAGTGTACGTTGGATTAACATCAATCTCCAGCTGTTCAGCTGCGGGAATTTTGCCGATTGAATCTACTGCTGATTCGTAGCGTCTATCCATCGCGAGCAACTCGACATCGTCGTTTAAAATTGAGCTGAAGTAGCTGGGGTAAACATTCACGCCTAACGCGTACTCCTGCAGGTGAATACCCGCTAAATCCTCTTCTTTAAGCAATCCGCGTTTCACTAATTCATCGAATTTCTTGTGGAAGGCTTTGGGTGAATTTGCAAGGAAGTATCCTCTGCCGCCTTTGGCTCCGGGCAGTTTGGCGATGACTAAACGGTCAATATCCGCCGGGGTTTTGAAAGTGGCTGGCAGGCGCAGTCCTGCTTGGCGCAGCCATTCTTCTTGGGATTTGCGGTTGGCTTCCCAATGGAGCAGCTGGCGGTTTCCAAACATAGGCACCATAAGGCTGTCGGTTAATTCTTCAGTGCTCAGGTAAGCGGTGAACGACCCATGCGGAATCAAAATGACGTTTAGGCGTCGCAGTTTCTCCTGCATCTGTTCATTCAGAAGCTCCGTGAAGTCCTTGACCAGGATTAGTTCGTCAACAAGCGGGTACTTCTTGTACATTATCGCGTCTTTTTCTTTGCAAATGCACACTGTGCGGAATCCTTCTTCTCTCGCGCCTTTGAAAATGTTTAGGGAGCTATGAGAGCCCAAGGTGCCGATGGCTAGTTTTTTCTGGTCGTATTTCGCAACTATTTTGCCGATGTCCTTGGGAGTTATCATGTCACCACTTCCGCAAGCCTGCCTTCTTTAACTGCACGTTTAACTTCCATTGCGACGCGCCTGCCTGGACCAACTTCCACCCCGTACTTGTACTTCATGTACGGCGACGTGGGTTCAACGCATGGGCATCCTGGCACACGGGGGCTAACATCGAAAACGTAGAACTCCAAATCCTTCGTGACGGCTCCTTGCAAAGCGAATAACCCGATCATTCCAGGCGGATACTCTTTTTTGCATGTCTCTACGAATTTTTCGGCTGCGTCAAAGATTTTTTCGATTTGGCTCTCCCGCATGGTTGCGCCCATGTGCCCGATTTCGATGTTCTGCGTGGGAATGTTTAGCTCAAGCTGCTCCATAGCGGGCAAATCCAACACGCCGTCAAGATCTGTTTGGATACGTCTGTCAAAGCCTAAAAGATCGATTTCGTCTGTTAAAGGGGACCAGAACAGGTTAGCGTTAAATTTCGCCCCGACTATATACTCTTCTATCAGGGCGTTTTCCAGCCCTTCGCAAGTAATTATCCCCTGCATTATACGTCTCTGAGACATTTTCACGTACTCCTCAGGAGAAGAAGCAAAGAAAAAAGCGCGTTCAATCGCACGTTCTTTTTCGGGAACTTTCACGATTGCTAAACGGTCAATTTCTTCTGGTGACTCGAAGGTTTTAGGCGTCGCTATTCCAGCCTTCTGAAGCAGGTACAACTGGTTTCGCGGCGTGTTTCGTTCCTCTGTCCGCAGCATTGATCGGTTACCCATAAGGGGCACGGCGAACTGGTTCTCTATTGCTTCGTAGCCAGCGTAAACTGAGAATGATCGGTTGGGAACAAAAACCGTGTTTAAATCAGCCAGTTTCTTGACGTTGGCGTCACTGGTTATTTCAGAGAATTTATCCAGCATAATTACGTGGTCAAAGAGGTTTTTGTAGTATTTCATGTAGGTTTTTTCTCTGCCTGTCTGGCAAACAACAACGGTTTCTAACCCCTCTTGCTTTGCGCCAGACGCTATCTCAAGCGCCGAGTGGGAACCCAAAACGCCAATGCGAATTTCTTTCGAATTGTATTTTTTTATTACTTGCTTAATTTCGTCCCCTAACATGCTTATTCCTTCATGTATTTTCTGTATTTCGCAATTACCTCTGACAGCTCAGGGGCACCAAACATTTTGCGGTTTGTCATCGCGTTTGCCGCCGCCATGTACATCTCGCTGATGATTGTTTTAAGCTCGGGGTCAAGTTTCGGCGGCTGCGACTTGCACAGCGCTTTCCAATATTGGATGCCTTTAGCTTCAGCCTCTTTTTTCGCCGCCTCCAGATCCGTGTACCAGCGGGTTTTCTTGTAGAATTGACGCGCCACCTCTTTGCTGACATGCACGCCGCCGTAGGTGAACCTGCATTCGTCAAGGGTTCCGACTACGTCAACTATCATGAGTTGTCTTTTCTCGTCGAAGGCTAACTCGATTTTTCCATCCTCATTCTTGAGCCCAGCTTTCGCAGCAACTTCAGTTATGGTTTCGTCGGCTTTAAGCAAAATGGCTTTGACATCGGCTAGTTCTTGGTCGGTTAAACCCGCGATTTTCTGCGCTTCAGCCCACGTCACGTAACGGTCAGTTTCTTCAAGCTTCGTACTCACGTCAAAGATTGGCTTCGCCAAGTTTTCTCCTGGCTTTGGATAGTGTTCTAAGCCGAGGTCTTTTAGCGTTATTTTTCCCTGTTCAAGCCGTTTGAAAACTGAGGAGCCTTCGGGCAAGCCGTTTCGATAGATTATTTCAAGCGGGATTAGGCAGTTCTTCAATTTGGATGTGTAGATGCTGTAGTCATGCAGGATTTTGCCGTTAACTACGCTTGTTTTTGGCTTGTAAACGTTAACTAAACTGACTTCCATGATGCTTGAGGGCTGCTTTAACCCGCTAAACTTGACCGCTTTGCCGTCCGAGTCCACTAAGCCTCTATAGTGAGTCCTTACTCCTTTGCGCTCCAATTGTTCAAAACAGTACGCGCCCATAAGGCACAGAGCAGCGCCTTTGCCGTCGATTAAATCGGGCATTTCTCCCCAGTCAAAAACGCTGTAGCGGTCTGAAAAATGGAATCTGCCGACGCCCATTTGAGTCTGGGTGGGTTTCTTTGTTACTTCAAGGTCTTTGACGCTGCCCATTCTGCAATCCCTATTTCGTCTCTTTTCTATCAGATTTACCTATTTTAGCTTATATCAATATCTAGAACCGCAATCACATTTTAAAGAATATAAGCAAATGCGCCCAAGCCATCAGACATAGAAGCATCAATGCAAGAAGGATAGTTATCTTCATTCTTCTTCGAATTTGCCATTTTGTTGTTAAAGCGATAAAAAGTTTTTCATTAAGGTTTCTTGACTAAGATTGGTTAAAGTTTCCTTACTAAACCTTCACTTTTTTAAGCTCGAAATTTGGTTCTTAGGGATTTAATTCTTAATTTGGCTTATCTCTCTGCTTTTTTATTCTTAGTATGATTGCTATAGAGAGTATTGAAAAGACTAAAAGCAAAATTACTAGCAATTCCAATTCTGGAACTGTAAGAATGGGTGAAGGAGAAGCTTGGTTAACTAAAAGGTTACGATTGCCTTCTACATTAATATATATTGGTTGGTTATTGGAACTTTGATCCCAATTTGCATTTGTCGCAAACAGTTGACCACCTTCGGGGTCATTGTCAGTTACGTCATAGGAAAGAACCCCATTAAATTCAAGTTTCAAATTAGCAACTTCAGGTTTAAAGCTCATAGAGAGTGTTCCACTGCTATTTTTGGGGTGTTAAGGTAATTTCATAGTTGACTAAATTTTGTATAACTGAATTAACCGCAGACTCATTAAGCAAAATCGGGTACTCCAAAATATTGAACACAATAGAAAAACCATCGCTATTATAATATTGATTCAGGTAAGTTATTGATATCAACCAATCAGCTGTGTAAGTATTATTCTGAATCCAAACACCATTAGGGTCCGTCTGAATCGTCGTAGTAACGTCAAATGTACAAATAATATTACTACTATCTGCCTCATAGATGTTGGTTTTTCCAAAATCTTCAGTTAAAGTCTGGCCATGAGCGGTCATAGCAATCTCTGAAAAAAGTAACAAGCACATGATTGATAGAACAATTATCAATTTTGAAGAGATCATGTTTATGCTATTTTATTCCAACTTGGATTTATTACTTTGTGATTTTTTTGTTTGCTTAACGCTACAGACTTTGTTCTTAGCAGCTTACTTCTTTGTTCGGCTTATTCTCCGCTTTTTTAGTCTCAGTATAAATGCAATGGATAGCATTGAAAGGAACAGGGGTAAAATGGCTATCAATGGAAACTCTGGAAAAGGCAATAATACCCTAAAAGCATGGGAAAGTGTGCAAAATAACTGTGCAATAAGCACGGTAAAGTGTGCAATAACCGATTAACTGCTATTTCATGATAATATTCAGCATGGACTTATGGTAATATTTGCACACTTGTAATATTACCATGAAAAAAACGAGTTAATAGTGATTTTTAGTGCTTTTCAGGTTTAAGGTTGTTAAATCACTGTATACAATGTATGCAGGGTTTTTTGGGGTTGTTTTAGTTAATTTTTGGGCTTTTTCTCCATTGAAAAAGACGGTTAAAAGGCGGTGAATTAAAGGTGTAATTTTAAAACTCGGTGTGAATTATAAACTTGGTTTACAAACTAAAATTACTTAAGCGTAACCTTTGGTAACTAGTTAATGGGAAAACATGCCCGTTTTTAACTAAAATTCACCGTTTTGTCTTTTATCGGTGAAAACATTATCTATTATCAATAGTTTGGTAATTATCGCATATTTTTATAGGGAAACTTGTAATTTTTACAAATAACCTTCTCTCCCAGAGAAAAAAGCCCGCGAGCGAACCCAAAAAAGAAATCACAAAAATCACACCTTGCTCTGCCTTCTAAAGTGGCTATAGCGCTTTGAGTTTTGAAACAATTACCGCTAGCCGTTTCTTAATGTTTTCAATGTAGGTGTTTAAGTGTAGAACAATATAGGTGGTTAGGTGTAAGAGTAGAAAGGCTTAAAAGCAGATAACAACAATATAGCACTCGTATTTGAGGATAGGGTTCCCGTCTACCACTCAAGGCGGGAGGCATTGGAAGAGAGAGGTTCCTTCTATGCCTTTATCGTAACAAAGGAAGTCGGTCAATGTGGGAAAAATCAACCTTGTAGTTTCTGACGAATTAGAAAAACAATTCCGAGAAGCAGTTTTTAAAAAATATGGAATGAAACGCGGCAACATAACGAAAGCCACTGACGAAGCTCTGCAAGATTGGATAAAAAAGACCGCTTGATTTTTCCCTACTTTTCCCCTTATTTTTGTGTGGAAAACATATTTAAGCAGTAACTTTAGCGTTTGCCGTAACTCTGACTCCTAAAAGGAGAAAACAAAATGCCTATATTTAGTTTTGTTTTTGAGCGCTCGGGGAACTTGCACGGCAAGAATGAACCTGAAACGGTTCGACCCCGACAACCCATTAAACCAAAAACAGTACAGCCCAGAAAAGATAGCACAGCTTAAGCGGATGAAGGAAAAACAGGAAGGCGGTCAAAGATGGAAAAACCGACCGTGCTATGAGCATTGGTCTATCGACCATCGCCAAACCGATTAGCCAAAAGATTGTTTTGTGCGCTCACACAATACTTTTTCGCCTTTTTCCCAAAACATCCTCAGATTCTTCTTTGGTTAACAGTTGAAAGTTGCTTTTGCCTTCTTTCAAAACTTTATTGAATACATTTTCGAGCTGTTGAATTTTGTCTTTCCCGAATGCTTTCTCAAGTGATTTTTTCATGTCAGTTAGAGCGGGTTCCGCTGTTTTGTCTTTGGCTAACGATTTAGAGGGATTTTGATATTCAAAGAGGACTTTAAAGTATTCGTCATCGCTGAGCGTTCTTGTTTTCGTCATTTCACTAATTATGCTGTGTGCGATTGGTCGTCTTACGAATGCTTGAGCGCCTCCTTGCTGTGTGACGTAAAACGCGGGGATCTCCATAAGAGCGTTATGTCCGTCTTTTGCCGCGATAAATGCAGAGTACAAGGAGAGAGCACCTAACCATAGGCTAAGTTCCTTGAAAAGCTCTTCTTTTGGTCGTTCGCTTCCAAATTTTGTTAGGTTCTCATTGATAAGATTAAGCAGTTCAAGCTTGAGAATTGTTTCTTCCCACATCTCTTTAGGCATGTTTTTTGGATTAAGACGATACCGTAAGTCTTTGTAGGCTTTTCTATCCGTCTCTAAGATTCCGTCTTTAGTCATTTTCTTAAGCAAACGAAAAATTGTCGATTCTGATATGCCTTCTTTTTTTGCTTTTTTTAGTACTTCCGATGCTTTGAGCCATTGCTGAGAAATAAAAATCGCGATGAGCTTTTTCTCTTTTTCTTTCGCCGAAGAATCAACGCGAGACGTCCTATTTCCTCCTTATTTGATAGCAATACTTGACAGAAATCGTTTATAAGCTTTACTGCTTATTGGTGTAATAATTACTATCAGTTAGGAGTAATTCCGAGAAAGGTAGTATTGGAGAGAGAAAAGAAAATGGACAAAAAACCGAGTTTCCAAATGGATGCACCAACCCTAAAACTTGTTGATGAAACAGCCGAGAAAATAGGCATCTCCCGTTCTGACTTTTTCAGAATGGCAGTCAAAGAAAAACTCTTTCGTCTTGGCGTTCTTCAACAAGAACAAAGCCTAAGCGTCAATAGCCACATGAGCGGAGGTGCTTAAATGTCGCAGAAAGAAACAAAAAAAACTGAGCCGCTATCAATCCAACTCCAAGCCATAAATATTATGATAAAAGCCTCTGAACATAACGGCATCTTTGATTCAGGTTTTAGTCTCCCTGACTTAGCTCAAAACGCAGAATACCGAGGCATGAAAGGAGAACAACTTTGGACAGCAGAAATGCTTGAAAAAGTAATAACCCGATTCCGACAACACATCGCCACACATCAGACCGAACCAAAAGACATAGACGCGCTCCTGACATTGCTATCCACAAAAATTAACGTCAACATCGACCGTATCCGCAGATGCTTTTACGGAATCCCAGAGCCAGCTTCCGAAACTGTCAACCTCTTTCCAACAGAAGAAACCGAATAAACCAATTCTAAGGAGAAAAAGCCAAAATGTCCGAAAAAACACAAAAAATCTTAGAAATCGCCGCTTTTCTCATAGTGGCGGTTTTAAGCCTAATCCTATAGAAAAAATCAACGCTGTGAATATGATGTCTATAACCTCGCCGTCAAAACTAAGTAAATCTGTTACTGACAACGTTCTAAAGCAGATGGAAGAAAAAGCAATAGCTTACATCGGAGCTAATAAAAAGGTCGTAATCATCGCGGTCGCTGTAATCTTAGCCTTAATCGTTCTCTATCTGTTGACACGTCAACCAAAGCCTAACGCTGAATTTTTATCTTCATTGGGGAAAATAAACGAGCATTCTTAGGAAGGTGTCATTTACGAGTAACCGTCAACTTGCAAGCCCAAAGACAAGGCATGGCGAAATAAAAACACCTGAAAAAGTTAGCGCTTTATTTAGCCGCTTGAAAAAAGACAAGCCAGAGCCAGCCAACCCCGAAACAAACCCGTGGAAGCTGAAACCCTTTAAAGGCATAATTCGCGGGGAATTTCACCAGAGCAGTTTACAACACGACCAAGAAGTAGAAATCCGTAACGGTATGCAGTACGCGGACTACCTGAACATATCAAAAAGGCAATTCCTCTATTTGATTTACGCCGATTTTCCCAATGGTGCGCCAACAAGCTCACGAACTCTTGCCGATGCAAAAGTTGCTGAATACAACAAAACGCTATGCCATCAATATCTCGCTAAGCACTATCAGAACCCCGTAACAGGTGAATGGACAGACGCGGGTAAGATGGTTGATGCAAGAGGTCGATACTTATACATGAAATTTGGACAACGTGACCCCGCACTTTTCAGCTTGGAAGATTTTCAAGAAGCAAAGAAAGACGCATCCTTTTATGACGAGCAAGGGAAACTTAAGTTTTCGCCGCTGTCTCAGCTTCGATGCATTATGCAGTTTACGGCTTTACAGGTTGAGGACTCACCACTATCTCGAAGGCGTTTTCAATTCGTGGAAGGCGACGAGTGGGATACAACAGGAAAAAAGAAAATAGGCGGTAAAAAAGACGACTATCTCCAAGAGCAAGAGCTAAAAATTTACGTGGAAAACATCAATGAACCCGACACGCTCGTTCTGCACCGATTAGGCTTAGAAGGCGGGGGGAGAATAAGCAGTGAATTACTTATGGGGCAAAAACTACTAAATGGCTATCTTTGTCAGGCTTTTTGGGATTTGAATTGCTTAAGCATGTTCGAGCCAAAAGTTGAAGGCAGTAAGACGGGCGGGAAAGTAAAGAGGTACTTTGCACCTGAAACGATGGCATTTTTCCAGCGGTACGTTACTGACTTCAATATAAAAGGTGCATGGTTTACGCGCTACCCATCAGAGGAACACAACTATACAAGCTATGAGAGCAGTCTAAAATCGGCGGGTTATCGAGCAGGGCTTTGGCGTTTTAAGAAGGCTCAGAAGGGGCAAGAACTCGCAGACGGGGAAAAATTAGCCGCTAATGGACAAGTCTATAGATTAAAAGCAGTTAACAACAACCAAAAAGGCACACAGGACTTTGAAAAACAATGGTTAACCGAGGGCAAAATGACAACAAGCCACACGGTAATGAAACATACATTCGTGAGTCTCGCAGGACTTCATGGCTTGAGCTTAGACGATTGCGCAGAACAATGCGGAACAGACCCAACAACCATACGAGACTTCTATCATGGCACCTTAGGCGACAAACTCCGCTCAGTAATCTTAGGCGAAAAAACATATGAACCGTGGAAAGATTGGATAACCCGCTTTGTTGAACCATTATACACCAAGCGCTATAGCGAACTGATAAGCCAAAGTAAGATTGTTGTTGACTTAAAAGCAATCGCCCAAGAAGAGGCAGAAATGGCAGAGGTTGCGTAAAAATTGACGGCAAGAAGCATCAGATTAAGCGCTGACGAAGAGACTAAAGAGAGCGAAATCTTCGCCTTTTATGGTGTACAAGGCGAAACCTACAGCGAGCAATACCGCGATTTCATAGTAAAGATCCATAAAGCAATGCGCTTAGACGTAGTGATAGAAACACCCGATAATCCCGCTGTACATCCCGCGCCAAACATTACCGTTATGCGCTGTCCATTACGCAAAACTCTTACAGTCGCACACAAAGACAAGAAAACTGGCGCTATCCTTTGGAGCGAGAAAAAACTCATATGCGTAAACAACCCACCACAAAAGACCTTTCTTGATGGCTCAGAAATATGCGAAGTATGCTTAGCGAAATTTTACGGTTTAGCAAAGAAACTACGCGCCGCTAATCCTGACAGTTTGTCAGCACCGAAACAGAAGTCACAGCAAGAAGAAACGCCGATAACACAGCCAATAGACATCCCAGCCGCCACACGTCAGCTTTTCTTAGCTCATTATGACGGTAAGAAACATTGCCCTTTCAGTGGTGACCGCATTTTAAGCCAAACTTGCTATGTATGCAGTACGCAAAACTCTAAACGCTGGAATGAATGCCGAGTGCTTGTCATGTCGATTATAACACCGCAAAAGGCAACAGCAAACTAAGCCTTCCTTTTTTTAAACCAATAGGTGAGACGAATGGTAACTACCAAAAAATCTGATAAAAAAGCTAAATTGCTCAATGCAGACCTTGACCTTGAATATTTTGAAATATTGGAAAGGGTTATTGCAGACCAAAATCTTAACGGTAGACGAGAAGGTTTAGCCGTTATTTTTAAAGGCTATCTGAAGTCATGTAATCCCTCTGCCGCTGAACATGAACCTACTATTTGCGAGTTCCTTTCCGACGATAAAACTCTTTGTTGCAAAAATAAGGATAAAATCAAAAAAACAACGATTAAAGAATGCAAAGGCTGTCAGAAAACGCAAGAAGTCGTCGCAAGAAACCAACGTATGGAAGAGCTAAGATTTCATGGAGAACTTTTAAGACATGATTTGACTGAGCAAATGTGGATTTTTGAACTTGGCATTCCCTTTGAAAAAACAGGGTATGACACTTTTAACCGTTTGCTTTTCCTCAAAGAAAAACTCGACCAAAAAGAAAGGGAAATTGCAAAGCTTTTGCCGCTCGAAATCGAAAACGCTTCCCTAAAACAACAACTAAGCGAAAAAGCAATGGAAATACAGACTTTGAAAGCTGAAAACGCTAAGCAAGAAACCACAATCAATGACTATATGTTTCAGAGGAAACCCCAATGAAATATCTGCTTTTGGTTCCCATCCGTAACAGTGCTCACCTTCTACCGTTCTTTTTCCAATCGCTTAGAAGCATGAACCCAAAACCTGACTATATCGTTTGGTGCACCAATAACAACACCGATAAGACTGTTCAAAAACTGAAAGCTTTCCGCGATATTCCCTCAGAAATCATTGAATTGCCCGACTTTCCGAAAGACTTCATCAAGCAGAAAGGAGTTTTTGAGGCGATAAGCATCGTTCGTCAGCGCCTTTGGGAGCGTGCGCGAGAACTTAATAGCGAATGGACTTTTATGTGTGACTCAGACCATTTTGTTGTTTCATCTGACATCTTGGAAATACTGAGCACTTGGAACGTGGATTTTGTTGTAACGCCTCAAATGCGCTTTGTAGAAAATGCACAGAAAAAGGGAGAGTACGCAATAATTTTAACTGCATGGCTGCTTGAAAATGGCAATTGGTGCCGTGTTTTTTCAGACTTTTATACTCACGCATTAATTCCCCATCAGCTATTTGTTTGCCGCTCCACTCTAACGCCGCAAAGACCACTCCTTGTTCCTAACATGGCTGTGGCTTACGGATTTTATTGCTTTAGCCGTCGCCTTGTTCAAGATTGCCGTTTAAATTGGCATCCGCTCTCAGATTCCACAGCAACTAAAGACCTTCCAATCGGTGAATTCCTCGTACTTGCCAGAAACGGGTTAGTCGGCAAAAATGGCATGATTGGTGAGGATATGCAATTTGCTCTGAGTGCGCGAAGGCTTGGTTACATAATACATATGGATGGAATAGCCGTTATCGACCATGTGTGCTATGACGAAAAAATTAGCGGAATTAAGGCGTGGGATTTCAACATGAATGCTTTTGTGCCTTCTCAAAGTATGCGGTAAGAGCTATTATGACATTTCAACTACAAGAAACGCCTTTTTGGGGTCAATTTACGGCTAAAGTTTTTTAAACCAATCAACCCCTATTTTATGTTATGAGTGCTGACGAAAAAGACATTGTTTTTATGGTTAGCTCTGCGTGTAGTGGTTGCGGCTCTTACCTTAGAGCGTACAGTAAAGATTCGCGACTAACTCGCTGTTTTGATTGCGGAGCAAGAAAGCCTCATCCAAATATTTTATCCGTTTTCCAATACGAGGAAGAAATGGTCGGCGAGTCAAAAGAACACGGAACAATTTTTCAAAATCGTAGACGATGCAAGGAATGTGGTTCTAATAAGTATTTTTACATCATGGAGAACGGTGTTGAAAAACAACGGTGTGATGAATGTGAGGATTTATTTTAAAAAATGAGGGGATACCCTTTAAGCCCTGCGGGGCACTTCATTAGAGTGCTTTTGGTTTAGAAAGTGTTCACCCCGACGCAAAAGAACGGTTGTAATTGTCACAATCGCAAAGATGCTTAGAATTGCAAGTGTGCAATTAGGCACTTCTGGATTCTCCAAATCTTTCTCGATGCATTTATCCAAGCACTTCACCCAACATCATTTGGCGAGTTGCGTTCCTTCTAAATAAACAGGGTATAGCTCTACGCCTTGAGGTGTGGAGGAATCATCAATTAAATGTGCAGTTCCATCCGGGCAATAGACTTTGTCACCCTTGGAGGCTTTTTTGTAACGCTTGGCACACTCTCTTAATTGAGGGCATCCGTCGCAATCTCGTGATAGTATTTTTCATTATCGCCTCTTTTCTATTTTATGAACCCCATGATGTACCTTTTTGTTGAATAAATCATAAGGCTTGGATTCCTTGAAGCTTGATCTTTTATGAACTTTCGATATTTTATCGCATAATATGCAAATATTGTTATAGATGAACTTGCGCATAATGCGACCAAGGGTATACCGGTTTCTTCCATCATTTTCCACCTAAACATCGGTCTATTTCATTATTTCTTTTTTTAGTGAACACCTTTTTTGAGTAATATTTTTTATCAGTTTTACTTCGGAAAGAAAATAGTGGCGTTACGATAAAAGCCTGATTGAGATATATTCATAAAGATTATGAAAAGTTAAGGTAAAATTATTATTGTGAGGCCGATGCACCCATGCTTAAAAAGCGTAGATACAACAAACAACCTGAAACCGAAAAAATAGCGGGTGTAACTTCCAACAGCTTCATTAATTGAAATAGTAACTCTCCGGATATTCGTTTATAAAATTTTTAGTTCCACGTGTAAAATATTTCCTTTCCTTGAAGATATTGCACTCACAAAAAGCAAATACAACTTTCCCCACCATGTTTCTCTACCGTGTTTGCGGAAAAACTCACATCGCCCTCTCTTTATTTCCTTTCAAACTGTTATCTTTTGGTTGATGACTTTTATTTTACTGAATTTCGTTTCGTATCGTTCTTCGCAGTTCGCTTTTAGTTCTAGATTCACAAACGTAAACTGTAAAGCAAAATTTGCTTTTTACCATACAACTGTCAAACATATTACAAATATTGTGAGAGTATTTTTGATAATTAAGAAAAATTCTGAACAAATCATAACCAGATTTAAATAAGATGTGAACCGCGTTAACATATCGGAAATCGAAAGAGTGAAACCACAACGATGTTTGACCTCATGAATCCTTTGGGGACTAGCACGGCTTCTTTGAAATCGGTTTTTGCGTATAACATGCTGTGGTTTAAGAAGAGTCCCAATGCAGAGACTGATCCAAGCGAAAGACACTTGAGAATTGATGATAAAACCAGTTTGGAGAAGCCGAAAAAAATCAGAGCTATTCTAGAAAGTGCTTCTAACGGCATAATATCGAGGCGTACACGAGGTGGTTGCGCTGAAAAACAATGTTGCTGATAATTTGGATAACATAGATATTAAAATTCTCAATTTGCTTCAGGAAGATAGCCGATCAAGTTTTCACGAGATCGCGAAAAGCCTCAAAATATCTTTAGGAACAGTTCATAAGCGTGTAGAAGACTTAGAGAATAGAGGGCTCTTGAAGGGATACACCGCAGTTCTGGATCCAGTCAAGCTTGGGTACGCAATGTCAACTGTTATTTTCATTCAAACTGAGGGTGGGCATCTTGATTATGTTGAAAACATTATTTCAAAGGCAGCTAATGTAACGTCAATATACGAAATCACTGGGGACTTCGACTTAGTCATAGTTGCAAAGTTTAAAGATAGCGCCGACTTGAGTTCTTTCATCAAACAATTGCTAACAATTCGCCATGTCCGAAGAACCGTTACAGACGTAGCCCTCAACATCATAAAAGAAGAAGCCTCTCCAGCGGTGATTGGATAAAATGAATATTCAAAATAAATGATAACAAAATTTATGAAACGATGTGAAAAACCTGAAGAACAACTGCAACCTTCAACTCTCAGGCTTGCCCTAAAATGGGTAGAGTCTTAACAGCTAACTCAAACGAAATTTTTCGACAAAACTAGCTCGGTTTGCTACCGTTGGGATTGCCAAAGACCAATGGATGATCAAGCGGAAGTCTCCCTTTTTTATGAGAAAAACGAACCAGGGCATAGAAAAATGGCCTGGCGAAGTTGTTTCGGTGAATTTAGCGGCATTACCTCCGAACTCCTTTTTTACAACATTGCCTTGAATGAAATACTTCCAGTGATAAATATGATAAAAATTTATTTCATGCTAACAATAAGGCTGCCAAATGATTCACTATTCATAATTATTCTTAATATTTGTGAACATTTCTCAAATCGTTTTATATTCTTATCCTAACACTCAGATTTCAGAGCAAACAAAAAATAGGATGAAATGGCATGTTGGATTTGGAAACTCCATTATTGGCGCGTTTAAGCTCGTTCACCTTACCCTTCATGTTTACGGGGTATGACAGTTTGTGCATGCAACAAGCAATAAGAGCAACATCCGGCAAGGTGGATTAAACGTGTATAGTACGATAATTTTGGATTGCCAAACCAAAACAGCCTTCTCCTGCTCGGAGGACTGCATCGCTTTCAAAACATGCACTGCACGCAAGAAGCGTCCACCAATCCGCTCTCGCAGACATTTAGTAGTCATTGAAGCTCCAACCGAGAAAACGAGAAAAAACAGGCTGAAAATCTAACAAACAAATTAACTTATGGAAGAGTAAAAACGAAATGAAAGTTGTTGCTGCATGGAGCGGCGGAAAAGACAGTTGCTACGCGTACTATTTGGCAATGCAACAAGGCCACGAGGTAATCAACCTTTTAATATATGAGCTTAATACGCTTCAAACTTATTAAGAAGACAGATTTAAATAAAATTGCAGGTGAGATTCACCTCATCATTCAAAGGGGTCTTTGGGCTTTTCAACATTTGATTGGCGACAGACCAGTAACCTCATAAAGCTTCTTCATGTCTATATTTGCTCTTACGATTTCGGCTAACTTATCCAAATTTTCTTCCCAGATCTTCTGAATGTTTTCTTCACGGTGAAAACTTGTCTTTAGCTGTTTTTTTCTAAGAGAAACCCAACTAAAGCCCGCCTTAGCGGTGGATCATCGAAGAGACCGTGAAGATATGTACCAAAGATAACGCCGGCATTATCACATGCGCCGTCAAGTCTCTCGAATGTGTTGTCGTCACGCTTTACTACCTTAAAGATCGGACGGGCTTTTTCGCCTAGTACAGTTGAACCCATATGGATTTCGTAACCCACAATCCTTTGCCCCCTCACTTGATCGAATATATGGCCCGATCCTATTATCTCGGCCTCAAGCTGATTGGTGGTCTTGCCATAGAAATCGAATTTTGTTGAGACGTCAAGCAGCCCTAGCCCTCTAATAGTTGTGGGAAGGCCACCTTCAATTCCCTTTTCATCCACCAGCTCTTTACCGAGCATCTGGAATCCGCCACAAACACCAATCACTGGAACACCTTTCCCCGCAAGGTCAACGATTTTTTCTGCGAACCCAGACTGTTTCAGCCACAGAAAGTCTTGGATAGTGTTCTTGGTTCCAGGTATGACAATGGCATCCGGCGAGCCCAATTCCCGTGTTGACCCGACAAAGTTCACTTTTACGTTTGGTTCGATTTCTAACGGGTGGAAATCCGTGAAATTTGAAATCATGGGCAGACGGATAACGGCAATTTCGACATTTGTCCCAGTGTGCGCAACAGTTTTTTCCATTAGTCCTATTGAATCTTCATCAGGGAGGACAAGTCCTTCAATACGAGGAATTGCTCCAACTATGGGCCATCCAGTTTTCTCTTCGATGATTGAAGAGCATGGCTTGAGAAAATCTTTTCGTCCCTCCCATTTATTGATTATCACTCCTTTGATTCTGTTTCTGCTGTCTTCGTCAAGCAACTCATGGATGCCGACGACGGAAGCCATAGCCCCTCCTCTGGCGCAGTTTATATCCGCAACCAATAAAACAGGAGCCTCAGCTATTTCTGCCGTCTTCATGTTAACAACGCTTACATTAAAGTAATCGTCCGTGGGGCATCCCGCTCCTTCAATGACTACTACGTCAGACTCCGACTTCAGTCGCTCAAGGGATTCCTCAATCACTTTGGTCAAAAGCGCAGCAAATTTTCCATGCTGCCAGTAGTCATCAACCGCGACATCGCAGTACGGCTTTCCGTGAATTATCAACTGAATGTCTTTTCCTATTTCCTTCGGTTTCACTAGGATCGGGTTCATGTCAACAGTGGGTTCTACGCAGGCGGCCATTGCCTGCAGAACTTGGATTCTGGCCATTTCGCCGTCTTTGGCGACGAAGGAATTTAGGGACATGTTCTGCGACTTGAATGGGACGACCTTGTACCCATCTTTGGCGAAAATTCTGCATAACGCTGCAACTATTATGCTTTTCCCAACTTGGCTTCCGGTACCTTGAATCATTAGAGTCTTTGCTTTCTTCATTACTAAACCCCGTTCGGTATACTAAACACCTTTTCTACATAACCTTTGAACTTCTACATAGAATTGGCAACCAAAACAATCGTGCTATTTAAGTCAAGCCTCTATTGATCTTTACTCTTAGAACTTGTTGCACCCGAACGAACTCCTATTCCTCATGAATGTAAAAGGTGTGGTAAACAAGTCTGGACCTGCGCATACAAAGATTCCCAAATTCAACTGTCTTTCACCCAATTTTTTGTTTTGGCTCTAAAATTAAATTGATATTTCATTATATAAGGTGATTTGAGAAATGTTCATAAATATTAAGAATAGTTAAACGATCAAACACCATTTTAAAGATTATTTGAATCAACATCTATGTTGCCTGCAACAATTCCCTATCCGACTTGACTTCTCTTGTTGAGAAAAAAATAGGAAAAGTCATAAGGCAATAAGCAAATGTAGCTAAAAACATAGTTGTGCATAGTTTGACTAAGGATACTGGTTTCTTAAATCATTTTTCAAAACCTGAACGTGATGTAAATGTTTTCTTTTCCGGTAAAACTATCTTTAACGGTAATGCTTTTTTCATTTTTAATCAGTATAACTTTTGGAAGAAAACTAGAGTTTTTTTAAAAAAGAAAAGGGGGGATTAAGTTTTTTTCCAGAACTTGATTGTTCTGGATTTGGTGGTTTTGGTCGCGGTTGTGTCATCTTCGTCTTTGCCTGGGAATGGGAACAAGCCAGAGGGCTTAGATTTTGAGTTAACGCGGAAATAGACCAAGCCTATTGCCAACCATATTGCGGTGCCGACTATAGCAAAGATACCTTCCGATGACGACGCCCCTCCACCAGCAAAGCTAAGATACACAATAGTAGCCATCATAACGGCGTTAGCAGCGAAGCCTGCAATTGGAACTACTTTGCGTTTGAAGATGTTACTGCGCTCTTTCGTAAATGCGATCAGTGCCACGATGTTTGTTATTGCATAGAGCAGGAAGGTGCCAAAGTTTGATAGCAATGTGATTGATGTTAGGTTTGTGATTGTCAGCACTCCGAAAGATCCTATAGCTGCTGCAACAGCTGTCATTATCCAAATTCCAATCCCTGGAGTTTGGTATTTTGGGTTTAGCTTGCTTAGGTGATACGGTACTTCAGTGTCTCGGCTGATTGCGTAGGTTACTCTAACTCCGGTGTTCATGCACGCAAGGGTAGTGCCTAATATTGCAGCGGCCACAATCGCAGCTATTATTAACTCCAGTGTGAATCCGTTGCCGCCGAGAAATACGTTTCCGAGGTTGCGAACCATATCGCCGATGGGGGCGCTTGAGACTGCGGCAGCGCTAAATCCTCTGTATACTTGGCCATTTTGCGTTATGGTGTAGCTGCTGTTCATCCAAGCTTCAGCGCCGAAGTACTCGAACAGATACGCGAAAAGACCTTGGATAACTAGCGATAGTATGATTGCTTTAGGAACCGTCTTAGGATCTTTGGCTTCTGCGGTGTATGCTGTTGCGGATTCGAATCCGACTAGTACTAAGATAGCGATGGTCGCTTGAAATAGCACAGTGCTAATGTCATGAGGTGTAACTATTCCGCCTAAGCTCGTGAACGTGAAGCTTACGTGTTGAGGGTTGGTAAAACGGAATGCTAATGCCATGCCGGTGATAACGACAAGCATACCGATTTGAACTATGTTGAGGAGCAGGTTTGTTTTTGTTGATCCTTGAATTCCGCGGTAAGCTATCGCGCCTGTGACAACAGCAAATAAGCAAGCGATACCAATTTCGCCTAAGGGTGAAATGCTGAAGCCAAGTACCGATAAAATCCATGTGAGCAGGATAGACATAGCTGCAACCATGACTCCAGGGTAGACCCAGTAGTAGAGGTGAGAAATCCAGCCGACACCGAACTTTGCGTTTCTCGCTGAAGTGTTGCTTGCACCGTTGTCTAGCAAGGCTCTTTGAGCAAAGTAATACGAGCTGCCGGGACCTGCATCAGGGTAACGCCGAGCTAGCCACGAATAAGACGCGGCAGTTAGGAACGCCAAAATTAATGCTAATGTAAGGCCAAAAAATATGTCGTTGGCGGTTGAAGCGCCAGACGGGGTGGTCTGAGCTGCGTTTATCTGGAAAGTGAGCCACAAGAACGCTCCTGGAGCTATTAAGGCCATGGCGTTTATCGTTATACCGCCTAGGCTGAGAGTTTTTTTCAATTGAGTTTTGTTTTGCGTCTGTGAACCTGTTGAATCAGTAGAGATCTATCTTCCCTCCTCTGAGTGGTAAGCTGGAAATAGTGGAAAATATTTTTTTGCCTTTTTTAACGAGTAGAGTGTCGGGCTTTCTGCTTGATTTGTTTACATTTGGAGATTCCATTCTCTTTTTCATCTAGTAACACCGAACTTTTAGTCAATAAAGCAAGTCCAGCGAAATATAAACCTAATTAAGATTTGTTCATAACTTTTATGATAAACAAAAATAATGTTCAATTAAAATAATTTATATTAGACATTTGGCTGGTAATTGCCGCTTTTCTTTGTCACCTTGGTTTGAAACATTTCGTTGGTGAAGCAGGCTATCGCTCATTTATGAGTTCTTTGATCGGTCAAGGTATTGAAAGTCATCAAGTTGACGTTTGGCAAAGAGGTTGCAAAGAACTTGTGCCTCTTAAAGGGATAAATCAAATAATGTTGGTAGTGCAGTAATCACAATGAGTTGTTCTCCGTCCGCCGTCTGGAGAAAAATCAAATTTAAGACACCAGTATCAACTTTGAGCTTTGGGACGGCCAATGAGGTTTTCTGGGGTGTCCAACACTTTCAAGATTTCGAGGGAGAGTTATGATAACGACAATCAAACATTTAATTGGCTTAAACTACGGTGCGGTGCTATATGTTTCTGTTTAAGTGTGGTCGTGCATTTTAAGCATTTCAGGACTGGTTTTAGTGAACTTGCGGCTGAAGAACTTTCTTATTTCCTCTGCGCAAACAACGATTACTGCTAGTGATACTAGAAATGCCCAGTTGCTGAGGGAGAGAGCAGTTGTTGTGAAGATGTGCTGCATAAAAGGAACATAGATGAGTAGTGAGAGGATTCCGATTTGTGCAGTTATGCCGAAGATTATCCATTTGTTTGTTTTCAAGCTTGTTTTAAAGATTGATTGCTTGCTGGTTCGACATGCTAAGACATTGCCTGCTTGAGCTACTACTATACCAGCAAAAGTCATGGTTACACCTTTGGCGTAAACTCCGCTAGTATAAAATGAACTGGTACTTGTTAAGACCATTCCAAAGTGCCATCCACCCGCAATCCAAGCGTTAAGGCACCCAATCATAGCTCCTGTAGCAATGATAACCCCGACGAACACCGAACGAAGTAGAACTTTACGGGTAAACAGTCTCTCCTTGATGCTTCTGGGTGGCTCTTGCATAATCCCTGCTTCAGGTGGTTCACGGCTTAAAGCCAAAGAGGGAATAACATCAATCGCAAGGTCAATGGCTAAAACTTGGGGCACAAGCAACGGCAAAGGAATACCTAAAACGGCGAACAATATAAACGGAATCAGTTCAGCCCAGTCATGCGAAAACACATAAACAATAAACTTACGAATATTTTCATAAATTGCCCTCCCAGACTCAATGGCTTTCACAATGGATGCAAAGCTATCATTGAGCAAAACAATGTCGGCGGCTTCACGAGCAACATCAGTACCTGACGCCCCCATGGCAACACCGATGTCAGCTTCCTTAAGCGAAGGCGCATCATTTGCTCCGTCACCAGTAACCGCAACAATTTCTCCGCCCTTTTTGACCACTGTAACTATACGAAGTTTCTGTTCAGGTGAAACACGAGCAAAAATCACGTTGCCTTTGCGAACTTCATCTACGATTGCTTGGTCGCTTAAATCATCCAAGTCCACCCCGCGAATAATCTGATGACGTTCCTGGTCGACGATTCCAACTTCTTGAGCAATAGCCTGAGCGGTTGGACCGTAATCCCCCGTGATAATGACGGTTTTCACTCCTGCTCGCTTTGCCTCCAAAACGGCATCTTTAACTTCTATTCGTGGAGGATCACGCATTGCGGCCAACCCTACAAAAATTAGGTTTTTTTCTACTTCATCTTTGATGTATGCGCTTTTGGGGATTTCCTTGTATGCTGCGGCAATGACGCGCAACCCCTCAGTGGCAAACTCATGAATCTTAGCTTCAATAACCTTAATGGTCTCTTCGTTTAATTCTTCAACTTTATCATCAACAAGCATTTCGGTACAGATGTCTAAAATGTTTCTTGGAGCACCTTTTGTGTAAATGCAAACGTCACCGTTCATCTTATGAACGGTGCTCATTCGTTTTCGCTCAAAACTGAACGGTAAAACATGCACAATTGGTTTCTCTTCTAAAGCATTTTGAACGTTCACATTCGATTTTAGCGCAGCAACAAGTAAAGCGCCGTCAGTTGGGTCACCTATCACACCCCAATTTCTGTTTCTATCTGAAGGAGGATCAAGCTTTGCTCCGTTACAAAGTGCAGTAATCTCAATAAGCTTTTCCAGAGAGCCCGTTTGCCCCTCTTGTAGTGGCTGACCGTTTTTGGTGAAATCGCCTTCAGGTTTGTAGCCTAAGCCCGAAACGTCCACGACAGAATCGTAAACCCACAGCTTGTTTACAGTCATTTCGCCCTTCGTTATTGTGCCAGTCTTATCAGTGCAGATTACTGTAACGCTGCCTAAGGTTTGCACAGCTGATAACCGCTTTACCAAAACGTTCTGTTTTACCATTTTTAGAACGTTGATGGCTAAGGCGCTTGAAACGGTGACTTGTAAACCTTCAGGAACGCAAGCCACCATTACACCAATCATGAAGAAAATGCCTGTAGCTAAAGTAACATGTAAGAAGAAAAAACTAAAGACAAAAAATATCGTACCCACTGCAACAGCGATTATGAAATCATACTTTGCTGTTAAAGTGATTTCTTTCTGGAGCGGGCTTTCTTCTTCATGAATTGTCTGAGTTAAACTGGCGATTCTTCCAAACTGGGTATTCATTCCTGTTGAGTAAACAACTGCTTTTCCTTGACCTTTGGCGACGCTTGTACTCATGAAAACGAGGTTTGGCGAATACAAGTACGTTTTCTCAGCTGTGTTAACGACCTCGGCAACACGCGGTTGCGGTTCCGACTCACCTGTTAAAGGAACGTTATTGGTCCATAAGTCAAAAGCTTCAATTAAGCGTGCGTCCGCCGGTACACGGTCGCCTTCTTCCAGAGATATAATGTCCCCTGGGACAATTTCTCTGACTGAGATTTTTTTATGTTCTCCGTCTCGGATTACTTTGGCAAACTCGGGCATCCAGCTTTTGAGGGTTGCCATAGCTTTTTCTGCACGGGACTCTTGAAACATGCTTACAAAAATGTTTACAAAAACAACTGCAAGTATAATTAAGGCAGTTTCTAGACTGCCGCTTATGTAAGATAAAACGCTTGCAACTAGCAACAAAATGCCGAAAAGGTCGCGAAGGTGATGGATAAATTTGTGGATAAAAGGTATTTGCCTTTTTTCGGAAAGTTGGTTGTAGCCATATTTCGTCAGACGAAGTTTTGCCTCGTCGCTTGACAGGCCATTGGGTGATGTCTTTAGGTCGTCGAAGACCTCGTTAATTGGCAAAGAAGCAGCTTTCTCCAAATAAATTCCGCCAACCTCACGATTGACTGCCGCTTAGTCCCATTAAACTCTTAATTAATTTTTTAGTGGTTGGCCCTTGTATGTTTAAATGAATGAAACAGTATCTTTGTTGCATACCTTGTGAGTTACCTTGTCTTAGTAATATATCCTTCAGAAAATCTTTTGAAAGTCTCCCTTTCATCTTCCAGCTTATCGATTTTTTCAAACCATTATGGTGACAGTACGACATCTAATGTTGTTATTTCTCCTTTCTGTTTAAAGCAATCCGTTAGAGGGATTATGTATTGGCTCTTAGTGCAGTATTTCCACTATTTCAGAATACCAGACCAACGCTTAGCTTAAGGGAACGCTGCCACTTTCGTGATGAACATTATATGCGGCTTGTAGCAATCGATTTACACGACAAAGCTCAGGATAGATTTTTTTGTATTCTTCCGATGCATAGTATTCTATTTCACTGGGATAGGCCTTTGCATGTTGATTTATGTATTTCAGTGCTTCGTGTATGTTCTTGAATTCCAAGTTGCTCATCTTCCAATTTAATGGACATAAAATGGGTTTCTTGTATCAGACTTTGATTTTGAGTTCTAACTTGATGCTATAGGCTATAAAGGCAATTGAACCGATTATCGCGGTTATTGAAGCTATATCAATTATTCCAAACATATTTTCACCGTTTTACTTCTCACTAAGTTAGTTGCTTAGTTAAATATAAATGCAGTTGTGATTTGTTCATAATTTTTCATAAACACTCGACATGCGTCTAAACTATAACAAGAAAAATTTTTATGAAATAAAGCATTAAAGCGCGCTTGTTGATGTAACTAAAAACGGAACCGTGTTTTATGCTGCGGAAGTACTTGAGCGTACAATCAAACTAAACAGTTAGCTAACTAATACATTAAGATGCGGTTGCCTGTCCATATTTTTCGGAGCATTACTTTACAAATTTTTTATTTTTCATAATTTTTATGAACAAATCTCAATTACGTTTAAATGTGATCGTTTCTCCCTTTGTCTCAAAATATCTTGAATAAATGGTGAAGTGAATGGAAAAAAATGATTCCGTGAAAAAAGCCACAGAGAGCCTAAAAACCAACAATGTTAGGTGGGTGCATTCCGCCTTCGTTGATATTCGTGGAATACTGCAAGACATGGTGCTCCCGGCAAGGGATTATCTTAGCGGCGAAGCATTTACTGCAGGAGTGGGTTTTGACGGTTCTTCTGTTAGAGGCTTCAAATCCATTGAAGAATCAGACATGATTTTCATGCCTGACGCAAAAACCCTATCAATAATGCCTTGGGTCACCGATGAAAAGCAAAAAAGTGCTATAATTCTCGGAGACGTCTACGAAGCATTCGGGGGAAAAGAGCCATCAGTCGTTGACCCAAGAAGCTTTGCAGCAAAAAGAGCCGTAGCAGAAGCCAAAGCAATGGGTTACACAGGATTCTTCGCTCCCGAACTGGAGTTCTTCGTCTTTTCCTCAATTGACCCAACTAAACTCACTTGGGATCTTTGGGCAGCTCCAAAAAGTGGCGAAGGAGACGCGTGGGGAGCCCCAAGAGTGGTACCTCAGTCACCAGAAATTACGCCAGGTAATTACGTGATAAGACCAAAGGAAGCATACTACAGAACCCCGCCCGAAGACACAACCGTCGAATTCAGGAATGAGGTTTCGCAAGTCCTAGAAGATGACTTTGGATTAACCATTGAAAAGCATCACCATGAGGTAGCCACCGTTGGTCAAGTGGAAATTGACTACAAATACGGAGAACTCTTAGATACGGCGGATAGGGCGATGTACTACAAATTTGTTGCCAAAAACATCGCTCACAAACATGGCTTAATTGCAACTTTCATGCCAAAACCAGTTTACCTTGACAATGCAAGCGGGATGCACGTACACCAGTCGATATGGTCTGGAGGAAAAACCGCCATGTACGATGAAGCAGACGGATACGCTGAGCTAAGCCAAACTGGAAGATACTACGTTGGAGGCCTTTTGGAGCATGCAAAAGCCTTAACCGCGGTCTGCTGCCCAACGGTAAGCTCCTATAAGCGTCTTGTACCAGGTTTTGAAGCGCCGATTTACGTAGTTTGGTCTAGACGTAACAGGTCAGCATTAGCCCGCATACCAATGTACTACAAAGGACCAGAGTTTGCAGCACAAAAAAGAGTCGAGTACCGAGGAGTAGACCCTTCATGCAACCCCTACTTGGCGTTTGCATGCCTCTTGACGGCCGGGCTTGATGGCGTCAAAAAGAAGATAGACCCCGGCGACCCAGTTGACGAAGACATCTACAAGTTATCTCCACAAAAACGCAAATCCCTCGGCATCAAAGAACTCCCAACCACGCTTAAGGACGCATTGGAAGAGCTAAAAAGCGACGAAGTACTTCAAAAGGCACTTGGAAGCCACATATTCGACGCCTTTATAGATCTTAAAACCAACGATTGGAACCAGTACTGCCTCTACGTGTCACCATGGGAGATAATGAAATACCTTGACTACTAAAACTAAATGAGCTAAAAAAAAGAAGAACCGAACATGGCACCAAACAAATCTGAATATGAGAAACTGCTTCCAGAAATTCGGGCTCTAACAGACAAAGTGGTCATGCAAAATATGGCTGACGGAATTCTATTCTCAGCTGGAGTCAACACAAGCGTAATTGCCTATCACGCAGTCAAATACAAACCTAAAATACCCACTTTGACCATGTCTTTCAAGCATGGCCAACCCAAAGACACTGAATACGTTAAAAAAATGGTGGATTTCCTCCACCTTCAACATGAATTCCACAGTTTTGACCGCGCCGACATAGTTGCTTCAGTCGAGCAAATTGTTCAGGTCCTAAAGATTTTTGACCCCATGGAAATAAGAAACTGTGTTTCGGTTTACATTGGCTTAACTATTGCAAAGATTGAAGGCATAAAAAGCGTTTTCACAGGAGATGGAGTAGATGAGCTTTTCGGTTATCCTTGGATGTGGCGCCTATCTGATACTGAACTGACGAAAAAATTCGAGGACATGTGGGGAGAAATGGCTTTCTCTTCTATTCCCATGGGCAAATCATTAGGCGTTGAAGTGAAGCCGCCTTTTCTTGACTCTAAGTTCATGGAGTACGCAAAGAAACTGCCTAACTATTTGAAGATCAACGAAGAAAACGGCGTGAAATACAGCAAATGGATTCTTCGCAAAGCATATGAAGATCTGATTCCAAAAGAAGTAATTTGGCGACCGAAAGCACCATTGGAACAAGGAACTGGCACTACAGTTCTCACAGATTACTTTGGCAAGGAAATTTCAGACACAGAGTTTGCTGAGAGGCGAAAGCTGATCCTCGAGAAAGATGATGTTTTCATAACAAGCAAAGAACAGCTGCTATACTACGACCTTTTCAGAAAACACTTCGCAAAACCATCAAGCGTCTACAGTGAAAAAATAGGCAGGCAATGTCCCAAATGTAAAAGCTATGTGAAAACGGAGCTTGGATTCTGCAAGGTTTGCGGGAATTACCCCATTTAATTCTCCTTTTTTTGGAAACTATCTTAAAATATATCTTTCAGATTTTTTAGACGGTGGACTTATGTGTGGAATAGTTGGGATCTTTAATTTGACTGAACCAGTCTCTAGTGCACGGGACAAGGCGCTTAGGATGGCTGCTAAGATAAGGCATAGAGGTCCAGACTGGAGTGGCATTTACAGTGATGATAAGGCAATTCTTGCTCATGAAAGACTCTCAATCGTTGACGTTGAACATGGTGCACAACCCTTGTTCGACAAGCTTAATGGTAACGTTCTGGCTGTGAACGGCGAAATTTACAACCACTTGCTTCTTCGTAATGAATTGAAAAAAAACCATTTGTGGCAGACAAAATCAGACTGCGAAGTAATCCTGTATCTCTACGATGAGTATGGCCCAGAGTTTTTGAACATGCTAAACGGCATGTTTGCTTTCATCCTCTATGACAAGACAAAAGGGCAGTATTTCATTGCGAGAGACCACATTGGAATCATTCCGCTGTACGTAGGGTGGAATAACAAAGGAACTTTTTATGTAGCCAGCGAAATGAAAGCCCTAAATGATTATTGTACCAATGTCAAAGAGTTCCCTCCGGGACATTATCTAAATGGTAAAGGGAAAGATTTCGTTAGGTGGTATAAACCTGAGTGGGCTGAGAAAATTCCAACAAAAAAACTTGTTCTTCCAGACTTGAGAAAAGCATTGGAGAAGTCGGTGAAAGGACAAATGATGTCGGACGTGCCCTACGGCGTTCTTATCTCGGGCGGACTCGATTCTTCGCTAATAGCTGCTATCGCTTCGAAGTTCAGAAAGAAGAGGGTTGAATCTGGCGACAAAGAGGAAGCATGGTGGCCACGTTTGCACTCATTCGCAGTGGGTTTGACGGACTCGCCTGACCTGAAATACGCAAAGAAGGTTGCCGACTACATTGGAACCGTGCATCATGAAATAATTTTCACTATACAGGAAGGTTTTGACGCGATAGAGGATGTAATCTACCATTTGGAAACATTTGATGTTACCACTATTCGTGCTGCTACACCGATGTATTTGATGGCTAGAAAAATAAAATCTATGGGTATCAAAATGGTCTTATCCGGTGAAGGCGCAGACGAAGTATTTGGCGGATACCTGTATTTCCATAAAGCACCAAATAAACAGGAATTCTACGAAGAAACAGTAAGAAAACTATTCTTGCTAAGCAAATATGATTGCCTGCGAGCAAACAAAGCAACCGCTGCTTGGGGCGTTGAAACACGGGTGCCTTTTTTAGATAAGGAGTTTTTGGATTTTGCCATGGGCTTTGATCCACAAGAGAAAATGTGCTCAGGTGGCAAAATCGAAAAATATGTGTTGAGAAAAGCGTTTGAAGGCTACATTCCTGACGAGATTCTTTGGAGACAAAAAGAGCAGTTCTCCGACGGCGTTGGCTACGGATGGATAGACTACCTCAAAAAATACGCCGAAAGCGCAGTAACAGATGCAATGATGGCGAACGCTAAACTTAAGTTCTCTACACAAACGCCATCATCAAAAGAGGAATATTACTACAGACAGATATTTGACAGCTACTTTACATGTCCCACTGCCGCATTAACTGTTCCTGTGGGTCCAACAATTGCCTGTTCCACCCCAACGGCCTTCAGATGGAGCAAAGAATTTGCAAAAATGGCCGACCCATCAGGCAGATCCGTCAAAGAACACAACCAAACATTAACCGAAAACAAGAAACAATAATCCAAACTCTCACCCCAACACGAATGGATCGATGGAATTTTCTCTTGCCTCATTAATTGCTGTCAAAAACGATTAACTTTAGCAACCGCCTGTTTCACTAATTCTTTCGATGTTCTATAAAAACTATTTTCGTTTTATCTGCTGAAAAGTTAAAAAAAGTTTGAAGTTTTTATAAGTTTCGTGCCCTTGAAGCTACATCGGTAATAGCACAATGGAGGTTTCTGTTCGGATGACGTTGGGGTCTTTTTCAATTATTTTGTAAACGACTTGGTTTATGTCTTCAAGTTCTGGAGCTTCCAAAATTATTATTGCGTCGTATCGACCGAAGATGGCATCCGCAGATAATATGCAGGTTCCTTTGACTTTGCCTTTTATTCTTTTAACGACTTCTAATGATGTACCTGGTTTGGTGCTTAATAATATGTAGGCTTTCAATTTTTTTTACCTCTTCGTTTTTAAATACCTGATTAAAGAATAAAGTAAGTAATCTTTTTTCCACACATATAAATCTTGTTTAGACATATGTTTAACTTTTAAGAATAAATATGAACAAAGCACAACTATATTTAAATTCAGCTATACATCCATCTCATCATAAAATAAAATGGTGAAAAAATGTTTGGAATAATTGATATGGCTTCAATAGGCATGATCTTAGAACACAGGGGGGATTAAGCAGCGAATAGGCAAGAGGCAGTTTCGTTGTTGAAGGAATTAATGACTGATTGTGACTCATTCCATACCGCCAAAGCTGTTTCGGTAGAATCTAACAGGGCAGACGATAATTGGCAACTTAATCTTAGCTGGGTGCCTTACCCAACAGAAAACGAGTGCCTCAAAAAAATCGTTACTGAGCACGGTTTAGAAATGCTAACGTCAAATGAAAGAACAATTTTTCGCTCAGTCTAACGCTTTTTTTGAAATTGGTTTTATAACCCGCGAGGTTAACCTTGATAAACGACTCGAGTTTCTATTTAAAAGATATAGTTTCAATAGCGTTTTTTCAAATCTCGTTTATTGAGGGTTTATACCAACTTTCGGCTGACAACCTCTTTCTCATGTTCAGCAAGATGACGCGCATCCGAATATACCTAAAAAAAAGTTTATTTTAATAATTGCGTAGTTACGGGATTCAACCGCTATTTTTTCTGGTTCTGATGGATGAGTTTTAAATAGAACTTGACTTTTCCGTTTTTCTTTAAAGTCCTTCGAAGATAGAATCTTAATCAAAGATGATTTAGCACCTCAAATGGAACGGCCCGATGGAATTTGAACCCATCACTTGCAGCCTTTCATATTTTTCTGCAGACAGCTTTGGTTTAGATGACAATTCAGCGCCTTGCAATCTCTCGAAACATTTGTTCCCAATTTGAAATTTCACTTTATTTTTGGTGCAAGAAAAAACCACTTGTTAAACAAAGAATTTAACTTGTCGGAGAAAGCCGCTTGCGAGACAAAATCTCGCCTAATAAGCTATTTGCGCCTAAAAACATCCACAAAAAGAAACAGGAAGAAGAAGAAGAAAAATTGTTTTCACCAGCTTCTTCTTCTTTTAAAAAAATATCGCCGAGAAGAACAACATTTGAATTTCGGGTGTTGTTGTTCTTTCAAAATTCAAAATTAATGACAAAATTCCGCTACAAAGAGCGACACGCGACAACATAAAATGGAGCTTATATCGCTCTGGAACAGCTCCGAGTTTTAAGGGTACAATTTGGGTATACGTGTCAGTGACCTAAGTTGAACCCGTGTGCTGAGGCTAAGTGGGCAGATTCGGGGCAGCTACAATGGCGCTGGTATATATGAATGTCAACCTAAAATTTTAGGTCTAAATAGCACACTGGAGCCTAAAACACCGGTCACTGTGCAGGTTCTAAGCCAATTTAGAAAGCATCTATTTTAGTTTCTTTACTGATTCGTTGGCTTTTTCAAGCTCTTTTCTTTTCTGCGCTTGATAACTCTTAACTTTCTCAGCCATCTCGGCATCGCTAAGCGCAAAAATTTTCGCAACCGCAATCGCCGCTCCTTCAGGCTCAATTGTAACCACGGAGCCTATGCCGCTTGGTACTCTTAGCGAGGAGACGATGTCTGCTCCGCCGAATTTCTCGCTGTAAGGTGGGCATGCGATGACTGGTTTGGAGGTGTTGCCGTCTATGAATGCGCTCAGCGCGTTTGAGCGTCCTGCGACGGTGACGTAGACTATTTTTTCGTTTTCGGATTCTTTTATTATTTCAATGACTTTCTCGGGGTTTTTGTGTGCAGAAGCAACTCGGAACTCGTAGCTGACGCCTAAAAGCTTTAGGTATTTGGCTATTTCTCGGGAAAAATCCAGATCCCGCTCGGAACCCATAACAATTAACGCTTTTCCAGACATAACCGGTTTCCCAATAAACAAACAAAAAACAAGCTAATTAACTAAACTGTTTAAACAGCTTCGATAAAACTAACTACCCCCGTTTTTCAAAGAAAAGCCTAAGCAAGCAAACCGAGCAAAATCTTCGTTAAACGTTCGGTAGCCGCTTGAACTTCAGCGGTTAAGCCTTCACCGAACTCTACGCTTTTCGGTTCAATTAATAGTAACGCAATTTTTGCTCCAGTTGCCTGCTTGACGTAATCGCAGAAAATCCGCAGAGGCAGATAATGCGTTGTAATAGCCGAAAAATCCGTGAACTTTTCAGCGTCCACAAGGCTGGCTTCCCCAGGCTTTAAACCTACAAAGGCAGCGTCAATCAACAGCACATGCGAAGGATGAAACTCCTCTATTTCTAGCAGGTAGCTTTCGGGAACCGTTTCGGCCTCCAGTAGAAGAACAGTTTCTGGCAACTTACCTTGCAGTTGCTCAACGACTTTCAATCCTACATAATCGTCTAAGCGTATGGGGTTGCCTATTCCAGCTATGACAGTTTTCTTGGCGTCTGCAAACCAGTTTTTGAGCTTTTTTTCGATTTCCTCAGGCATCAACGCACCAGCACAATTGAATTAAGGCTTAAAGATAGAAAAAGTTTACCACAGCTACATCATGAAAGCTTTAGAGCCGACTAATTGTGGGTTAATGTTTGGCACCACGTAGCGATTTGCTTTTCAGATGCCTCTTTATCAGCCAAAGGGCTGATCATCGAGAGTTCGCCGATGCAGGTGGAGTTCGGCATCAAAGCTTTAGTCTGCTCAATACCCTGAGGTTTTTTCCCTCCCTGTGCAAAGAAAACAGCAACCTTCTTGCCCGAAAAGTCGTTTTTCTTCAAGTAAGTGCGAATGGCAGGGGTTGGTTGACCAGCCCAGACAGGAGTCCCAACGATTACTAAGTCGTAGGCGGCAGGTAACTTCGCGGTTGGAGCTATCTTGGTTCCTTTGCCAAATCTAGCAGCAAAACCGCTGCTGAGAAAACCGAATGTGCCACTTCGTTTTTTCAGGTTGACAACTTCTTCGATGTCAGCACCGACCTCCGCCGCTATGGTTTCAGCGACGAAGCGTGCGTTGCCGGTTCGCGAATAGTAAACGACAAGACTCTTCAATTTTATTTCCAACCAATAGAGCGTATTGAAAAGCATTTGCTTATAAAATTTGCCTCGAATAAAATGTAGCCATCATTCAAATAAACAAAAAAAGATTGCCCGTGAAAAAAGGGCTAAATTAACGGCTTACTGAACTGACGAGGGTTTTCTGTGCATTGAAGACTTCGACGGTAAGCGGCATTTTTCCGAAGGCAGCGTGTGTTGCGCATCCGAAGCATGGGTCGTAGGCTCTGAAAGCCATTTCAACCATGTTTAGTATGCCTTGGTTGACTTTGCCGTTGTGGATTAAGCCTTTGGCTGCGTCACGTATGCTCATGCAGATTGCTGGGTAATTGTTGGTGGTTGCAACGATCAGGTTTACGTCTTTGACCAGTGCGTCTTTGTCGAGTGTGTAGTGGTGAATAAGTGTGCCTCTTGCTGCTTCGACGATTCCGACGCCTTCCCCTGGTTCGCCGGGGGTGTTGCGGACGTTTGTGCTGGTGATTTCTGGGTCTTTAACCAGCTCCATGGTTCTTTCTGTGGCGTAGAGCAACTCAATTAATCGTGCCCAGTGGAAAGCCAATGTGCTGTGAACTGGTTTGCCACCCAGTGTCTTGTACATTACTTCATATTCAGCTTGAGCTAAAGGCGTAGCCATGCCTTCAGAAGCGTTTAATCGTCCAAGTGGACCCACACGGTAAACGCCACTGTCTGCGCCTGCGACCTGTCCTTTCCAGCCGACTGCTTTGAGGTATGGGAACTTGCTGTATGTCCATTCTTCAACGTGTTCGCCAATGTGTTTAAGGTAATCTTTTGACTCGAACTTTAGGAATTCTTTGCCAGATGGATCGACAACGCGGATTTTACCGTCGTAAAAGTTGATTTTGTTGTTTTCGTCAACTGTGCCCATGTAGTAAGTTGGCATTGTGTACGCTGGGCTTTTGATCAGGTTGACGTATTGGGTGTTGCCGAGTACGATGTCGTGGAAGATTTTAAGTGTGAACTGTGCAAAGTTTATGCATGAAACAGTCATTTTCTCTATTTCTTGCCTGTTTTCTTCGCTCAGCGGTTTGGAGATTCCGCCGGGCAGCCCACAGACCGGGTGAGTTGCTTTTCCGCCGATGATTTCAGTTATTTTTTGTCCGTATGCTCTGTGTTTTATTACTTCTTTTGCTACTGGCAGACCTGCTTTCTCGATGACGCCGAGTATGTTGCGTTTTTCTGGCGGTGCGTCTGGTCCAACGATGAAGTCTGGTCCGCCGAGGAAGTAGAAGTGCAGTATGTGGTCGTAGATGTAGTAGCCAGTGTACATTAGTTCGCGGAGTTTCTTTGCGGCTGAGGGTGGTTCAACATTAAATGCTGCGTCCAAGGCTTTTACTGCTGCGTAATGGTGAGCTACTGGACAAACACCGCAGATTCTTGTTGTAAGCTGAGGCATGAGTTCTGCTCGTCTGCCAATACAGAATTTTTCGAAGCCTCTTAACTCTGGAATTTTAAGGTATGCGTTTTCTACTTCGCCTTGGTCATTGAGGAATATGGATACGTTTCCGTGTCCTTCAAGCCGTGTGATTGGGTCTATAACTATTTCTTTCATTTTTTAATCACCTTTCTTTTTAGAATCGAGTTTGGAAGAGAATACATGTAGAATGTGCCAACGGGATCTTTCACTTGTCTC
Source organism: Candidatus Bathyarchaeota archaeon (assembly GCA_963828195.1). Lineage (GTDB taxonomy): Archaea > Thermoproteota > Bathyarchaeia > Bathyarchaeales > Bathycorpusculaceae > Bathycorpusculum. The sequence continues at coordinate 371,053 of CAWHDT010000005.1, forward strand.
ATCAAAGTCTCAATCTCTTCTTCAGTATATTTTTCTTTCCCTGATTCACCATCGTAGCCAAGAATGGAAGCCAGAGCAGAAATCATCGCTGCACCTTGCTCGGGCACATTCGGCGCTGGACCCCCACAACCTGTACAGGGCATATCAACTTTTAGGCATTGAGCCCCGCAGCCACTCCGGGTCGCGAGTCCCATGCAGATAATTCCTTGTTCAAGAAGACATTTTTCTGGTTCTGGAGTTTTCTCGTAGACTCGATAGATTTTGCCGATTTTTTTGTTTTCGCGTTTCCTTGGGCATTCATCACATACTGCTTTTAGTGGAGCGAGCACTGAGCCTTTTGGCGGCAGCTTGTTGCTTGCTATTGCATCTACTGCGCCTGCAATTAGCTTGACTGGTGGCGGGCAACCTGGGAGGAAATAGTCTACGTCAACTGTTTGCGCCAAGGTTTTTACTGTGTCGTAAAATTCGGGAATTTTGAGGGTGCCTTCTTTAACTTGGGTTTGAGTTTTAGGTGTGGTAGCTTGCGGATTGATGTTTGATTTGTCCGTTATGTAGACTTGATCAAAAATTTCTTGTTTATTGTTTAAGTTTGCTAATCCAGGTACGCATCCTTCGTGGGCGCATGATCCGAATGCGACAAGGGTTTTTGATTTTTCTCTGAGCATTTTAGCCATGTGTTCTTGTTCGGAGTTACGTATTGAACCGTTAAAAAATGTGATGTCAATATATTTGTCAGGCATCGCTTCGACATCTTTGTATTTGACGTCGATGGCTACAGGCCAAAACACGATGTCGGCTAATGCTACTACATCAAGGATTCTTTCGTTCAGGTCTAAGACGGCTATTTCGCAACCGCCGCAACTAGCAGCCCAGTAAAAGGCTATTTTTAACTTGTTTTTACTCATTTTTGTTTGCTCCCTCAGTTACTTGTTTTAGTATTTTTGATGCATTTACTCGGAGTTCGTTGAAGGCTAATTCTTCAGGGGTTAAACCCATTGCTAACCCGAGCAGTTGTGGGTAATGAAGAATTGGAATGCCATATGTTTCATTAAACGTTTTCTCTATTCTTAACTCGTTAGTATCATACATTATGTGGCAAAACGGGCAAATTGTGATCAATGCTTGAGCATCCACCATTTTTACGTGGTTTAGCTTGTCTCTTGCAAGTTGCAACGCAATTTTGTCGCTGACTCCCACGCTTGGAGCACCACAGCACTCAGTTTCGTCAATGTAATCCAAGCAGGTGGCTCCCGTTGCTTCGATAAGAGTTTTTAGTGTTTGCGGGTCTTCTGGGTTATCAAAGCCAATGTATTCCTGTGGTCTCAGAATGTGGCAGCCATTGTGCTCAGCTACTTTTAGCGAAGTAAGAGGTCTGACGACGGAGGCTCTTATTTTTTCTAAACCCACATCTTCCTTGAGGAACTGCAACAAGTGTTTTGTTTCAATGGTTCCTTTGAATTCCAATCCTACTTCTTTTAGATGGCAATTAATTTGCTCTTTTAATGCTTTGTCTTCTTTGAGGATTTTATTCACTTTCTTAAGTGTGCCCGCGCAGCCTGGACACAGAGTAAGTATATTTAGGCCCTGCTGCTCTGCCAACGCCAAATTCTTTGCAGCCAAAATAAGCATAGTTTCATGGCTTACTGGATCTAAAGGTAAACCGCAACAGTTGAATTCGGGCATTTCAACAAGTTCAACGCCAAGTTTCGCAAGGACTTTACGGGCAGAAATCTCGTAGGCTGAGACACGATAGGGAATAGCACAACCAAGGAAAATCAGGTATTTATTGGGCATTCGGTTGTTCTCCAACTGGTTTTTGGATGGTCTCAACGAATTTTACGCCTTTGAGCGCTTTACGGACTTTTTCGGCGTCGCCTTTCGGTAGGGGTGGTAAACCTTGGGATTCACGTTTTTTAATTCTTAACTCGGGAATCTTGAAAGCATAGCCTGATTCGAGAAGACTTGCAGCTTGCTCTTTGAAGACTTGCGGTACGCAGCCTTTTTCTACTGCTAGATTGCGGAAAACTCGGATTACGCTTGCCACTTCAACGTCTTGTGGGCAGCGGTCTGTGCATGTGAAGCATGCTGCGCATAACCATAATGTTTCACTTTTGAGCACTCGGTCGCGAAGCCCAAGTTGAGCCATATGGATCAGCGTTCGTGGGCGGTAACTGTCGCTGTACCTTGCAACTGGACAGTCTGAGGTGCATGTTCCACATTGGAAGCATTTGAGAATTTTTTCGCTTCCATGCATTTTGACCAGTTCATACTTAAATTTCGGGTCTAACTCGGAAGCTCTTATAGGCTCTTTGCCTGATGATGTTTGGGCTGTCTCAGTCATTTTATAATTCGCCTTGACTGGTAAGGAAGCGCCTTACATGCTTATTCACCCAAAATGCCCGACTCAACCATTTAAATCTTCAGTAAACACCGACGTTTTTCTTCCATGTTCCCAGTCTTGATGCCTTAAACAAGAAAGCTTGGCATATTGAGCCGTGGGCTAAATCCGAAAGTGCGTTTAACATGCTCTAAAAAGAAGGGTCTACCTATGAAGGGGTCTAGTATTTACACCAAAAAACCAACACAAATATGGAACTAAAAGAAAGAGTGAAGGGAAACGGTTTATCTGACCTTGCGATCGACCAGTTTGCCGTCTGAATTGATCAGTTTTATGTCAATCGGCATCTGCCCGACTGCATGCGTCGCACAGCTGAGGCATGGGTCGAATGCTCGGATAACGGCTTCAACGCGATTGAGCATGCCTTCTTGAAGTTCTTTTGCTTTTACGTATTTTTTGGCTACTTGTGTTATTGCCATGTTGTAGGCGAGGTTGTTGTGTTCTGTTGCGATCATCATTGTGTTGGATATGATTAGTCCTTGCTGGTCTACTTTATAATGGTGGATAAGTGTGCCTCTTGGCGCTTCAGCCACGCCGACACCTTCATACGCGTTTACCATTGCTTTTGATTCCACGTGCTCCGAGAGAATTTCTGGGTCTTCAAGCAGTTTCTTAGCGGTTTCAACGCAGAACAGCAACTCTACCAAACGTGCATAATGATAGTGGAAGGTGCTTTGAACAACTCCGTTTCTGCCTAGTTTTTTGAATTCTTTTAGTTCTTGATCTGCAAGCGGTGTATCACAGTGTGAAGCAACGTTAAGTCTGGCTAACGGTCCAACTCGGTATGCTCCATCTGGGTAACCGACGGCTTTGAAGTAGGGAAACTTCATGTACGACCATGGTTCAACAGCTTCTCCGATGAATTCGTCATAGTCTGTAGGATCAACACATTCTGCCACTACGTTGCCAGTGTAACCCATTATCCGTATTTTGCCATCATAATGTTCCAATCCTCCGTCAGGAGTCACTAAACCCATGTAGTAGGTTGGGAAATTACCGAAGTTTTCAACTTCTTCGCTGAATCCATCCAACATTTTCTTGAACAAAGTTAGGGTTTTTAATGCACTTTCCTGTGCTTCAGGCAAATTAGCTTTTAGGTAATCAGCTCGCTCTTTTGTAAGTGGCCATTTGGCACCACCGGGGATTATCCAGTCGGCCGAATGAATTCTTTTGCCAGCAACATTCTCTATGATTTCTTGACCGAATTTCCTCAGCCTGATGCCTTGGCGTACAAGTGCTGGGTCTTTCTCCATTAAACCGAAAACGTTTCTTGATGCTGGGTCAGAATCCATACCTAAAAGGAGGTCAGGTGAGGACAGGTGGTAAAAGTTTAATGCATGCGATTGAATCAGTTGCCCCATATGCATTAAGCGTCTTAGCATTATCGCTGTTTTTGGCGGGCTAACTCCCACAATTGCGTCGCAGGCTTTAGCTGAAGCTAACAGGTGGCTCACTGGACAGATACCGCAAGCTCTTGAAGTGATACTGGGCATTTCGTAAAATGGTCTGCCTTCAGTGAATTTTTCGAAACCTCGGAAGTCAGTTACTTGAAACCTTGCGTTTTTTACAGTATCGTTCTCGTTGAGGAAGATTGTTACTTGAGCGTGTCCCTCTATTCTTGTGATCGGGGCGATTACAATTTGTTTACTATCTTTTTGTTCTTTAACCATATTTTGTTTTACCCTCCATTCTGGGTGTTCTGCCTGCTAACAGCTCGGTTAACACGTAGTTAATCAGGTCCGCTGGTGGCGGGCATCCTGGAATATAGAAATCTACTTTGACGGCTTCATGAAGCGGACGAGCCTTAACTAGCAGTTTTGGCACTTGATCTGGTTTCTGAGCGTTTAAGTCTGACTTATCAAGGTAGGCTCGCTCGATGATTGCTTTGTCGCTGTGGGGCCAAGCGTTTCTTAGAGCAGTTACATTTCCTGTTACAGCGCAGTCGCCAAGTGAAATTAAGATTTTAGTGTTTGCTCTGGCTTTCTTAAGCATGGTTAACTGTTCCTCATTAGCTAAGGCACCCTCAATCAAGGTTACGTCAACGTTTTCGGGGAATTCTTTAATGTCAGCAAGTGGACTATAAACTAATTTTATTTTCTGGGCTAAATCAAAAAGTCTCTCATCCAGATCTAGAAATGACATGTGGCAACCTGAACAGCCGCTCAGCCAAATAGTAGCTACTCTAACTTTTTCTGATGTTGTCATTTGCGGTTCCTCCTTGACAGAATAAACTCTGCAACATCTTTATTCTTAGTATGCCCGATTGGTTCTTCTTCAATATATATTGCTCCCACAGGACAAACTTTCGCGCATTTACGGCAAGAAGTGCAAGAACAAGAATTATCCCAGTTTTCATCAAGATCCATTATTACTTGAGTGGTTCTTCCTCTTAGTTTGAGGTCAAGTGTATGAACGCCTTCAATTTGGTCGCAGATACGTATGCATCGGGTGCATAAGATGCAGCGGTTGCGGTCAATAACTAAGAAATCATGGGTGGAATCAACTGGGTCGCAACTCCAGTTTCGTTCAAACATTACATGGTCAACTCCAAGCTCGTTTGCCAAGGCTTGAAGTTCGCAGTGATCATTGGCAACGCAAACTGAGCATATGTGCGTCCTCTCGGAAAGAAGCATTTGCACCGCCATCTTGCGGTATTCTTTAAGTCGGTCAGAATTGGTTGTGATTTCCATGTTTGGGCCAACCGGAGTTGTGCAAGCAGGGAAAAGTCTGGATGAACCGCTAATTTCGACAAGGCAAAGTCGGCAGCCACCGTAAGGGGTTAAGCCTTCAACATTGCATAAGGTTGGAATCGCGATTCCGTTGTCTTTGGCTGCTTTCAAAATAGTTGTACCTTCATTAACGACGACATCTATTCCGTCAATTTTGATGTTAAAAATGGTAATTGAGCCCATGCTTATTCCTCCTCATGCTTTTTGAAACATTTGCCAGCGTCACATTTCTTGTCCACTATATGTTTAATGTAATCGTCTTTGTAGTATCGAAGCGTGGTTATTACCGGATTAGGCGCTGTTTGCCCAAGACCGCAAAGGCTTGCATCCCTGATGAAAACACTGGCTTTCTCCAGAGCTGAAATATCATCCATTTTTCCGTCACCAGCCGTAATTCGCTCATATATTTCTAAGACCCTAGCTAACCCCGATCTGCAAGGTGTGCATTTGCCACATGATTCATCAACACAGAAATCGGTGAAAAACTTCGCTGTATCAACCATGCAAGATTGGTCGTCAAGCACAACAATTCCGCCTGAACCCATAATTGCTCCTGCTTTGTTTAATGATTCGTAGTCTATCGGCAAATCTAGCATGATATCTGGTAAGCAACCGCCTGAAGGACCGCCAACCAACACAGATCGAAATGCTCGATTGTTTGGAATACCCCCGCCGATTTCGAATACTACCTCTCGCAAACTAATACCCATCGGAACCTCAATAAGACCAGGATTTTTAATCTGACCCGTTAGTGAAAACACTTTTGTCCCTGGACATTTTGGCGTGCCAAGTTTTGCAAACCATGCGCTACCGTTGACTATTATTTGCGGTATATTTGCGAGAGTTTCGACATTTTGGATAAGCGTTGGCTTCTTCCATAAACCAGAGTTTGCTGGATACGGCGGACGGGGTCGAGGCATAGCTCTTTGACCTTCAACAGATGCAAGAATGGCTGTTTCCTCACCTGCAACGAACGCACCTGCACCATATCTAAGCTCAATGTCAAAATCGAACCCCGTTTCAAGAATGTCCTCACCTAGCAGTGATAGGGCTTTTGCTTGGTTTATAGCGTTCTTTAGCGTTTGAATTGCCAATGGGTATTCTGCCCTGATGTAAATGAAGCCTTTTTCGGCTCCCACAGAATAAGCTGCGATGAGCATGCCTTCAAGTATGGAGTGTGGGTCAGCCTCAGCTAAAGATCTGTTAGCGAATACTCCCGGGTCGCCTTCATCTAAGTTGGCAACGATGTATTTGGGTGTTCCATGAGCACGTGCAACTAGGCTCCATTTTTGACCCGTGGGGAAACCCGCTCCGCCTCTGCCGCGCAATCCGCTTGCAAGAACTTCACTTATTACACCTTGGGGGGTCATTTGGGTTAAGCATTTGATAAATGCATTATATCCGCCGGCATGTATGTAGTCTTCAATTCTGTGTGGGTCGATTTTTCCCGCATTTTTTAGAACGTGACGTTGTTGTTTCTTAAAGAAGCCTTCATCTTTGTACAACTGTTCTTGCATCGGTAAGCCTAAAACAATGTGGTCCCGAACTATCTCCCGTGCATTTTGGGGTGTAGCGCTATGATAAAGGTAGTCTCCCGGTTCGATAATTACTGCTGAACACAACGAACAGGTGCCTATGCAGCCTGTTTTGGCAACTTTTACTTCTTTTTCAACGCCTAATTCTTTAACCGCGTTTTGAAACGCCTTGAATAGTTGTACAGCGCCAAATCTCTCGTGGCCACTTGAGCAACATACGTTTATTCTATGCTTATAGGCTCTTTCGTATTCAAGTTCGTTTTCGGCTATTTGTTGTATATCAGCTGGCTTCAACTTTTTGCTCACCTTTAAGTACTTCTTTTATTTTTTGTATAACTTGTTCTTTTGTGGCTTTACCGATAACCTGATCGTCAACAACTATGTTTGGTGCCATAGCGCATGCGCCGATGCAGCGTGTTAGAAGAAGGGAGAGTTTTCCATCGGCAGTTGAGCCGCCGCGTTTGAGATCAAACTCTTTTTCTATGGCTGTCATGATTTCATCAACTCCTTTGACGTAGCAGGCGGTTCCTAAGCAGCCGGTTACGACGTGTTGACCTGGCTTTCTAAGCTTAAACAGGCTATAGAAAGTTGCGACGCCATAAATGTGGCTGGGAGGAAGGTTCAAAGAACCAGCAATATCTGTGAGTAAGTCTTTATCTAGATATCCATAAATTTCTTGGGCTCGATTAAGGATTTCTAGAAGGGCGCTTTCTTGATAATTGTGTTCTTTCAAAACTTTTTCAAGCATTAAACGTCTCTCATCATTTTCAACCAAACTTTGATCCTCCTTTTAAATTACGGGGAATCATAGGCAATCGGTAGCCATCTCTGAAGACCCTAGTATAAAAGTGTAGAGGGTCGATTCAACAAATTTTAACAAACACCGAATATAAAACCAGCTTTTTAACAAATGACTCTCAATTTGCTAGGGATTGGAGAATGCAGACATAAACTCACCCCTTTCTGTTTTTAAGACCAATTTATTGGTCTATTTGTGCGCTTTTGGCAAGAGAATTAGTTACATTAAGCAAATGAACTAAACTAAAGAATGTGCACAGTATCAAGGGAAAACTTTACCAATTCCGTAAATAGTTAGATCGAAGGCACCTTTGGCTTTTCTCGGGCTTTGCTTTTGTTTTCTTCGGAAACCTCAGTTTCAAGCGTTTTTTCTGTTGCTGCTTTTGAAGAAATCTTAGGTCGAAAACATCGACTATCCGCGTCAATATTTTTGAGGTCTAAAAAGCCTTTTACTGTGCCATCATGTAAGTATTCAAGATTGAAACCCATTTTCTTTGTAAGGCTTAAAGCGCGATAATTGTCGCTTAACATTATCGCATAGACATTTTCAACTCCTTTTTCCTTGGCAATATCAAGCACATAATCAATCATTTTTGTTCCCAAGCCTAAGCCCTGCCAGTAATCAGTTACGATAAAAGCCATTTCACCGCTTTTTCCGTCAGGCTCTATACTTATACGAGTTACTCCCAATATTTTTCTTCGCTCACCTTCAGTTAGTTCTGCGACAATGGCTATTTCTCGGTCGTAGTCAATGTTGCAGTAGCGTACTCGAACCTCATGGGGCGTATCTTTAAGTATCTGGAAGAAACGGTAGCGGATTGCTTCTTCCGAGAAGCTCTGAAACATTTCAAGCCACATAGGCTCGTCTTCAGGTTTTATAGGTCGCAGAAGCACTTCTTGACCGCCTTTGAGAGACCAAAGCAACTCGTATTTTTTGGGGTAAGGACTAATCACCATATGTGCATGAGGCTCAAATTTCTTGCAAACGATATCTTTGTCAATAACTATCGTTGCATCAAGAATGCTGGCTTCTTTTCCAGTTACCAATAGCGGATTAATCCCGATATTTTTTATCTGTGGAAAATCAACGAGAAACTGAGAAAAAAGCAGTACAGTTTCTTCAAGCTGTTTAAGATCAACAGATGGCGCATTACGGTATCCTTTCAGAAGCTGGTAAACCTTTGTTTCCTCCATCATGCGCCGTAAAAGCGTGGTATTCAACGGTGGAAGCGCTATTGAATAATCCTTAAAAAGTTCCACACCTACACCGCCCATCCCGAAAAGAATCACGGGTCCAAAAACAGGATCGGTTTTTCCGCCTATTATTAATTCATACCCATTTTTCGCAATCATAGGTTGAACCAATACGCCGTTTATCTGGGCAGCAGAATTGTAGGCTTTAGCTCTTTGAATTAATAATTCAAAGGCTTCACGCACTGCATTTGGCGAATGTACATTTAAAATAACTCCGCCTGCGAGGCTTTTGTGGACAATTTGGGGAGAAAGAATTTTTAATGCTACTGGAAAGCCAATTTCTTGCGCTAAAGTAACTGCTTCGTCAACATTGTGTGCGACAACAGTTTTTAAAACTGGAAAATTGTAATATTTAAGTACTTTTTGTGCTTCGCTTTCTGTTAATTCTTCACGGTTTTCAAGTGAGACATTTCTAAATATAGCTAGTATGGGGCGTTTTGGCGGTGAAGCATCAACGGGTAATTCTTCCGGAGTTTCGTAAAGAAGCTCAAGATTGCGCTGGTAATTGTACATGTACATGTATGTTTTGACCGCTTGCTCAGGTGTAGAGTAAGTAGGAATTGTGTTGGCATTAAAAATATCATTTGCCTCGTGAACTGCATCAAAACCCATGAATGAGGTAAGAATAGTTTTGTTCTGGTAAGATTTACTCCGCACAAGTTCCACTATGCCCTTTGCAACCTCTGCGGGCTCTGAACCGGCCTGCTTGGTAAAAATAACTAGTATTCCATCAACAGTATCGTCGTTTAGGCAAGCTTCAACCGCAATTCTGTAACGGTCAACCCTTGCATCTCCAAGAACATCAGCCGGATTGCTTTTGCTCCAGAAAGGCGGCAAAACACTGTTAAGAATATCCATTGTTTTCTTGCTCAACTCAGCCAATTTGCCGCCGCGAGCAATCAAAGCGTCAGTAGCCATAACCCCTGGACCACCCGCGTTAGTTATTATAGCAAGCCTTGGCCCTTTAGGCAATGGCTGAGTTCCTAAAACCTCGGCAGCATTAAACAAATCAGCTATCTCTTCAACCCGAACAATCCCCGCTCGTTTAAACGCCGCATCATAAACGTCATCTTCTCCCGAAATAGACCCTGTGTGAGAAGCGGTCGTTTTTGCGCTTTCAATAAATTTTCCTGATTTCACAACGATTATAGGTTTGGTTCTTGCAAAGTGCCTTGCAGCGCTCATAAACTTACGCGCTTCAGTTATTCCCTCAACGAACATGAGTATGCTCTTGGTTTTTGGGTCTGAACCGAAATAGTCAATTAAATCGCCGAAGTCTACATCAATCATCGATCCAACTGAAACAAAGCTACTGAAGCCAATGTTTTCGTGAATCGCCAAATCAAGAATTGCTGAACCCAATGCGCCGCTTTGCGATATAAAAGCGATGTTACCAGATTTCGGCATCTTATCCAGGAAAGTAGCATTGAGACTTATTTTTGGGTTTATTACACCAATACAGTTGGGACCGACTAATCGAATACCATATTTTTTGGCTATTTCAAGAATTTTATCTTCCAAAGCTTTACCCTCAGCGCCTGTTTCTTTGAAGCCCCCAGAAACAATAATTACGCCTTTAACAGGTGCCTTCCCACATTCTTCCATTATAGCCGGAACGGTCTTGGCCGGCGTCGCAATCACGGCTAAATCCACAAGTTCAGGAATATGAGTTACTGTTTTGAATGTTTTAATTCCTAAAATCTCAGGTTTTCGAATGTTCACTAAGTAAACTTTTCCTGTATAGTCAAGTTGAGTAAAATTTCTTACTAGAGCATATCCAACTGAGCCTTCAACGTCGCTGGCTCCGATAATGGCTACAGTACGAGGGTTGAAAATTTTGTCAAGATTCAATGTAACCATTTCTGAATTTAACCTCTAAGTTAAGGCTCTCACATCGACATAAATAAGTTTGTTGTGTCTTTATTTTTCCGTAACGAATTCGGGATTCAAGAGGCAAAACTAAAGTTTCGGAAATTCATTTTTTAAAAACCGCGCCGGACCACAGGTTCCATTGGAAATACTTAAGTGCATCAGTCGAAAAAATGCAGTGACGTAAGCAATAACATTGCTCTGATTTCTCGAATTATGATGCCTCAATATTGTCACAAATAGACTTGCACTGTTCTAATGAATGGAAGCAACGATGGCAGTTACGGTTCCTTGAATATGTGGAACTTCTTTCTGTATTTTTAAAACAAGTCGTTTGAGATCTTCCTTGTCGCTTGCTTTTACCGCGCATATTACGTCGTATGGTCCGAATACCGTATCAGCGGACAAAACATTGGGAATACTTTGAAGCTCTTGTTGGACCACTTCAATATTTCTAGGCTGGGTATTGAGGAAGAGAAATGCGTATGGCTCCTCCGTGAGCGGCTTGCCTTCGGATATAACAATGAGAGTTTGCGTTTTCTCAATCAGTGGTTCTTGCGGCGTTATTGCTCTAATAGGATTGAACCATTTCTTAATGAATTCGTCAAGATCATTAAAATGCAATTGAACCAGAATGTCAACGGGGCCAAAGAGCAAAAAGACATCCTGCATTGAAAGACCCATTTTTATTAGCTCATCTAAAACTGTATTGATTGCCAACTCGTCTAAAATTGTGTTAAAAACGCCTGTTTTACACGATAAAATCATGTAAGCTTTCATTGTCGCTCAAGAATTAATAGTGCTCACTGCCTCATAAGTGTTAAGTTCGGCAAATCTTTTCTTTATGGTTTCTTTATTTTTCTTCTGAGAATTGATGAGGGCAGCGAGTACATATAGAATGTTCCGATTGGATCTTTAATTTGGCTTATTAGAGTCTCAACGTCTTGTCCTGGTTGAAGCTCTTGTTCTCCTTCCAAGCCGAGAATGGAGGCTAAGGCGCTAAGCATAGCTGCACCTTGTTCTATCGAGTTCGGACAAGGTCCTCCGCATCCTGTGCAGGGCATGTCAACGGTCAAGCATTTAGCCTCGCATCCAGCTCGAGTTGCTGGTCCCATGCATATTATTCCCTGTTCAAGCAAGCACTTTTCCGGTTCAGGAGCCTTCTCATAAACGCGGTATATCTTTGAAATTCTCTTGTCTTCCTTCTTTCGGGGGCATTCGTCACAAACAGACTTCATCGGTGCAAGAACCGAACCTTTAGGAGGTAGTGCTTTTTTTGCTATGGCTTCAACGGCGTTACCGATTAATTTAACTGGTGGCGGGCAACCTGGAAGGTAATAGTCCACTTCAACGGTCTGATCTAAAGTCTTCACGGTGTCGTAGAATTCTGGAAGCTTCAAGAGCCCTTCTTTTGCTTCAGTCTTAGTTTTGGGAATTACATTGCTTGGATTAATGGTCGATTTGCTTTCCAAGTAGACCTTCTTGAAAATTTCTTTGCGGTCATGAAGATTTGCCAATCCCGGTATACACCCCTCTTGAGCACAGGAACCGAAGGCTACAAGCGTCTTTGACTTTTGTCTAAGAAGTTTAGCCATGTGTTCTTGCTCTTCGTTTCGAACTGAACCGTTGAAGAAGCATATGTCCATATATTTGTCAGGCATGGCTTCGAGGTCTTTATACTTGATATCTATGGCTACAGGCCAGAATACTATGTCTGCAATTTGTACGACGTCTAATATTTTCTCGTTTAGATCTAACACCGCGATTTCGCAGCCGCCGCAACTTGCAGCCCAATAAAAGCCAATTTTCAGTTTCTCTTCAGCCATCTGGTTTTCAGCCTTCACAAACTTGCTTTAAAATTTTTGAACAGTCAACCCGTAATTCGTTGAAGGCTAATTCATTAGGTGGAATTCCCATGGCTAGACCCAGCAATTGAGGATAATGCAGAATAGGTATTCCATAGACTTCATTAAACATTTTTTCAATACGTTGCTCATTCGTGTCATACATGATATGACAGAAAGGGCAAATCGTTATCATGGCTTGCGCATTTACTTGTTTGACATGGTTCAATTTGTCCCTTGACAGTTGCAGGGCAACTTTGTCGCTTACGCCTGCACTTGGGGCGCCACAGCATTCAGTTTCATCCATGTAATCCAGGCAGGTTGCACCTGTGGCTTCTATTAGATTTTTGAGTCCTGTTGGGTTTTCCGGGTCCTCGAACCCGATGATGTCTCTAGGCCTCAAAATGTGACAGCCGTTGTGTTCCGCAACCTTTAGCTTCGACAAGGGTTTCGTCACTGAGCACTTTATTTTCGCTACCCCGATGTCCTCAATGAGCACTTGCATGAGATGTTTTGCATTTACTGTTCCCTTGAATTCTAAATTTGCTTCCTTCAAACTACTATTTACTTCGTCACGAAGAGATTTGTCCTGCATTAACATTTTTTTGACTTTTCTCAAAGTACCGGCGCAGCCTGGGCAGAGCGTCAAAATATCTAAGCCTTGTTGCTCAGCCAAACATAGATTGCGTGCCGCCAAGATTATCATTGTTTCGTGGCTGACGGGGTCTAATGGAAGCCCACAGCAATTGAACTCGGGCATCTCGATTAGTTCAACGCCTAGTTTTCCCAGAATTTTGCGAGCTGAAATCTCATACGCGGATACTCGGTAAGGTATGGCGCACCCGAGAAACAGAAGATACTTATGCTCGCCCATTTTACTCACCAGCCGCCTCTACTTGTTTTGGGAAATGCACCTTTTGCAGAGTCTTTCTGATGCTTTCAGGATTACTTTTGGGTAAAGGAGGAAGCCCCTGAGTCTCGCGTTTTTTCTGTCTTAACTCTGGAATTTTGTATGCATAACCTGATTCCATTATGCTTGCACGCTGGTCCTTGAATACCTGAGGCATGCAACCTTCTTGAGCCGCAAGGTTTCGCAAGACACGAATGACGCTCGCCACTTCAACGTCTTGAGGGCATCGGTCTGAGCAAGTAAAACATGCTGCGCACAGCCATAAAGTGTCACTGTGCAATACTCTTTCTTTTAATCCAAGCTGGGTCATTCGAATTATCTGTCTGGGTCTATAAGTTTCGCTGAACCTAGCGACGGGGCAATCTGACGTACATGTTCCACATTGGAAACAACGCATCAATTTTTCACCGCCCGGCATCTTTGAGATTTCATGTTTGAATTTAGGGTCAATTTCCGATTGTTTTACTGTTTCTGTAGTCAAGTTTTTACATCCTTAATTGTTAACGGGTTTGGTCCTAATTCCTTGATTTCTCTCACCATATCGCGGACGACAGCTGCGAATTTGTCTCCTTCGCTCGCGGAAATCCACTCTAACCTGACACGTTTATCCTCTATCCCGAACTCTTGCAGAACTTTTTTCAAAAGCAATATCCGCCTTTTAGCTTTGAAATTTCCGCTGATATAGTGGCAGTCTGAGGGCAAATGGCAACCTGCAATGAGCACACCGTCGGCACCATCTTTGAAGGCTTTTAGGACAAAAGCTGGATCAATTCTGCCACTGCACATTACTCGAACAATTACAATGTTCGGCGGGTACTGGATTCTACTCACTCCAGCCAAGTCCGCGCCTGCATAGCTGCACCAGTTGCAGAGAAAACCGATTATCTTAGGTTCAAAACTTTCCGCGGCAGTCATTGTTCTTCCTCCATCAATGCAGCGTCTATCTGAGCAAGAATTTCTTCGTGAGTGAAATGGCCTAATGCTATGGCTTTGGTTGGACAAGCTGAGCCGCATGAACCACATCCCTTGCATAACGCTTCCAACACGTGCGCAACTGGTTTGCCATTCACAACTTGAATTTCAATTGCACCATATGGGCACATGTGTTCGCATACTCTGCAGCCACTGCATAAATCTTCGACCACGCTTGCTATGGTTCCTTCTGTTTCAAGTGTTTTCTTTGAAAGCACCGTCGCAGCCCTAGATGCAGCCGCGCATGCCTGAGCAATACTTTCATCTATGTATTTTGGTGAATGCGCCATACCACAGAGGTAAACTCCTTCTGTTGCAAAATCGACGGGTCTGAGCTTCATGTGGGCTTCCAAAAAGAATCCGTCCTTTGTTAACGGCACCTTAAGCTTCTCAGCCAAAGCCTTGTTTCCCGAATTTGGAATCGTAGCTGCACTTAAAACCACTTGGTCAGGTTCAAGTTCAACTTCCTGTTTTAAGACTGGATCCCAAATGACAGCCTTAAGCTTACCGTTTTCTATGATGATGCATGGTTTTCTTTCATCGCCGTAATTTATGAAGAGAACGCCTTTTGAGGCTGATTCACGGTAGAAGTCTTCCTTAAAACCGTATGTTCTCATGTCCTTGTAGAGAACGTAGACTTCCGCTTCAGGGTCTATTTCTTTAATCTTAAGAGCGTTTTTTGTTGCTTGTCCGCAGCAGATTCTTGCGCAATTCGGTTTTTCCTTGTTTCTTGCACCAATGCACTGTATCATCAACACGCTTTTGGCTTTGAATTGCCCTTTTGCGAGTGTTTTTTCCAGTTCGTGCTGCGTTATTATTCTTGGGTCTTGACCATAGAGGTATTCTGTAGGCGTGTATTCAATGGCTCCTGTAGCAACAATAACTATTCCATGCTCAACTTCCTTCAGCATGTTCAGCTGCTTTATCTTGGACTTGAAGTTTCCCACGAACCCATAAACATCTAAGACTTCAGCATCCGTGTAAACGTGAATTTTTTCATTTTTCGTAACTTGCTCGATAAGGGCGTGGAGGTTCTTTTGAGGATCGGTCTTTTCGCCTAATAAGTAATAGATGTTGCGCAGATGACCGCCTAAAACAGGTTCCTTCTCGACAAGATGCACTTCAAACCCCTGCTTGGCAAGCTCTAAAGCGGCAGTCATTCCTGAAACTCCGCCGCCTATAACTAAGCCAACTGGAGTTACGTTTATAACTGGCTTTTTCAAAGGTTTCAAAAGCGCTGCTTTAGCGGTAATCGAGCGAACCAGGTCTTTGGCTTTCTTGGTTGCTTCTTTCGGCTGTCGCATGTGAACCCAGCTGCATTGGTCGCGGATGTTTGTCATTTCAAACAAGTAAGGGTTCAACCCAGCTTCCTGCACCGTTTCTTTGAATAATGGCTCATGAGTTCGCGGAGTGCACGAAGCCACAACCACACGGTTAAGCTTGTTCTGCACAATCTTTTCCTTGATGAGTTTCTGCGTATCTTGTGAACACGTGTAAACGTTTGCTTCCGCATAAGCAACGTTGGGTAACTTTTTGGCGTATTCAACAACCTCGGGAACGTTTACAACTCCGCCAATGTTGATTCCGCAGTGACAAATGAAGACGCCGACTCGGGGAGGCTCGCAAAGAACGTCTCGTTCTGGCGGGTAGCTTCGTGCTGTAACTTGGGTTCCTCTGGCGCTAGCTATTATACTCATGGCTTTGGCTGCTGCTCCGCTGGCTTGTGCTACGCTTTCAGGGATGTCTTTAGGCGCGGAAAAAGCTCCGCAAACGAATATGCCCGTTTTTGACGTGTTCATGGGATCAAAGGTTTGAGTTTCGCAAAAATTATATTGGTTAAGTTCAATTCCCAGAACGGCTGCAAGTTTTTCGATATTTTTCGGAGGAACCATTCCTATTGACAGGACGACCATGTCGAACTCTTCGGTTACCGGTGTTTCGTCTTTAACGTAGTGAACAAAAAGGTTGCCTGTGGTTGGGTCCTCTGTGACTGAACCTGCGCGTGAACGGATAAATCTTATGCCATATTCTTCTTCCGCACGATTACGATATTCGTCAAATTCCTTTCCATACGAACGCATATCCATGTAGAAAATTGATGCCGAAAGCGGCGTTGGCGTGTGCTCCTTTGCAATGACCGCTTCTTTAATGCCGTACATGCAACAAGCTGCAGAACAATATTTGTTTCCAACTTTATAGTCCCTTGAACCGACACATTGGATAAATGCGACTTTTTTCGGTATTTCGCCGTCTGAGGGCCGCAAAACAAGTCCGCCGTAAGGTCCAGAGGCACTTAATAATCGTTCGAATTCGATACTGTTTAGAACATTCGGATATCGCCCGTAGCCATATTCGGCTTTGAGCCTTGCGTCGAAAGGTTCGAAACCGGGCGCAAGTATTATTGATCCGACTTTCAGTTTGACTTGGCTATCGGTCTGGTCATACTGAATTGCACCGGCCTTACAGACTTCCGCGCAAGTTCCACATCCAACACATTTTTCACGGTCAATTAGGTATTTCAGTGGAACAGCCTGCGGATATTCAACGTAAACCGCACCTTTGCGCCCGAGTCCTTCATTGAAAGAATCAACCGCTTCAATAGGGCACTTTTGAGCGCATAGACCACATCCATTGCATTTTTCCTCAATTATATAACGGCTTTTTCGTCGAAGCCCAACTTCAAAATTCCCGGCTGGGCCACTTAAATTCTCTATGTCAGCGTTCGTCAGTATTGTAATGTTGGGGTGTCTTCCTGTCGCCACAAGTTTGGGTGAAAGAATACACATTGCACAATCGTTAGTGGGAAATGTCTTGTCAAGCTGTGCCATAACGCCCCCGATGCTGGGTCCTTTATCTACAAGATAAACCTTGAAGCCTGAATCAGCCAAATCAAGAGATGCTTGAATGCCAGCAACGCCGCCGCCAACAACCATAACTGCACCGACTTTCATGTCAACCATTTTTTAAGCCTCCAAAGCCTTGTATAAAGGCGTGTTACCTTCGATGTGATCAACCGTAATCATGTTTCTTCTCCTCATCGCAACAATGTGTTTGAGAACCTCCGCCGGCTTAAGTTCAGTAGCCGCTGATAGGTTAGCGACCGACTGCGGGTTGTTCCGTGCTAAAACATGAATCTTATGGCGCATGAACTCTTCTTCAACTGCTTCATCAAGCAGATCCTCAAAGTTCTCTTGAAGGACTTTTTCACCATAAACATTGCATTTTTCAGTCAACTCCCTTTCCTTGCCAACTAGAACCCTCAGCCTGAAACCTGAAGCGACATCAATTGCCGCCGTAAGATTCTCAAGGATCTTCGGGTCTGGCTTGGTTCCAGATATGGGAGACTGACCTAACTTTCTTATTCTTTCAGTAAACTGCGTCACTACCTGAGCGAATCTTTGACCCTCTGACGCTGAAACCCATTCAAGCTCTATTCTTTCTGAACCTAAGCCAGTCAGCGCCAACAGTTTTTTGAGAAGCTTGATTTTTTTCTCTGCGTAAAGATTTCCTTCTGAGTAGTGGCAATCTCCCGGGTGACAGCCCAAAACAATGACCCCGTCTGCGCCCTGAGCAAAAACTTGCAGGGGAATCACAGGATCAATTCTGCCACTGCACATGACTCTTACCACTCTAATATTGGAGGGGTACTGAATTCTGCTTACACCCGCTAAGTCCGCGCCGGCATAACTGCACCAGTTGCATAGAAAACCGATTATCTTCGGTTCAAATTCTGTCAGATTAAGACCCTCCTATGGCTGATGTTGCTTCAGCAATAATTTGAGCATCGCTAAAGTGTCTCATATTAATGGCTTTTTCAGGGCAGCTGGCGGAACATACCCCACAGCCCTTGCATAGAACATCATTTACTTTCGCCACTCCAGATTCATTCTTTCTTATCGCATTGTAAGGGCAAAGTTTAACGCAGGTGCCGCACCCAGTGCATTTAGCGTCATTAACACAGGCGGTTATCGCTTCAGCTCTGATTTTTCCTAACGCCATTGGGATTCCTGCTCTTGACGCAGCGGCGTATGCCTGAGTTATGCTTTCGGCGACCGTTTTGGGTCCATGTGCGGTTCCACATAAGAAAATGCCATCGGTCGCAAAATCCACAGGTCTTAGTTTAAAGTGTGCTTCCAAAAAGAAGCCATCTGCTCCTATTGGAACTTTGAGGAGTTTTGAAAGCTCCGTTGCATCCTCCGATTTAACAAGAGGAGTAGATAACACAATAAGATCGGGTTCAAGTTCAAGCGCGTAGTTACCCAAGATGTCATGCACTTTAACTGAGAGTTTGCCGTTTACGTCTGAAGACACCTGAGGCGGATTGGAATCATCGTATCTTATGAACTGCACAAAGTTGTGCCTAGCCTTCTCGTATTGTTCTTCAAAGTCTTTTCCATAGGCCTGCATGTCTCTGTACAGTATTGAAACTTCGGAATCTGGAAGCATCTCCTTAATTATCATAGCATTCTTAAGCGCCATGGTGCAACATATTCTCGAGCAGTAGTTTCGTCCGCCAACTTTCCCTTCTCTTGCACCAACGCATTGAATCATAAGTATGTTCTTTGGATGCCCAAGTTTTCCTTCTCTCATGAGTTTTTCAAGCTCAAGTTGGGTTACCACGTTTTTATTTTCGCCGTAGCAGTACATTCCGATGGGCTTAAAAACATCGGCTCCTGTAGCAAGCACTATTGTGCCAGCGTTAAGTTTTTCTTCGGTTCCATTATGGTTAAGGGTTACTTCGAAGTTTCCGATGAAGCCATTGACGTTCGTTACGGTGGAAGACATATAGGTTTTGATGTTTGGGTTTGAACGCACAGAGTGAATATACTCGTCGAGAATTTCGGAGCCGGGTTTATTGCTGGGGTACAACGTGTAAAGTTCACATAGTTTCCCACCGAGCTCTTTGTTTTTCTCTACTAAAATCACGTTAAATCCTTGATTGGCAAGGCTGAGGGCAGCAGTCATTCCTGAAACTCCACCGCCCATCACTAGTACTGAAGGTTGGATCTCAATTTCTGTTTCCGCTTGAGGCTCAAGCAGTCCAGCTTTTGCAATAGCCATCTTAACAATCCCTTTGGCTTTCTCGGTGGCTTTTTCGGGTTCTTTAGCGTGTACCCAACTACATTGTTCACGAATGTTTGCCATATGAAACATATACTTATTCAGGTTCGCTTCTTCACATGCGCCTCTAAAAAGCGGCTCGTGCGTTCTGGGTGTGCATGAAGCCACCACTACGCGGTCAAGGTCATATTTTCTTATGGCATCCTTAATCTTGTTTAGTCCTTCCGATGAGCAGGTGTAAAGATTGTCCTCTGCATATGCAACATTAGGCAGGGTTCTTGCGTACTCTACGACTGAGGGCACGTTTACCACACCGCCTATGTTAACACCACATTGGCAGACGAAGACGCCGATTCGCGGTTTATTTTTCTCGCTCACTTTTTTTGCTCCTTTGCCGTTAACGCGATTGCTTCTGCAGCTCTGGCAGCTGCTCCACTAGCTTGAGCCACGCTCTCCGGGATGTCTTTGGGACTTTGGCAATATCCGCAAATGTAAATCCCTTTGGAAGTTGTGTCCATCGGCGCCGTGAGTAAATCCTTTGCTTTGAAGAAATTAGCCTCATCAAGTTCTATACCCATTTCTTTAGCAAGCCTCTTGTTTTCCGTCTTCGGAATCAAGGCAGGACATAGCACGACCATGTCAGCCTCAAGCTTTTTCATTTCCCCCGTCTTGATATCTTCGAAGTGAATCTGCAGATTCTTTGTAGCTTGGTCCTCAGCTATACCGCCTGGATGAGCTTTGATGTATGTTACGCCGTAGTCGTCTCTTGCCCTGTCGACAAATTCCTGAAAGCCCTTTCCCACGGCTCTCATGTCAATATACATAATGTAAGTCTGAGTTTGCGGAGAATGTTCTTTGACAAGAATTGACTCTTTAGTTGCATAAACACAGCATACTGTTGAACAGAACGGAAATCTTCCATGAAGGTTTCTCGAACCCACACATTGAACGAAAACAACGCTTCTGGGCGTTTTCCCATCTGAGGGACGAACAAGATGCCCCCCCGTTGGGCCAGATGCACATATTAACCGCTCAAACTCCATGGAGGTAAGAACATTTTGGAATCTGCCATAACCATACTCGCCAATAGCGGAAGGATCAAAAACATCAAAACCCGTGGCTAAGATTATTGAAGCCACATTCAAGTCTATTTCTTCTGGTTTTTGATCGTAGTTGATGGCATTAGATGGGCACACTTTCTTGCAAACACCGCAAATCTTTTTAGAAAAGTAAAGACAATTTTCTGCGTCGATTGTGGCGACGAGAGGAACTGCTTGCTTAAATGGCATGTAAATGGCTTTCCTCTTGCCCAAGCCCATATCGAACTCGTTGGAAACTTTAACCGGGCACTTTTCCATGCAAGTGCCGCATCCTGTGCATTTAGAGAAATCTACATAACGGGGCTTTCGAAGGATTTTCACATTAAAATTTCCTTCCTCGCCTTCAACATGCTGAACTTCCGAGTATGTAAGTAGGCTGATATTTGGATGTCTGAGGCACTCAATCATTTTTGGAGCAAGTATACAAATGGAACAGTCTAAAGTTGGAAAAGTTTTATCAAGCTGAGCCATGCGTCCGCCTATACTTGGAGTCTTTTCAACAAGATAGACTTTTGTGCCTCGATTAGCCAAGTCTAATGACGCCTGAATACCAGCAATCCCGCCTCCGACTACCAAAACTGACTTGGAGATATTTTATGCCCCCTACTCCATATTGATTTAAATGAATTAATAATCTAAGGCTAAATATCTTGCGGTTATTCCCATTTTTGGATATTAGCACATCTTTGACCAATTTCAAAAGCTCTTTTTTGTCAAATGAAAAGGGCTTCTGAAAAATTATAAATCTGGCGGAAAAGAGGGCTCAGGCACAAGCATCTTCTAGTCACATTCATAACTACTAAATTATTGTTGAAAAAGCCCCAGCCGCATAAAGGAAGAATTGTTTACAAGGAGGAGTTAGGGAACTTTTATCTAATAGTCAAATGAAAGGTTTGTAGCTATGCCTTTGAAAAGAGCGAGGAAACAAAAATGGTAGAGGGCAAATACTGGAACGAAAAAATCGAAACCATATCTGCTGAAGAACTAAAAGCACATCAACTAAAAAAATTAAAAGAACAAGTAAAACGTTGCTACGAAAACAGCGCTTTCTACAAGAAAAAATTTGACCGCGCAGGATTAAAGCCTGAAGATATACGCTCACTAGAAGATCTTCAGAAAATTCCTTTCACAGTAAAGAACGACTTACGCGATACATACCCTTTTGGAATGGTTGCAGCTAAATCTGATGACATAGTGGAGATTCATGCTTCGAGCGGTACAACTGGCAACCCCATAATCGGTGCTTACACAAGCAATGACATGGATGTTTGGCAAGAATTAATGGCGAGATCCATCTACACTGCGGGGGGAAGACACAACGATGTTATGCATATCGCTTACGGCTATGGCTTATTCACAGGCGGGTTCGGTTTTCATTATGGCGCTCAAAAGGTTGGAGCCAAAATTATTCCCGCAAGCGGAGGAATGACTCAGCGTCAAATAAAATTCATGAAGGATTTGGGAGTCACAATTTTAGCTTGCACCCCAAGTTTCGCTGTTTACCTTGCAGAAACCATGGCTCATGAAGGTATTGACCCACGAAAAGACCTTAAACTTAAACTAGGCATGTTTGGGGCTGAACCATGGTCAGATAAGATTAGAGAAAGAATTGAGAGAGACCTTGGAATTGAAGCCTTTGACGTTTACGGGTTAACGGAACTTTGTGGTCCAGGAGTCGCCGTTGAATGCCCTGAGCATAAAGGGCTGCATATTTGGGAAGACCACTTTATCGTAGAAACAATTAACCCTGACACAGGCGACGTGTTGCCCGCGGGGGAAGAAGGCGAACTTGTCTTCACAACGCTCACCAAAACAGGCTTGCCTATGCTTAGATACAGGACACGAGACATCTCAAAACTTGTAACAGAAAAATGCGATTGCGGACGCACACACACCCGAATGATGCGTGTCCACGGAAGATCAGACGACATGCTAATTATACGCGGTGTCAACGTATTTCCATCGCAAATAGAGTTTGCGGTAATGTGCTTCTCCGAACTAGCCACGCAATACTTAATAGTTGTTGATAGACCTGGCGCTTTAGACACATTCGTAGTTAAAGTTGAATTGTCAGAAAAAGCTTCCAGAGATCCGCAGGTCGATAAAAATATGCTTAAAAACGAAATTCAAAAGAGAATTCACATAGTAACAGGGATAACGGCAGACGTCGAAATCGTCGAGCCAGGCGAACTTCCGAGAACAGAGGGAAAAGCAAAAAGAGTTCTAGACTTACGCACTGGCAAAATGTAAAGGACTTAACATATGACTTCCAAAATTGCAGCAGATAAGCCCAGCACTTTTGCTTTGCTTAACGGCGACGAAGCAGTTGCACGAGGAGCAATCGAAGCCACTGTCAAAGTTGCAACATCTTATCCTGGGACGCCAGCCACTGAAATTTTGGAGACCCTTGCCGAGGTCTCAAAAGACTTAGGCATTTATGCCGAATGGAGTATAAACGAGATTGTAGCCACTGAAGTCGCGGCGGGCGCGTCGATGACTGGTGTCAGAGCTATCGTTTCAATGAAGCACGTCGGTTTGAACGTTGCTGCGGATGCAGCCATGACCTTGGCGTACACTGGAATCGAAGGTGGGCTGGTAATCGCGGTTTGTGATGATCCATCACTGCACAGCAGCCAAAACGAACAAGACACAAGATACTTTGCGGTTCATTCGAAGCTTCCGTTGCTGGACGCAGGCAATCCGCAGGAAGCTCTGGACATGTGCAGGGAGGCGTTCGAATTAAGTGAAAAACTGCATTTGCCAATCATCTTACGTTTAACAACGAGGGTAGCCCATGGAAAAGCCAGAGTGAAACTTGGGCGGCTGCATAATCTAAATCGACGGGCAGATTTTGATAAGCAAGGTTCTAAATGGGTTATGGTGCCGTCAAATGCAATTCGGCAACACAGAGTCTTAGAAGTAAAGATGATAGAAGCAAAAATTCTTGCAAATCAGTCAAAATTCAATCAGATTGAGGACAACGCCAGTGACATTGGAATTATAGGAAGCGGCGTGGCTTACTATTATGCTCGTTCGGTACTTGACACCAAAAAGTTTTCTTGGCTAAAATTAGGTTTTGTTTATCCGTTTCCTCAAGAAATCGTTAGACGATTCGCGTTTAAAGTAAAGAAAATCATAGTGATTGAGGAGCTACGACCTTACCTTGAGGAAAATATTCAGCGGTTAGGTCTACGCGCACTTGGAAAGACTGAGTTAGGCTTGGAAGAAATTGGAGAGTTAACGCCTGACAAGGTACGCCAAGCCTTTGCAAGTCTAAATTTAACTAATAAAGCTGAACCACCCGACCTTTTAGATTTGCCGCCTCGACCGCCCGCACTTTGCCCAGGCTGCCCTCATAGAGCATTTTATTACGCGTTAAACATGGTTAATCAACATCTTGATTGTGATAAAGACAAGTGCGTCGGCTGCGGTATCTGCGAATACGCTTGCTCTTTTGAAAAAGAGAAGGTTTTCAATCCAATCAAGTCGCGCATTCGTTCGGTTAGAATTAATCAAATACTCAACACTGCAGTAGCCTGCAAGACATGCGTTAATGCGGTTTGCATTGATGCTTGTCCCGAAAAAGCTCTTATCAGATCAGAGGAAACTGGAGCTGTTCTTGTTGATGAAAACAGATGCAAAGGTTGCCCTTGGTGCATACAAGCCTGCGAGTTTGGAGCCATAACGATTCATCCGACCACTCATAAAGCCATAATCTGTGACAAATGCAGTGGTGAACCGAAATGCATTCCCCTCTGTCCAGAGAGCGCTTTAAGCTTATCTGGAAGCTCCACCGACAAAATCGTGACAGGCGATATAGGCTGCTACACTTTGGGTGTCTTGCCCCCTGAAAGTTCCCTTCAAACATGCTTGTGTATGGGTGGTGGCATATCTCAGGCTGCAGGCATGTTTCATGCTGGTGTTAAAGACAAAGTGTTCTCAGTTATCGGCGATTCAACGTTTTTCCACGCCGGAATGCCTGGGCTACTCAATATCGTGTACAATAGAGCTAACGTTTGCGTAATTATCATGGATAACTCTACAGTCGCAATGACTGGGCATCAGCCGACTCCTGGTTCAGGCAAAACAGCGATGGGTGCTGACACTAAGGTTTTGAGAATCAAGGATGTTGCCAAAGGACTTGGAATAGATAAAGTGGAAGTCATTGACCCATATGACATTGAAACGACAACTCAGACCATCAGGAAAATTTTAGATTACAATGGTCCATCCGTAATAATTTCTCAGAGGGCATGTCCGCTTTTGGTTGAAAGAGGCAAAGCCCCAGAAGTTTTGGAGAAATGTGATGCCTGCGGCGTGTGCGTGAAAGCTTTCGGTTGCCCAGCGATTACCTTGTCAAGCAATCGGGCGGAAATAGATGCGACTCTATGCTACGGATGCAACGTCTGCGAAGTTGTCTGTCCCTCGGGCGCCATTAGGAGGAAAGAGAAATGAAGTTAGACACGGTTTTCAGCGGCGTTGGGGGACAGGGAATCGTTGTTTTAAGCGACATTTACTGTGAGGCTGCCATGTTAGACGGTTTTGACGTGGCTAAGGCGGAGGTTCATGGAATGGCTCAGCGAGGAGGCTCGATTGTTGCTTATGCAAGAATCGGCGATAAAGTTGAATCTCCCCTGATTGAAACTGGGAAAGCGGATGTCCTTGTTGGTTTTGAGATTCTTGAAACGGCGAGGGCTTTGCCAATGCTGAAGAAGAATGGCGACGTGGTTGTTAACTTGAAATACATTCAGCCAAGCTGCATGGGTTCGGTTAAGCCGAAAAAAACCGAAGAATTAATTGAATTGTTGAAGACAAAAGGTAAGGTTCATGGAGTTGACGGACCAAAATTGGCGGAAAAACTTGGAAACCCGCTGGTCGTCAACACTATTCTTCTAGGGGCATTATCTGCTCTTCCAGAAAATCCAGTTAAGAAGGAATCCCTTCAAAACGCCATAGCTGGCAGATTAAAGGAGAAATACATTAACGTGAACCTTAAGGCTTTCCAGTTAGGTAGAGAAAGCGTTTTAATGAGTTAATCGATTTCTTCAGCCAATTCTTCGTGGCCCAAACTTTTTAGCAACATATTTTTAAAGAAGACCATACAAAGTGTTTCAAGGTGGGTTATTTTGGTAAAACCTCAAAAATATTTAGCTATGATTAAGATAAGCCCAAATATGGCTGCTAAACTGTATGAGCCGTTGATGGAATTTAGCGAAAGCCCAGTCAAGGGAGTAACGCTTGAAGAATCCTTTCAAGTGTTTGGCGAATGGGATTTTGCTCTGCTTTTTCAGGCAGATACGAACGAGAATGCTTTGCATTTTGTCGGAGACAAGATTCGCCTTGTGGAAGGTGTTGTACAGACTCTCACGATTCCCATGACGCCAATTAAGGAATATCGCAAACGCTAAAACTGCCATGCAGTCTAATAATATCAATCCTCCAATAAGCTTTCTTACTATATTTGCGATGAGATAATTTTATTAAGCCTACAAGAGGGAAGTTCACTATCATGAACCAAAGGAGCAAGAATCCATGAAGGGAGTAGACTGTTTCGCAGAAACACTTGGAATAAAAGTTCTCGAAGCTAAAGATGGCTACGCGAAGGTTTCGATGAAAGTTGAGAAGAACCACACGAACGCATTGGGCTTTACTCATGGAGGCGCAGTCTTTTCGCTGGCTGATTACGCTTTTGCGCATGCATGCAATTTTGGAGACAACGTCGCCGTCGCAGCTCAAGTAAGCATAAACTTTCTGAAGCCCTCGGTTGAAGGAGACACATTGACGGCTGAAGCAACAAGGGTCTCAGACGGCAAAACAATGGGTCTCTACCACGTGACCGTTAAGAAAGAGGATAAGATAGTTGCTTTCTTTTCGGGATTAGCAGTCAAAAAATAACTTTTCCAATCCAATGTTAAAAGCGAGTTAGCGGAAAACGGCAAAAAAAGAAATGTCACCTAACAATATTTTTATGTTGGACTCAATCCTAGTTTCAAGGCGCTGGGGTGGCCGAATGGTTCAGGCGACAGCCTGCAGAGCTGTTATATATGGGTTCAATTCCCATCCCCAGCTCCACGAACCGATACATAAATTTTCAAGTATGTCGAACATCATAGATTGAAGACCGCTTAATTTTACGATATAAACTTATTATATTGATAAAAGATTGATATTACTTATGCTATACCCTAACTCATCGGAAAGGGTTAAAAAAATAAATGAAGTTGCCCAATTATTTGAAAGCAAGGGTTATCCAAAAACGGCGAATGGAGTTTTGAGTTTTGAAAATTTATTACAAGAGCCCACTTTCCCCGCAGATTTGGCACATAGGTTTAATCATCTTCTTGATACCTTTCATAATGAATTTAGTGGAAGCATAAAAGAAGGGCAAGTTTACCGCGAGCAAGTTTTTATTGAAATCAGAGAAATTATTACTCGCTCAGTAAATAAATTAACATACGTTAATTTCTCTGCTAAATCGTCTGAGTTAATGCCTATAGTAGTAAGTATTAAGAATGGACGAAACGTAATCGGTGATATAGCTAGCGAATTAGGGACTGTTAGAAAATCTAGTAAAAGAGCGGCATTTCATCTTTGTTGCTACGCGTATTTAGTTATGGTAGAGGGTGTTTTCGATGATATTGCGCGAGCAATAAATTTTTTTTCAAGAATAAATGAAGACAAGGTTACCAACATATCCAGATTGATGAATAAACGAGTTGGCGATATTTTAAATGAATTTAGCACCGTACCAACTTTCCTCAAAGATTGGGAGGAGAAAAAACATAGGAGAAATGCTATTGCATATGCTACAGCATATTATAACTCAGATAAAGATGAGGTTCAGTTTGTTGATATGCTTTCGCCAAAACCTTATGACAAAACTATAAGTCTAAATGATTTCTTGTTAACTGAATTAGAATTTGAGGATGTTGTTGACTCTTTTTCGTATATAATGGTCCTGCTCGGGTTGATTGAGCTTTTTGTAATAAAAAACTTAGTTTTTTAAGTTTTCTTAAATACAATATTAAGCAGCACTTGAATATGCAACAGTGATGTTACCACTGAGATTATTAATCAAACGGGGAAAGTGAGAAAATGAAGAAGGAAGAAATGGTTGCCGCAAGATTACCTGAAACATTAGTATCCGACATCAAGAAAATAGAGGAAGTGGAGCAGACAGACCGCTCGACAGTGCTTAGAAAACTTCTTGACAAGGCTGTAAGGGAATGGAAGAAAGAGTACGCAGCGAAACGTTATGCAGAGGGCTCAGTAACCCTGGAGAGAGCGGCAATGGATGCTGGAGTATCTGTTAGACAAATGATGGATTACTTAAAGAAAAATAAAACTGTCGCTCAATATGACAAAGAAGATTTAGAAGAAGATATGGCTAACTTTTACAAGAGAACGAGAAAAACAATCGACTAAATTCCCAATTAGACTTTTATCAATAAAAGGGCCTGCAGAGCTGTTATATGGGTACAATTCCCATCCCCGGCGAAGCCTTTCTCATTAGATTTTCAGAATGTTAGTAATCTTCATATCATACGGGTTTGTTATACAATATTTGGTTATACTTATGGGTATGGAAGAAACCGTATGTGCGAAGGTTCCGGCTGAGCTCAAGAAAAAACTATCCATCTTAAACGTTAACATAAGCGAAGTAATACGCGAATCTTTACAATCGGAAGTAGACCGATTGGAAAAAGAGCTGCTAAACAAGCTCGCCAAAGAGGTATCAATTATCCTCAAGAAAATCCCCTCTGAAGAGTTCACTGAATCTATTCGTGCTTCAAGGGACAGCAGATGAGTAAATCGCAGTACCTCTTTGACTCCAACATCATATACAAGGTCATCAGAGAACAACCACAAAATGCCGTGGAAAAACTGGCTGAAGGCTCAACGATTTATTTAGCATACTACGAGCTAGGCAATGCGTTATGGAGAGAATCCCTTTTGCTTAAAAGGATAAGTGTTGAAGAGGCTGAAAAATCATTAGATCTGATGTACTCAATTCTTGAACGTATACAGGTAGCCTCGCTTGATAATGAAACAGGAAGTGAAGTATTGGATATGGCGTACAAATTTAAGTTAACATTTTATGACGCAGCCTATCTTGTAGAAGCAAAGAAAACAGGCAAAACCTTTGTAACTGATGACATCAAGCTTGCCAAAGCAGCAGAAAACTTGGGCATAAAAATCTTATCAAGCAAAGCGCTTATGTAATGATTAGACAACCTGCATCACCTACACATAGGTGACAAAAACTTTGATGTAGTCGAAGAGAAAATACGCGGCGAAATGTTATGCTGATGGGTCAATAACTTTGGAGCGGGCTGCAAACGACGCTGAGGTATCTGTTAGAGAGATGATGGATTATTTCAAGCAGAAGAAAACGGTTTCTCAATATGATTGAGAAGATTTAGAGGAAGACATGAAGAACATTTACAAGCGAATTGGAAAAAAGAGCCCAGATTGATGAACACTTGAGCCACATTGAATAGATATTCAGACTCGAGAAGCCAAATTGAAGCAGGCATATAAACTAGTTTCCTTTTAAAAAGTAGCCATGCGACTTGGGGTTTTGTTTTCAGGCGGCAAAGACTCAACAATGGCGCTTCACTTAGCTAAGGAAAAAGAAGAAGTCAAGTGCCTCATTACGGTGCTTTCGAAAAATAAAGAGAGCTTCATGTTTCATACTCCAAATATTGACGTAACGGCGCTTCAAGCACAAGCTTTAGGTCTGCCCCAGATAACAAGGACAACGCAGGGCGAAAAAGAGGAGGAACTCGCGGACCTAAAAGAAGCAATCGCTGAGGCTACAACAAATTTCCATATAGATGGCGTGGTAACGGGTGCAGTTGAGTCAGTCTATCAGGCTGAAAGAGTCCAGCGTATCTGCAATGACCTTGACCTTTGGTGCTTTAACCCTCTGTGGAAACACGACCAGAAAGCCCTCTTAGAGGAGCTTCTTGAAAAACGTTTTAACGTGATTATTTCAGGAGTTTTTGCTTATCCTCTTGACGAAAAATGGCTTGGAAAACAAATCGACACCAAAATCATAGATAGGCTGGTGGACCTTCAGCAAAAGTATGGCTTAAGCCCAGCTGGAGAAGGCGGCGAAATTGAGACAACAGTTTTAGATGCGCCGCTTTTCAAAAAGAAAATCGAAGTCCTTGATTACAGTGTCGAGTTTAAAGGAAATTCTGGAGTATTCATAATTAAGCGGTCACGGCTGGTTTCCAAATGATCCTTGTTGTAGACATGAATTGGAAAAAGGATTCATTAGGCTTCTACGAGTTCGTATTACCCATAGTCGCAATTGCCAAAACACAGGACAAATGCCGTGTCAAACATTTCCTTGAAGTAACCACACAAGATCTAAGCCAATGCGAAAGCATAATTCTTTCAGGCACCACGCTCAAAGACTCGGCAACGTTGAGTCAGCCCGACAAGTTCAGTTGGCTCAAAGAAACAGAAAAGCCGGTTTTAGGCATCTGCGCAGGTATGGAAACGATAGGCGTGGTTTTCAATATGCGTTTAATTCGATGTTTAGAGATAGGTATTACACAGATAAATTGTTCAAAAGAAAACCCGCTTTTTAACCGTGAATTCAAGGCTTACTCTCTTCACAGTTACTGCGTCGAGCCTTCAGAAGATTTTTATGTTTGGGCAAAATCCACAAAATGTACCCAAATTATTAAACATAAAACCAAGAGAATTTACGGTGTGCTTTTTCATCCTGAAGTGAGAAACCCCGAATTAATTCAAGGTTTCCTTCGCCTCAAAAGTTAGCGCCTGACAAGGAAGCGCTGAAAAGAAGGTAACAGAAACTTAATTACTTAGCAAACCAAATTTAAAGTATACTAATTTTATTGTTTAAACGAAGTGATTTTAACATGATAAACAAGTTGCCAATAGAAAAGTTAAGGAAAGAATGTGAACCTGATTTTATGCAGTGTGAATCGACCAAAGATCTTGTTCCTTTAAGCGAAATTATAGGCCAAGAAAGAGCTGTTCGAGCCTTAAAATTCGGGCTCGGCATAAAAGACCACGGTTTCAACATGTACGTTGCAGGTTACCCAGGAACAGGCAGAAAAACCACGGTTCAAAACTTTGTAGAAGCCCAAGCGAAAGTTCAACCAGTTCCGCCTGACTGGTGCTATGTCAATAATTTTGCTAACTCGTATGAACCGAAAGCCATTCAGTTGCCGCCGGGAAAAGGAAAAGAATTCCGCGATGATATGAAGAATTTTATTGAAAACGTTGTTCGTAACGCGCTTCCTAAGGCTTTTGAAAGTGAAGATTACATTGCAAGAAGAGACGCAACAATCCAGGGGCTTGAAAATCAGCGGAAAAAGTTAATTGACGAATTAAACGAGAAGGCTCAAAGCGAAGGCTTTGTAATTCAAACGACACCAATTGGCCTCTTACTTATTCCGGTGCTAGACGGCAAACCGCTCAGCGAAGAAGAAATGTTAGCTTTGCCTCAGAAAATGAAAGAGAAGATTCAAGAGAAAAGGGAAAAGTTGGAAGCGGATTTTAGGAACACGATGCGGCAGCTAATAGATATGGAGAGAAAAATTCATGAGGCAATAAAGAAACTTAACAAAGAAGTTGCCCTCTTCACTATTGGCAATCAAGTTGAAAGCTTAATTGAGAAATACAAAGGATCAGCCGAAGTAGCAGCTTACATGAAAGATGTCGAAAACGACATTTTAGATAATCTGCAGCAGTTCATTAAAAGAGGGGAACCTCAACAGCAATTCCCGTTCCCAATGCCGTGGATGAGGGAAGAGCCTTATAAGAAATATGAGGTAAACGTAGTCATCGATAATTCCGATACTAAAGGCGCCCCTGTTGTTATGGAATCTAACCCAACTTACCCCAACCTTCTTGGAAAAACAGAGAAGGAAGCGCAGTTTGGGGCATTAACCACTGACTTCACCATGATAAGGGGAGGATCCATACACAAAGCCAACGGCGGATACCTGATTATTCCAGTTGAAGACCTGCTGAGAAACCCCTTCTCCTATGACGGTTTGAAGCGGGATCTTAGAGATAGAAACATAGCGATAGCGGAACCTGAAGAACGTTATGGTTTTCTAAGCGTTAAAACCCTTAAACCTCAACCGATTCCGATGACAGCGAAAGTCATTCTAATCGGTGATCCCGAAATTTACCAACTCATGTTCCAGTTGGATACCGATTTCAGAGACTTGTTCAAAATTAAAGCTGAATTTGACACAGTAATGAATCGGACTGATGACACAATAAGCCAGTATGCTTCTTGGGTATGTACGCTCTGCGAAAAAGAAAAACTCAAACACCTCGACGGCACAGGAATAGCTAAACTAGTAGAGTACAGTTCAAGAATTGCAGATGACCAATACAAACTGTCAACGCAGTTCGCACTTGTAGCAGACATCATTCGCGAAGCAAACTATTACGCTTCACAAGATAATACCGAGTTCATAAATGGAAGCCAAGTCAAAAAAGCAATAGAAGAAAAAGTTTACCGCTCAAAACTCGTTGAAGAAAAAATTCAAGAAATGATAACCCGCGGATTCTTCCTGATCGACACCATCGACGAGAGAGTGGGGCAAGTAAACGGCTTATCCGTTATGGGCCTAGGCGACTTTGCCTTCGGTACCCCTTCGCGTGTAACAGTAAGCATCGGCTTGGGCAGAGAAGGAGTAATTGATATTGAAAGAGAAGCGAAGATGGGTGGACCGATACACACAAAAGGCGTTTTGATTCTCAGCGGCTACATAAATGACAAATATGCCAGGGATAAACTGTTAAGTCTTTCTGCCAGGCTTACTTTTGAGCAGAGCTACGGGGGAGTTGAAGGTGACAGCGCTTCAAGCACCGAATTATATTCGATTTTGTCAGCGCTTTCGGGACTGCCGATAAAACAGAACATAGCTGTAACAGGGTCAGTTAATCAGAAAGGTGAAGTGCAAGCCATCGGTGGCGTCAATGAAAAAATCGAGGGTTTCTTTGAAGTCTGCAAACTTAAGGGCTTAAATGGAACACAGGGAGTGATGATACCCGAGAGCAATGTGCAAAACCTGATGCTCAAAGAAGAAGTTGTTGAAGCAGCAAAGGCAGGAAAATTCAACATCTACTCCGTTAAAACAATAGATGAAGGCATAGAAGTTCTCACTGGGACAAAGGCTGGACAAAAAAATGCAGATGGATCTTTCGAAGAAGGAACAGTGAATTACCTAGTTGACAAGCAACTAAGAGAAATGGCTGATAAACTAAAAGAGTACCCGACTGCCGCAACGCCAGAGAAAAAAGCTGAAAGCTGATTTAAAAATTTTGATTTAGCACTTTTTCTTCTTCTTTTTTAGTTGTTTCAAGTGGATAAGAAATATTGATTCTGACTCGTTATTCTGAAGAATCAAGGTTTATTTGCATTTAGACACTACGGGTAATTAGGTGCAAATTTGGTAACTCCAAAGGGCAAGCGCAAACGTAGCAAAGTATTGATGATTGTGCTTTTTCCAGCGGTTATGTTTATTGCAGTTATTGGTTGGTGCTTGTACTGTTTGGGAGACCAAAAAAGACCAAAGAAGAAACAGCATAAACCGCCCCAAAAAATTGATGACGAGAACGTAACCTTTATGCCTATAATTTACGAGGAAAAGGAAGAAATAAGAACTTAATAATGCAAAAGCAAGCGCTTCATTAATCATTTGCAAAGTTAAAATTTGAACATTATAAATAGGCTTGCACGCTTGTTGTTGCAAATGCACAACCACAATTCCATTTATACCTCGCAAAAGTTCTGTTAACTTGCGA
The DNA here is from genome assembly GCA_963828195.1 of Candidatus Bathyarchaeota archaeon. Lineage (GTDB taxonomy): Archaea > Thermoproteota > Bathyarchaeia > Bathyarchaeales > Bathycorpusculaceae > Bathycorpusculum. Next base: position 404,330 of record CAWHDT010000005.1, read on the forward strand.
GAAAATAGCCATCCAAGAGGTACACCCACGCTTGGCGGGTTAGCAGTTAAATGAGGCGCGGATTGCTGCACCCTGAAGACTCAGGGCTTTTTGATCCGCGGCTGTCGTTTAACAGTTGCGATCCGTCAAGCCTACTTTTGGTTACTCTTATCAAGTTAGCTGGTTTTCTGTATAGAATTTATAAGGGATAGATGCAATTCTATTTTTTGTGAACGTAACTTGAATTACAAAGAAAACATGCATCCGAAAGTCAGCCAAGCAGAAATGGCTGTTTTCCACGAATTAAGCAAAGCTGGCTTAACCACCGGCATGCTGACGCAAAACCCCATCATCCTAAAATCCACTATTCCAGATTTCTGTTGGGCTAACAAAAGAAAAATTGTGTACTTAGACGGCGTGCCAGTGCATTCCAGTGATAAAGCACAAAAACGTGACTGCGAAATCGATGAACTGCTGGAAGCGCAGGGATGGGAAGTGCTTAGAATTCCCTATCAACCGCCCATAACAGAGAAGGGACTTGCTGAAATAATGGCAACCATAAAACATTTTTTAAATGCGGACGTAGAAGAGGAAACGTAGATTTTTTTAATCGTTCAGTCTTCTGTTTTTTTGGTAGAATTTTGAATTTTAAAAGAACAACAACACCCGAAAAACAACTGTTGTTCTTCTCAGGCTTTGTCTGGGCAAGTTTCTGAAGTCGCCTCATGAAAAGATATTTATCTGTTAGAACTTACCTCTTTGGGAATGCTCCGGTAGTATAGTCCGGTCAAACCTTACTAAGCCATCTTATTAAGGGACCATGTATAGCGGCCTCTCGAGTCGCGGACCCGGGTCCAAATCCCGGCCGGAGCACCATTTTATTTAGTTCCAGCATGCAGTTTTTTCTAACTGATGGCTTTTCCAAAAAGAAAAATTATTTGTATGCGAGTGTTGAGCATAATTCTTCTACCGTGCGGTTAAGTGTTAGTTCTGCCATGTTTCTGCTGTAGTCCATTATGCGTCTTGAGCTGTCAAAGATCAAGCGCAGCACTGAAGCTATGTTTGGGTCGAGTTTTTTGCTTGACATCAACATTATCAACTCGTTTTCAAGTGGAGCGAGGGTGTCACGTTTTGAGATGAGTTTTTCTGCGTCTTTGTATTCTCTTTTGAACAACGCTTTTATGGCGTCGTCGTATAGCTGGTTGGCTTGGGTGCTGAAGTTGACGAGTTGATTGTATATTTCTTCGTCTATGGGGTCTTTTATGTATAGGGTTTCGTCGTCGATGAGTTTTTGCAGTGAACCCAAGTTGTTGATGATGTTCATGGCGTTTTGAGCGATGCTTTCCACATCGTTTACGGCGATGCGGTAGAGGAGAAATTCCTTGGGTGTTCTAAAGCCGAGTTCCCGGTACAGGTTGCGCTCTATCCCATATTTCAGTTGGCGAACAATGTATAATCCCAAGCGGTTTACATCATTGTGGGCATTGATTACGCTGTCAAATAAAGCGGTGCTTCTCTCTTTTAAGGCGGCGATGGCGTCCCTGTTTGCGGAGAGCGCTACGATAGCCATTCGTCTGACGGCTTTTTCAATTGGGAATTCTGAAGGTTTTATCAGAATTTGCAAGGTAATTTCATCGGTTGTTTCATCTATTATTTCTGAGCCGAGAAAATTGTCTCTTGCCAAATTTTTTATTTCATTTTTGTATTTTACTGTATCCTGAGTGTTTTTGAATCGGACGCGTATTATGTCGGCTCCTATGGCGTATAATGCGCGGGTCATGCGTAAAGTTGATTGTATGGGTTCTTTCGGGTCAACGGTGATGAAGTATTCTTTGGGTTTAGCTGCGTTGCCTCTGCCTTCTTTTTCCTGTATTTTCCGTGGAACCAACGTTAAGGTGGAGTCTGGCTGGATGTTGAAGGCTATTTCGCTGCCGCGTTTTAATTCGAGGTCTTGGACCCATTCTTTGGGAAGCGAGATTATGTATGAGCCTCTGCCTGTGCATTGGACTCTTCTATAGCCTAGGTCTTTTTCTGCCATACCCTCATCGCCTGATATACGAATCGTTTAGATAACATATTTCACGACGTTGCATATAAATGATTATCAACAAAGTTATATAGAATATGTGCTATTTATGTGGGCTAGCACTAATAAAAAAGTGGTAAAAATGGCAGTAAACACCCGCAAAATAATACTGACTTGTGGTAACCAATCGCCCACAAACAAAAGCGTTTTTTGCACAAGCGACGTTGAACTGCACATTCTCATGCTCACTTGTCCACGCTAAACACGAAATCTAAAGAGGTTAAAGTATGGTTAAAAGAATAGTTGCAAAACAAGAAGTATGCATCGGATGCGGACTATGCGAAGTCTACTGCACAGTTCAGCATTCAAAATCAAAAGACATAATCAAAGCCTACAACAGCGAGAAGCCTAAACCAATAAGCCGAGTTAAACTAGAAGTCAACAAGCCCGTCTCCTTCGCCATCCAATGCCGACACTGCGAAGACGCCCCATGCGTAATCGCTTGCTTATCAGGCGCAATGCAAAAAGACGAAAAAACAGGTCAAGTAACCCATAACCAAGAGAAATGCATGGGCTGCTGGACCTGCATAATGGTTTGCCCATATGGCGCTTTAAAAATGGACAAGGAAGACCATGTGGTTGCTAAATGCGATTTATGCCAAGACCTCGAGGAGCCAGCATGTGTTGCCAACTGCCCCAATGGAGCGTTGGTTTTCAAAGAGGTGAAACCGTAAATGGCGAAGTACGTGGTTGTTGGCGCTTCAGCAGCAGGCATAGGTGCAGTTGAAGCCATACGAGAAGTAGATCAAACTGGGGCCATAACCATAATCTCCGAGGAAACATGCGCACATTACAGTCGCCCAATGATCAGCGACCTCCTGAGTGGAAAAGCAGACACCAAAAAAATGAAGTGCCGAAGCGACGAGTTCTGGAAAGAAAACAACATTGAAGCAATCATGGGCAAAAAAGCAACAGCCCTAAACTTAACTGAAAAAACTGTTCAGCTAGACAGCGGCGAAAAAGTTGCTTACGAAAAACTGTTGCTGGCGACAGGCGGCAAACCCTTTGTTCCAAAAATGGAGGGGTCAGATAAAGACGGCGTATTCACTTTCACAACGATGGGTGATGCGCAGCGCCTTGGAGCTAAGATTGACAGCATAAACGCTAAGTCAGCCATAGTTATCGGCGCTGGTCTCATCGGCATAAGCGTAACTGAAGCGCTCATGAAACGGGGTTTAAAAGTTACTATGGTTGAGTTGCAAGAGAAAATTCTCAGCTTGCTCTTAGACGCAAAAGGTTCAGACATCGTTGAAGCGGCTGTCAAGAAAGCAGGCGTCAACATCATAACTGGCCAGTCTGTCCAGAAAATAGTGGGCAAACCAGATAACGAAAGCACCGTCGGCGGAGTAACCTTAACTAAAGGCGACCAAGTACCCTGCGACCTCGTCATCGTAGCCATAGGTGTCATTCCACGGACTGAGTTAGCGGTCGGGACAACGGTGAAAATCAACAGGGGGATAGTGGTTGACGACGCTATGCAGACAAATGTCCCTGACGTTTACGCCAGCGGCGATGTGGCTGAAGCGTACGATTTCATTTTGAATCAGAACCGACTTTTGCCCCTTTGGCCTCTTGCGGTTTTAGAGGGACAAGTTGCAGGGTATAACATGGCGGGAAAGAAAACTGCTTACGCGGGCGGCACAAACATGAGCAGCCTCAAGTATTTCGGCATACCTATCGTCTCGATAGGCTTAGCTAACGCTAAAGAAGACCCAGCTTTGGAGGTGCTTGTTAAACAAGACATCGAACGCGGCATCTACAAGAAAATTGTCTTAAAAAACAACGTTATCGTAGGCTTAACGCTTGTTAACAGCATTGAGCGAGCGGGCATCTTGTTCTACCTGATAAAAAACGCGGTGAACGTGAAAAAATTCAAGCAGAAACTTCTCGAAGACGACTTCAGCTGGGCCACATTGCCGGCGGGTCTTCAGAGAAAAATGGGTGTGGTGCAATAATGAACTGGCAAGACAGAAAAATAATCAGTCCGTTTGGAGATGACAAGGATTTTTCAGGCTGCGCCCTCTTCGGCATGATGAACACGGAAGGCAAGCGTTTCGGCTCGAAAGATCCAGTTCGCGCTATAACGAACATGCATGACCGAGGCAACGGTTTAGGCGGAGGCTTCGCAGTTTACGGCATATACCCAGAATTCAAAGATTACTATGCCTTCCACGTGATGTATCTGAGCAAAGACGCAAAAGAAAAAACTGACCACATCCTCGCTTCGAGATTTGACATAATCTACGATGAAGAAATGCAGACAAGACCCGCCGCCGACGTCCGTGACGCCCCGCTTGTTTGGCGGTATTTTGTTCAACCTAAAAAACATCGACCGGAAGACCAGGCAGAAGAGGATTACGTGATAGAAGCCATCATGCATATTAACAGTGAAACGGGCAAAGCATTTGTTTTTTCAAGCGGCAAAAACATGGGCGTATTCAAAGGCGTAGGTTTCCCCGAAGATGTAGCGGACTTTTTCAGTTTAGAAGATTACCAGGGATACCTCTGGACATGCCACAGCAGATTCCCCACAAACACTCCTGGCTGGTGGGGCGGAGCACACCCATTCAACATTTTGGATTGGACGGTAGTGCACAACGGTGAACTGTCATCCTACGGCATCAACCGCCGCTACTTGGAAATGTACGGTTACAAATGCACGATGCAAACTGACACCGAAGTGTTAGCTTACGCGGTTGACTTGCTAATACGAAGACAACATCTGCCAATCGAGTTGGTTTCGCAAATCCTTGCTGCGCCGCTGTGGAGTGAAATAGACTGCATGGAACCCAAAAAAGCGCAGCTTCTAAGATCAATGCGTCAAACCTACGGGAGCTTACTGATGAACGGGCCCTTCAGCATAATTGTTGCTCACCACGGCGAAATGATAGGGTTGACTGACAGAATTAAGCTGCGGCCAATGGTGGCGGGTTCAAACGGCGACTACATGTACCTGTCATCTGAGGAGTCAGCCATGCGGTTGGTTTCGCCGAACTTGGACAAGTTCTGGTGCCCAAGAGGCGGAGAAACTGTGGTTGCCAGACTAAAAAACAGCCCACAAGCCATTGAGGTTTGTGTTGGAGGACAAATTTAATGAAAACTTACATTATCCCTGAATATTTAGTTGAACGCGACCAAAACCGCTGCATACGCTGCAAAGTATGCGTGAACCAATGCACCTACGAAACCCATTCCTACGACGAGGAAACCGACAAGATATGCAGTAAGGACGAGAACTGTGTTAACTGTCAACGCTGCGTAACATTTTGCCCAACCCACGCCATCACAATCAGAAAGAACCCTAATGTTAGCCGAGAAAACGCCAACTGGACAATGGAGGCTATTCGAGACGTAAAGAAGCAGGCTGAAACAGGGGGAGTCATCTTAACAGGCATGGGCTGCGATAAACCAGAATACTCTTACTGGGACAAACTGCTCCTAAACGCCAGCCAAGTGACAAATCCATCGATTGACCCGCTGCGTGAACCCATGGAGATCAGAACTTACTTGGGTGCAAAACCAGACAAGCTGGAGCTCGAAGTGGAAAACGGCGAAACGGTGCTTAAGACACAGCTAACGCCGCAGCTTTGCCTAGACATACCCGTCATGTTCTCAGCGATGTCCTACGGCGCCATAAGCTTAAACGTTCATGAATCCTTAGCCCGAGCAGCTACCGAATGCGGAACCTACTTCAACACTGGCGAAGGCGGCTTAGACAAAAGCCTCTACAAGTACGGCGACCACGCCATCGTCCAAGTTGCATCGGGACGCTTCGGCGTGCATCCCAAGTACCTTAAGGTGGGTGCAGCTGTGGAAATAAAAATTGGTCAAGGCGCAAAACCAGGCATAGGCGGACACTTGCCAGGCGAAAAAGTAACCGAAAACGTAGCTAAAACACGCATGATACCCACAGGCACAGACGCGCTTTCACCTTACCCTCAACATGACATCTACTCAATCGAGGACCTGCGCCAACTAATTTACGCGCTCAAAGAAGCCACAAACTACACCAAGCCCATCTCTGTGAAAATTGCGGCGGTCCACAACTCGGCGGCGATTGCAAGCGGGATGGTGCGGGCTGGGGCAGACATCATTGCTCTTGACGGCGTCAGAGGCGCAACTGGTGCGGCGCCCAAAACCATCAGAGACAACGTGGGCATACCCATAGAATTAGCCATTGCACAGGTGGATCAGCGGCTCAGAGAAGAAGGCATCAGAAATCAAGCTTCCGTCGTGGCGGCTGGCGGCTTCAGAAGCAGCGCTGACGTGGTTAAAGCCATCGCACTTGGAGCTGACGCAGTGTACATTGGAACTGCCGCTTTGATCGCTATGGGCTGCACGGTTTGCCAACGCTGCTACACAGGTAAATGCCCATGGGGGATTGCGACAAGTGACCCGTGGATCGGCAAACGCATCAACCCCGACATTGCTTCGAAACGTCTGGTGAACATGCTCAATAGCTGGAGCCTCGAGATCAAAGACATCATGGGCGGCATGGGCATAAACGCCATTGAAAGCTTACGCGGCAACCGACTTGCCCTACGAGGTGTCGGCTTAACGAGAGCGGAATCAAAAATCTTAGGCGTGAAGTTGGCAGGAGAGTAAAAATATGCTTGAACAGAAACCGAAACTGGAAATCGACGCAAAATACAACCCGATCCTACAGAAAGAAGGCAATGTGCTGAAAATCAACGCAGAAGGGCTCTACTACAGAGACTTAAACTGCCTCCTAAGACAGGCAATATGCACAAGCAACCTTGAAAAAATAGAAATACACAATGTCTGCGGGCAACGATACATCGGCACCGACTTGGACACAAGCATTCAAATTGACATTTACGGAACGCCTGGAAATGACCTTGGCGCATTCATGAATGGACCCAAACTGGTGGTGCATGGCAATGCTCAGGACGGCTGCGGCAACACCATGAACGAGGGGCAAATAATCATCAACGGCCACGCTGGAGATGTAACGGGGAACTCGATGAGGGGCGGAAAAATCTTCGTGCGGGACTACGTCGGCTACCGAGTGGGCATCCACATGAAAGAGTACCAACGCAAAATCCCCCAAATAGTCATCGGGCACACAGCAGGCGACTTTTTGGCTGAGTACATGGCAGGCGGAATCATGGTTATCCTGGGCTTAAACCTGAAAGAAGGCGAAAAATGCAACGCAAGATTCGTCGGCACAGGAATGCACGGCGGCGTAATCTACGAGCGAGGCGAAATCCTGAAGCCCGTCAACGGCACAAAAACCATGAACGTGGGCAAACGCGACCTAAAAACCATTGGAGCACTGGTCAACGAATATTGCAGCCACTTCGGCGCAGACCCCAAAGAAATCCTAAACGGCAAATTCAAGAAAATACTACCCGTATCAAAAAGACCATACGAAAAACTATACTCCCACTAAACAACATTTCTATTTTCAATTTTTTGAAAAAAAAATCTTATTGTTCTGGTAGCGTTTTAAACTGTTATCGCTTTCAGTGTAATTTTAAATAAAGAAAAATAAGCTGTTCGCTGCAGATGAAAAATTCAAAAAACCAAAAAATAAAAGTTTAGTAGAGATTGCGTGCTTCTTTTCTTTTTTCTGCTTCTTCGTAGAAACGCAGAACTTCATCGATTATTTCGACGTTTGAAAGCAGCATTCGTCTGCAGCAGTACCGTTTCAAGCCGAGGCTGTCTAGTATGTCGCTTGCGTTCTCGCCTGTCTTGATGCGCCGTGTAAACTCGTCCCATTGGTCTCCGACCAGTTTGCCGCATGTGAAGCATCTTACAGGAATAATCATTTGTTTTTTCCACCTTACCTGTAGCTTTTCTGTTCTTTTGATCTTGCGCCTGCTCCGCCGACCTTTTTGGTTTCTTTAGTTCGGGAGTCTCCGGCAACCATAGTTCGGTCATATTCGTAGAACACTGTGCGCAGATGAGTGCTTTTTGTCCATTTAAGCAGTGCATTCGCAACGGCCATTCGAGCGGCTTCTGCCTGCCCCATGTATCCGCCGCCGCTGGTTTTAACATCCATGTCCAGCTGCTGCCAGACGTCTCCGCCTGCTTGCAGCAGAGGCTCCATTATTTTTGCGCGAGCGATGTCGGGTTCGTAAATTTCAACTGGAGTCATGTTTATCCGTACTTTGCCTATGCCTTGTTTAACTACGGCGCGGGCAACAGCGGTTTTTCTTTTTCCACTAACAACTAAAACTTTTTTTGCCGGCATAATTATTCCATCCTGTTTCTCCATCCGATGTCTTTTGCCAATTCGCCGAGGGTAAAATGTGGCCCCTTCAGTTTGGCTGATGAAGCTTCCTCGAACGTAATCATTTGTTGATCTTTAAGCTCGATAGGCACACCCATGAATACCTTCAGCCTTTTGAAAGCGTTTTTGCCTTTCGGCTGCTTATAAGGAACCATACCTCTTACGATTTTTCGCAGAAAACGGTCGGGTCTTCTATAGTGGAATGGACCGCGGACTGGTGCGCCTACTTCAAGGAAGATGTGGGCTTCCAGCACCTTGGCTTTCTTTTTGCCTGAGAAAACGGCTTTTTCGGCGTTAAGGATGATTACTTCTTCTCCGTTCAGTAGTCTTTTGGCAACTTTGCTGCACATTCTGCCAACTATTAATCCTTCAGCATTCACCAATGTGACAGGAGCTTTTTTTGTTGTTGTTTGCATTTTTTTCACCGAATAATCTTTACGTTTGCGCCAGTTGGATTTTTCTCCAAGAGCTCAGGAATTGAAAGATATTTTGCTTTAGCAGCAACAAGCTTCGCTTTAGCTTTCTCAGAAGCACCAAACGACGCCACTGTTACCGCGTGGTTTATGCTGCCCGACCCCAAAAGTTTGCCGGGTACAACGACGACATCGCTTCTTTTAGTGTTCCTGTTTATTCTGCTCAGGTTAACAGAGATGCGTTGACTTCTTGTTTTGGATAAATGGTCAGCTACATCTAGCCAGATGCCTACTTGTTTCTCTCTGCTTTCCTTCCTTAGAAGATGAATAAGATTGATTAATTCCGGGTTTGATGTTTTGGTTTCTCTCATTGTGGTTCAGCCTTAAATAATTCTTCAAGTTCGTTTAATTGTTTGTCTAACGTTTTGGTGGCTTCTTTAAGGATACGTTCTGGAGGAAGCGCACCTGTAGACTCAATGCTCATTACGAAAGCGTTCTTTTCCCATTCAACCTTCAGCGGCGCCGGTTTCTGTGGGCAAGCCTCAACACAGTCCATGCAGAGGTTACATGCTAACAGATCCCTGACCTCAACCGTTTCGTCTTTGTAAGTGAACACTTTCTTGGGACAAATATCCACGCATTTTCCGCATTCTTCACATTTGCCGGTTGGAACAGTTATTTGCGGGTAATACTTGTAAGCGCACATTGAAACGGGCTGCCACTTGGCGTGAGTTTTGCCTCTTCCAAGCCGAGCGTAGGCTTCAAGTTTTAGTTTTTGATTTTTAGCCAGCTTTATTATTGGAATCTTGTCTGACACGGGGATGATTTCTGGGTTTTCTGAAACAATTTCTCCTGAATAAACTGTCCTTGTTCCTTCTTTCGCTTCAGCATCCAGCGTAAGAGTTACTCGGCATTGGGAACAGCCGAATTCGCTTTTGCATTCGCATACTTCAGGAAGATTGTAAGCATCCAAGTCAGTTTTCAGCGGTGTTAGCCCTAGCCTGTGGGCAATTATTTCGTCCTGCAAAATGGAAGAGTTTTCTATCATGACAACTTCTTCTATTGCCATGGTGGGCACCTCAGCAAGTGCTATACGACGCAGAGCGTTCATTAAAGGAACATCCGCGTCTCTCACGCTTATGCGGAGGTTGTTATCGTTTTTTTCTAGGATTTCTATTTTCACTTGCTAAGCACTCCAATAATGCGTTCAATAAAGATATTGGTGCATTATTTCAATTTTTCTGTTAATAAAGAAGGGAAATTGAGATTAGACTCTTCTTCCTCTTCTGCCACCAGGCCTTCTGGTGCCGTCGTGGGGAATAGGTGTAACTTCTTCGATACGTTCAATGCGGAAACCGAACCTTGCCAACGCACGTATAGCTGCCTGAGCACCTGGCCCTGGAGTTCTTGGTCCTGAACCGCCTGGCGCTCGTACCTTAATGTGGATAGCTGTTATTCCTTTATCCCGAGCGACTTCAGCCGCGCCGGTTGCAGCGCGCATAGCAGCGTAGGGGGATGATTCCATGCGGTCTGCCTTCACGAACATGCCGCCGCTTGTTCTTGCGATTGTTTCTGCGCCTGAAATGTCAGTTATGTGGATTAACGTGTTGTTGTAGGAGCTGAATATGTGGACTATTGCCCATTTCTCGTTTCGTTTGCTGTTGGCGTTGCTCAAAATCTGCCGCCTCTTCCGCCGCCTCTTCTTCCGCCTCTGGCAGGCTGCCTAATTTCTGGTTGTTTAGCTACGACTGATAATCCTGCGCGTAGTGCGTGGGCTTGGTTTGCAATTGCGCTCTCTGGGGAATAGATAACTTTTGTTTCATCTGCCTTGGGCAGTATGTAGCCTGGGATTGTTACGCGGCGTCCATCGATAGTTATGTGTCCATGAGTTATTAGTTGACGCGATTGAAAAACGGTTCGTGCTAAGCCTTTGCGGAAAACAACTGTTTGAAGCCTGCGCTCCAGGATGTCCTCGATTGTTAAGTCTAAAACGTTGTCTAACACGGCTGTTTCTTGCAGGATACCGAGTTTTTTAAGCTTGGCAAGCTGTTCGTTCTCCATTTTTGCGCGTTCTTCAGCAGTCTTGCTGATAAGTGAACGTGCGATGCCTCTGGTTTTTGACAGCGTGGTTTTAAGACGCCAGAGTTCATGCTTGTTTCTTAAGCCATATAGCCCTACAAGCTTGAGTTCTTCTTGAAGGATGTCTTTGCGCCATCGAAAACGGGGAGTATCAAATTTCTTACGCTGCTTCTTTGGATCGCCCAAGCTTATTTGCCTCCTTCAGCGGCTGGTGCTCCACCAGGCTTCTGCAACAGACTCTTCTTTTTGACACCTAAAGCTTTGCCAGCTCGCCCAGTGGTTTTTGTGTGTTGCCCACGGACTTTGAGGCTGTAAGCGTGGCGGTATCCTCGCCAAGACCTGATGTTTTTAGCTTCGTCAATATCCTGTTTTGTTCTTAAAGCTAGGTCAGCGCTTAAAAGATGCATGTCTTTTCCTGTTTCCGAGTCTTTTCGCCTGTTAAAAAGCCAAGTTGGCAGGCCATATTTTACTGGATCTTTAATAACATCCTCAATTTTTGATAAATCTGACTCAGTTAACAAGCCCACTCTCAGATCTGGGTTAACGCCTGCCTTTTTCAAGATGGCGTTTGAGAGGCTCATGCTGACGCCTTTTATTTGTGCGACAGCGTAAGAAGTCTTAAGGGTACCCTGAACGTCGGTGCCCATAATACGAAGTATATAGCGATATTCCTGTGACATATTAAATTTTCATCCGTTTTTTCTTAAAGCATATACGAAATGAGCCAGTGTTTATTTAAACCTTACTTTCACAAGACATTCGTTTAACTACCAGTTTAAACCCAAAAATTTTCCACCTGTATTGCGCTTGCTTGGTTTTTTCATATCATTTCACAAGCACGGGCTAGGTATGCTTATTTCTTTTTAAAACTTGCTTCTAAGTTTAGAATGGTTTGAAACATTTTTAACAGAAGCCAGTCACAAGAGGCCGATGTATTGAAAAGCTGGAGTAGACGCCTTTCAAATGTTCTCGAGGCATCATAGCTTCTCTGGTTGTCCTTGCTTTGCTTGTGCCCGTGCATGGTTGATAAAAACCTGATGCAAAGCAACTGATGCTTCTCCGTCTATTTTGACAGGATTTTGAGCCATCTCCTTTCCCCCCGAACTGAATCTTCTCCCTGTGTACTTACAATTTAGAATGCAATTTAAAGCAGATTTCTCTTTCACTAATATTTAAAAAAATAGTATATTATGGTTTCAGAAGATTTGCAGCAAAGAAATCAACGATTCATTTAGTCGGGGTTTCTTGGAGCATTTTCGTTTTGACCAGCGAAACTTATACTAATCGCGAAAAACACTGGGGCAGTTGCATGTTGGATACCATAACAATAATTGGCTTAATCGCCGCGGCTTTCACTACAGTTGCGCTTTTTCCACAGTTAATGAAGGTTTGGAAAACAAAATCAACCAAAGACATCTCAACAGGCATGTTCACGCTGTACTGCGGAGGCGTGTTTTTATGGTTCGTTTATGGAGTTTACATTAACGATTTGCCAATTATGCTAGCGAACTCTTTAGCCTTCATCCAAGCAGTCCTAATGCTAATATTCAAAGCAAAATACAAGTAAGATTACCATTTAAGAAAAACTTCAAGGTCAACGCCTATGAAAGAGTCTATCTCTCTTGCAATCGAAGGATGTGGACAATCTATGCCATACCGATTCAACCAGACAGCCTTCATACCAACGCTAACCGCTGGCAAAACATCAGAATCCCAAGAGTCACCAACATAAACTGCTTCCGAAGCCCTAACATAAGCCCGTTTAAGAGCTACCTCAAAAATCTCTTTGCCTGGCTTCCTGTACCCGACAGCTTCGGAAACAACGATAAAATCAATAGGCTCAGCGATCTTACATGAACGCAATTTCTCAATTTGCGGTTGCACCAGACCGTTAGTAACCACACCCAGTATAGCTTTCTTACTTAGGGTGGTCAAGAGGTCTTTCACGCCAGGAACGGGCTGACGGTTTTTCATGTACGCTTTACTGTACAAATCTGCGGCTTTCTTGGCTTCCTCCAAATCAAGGTTTATGCCATACATCTCACTTAGTTTTCTTATTCGCTGAGTTGTCGCATCAACAATTGAGATTTTGCCATCTAAAACTCGGTCATAATCAACACTCAAAAGTTTGTCGTGTTCTCTTTCCAACTCTTCAAGAGGGGCAGTTTTTAGTTGTGGAAGCTTCTCTTGAAGCGCTGTTAAGCCTTTTTGGCAGCTGAATTTATGGTCAAATAGTGTATCGTCCAAATCAAATAAGACAGCTTTTACACGGGTATTATCTACCCAAAAATTCATCTAAAGACACCACTTGCCAAACCTTGCTTAACCGTGGTTGTGATATCGTTTTTAAAGTCATCAAGAAATTCACTTAATTGCTGTGCATCTTTCTTGGACATGCCTTGTGCAATCACCTGTCTTTCGAATGCTCGTCTTGCTCTACGCACTTTCCAGCCGAGGGTGAAGTACGTCCATGAGAGACTAAGCGATAAACGCACAAGATAAGGCGTTGATTTCAAAGTGCCGACGACCATTTTAGCTTCAGTCATTTTTATCCACTTCAATAAAAAAGGGGGAGAGCTACTTTTCTTCCTCTTCGGAATGCATGTGTTTTCCCCAGCCGCCTCTGCCGCCGAATTTTAGCATAGAGCCGAAGTTTGTGAATGTCTGCATGTACTCTTGGGTCAGCTTTAATGCGACGTCTTCGGGTAATCCGCCTGCTTTCAGTTCTTTATAGTAGGCTGCAGCTGCTTTGCCCATGTTGCGTCCCGCTTCTTCAGAGAACACCGTGCTCACGATGCTTTTTATCATGGTTGGGACTTCAGTTGAGACAACGCTAAGTAGCTCCTTTAGGTTTTCAGGATCCATTTTATGGTTCTTTTTTTCTTCTTGAGACATTTTTTTGTTTCCTCAAAACCATAATAGGGTGGTCACCGAAGTTAGGTGTTCTGTGCAAAAGTGACCACGCAGCTGGTTAAATTATAGCCAGCTTGAGACACCAGTAATCTAATTGCTTTTGATAGTTCGTTTAGTTTTTTTAATTATAAGTTAAAGGAATCGTAACAAGATGAAAAAAAAGAGGTGCCTCTATTTGCGTCATGTTTTATTGTTGCTTTTTGTTAACTAGGGCTAATCGCCGAGTTTTTTACTTTGATAAAGCTGTAGGTATGTTGCTTTTTCTTCTGAAGTTTAAACAGCCCTGCCTCAGTTATTTTGGAGGTTATGTCGTTTTCTTGCATGTGGTGATCGCTAAAAGACAATTGACCATTTGGCTTCAGGACTCTGTAAAATTCATTCAACGCAGCATTTTGGTCGGATAAATCATGAAAAACATCATAAAGCAAAACAACGTCCAATTTTTCGTTTTTGAGCCCGGTGGCGCAATCCGAAAGAATCGTTTTCACGTTCTTCAACTTGTTTTTTGCCACAATTTTATTGACCATTTCGAGGGCAATTGGTATGGCATCTAAAGCGTACAGTGCACCCGACAACCCTATGGCTCGCGAGACAGGTGACACGTAACCGCCTGGTCCGCAACCGTAATCCAGCACTTGAAACCCTGTCTTCAATCCTACTTCTTCTATGATTTCTTGACGGGGATGGAAATGATCTCTTATTTTAAATTCTGCCGCCATGAGTCTGAACCAAATATTTGACGTCTCAAATCAACTCCAATGCTCTTTGAAAACATAATGGGTGGTCACCTAATTTGTGGCTTCTGCGAAAAAGTGACCAAGTCAGTGGGCAGCCTTGTTTGCTAATTCGTAGGTTGGAGTTTTGCCGTCTACCTTCACGAGGACACCCAGTTGATGCAGCTTCTGAACTCTCTGCCGAACTATGCGCCTGCTTGCTTTTCCCCGCATAGCGGACACCTGCCGCGTGATGGCTGAAATGTTAAGTGCTCCCTTCACGGCTAAAGCCTGGATTACGCAGCGTGAAATTTCATCTTGCGCGATGACCCTTTGCTGCAGAAACGCTTGTGCATCTTTTAGTCGGGCGGCGATTTTCAGCGGTTCACCGTACATGCCGACGCCTACGCGTGTAAGCCTTAACGCGGCGGTTAAGCCTTCAAACTCGGGCTTTTCCGTTATTAACTCTTCCAGCAGGTTTAGGCGGTTTAGGATCTGGTCTAGTTTTTTGCTTACTTCTTCCATGCTGTTTTCTGAGTCTGTGTTGTTGCTCATTGGTTCTGGCTCAGCTGATTGGAGATTTGGTGCGCTTAAGTATTTAAGTTATCATCAAATTTCACTGTCAAAAACAGGTAAAGAACGGGATAACCGAAAAATCAGGTTTTCTCTATTAAAGATATGACGCTGAGGGTTGAGCTTATCCAGCGTAAGTAAGCGTTTAATGTTGAGCGCAGGGCAACTGTATCCTCGGAATCAATCGCTAACACTAAAAATAAGCCGTCTTTTTCCAGTTTAACCGTGACGCGTTTCGTTTTTGGTCCGCTGGCTTCCGGCGCCAATGCTTCAAAGATGGTGGCTGCCTGTTTGGGGGATGCAAGTTTTAAGCGGATTGTGGCTTTTGCGTTAGTCGCCGTTTATTATCGCCTCGGAATAATTTAGTGAAGCCCCAAGTAATAAACAAAAGTGAAGTCAAAACCACAACTTGGCAATAACCAAGCGGAAGAAGAAGAAGAAAAATTGTTTTCACCAGCTTCTTCTTCTTTTAAAAATAATTTTTTAGATGGCTGCATTAAATCCGGGTTCTTTAGAAGAACAACATTTGAATTTTAGGTGTTGTTGTTCTTTCAAAAAAAAGTTCTCCAAAGCCGTTCACCCCAAAGATTCAAACCCCAAACCAAAAAAACAACCCAAAACAAGCTCTGAACGTTAATTCGCTACCCTATAGACCTACCTACTATTTGTGCAAAAAAACGCCACAAAAAAGCATAAACAAAAAATTAAAAAGGAAAAGTTTAGTCGGTTTCTTCTTCAGCTACCGATTCAGCAGCTTCAGCTTTCGCCGCTTCTTTTGCAACTTCTTCCACTGGCAAACCTTTAGCTGCACGTTTCGCAACTACACCCAGCTTGGTTGTTGGGGTGTAAGCTCCGCCTGAAAAAGTGAAGCTGCATTTGTTGCATTTCCAGATTCCGACGCTTTCACGTCTAACTCGGACGAAGCCGCAGCTTGGGCATTTGTGTGGTCTTTTGAGTTCGGTGATTACTTTGATGTAGCGTTTCCTAACTGTGGCACCGTAACGTGGACCGAAACCTCTTGTTGGACCGACCTTTTTTGTTCTGGGCAATTTTTTCACCAATTAAGCTTCTTGCGTATTTCCACTGCTTTCTCCTGAGCAATCTTTGACGCCTCTAAAATCTGTTGCGGTGTAAAGTAGCCTGAGCCGCCTTTCTGAACGGCGCAAATGTGTCCTTCGTCGTTGATAGCCATCGATATTCTTGAATCCATAACTTGCTCTTCCTCCAAGACGGGGTCAACTATAAGAGTATTGTTGATTTTTCCTATAGTGACGGTGACCGGGTGGTTTTTCACGGGCAGCGGAGTGTAGCCTTGCTTAATCTTTACTTCACCGTCTTTGACTTCGTAGTTGGGCATCTTTGTGTTTATTAAAGCGGCCAAAGCAGCTAAGCTTGCAGCGTCAATCAAGTTTCCATCTTGGTTAAGAACGTAAACATCCACGAATACGACGAAGACTTTTTTGCCTGGTTCGATGCATAGTTTTTCGTTGTCGATTGCTTTTGATTCACGTATTCCTCGGTCAACAACTCTTGCCAATTCAATGGAGTCTTCGTTTGGGGGACCTGCCTCATAGTTCGGCGACGCTATTGGAACAAGCTCGGCGTTAACGGTTAAGACGCCTTCGTTAGGTGTGTCGGGGAATGGTTCGCCTGTTTCAACTTTTACGCCGACAAGAACCTGGGTGTTCCCAAGAAAAACACGGGCTGAACCTTCAGCTTTCTCAATTAAACCTTGCTCAATCTTGATTTCTCGGGTATCACGCAAGCCTCGTTCATCTAGGCGTTTTCCCTTTTCGATAGTCTGCTCAATCTGCTTTAGTCTAACTCGGGTAACAAGTGACGACATTACTCTTCAGCCTCCTCTTTCTCTTTAACAACCATGTATTTAGTTTTTAATGCTTCCTTCTGCATTTCATAGATTTTTTTGCAGCCATCCATCCCCATATTCAATGCCTTCTCAAATTCTTCCGCCGTGAGATTTCCATCCATCTGAAGCAGAGTAACCGCGTTCAAATTAGGCATGTAAGCTACAGGAAGATCTGCGGCGCCAAGTTTGTCCTCAGCGTCATACAAGTCTAAAACGACAGTGTCATCAACTTTTCCAGCAGCACAAGCAACAACTAAATCGCGCATTGGAACCCCAGCGTCGGCAATGGCTAATGCAGCGGCAGTTATGCTTGCGCAACGTGTTCCGCCGTCAGCCTGCAATACTTCAATGAACACGTCTACGCCTGTCCGCGGATAAAGCTCCAGGAACAAGGCAGGTTCTAAACATTCCTTTATCACTTTAGACAGCTCTACTTCTCTTCTTGAAGGCGCAGGTGATTTACGCTCCTGCACTGAAAAGGGAGCCATGTGATAGCGGCACCGCAAAACCATACGGTCTGGCAACGACAGGTGCTTTGGATGCATCTCTCTTGGACCGAAAGCTGCGGCTAAAATCTTGTTTTTTCCATGTTCAATATAGGCGGATCCGTCAGCGTGTTGTAGGACGCCGACTTGAAGCTTAAGGGGTCGAAGTTCGTCTGCTTTTCGCCCATCCAATCGGATACCTTTTTTATCAATTAATTTTTCATGTTTTTCACTCATTCTTGTTTTCCTCCACTTTATCCACTTTACCTTTACTTTCTTTAAGTAACTGCGTTATGCGATCTGTCAAGCCACTTGTATGGGATTCATCCTCAATCTTTTTAATCACCTTTATCGCAAGCTCCTCTTCCTCAACGGTTTTCCCAGTGACTAAGATCATGCCGTTGAGCCCCAGAATAATTTGGCATCCTGTTTCCTGTTTAATCATGGAAATCATTGAGCCTTTCCTACCTATTATACGGGGAATCTTCGTAGGTGTCACATGAAGAATTTGCCCACGAGTTATTTTACCTAAACCCGGTTCGCCAACAGTAAGCTGCGGATCATGGGCTCTGTCGTACGAAGCGATTTTTGCAACAATCAAGTCGCCTGCGTTTAAAACCGCGGATAACTCGTCGTTTTGAGGCTTGAAGGGTCTGCTTAAAACGTCTGATGCACGCAGGAGCGCGGTGTAGGGTGATTTAATATCGACGGTCCAGCCGTTAAATCCGACTTCCACGACTGACCCAATTATGATGTCACCCATTTTAGGCACATAAAAAGCCCTCAATGCAACAACGTTTACTTTTTTATTATCGGTATCTACAAGCCCGATTCTTGATGCATAAATCTTGTTTTGTTCCATGTACGAGTTTTCGCCAGGCAAATATTCGCCTTCCGCAAGCAATTCTCCCGGCGTCACAAGCTGTTTTTTTTCAAAGAATACTGGCATAATTTTTTCACCATCCAATTTTATCTTAAGAGATTATTTTTGCTTCTCCACTTCCCTTTGTTACGTCGCCAAGTTTGTTTAACAGCGAAGCGTATGACCCCGCTGGCAGTTCAATCTCTCCATACCAAGAGCCGTCCCCACGCCATTCTTCCCGTTTTATAGTGCCCAAAGTTTTGACTGACCCATAGGCTCTTGCTGAGTACTGAGCGGGGATCTTTACTGCCACTGTCACCTGCTCGATCTTTAAGGGCAAAATCGGCCGTAACAGTTTCACTATATCCTTGGCTTGTTCTTCCACTGGCTTATATGGGTCAATTGGGTAACGGATCTGCTCCATCGCGTTTTCTATGCGCATTGGAGGATGCGGCAGATTCGTTTTTGGGTCAACTGCTTGTCTTGAAATAAAATCGATTATTTGTCTTTTTTTGTCCTCGACCATTTTACGTCTCTGCTCGGTTGTAAGCTGCAGCGTTCCTTTCTTAAGTATCAGGTCAGCAATTTTTAATGCGTCTGTGGTTCCGAAGGCTTTATGCATAGCTTCTTCGGAGACTTTGGTGCCTTTGTTTGCGTCAGAAAAAATGATTTCAGCCGCTAAAACTTCGGTTATTCCAGCGATTTTTCCGTTGCGGTACTCCAGTGCTTTTTGGGGTTTAACTAGGATTTCAAAATGCTCGTTTTCTTTTGTTAATCGTGCAACGGTGAACTTTTCACTCATCGAGTTTTCACTTGCTTGAACCCAGTTCTTTGATGTAGCCTTCGACTGCGTCGTCGCTTAACATTTCCATCTTCTTAGATGCGACAGATATGACGGCGATTTTTATTCTTGGAGGCAGCTGCCTTGCGTCCAGAGCCTTGATTAAGCATTTTACTGCGAGTCTGATGCTGTTTTCCAATGTTAAGTCTTCGCGGTATTCTTCTTTTAGAATTGAAACAACTGTTTCTCTTCCTGCGCCTAATGCTGTGGCTTTGTAGCCTCTGTATGTTCCGCTTGGATGTGTCCCGAAGACTTTGGTTCCTGTTTTGTTGACTCCTCCGAAAATCAGGGAAACGCCGAATGGTCTGACTCCTGCATGCTGCGTGTACATTTGTTGGATGTCGCAGATTCGTTTGGTTACGACTTCTACGTCTATGGGTTCGTCGTAGGTTAATTTGTTACTTTGAGCGTATATCCTTGCTTGGTCGATGAGTATTCGGGCGTCTGAGCTTAAACCCACTATAGCGGCGCCGATGTGGTCGTCTACCCGAAAGATTTTCCATGAGTAACCTGCTTCTTCAAGGACCTCTATGTTTTCTTCTGACCCGAGGACAAGCCCTTCTGGACATTGGATGCCAAGTATGGTGGCTCCGCGGTTAACTAACTCCATTGCGTATTCGACTTGGAAGAGTCGTCCGTCAGGCGAGAAAACTGTTATCGCACGGTCATATGCTCCTGGTGCTGCAAATACTGACATAACTTAACCTCACTTTACACTATACACTTTTTCACAGACTCATATAAAGACTACACTAAAAACCTTTCCTATCAGGGCAAATTCAAGTTTCCCATGAATTCAAGGTTTCGGCGGCATTTTTCTGCAGAAATTTTGCTGTGGGATTTCCGGTTTTGATTTTTTGGATTTTCCAGATCGCGTTCGGTATGTTTTTTGCAGATATTTTTTAGTTGCGACTTTTGGGCTGGCGTAAGTTGCGACTTTCCGCCTTGGGTCTTTGCGTTTTGGGCTGCTTTTTTGGTTTGGGGTTTGAAGGTGTTTGTGTGTTGCGACTTTGGGGTGGGCGGATTGCGACTTTCCATGTTGAGTGCATGTTGGAGTTATTGTCGGTTACGGGCGGGATTTTTTGGGTTGCAGCGGCTGTTTTTCTTCAAAAGAAGAAGAAGCTGGTGAAAACAATTTTTCTTCTTCTTCTTCCGCCTGGTCATTACCACGTTGCTCAACTGAACCCACTTAATAGTTAAAAATCTCCATGGAACAAAACCGCCCAGCCATCACCTACGCCAAAAACGGGCACTTACTGTTCAGCCACCCCCAAAAAACCCGATGACATGACCCGGGCTCCAGTTAGAAGTCAGCAACAACGCCGTGGACCAACACGATACTTAAAATCCTCAAAAGGAATTCGGAGAAAAGCCATTCTCTGACATTTGCAGTTGCTAAAGTTTTTCGTAAATCCAGTTCATGATTGTTTAAAGTGTGTCTTTAGTGAATCCAATGTGTCCAGCTTCGTAGAATCGGGCGCATTTTGGGCTTCCGTGTTCAAGAAGCAGATAGTAATCTTTTATGGGGAACTCTGGGGTACTATGTATTGCATACGCTCATAACCACGAGCAGACAAATATCCACAAGTTGCTTGTATGTAAAACAGGTGATTGAATGGAACCGATGGATAGAATAACGATCGACCCTGAAGTTATGGTTGGTAAACCAGTCATCAAGGGTACCCGCATCACAGTGCAGCTGATTGTTCAACTTTTGGCAAATGGGGCAACAGAAGCTGAAATACTAAATGACTACCCAGACTTGAAAAAAGAAGACATTAAAGCTGCCCTCTTATATGCATCCGAATGCCTTGGTCGCGAAGTTATTCCTGTTTAAGCCCAAAATCAACTTGTGATTATCACTGAAAGGAGAATTCGCATAGTTTCATAATCGGTCACATTCCATGTAGCGCGGACATTACCTCTTATGGAGACACTTTAACCCTCAACTTGTTCCTTTAATTTGTTCTTTTTGTTGTGATTGTGATTATAAAAACAGTTTTTGTAAAAAACATGTAACGTGAGTTTTGTGATGATTGTGGAGTTCGCTGCGCCCTTTGGGTTTTGCTTTGAGATAGAAACGGAAATTAAGATTTGTGTGTTAATATCCTAGAGCGTTTTTGGTGTTGTTATGCCACGTTTTATAGAGGAAAACGTTAGGGGTCAGTTGGTTGCGGCTTTTGAGAACTTGGTTAATCCTGTGGATCTTGTTTTCTTTACCCAAAAAGATTGCGCTGCCTGCGTATATCAGGGGGAGCTGTTACGAGAAGTCAGTTCATTATCAAGCAAATTGACCCTGAAAAGTTATGACTTCGTTTTAAACGGCGATGAAGCTATGAATTACAAAATAGATAAGATTCCGGCAACAGCAGTTGTTGGCAAACGTGACTATAGAATCCGCTTCTTTGGTTTAACCGCGGGCTTTGAATTTAAAACGCTTATAGAAGACATCATCATGGTCTCGAGCGAACGCACAGGTCTCGACCCAAGACTCGAAATTTTAGTGAAGGCACTTCCAAATCCAGTGCACCTGCAAGTAATGGCGTCCCTGACTTGTCCACACTGCCCAAAGGCAGTGCAGGCTGCGCATCGCTTCGCTTTTCTTAACGAAAATATCCGTTCAGACATGGTTGACCTCAGCGTATTTCCCTATATAGCACAAAAATACAACGTAACGGGAACACCTAAGACCATCATAAACGAAAGCTAATCATTTGTAGGCGCATACCCTGAAGCCGCCCTTTATCTGGAGATACTAAAAGCAGTAGACCCACAGCAATACCAGAAAGTCGTAGAAGAAATCACGAAAGAAGCCAACTTAGCTCAGGGCATGAGCACAGCCTACCCACTTTAGCATTCGGCGGCAGGATTTTTTAGCTGTTAATTTACAAAAATGGAAAGCCGAAGGAAAAAACCTTAGAAATTTCTGTATCTGATTATGCGGATACTGTTAAGTTATTTGTCAGGGGATTTTCCAGTTTATTTTCTCTAGTTAGTCAACTAGTAAAAAGTTTTTGGAAACTAATGAAAATCTAAAATAGATCTTCAGCAAACTCTATTCTATGAGAAAAAGGAAATATGTTTTCCTCATAATTGCAATAGCTGTACTTATAGTACTTCTATCCGTTTCGCTTTTTGTTATCAATCCTGTTCTTGACCAAAAAAAGCAAGAACCAAAAGCAACTCCAAATAGTAGTAGTTTTCCATCGCCCTCGCTGGTAACAATAACAGGTGAAATTCAACTAGACTCTAGCTTCTTTATAGAATTAGGTACCCCCCTAGAAGGTGGAGGGTCACATTATTATCTGCAAGACCAACAATCAGGCATTAAATATTATTTGCTTAATGGTGACGGAACATTTTTTAGCGGTTTGGATTCACCTCAAATAGGTTGGACAGGGGATAATAGTTCTGGAAAACAATTTCAAGTTTCTGGATTTGTAAGCGCTGGAATGTATCGATGCGTCAATCTTACGAACTCAGGACCAAATGGTTTGCAATTATTAAATACTCTGACGATAGTTAATGGAACAGAAATATCCTAATCTCTGGTTACCTTTCATATTGCTAATTCTTGGCAGCCTAAAAAGAGTCATGACAAATAACTTAACAGTATCGATTATGCGTAATGCTTTTAAGAATGGCGAGTTAAATGCAACAGACATCGATCAGCCAGTTAACTATCTATTAGTTTATCGTTTATACGGGGAGTTTAAAAATGCAGTATAGAACTGTACCTAAAAACGGCGATAAGTTGTCAGCTCTTGGATTTGGAGCCATGCGGTTACCGCTAAAGGGACAAAACCTCGATGAAGAACGCGCAATAAAACAAATTCGTTATGCAATCGACAACGGCGTAAACTATGTTGATTCAGCGCCACCCTATCATGGTGGTGAGAGCGAGAAGGTGCTTGGAAAAGCCTTGTTGGATGGCTACCGCAAAAAAGTAAAGATAGCCACAAAACTTACCCCGTTTCTGCTAAGTAAAGCCGAAGACATGGACAGAATATTAAATGCATCGCTGCAAAAACTGCAAACTGATCACATTGACTATTACCTTCTGCATGGGCTTGAAGAAGAGGTTTGGAAAAAACTGCGAGCCTTTAACGTTTTACAATTTTTGGAAAAAGCAAAAGCCGATGGAAAAATCGTCAACATAGGCTTTTCATTTCACGGGTCCATTGAAACCTTCAAAGAAATCATAGATGCAAATGACTGGACGATGTGTCAAATGCAATATAATTTTATGGATGAAAAAGTGCAGGCGGGAACGGCAGGCCTGAAGTATGCTGCTTCGAAGAATCTTGCGGTTATGGTTATGGAGCCGCTGAGGGGCGGAGCATTAACCGATAAGCTTCCAAATGAAGTAAAGCAACTTTACGATGACGCTAAAATTCTGAGGTCTCCGGCTGAGTGGGGTCTTCGCTGGGTGTGGAATCATCCGGAAGTGACGGTTGTTCTTTCAGGAATGAATATGAAGAAACAAGTTGCCGAAAACGTTAAAACCGCGGAGACAGCGTTTCCATGCTCAATGGAACCCACCGAGCTTGCAACTATCAAAAATGTAGCTGAAGCTTATAGGCGCCTTATCAAGGTTTCATGCACGGGCTGCCGATACTGTATGCCGTGCCCTTCCGGAGTCAATATTCCCGCCAACTTCAGAATCTACAATGACTACTGCATGTTCAGCGATAAAAAAAGATCAAGACTGATGTATGCGTTGATGTTAATGGGGGGATTCGGCGGTAAACGGTCCGATGCCTCACTATGTATAGAATGCAAAAAATGCGTAGAACTTTGCCCCCAGCACATAGATATTCCTCAACAGCTTAAATCGGTTTTAAAAGATATAGGTGGCTCCAAAACTGAATCGGTAATTGCCACACGAAGTAGCGTGCTTCGAAAATAACGTTCAAAACCTGCATGAAAACGTTTTTTAGCCGTTTGTTATTCACAGAACAATGTCACTATGGGCAACCCAAAATACTGTTTCAGTAAGTGTTAAATTTTGGTTAAGACGCCATTTTATACGGTGAAAGTTTGTCACAAGTTGAAAAAGGGCACGGCGCAAAAGGATCAGACGAAGCTAACTTAAACGCTGTTTTGAATGCTGCAAAAAAGCGGGCGGAGCAGTTGGGAATCAAGTCTGTTGTTGTGGCGTCCACCAGTGGAGATACAGGAGTGAAAGCGGTGAAAATGTTTACAGGATATAACGTTGTTGTGGTAACGCATAGCACTGGCTTTAGTGGACCAGATGTTCAAGAGTTGATACCGGAGAATCGGGAACTGATTCTTAAGGCTGGTGGCAAAATCTTGACCACGACCCACGCGTTTGGAGGATTAGGTCGGGCAGTTAGAAGAAAGTTTAACACGTACCAAACCGATGAAATCGTTGCGAATACGTTGCGGGTTTTTGGTCAAGGAACCAAAGTTGCGGTTGAAATCGCAATGATGGCGGCTGATTCTGGGCTCATAAGCGTAAAAGAAGATGTAATTTCCATAGGAGGATCAGGCAGTGGAGCTGACACGGCGCTTGTGATTCAACCAGCCAATGTTCAAGATTTCTTCGATGTAAAAGTTCGGGAAATCATTTGCAAACCCTGGCTCTAAAAAAACTGGAAGCGTGTGTACGCTCCCACTTAGCTGCTTATGGTAGGTTAAAATTTTGATCAAACTATAGCTTGTTAATCGTGACTTCACACTGTGACAACAAAGCTCAATATAACCGTGTTTTCTCTCATTGTATTGAAGAAAACAGCCAGAAAGAATTGTTTTTCTGGATATGGTGAAAAGCGTAAGAGCTGCGATAGACCGAGGCTGAGAAGGCTCTGGTAAATCCATTTTATCAGAACAATTAGATTTTGCATTTTTATTTTCCTCCCAAAGTTCCAGAGCCTCAGCATACTCTTTAGGAAATTGATTTATTCATTTAGTTTTTCGTGGTCTCTTCTTTAAACCCAGTGTCTTGGTATAAGAAAAAATTTATCAAATTTTCTTCGTTTTAGAACATTAACCTCTGATGTGCAGTGGAATGATAGAATAGATTCCATCTCAAAACGTCTTCAAACATCATTACTTTTTAAAATTCTGCTCAAGGCATCAAGCCAGAAACCAAATTTTTCTTTACTATCAACTGATAATATCTTGTTATCTTTATCAACAACCATTTCTACAACGCCATTCAAAATTACCATAGGTAAGGGCTCTGATTTTTGTTCACCGTCAAGTTTTTGCCTCTCAACTTTAACAATTTGAATACCGTCAGCTTTGATGAAGGTATTTTTATCCAGCCAAAACCCTTCTTGACATTCATCCAAGCTATTCCAGCCCAAATGTTCCTTCAGCAGTTCCTGCGTTGTCTTCTTATCGAGACCTTTTCTCAAAACACCACTCTCCCATCATTTGCCAATCGCTTATTTTAGTTTTTGTAAAATTGTGGGGTTTAACACAAAATACAAAACTGGGTTAAAATCTCATGAATAGCCAGGAATATAGGTTGCAAGCTTTTGCCATGGGTTTAACAAAGTATTGGTTACAATCTCAGCTTAAATTTATTTTAGATCTCCGATGAAAAATAAATGGCTAAGCAGGGGTCGGATTTGACTCCTTGAAAAGTGGAAAACATAACCCGCATGCCCCCTTTTTCTGTCATTCAATCCATATTTGGGGCTGCCAGGTTAATTATGACTTGAATCTGAGTAGCTTTTAAATAGATAGAATTGTGCATTATTATACAATTAGAGTTGGCGACACTTGCTGTTTAAACATAAGAGCGTCGTAAAAGTTCAAATGGCGGATTTGGACGGCGAGAAAGAAAACCTCGCGAATTTTTTGCGTAGCCAATCCAAACTGAATTCATCAATAACTTCCGAGGGATTGGAACTGAATATAACGGATGTTTCCGCCCATGCATTGGCAAGAATGGTAACAAAGTTTGTTTACCACAAGAATTTAAACGGCACGCATTGGGTTACCGTGGAAAACAACGTGGTAAAAATCAGCAGGTTCAAAGTCACAGCTAAGAAAAAAGAAAAACATGAGAAAAGCAAGCCCCATCAAAACATTGTACAAAGCTGGGGATTGTAAAACGCATTTCTTATTATTATGTAGTCTTGGTGTCAGCTGCAATTCTCTTTTTACTTAAAATCAGTTGTATCTGACAAGTGCGTTTCTGGCTTATCCGGATTCTCTTCTGGTGGTTTTGCATTTTGTGCATCTGAAGAATGTAATTGTTGAATGAATAGTCTCGTCTGCAGCTTCAACAGACCAAGTTTCGCTTTCGGTATTTCCGCATTTTTCGCAGACCACATGGATTGTTGGAAGCAGCCTAAGCATTGCCTCTTTGCTTTGGTCTATAACAGCGATTTCAGCTCCTTTGCCAAGATGTAGGCTTATTTTTTTGTTTGATTCTTTAGGCTCCGTTGGTTTTTGGTATTTGCATTTTGGGCATCTAAGTGTGGAGGAGTCTTTTTTCGTTGTTTGAAGTATAGATCCGCATTTTGGGCAGAAGTCCATTGCATTCACCTGAGTGGAGGCTTTTTAGCTAAAATGATTCTTATGTATTGCGACTCTTACGTTACAAATAATTCAATTAATGTTCTATTTGGTGCAAATGGTACCTAAATCGAGCGGAAACACAGATGCATTCCCTTTTTTATGTCGGTTGAAGCTTGTTTAATCAGCCTTGTTCACTAGGCTGAATCAATAAAGTTTTTATTTTAACTCTGAAATATTCTCTATTAGGCATGAAGAACCAAAAAAAGAACCGCAAAGAAATCTTGGCCGATATTCTAAATCAACAAAGTCCATAGCGGTTCGTAAAATATTGAATTCTTAAACGAGAACATGCGCCTTAGGTTCTGGCAAAGGCGGCAGTTAGTGGATGTACCAAATCTTATAACTTCATCCATGAAGGAAAACATCTCGCAGATTAACCCAAGTCTATTCGGAGCAACTTACCTATTAATAATTCAAGTTCGCTGAACCTTTCTCTATCCAATATACAGTCTGCTTTGAATTTGGCTTCATTAAAGTTAGCAGTTGAATTTCTTATCAGGATAGTTTTCATACCTATTTGTTCTGCACCAGCAACATCCACAGCAGGGTTATCTCCAACATACACGCAACTTGCAGGCGCGATTTTTAGAAGATCACAGATTTTGATAAATGGTTGCTTGTGAGGTTTTGTTTCCTTTGTGTCCTCTCCTGAAACAACAATTGCATCAAAAAATTCGATTAGTCCAGACGAGCATAGCCTTTGATATTTCATTCCTTTTAGCCCATCAGTATCGCTAACCATTCCTAAATGCATATTCTTCATCTTAAGAGAAACAAGCAAATCCACCGCTCCAGGATATGGAAGAGAATATTTGACTATGGTACGCCAGTAGCTCAGAACGGCTTCAGATAAGACTTGCCGGGGCAGCTTCAAAGCGGGAGTGCAGTATCTTTTAACTGCTTCTGAAAACCAAACTTTTCTATCATAAATCAGCTTTGCAGACATTTCCCTATCAACATCAGAAATAAGGGCAACCATAGCTTCTTTGTTTATTTTGCAACCTCGTTCTTTTCCATAATCTGCAAGAATATTGGCAACTTCAATGTGGGCAAGTTCTCTACAAGTATAAGAGTCCATTAATGTGCCATCAAAATCGAATATTACCCCAAATTGTGAGGGCGCTCTAGCGGCTTCCAACACATCAACTCACTGTCTTCTGCATACTTTTTCCAGCCCGCACTTTGCGCTATTTGTCAAAGCCAAGTATCATATTGAGCTTATCCAAAGCTCGGTCTGAGGCTTCTTTGTCTGGAAACTCAAGGTCATCTTCCTTTGGTTCGGTGCCGGCAAAAAGGCAAAGTGCCTCAATACCCTTTCGTTTTGACAAGCCAAATACCAACCCTGAGAAGCCCATGAAGGGTCCTTTGTATCTTATGTCGATGCTGTATTTTTCTTTCATCTCAGCGACTAATTCTTTGCTGGTAGCAGCGCAGCATATTTTCTTGTCCTTTGAACCGTAACCTGCAATAACTATTATTCTTTTCACGTGGTTTTCAGCTAGGAAATCTAGAACTTTTATGGCAACTTCATATTGGCCTTCAAAATTTGCGTGATATCCCTTTGTAATGATTAAAGAAGGGGAGAAACTAGTGTAGAACTCGACTTTGGGAAAGTCTGCTTCGCCGGATTCAACAATAACTCCTCCAAAGCCAGGCAACGTTGGATCGGCAGCATAAGAAGGCTTAGTTTCGTAGATGGAAGGCATATGCATGGAATACAGGTCTGCAATTTTCGTTGCTTTGGTTTTCGCTATGAGACTATCCATAACAAGTTTGCCTATAGACCTCAACCCGGGCGATCCAACAACAGCTATGGGGTCGATAACTTTGGCGTCGCCGCGGCGTTCTATCCACGTTTCTTTTTTCATCAATGCATCCTCAGTTAAGTGACGTAGGCGGGCTTCTTACCTGAACCGGCCATTTGTTCTCTTATTCGACGCTCAATTTCAACCAATTTCGCAATTGTCTCATCCATTTGCGCCACTTGCTTGTCCATCGGCTCCATATCTACTTTCAAATTCAACATTGAAGACAAAACTTTCAAAGCCGCCTTCGCCGCCCGGGGATCTATAACGTATTCTCCAGTGGGAGTTTGGTACCCGTGAGTTTCCGCAAGCAAACAGGCTCCTTCCACGTTTTTCTTTTTGGCAAGACCTGTTATTATGCCGTTTTCGCCACCGATGACTCCATCCTCCAGAAACTGGGCTCCATGCGTTTTAGCTTCTTCAAGTAGAGCTAATGTTGTCGTGGTACAGTAAACGTTTGGTGCCTCAAAGGGTCTCTCAGTTACGTAGGCTGCAACGGAGTATATTCTCTGCACGCTATTTTTGATTGCCCAATCCAACACCGCATCCGCAACCTCGTACTGGCCTTCAGGAGAATAAGCCTGCGAGTTGCCCGTGAGAAAAACGATTGTTCGTCCCGATTCTTCTTTGAATAGGTGGAGTTCGTTTCGAAGAAGCTCAACAAGTCCGTCTTCTTTAATAACGACAAAGGGCGGAAAATACTTTGAGTAAACTTCCCCAACCAGTTCAGCTTTGAGTTGCTGAATGAGGTAGTCAACTGAAAGTTTCCCAATGTAAGCTGTTCCAGGCAACCCACACACGAGTATTAATTGATTAGGCGTAAACTCCTTTAGCATTTTGATTTCAACACTCATAAGATGCAAACCAACTTCGATTCAAGATAAGTAGTGACACAAATGAACTTTTTGTTTGAACCCCTGCAGAACACCCAAAAGCACCCGCTTTCCAGATCACGTTGGTGTGTTTTTGGCAGATATTTTTAAGTTGCGACTTTTGGGCTGGCGTAAGTTGCGACTTTCCGTTTTGGGTCTTTGCGTTTTGGGTTGCTTTGGTTGTTTGGGGTTGAAAAGGCTTTGTTTGTTGCGACTTTGGGATGGGCGGATGCGACTTTCCATGTTGAATCTATGTTGACGGCACTGTCGCGTATGGGCGGGTGCCGGGGGATTCTTTGTTCGCCGGGCAACATGAAAGACCGTGAACACCAACAATTCGACGCCGCCACCAGCACAAACAAAGAAAAGCTTACACCGGCTAAACCGCCACAGAACAAAACCGTCCAGCAACCCCCCGCCACCGACAAAACCCAACAACTAAACAAACAACAACAACACCTACACCAAAAAACAAACGCCTAATGTTTAGCCATTCCCAGAACAGCCACGATGACATGACTTGGGCGCTGGCTTGGCAGTTTCGCGGTGCATGCAAACAGGTCTTCTGGTTGTTGGTGCAGTGCTTCCACACTGAGATAAAGCCGAGCCTTTTCCGTCTCCGCTTTTTAGACTTTTATGTTGCTTTGTAGGTTTTTGTTGCGGCAAAGTTAAGTAGTACTTTTGTTAAGTTGTACTTGTGTTAAGGCATGACTGAAGTTGTAGTTACCAGGAAGGGGCAGGTAACCATACCCATAGAGATAAGAAAAAAGTTTGGCATAGAGGAGAGCTCAAAAGTAGAGATTGTTGAGCAAAACGGCATGATCGTGATTAAAAAGCGCCCGAGCATTTTTGATTTGGCAGGCAGCGGCGCTGGAAAAGGCAACGTTGCCGAGTTGAAAAAGATGCTGGATCAAATGAGGGACGAAGATGCCTGACAGGCGTCTATATGACACCCGCTTTTTTGTTGAGTACTTCTACAGCGAGGATGGAGAGCGTTTAAGAAAGCTCAAGGAGGAATTGCGGTTAGTTAAGGAAAGGATGGTTTCATCATTAACCGTCCATGAGATTCACCGCATCAATTTTCTGCGGCAGGGAAAAGATGTTGCAGACCTTAGAAGCAGCACGATAAGACGCGACTTTAAAGTCATCGACGTCGATTACCAGACAGCAATAAAAAGTGCGGAAATAAGAACCAAACACAAAATGCCAATGGCTGACAGCGTAATCGCAGCAACAGCCCAAATCTATGAATGCACCCTATTTTCAGACGACAATCACTTTAAAGAAATAGAGAACCTAAAAACAAAATGGTGCTAAATGACCTTATTCACCCAATCGCTCAGTTATCGCACATTTGCCGCTGTCCAGCAACTGAATAAACAACCAATATACCTACACCAAAAACAGAGACCTACAATAATGCCACCGCAAAACAGCCTCAACATGATTTGTGCGCTATCGCTCTTTGAGAAGCAGCTTTTTCAAATTTATAAGACGCTTCCTGCATTCATATCAAGTAGTGATCTTTGATGGCGAAGACAGTACACTTAGATGAGGAAGA
This sequence comes from Candidatus Bathyarchaeota archaeon, assembly GCA_963828195.1. Lineage (GTDB taxonomy): Archaea > Thermoproteota > Bathyarchaeia > Bathyarchaeales > Bathycorpusculaceae > Bathycorpusculum. Next base: position 435,192 of record CAWHDT010000005.1, read on the forward strand.
TCGTAAACTTCTCGCTGAAACCAAGCAAAAGCTCGATGAAGCAACCAAGCTTATGGGGGAACGGATGGAAACCTTCGAAATTTTAAGCGACCCCGAAATGGTAAAAGCCATAGAGGAAGGGCAAGCAGACATTAAAGCTGGAAGAGTAAAAGAGTTACGGACACTTCTAAAGGAAGACGCCTGTTGAAACCCAAGTGCACGGTTGTTTTATCCAGACAAGCAGAGCATTTCTAGCCTTCCAGCATCACTAAAAGCCTTTTCAGAATTATGCTTGCTGCTTTCTTGTCTAAGGGTTTGTTTTCGTTTCCGCATTTGGGCGAGTAGATGCATGAGGGACAACCGTCTTTGCACTCGCAATTCTCAATCAGCTCTAAGGTTTTTTCGAGTAAGGGTTTTATGTTTTGGTAGAGGTTTTCTGAAATTCCGATCCCGCCTTCAAAGCCGTCATAAATGAAAATCGTTGGGTTCCCCGTGTCCGGATGCAGAGGAGTCGATAAGCCTCCAATGTCCCATCGGTCACACATCGCAAAAATCGGCGACATCGCAATCATCGCATGCTCAACCGCGTGAATTCCCCCGTCAAAATCGAGCTCGCCATCTTCGATTTCCCTCTTGATCTCCTCAGGAATAATAAACCACATGCCAACCGTTGAAAACGATAACGGCGGGAGATTAAGCGGTTTTCTCTCAACAACCTCATCATATGATTTGGTGACATAGGTGTGGTAAAATTCCGTTGTAATTAATTCGCCTAAGCCAACCTGGATTCCGATTTGTTTTTCTTCAAGAGTTCTCTTTATGGCGACATCAACGGTTTTTAGTGCTTCCGTGTAGTAGTTGACGTTTTCCTGTGTGACTTTAGCTGTTAATTTGTTGAGGTCTAATTCTTCAGAGATGTAAGTTTCGCCCTGATGAAGCAAAACTGCGCCCGCGTATGCTTCCTCGTAGGCCTTGTTTAAGGAGAGGGTTTCAAGTACGGTTCCGTTACAGGTTACGGTGACGGTTTTGTCGGAGATACTCTCCAACGTTACAACCTCGACAGGCCTTGCAGTTCCCGAATAGACGTATCCCCTCGGCGTTTTGCGAACCAGATTTTGTCGTTCCAGAGCTTGAACGCTTTCTTGGAATAGTTCGGGGAAATATTTTTTGTCGGCCTCTGTCAGGGGCAGCTCGCTTGCCGCACACATAATGTGCCCCAAAGAAATGTAGCGGTTATGCAAATCAATAATGGCTTGTTCATGTGACCTTCCAAAGAAGTCTTTGGGATGCTTCATGAAGTATTGGTCAAGAGGGTTCTGAAAAGCAACCAGCGTTACAAGTGAATCTGCGTTGGTTCTGCCTGCTCTTCCCGCCTGCTGCCAAGTCGATATGACAGTTCCCGGGTAACCAGAGATAATCACTGAATCCAAAGAACCAATATCGATGCCCAATTCGAGTGCGTTGGTTGACACAACACCGATCAAGCTTTTTGTCTTTAGCCTGTTCTCTATTTCCCGCCGTTCTTGAGGCAGATAACCTGCTCGGTAAGCTGTAACGGAGTTGGCTAGTTTTGGTGATCTTTTTTTGAGGTCTTCTTTGGTCCATCTTGTTATAAGCTCAGCCATTTGGCGGGATGTTGTAAAGCAGAGGGTTTGGAGGTTTTTTGTGATGTTTAGGGTTAGGAGGTCTTTGGTTTCTTGATGAGTGGATCTTCGTGTGGTGTTGGTGTCGTCGATGAATGGTGGGTTCCAGAAGAGGAATGATTTTTTTCCTCTTGGGGCGCCGTCGTTTGAGATGATTTCGAAGTCTTTTCCCGTCAGTTTCTTGGCGTGTTCTTGGGGGTTTGCGATGGTGGCTGATGAGAGGATGATTTGTGGGTCGGCGTGGTAATAATTGCATACTCTCATAAGACGTCTTAGGAGCATGGCTACGTTTGAGCCAAATACGCCGCGGTAAACGTGGGCTTCATCGATTATGACGAATTTGAGGTTTCCAAGAAAGCTTCGCCACTTATAGTGCCATGGAAGGTACTGGTGGAGCCCATATGGGTTGCTTAAGATGATTTTACTGTTTTCTCTTATGTTTGCCCTTTGACTTTGAGGAGTATCACCATCGTAAACGTTAGGGTAAGCTTGGATGCCCGTTTCTTTTTCCAGTTCTCTTAGAACCTTTAGCTGGTCATTTGTGAGCGCCTTAGTCGGGTAAAGGTAAAGTGCAGTCGCTTTGGGATCTTTTGTGAGAGCTTCGAGGACAGGAATGTTGAAAGCTAAGGTTTTTCCTGAAGCTGTCGGAGTGACAATCGCCACGTTCTTGCCCGCTCTTGCTTTGTTTATGGCTTCAGCCTGATGCGAATAAAGATGGATGTCTCGGGTCAATAAGCAATTTTGAATATTTTGCGGCAGGGATTTTTCTAACTCGCCAAAACATGCTTCGTGCGGGGGAATTTCTTGTATGTGCACTATCTGTTTTTTGTAGCCTTGCATGTGCTTTATGCTTCGGATAAAGTCGTCTATCAAAGGTTCCACTCCTCATAAAGCTTGGAAAATAATGTTCCGAGGGTTAGCAGGTCTTGCCGGTTGTGCTCAACAATTGCGACGAGCGGTCCAGCATTTTTTGTTCTCAAGTAAGTTTCGTAGAAGTGAGGAACCAAGGCGCCCGGAATGTTGATGTCTCGCTTTATTCCGATGTATTGTTCGACGGTTTCTAGTTTACAATCCGCTAGTTTGTGACGCAGTGCCCGTCTGGTGAAGTGGAGAACATCAAAATGCGGGTTATCCAGCGGCGCATCTAACCCATAGTAAGCTAATCTTTGCTTAATGTATGGAATATCAAAGCTTCTGCCATTATAGGTTATGAGTGACAAGTTGGGTTCAAGCTGCGAAATAAGCGCCCAAATCGCGCTGGGTTCATCCTGAATGTCTCTTAGCAAAAACTGGCTTGTGCAAACATGAGTTTTGGCTGGTTTAGCTATGCCTAGTAGAATTATGGGTCGCTCTGACAGCCCTAAGGTTTCGATGTCTACGATGGCGAAGTCTTGATCTTGGCAGAACCCGGCTAAATAATGAAGCAGCGGATGCGATTTGGGGAAGCGTTGCCATAGCCATTTTTGAATTTGGGGGATTTCTTTTTTGTTTATTATTTTCATGAAGTCATGGGCTTGTTTTTTCCAAAGGGGGTGATTTTCAAGGTCTACTATTGTTGTGTATCCTTGTTGTTTTAGGGTTTGTTCGCGTGCAGGTCCTATTCCGGGAAGAGCTTTCAGGTCTGAGATGATTTGTTGTCTGCTTTCCTGGTAAGTTGCTTTTTTAAAGGCAGAAATGCGCGAAGCTGAGATGTGGTAACATTCTCCCTGTTGATTTGAAACAATCTCGCCAGCTATGGCGTCTTGGAGGTTTTTGCCTTCGTATTGTTTGATGAGTTTCTTTTCAAGGTTCAATGCCTCGTCGTATTCGCTGCTCCAAATCCAGCTTTCAACCGCCGATTCAGCGGGGTGTTCCGTGGTTTTTTCTGTTTCAGAAATTACCTCATACTCTTTTGAACGAGCAATTCTCTCGCTTAGACTTTCAGCCGCCCGTGTCAACGCGATTTTTTCTTTGAAAGAACCATTCTCGCCAATTGCGGAAGCTTGATTGCCAAAGCTTTTTTGAGCCAACATTTGAGCATAACGGTCATCCCTAAAACTTCGCAGCAGAAAAGAACCGCACACCTTGCAAAACCTGCTCTGCTCATACTCCAGATTCGAATAGGTTTTGTTGCACTTTCTGCAAACGTATTCTATTGGCAATTTATGTTCTGCCTTAAGTCTGTGCAATGATTATAAAAGCCATTCTTTTATTTGGCCAAAAAGCCGAGGATAGCGTATTTAGCTGGGGATTTTTCAGTCTTAATTTTTTTAGATTTTCGAGATTTCGTTGGTGGGTTTTTGCAGATATTTTTAAGTTGCGACTTTTGGGCTGGCGTAAGTTGCGACTTTCCGCTCTGGGTCTTTGCGTTTTGGGTTGCTTTGGTTGTTTGGGGTTGGAAGGCGTTTGCGGGTTGCGACTTTAGGATGGGCGAATGCGACTTTCCATGTTGAATCTATGTTGACGGCACTGTCGCGTACGGACGGATGCCGAGGATCCTTTGTTCGCCGGGCAACATGAAAGACCGTGAACACCAACAATTCAGCGCCGCCACCCAGCACAAACAAAGAAAATCTCACACCAGCTAAACCACCACAGAACAAAACCGCCCAGCCACCCCCACCACCGCCAACCACGCCAACAACAAAACAAACAACAACACACCCACACCAAAAACAAACACCTACAACCTCAGCCACCCGCAAAACAGCCACAACAACATGACATAGGCACTAACTTTAGCGGTTTCCTGCAGTATGCAGGTGCCTCCTACGGGTGCAGGAGTTGTAATGCTTGCACACTAAAGGAAAGGATTACGCCCTGTCGAGATATTATAAAACAAAGTCTAATCACACTGCTTCTTACAAGGCAGCCGCTCTACTGGGCTGAGCTGTCAAGGCACCAGATTCCACCAACAAATAAAAACCAACCCAAATAAAAGTCACTCTTAAAGTTATCAGACTGTGCTATGGAAAAAGAGCCTCTACGTTAATCTTCAAATAATCGCCCTCTTTCTCAACAAATCCAGAGAATTCCAAACTATTTACCGCAGCCAATACATTGATGCTTCCGTCGATTTCCGCGATTTTCTCACGGAGATTTGCAATATCTTGCTTTCTTTCTGATAAATAATACAAAACCATTGCGGATATGAAATCTTCTTTTTCAATTTTAGTACGCTTAAAGTGTTCCATGAGTTTTTTTGTAATTTTACCTAATTTGGTAAGCACTTGCCTATTTTCAAGTTGCTTTAAGAGAATGAATTTCGCTATTAGTTTGCGAGCACCAGGACTAGATTGCAGCCCAAAAGTTCTAGCGAAGTTTCTGCGGACAACAGTCTCAATTTTTGTAACCAATTTTGTTTCCACATTTTGACTTTCGTTTAGTATAACCTTGAATTTTTCTTTTGCACATTGAATAAGCTCGGAATTCTTGCTAACAAAAGCCGATTCGGTATTCTCTCGCCAGTACCCTTTTGTTGTGTGAAAGCCCAAATTCATCTTGTTGAGGTTTATCGAACTAACTACCAACGCTTTATCAGTTAACAGAAGCTTTGCATGTAATTCTTGATTGGTTATCCTCACGTCTATTCCATGCGCTAAAAGATCACGAAGCATATTTTCCGTTCTATCGGTAAAATCCATGCTTGTACCACCAGTTAATATGGTAATTTGTATCTTTTTATTTACAGCAGTTGCAACTAGAAATTCACAAAAGTCAGTGTCAGTAAATGTTTCTGTAGAAATATATGCATACTGATCAGCATTATCGATTAAGCCGTTCAGCAGTTCACGCCCAATACAATCGAAGGGCGTCAGGTATAGCTTTTCAAGAATATCTTGACTAGATGCGCATATTTCCAAAGGATATTCTCTAATCCAATGATCAATGTGCTCTTTTCCAATATTTTTGGGCAACTCAAAAATCTTGCCGTTTTGATCCGGTTTTGCTTGAAATATTTTTTCCTTTACCGAACCATCTGAAGAGCCGTTTCTCAACACAAAAAGATTGATCAACCGATCAAATTGATTGTTTAACTCCTTTATTCTCGTTTCATCGTTTTTAAAGACAATCATCGCATCTAATTCTTGTTCTTCAGTTAAGTTAGCGGATAATACAATAGCACTCTTCTCAGTAACTATGAATTTACCATGGAAGGAATACCATCTTCCGACTGCAGTTGTGGTTCTACTGGGATCACCGATATTCCATCTATCGAAGTAAAATATCGCACCATTTTTCTGCAATTCACTTAACAGCGGCTCCACCCTTGACCTAATATCTCGGTTAATACTATCAAATGGGAGCGTGAAAATTTCTATTTTTAACCCTTCGGCAAGTTTTTTGTTAAGGCTGTCGATTACCGCTTTGTTGTGTAATTGAAAAATTGCAATACGAACATATTTTTCAGCTGAGTATATTTCTTTAATAATTGATGGAATGACGTTGATACTGAAGTCAAAGTTGATAGACACTGCTTAGGCCTCTTTATTACATCTAGGCTTTTGCTTATAAGCTATTTTGGCTTTGATCCGCTCACTTGCTATTTATTGAATGAGAATCTATGTTACAGAAGTTCCCTTTGCTTTCCAACAATCTTACTTCTTTGCCAAATATCGTCGAGATGCGCGGTAAACCGGTAGTAATCACGTAGTTGGTGTATGCTGTCAGACGCTCTTGGAACAGCCAAACGGCAATTAATTAATTTCACATGTGCGGGGTCAATTTCTATTCCAATTGAGTTTCTTTTTAGCTGTTTTGCAACCACTAAAGCAGTGCCCGTCCCCGCAGTTGGATCAAATACCACATCGCCTTGATGAGATGAGGATAGAATTATTCTCAAAAGTAACGCTACTGGCGTTTGTTGAACATGTATTCTCTTGCCACTTTCGTCCCTTAGTGCTTCATCTCCAGCAAAATATCCGGATGTTAGTTCTCTAATATCATCCCACACATCTGTTAAATAAACGCCATTTTCGTGTTGGTATTTGTGCTCGGGTAAAGGCGGTGGATCTATTCGCACTTTGTTAAAAACTCTTGGCTTATTCCCTTTAATGGCATATACAATTATCTGATACTGTTTTGAAAACCTTGTTTCAATGGGAACAGCAGACGTCTTTTTTTTCCAAATGATTAGATTTTGGAAATTCCAACCAGTTTCTCTTAATATTTTGAGTATGATTTCAGCATTTTTTTCCCTATGCATGAAATATATACATCCACCGTCTGAGGTGTTTTTGTAAACGCCTTCTATAATTGCTTTTATCCAGTTCCAGTATTTGTCAACCGATTGATTATCATCGAAAAATCGATATTCTTTGCCTTGGAGATAAGGTGGGTCAAAAAAAGTAAGATGTACGGTACCAACAGTTCCTTTGTTGAGATGTTCTATGCAGTCACCTTCAAGCATTTTATACCAAGTTTTATTTTGCTCAAAATCATTTTCAGGTTCTGAGATACAATCATTTACTTCGGTATTGCTTGCTGTACTTAGCTTTGGCTGTTCATCTAATATTTCCGTGGACTCAGAGATAGAGGGCACATGCTCCAGCCCGTTTAATTTAACTTCAAATCCATTTTCATTTCTTGTTACGATAACCTCAGAATTAATTGGAAATTTACTTTTCAATAATTTAGAACAACGAAGTCTTCCTTCTTTATCCCATTCAGCCGGTTCATCATTTAGTTTTGTGGTAAAGGGTGGCGTTAAACCTTGCAAAAGTTCCAGTCTGTTTTCAACTGGTATGTAAATGAATCCTATTTCGACTTCTTTCTTTTTCAGTACCTTTGTGACCATAGTCACCAATTCTGTTATCCAGTATGTTCTTAGCTATAAATTTAATCTTATTATAAGATTATTATGAAAGATTACTTTTTCTCAATACGCAAAAAAATTTTCTACAATATGCTTAGAATTTTATTAGTGTTTGTTCCCATTCAAATATTGGGTGCTTTTTGTTCTTCTCAAATTAACCAATTATGCCACCAGAAGTTGTTGGCTTCTTCGTCTCCGAGCACAATGCCGTAATACAAGGTTCTGGGCATGGTGGTTTCTATAACAGTTTTGCCTTTGAGTAGCCATGTGTGCTGTCGCCAAATACCGTCAGCGCTCAATGCCCACCCAGTTGCAATTCTGTAGGTTTTAGGGTGCTTGTCCCAGAATTGGGCACAGTTGCTATGGCATTGGCATGGTGCAATTGGTTTAAAAATAACCTTGCCTTTGACGAGTTGACCTTTGTCTAGGAGAGTTTCGAGGTCGGGCTCAGGTTGAAGTGCTACCCAATCGCCGCCAAGGGACAACAGTCTATCTTGCAGCAGCTTGAGTTCAGGCATCATTTCAAGATTTTTTTCGGTTTTGCTCAGTGCCCACTTTACCCATTCTGGGTCTTCCATTGCTCGAGTGGCTTTAGCCAGTTTAGGCACGATTCCTGTTCCTCAACTATCCGGAGTGTATCTGGTCTAACTATTCAAGCTTATCAGGTTTTGATTAGTTCTGATGCGTATTTTTGTACTGTGTAGTTTATGGCCTTTGTATTCACATATCAGAGCTTTTTTGATACTTTTCATCGTTTCTGATTTACACTTTTTTTCCATTTTGTGTTTTGTATGGGTGGCTTGTTTACGGGTTGTTTGTGGGTTTTGTTGATGTTGCCCGTTTCGCCTGTCGCGAATTTCCAGCTGTGAGATAGCTTGGTTGCTTGTCTATTTGGATCCTATAGATGTGCCTATTTGGTTCATCTATTAAGCCGAGGGGGTAGTCTGTGAGAGAGACAGATCTCGGGGGTAGATCCGTGTTCTGTTTGTGGAGCGCTGCTAGTAAAAACTTCTTAAGCAGACCATTGCTTACAATTATGATGGTGAAGTTGTGATGTCAAAAAAACAGAAGGAAGAAGTTGGAATATTCGAAACCATTGAAGTTGTTGTTAACAAGAAACGTGATAAAGCAAATTTTGAAATTATGCATGATGTTAATGGAAAAGAAACCATGGCTATAACTTGCAAAGATGAAAAGGGTAAAGAAGTTAGAATAGAGGTTCCATGGGAAAAAATTAAACAATTAAAGAAATAAATCTTCATACAATTCCGAACAAGCGGTTCTGTTGTTGGTTTCAGTTTGTGACAACATTATTTTATATTCTCTTTGAGGGATAATGGGTGACAAGAGCCAGCGGTTGTTTATGCGGGTTCGGCTGCTAATAGAAGATAAGGTTCCCCCCCTCTTCTTTTTGCCTTATCTCTGTTAGCGCAAGGCTAAATCCGTTTAACACTAATTTTTGCCCATTAACTCAACATTAGCGTGCGACCAAAAATTATATCTGTTGTTTCTGTGCCCGGCTCGTCCATGTAGCGTTTGAGGATTGCGCTTGTTCAGCTTTCCATTTCAGCATAACATCTTTGGAAATGGGTAAACTTAAAACTGCACCCCGCATATTTTTCTCTCTAACTGGTGCATTCACTTGGCGTTTCTCGTAACCAAAGCAGACGGATCCAAACAATCGTTTAACAGAGAAAAAATCGTTCAGACATGCTTGAGAATGGGCGCAGACAGCTACATCGCTAATGAAGTTGCGGAGCGGGTTGAAAGAAGACTTTACGAAGGCATAACTACAGAGGCGATTCTTAAGCTTATTTTCACGTATATGAGGAAATACCGGCCTGCTGTCAGCCACCTTTACGACTTAAAACGGGGTATAAGCCTGATGGAGCCCAAGCCGGAGTTTGAATTGTTCATACAGGTTTTGTTGGCGCACACCGGTTTTGAGGTCACGCCTAATCAGGTTCTCAGGGGGAAATGCGGGGAACATGAGGTGGATGGCATTGCAAGGAAGGACGGAGTCACCTACTTTGTTGAGGTTAAACATCATTTAAGCTACCACGCCTTAACGGGGCTGGATGAAAGCCGAATAGCTTGGGCAGTGCTCGAAGACGTTACAGACGCCTTCTCGCTTGGCTTAACAGACCTAAAAATTGACCGCGCCGTTATAGTCACCAACACCAGATACTCGGAACATGCAATACGGTACGGCAAATGCAAAAACCTCATACAGATAGGATGGACTTCACCTGAACACTTCGGATTAAGAGAAGCCATTGAAAAAAACAAGTTATACCCGTTAAGCTGCCTTAGAGGAGTAAGCGTTGAAGCAAGGCAGAGGCTGGTTAACTCGGGGATAGTTCTCATAAAACAGTTGCTTAACCAAGACAGATTGACAATTGAAAGGAAAACAGGATTATCCCAAGCAACCGTGCTATCGATCATGGAAGAGGCCAGACACAGCGCAAACACGCTTTGGGACTTTTAGCCAGACTACCGGACAATACTAGAGGTCTGTAATAAGTTAATATGGCGGACAAAGACTTTCCCGCTTGAAAATTCAAGGAACTTGCGGCGCGCTTAAGTTGAAGTTTTGATTGTTTCTTTTGAAGGCAGGATATTAAAGAAAGTTAAAACAGTAATTCCTGAAGGAGCTATAGTATATCTTTGAGTTATATTGCCTCTTGATAGCTCAGTGATTATCTCATTTTTTACTAAAAAATCAAGGTCTCTCTTCAAAGATGCCTTGTTAGGATTCTTTAAGAATAAACTCAATTGGTTGAATGTTTGGGGACCATTCTCTGTGAGAAACTTTGAGATTTGTATGTAGTGCCCTAATTTGTTATTTAGCATATTAGCCCAATACCGTAAAATGCGCTGTAATAAAAATATAAATCTTGCTATACAAGACTCAGACCGATGACTAGCTTGACCCAGTAATTGATGTTTTTGCAATTTCAATAATGACTTTTTGAGTTAATTGCTCTTCTATTCTATCATGCTCAGCTTGTTTTTTTAAAGGATCCATTTCCTTTTGTACATGCAGTTTGGCATGTTCCTCAATACAATTAGCCATCTCTTTCAGGTCAGGAATAATCAGAATTTCTTCGCCACATTCGCAAACAACTGTTAACATGTGCCTAAATTGTTTTTTCATTTATTTAGTCATCGCTGGAACTGAGACTTGGACAGAGTGTGAATAATAAATGTTGTCTATTGCAGAGGATAAATAGGGCTACTGCGCAGCGCACTAGTGCTTAAAGTAAATTCAAACGTACAAAGTAAAATAGGGCGATGAAGACTTCCAAATAGAATTCTAAGGAAATCGAAAAAGAAGGATGTTGTAACAGCATTTGTTCATTAGACTTTAGAGTTTGTTCCGTTTTTCTTCTATTGCTTTCTTTGCCAAAGCCACTGCATCTTCTCTTGTTTTGCCATATAATGCACCGATTTTGTCGGCATCCTCTTTGTCTACAGCTGCACCGCCTATCATGACTGCAACTTTGCCCTTTAGTCCTTCAGCTTCTAAAGCAGAAATCAGTTTTAGAAGATTCTCTTTAGCGCCAGAAATACTGATAGTAACGACAATTATGTCAGGGTTTGCCTCTTTGACTTTTGAAATAAAATCTGCAACAGAAACATCTTTCCCTGCATCTACAGTTTTAAATTGGGCAGTTTTAAGTGATTTTCTAACCATCTCTTTGGCAGTATCGATGATGTCAGGGTGAAGAGTGCCTATAACAATTGTTCCAATAGGATTTGCCGGTTCAGGCGGCTCTTTTTCTCTCATAGCTTTTAACCAAGACATACAAAAATCAATCCGTTATCTTCTAAATCGCTGTTTCAGAGATATTTGTGTTAAAACTGTATAATTAAGCATTTGCACATTCATGGAAAAGATACAAGTTTTGATGTACAGACTTTACCTGTATTTTCTGATGGATATGCAGAGTTAAAAAAAGAAAAACTGGGTTTAGTAGGGGATTGCTGCTTGGTTTCGTGTTTCCTCAACTATGGGGAGCACCTGTTTTAGTTCTTTGAAGTATTTCAGAACGGTTATTCCACGCTGCGTCACGGCGTAAACTACACGTTCTTTCCCTCAGTGTGCGTTGTTCGACTAAGCCTTGTTTTATGAGGAAGTCAAGGTACTCTTTTAGGACACAGCAGTTAACGTTTGCTTTATACATTACGTGAGTCAGCTTTAGGGGTCCTTTATGGGCAAGAACCGAGAGGATGTCAACATACATTTCTAGTTTGGAGCGTCTCATACTTGATCGTTCCACTATTAAGCTGAAATCAGAATTAACGATATGTGTGTCGCAAAAAACATAGCCATTTGGCTACGGCTTGTGTATTTCTGTTGTACACATCTACAAGTTGAATTTGCGGTTCATAACGTTTATTTTTGGCCCAGCGTTGGAGAGGATATGTTGCAGCGGCAGAGCGCTAAAAAGCTGCATGCGCCTTCAGAGGGCTCGTTAAAGAGGGTTCTTGCCGATTCCGGATATTCCGAGGAAACAGCGTATAAGATCTGGAAATGGTATAACCCCAAAACCGATCTTGGTCCACTCAAAGAGGCTAATCAGCTTTAGAATTGAATAAACCTAATACCGCACCTTGCAGAGAAGTTTCAACTAAAAGGGCTTTTTCCACGCAGTTTATGGTGCAACTTAACATAAGGAAGTTTTTCCTAAAAATACAAACGCTTTTTAATGGTAGGGTTTGCTATTATGAACTAAAACGGGGTTAGTCATGAACGCTGATAAGTTGGTTGTTGGTTTAGCTGGGATGCCTGGGGCAGGCAAATCGTTAGTTGTTGAAGCGGCAGTTGACTATGGTTACTCCATTGTTGTTATGGGCGACGTGGTCAGGGAGGAAACTAGGAAGCTTGGTTTGGATTTGACTCCGCAGAATGTGGGGAAAGTGATGCTTCAGCTGCGGGCAGATGGCGGAGTTGGCGTGGTCGCTCAGAAATGTATTCCTAAAATTGAAGCACAAACCGGCGGCAGGGTTCTTGTGGATGGTTTAAGAAGTCTATACGAGGTTGACGCGTTCAAAGCGTATTTTGCCAGGTTCAGCGTTGTCGCTGTGCATGCTTCGCCTGAAGCAAGGTTTAATCGTCTTTTTAATCGCCGCCGAAGCGATGACCCAAGCGGATGGGCCGTTTTCCTTGATCGGGATACAAGGGAGCTTAGCGTTGGCTTGGGCAACGTGATAGCGTTGGCTGAGCAGATGATAGTTAACGATAATAGTGTTGAGGAGGTTAAGCCTAAAGTTGCGGAGGCTCTGAGGAGGATTGAGGCGAAATGGCTGAAGTAACTGTTCATGCCCAAGCTGAAGTTAACCCGACGGAGAGCGAAGAAAAGGTGAAGACGGCGGTCACTAACGTTTTAGGAAACGCCTCCATAACGGTTAAGCCGTCTGGCAGAGCAAACATTTTGACGGCTGAAGCTAAAGGACAAGATTCTCTTTTTAAACTGCGCAACATTCTGCGCAGTGACAGGATTCGTGATGCCTCCCGAAGGGCGCTTTTTCACAGTATAAGAGGGAACACCATTGGTTTCTGCTTAAACAAGCAAGTCGCGTTTGCGGGGCACGTCTCCTTTTCGGAAGAAACCGCGGAATCACCCTTAGGTCCTATACAGGTAACGATTGAAACTGACGATCCGCTGCAGCTTATCGAGTGGCTGGCAGAAAAAACCGAGAGATAGAAGGCACACGGCTTGTCTGCTAGGGCTCAGGTAACGAAAAACGGCGCGGTTTTGCTTGGCGACAGCGTCGCCTGCGACGCTTTCAGCGAGAGGCCTTTGCGGATTGTAACTCATGCACACGCGGACCATCTCGGTGGACTGCGGAAGAGTTTGAGTTGCTGTGAGAAGGTTTTGATGACTAAAGCCACCCGAGACCTCGCGGAGACGCTTGATGACTCGCTCAAGCTTCGGGATGCCGCAGTTGAAACGTTGGAGTACGGAAAAAGCATGAGGTTCGGCGAAGAGCAAATTACGCTGCTAAAGGCGGATCACATTTTGGGTGCAGCGCAGGTGCTTGTTGAGGATGCTGGCGGAATACGGGTTGCTTACAGCGGCGACTTCAGAATTGACGATACTCCGGTGGTTGAATGTGATGTTTTGGTTGTTGACGCAACTTATGGGAGCCCCTCTTTCAGGCGCTCTTTTGATGTTGATGTGCGGGAGCTTTTAGTCAGCATGATTGAGAAGCGTTTACGCGGCGGCACAGTGTATGTTTTTGGTTATCACGGCAAACTGCAGGAAATCATGCAGCTCCTCAGAAACGCGGATGTTTCTGTGCCTTTTGTTATGCCGGAGCGGGTTTATCAAGTTACGAAGGTTTGCGAGCAACACGGGATGCAGTTGGGTTGCCTGTCCCTCTCAACTGATGATGATGGGCGCGAACTTTTAGGCGGGAACCTTCCATGCGTCGCGTTTTACCACATGAATTCCCGCGGGTACGTTGGCTTGAATAATTCTCGCATCTGCGTCAGCGGCTGGGAATTCAATTCGGCGTGCAGGCAGATTGGCGACCGAGAATACTTAGTTGCCTTAAGCGACCACTCAGATTTTGACGGGGTACTAGAATATGTTAAACGCACAAAAGCCAAAAAAGTCATCACAGACAATTACCGCGGGGGACATGGCACAATTTTAGCTAAAGAAATTCATAAGCGCCTCGGCGTTTCGGCAGTGGCAATGCCAAGAGCCAAAGGGCAAACCACACTGTAAGCCACCAAGTTTGCCTTAAAGCTTAAAAGCGAAAAATCAGACTAATCATTCTCAACTTACAGGTAAATGAAGGAAGGAAATATGGCTAAAACATCAGTTATTTCAGGTTTCTACAAGCTTTCGGCGAAAGAGCGGTTAGCGATAGTGAAGGATTTTGCAGGCTTAACCGACGAGGAAGTCCACTTGCTTGAGAACACGGGTTCAGTGCCCTTCGAACTGGTTGATCACATGGTGGAAAACGTTATCGGCGTCCTCCCTGAACCTTTGGGTCTTGCAGTCAACTTTCAAATTAACGGTAAAGACTATTTGATTCCGATGGCTACGGAGGAGCCAAGCGTTATCGCCGCTGCCTGCTACGCTGCTAAAATGGTTCGCGACGGCGGAGGATTCCACACCAGCAGCACAACGCCGATTATGATTGGTCAAGTTCAAGTCGTCGGCTTAAAAGACCCCAAGCTTGCTCAAAAGAAAGTTTTAGATGCAAAAGCTGAAATCCTAAAGAAAGCAAACGACCAAGATCCAGTTTTGAACTCTTTCGGCGGCGGAGCCAAAGATTTGGGTGCGAAAATCATCGATACGTCGATGGGGCAAATGTTGATTGTTGAATTGTATGTTGATTGCCGTGACGCTATGGGCGGCAACGCGGTTAACACTATGGCTGAAGCAGTAGCGCCGATGCTTGAGCAGCTAACAGGCGGACACGTTTACCTGCGCATCATCTCTAACTTAGCGACTAAACGGATGGCGAAAGCATGGTGCACCGTACCCAAAGAATCTCTTGGCGGAGAAGCAGCTGTGGACGGCATCGCTTACGCCTCGGCTTTTGCGGAAGCTGACCCGTACCGCGCTGCAACCCACAACAAAGGCGCAATGAACGGCATAATCGCTGTGGTTTTGGCAACAGGCAACGACCACCGCGCCATCGAAGCCGGAGGACACGCCTACGCTGCGCTGAATGGACAATACACGAGCTTTTCAAAGTGGACAAAAAACAAAAACGGAGACTTAGAAGGCGTAATCGAGTTGCCGATGGCGGTAGGCTTAATCGGCGGCGCAGTAAAAACCCATCCCATAGCAAGAATCGCAATGAAAATCTTAAACGTCAAAACAGCCAACGAATTCGCAGAAGTCCTGGCGGCAGTCGGCTTAGCCCAAAACCTAGGCGCCCTACGAGCGCTGGCAAACGAAGGAATCCAACGCGGCCACATGAACCTGCACGCAAGAAACATAGCCATCACCGCAGGCGCCAAAGACGACATGGTTGACAAGGTTGCAGCACAGATGGTTAAAGAACGCAAAGTCCGAGTGGACAGAGCCAAAGAAATCCTAGAAGAACTAACAAAAAAACAATAACCCCCTTTCTTTTCCACTAGCCTGATTAGTCGAGTACCAGAAACCAGAAGGCGGGTTACAACCAACATACCAGCCTCCTAAAACGTAAAATACTTTGTAATTAGACGATTCTTATGTTGTCTTTGCCAACATTGGCGAGTTTTTGATCCCTCGTTAACAATACTTCATCGTGTGCCAGTGAAATGCCCGCGATAAGCAAATCGTTCTCATTGACCGTTCTTCCAGCATCCTGTAATTTTTCAAAAAGGAGGGCGGCTTCTTTGGCGGCGGCTCTGTCGAAAGAGTAAACCGCTGCTCCAGACAGGAACCTTTCAGCCGCTTGTTTCTTTATTTTAACCTTGTGCCTGAGCAATTCATACTCAGTTATCGTTGTGGTTTTGACGTCTTCTTTCGTGGAGAGTTCTCTCATTAAAGCAACAATTTTTTGGTCGCCAGTCAAAGAAATCTATTATGACGCTGGTATCGAGAAGTGTCACTCAAATGTCCGTCCGTAATTTGCTTCTCTTTCTGCGGCTATTTGGGCTTTCAACCGCTCAAGTTCTTCTTTATCATCCTTTAAGATGCCCGCTAAGCTCATAATATCAAATTTTTCTTCTTTGTGACAGAGGCTTTCTTTAATTACCTGCGAAAAACTCTTCTTGCCTTTTCGTTTTAAGAGCAGTTCGTAGACTTCGTTTGAGACTGAAATCTGTCTTGCCATAACTCCACTGATACATAAATGTATACATGCTTCCGATAAATCTTCCCGGATGAAGCCTCCACCTAAAGGGAGAATAAAATTAACTCTTTCAGGTACCCCTGTTTTTTAAATAATCTTTAATCATTTTGTCGTGTTCAAACGCCAGTGGGGAAGGAAGCTCGTTTAGATTGAAAATTTGGATTTCTTGTATTTCGCTTTCCTGCCGCTTTATTTCTCCGCCGACCATTTTAACAAGAAAACACGCTGGGTAATACTCGTAATCCACGTCGTCTTTGACTCCTTTCTCAATGTACTCGCCGATTTTGCGGACAATGGTTACGTCAAGACCCGTTTCCTCTTTGACCTCGCGGACGATGGTTTGCTCGACGGTTTCGCCTGGATCCATTCTGCCGCCGGGCAAAGCCCAGTAACCCTTGAAGGGCACAGTGTCCCTTTTGACAAGCAGAATTTTATCGTTGGGAAACGGTATTATTGCAGTTGCGGTTTTACCAGTATATTTCTTCATAACTCCACCGACTAAACAGTTAATTCAGGCTCTTGGGTAGCAATAAGTTTTTTGAAATGGACATTTGGGGATTTGCCGAAAAAAAGAAAAGGGTGGTTTATGCGTTTTGGTCTTGTTTCAATGTGCTTGTAAATGTATCAACAATGTTTTCGCTGGCGGTGCCGACGTTAAATGGGATGGTTACCTGTAAGTTGCTTTGGATCTGTTTGCAGGTGCCGTATTCCAAGTATGATTGTCCTGAAAGATTCAAGCTTTCATCTGAGAGGGGGGTTGAGTTTTGTGTCGCTGAGAAGTCGATTCTGAAGACTTTGTAGGTTCCTGCTGGAACAGTTAAACTTTGAATGTCTTTGAAGGTGACTGTCAAGTTTGTAGGTGGAACAGAGCTTGATGCTTCAGTATTTAACGGAACTTGCCATGTGTCTCCAACTTTGGCTTGTGACTGATCAAAGGCTGCCGACATCACTGGACTTGTGCTGGTAGAGTTCAAAGCCAAATCTGTTAACTGTAGTCCAACAGGTAACAAAGCGAGAACAGTGACCATCTCACTGGATTTCACCGCTATAACTTGTGAACTTGTCATGGAGTAGCCGCCCTCGGACGTGACGCTTGTGTAGTTCAGCGTATAGGTTTGCCCATCAAAACTAACTACATCCACAGTTAAGGTGCTTTGTGAACTTACGTTGGAGGAGGAGTTTCCAGTTTGAGTAGACATGGAATTTGTCACGTCGTAAGTCAGTTTTTCGCCGGCAGAATATTGCACCCCAAGAGATATTACATCAGCAGTGCCCTGGGGGATAAGCAGCACCGATGCAACAAGAATAACTGCGATGGCTGCGATTGCAGCGATGGTGATGTACAGTTTCTTTCCAAATCGCTTCTTAGATGGCGCTTGCGCCGTCGGCTGTTCCGGAGGCAGAGAAGTTGGTGGCGCTTCTGAAGCAGCAGAACCAAAAAGTTGTTTTATCATTTGATTCACATCGTGTTCTTCCAGTTTGTTTGTCTATTCTTATAAGACTTTTCTTAAGTTTTATTCGGGCAAGAATTGCGTTTATAGCGTGTCGTTTAAAACCTGATATTCTTTGTCTGAGAGCCAACCTTCACGGTTCAAGTAAACCAAGCCTTTAGCTACGTTGTCATGGGCAGCTTTTGTGTTTAAGAAGTTATTTTTTTCTCCTAAATTTTTGATTTCACCATCTAATAAGCTGTCTTGTTTAGCAAGCACTTGAACCTTGACAATAAGAGCTGTTATCTCTTTGAACCGCGGGATAAAAAGTTCTTTAATTTTTGACCTGCCGAATGCACCCTTAAGTTTGGCGGCTAAACTGATGGGGCTTAT
Source organism: Candidatus Bathyarchaeota archaeon (assembly GCA_963828195.1). Classification (GTDB taxonomy): domain Archaea; phylum Thermoproteota; class Bathyarchaeia; order Bathyarchaeales; family Bathycorpusculaceae; genus Bathycorpusculum. The sequence continues at coordinate 453,242 of CAWHDT010000005.1, forward strand.
CATTGATGGCGGCAAAAAAATGTAACGTCTGCTTAATCCTGCTTGATAGCAAGCAACGTAGAAGGGCACATAAAACAACGCTGGGCTCTTTAACTGCTGCTCCTTAGTGCCAACCATTTCAAACCTTGCGTTAACTGCTTCGCCCATTTTGATGACGCTGCTAAGACCGTCTTTTACGGGTTTTTCCAGTTTAAGCAAAGTCTCAGTTTTCTGTTTAAAAACAAGCACTTTAGCGTCGCGGGCAGCTTCAAGGTCAAGCAGAGGTTGACGAGCCAACTTGATTTCTGCGTCAAGGTCAAGCTGCATCTTCGATGTTTTCTTAGTTTTTTGCGTGTTTAAGTTTTTGATGCTGTTTTCAATGCGTTTTAGCTCTTTTTTTAGTCCGTCAAGTTCTTTTTTTGCGTGACGGCTTTTTTCTTTCCATGATTTTTCATAAATTGAATGGTTTTTTTCTGCTTGGACCTTTGCTTCTTTGTTGAAAAGCTTGATTTTTTCTTCGTTGTCTTCCATGAATTTTGTTGTTTTGGCTTTTAATTTTTCGAGACTTTCAAGTTCTTCATTAAAGCTTCTGGTAACCTGCGCGATTTGCCGTTTGTACTCGCTGTTTAGCTTGGCAATTTTGGGGTTGACAAGTTCCTCTTGAGCGTTGATTTTTGCGTTCGCCTCGTCCCTTACCGCTTCAGCTGCGTAATCAAGCTCGGTCATGTATTGGCTGGTTGTCTTATTTACGAATCTTTGGCATTCTGAAAGCTCCTCAGCGTCTTCCTTGAGGAACGATTGTAACTTACCCATTTCATCTAACATCGAAGAAACAGTTGCCGCTTCCAATGTTGGGGATAGCAGAGTTAACTTTGCCGCCTGATCTGTTACCTCTACTGCTTCTTTGCGGTAAACGCTGAACTCTTTTTTAAAATTCAAATCTGCAATTATGCTTCTCAGCAGGAACGTTTTCTCTTTTTGAGGCTGCTTAAAGTAACTGTTGTGGTCAGACAAAAAAGCCATGTAATCTTCCATAGTCTTCGAGTTACTCTCAAGGCTCTCCAGAAACGCTTTAGCCGGGGGCAAATCAGCATAGTTCAGGTTATAATTGTAACTGTCTAAGCCGTCGAACATATAGGCGGTTTCGCTCTTGGGAAACAGCCACAGCGGATAACCCATTTTCACGATGAAAAGAAGTTTCTCTTCCGGCTGCTTCACTATTAAGCCGCCGCCTTTCGCTCGTTCAAACTTAGCAAGCGCGTAAACAGCAGCCGCTTCCACTTCAGAACCAAATGTTGCTGTGCTTTTCTCAGGAGAAAAAGTTAAGATGTATCGTTTAACTGCAGAGTTTAACATTGAAAGTCAGCACAAAGTATAGGAGACTACTTTTTTAAAATTTGTCCTTGCCTAAGCCTTAAAAAAATCCGATATTTTCTTTTGGAACAGCGCACGCTTTAAAAGTTCGCTTTGCAGTATCCATCTTTGAATCGGGATTTCGAATCTTCCGCTAATGAACTGCAAGGATTCAGCGAGGTTTTTGAAAAGAAACGGTTTTTGCCGCATTGCGTTCCTCACGTTTTCCCGCACTTGCCAGACGCCAATGGGCATAATGTACCCCGGTCGAGCTTCTCTGAGCACGATGGCGGTTGCTTGGCGCTGCTCTTTGACTAATTGCTCGCAAACTGCAAGACGCGCCGAATAGTAGCAGCCGCCTATCTGCGCGTAAGTGGTTCTTCCAGCGTTGCCTTCCCAATCAGAAAAAATCGCTACGCTTTTCCCATTAGGGTTCCAAACGGTGCCTGGATACCAAGCTTCCATAGACTCGTAGCTCCACTGCTGCGGAATCATCAAAATCTCAAAAACGTTATCCATGTAGATTGACTCGTAAACTCTGTACTCGTTGATTTCGCGAAAAGTCTTCACTTTTTCCCTGAGGCTTTTGGAGATGGTGTCATCGACAGCTGTTATGCTCCACCTTGTAGGAACCAACCGCCTGTTTTTTTCCAGTCCGAAGGCGCCGACGCTGAAGGCTTTCTGAATCTTCGTAACCATGACTCCGCGGTCGTAGAGTTCCAAAACTGCATTCTTAGCCCGCAAATCCGTATCATAATACGCCTTCTCAATCTTGTCATCGTACCGGGCGTTGCCCACGTGCAGGTCTCGGATGGGGGCTGAAGGACCAAAGGGTTGAACATTATCGTCAAGAAAAATTGACCCCCGAGGCTTTTTTGTAAGGTTCAATTCTATGTCTACGCTGCTGTCTGCAAGGGCTAACTCCCGCGTTTGATCCAGGATTTTCCCCGCATCCATAAACTTCTGCACGTTAACCCGATGTTTACCGCGCACAAGCATGCTTCGGAAGCCAACAATTTCATCCATAGATTTCCCAAACCAACGTTCAGGCAAATCGTAGATGCTGGTGTCTTCATGTATAGGCGGCACAAGGGGTCCCGCGTAAACGTTGGGGTAGCCGATTCGTCCAATGAAAACGCTTGGCGGAGACATGCCGTTGATGTCTTCGGTCGCCATCAGCGGCACGCTTTTGAGGAAATAGTTGACTTTAACCATGATTGGGCAACGGGTTTTTCCGCATAGATTCCTGGCGCCTTTGCACAGGACACATAAGCTGTCGTCTCTGGCTCGGGTAACAATTTGGTCATTAACCTGCGAGTTGCTGTTTTTCAGGATGTCTTTTAACCAGTTTTCTGAGGCATGAATGCTTTGGGGGAGTTTTGAAGTAATGGTCATTTACATTTTCATGATGAATGCTTCAGCTTGATATGTTTTCCGCATAGCAAAATGTAAAAAAGACACAAATCCAACCTGCAGGCTTTCTTAACTTCCTCTAACGGAGGCTATCAACCGCGTTTTTCTTATTGCTTTTCTGATGGGCGGCGGCAACCCTAGCTTAATGACATCAGCGGTTTTCCATAGCCCATAAAGCCCCGGGGGCGCGGTGCTGGCGTCGATGATTTTCAAGTTACCGTTCACGACTCTTATGTTATCGCAGGTGATATCCAGCAAACCGTATTGGTAAGCTATGGCTCTAAGCTGAGCAATGTCTTCAGCTGGAACATCTGCTTCAACGCCGTATTCCTGCAGAAGACAATACTTGGTGTGCCAAAATAGCCTCGCGAAATAGGCATGTCTGATGCTCGGAGGCATTTTCTTGTAAGCTTCGTGGTCACGCTCTATTGAATCGGATCTCCCAACCTTTAACGCCAACTCATGGCTCTTATGCCGCAGAAAGAAAACAAGTTTATGCAAACCATAATTGCTCAAATGAGCCTCAGGAAAAATCGCTGTCACAATCTGCTCCAAATCTTTCATTGGGGCAAAACTGCCATTTTCTTTTTTTATGTACTCATCTATTGAGGCGTCCACAAGCTTGGCTTTTTCATGCAGCGATTTGAATTTCACGCGTAACTCAAAGTTCTTGACGTAATTTTAGATATGTGACTGCTAAAACACAGCCACAACGCAAAGACATGGCGTTACTCAGATTTGTAAAAACTCTTTTTGTTGCCACCAGATGTGGTTTTCAATGAAAGGTTTTGCCTTCCTCAAGCATATCAATAATATACTTTATCTTCGCACGCCTACTCTCAGCGCTTTTTGCGTTTTCAATCCTGAAAATAATTGCGTACCTGTTTAACTTGTTTATTGTTTTAAAGAAAGCTTTAGCTTTCAGATTTTTGTTTAGCTCTTTTACAAAATCTTCAGGCAACAGCGCATTTTTCTGTGGTTGATATGCCCTGTCCCACCTGCCATCTCGTTTTGCCTCTTCTATTTGTTTCATACCCTCAGGCTTCATTCTTCCTGCTCTGACTAGTTTTTCCGCGAGCTCCGTATTACGCTTTGACCATATGCTGTTTGGTCTTCGTGGAACATACTTTGCAATCCACGATTTATCATCACATGGTTTAGCCTGACCCGTTATCCAACCGTAGGAAAGGGCCACTTCAAGTGCTTCAAAGGTAGTTACTGACGCTACTCCAGAATCCTTCTTAAAATGGCGTATCCAAATGCCTTCAGAACTTGGATGGTTATCAGATAGCCAGTCTTCCCATTCTTTAGCCGATTCGAACGTTAAAATATCGTCCATACATTAATCATGATTTGGCTTTAAAATATTAAGGTGCTTGACCAAACTCAAAGAGAAAGGTTTTGCGTAATTATATAGTTAAATCGGTATATTGGAAAAATTTAAAATTCCAAGTTTCAAATTGTGATGAAGCCTTTTGCTGTTTGATTTCAGCTGTTATTTGCAACTCATCTAAAACTACTTCCTGCATAAGGTCTACGCGTTAATTTTCAAGTAGAGATAGCCATGTTCACCACCGTTTCATTCATTATTTTGGAAAGAAAAAAATTACCATAATAAGTCAAAGCTAAATACGGTTTAATCCTTTAATATTTAAGCTGAAACCTCAATAAGAATAATGGTGAGAGTTAAATGCAAAAGCTTGAAGACATAAGAGCCAAACTGGAAAAGCTCAAGCCAGTCCTAAAAGAGCGATACCAAGTGGAAACCATAGGGTTCTTTGGTTCCTATGCCCGCGGAGAGCAAAACAAAAAAAGCGACGTGGATGTTCTTGTGGAGTTTTCTCAGCCCAACACGATTGACCTCTTAGACTTCATTGAGCTTGAAGAATTTTTAAGCAAAAAACTCGGGATCAAAGTAGATCTAGTTACGAAAAATGCTCTTAAGCCAATGATTAAAGACCAGATATTGAAAGAGACGATTTATGCTTGAAGCGAACCTATCGGCTTTATCTAAACGATATTTTGGAAGCCATAGAAAGAATAGAAAACTATGTAGAAGGAAGGACTTTCGAGGAATTCTCGAAGAATACTCTTGTTATAGATGCCGTGGTGAGGAATTTTGAAATTATCGGCGAAGCAACAAAACACATACCTTCAGAAGTAAAGTCAGAACATCCGCTTATTAAGTGGAAAGAAATGGCGGGGATGCGAGATAAATTGGCTCACGAATATTTTGGGGTAAACATCGAGATTCTGTGGAAAACAGCAAAGAACCGTTTGCCTGTTTTAAAGCCCTTAATCGAAGAGCTTTCAAAAAATAGTGAAGAAACAATGTAAGGACAATAATTGGATTATAGTTCTGGTTTAATCATTCGAAATGACTGTTTAATGTTTCGCATAATAATCTGCTACAGCCTTAAACGACTCTTTAGGCTCCCACGGCAGATCCGGATATGTCACTCCGTGCTCGCCCAGCGGACCTGAAAAAACATCCAGAACGTGAGGGTCGAGGTCCACCCCCAATATTTCCTTAGCCCCGCGAATGGCCTGTCTCCTGAACTCCGCCTCAGTTTCTGCCTCGGGGAAGCTCTTCACCAAGCTAAAGTTCGCCATGTCGGCATCGTACCTGGGGTCCGAGCGGTATGGGGAGTTAGGAACCACGAAGGTGTGCACGAAGGCACCTTCAACCCCCGCTGCGTCAAGCACCCCCAACTGATCAGCTATCTCCCGTGCCTGGAGCTCCTCGTCACGGATGTAGTGCCCGTCAGCTCGGGGCGGAACATGCGCCATATTCAAGAACAACTTAGGAAACTTCTGGTTTGGCCCGAGGAGACCTTCCATCATCCCGAAGGTTATCATGAAGCCGCTGCCGCCGAGCAGGTCCGCGCCCCGGAAAGTGCAGCACCCGAACTCTCCTATGACGACAGGCTTGCCGAATGCTTTGTACTTGCTTATCATCTGCCCATAGGAGTCTTTGATCCGCGCGTCCCTGTAATGGTCTACTCCGACGAAATCGAACGGTTTCCAGTTGACAGCTTCGAACGGTACGGAGAAGTAGGTCAGCGGACCACGGAACAACTTCGCGGCCTCGCTCAGACTCGACAGGTACGCATTAAGCGGGCTGTTATGCTTCCCAGCCATTATATCTCCCCAGAACGAGGGACGCAACATCCGGTCAAAGACGCTCTTGCCCTCGATAATCCCCTGAGAGAAGAGGGTCAGCTCAGAGCCCACACTGAAGACCAGCTTTCCAGGCCATTTTTGCCTCAACTCTTCTGCCGCCGCAGCAGCTTTAGTGATGTATTGAAGTGTTTCCTCTTGGCTTTTGTCCCACATTTCTGGCGAAAGCCACACTTCCAGACCCTGTTTTAAAGCGTCCTCGCCAGCAATCATCAGCCGGTCGATGTCGAGGCCACAGATCCTTACGGCATTGCAGTGCAGGTCATTCTTGATGATCTCAAGTTCGCGGTTCACAACTCGTGCATCAAAGTTAGGGCGCCAATTAACTCCAAGCAAGACACGCCCCACATCATAGCAAACTCCTTTTCGTTTCATATCAGCTGCTCTCCTTCGTGTCGGGTTTGAGCATCCGCAAAATAATTTTTGCTTCAGGAAAATGCTTTTTTGCGTCCTCAGGGTTAAGCATGGTGGCTCTTTTCATTAATCCATTAATGCACGCCATTAGAGCAACCATTAACTGGTCAGGATCGTCATTGGTGATTTCGCCCGTAGCTTGACCTTCAACGATAAGTTGACGAATAATGTCTTGGATAATTTTGCCATTCTTTAGAACAAGTTGTCGTAGTTCGCTAGGCGTTTTGTCGTCAGCTAAAACTTGGCTAAAAATTTGGGAAAATCCAGGGTTAGTTTTGTTTTCTGCTAATATGTATGAAATCAAGAGTGCAAGGCGCGTTCCTGGCGTCCCTTGTATTTGCTTAATACGTTCGGCTGGTCCGCCGCTGGATTCTGTCGCCTGCTTTATCAGGATGGTGAAGATTTCTTCTTTGCTTGCGAAGTACCGATACGCTAATCCTTGGCTGACGCCGGCTTCGGAAGCTACATCAGCTATTGTGGCGGCGCTGCCTTTTCTTGCAAAGACGTTTCGGGCTGCTGTGAGGATTTTTGCTCGCTGTTCTTCGCGGATTTGTTGGTTTGTTTCTTCTGTTCTCGGCATTTTTCAATGACCTTGCAGATGAATGAATTGTTCATTCATCTTATAAGGGTATCGCAACTTCAAAAATCAAAAAAAGAAACAAAACAGGAACTCAAGAGCCCAAAACTAAGCAGGGTACACCCAATGCACTGACCTGTGCTGTCGGGTTCCCCAAATTACCCACATTAAACCGATCAGTAACCCAGCGATGGCCAATGAAACTATCGTCACTATAACGTTCTGAAATAGGCTGTAGCCTCTTGACCAGAAGAGGGCGTAGAAAAGGATGAATAAAAGCCAAGCTATTACGCCGACGAATGTAGATATGATGGGTGCGATGGGGCCTGCGTGCCTCCATTGAGGTTGGGAAGGTTCGGCGCTGGAAACATGATTTGCCAATTTCGTTCACCTAAGGGTAAATGTCGATTTTTCGCTTATAAAACCATCGTTGGCTAAACCCTTCATCGCGATTATACTGATTTGCTTTTTCTTAATGTCTCAACTGCTTTTTCCGCCCACTGATAATCTCTCCAAAACGCTCTGCCTACAGCCACCAAATCAACTTTTCCCTCACTCACCAACCTATCTGCGAGTTCCGCCTCCCTGATTCCGCCCACACCAATTACGGGAACCATCACCGCCTTCTTGACCTCAATTGCCTGCGGAACAAAATAGCCCTTAATTTGACGCAGCTGCCTTGGTTCACTTCCGCACATGCCCCCTGACACGTCAACGATGTCCACGTCGGATTGCTCAAGCTTCTTTGCAAAAATAACGGAATCCTCAATATGAGTTCCATTAGGAGCCAAATCGTCAGAGCCTAATCTGTAGAGTAAAAGTTTGCCCTTGAGCCGTTCATGCACCTTTTCAACCACAAGCAGGGGAAAACGCACCCGATTATCCAAAGAACCCCCGTATTTGTCATCTCGCTTGTTAAAAAGGGGCGAGTAGAACTGGTTAAGCAAGTAGCCGTGAGCTCCATGAACCTCAACCCCGTCAAACCCAGCCTTAACCGCACGTTCGGCAGCCAAAGCAAAGTCGTCGGCTAACGCTTCTATTTCGCTTATTTCTATCATTCGCGATTTCTCTCTGGGGGAGGGACCGGCGGGTTCGGCGCCGATGACTTTTTTGTTTGTAACCGCGCCGGCATGAGATATCTGTATAACCGCAGTAGCATCGATCTCATGTAAAGCCTTTGCAAGCTTCTCAAGACCACCAATTAACGAGTCATCGTGGATTCCAAGTTGTTTTGGACCGATCTTTCCAGTCGGAGAAACATAAGCGTGCTCAACAATAGTTAAGCCTAAAGCAGCGGCACGTCGAACGTAAAAGTTGATCAGTTTGGTGGTTACGGCGCCTTCAAAATTTGCCCTGCCAGTCTGCATAGGAGGCAAAACAATGCGGTTCCGAAGAGTATACCCCTTCACTTTCAAAGGATCAATCAGCCCAGGCAAACACGACACCGTTTCAATCAATGGGTGATACAGCGCTATAATAACATATCAATTAACCTGAATTTTTCTGTCACCCGTTGGGCAGTTAAATTGAATAAGCAAAACAACGTGTCTTTGCTCAAAAAGTTTATTTTGCTTGTCAGTTTAATGATGAGTGATTGTTATGGATATTCTCGAGGTTAAAGATTTGAGCGTTAAGGTTGAGGGAAAGCATATTCTCGAAGGAGTAACTTTCAACCTTAAGTGTGGCGAAAGCCATATTCTTTTCGGGCCCAATGGTTCTGGAAAAACAACCCTCATAAGCGCGCTTATGGGTCTTCCAACTTACGAAGCAACTGGCGGAACAATAAAGTTCGATGGAACCGACATCACAGCTAAGACTGTAGAGGAAAGAGCAAAGCTCGGGATGGCTGTCAGCTTCCAAAATCCTCCTGAAATCACGGGTGTAAAGCTCGTGGACCTGTTGAAGCTTTGTCTTGGCAAGAAAACGGACGATTCCTTCAGCGCGGAGGAACAGCGGCTTATTGAAGTTTTCAGGTTAACCGACTTCTTAAACAGGGACCTCAACGTTGGATTCTCGGGCGGCGAAAGAAAACGCTCTGAAATTCTTCAGTTGATTTTCCTCAAGCCTAAGCTGCTGCTTCTGGATGAGCCAGACTCGGGTGTGGATGTGGAAAGCCTGAAGTTGATTGCCACTGAAATCGAGCGTTACGTAGAACAAAGCAAAAGCTCAGCGTTGATTATAACTCACAAAGGCGATATTTTGGAATATATTAAAGCGAAGTATGGATGCATCCTTTTAGATGGAAAATTTCACTGCTTTACTCATCCCATGAGCATCTATGAGGACATCAAAAAAGTGGGTTACGAAGAATGCGTAGCCTGCAGAAGAAGAACAGTAGGAGGCTGGAAAAATGACAGAAGAGAGTGAATTAACAAGACTTCCGCATAAAATTCTTGAAGAAGCACAAAGGGCCGGCATTGAATCAGACGACAAGAATCGTTCAGGCACCTTTTTGCACTTAGACCAAACAACCGTGCAGGCTACAGTCAACGAGCTTTTTGAAGGAAAAATCGAGCTTATGGACATTAAGGCGGCGCTGAAAAAATACTCCTGGCTTAGCGATTACATGTGGAAAGTAGTTGACAAGAATAAAGACGAGTACACCAAAAAGGTAGCTGAAGACTACAGCGGAGGTTACTTCATTCGGATTCTCCCAGGCGCTGAAGTCGCGTTTCCTCTCCAGTCATGCCTCCTTATAACGCAGAAAAATCTTGAACAAAAAGTTCACAACATAATAATAGCAGAGGAAAACTCAAATGCGCACATAATCACCAGCTGCCTCCAACACTCAACCGTTGCAAGCGCATCGCATCTGGGCATATCCGAAATCTACGTTAAAAAAGGAGCAATGCTCAACTTCACCATGATTCACCAATGGAGCGAGAACACGCTGGTGCGACCCCGAAGCGCCGCGGAAGTAGCTGACAAAGCCACGTTCGTATCCAACTACGTGTGTATGCGTCCTGTTAGGGATATTCAAATGTATCCTGCCGCATTCTGCAAAGGTGAGGATTCGCGGGTTAGCTTCAACAGCATCTTGTATGGGCACAAAAATTCGCAGCTAGACATTGGATCAAAAGCTGTTCTGACGGGGAAAGGAAGCAAAGCGGAGATGGTTAGCCGCGCCATCTCGCGTGAAGGCTCAAAAATGATAATCAGAGGTATGATAGAAGGTGACAGTTCAGACTGCAAGGGTCATTTGGAATGCCGCGGCTTGCTGATGGATGACGAATCATTTATGCAGTCTATACCGGAGCTAATCGCAAAAAGGAAGGGTGTAGAGATCACCCATGAGGCAGCGGTTGGGAAAATCTCAGAAAAAGAAATCACCTATCTCATGACACGCAAACTGTCGCGTGACCAAGCAGTTTCAGTGATTATACGCGGCTTCATGGATGTAGGCATACTTGGCTTGCCAGATGCATTAAACGCTGAGATTAAGAAAATAGTGGAAGCCTCTACGGAAAACACATAGCGCACAAAGGTATGAAGTAAACCGAAACGGGCAAAGCGCAGAAGCCTGCCCACCCATATTTTATTCCCTAAAGTGGCCGCTAACGTTTGTTGTTCTTGGTTGAGACAACAAGTTTTCATATAGTTTAACTGGCATAATAAGCAAGTTGACTTTCATGATTTCGTGTTGCCACAGAGTGCATTGCTCAAAATGCGGAAATGAGCTTACTAAACCCGACAAAAAACTGGAAAACTCCGTCTTCTACGTAGCGATTTACACATGCAATAAGTGTGGAACATCAGTTAAGTATTCTAAATCTTTTTAACTATTTTGAATCATGTTTCACTAACTCGTGTTCTTGGCTGTAAAAACCGGGGTTCCATAAATAACAGGGTTTCGGGCACCAAATAAATAGATTAAGGGGCGAGGACTCAGAAGCTAGCAATTTTGTGCTTTGTTGCTTCAGGTTGCGACAACATTAATTTTTATTCCATGAAAACAATGATTTGATGAACACAGAAGGGCGCACCCATTTTAGGTGGGTCTGGCTGCTAAAACCGATAAGGTTTTTCTTGTCTCCTTCAAGTTTTTTCCTTATCGATTTCAGCACTCGGCTAGACCCACTTAACCAAACTTTTTGCCTAAGCCAATTTTATTTAAAACCGCTTAGCTTTGGAAAATAGAAAGGTTTTGGCGCCCAGGCCGGGATTTGGACCCGGGTCCTGCGGGCGACAGCCGCATATACTGGACCAGACTATACTACCTGGGCATAAGCGCCGCATCAATACACGATAATTTAACTAATTAATCTTTTCTAAAAATTGATTTAAACACTAATTAAGAAACCGCTCTCCTGCCGTTCACCAATTGAAAAAAACTTTAAACATGACTAAACGAGGACGTGGACGTCGGGGAACTTGTTGATTGCAATGACGCCCCAGGCGTTAACTACTATTCCAAGGATGATGAGGACTTTATGGTACCATTTGAGTTTGGTGCCCATGCCTTTAACTGTGAGGACAAACAGGAACGGGTAGAAATCCATTGCGTAGCGGTAGCCGAAGCCCCATCCTGTAGCGGCATTCGTGAAGATGACAGCGGCTATCGAGAAAACTGCGGTCCAGCTCCACCACGTAACAGGGTCTTTTATCTTAGATTTTAACGCAAAAATGAACGCGGGCGTTGTAAGCCATATTGCTATCCCCTCCATTGGAACTTGAATGTAAGGTGCGGTGGCTGTGAGCGATGGGAGCCCCAGAAGGAACGGGTGCAGATTGGCTGGTATATACAAGAGGCTGAATCGTCCATGACTGAACCATGACTCGCTCATTAGGCCAGGAATCAGCCAGTAAGCGACATCAAAAATCGTGCCGAACCGAACATAATTGTAGATGAAGTCAGCTATCACAAAGACCCCAGCGCCCGCCGCCATTTTCGCAAGCGAAGGCAAAGATGACTTAAACTTGCCTGTCCAGTCAACGTTCTCTTGTTTAGAAATGGTTAATCCTGCAAAGAAAAAGATGCCCAGCATCGTTGGAAGCCTGCACCAATATGAACACCCAACAAGCAGACCTACAAGCAGCGGACGGTTCTTATTGAAAGCTTCGTAGAGTGCAAGAAACAGGAAGAAAGCAGAGATGACTTGAGCGATAAGCCAAACAGAACCTATGCTTGCCAAATACCAGAAAAGAGTGCTAAATCCAAAAAGCACTGCAAACCAAACATATGCGATATCAAATTTAGGCTGAGTTTCTTTCGGTTTTTTGCTGACATCCATGGCGACAAGGTAAGCAAGGGGCACGGTGGCTGCGGCAAAGAAGAACCCGAAGAGGGTTTGGTTAAAGTTTAAACCCCATATGGCAACAAAGGGAGCCATTAGAAAAGCGGGCAGCGGTGGGTAAACCACGTACCATCCCGGTCCATGAGGGTTAGGTATAAGCTCGTTCAGCCAACTGGGATTTGAAAGCAAATAGAGGCGTCCATGAAGAAAAGCGTCCGAAAGCCGCACATAATAGTTGTAATAGGTTGCGTATCCTTCACTTGTAGCCCAATAAACAACGAACGCAACTATGAACAAAGCAATAAGTATCAGCGCTGTTTTGTTCAAGTTGAAAGGAAGCTTTCTGCTTTCCATATACTTTCCAATTGCTACCTCGTAGCAAGCCATTTAAGAGTTTCCAAAAAACAACGGAAAACACAGGGAACCGCAAAGAAAGAAGAAATCTTTTGCAGAGGCTGCTAAAGAAGGTGTTTTTAGGAAGCAGCTGTTTTAGGGCTCTGATGCTTTTTGCCCGACATGTAATCAATATCGATTCTGCCCATCGTTAGCGACGCGAGTTTTTCTGGCTTAATCTTAGAAAGCTTTGCCTCTGGATTAAATGCAACCTGCCGCACCAGAACTTCTATGGCATGTTGCTTCTCGCTTAAATCGTCAATTAGCATGATTTTACCCGAGAAATGAACTGATGTGTAAGCATAGTCACATTCGTCGGTTACCCCGAAATCCAGAACTGCTTGACCCCAAATCTTGCTGTTGGCTTTTAGGTAGACTAGTTTTTTGCCTTCAGGTGCACAGTGAAAGTAAAGGCAATTCTTGGCTTCGTCGTAGCCATAGTTTAATGAGACAAGGTATGGCTCATTGTTCATGCAGAGGGCAACGGTAATGTACTTGGTGGTTTTTAGAATTTGCCTTAGCTCGTTTGGGTCAGTGATTTCTCGGTCTTTGCGTCTAACATGAAAAGACATGCTTACAAGTAAGCAACCAAAACAATATTAACTTTTTATCTTTAGAACCAACCCAAAAAGCTGAAGCTCCAGCGTAAACCAAGTTAACGCTCAGCAACGCTTAATATTCAAATAAAAGAGTTATATGTAATAATTTGGGCATTAATCTGAGGATGTGAGGTTGTATGGTGGAATCATTTGATGTTGATAAAACTGTCCTCGAAATGATTTTAGAGGATGATGTGGCTAAAAAAAGATCAATAGCTAAAAAGGTTTTAGAAGCTGCCTCTGCGCGGGGGACTTATCCTGCAAGTATTTATGATTTTTATATGGCTCGTGGAAGAGGAGAATTCTCGGGTTTCACGGTTCCCGCCATAAACTTGCGGAGCATGACTTATGATTTGGCTCGTGCAATATTCCGTGTGGCGGAAAAAAATGATTCTGGCGCCTTTATTTTTGAGATTGCCCGCTCAGAGATAGGTTACACTAATCAGCCGCCTGTTGAATTTGCAAGCATGGTTTTGGCAGCTGCAGTAAAAGAGAACTATTCTGGCCCAGTCTTTATTCAAGGAGACCACTTTCAAGCCAACCCAGCAAAGTACAAAGAAAATCCGACTAAGGAAATTGAAAGCTTACAAGCTTTGATCAGCGACGCCGTAAATTCGGGTTTTTTCAACATCGACATTGATTCATCAACCCTTGTCGATTTAACTAAGCCAACCTTCAAAGAACAACAGCTTCTCAACTACGAAGTCTGCGCCAAGCTCACGCAGTTTATCCGCAATGTTGAGCCAAAGGGAACCACGATTTCGGTCGGCGGAGAAATCGGCGAAATCGGGCATCAAAATTCAACTCCTGAAGACCTGCATGTCTTTATGGATGGGCTTAAAGAGAAGTTGCCGAAGGGTTTAGTTGGGATTAGCAAGATTTCTGTTCAGACGGGAACCACTCACGGCGGCATAGTCCTTCCAGACGGGTCAATCGCGCAAATCAGCTTGGACTTCGACACACTAAAAACGCTGTCCCACGTTGCCCGAAGCAAATATGGGTTGGCGGGGGCGGTTCAGCATGGAGCGTCAACGTTGCCTCCCCAAGACTTCCACAAGTTCGTCGAATGCGAAACCGCAGAGGTACACTTAGCCACTGAATTCCAAAACATGATCTACGAATCAAAACATTTCCCAGTTGACCTGAAGAAGAAAATTTATGCGTGGCTAAAAGTCCACGCGGCAAACGAGGCGAAACCGGGCGAAACTGAAGATCAATTCATATATAAAACCCGCAAAAAAGGTTTAGGTCCCTTCAAGAAAGAAATCATTAGGCTGCCGCAGGAGACGCGCGATGCAATTGCAGCTGAAATTGAGGCAAAGTTTGATTTCCTCTTTAAACAACTAAATGTTGTAAACAAGAGAAATCTGCTGAATAAATACGTACAAGCCTCAGCTGCTCCATCATGATTCGACGGGCACTCGACAGCAAACCTTTTTTTTAAGAAATCTTCTGAGTTATGGAAAGTCAGTTCAATGGCAATAAAGAAAAAGAAAGTTAGGAAAGTTTATTCTTCTTCGTCTTCGCAGTCTTCACAGTCGCAGTCTTCTTCGCAATCCTCTTCTTCTTCGCTAACAAATTTGTACATTACCATCTTAAAAACCAAAATAGGTTAACAAAGGCGACATATAAGTCTTTACAACATAGGCGAATTTTTACCCCTAAACAGCCTTCTTCTGAAAACGTGCTGCCGCTTTGCCTATATCGTTAAGTAGACGTCTAACTTATTTTATTTTTATGTCAAAAGCTGGTTCTCCAAAGATAACTTACGTAACTTTGTCCACTGATGAGAGCATTCACCCCAAATATGAGGCTGCTCTTAAAAAATTTGAGAAGGCACTTGGGCAGCATTACCCAGTGTACATCGGGGAAAAAGAAGTTTGGTCACAAGAGGGAGAGTTCGAGCACCATAGCCCCTTTGACACATCAATAACAGTTGGTTTCTTCCAAGTCGGCACTTCAGCCCACGCCAAACTTGCTATAGCGGCAGCCAAAGAAGCGTTCCCATTGTGGAGTGAAAAAAGCTGGCGGGAAAGAATCAGCATCATGAACAGAGCCGCTGATCTTATTGACGAACGAAAGTTTGACATTGCAGCAGTCGTCACCTATGAAGTCGGGAAGAACCGACTCGAAGCCTTAGCTGAGTGCTGGGAAGCCATAGATGCCATAAAGTTTTACTCAAAAATCATGGAGAAAAACAATGGATACGTTGAAAAAATGAGGCAGGGCGGCCCCGGCGAGGACTGCACGGTGGTTTCGAAACCCTTCGGCGTCTGGCCAGTGATTCCGCCTTTCAACTTTCCCTTCATGCTCGCAAACGGAATGGCCCTCGGCGCTCTCCTCACCGGGAACACCATCATACTGAAGCCAACCAGCGAAGCCCCACTTACAGGCTTGTTACTGTACAAAGTTTTCAGGGATGCCGGAGTCCCAGCGGGAGCAATCAACTACGTTACGGGTCCAGGAAACAACTTCGGGAAGGAATTTGTTTCAAACAGGGATGTGGCAGGCATTGCCTTCACAGGCTCCAGAGACGTGGGGATGAACCTGTTCCACGAGTTCTTGACTCAGCAGCCGTACCCTAAGCCGATTGTGCTTGAGTTGGGAAGCAAGAACCCAGTGGTTGTGACCGCCTCAGCAAACCTCGATAAAGCTGTTGAAGGCACGGTCAGGTCGGCTTTTGGCTACGGGGGACAGAAGTGTAGCGCAACATCAAGGATCTACGTGCAGAGCACAATCCGAGACAAATTCCTGAAAACTCTCAAAGAACGCGTCGAAAAAATAGTTGTCGGTGATCCAAGAGAAAAAGACGTTTTCATGGGACCTGTAATCAACGAAGTGGTGCTGAAAAAATTCATTGTGGCGAAGTCAGATGCAAGCAAAGCTGGTGGAGAGGTGATTGCGGGCGGGGAGGTGCTTAAGACGGGCAAATTCAGTAATGGATACTTCCTTTCGCCAACAATTATCGTTGGATTGCCACAGGCTAATCGGCTCTTTAGAGAAGAGCTGTTTATGCCGCTTGTCGTGATTGGTGAATTCAAAACCATGGCGGAAGCCGTCGCCAAAGTCAACGATACGGAGTTCGGATTGACCGCAGGCATCTTCTCAGAAAACCCAGAGGAAATACAAACTTTCATGAATCAAGTGCAGTTCGGCGTTCTCTACGCGAACCGAAGCGGCGGAGCAACTACGGGAGCTTGGCCAGGCGCTCAATCCTTCACAGGCTGGAACGCAAGCGGCGCAACAGGGCGAGGCATAGGAGGGGAACACTATCTCCTCAATTTTCTACGCGACCAATCCCAAACACTGGTTTCTGATCAATCGCTGAAAAAATAGAGGAAACAGGGCAAGTTTTTGCGAAGAATTTTAGCCTTAACTTCTATGTTGCGTTGACGTATTAGAGCTCAAGTGCCGCCCCGCATTTTGCCCAGTTCTGTTTATGAACGGGAACCGCTTGTTTCTTATTGTGCCCCAAAAAACGTTCTTTAGGGGAGAATCACAGAGAATGTAAGCTTAAAAAGAAAAATAAACCTGAATGAACAATAATAAGCATAAATAAACTGTTATGAACAATATTATACTAAAAGAAGCTCAGAAACGCTTTTATTTATCTGGGAATTATGAAGTGTTCAGAAACTTGAGATGATTAAAATGAAAACAACCATTGCAGCAATAATCTTAACCGCAATAGCGGTAATGGGCTTAAGCTTCGCGGGAGCATTCGCAAGTGTGACACCAACAGTCGCTTCACCGACACCAGCCTGCTCAGCTGTACCTCCAATATCCATAATTCCGATCCAAAGCAACTGGGTAAGAATAGACGGCAACATAAACTCATTTGGATCCCAAGTGTATCCAGCAGTCAACGGCACCCTAACAGTAATGTCGGCGACCACAAGCAAAAACGGGGTTCCGTCAACCTGGGTTGACTCAGCGACTGCACTCTGGACTAACACAACCAACTATAGACAGGACGGCAACATCTCCTACAGCTACTATGCAGCTAGGCTTGTGAAATCCAACTTCACCGCGACTAACTTCCAAGGAAACGACTTCTACCTCAACGGCACGTGGAGCGTCGCGAACATCACAATCACACGAACAGTAATCAAAGAAGACGGTAGCACAAACATCCAATCCAACACCAACATTACGCCCCTTGAAGTCAGAGTGTACGGCGAACTGAACGTAACCGACTCATGGACTCAGTTCACGCTAAACATCACCGGAGTGCCTCTACTTGACGGCACAGTACAGCGATCAGTAGAGAGACAGGTGATGCTAAACAGATTCGACATAATCAACGGTGGAACAAGCACAACAGTTACACGGGCAGACCTGACAACCATAGAAAACGCCTATGGAGCAGTACCCGGCAATGCGAACTATCAAGAAAGCATGGACTTCCACGGCACATATCAAATAGACATCTGTGACATATCAACTGTAGCAGCCAACGTACAACCCTAAACTTTTACCCTTCTTTTTCTTTTTTCTACCATCTGAAACCAGCGTAGCTAGCATGAATGGCAAATTAATTTCATTCCAAGTTGCCTATGAGCCTTGGGTTCTCAATTCATTTTAAAGATTTCACTGTTTTTAGCCAATCCAAAAAATTTTCTCGTAGTTTCTGCAGGTTTTCCAGCACATGCACGTCTTCTGTTTTTTCCAGTTTTCTGACCTGCTCTGCCTCTTCTTTGCGTACCCTTAGTTTCATTTCTTTGCCGTTGGGAAGTTTCGTATAAACTATGCTCTCCCTATAGTCTGTGGGTAGGATGTAGACGGGTTTGAAGGCTTTGAGGCTCATTATTGCGGCGTTTGTTAGCATGGTGTCGCTTATGCCGTTGACGATTTTCGCGACGGAGTTTGATGAGCACGGGGCGATGAGCAGGAACTCGTATTTTCCGCTTTGCATCCAAGCCGCAAGAAACGGTGAATTCGCGTTAACTTCAACCATTACCTTGCCAAAGCTCTTTTTCACATCTTCATCTAACCTGTAGAACTTGAGCATTGTGTCGGCGGCTTTGGATATGTAGACGTCAATGTCAACCACATCCTCAGACTGCTTCTTCAGTTCCTTCATAACCTCAACAATTTCAGCAATTTTGTCGCCGGCGCCCGTTATACCCCAGGCAACTTTAATTTTCTTAACTTTAACTTCTTCAGCCAACCATACTCACCTATTTTTCTCCATATTTCTCAACATATTCAGCAAACCGCTTCACGGTCTTCTTAAGGCTCCTGAAGCCTTCCTCATCCAACTTGACACCTTCCAACGTGTCCTTGCTCCAAAAAGTTGCCCCTAAATTTCCTCCAAAAAACCCGCCGCTCACAGGAATAGCGCCGTTAAGAATGTAGAATGTATGAATCTGCGTCAATGCAGCTTCTTGCCCGCCTGCTCGGTCGCCGCCGCAAGCGATGCCCATGCCGATTTTGCCCTTGAAAAAGTCTTTGTTACCGGCAACAGCAGCTCTGCAACGGTCCATTATTGCTTTTGTTTGTGCGCTGACACCGCCATTGTAAACTGGTGTCGCAAAAATTATTCCTGTAGCGTCTTTTAGCAGTGCGTAGACTTCTTGCATGTCGTCTTTGTACACGCATTCCTTGTGTGTGAGGCAATAGTTGTTGTGTGTGCAAAAACTAATGCGTTTTCCCCTGATTGCCCAAAATCGAGTTTGAAACCCTTTTTCCTCCAGCATTCGCAGGGCTTCTTTCAAAACATAATCCGTAGCTTGCTCTCTTGGGCTCCCGCAAATTCCAACTATCATAATCGTCAATGAAAGTTAACTGTTAATTTGCATTAAAGCATTACGCAAACTGCCAATCTCCGGCTTACATGGTTGCGCGGAATCCCCTGAGCACTTCCCTGATAGATTGTGCAAGAGGATGCTTGACCTGTACGGGCTCGTTTAGTTTTTCTAGTCGGTTTACTCGCCAGTATATGGGCGGGTGCGCGTCTAATTTGAGCCATTCTTGGAAACGGTAACCCGGTATGCGTTCATATAGGAGGCGCCGGAAACCGATTTTTTCCAGTGCGTTCGCCAAGATTTTGGGTTGCCCCATCATTATGGCGGACGTTAGGTCAGCTCGGGCTTCAAAGAATTTAGCTATCAAGAATATAAGCGTCATAACTGCGAAGAAGTAGACGAGGAACAGTAAAGAGAATAAGAAAGAGGAAAGTATCTCGGGGAATAGTGCGAGTAGGACGTAGAATCGAAATATGAATTCGGCGCTTAATAATCCAAAGAGAATGAGGGGATCTCTGCCTTTGAGGTGCCCGAATTCGTGCCCTAAGACGCTTACGACTTCGGGTTCATCAAGCTGCACAAGCAGCCCAGTGGTTATAAGCACTATTCCCCGTTTAGGGCTTGGTCCAGAAGCGGCGGCGTTAGGAACCATAGTGTTTGAAATAACTATTTTTGGCACCTTATAGCCGAAGCGGTCAGCCACCTTTTTCACCAGTTCGTAGACATTGATTTTTTTAGCTACCAAACTGCCTTGCCTGCAAGATACGTTGTATTTGTAGAAGACGCTTTCGGCTTCAGTGCAGTCGATTTGGCCGTTTTTAGCTATAATTTTGTCGTAGATTTCCTTTTTGAGTGCTAAGAGCTGTTCAGGCGGGATTTGTTGGTAGTCGTCAATGGTGCCAAGTGAACCGATTGGCGGCTGGTACTCTAAGAAGTGTATCGTGGGGTTGTCTTTAGTGATGACCCAGTCAGCCGATCTAGCTATAATTCTGCCCGAGTAGAAAAAGAACACGGATTGTGACGCGATTAGGATTATCGGTGCGATCCAGAAATACGGATGGTAATACTCGTAAAATACTATGAATAAGCCCAAGCCTAAAACTATGAATACGAAGATGAGGAGAACTTGAGTTTCCAAAAAGATGCGTTGGAAACTTTTTGGGCGAAGCGTAGCTTTTTCAGGAACGATTTTTTCTCCCTCCTGCCACGCGAAGAACCATGTGGCATTGCGGGCTTTTTCCTCAAACGTCCGCGTAGCAATAACCACGTCCTGTCGAGCCTCGGCTCTCGCATCTTCAGACACCTGCGGGTCCAGAGGCGTTATAGTCATGTTCACGGAGTCAATACCCACAACATCCACTTGTAAACTCTGCTTTCTATGTTCGTCTAGGATAACGTATGAGATGCGGTTGCTGTTCGGAGTTATTTCTTTGGTTAGGTTGGAGAACCGTTGTTGCTGAGGATCCAAAAAAAGCCAGTAAATGTAGTCAAATAGTTTTTCGTAGTAACTGGGCGGAACTTGAGTGTCAATCTTGTAAGAAACAGCCAATGAATACCTTCTAAAAAATTAAAGCGCTTCAACTTAAAATATGCTCTGTTTAACCAAATAACCCCGTAAATATTGCGTTCAAAAGTACTCACTAACGCTAAACCTAAGTTGTTTATTCCTAAAAATAAAAGAAAAGATTTTTAGATGCTGGGATTTTCACCTGCATTTTGGTCGGTTTTTGAGCGCTTACCTGCATTTTTCGGAGCACTTTCAGTGGTATTGGAGCTCTCAATTAGGGATGCCGATTCTGAGATTGTGGAACTACCGGCTTGAGGGGCGTGGATTTGTGATCCGTCCTTCAAGATTTCACCTTTGAAACCAATCTTTTCGTATCCCTTATGTCGATAATACAACATAGCAACAATCCAAGCAGTCAAAAACGTCCCAATCACCACGTAGCCAATCTGCCCGAAATCAAGCGCATTCAGAACAGCCCAAAAGCCAGTCGTGTAACCTAGTTCACTTCCAAACACCTGAAGCATTTCAATTCCTCCAATGACAAAGGCGACAAGCACCGAAATCACTGTAATCGTCAAGTTATAGTAGACCTTCCTAATCGGTCTCAGAAATGCCCAGCTATAAGCAGACCGCATGACCACGCCGTCAGTTGAATCAACAGTAACCATTCCAGCAGTGAATAAACAAGGCAGCACAATAATTGTCCACAGGGGGACTGTACCGGAAACACCGACAGTAGCAGCTATAAGAGCAACCTGCGTTGCAGTATCAAAACCTAAACCGAACAATATGCCTATAGGAAATATTTGCCAGGGTTCATTAATGAGTTTAAATAATCTGCCAGCAACCCTTCCTGTAACAGTTTTCTCGTTCAGATTTTTATTCATTTCCTCGTTAGAAATGGTACCTGCCTTGCATTGTTTAAATGTTTTATAGACGTCTCGTACGATAAACAAGTTAAGCAGCCCAATAATGAACAGGAACAAACCGCTAAGTCCAGTGCCCAATACGTTACCGCCTGACTCAAATCCAGGTACAGCACTTACTATTTCTTTAGCTGCAACAACCAAACCCAGCGTGATCCCAATGACAATAACTGAGTGGCCCAAAGAAAACCACATACCAGTAGTTACAGGCCGTTTCCCCTGCTGAAGCAACTTCCGCGTAGTATTATCAATCGCAGCAATATGGTCAGCATCGACGGCATGCTGCAACCCCAAGATATAGGAATAGAGTGCAAGACTGCCGATCAAAATATATTTGAATCCTATCATAGTTGCGGAAATGAAACAGAACACAGTGAAAGCTGCAAGAGCGCCATAAAGGCTGGCTATCTTTATTTTCTCTCGTCTGGTATAACCTAACCGATCTTCTTGTTCATTTTTATCTGCCATTTTATACCAACCCTTTGCCCGTTAATGTTAAACCCAATCTACCGCATTGTTCTCGTAGTCTTTGATGTTCTTCTGCCGACACCCTGCCCATTCCCCTTTAACTTTGATGGATGGATTATCCTGCCCAGGAACATATTAACTTTAGCTTAACTAAAGTTAAGTGCAGGTTGAATTAAATTTTGGTTAAAAATTCGTTAACGTTGTTCAGAAGTATGCCTTTGATGATGATTTTCGCCGTCAGCCTTTTCATCGCTCATCACTCACCTTACCCGTTACACAAAAAGTTTAGCAGAGACAAAAAAAGTTCATTCACATGCTCATAGTCAGAAATGTTTATGAAGAGCGTATCCCATCCCCCCTGAGGGGATAGGTTTATGCACAAGGCAGAGCACAAAAGGCGAAAAGAAGTTTTAGACCGTTTAGCCAGAATAGAAGGCCATGTTCACGGGCTCCGAAAAATGGTCGAGGAAGACAAATCCTGCCCAGAAATTCTCCTGCAAGTTGCCGCAATACGAGCAGCACTAAATAAAGTGTCCCGCATAGTTCTGGAGGACCATATGGAAACCTGCATGAAAGATGCAGCCTCGTCAGGAGACACAGAGCAACACCTCGAAGAACTCAAAGACGCACTATCCAAACTGATATAGCCCAGTGAAAAATGAAAATGCAAATATCACCCAAGCCTGCCCTTATTGCCGTTTTCGCCACTTTGGCTTTAGTAGGCTATATCTCAGCAACATTCGGACTTCTGCATTCGCCAATACCTCTTTATCTTCAGCTTTCAGGCGCCATTCTCGCATTATGCACTATCGGGGGTAACGCGGCTAAGAGCCTTCACGAACGATCTTTGAGTATGGACCTTTTGGCAACAGTAGCCATATTAGCGTCGATTGTCAGCGGGGAATATTTACCTGCAACCATAGTGGGCATAATGCTGCTTGGCGGGGAAATGCTGGAGGATTACGCTCAGCAACGAAGCACAAGAGCTATACAAAAACTCATGGAAGGGCAACCTCAAACCGCAACGGTTTTGAGAAACGGCCAAGAAGTCCAGATTAAACCCGAGGACGTGAAGCTTGGAGAGACAGTCATTGTTAAACCTGGCGCAAAAATCCCCGTGGATGGGATTATCCAAAAGGGTCACGCGTCAATCAATCAGGCTTCGGTAACGGGCGAATCGGTTCCTGCTGAAAAATCGGAAGGAGCAAATGTTTACAGTGGAACCATAGTTCAGCAAGGTGCAATTTATTTAACCGCAACGGCAGTCGGCGAAAAAAGCACCTACGGCAGAATAATCACGATGGTTAAGGAAGCTGAAGAGAAAAAAGCGCCGATAGAACGTACAGCAGATAAATACGCAAAATACTTCACACCAACCATATTGATAATAGGTTTAGTTGTATTCGCTTTAACACAGAACATGCTAAGAGTCGCAGCAGTATTCATAATCGCTTGTCCCTGCGCACTAATATTATCGACACCGTCCGCCATTGTAGCGAGCATTGGAAATGCGGCGAAAAAAGGAATCCTGATTCGAAATGGAGAAAGCTTGGAAAAAATGGCTAAAACCGACGTACTTGTTGTAGATAAAACCGGGACGATCACGAAGGGGAAACTTGAAGTTACAAACATAAAGAGCTTCAGCAATTACTCGTCTAAAGAAATTCTGCAGTTTGCGGCCACAGCCGAAAAATGTTCGGAACACCCCTTTGCGAAAGCCATTATAGAAAAAGCTCTTCAAGACGGATGCAATCCGCTGGATTCGGAATGTTTTGAGCATTATCCAGGTTTGGGGGTTCATGTAGGTAACGGTGCAGCAGGCATTACCGCTGGAAACGAGCGCCTTCTCCAAAAATACGCAGTTCCAATGACTCTCGAAGTCCAAAGTTACATTGCGGAACAAGAAATGAATACCGTTGTTTTAGTCGCAAAAGAAAGCTCCCTTGTCGGCGCCATAAGTTTGGCGGATCAACCGAGGGATAACGTTAGGAGTATAATGGCGGATGTAAGGGCAAATGGGGTTCCGCGGGTCATAATGTTAACTGGGGACAACAAAAACGTGGCGGAAAAAGTTGCTGCAGCCTGCGCAATCGACGAGGCCGTATCCAACATGATGCCAGCTGACAAAGTTGATAAAATCAGTGAGCTGAAAAGCCGAGGTTTAACGGTTGCAATGGTTGGGGATGGAATTAACGATGCTCCCGCTCTTGCTAAGTCGGATGTTGGGGTCGCTATGGGGTTGGGTACGGATGTGGCGATTGAAACCGCTGGCGTAGTCTTGGTTTCGGATGATTTGGCACGGTTGCCTCAAATGTTTAAGATTGGAAAAACAACGATGTCTGTGATTAAGCAGAACATCGCGTTTGCCTTGACAGTAGATGCGATCGGCATAGTTTTGTGCAGTCAAGGGTTAATATCGCCTCTGTTTGCTGCCATCATCCATGAAAGTAACGCGCTGATTGTGATGGCGAACTCGCTGAGGCTTCTCAGAGTCAAATAGTGTAGAGCTTGTTTGAATCGGAAAAACTGAAAGTTTATAAATATTCATTTAACTGAAGTTAAAGTCAGGTTGAATAATTTGCCCAAGAAAAACCAAACCCTTCTGTTGCGAAACAAAGGTGAATTTACTAAATTCCAAATCCTCCTCGAAGTCATGCACAACCAGCCCCACATAAAACAAAAAGAAATCGCTGACACAATGGGAGTCACCATACAAGCCATCTCAAAATACTTTAAAAAACTCACTAAAGAAGGATTTCTCGAAGCTGGGTCAGGGCGTGCGGATTACCACTTGACTCCTAAAGGCGTAGGTAAACTTCATGATGACCTAAAGAGTCTGGAACGCTACGTTACTTCAGTTAAAAGCGAGATAAAGGTTGAACACGCTTGGCCCGCCATAGCTACTCAACCAGTCAAAGCAGGGCAAACAGTTGGTTTAATCGTCAAAGAAGGCGTGATGCATACTGTTGATCTGGGGAGTCCAGATACGGAATTAAAAGGGGTAGCCTTGACAGATGCTGAAGTTGGAGAAGATTTGGGGTTAAGTAACCTTCAGGGCAAAATGAACCTTAAACATGGCAAAATCCTCATCGTTAAATTGCCAAGCATCAGGCAAGGCGGCTCCAGAGCAGTGGACATCGCAAAAGTAAAAGCACTCTACAAAGAGTTCAAGCCTGATAGGGTAGCGGTGATGGGTGCGGTTGGCAGAGCGGTTCTGAACAAGCTGGGGGTGAAGGCGGACATCGAATTCGGCATCAGCCGAGCCGTCGCCATAGCAGCTTCTCGCGGGTTAAACGTGTTTGTGCTTGTTGTTGGCAGAATGACCAATCGCATGACCCAAGAGATAGATAATGTGAACATGAAAAGCGCAGCCAACATAAGCTACGAAGTAAGAGACGCAAAAAATCTCACAGCATAGCTCACATATGAAAAGGAATGAAATGCTGATTTTTTATGAGTCCTTGGCATTTTCTAGTTAAAAAAGAGTTTTTTCTGCATCTTAATTTTTAAGCTATCGCCCTTGCATAGATACGCACTATCCGCAAGTTTCGATGAAACAATCTATTTATTTGCAACTTAACGGGATCATGGCAGGCACGAATAATTCAATAGTTTCTGCATCAGATCTTTTCGTTTGTTTTCTTTGCTGCAGTTGTTCTGCCAAATCTCGAGTTTGGTGATTTAGTAGAGAGCACATGGTTGTGATTTGGGGCTTTATCTTATTAGGGTTTATGAATTATTGATATACTAAAACCAACAGTCAAATCCTTGATTTAAACCCTAAACCAGAAAAACAACCGCAAACAAGCCCTGACCAAAAACCGCGCCTACCTATAGACCTACCTACTATTTGCGCCAAAAAACCAACACAAATATGGAAGGCGGAAGAAGAAGAAGAAAAATTGTTTTCATCAGCTTCTTCTTCTTCTTTTGAAATATTGCCAAGAAGAACAACAGTTGCTCTCCGGGTGTTGTTGTTCTTTCAAAATTTAAAATCGGTAAAAAAATTCAGCCACAAAAAACATTAAGGCAAAAATAAGCCCATCAGAAAAGGGAGAGAAGAGAGCTACTTACCGTTGAAATAACCATGTTAAAGGCGTAAGGGCTACTATTTTGGATTAAAGCGTCAGATAACTGCATTACAAATTAAGAAAAGGGATGTGGGGGAGGTTGTTTATTCTTTCTCGAAGTATTCTTCTGGTTTTGGCGGGGTTGGTGGTAGACCTCTGCGCTCGCGAATCTTCTTAATTGTATCAGCTTGCATCTGCTCTGGAACTGGTGCCCAGCGACTAAACTGTGTTGCCCAGAAAGCTCTACCCGAAGTTGAACCTCGCAATTCATCAGCGATGCCGAAGCTTTCGGAGACGGGCATTTCAGCTTTTACAGTGATCATGTCTTCTTCAGATGGCATGTCAAGGATTTTTCCTCGCCTTTTGTTAAGCATTGTGATGACTGCGCTGACGAATTCGCTTGGAACTTTACATTCGAAACTCATGAGTGGTTCAAGTATTTTTGGGTCGCTCAGCAGTATACAGCAGTATATTGGTCGCCAGGTCATTGGAATAGCTTGTGCTGGTCCACGGTGGACTGGGTCTTCATGCAGCACTATGTCTTCTAGGTTGATTTTCAAGCCGTAAGCTGGTTCTTTAGCTAATGGCGATGTATGGACTGCTTCACGGAACCCACCTTTAATGTGGTCTAAAATTTCCTCGACATATTGTCTTCCATGAATGCGATTGACAAGGATGCAGTTTTCTTCTACAGCAACTGCGCCTTTTGCTTCGTCTGCTTCCCATCCTAAAGCCCGCAAGGTTTTCGTTCTCTCATCTTTGCTCTGCATATCACTAATTTTATCAGACTTTATAGCTTCAATCACTTCATCTGATAACTTCTCAATAGTTATCCAAAGTTTGTTATGTTTGTTGGGGCTTTTACCCATGATCGCTGGACCGCGGTAGTCATGACTGATGGTTTCTCGGTAGATGACGATTGGCTTGCTAAGTTTTACTTTTAAGCCTGCTTCCTGCATACGGTAAGCTGTGATTTCAAGGTGGAGCTCACCCATGCCTGATAAGAGGAATTCGCCGCTTTCTTTATTCATGACGAAATGCAGGTTAGGGTCTTCCGTTGTAAGCTTATGCATGACTTTATCGAATAAAGGCAGGTCTTTGACGTCTTCAGGCTCGACAGCTACGGTTACAACCGGGTCAGAAACGTATCTTAAGCCCTCAAACGAATGTACATCTGCACCTTCTTCAGCAACAGTTTCGCCTACATGTATTGATGGTAAACCTGAGATTGCTCCAATGTTACCTGCTGGAACACGGTCAATAAGAACACGGTCAGTTGCCATACTCATGAAAACCTGTTGAATAGTGCCTTTCTGGTTACTGCTTAACAGTTGGACAGTTTTTCCTCGCTCAACTGAGCCGCTGAAAATTCTGCCAATCGCAACAGTTCCGCTATGTGGATCAACTTCAATGGTTGATATGCACATTAGCAAAGGAGCTTTAGGATCAACTTTTGCCATTCCTTGACCTGTCGGACTGTCAACGTCTCCTGGCCAAATCTGTGGCTGTCTATACGGTTGTGCTTCGTAGGGATTAGGTAAGTGTTTGCAGAACATATCCAAAATCGGTTCTGGCAGCGGCGCTTTTTTACTTAATTCATCAACTTTTCTTCCAACTTCTATTGGATCGCCAGTGTATGCGTCGATAATGTCTTGGAAAGTGACTTTCTTTAATTTCATATGATCAAGATTTAAACCCCATTTGTGCAGTGCAGAGCCGAACGCAACGCGGCTATCTTCTATTTTGACTTGCCAGTCTTGTTTGTGCTCTTTAGGCGCATACCGCTCAATTAAAGTGTTTATTCTCAAGAGAATCTTAGCAAATTTCTTTTGGATCTCTTGAGGTGTAAGTTTGATTTCTTTTATTAACCGATCAACTTTATTGATGAATAGAATTGGTTTAACACGTTCTCGAAGGGCCTGCATCAAAACGGTTTCTGTTTGAGTCATGGGTCCTTCCACAGCATCTACAACCACAAGTGCACCGTCGACTGCTCTGAGACTTCTTGTTACAGCACCGGAAAAGTCAATGTGTCCGGGTGTGTCGATGAGGTTTATGAGGTAATCTTGATTATTGTATGTGTGGACTAAGCTGACGTTTGAGGCGAAAACGGTCATTTGACGTTTCTGCTCAAGATCCCATGAGTCGAGGAAAAGTTTTTGCCCAGCAGTTTGGGTGCTTATTATTCCTGCGGCTGCAAGTAAACTGTCGGCAAGTGTGGTTTTTCCGTGGTCCACATGTGCGATGATGCTGGTGTTCCTGATGAACATTGGAGTTTCCATCAACTTCACAATTTCGTCTGTTTGCCTATAACGCGCCATACTACTCAATCTCCATTTTCATGATGTTGGTAACTTTCAATGTATGTTTTTTAATTATATCTGGCATTTAGTGAACACTCAAATGTGATAAACTACATGGAAAGCGAATTTGTAGCCTATTAACCTTATGGCAAACTTTCACAGAACCTTTCGGAAAAAAACAGGTGTGAATCGGGCTTTTTCGGGGTTTTTTCAAGGTTGATTTTTGCGCGAATTTTTAAGTTGCGACTTTTGCCCTGTGAAAGTTGCGACTTTCCGCTCTGGGTCTTTGCGTTTTGGGTTGCTTTTTTGGTTTGGGGTTTGAAGGGCTTGGCGAGCTGCGACTTTGGGATGGGCGGAATGCGACTTTGAATGTTGACTCTATGTAGGCGACATTGTCGGATATGGGCGAATTCTCAGCAGCAACCCAGAACCCAAACGTCACAGCTAAAACACCCAACAAACCTGCAGAGGCTTCATCGGAAAACTTGAGCACTCAGTGCGGATTTAGATTCACACTATAGAATGCACAGCCTCCTAAGTTGGGGTCAAGGGTTCAAATCCCGCCTTGCCCGCCAAGAGCCAATTTAGGCAATTTCAGCCAATTATGCGGCCTTCAAGTCCTCAACGAAATACTAAGAGCATCCATAATGTTTCCTGGCAACTATTTCTTCAACGTAATAATCCTTAACAAATCTAGGCTTAAATACCCGAAAATGACATTCCATAAACAACAGAAGATGAAGACCGGGTGCCTGCTTTAGAACTGAATAATATTTCTTCAGGTTATAATAAGCAGTTAGTGTTGCATGATATTAGCTTTAAACTGCAAGAGCCATCAATCTACGTTGTTTTAGGGCCAAACGGCGTGGGCAAGACAACTTTGTTTAGGACAATCGCGGGTATTCTGGAGCCATTTAGCGGCAATATTCTCCTTGACGGACAAAACCTAACTAGCTCACGTGAAGCCCGAAAAAAGCTGAGTTTCTTCTCCCAGAACGCAATGCCTGAAGAGATGACAGTGTACCAGGCACTCAAGTTCTATTCCAACATGGAGGGCGGAGACCCAGACAAGGCAATTGAATTGCTCGACCTCGGCGAACTGAGGGATAAACGATTTTCAGATCTTTCTCAGGGACAAAAGAAGAGGGCGTCACTAGCGAAAGTGTTTTTGTGCGAAAGAGACCTCTACCTATTAGATGAACCCACGGCAAATCTGGACCCCGTAGTTTCAAAAGAAATTCGTGATATTATATTAAAGCTAAGCAAGGACAAAATGATTCTGTACTCATCCCATAATCTTTATGAAGCCACCGACATCGGCACTTACCTGATCCTAATCAAAAATGGCTCAGTTTCAACGTTTGATAAAATCTCAAACATCAAACCCAAGAATTACCGTGTAGGCATCAAAACCCAAACGGACATAACAAAAATTGTCGATGCCAAACGCGAGGGCGACTACTACGTCTTAAGCGTATCCAGCCCTCAAGAAGCAGGACTTACCCTCAAAAAACTCGTTGAAAAAGGCGTCTTAGTTACCGAAATGCGCCAATTAGATAATCCATTGCAGGAACTATTTGAAACACCCAGCACTCAAAACACAGTGAGGGCATGAGAAATGAACAATACGTTGGTTTTTGTAAAGCGTAGCCTCAACCTAAGTAAAATACTGGCGGGGGTGGGAGTGGGTCTTGCAGGCCTCGGGATCTTTGTGATATTTACCCTATCTCTTCTCGTGGGAAGTTCAAGTGCGGCGGTCTTTGTCCTTCCGGTCTCATTTATGTCTCTTGCGCTTCTAATTTTTGCAACCCCGGTTACACTTCTTTACGTTTATGATAAGAACAACGGTGTGTTGGAGTATTTGCTTTCTCTCGGGTGGAATCAAAGCGATATCTTCAAGCAATACCTGAAAGCCGCTCTCCTCCTTGCACTAATCCTCTTCACAGGCGAAGCCGCCGCGATTCTGATTGCAGGTGCCATTGCGGGGTTAATGGCGGTCTTTGCTTTGGATTTGTTGATGATGTTTCTAACGGCATTTATGGGTTTTTCAGTGGTTTCGTTGGTTACTGTGGCAATGATGGCTTTTAGCACGTTACAGAAGCAACGAGTGGGCGCTAACACTCCTCTCGGCATGGCGATTGGCGTCCCGTTCATATTTCCCACCTTTTACCTTTCTTTCCCTCGGATTCAGCCCAGAACTGATAATTTACCTATTGCTTTGCACTTTAGCCGCTGCCCTGTCAGTTGCGTTGCTGCTTCTCTCAAGCAGGCTTATTAGAAGAGAAAAAATGCTACCCTGAAAAGTTACTATTGAATTTCTTGCGCTTCACCAACTATGACGGTAAATATTCTGGCCACTTAGCGCATACCTACCCGAGGGTTAAGCGAGGGTTCATAGCTATCCCCGCCCGCCATTGCCTTTTCGGCTGCTTTCCTTTTGTAAAAGCGCTTAGAGTTCATTTAATGATGGAATTGAGGTAACTATGGTATTCTTTAACGGCATCATCCGGAAAAGGGGTGACTACTACGATTTCTTTAACTTTGGCAAGTTCCCTGTCCAGCGAGTAGACAACGGTTGTACCTAGGCTTCTAGCAAGCGAAATCAGGTATCCGTCCCAAGATTCTACGTCATACGTCGAGGCGTAATCTAGAGCGTCTGTAGCCAGATGTGTCGAAATATGAGGATAAAGAGCGGCTGATCCAGATGTGAGGATTCCCTCCATTATCTTCTTGGCGGTTAATCTTGGAACTCTTAAGTATCGAGTAGTTATGTGGTAAGCTCCCAGAATGGAGGAAACTGGAATTACCGCTCTCCTTTTTTCCTTTAATGCTTCTGAAAGAAAGGTTATGCTGTAATCTTTGAGAGGGTTCTCGAAACAGCAGGGAACCACAACGCCAATATCGACGACGCCTTCAGGACAAGCCAAGCTTTCTTCTCGCGTATTCACGGCTCATCCACTTCCAGCTTTCTGTAGACTGTTCAGTGAAAGCTTGTGCTTTAAAATTCCTTGAAAGGTTCTCCCAATCTTGCACTTTTTTTTCTACATCTTTTTTCAGTGGTTCAAGTATGACTCGTTGGCCATCGATTCGCAGTGTTATTTGTCCCCCTTGCTTAATTCCAAAAGTTTCTCTTACTCGGGCAGGCAACACCATCCTTCCCTGTTCAGCCACTTTTATGGCATTTTCCATCTTTACCACCACAAACAATATCTTTCCTCAGGGCTATAAACTTTTTAACTCAGCAGTAACACCTTTTGGTTACTACATAGTCATTGCCGAATCGCTGTCATTTGATATGGTAACGATATTGTTCGGCTTTTGAGATTAAATTGCATTCAGCCTTCTAAGTTGGGGGTCGAGGGTTCAAATCCCTCCCCGCCCGCCACGAATACACCACGCCCAGTGAGAGGGTTTTACATGCGTTTTCTGGAAGAGTAGATTTTTCTATGAAATGCCTCTGTTAATCCTTCATCTTTTTATAGTTATGTGTCGAGTAGAACGCGATACTCTTGTCTGTTAAGTTCAAAGCCAATAGCGAGGGTCAACAACCCGATTCATTAATTTTCAATTCTAATGATAATATTTGTGAAAAATGCACTCCGAATAAAGCTGTCGAATCATTCACAAAAAAAAGTGACACACCCAAAACGCAGCCGCCCCCCGCAAAAAACGTTGAGAAGAAAATGCGGAAAAGGCGCTTGTCCGAATTATCAAATGCAGGTTCGACCCAAAGTTTTGAGCTTGAAGAGGATACAACAAATGGAAAAGTTACGCACAAGTATTTTTGCAGTTTTTCCGATCCTTACGACATAAAACGACTAATTGAAACTAAGTCATTTTCAAATTTTGAAAGTTTCAGGCTGCATTTGGAAGCCCGCGAAATGAAGCGCTCCGCCCAAATTGATAGATTAATTTCTGCGGACTCTCTGCGAGCGAAAATAGTGCCATACAGTTTTCAGATGCAAATTGCTCTTCAAGTGATAAACGAAATGAAGGGAAACGCTATACTTGCTGATGAAGTTGGCCTCGGCAAAACAATCGAGGCTGGCCTTATCATGAAAGAACTGATTTTAAGAGATGAAATAAACTCAATTCTAATTGTAGCTCCTAAAAGTCTGTTGTCGCAGTGGAAAACTGAAATGACTGAGAAATTTGGGGAAAACTTCTCTATAGCCAATAACCATAAAGTGGATCTGTGTACCGCCAAGAGAATAATTTGTTCACATAACCTTATTGCAAGGAAATATGATGAGTTTGCAAGTAGAACTTGGGATTTAATTGTAGTAGATGAAGCTCACGCTTTTAGAAATCCTCACAGTAAGGGACGAAGCTGCTTGGCGGGGCTTAGCAAAAATCATTTCTTGCTTCTTACCGCCACACCCTTATGCAATAAACTAACCGACTTGTACAGCATTGTGGATTTAATTCAACCAGGCATCTTTGATAGTGAACGCTTGTTCGTTTCTCGATTTGCTGAAGACTCAAAGAGCCGGGTGGTAAAGCCGGAGGGAGCATTGCAGTTAAGGCAAATACTTCAAAATGTCATGTGCCGCACTCGAAGAGAACAAACCGGCATGTCGTTCACAAAACGATACGTTGACTCCAGAACACTCGAGGCCGACGAAAGAGAACGCGAATTCATTGACAAAGCCACCGAATACCTAAGAGACATTTACAAAAATAATTTCAAAACAATTGAAACCTTAATGAGGGAAAATCCAACCAGAAAAATAACCGATTCCCAAAGCAAAGCAATCCTAGTCTTTCAGGCAATTGCTCTTCAGCAGTCATTTTCAAGTTCCCCCGAAGCCTCAATCGAATCATTACTAAGGAGACAGCAGCGCTTCCCTTCAGAAATCCAAGCTACAAATAAACTGATTGAAATTGCAAAACAGGCCAAAAGCTCAAAAATTAAACTCCTAAAACAGGTCCTCAATGAAATCCCAAATGAGCAAGCGCTAATATTTTGTCTAAGGAGAATTACAGCTCACAAGCTTAAAGAAATGCTATATCAGGAATTCGGCAGAGCCGCCGTCTTTTTAGGTGATATGAGCCAATGCGAAAGAGACAGCGTGATTTCATCATTCAAAAAAGGCGAAGTCAAATACCTCATCGCCACTGACTCTGCAGCAGAAGGATTGAACCTTCAGAATTGCTGTGTAATGTTCAATTATGATTTGCATTGGAACCCCATGAAAATCGAGCAGAGAATCGGGCGAATCCACAGATACAAACAGGACCGCGACGTCACTGTCTTCAACCTGAGCATAAAAGACACCATCGACGACTATGTCCTTCATATTCTATACCAAAAAATCGACTTATTCACCATGACTATCGGCAAAATGGAAACTGTTTTAGCTGAATTGAAAGAAGGGTCGCAGGACATTCAAAAAACAATCATGGCCATTTTACTAAGAAGCAATTCCCACATTGACATTAGACGAGACCTCGAAAAACTTGCTGCCGACTTGAGCGTTTCGCGGAAAAATCAAGAGTTAGCAGAAAAATTTTCGCAAGGCGTTCTTGATTGAGCACGGAATATTCGAACTCAAAGATTCGTACATTTATTGGATCGTTCGTTAAATCCAAAAATGGAGAGTTAACTGAGCAGTCAAACGAAGTTTTTAGAGTAAAATACCCAAACCAAACAAGCAGCACAGAGTACACTTATGAGCCTTCAGTAGCACGAGAGAAAAAAATTCTTTTAATGGCGCCGGGAAGTCCAACGTTCCAGCACATTTTGGATGAATGTTTAGAAAACGGTGTTCTATGCCAAATTAAAGTAAACCCGAAAGGCGAATTGGAAACACTACTCAAAAACAACTTTAAAGATTCACCTTTTGATTGCCAAGATTGCCAAAAAGTGACAGCTGGCGATAAATCGTTTAGTGTTTGCGAGAAAACCCAACAGTGTTACCACCAAATAAACAATGGAAAAATCGTTTCAATAAAAGTTATTAAAAAAGAGCCAGCGAGATATTATCGACTTTATTTCTCCGCAGCATTCCGCAACAAATCGAGGCCAAGGAATGAAGAGTTGATTACATTTTTGATGGATGAAGCTGGAAATATTGTTGACGCTGAGGATTTTTACGGAAAAAATATTTTGGATAATGAAGCGTTAGAGATTCAAGATTTTAAGGCGAAGCTTAACCCAGAGGTGTTTGATGAGTTAAAGTCTGTTGCAGACAAAAAAATGGCGGAAATTATAAAGGAAAAGTTGGTTCTCTTTGATTTACCTCTCAGTAAGGAGAAGGATGCTAAACTAAGAAGCTTCGATAAAAGACTTCGGCGGGAACGTCTTGAACAGGCAATTAATAGTAAATACGATTTTGACTCGCAGAAGTGGCAAGCTACCTACGAAGCGCTCATGAGAAAAGAAGAAGAATCACTAGCAACCTGCATAGACATAAAATTCATCAATCTGCTTGTAATCAACACAAATAAGGTTACCTTTGAAATAAGCCTTGATAACAACGCAACCGTACATTCATCAATCATCTTAGGCATTAATCATACCGCGGAAGTTAACTGCCCAATCTGCCGAAATGATTTCTCTGAAGGTTATGCAACCGAAGATTCGTTCTACTGTTGCGGAAACTGCATTAGACAATCCATTGAGACAGGAAAAATTTATTCAAAAAAAGTGGCCCTAAAACTGGACGAAACATTGAATGAATATTTTGAGCAAGACGAAGGTTTTGTCTGCTCAGTCTGCGGCAAGAGACACAGTCGCTTACTGGAATTCAAATGCAGCTATGACGATTCAAGCGTATGCATTTTTCATTATGATTATTGCGATTTTTGTGGTGAAATTTTCTCAAAACTTAACTTAACTTCCACGCATGAATTCCAGCGAAAACTATGTCCAAAACACACCGTCAAATGTGAAAACTGCAAAGCAGTTATTGGAGTTGACGAAGTCAAGGTTTGTCAAGTCACTGGCGAAAGACTTTGTGTCAACTGCATGGATAAGTCGAGGATGCATTAAGATGGGGACTTTGAGGTTTAACGGGGTTTTAGAAGAAATTAAAGAGCGATACCCAAACATCGATTTAATGCAGTTTCTACAACAGAAACTTCAGATTCCCGACTACAAGGCAGAAAAATTGGCTGCCCGTATAGAAAAACAATTCTTCCAAAAAGAAACAAACAAAACTGAGCGAAAATATGTAAGAACAGTGTCGCAAAAAAACAGTAAATCCATGATTCCTTCAGAAACACGCGCTTATTCAGTTGATTGTCTTTCGGGGAAGGAATTTGAGTTTTTTATTGAGTGGCTGTTTGAAGAACTAGGGTACGAGGTCCATTCGGAAAAGCATTCAACTTGTTTCGGGGTTGACTTTGTGGCTGCAAAGGATGGCGAGATTGTTGCCATTCATGCCCGAAGGTATCCTAAAACTTACATGGTATCCGATTCTATTCTTTTAATGTCGCAGAACGCAAAGTGTACCTTTGGGTGTCAGAGGTCGATTGTATTAATCACCGCATATTTTACGCCCCAAGCAATAGATGACGCTAAAAGGTTAAATGTCGAACTTTGGGACAAAGATAGCCTTACATGCAAAATTGATGAGGTAAGGAAAAAAGCTACAGTGAAAGGGCAGTCTCGTTTTCCCCAGTTTACGGGGTCGCTTGCTCAAACTCTTTTAAAGTTTGAAGAAGCAGGAGATTTCATTATAGAACCCAAGGCAGCGGGAAAATTCGATTTGCATTTGACGGGAGTAAAATTTCCCTCTTTTAACCTTTCAAGTCCATGCTAATGAAGTCACTCGATGCGTCTACAGAATTAAAAACAACGGACCAGTTGGAGAACATGACGGCACAGTTTTGATTAACAGCGAGCGCGACAACAAAAGAATCGGCCCAAATGACACCAATGCATACGCATCAATAATTCAGTATCTTGAGACATTTTTCACCTAACCACCGATCACTGTAGCGGAGCTCAAATCTCTTCGTGCGCTTCCGTTTGCTCAATTTTGCCCATTGAAATTGTAAAATGCGGTGAAGGCTCTGCAAGGTTTTTATTTGCTCCTTGCAATGTAAAGTTGATGTCAGCTAAACAGTTTTTCATAGACCGCTACGCGGAGCTCGGTTGGGCATTTCGGGAAGTTAACCTGAAGCAGTCAATCCGAATAAACCAAACCAACGTTAAAGGAAAAAATCTTCCCGACAGGCTCCGCGGCTTAGGCGTCGAACTTGAGAAAATCCCTTTTCTGGCGGCGGGGTGGTGGGTTGGAGAATCCAAAGTTTCCGTCGGCGCCACAGCCGAGTACCTACTGGGCATGTACTCTGTTCAGGAGGCAGCAGCGCAGATTCCCGCCGCGCTCTTCACTGCTTTAAGAGGCAAAACGGTGCTTGACGCTTCAGCGGCGCCGGGCGGAAAAACCGTTCAGCTGGCGGACTTGATGGAGAACAGCGGAGCCATAATTGCTTTGGATGAAAACAAGCAGCGGTTGGTGGCAATGGCGAACCATTTGGAGCGCTGCCACGTCAGCAACACAATCGTTTACAATCTGGATGCCAGGCAAGCTGCAACACTGAACCGCGTCTTTGACCGCATACTTTTGGATGTTCCCTGCTCGGGCAACTTTGCCTCTGACAGCCAATGGCTTTACCGCAGAACCCTCGCGGACGTGGAGCGGAACGCGAAGGTGCAGCGGGAAATTCTCTCTGAAGCTACAAAATGTTTAGCGGCTGATGGCGAAATGGTTTATTCTACTTGTTCACTGGAGCCTGAGGAAGACGAGTTGAACATGGATTGGGCTGTCAAAAACTTGGGGCTACAAATTCAACCCATTGACTGCATCGGGGTAGAAGGGTTAACTGAGGTTTTCGGCAGAAAACTTGACGCTCAAATTGCAAACTGCAGAAGAATCTGGCCACAAAAAACACAGGGCTTCTTCGCGTGCAAACTGAAAAAGGCGGCGGCGAAATGAGACCTTACGAAGTTTTTGCTTCCCGTTTCGGCGGCAGAGTCCAGTTTAACCCAGAGTTTATTCTTGAAAAAAATCAACGCTTCTACCTTTTGAATCCGCGCCTGAAAAAGGTTGGGCAAGAAGACTTTTTTTACGCTGGCTTGTACCTTGGCAAAGTGGGCAAAAACGGGGGTTTCTTTCCGAGCTTCAACCTGCTGAACTTGCTTGTTGATGTTGCGGCGAACAAAATTGTCGTCGATCGGAAGGCAGCTTGGCTTTTCATCTGCGGAAGAGATGTTTTTAGGGAGGGGATTGTGAAGGTGATGGGTTCTAAGCGGAGAGGCGAGGCGGTTTTGGTTCTGAATGAGTTTGGTGAGTGTCTTGGATTTGGCTCTTTAATGGATGGCTTAAATGAAGGTGGTGGTAAGGTTGCTGTCAGGAATGTGCTGGATGTCGGCGATTTTCTGCGGAGAGAACGAAGAGGAAACTTCTAACTCTATAAGCTGGTTCGGCTGAACGCAAAAAAAATTGGGTGACAGCTTGATTGCCCCAGAAATTTTTGTTTTGTGTAGTGAACGTTTATTCAAACAATTTAGGGATAAACTTATATATGTTTATGTTTTAAGTGGATTCTCAAACATATGATTTAATATGGTGAAAGTCATGGATGAACAAGTAAAGAAAGCAATTGAAACCCTCAAATCAAACAATATTCGATGGGTGCACTCTGCATTCGTCGATGTAAGAGGAATACTTCAAGACATGGTTCTGCCCGCCCGAGAATACATAAGCGGCTCAGCATTCACCGACGGCATCGGCTTCGACGGATCTTCAGTACGCGGCTTCAAATCAATCGAAGAATCCGACATGATCTTTATGCCTGACGCCAAAACCTTATCGATAATGCCCTGGGTAACTGATGAGGCGCAGAAAAGCGCAATCGTACTCGGCGACGCATTGGAAGCTTCAGGGGGAAAAGAACCCTCCGTTGCTTGCCCAAGAGGCTACGTTGCAAAAAGAGCAATTAAAGCGGCCAAGGACATGGGGTACACTGGAATTTTCGCTCCTGAACTTGAACATTTCGTGTTTACGTCAATTGACCCCACCAAAATGACCTGGGACCTTTGGGCAGCTCCAAAAAGCGGAGAAGGAGATGCTTGGGGTGCGCCAAGGGTTGTGCCAAACTCGCCAGAAGTAACTCCCGGCGGCTTCATACTCAGACCTAAAGAAGCTTACTATCGAACTCCGCCCGAAGACACAACGGTTGAGTACCGGAACGAGGTTTCACAGGTTTTGGAAGATAACTTTGGCTTAACAATCGAGAAGCATCACCACGAAGTAGCAACTGTCGGCCAAGTAGAAATCGACTACAAATACGGTGAACTGCTGGAAACCGCTGACCGAGCACTCTTCTTCAAGTTCGTCGCCAAAAACATCGCTAAGAAACGCGGCTTAATCGCCACTTTCATGCCGAAACCCATCTACCTTGACAACGCCAGCGGCATGCACGTTCACTCAAGCATATGGAAAGACGGGAAAAACGCAATGTATGACGCAGAAGATGACTACTGTGAACTCAGCCAAACTGGCAGATACTACGTCGGAGGCATACTTGCCCACGCTAAAGCTTTAACTGCAGTGTGTTGCCCAACTGTGAGCAGCTACAAACGCTTAGTGCCAGGCTTTGAAGCGCCAATTTACGTTATGTGGTCCAGAGCCAACCGATCTGCACTTGCCCGCATCCCTATGTACTATAAGGGTCCTTCTCATCAGGCGCAAAAAAGAGTTGAGTACCGAGGCGTTGACCCATCATGCAACCCATATCTGGCATTCGCATGCATTATGATGGCTGGTTTCGACGGAATCAAAAAGAAACTTGATCCAGGCGACCCAGTTGACGAAGACGTTTACAAACTAAGCAAAGCAAAACGCAAAGAACTAGGCATAAAAGAGCTCCCCACCACGCTCAAAGGCGCGCTAGATGAAATGGAAAACGACGACGTCATAAAAGAAACCTTAGGCACCCACGTGTTCGACGCATTCATTGAACTTAAAACAAACGACTGGAACCAATACTGCCTCTACGTTTCGCCTTGGGAAATAATGAAGTACCTCGACTACTAAGTCAAGGTTTTCCATTCTTTTCTTTTTTAATTGCATCTATGAGATAAAATAAAAGTTAGTATTTTTCGAAATGAAGTTGATTTTTCTCTAAAAAAAGTTTTACACTAAATGTTTAGTGCTGAGTGATACTTCGTATTTGACTCCGCAAAAGCTGTGAAGTTTTTTGGAAAAAGCAAAATAAGAAAAAATTTTAGGTTGCGGGCGTCTCTTTGAAGACTTCTTCTACGTCATGTTCCGGTTCTGTTTTCTCTTCAGGCATTTCAGGTTGTTTTTCTTCTTCTTTTTCTGCGTCTATGCTAAAAATATAGACGACAAACGAGACAACTGCGAGTACTAAGTACGGCAACATTGCAACTATGATGGTGTAAGCAATGAAGGCTGCGGGGGCGGATGACGTATACTGCAGCTTATCTAACTCGTAGCTTATCACACCGGCTAAAGCTGTAAAAACAATGAATACTAAACCAAATATCAATGCAATTTTGTTAATTATTTTCCAGCTGTTCATTTTTTTGCCTCAATATCTATTTGCCTTACGCTTGCTTACCTTTTAAAGCATTGCTTTTCGAAAAACAAAGCCAGATTCAGCATAATTTTAGGTTGCTATGAATTCAAGTTCAAACCAGCGGTTCAAGGCAGGGAGCGCAGCGAAGCAGGTTAAATTTTAGAATACCAGCCCATTGCCCGATTAAACAATCAGCCATTTCCAGCGGCACAATCGTTTAAACGTTAAATATATTTATGCTTAAACATCTATTAAATAAACAGTCAATCAAAAGCTGATTGACAGGTGAAATTAAATGAGAAATTTCAAAGATGCTGTTTGGAAAGAGAGCGTAACAAAAGTAATTCAGGAATTACGTGAACAAGAAATCAAGTTCATCAGACTTCAATTCACCGACATAAATGGCATGTTAAAGAATTTGGCTGTAAGCGCAAAAAATATTGAAGCAATATTTGAAAATGGCCAATCTTTTGATGGATCCTCCATAACAGGTTACAGGCCCATCGAGGAGTCAGACATGGTGCTGTACCCTGACCCCACTACCTTCGCGGTTCTGCCTTGGAGACCGAAAGAAAAGTCTTCTGCTAGGCTGCTCTGCGACATTTACACTCCGCAAAACAAGCGTTTTGAAGGGGATCCAAGGTACGTTCTTGAACGAGCCATTGAAAAAGCGTCCAAAGCAGGCTTCACATTCATGTGCGCGCCTGAACTTGAGTTTTTCATAGTTGAAGAAAGCGAGACCGGCGGCTTGCCAACACCCATTGACATGGCTGGCTACTTTGACTTTCATCCTGGAGACTTAACAGACGACCTCAGACGGGAAATCGCTGACACGGCGGAGGCTTTCGGTATTGAAATCGAGATTTCGCATCATGAAGTTGCGTTGGGGCAAAATGAAATTGACTTCAAATACGATGAAGCCTTGAAGACGGCTGACAGAACCCTTACAATGAAAATGTGCGGGAAAGTGGTTGGTGCACGAAACGGCTACATAACCACGTATATGCCTAAACCGTTCTCAGGCATAAATGGTTCAGGAATGCATACTCACCAAAGCCTCTGGAACAAAAACGTGTCGCAAAACCTCTTTTACGAAGACAACGAAAAGAACGGCTTCCTATCAGACCTAGCAAGAAACTTTATAGGTGGACAATTAGCACACGGACGCAAAATGTGCGCAATACTTGATTCATGGCCAAACAGCTTCAAACGTTTAGTCCCAGGCTACGAAGCACCAGTTTATCTTGCTTGGGCACACAAAAACCGTTCACCGCTTATCCGAGTGCCAAACTTCGGCGGAAGAAAAAACGCTGCCCGATGTGAAATCCGCTGCCCCGACGGAGCAGGAAACCCGTACCTGCAGTTTGCAGTGCTTTTAGCCGCGGGTTTGGATGGCATCAAGAACAGGATTGACCCAGGCGACCCAGTGGAGCTAAATGTTTATCAGATGACCTATGAAGAACGAAAAGAACGAAACATCGTTTCACTACCAGAATCCCTGCAAGAGGCGCTCGATGAGCTTGAGACCAGTGATTTGATGCGTGAAACACTTGGCGAAACCGCATTTGACAATTTCCTGCGAGAAAAACGCAGAGAATGGGACCTCTACCGCACACAAGTCACAGAGTGGGAAGTCAACCGCTACATAAAACGGCTTTAAGCCCTAGCGGCTGTTTGCCTTTTTTTATCTTTGATTTTTTTGTGCCTTAAAAGCATCTATGCTTTTTATGAACAAAGAAGTTTCTGTATTTCTAATTCATAAGAGCTATTATCGGGGTTGCAGATGCATGCATGTGATTGATTATGCGACGGTCCAAGCTTGAACTTTATGTTGCCGTTCTGAACGTTGTTGCCATCCGTGG
Source organism: Candidatus Bathyarchaeota archaeon (assembly GCA_963828195.1). GTDB lineage: Archaea > Thermoproteota > Bathyarchaeia > Bathyarchaeales > Bathycorpusculaceae > Bathycorpusculum. The sequence continues at coordinate 494,820 of CAWHDT010000005.1, forward strand.
ACCTCTTAATATTACTGGGTTGCTGCTTAGAGCAAGGCTGAACCATGTGCAGCTAAAACCCATCTTAAACAATTTAATAAATAAAGGGGTTATTCAAGAGCAACATCTGGAAAATGACTCTATTGTTTATGTATTAACCTCTTTGGGGCAGCGGCTGTCAAAGCAGTTTAAACAGGTAGAAGAATCCAAATGGTCTCTTGATGATCTGCCAGAACAAACCATCGCTGCCCTTATTTGACCTCCTAAAAGTCGGGTTAACGTGGATTTGACGCTGATTGTGAATTCAGATTTTGGCGCAATAAATTAATTAAATTACTTTGTTCGTATCGTTTTTGAAGGAAAATTGCATGAAGGAAAATTTAGATTCGAAAAGCAGGAAAGAACTTGCAAATAAAATCGTAGCTCTTCTTGGCAAAGAAATGCAGCCCTTACCCAAAGAAGTTCAGATCATACTGGCAGACGATTTAGTTACCGTTTTTGAAAGCAGACTTAAAGTTCTAAACCGTGCACAGTCTCCAGTTGACTTCTATGTTGAACTGCCTCAGAAAGTAAGCATCAACTAACAAGCCTAAAGTCCCCCAAGCATCAACCCATAATACAAAATGGCTAAACTGTCATGTCACGTGTAACCAACCGCGTCCGCCCTTCTTGGGCTGCTTAACAGACCGCTTCACAGGAACATCCTGCAGGGTGCGCGTGTTCTTTTGAGACCTGGGACCGATGATTTCGGTTTTCACGAACTTACTCCAGCCGCCCACCTGGACATTGGGTTGAATGACGCGGTCAAGATTTTCAACCACATTTTGCTCAACAATCTCCTTAAAACTTAGTGCTTTGAAATCTTTTGTTGCGTGAATAACAGTGCCTCGTTCTACCTTCAAAGTTGCGTAGTCGCATACTGAAACGCCTTCGGCCAAAACCTTATCGTTAAACCGCTCGCTCCACAAAAGCTTCCATTGAGTCTTAAGCTTCTCAACCAGTTCCTTCTGAGCGTTAATTCTATCTTCAAAAGAATCTTTAGCCATAACCTCTGGCGAATCATTAGGAACCTGCAATTTGCTCTCCCTACAGCACTGTATGCGCACACTTGAACCTCGAACTATTTAACAGTTATTCCCCATGAAAACAAATCAAACTTGCACTTAAAAATTCAAAACTCGACCTTACAAAAATAAAAAAAGTGGTTTAAATTAAAGAGGAGTGATTTTCACTATGTTTCTTTTTTCAAGTCTTCGCAGCGCATCTAGACACTCATCTTTTTTCTCGCCGGTAATGTTTAGGTTGAGCATTATGTCCCTAACTGAAACTTCTGCTTTACCGAAATTTTCGTGTCGCTTGTACAGATGTTGAACAATGGATTTTTCAAGTTTCCCGCATCGCCAAGTAGTGTTGCGAATTAAAACGACGATGGTTCGGACAAGTATCTGCTCCTTTGATTTTCTTCCTCGCGGATCGCCCATCTCTCCCCACCGCAATAATTAAGCTACATCATGGTTTTTAAACATTGTTACCTCTTGGGCTTAAAGTTGTAGACACGAATTTACAGGGTTTTTTTAAGGTAAAAACCGTGCTTTTTGCCGTAGTATTTTTCTAGTTTACTTATTTTCTGGTACCCAGTGTTTTGATAGAGCTTCAACGCGGATGCATTGTCTTCGCGAACTTCCAAGTGGCATTCGCCAATGCTTTTTTGTTTAAGAATTGTTTCTGTTTCTTTCAGCAACTTGCTAGCGATACCTTTTCGCCTATAGTTCGGCGCCACATTTATTGTTATTATATGCCCGTAAACTGTATTGTTTTCTATTTCTACCTGCGCTATTATAAATCCTGCTATGTCATTGTTTGTTTTGGCTGCCAACGCAATTGTGTTGTAATCCGTGAGCAAGTAGGCTATTTGCCGTTTCGTGAAGGCTTCCTCGTCAAAGCAAAGCGCTTCAATTTCACATAGCTTATCAAGTAGCTTAAGGGAAGCGGTTTCAATTTTTATTTCCATTTTTTATTATCTTAGAATAATTACGGCAGAGGGTCAATTTTAATTTTTTCTGTGTTAATTGCTGAAGACACTGTTGGCTTCAGTTCGAGCCACTGCTGTGCTCCAAGGCCTATGCCGAAGAATAACCATAATGTTATGATTCTTGTAAGTATAGTAGCAGTGGCAGCCAATGCTCCTGGGACACCCATTGAAATATACAAGGTAGTCATCACGGCCTCTGGAAGCCCAACTTCAAACGGTATGCCTACAGGTATTGATTTGACAGCTAAGAAAATGGCTGAAGTTACAATAATTATGCTCCACGAAATCGTGTGACCAAGCGACATAAAGACGAGGTACGGTATGCTGAGACTAAAAACCCAAGATGCAAGCAAATAGAACAGGGAGTAACTGATGGTTCGGGGGTTATGCCGGAACTCTTTCATCGCATCGTGAAAATGCGCTGTAATTTCAACCGCTTCTTCTTTTAATTTTTCCAGTTTCATTTTTCCAAAACTGATTTTTTGCGCAAACCTTGTTACCCAATTGATGACTTTTAACGTCCATTGCTGCTTGTAAGACAAAACAAACATTAAAACAAGTATAGCAATAATCGCTGCTGCAACCAGTAAAATGAGGTTAAAGACCAGTGGGTCAACGTTCCCCCCAAAGGTAAGCAACACCAGTCCAATGATTAATGCGAAAGCGTTTATTGCGGTTCCAATAAACCTATGAGTATAGAGTGAAGCCACCACTTTTCCAAATGACCCGCATCCATCTCTAGTAAGCAGATATGTTCGAGTTACTTCCCCGCTGATGGATTGTGCTGGAACAATAGTGTCAACGTACATTCCATACCACACGTAGAGGTACGCTCGAACCACGGTCATTTTGATGGCTAAGCGATTAGTTAACACGCGCCAAGAAACCGTAAAGAATAGCACTTGGAGTAAACCAAAGATTATAGCTATAGAATAAAGAAGCGGATTAGCGGTTTCCGCCGTGGCAAATATACCTAAAATGTTTACATTAAACAAATAAATATACATAAAAAAACCGACTAAACCTAACAGTGGAAAAAGCACTGTCCTCCACGATAATTTCAATTTAGGCGGCTGCATTTCGGTTCTTTGCACCCAAGGCAAACGGTGAAATGTCATTTTGCCATTATATACTTTGCCTAAATCCACGCTGAGGTTTCAAAAAAACACTCCCCGCTAAATTAGTCACATTAACAAAACACTGTCGAACTGTCAATGCGCAAACAAAAGTCTGCGCTCAATAAACATTAAGTAAGAATTATAAAAAGAACAAAAAAGGATTAGATTTTTTTTAGACTTTAAGCTTAGTATCTTGGTCTGTAGCCGCCGCCGCTTCCGCCAGAACCTCTTCGGTCTCTGTCTCTGCCGCCGCCGTAACCGCCGCCACTGCCGCCGCTTCCGCCTCGTCTATCTCTTCCGCCGTAGCCGCCTCCACCGCCTCCGTATCCTCTGCCTCCGCCTCTTCCGCCGCCGCCTCTGTATGGTCGTCTTTCTTGTTCGTATGCTTTGCTGGATACGTTGTTTTCTGTGTTTACTTCTACGGTGAGTGGTTCTTTTGCGGGTTCGAGTTTGCCGTATTTGCCGATGTTTAAGCGTATGTTGCCTTTGAATAGTGTGACGTAGCCGTTTTCCACGCGGATTGTGTCGTTTTCGTTTACTTTTTCGATGTTGTCATCCCAAAGTGTAACGTATACTACGCCTGTTTCGTCGCCGACGAGTGCGTCGCTTACTTTGTGGGGTGAGCCATCTCTGCCCATGGGGATTTCGCGGATTTCTGTTTTAGATACTACTTTGGCCGTAACGTTAACCGCTTTTGATTGTGGGGTTAAGTCTCCGACTTTTGCTTCTACTGGTGTCTTTTTGTTTTCGAAAAAACCTTCAACAGCCAATCTGTTCAACATCCTAGATTTGTGGTTCTAAGGAAAGGTACATGTTCTCTGCACTTAAGTTTTTCGCTTTGCGGATTTTTTGAGTTGCGTTTTTTTGGGGATTTTTAAGTTGCGACTTTTGGGCTGGCGTAAGTTGCGACTTTCCGCTCTGGGGCTTTGTGTTTTGGGTTGTTTTTTTGGTTTGGGGTTTTAGGGGCTTGGCGGGTTGCGACTTTGCTACGGGCGGTTGCGACTTTTTCGGGGTTTTCCGGCTAGTCCTGGCGGTCGGCACAAAGTGTCGGGGGTTGTTTGGGTTTGTTGGCAACGTTAACCATTTCTATTAAATGTGAGAAGTCTTATATCATAGTCGATTACAAACTAACATAACGGTGACTGACGCTGAAATCAGCTGCAGAAATAAAAACTCAACTAAACGCGCTTATGCCAATTCTTAAAGAAAAATATGGCGTAGACACAATAGAAATCTTTGGATCTTACGCACGCACAGAACAAAACAAAAAAAGCGACTTAGACATCCTAATCACCTTCTCAAAACCCTACAACCTTTGGGAATTCATAGATGTAAAAGAGTTCCTGACAAAAAATTGCGGATGAAAGTGGATTTAGTACCCAAAGACTCTATAAAACCCCTGATCAGAGACCAAATTCTGCAAGAAGCAACGTCGATATGAGAGATACAGGCTGTATCTTAAAGAAATTTTTGACGCAATAGATGAAATTGAGGAATTCACAAAAGGGTTTTCTCTGAAAGATTTTGTGGGCAATAAAATGGCTGTTAGGGCTGTAATTACAGACCTGATAATTATCGGTGAAGCTGTAGATAAAATTCCTAAAAACATCAAATACAATTATCGGCAAATTCCATGGCGGACTTGGGAAAGAATGAGGGAGACCCGAAACGAGCTTGCACATGAATACTATAACGTAAAACCCGACGTTCTCTGGTCAATAATAAAATATGAACTGCCGCCCATAAAACCGATAATCAAAAAAATATTAGACGACGAAGCACCAAGCACTGAATAAAGTAATCAACAAAAATTTTGTTGGCAACCCACTGCTTAGAGCCATTTTGTTTTGGTTTCTTTTATTTGCCTGATGTGTCTGTCGTCAGTTAAGATGTAGTCGCTGGACGATGCGATTGCCGTTGCCGCTATGATGGCGTCGGCTGTGGGCAGCTCAGCGTATTTGCAGCGGAGTTTTGCAGCTTTAATTGCGATGGGCACATCAAGACAGGATAGTTTAAGGTCTAATTTGAGTAGAGAGCTGACTCTTGATTCGGCCACGGCTTTTCCAAGATTTTGAAGCTGGAACTTGTAAAATTCATGTATTACTATTGATGGAACAACACCTAAATTTTCTTTTCTTTGAAGAGTTTCAAAGGTTACTCTTAACCATTTTTTGAATTGCTCGTCAGGTGTTGCCAAACTTTCGATAAGAAGCCGCGTGTCAATAACAGCTTTCATCAGTATCTGTCTTCTGAACGCATTTTATCAAGCTGTTCCATGGCTTTTTTTAAATCTATTTTTCCAGCATCTACACCGATAAGGTCTTCAAACCTGGGCACAACTGAGAACTTTGCCTTCGCCCGAGTACTGCACAGTCATTTTCACGCCCTGTTTTATGCCGTATTTGCGTCTGAGGGCGACGGGAATTGTGATTTGCCCTTTGCGGGTTACAAGCACTTATCCATGGTTCAACTTCAACCTTCAAGTAGAACAAAGTACAAGGGTACAACTTTGTTCTTTTGGCGGGAAAAAAAGGATGTGCCACGCGACCGCTTTGCTATTTGAGGAGCGTTTTTTCGTCTGGGGGCTGCTTGATTAAGCCGTGCTTCATAAGCAGCTCAGTTGATTGCCTCGCGTTTTGGATTATGGCTGTGGCTCGCTCAAAAAGTTCCTGTCTTGAAGGCTTTACCCTTGCGACGCCATCATCAATCGATTTAAGAGCGCATGCCACGGCTTCCCGCGGAAAAACTTCCCACTCATCCATCCTCGGCAAAATATCCGTCTCACACATACCCCGCTCCTCAGCGTACCCCGCAAGCTCCAGCGCAGCAGCAATACACATGCCATCCGTCACGCCTCGGGCTTTCACGTCCAGCACCCCCCTGAAAATCCCCGGGAACCCCAAGCTGTTGTTCACTTGGTTTGGGAAGTCGCTTCTGCCAGTAGCCACAATTTTAGCTCCTGCCTCTTCCGCATCCCACGGCCAAATCTCAGGAATAGGGTTGGCGCACGCAAAGATTATCGCGTCGTTAGCCATCGTTTTAATCCATTCTTTCTTGATAGTGCCTGGACCCGACTTGGAAGCAGCCACAACCGCATCCACCCCTTTGAATGCCTCGGCTATGTCGCCGGTTCTGCCTTCGCCGTTGGTTTTCTGTGTTACATCAAACTTCCATCGGTCATCTTCCTTGACGATGTCCACTCTGCCCCTGTGAACGACGCCTTTGCTGTCAGCAAGAATAATGTTGCCAGGCTTGACTCCCCACTGCATAAGCACATACGCCGTGCGGATGTTTGCCGCTCCCGAACCCACCAGCGTGATCAAGCTGTCTTGCGGTTTTTTCCCGACGATTTTAAAAGAGTTAATTAGCCCAGCCAAAATCACGGTGGCTGTTCCCTGCTGGTCATCATGCCAAACAGGAATTTTGAGTTGCGCACAAGATTTCTCCAGAACCTCAAAGCACTTCGGCTTCTCAATATCCTCAAGATTAATGCCGCCAAACGACGGCTCCAAAGCGCTGCAAATACGAACTATTTCATCTGGGTCTTTGGTTCTTAAGCAAATTGGAAACGCATCCACCCCGCCTAAATACTTGAACAAAAGCGCTTTCCCCTCCATCACGGGCAAAGCCGCTTCAGGACCAATATCGCCGAGTCCCAAAACGCGGGTGCCATCCGAAACCACCGCCACCGAATTCCAGCGATTAGTGAGTTCGAAGGATTTGTCGGGGTCAGCTTGGATTTCCCTGCATGGCGCCGCAACGCCCGGAGTGTACCAGATGGCGAAGTCGTCAACGCTTCGAATCGCGCATTTGGGAATAACCTGCATTTTACCTTCATAGAACCTGTGCATCGGCGGGGATAGTTGCGCGGGTTTCTTGGCTTTTGCTAGCAGTTCATCCACGGTTGGTTTAGGCTTATCTGACGAATCCAAAACATATTTCTCCTGTTCAACCGCCTAAATACGAGCGGATGGTTTTAAGCGTTCCGCAGATCAAAATATCAGCACAAAATGAAGGTGGAATAAGCAGTAAGTATTTAAGTGTAATTTTCTACTTTTACACTTTGATTCTAAATGACTGTAAGCATAAAAATAGACGATTTAAAAAAACAAAAACTCGATCGTTTCCTAGCTCAGCTGCTACTAACGGAAGGCAAAAAAGTAACGCTTCAGGAAGCAGTAGGGCTTATGATTGACCATGCACTGGAAAACCAGGATGAATTCATTCAAAACCTAAAAGACTTACCACCACTTGAAGATGATCCAATCTGGAAAATGATGGAAAATGCAAAACATTTAGGTATTAAAGACTTATCGACAAATATTGATGAATATCTCTACGGAAGCCAAACTTGATGGCGATTTTTATCGATACAGGAGTCTTCCTTGCTCTTTATAATGTTGACGATCATTATCACCAAAAAAGCAAAGAATTGATCAAAAACGCCTTAACGGGAAATCTCGGAAGATTGTATACCTCAGATTACATAATAGATGAGGCTATAACAACCCTATTGGCAAGAACGAGACAACACAAGATAGCGGTAGAGCTAGGAAAATACCTGATTGAATCACCAAGAATAACAAAGCTAACCGTAGACCAGGACGCATTTATCGTTGCATGGTCAAAATTCAAGAGTATGGAAGACAAAGGTCTAAGCTTCACAGATTGCACCTCCATAGCGCTAACAGAGAAACATGGGATAAAACAGATAATGAGCTTCGATTGCGGGTTCGACGGCTTAACCCAAAGAATATGCTAACCCGACATCGCTCTCAAGCCTTACTTATGGAATTTCTTGGATAGAACTCAGTTTACTTAAGATGGTACCCGTGAACCTTCTGTGGGGTTCAAATTCTATCGGTGAAAAATTAAATCAGAATATTTAAGAACACTTGTACACACAGTTTTTTTAGAACTTGTTAGGATGTTTTGTGATGCCTGAAAATAAGACGGAAAAGAGTTTAAAAAACAAGGTTGACCTGGGAGCGAAGGGTGCCTCGTACCCGATGCCTGTGACTTTAGTCGGGGCGACTGTTAAGGGGAAACCGAATTTCTTGGCGGCTGCGTGGTTTACGTTTGCTGGATTGAATCCGCCCAAAGTGGCTGTCGCACTCAACAAAGCACATTATACTAATCAAGGCATAAAAGACAACAAAACCTTCAGCCTCTGCATACCCTCCGAGGACATGGTGAAAGCCACGGATTACTGCGGAATAACTTCGGGATTTAAAGCAGACAAGTCAAGTGTTTTCGACGTATTCTACGGCAAACTAAAAACCGCCCCAATGATAACAGAGTGCCCCGTCTGCCTTGAATGCAGCCTCGACAAAGTTGTCGATAACGGCTCACATGAACTGTTCATTGGAGAAGTCATATCCACTTTCACAGAGCAAAAATACTTGACAGATGGAACCCTCGACACCAAAAAAATGAAGCCAATCATTCTATCATTGAGCGACAGGCTTTACTACGGATTGGGTGAGGCGAAGGGAAAGGCGTGGGAAGCGGGCAAAAACTACAAGCCGTAAATTAAGTCCAATTGTGTGCAAGTATGTGCACTTTTTTTCTCCAGGGAGATAATTATGAATTGCCTGAAACTCTATAGGCCCTGAAATGATGGGTTGTAATATTTTGCTCAAAATTGTGAGTAAATCGTTTAACAAAACACTTAAAACCAAGCGGTAATAATAATTAATTTGTGTGGTGCGTCATGAAAGGCGCGAGCGCTTTTTTAGAAAAAATATTGAGGAATGTTTATGAACGTTAAAGTTTGGAAGATTTTAGGTTTATTAGCCATTGTAATTTTTGTTTTGTCAGCAGCAAACACAGCACATGCCATTGGAGTAACTGCCTCGATAAGCGTAGGGTCCGGTCCTTGGGGCATAGCGTATGATTCTGGTACAGGCCAAGTATTCGTGGGTGTTTCTGGCGCCAACTCTGTTTCAGTCATATCAGCCAGCAACAACGCCATTGTCACGTCAGTGGCGGTGGAGGAGTCACCTACTACATTAGCTTATGATTCGGGTAAAGGAGAGGTATTTGTTTCTAACTCTGGATCGGACACCGTGTCAGTTATATCGGATAGCTCAGACGCCGTGGTTAAAACCGTGTCTGTGGGAAGCGCCCCAGGAGGATTAACATACGACTCAACCAAAGGCGAGGTCTTCGTGGCCAATTCTGGAGGTCACACCGTCTCAGTCATATCAGACACAACCAACGCCGTTGTGGATACCGTTACTGTGGGAACAAACCCTTTTGACTCAACTTATGATTCTGCCAAAGGAGAGATTTTCGTATCTAATTACGCATCGGGCACAGTCTCAGTGGTATCGGACAGCACTGACAACGTTGTTGCAACAGTTACAGTGGGGGCACACCCCTTGGAGTTAGCATATGACTCTTCAAAAGGAGAGGTCTTTGTGGTCAATTCTGCCAGCGACACAGTCTCAGTCATATCAGACAGCAGCAACAAAGTCGTCGCAACCATACCAGTGGGAGATAATCCTTCAGCCATAGCTTATGATTCTGGCAAAAGCGAATTATTTGTGAATAGTAGAGACACAGCATCTGTCTCAGTCATATCAGCTAGCACTAACAAAGTAGTGTCAACCGTCACTGTGGGAAACGACCCCTACGGCGTAGCGTATGACTCCAGCAAAGGCGAGCTCTTCGTAACCAATTTTGACGATAGCACAATCTCAGTCATATCAGACTCCACAAGCACCTCCACGTCGCCAAGCCCAACCACATCTACAGCCCCCAGCCCAACAATACCAGAGTTCAGCAGTGCAGCACTCATTTTAGTGGTGGTAGCCGTTGTGTTAGTAACTTCGGTTGCATTGGCAGTGAAAAAACAGAAAAAATCGACGAATCAGCTCTAATTGCGCTGGTGCGTCGCCAATTTAACTTTTTTTTTAATTTCTGCTCGTTTTTTTCAAGTAAAGCTGGCATGCTGTAAAGTTTGTACTTTGTTTTTACCAATCAGATTTTCTCTTCCAAATGTTAAATGTACATTGACCCCAACAGTAAGAACCCGCCTTGTATTGACAGCCATTACAGCTGGCGCCAGTAAATTTAGGCACCGACACCTGCGTTGAATGAACACGAACAAAAACCTTCTTCGGCTCCACAGTTTGATTCACAGACACACCCTCCTTTAGAAACTTCAAACGCAGCGGACATTTTTCATAGATTAACGGATCAGAAAAAATAGATGCAGGACAAGTCTGCCCCCCACATTCACGAACACTCACCTCAAACTCCCCAAAACCGCCCTCAACCTTAGCATACTCACAACAAACCACTTTCACGTTTCTCCCAACCACACACTACACAAACAAGTATAAAACATAAACAAACCTCGTTTAATTATTATTTTTGGAAATAATGAAGTACCTTGACCACTAAGTTAAGGAATTTCAAACCAAAGGCCCCGTCTGTAAAGTTTGGTATTACCTTATACTTTTCTTTTTCTATCTTAGTTCATCTAAAATAGAGGAACTTACGCTTCTATATATGTCCACACTCGGTCAGTTGATGTCTATTTAAATTTGCTAGTAATAGAATGCAAAGTTGTCCAAGATTATTTATATTGAGATTTAACTATTAGTTAAGCGTGAGCAAATCAAGGTTTGATTAACGATGCCAATTCAAAATCTCACGATAAGAAATTTCAAATCAATAAAGAACATGGAGCTGAACTGCAAAAGAATCAACATATTTATTGGAGAACCAAACACAGGAAAATCAAACATCTTGGAAGCAATCGGTCTGCTATCACATGCAGAATACGGACATCTGAGCAGTTTTGTGCGATTTGAAAGTTTGTTAGACATATTTTACGACAGGAGCCTAAGTGACCCTATCAGTATAATATTTGACGAGAATGCTTTAACAATAGAATTTAAGGACGGATGTTTTGTAGGAAATTTTCTTAATTCGTTGCAAACGCCAGGAGCTCATCCCGTTAAACAAAATATCCATATTTTTAATTATGATTATTCCGGAAACCCACGTCCAAATTTAAGTTCACCAGGGCAAATACAATGGCATATGCTTAATGGAGAACGCAAGAAAGTTCTGGCACAGTTCAAGTATTATCGTTTCAGCAGAAAAGAGTCTTTTGTCAACCAAAGTTCTGATTTTCTCTTGCCTCCTCAAGGAGACAACTTGTTGCATATTATCTTAACCAAAAAAGACCTGAGAGGCGTAATTTCAACATTATTTAAAAAATATGGATACCGAATTGTTTTCAAGCCCCCTGAAGGCAAAATTGAAGTTCAAAAAGAGCAAGAGGATGTAATTGTTTCAATTCCTTACGCTCTGTCCTCTGAAACTCTTCAAAGAATAACCTTTTATCTTGCTGCCATTTACTCCAACAAGAATTCGATAATAAGCTTTGAAGAACCAGAAGCTCACGCTTTTCCATATTACATGAAGTATCTGGCAGAAAAAATTTCAATGGACAGAGTCAATAATCAATACTTTATTGCAACGCATAATCCCTATTTTCTGATGTCAATTATTGAGAAAACTCCAAAAGAGGACATCGCAACTTTTGCAACCTATTTCGAAGAATACCAAACAAAAGTCAAACCACTCACTCAAGAAGAGACTGAAAATGCTTTGTCCATGGGAGCTGACTTGTTCTTTAACATTGACCAATTTCTAGGCAAGATTGAATGCGAAGGAAATTGATGCTATGATATTTGTTGAATGCATACCAGACTACACGTTAGTATGCAAATTAAGGTCAAGCCCAACTAAGAAAGTTGAACATTCTTTCGGCAAAACATCGGTTCTCAACAAGCTCATTAGAAGAACGGGAGTTCCCAATTATGAAAACTCCATCGGGATGATTGATGAAGACCCGCTTAGTAATCAGCCCAAAACAATCAGAAGTTTTGTTGAAAAAGCTCAGATTCCTGAATGTCAAATAAAAATACTCTATTACGAATTTCTAAATAACCATATTTTGGTTTTAAGCCCCAGACTTGAAGAGTGGTTGATAGCTTCTGCGAATGAAGCGGGGATAAGCATGTCCGATTTTGAGTTACCCAACAATGCCGAGCAACTCCATCAAATAATAAACTTGAACGTTGACAAGTTAACTCTACTGATTGATGCTTTGCTGGAAAAGAGTAATAGAATGAAGGAACTCAAGAAGTGTATCCTTGGACTGTATTTTTAAGTAATCTTAATTAAAAGATTCGAATACCAAGTTTTCCTTATCTACCGATTTAGCCCAAAGTTTTCTCGATAGAAACTAAAATTTTGGAAAACTTTAGCTTGAATAACAATGCTGATTTGTTAGTGACCTTTTAATCTGCTCGCTACCTGACCTAAAAAAGAGTAACGTGAATTTAACGAAGTCAAATGTTCAAAACCGCAGTGCGACAAGTTCAGGGCAATAAGTGGGTTAGCGCTCTGGCTTATCTCGAAATAAAAAAAGTTTATTTTAAGATGGGTGCTCGTGTTTTTAAGTACGCTGGTGCTTAGGGTGCGTGTTGATTAAGGTGTCTCTTCTTTCTTGCTTTCTTTCAGTTTGCTGATCTCCATATTTATGTGTTCTAGAACAGCCTCAAGTTTTTCTTTTTTGTGCTCCAGCATCTCCAGGACTTGTTCTTTGCTTGGTTGAATCATGGGTTTGCCGCATGCTGGGCACTGCATTCCGGGTCCAGAGCTCCAAGGCATGCTCATAGGCATTTGTCCGCCCATCATACCGTGGCCTCTCCATGGACTCATTCCGCCCCAGGGACCCATCCAGCCCATCCTGGGTCTCCACTCCTTTGCCGCAGTCATTAAATTTTCGTTCAGCTCAATTTCAATGGTTATCTTCGCTTTTCCACTTTTATCTTCACTCATCAAAATCACCTCCATCTACGCGCGCTTTTCTGGAGTATTACCTATTTTTCAATCAAGTCAAGGTAATAATTAAATGTGATAGTGGGCTGTCCAGCAACATCGAAAGCAGACGGCGTTCTCGGCGTGTGCGCAATCACCAACCGACTTAAACACGCAAATTAGTCATAGACTTTGCAGCGTCATTGGTTAGTAACCTTTTAATCTGCTCGCTACAATAGGCTAAAAAGGTAACCTGAATTGAGCGACGAAGTCAAATGTTCAAAACCACAGTGCGACAAGTTCACAGCCATTAACGAGTTAGCGCGCCGAAGAGGATTTTTCTGGCCGTCCTTTGAGATTTACGGTGGCAGCGGCGGCTTTGTAACTTATGGTCCCCTTGGGGCAAGGTTGAAGCAGAATATTGAGGCTAAGCTCCGCGAGCTTTTTGTTAAGAAAATCGGGATTTACGAGATGGAGTCATCGGTGATTGCGCCCGGCAAAGTTTTTGAGGCGTCGGGGCATGTGGATCATTTCAAGGAGCCGATGGTGGAGTGCCAAAACTGCCATACCCGTTTTCGGGCTGACCATTTGCTTGAGGAAAAAGGCATCACTTCGGCGCAGGCGGAAAAGATGGATTTAGCTGAAATTAATCAGGAGATGGAACGCCACGAGGTTGTTTGTCCGGACTGCAAGGGCAAATTCGGGGAACCCCAGCGTTACTTGACCATGTTCCAAACCACCATTGGCCCGTACTCGGGCGCGGTCGGCTACGGGAGACCTGAGGCTGCACAGAACATTTTCGTTGAGTTCAACCGCCTCTACACCGTTGCGCGGGAGAAGCTTCCCTTCGGAGCCATCCAGATTGGGCACGCTTTGCGCAACGAGATTTCGCCGAGGCAAGGCTTGATTCGGCTGAGGGAGTTCACGATTTCCGATTTAGAGTTTTTCTTTGATCCTGAAGAGCCCTGCTGCCATTTGCTGGGCGAGGTTGAAAATGAGGTTTTGCCCATTCTGCTTGGGGAAACAAGGCTCAAGGAAAGTGAGGAAACAGCAGATTTCACGGTTCGGGAAGCGCTTGACCAAAAAATAATCCGCTCGGAGTGGCAGGCGTTTTTCATGGCTATGGCGAAGAAGCTTCTGGTTGACTTGGGGGTTCCAGCGGAGAAACAGCGGTTTATAGAGAAACTCGCTTGGGAAAAAGCGCATTACTCCAGCCAAAGCTTCGACCAAGAAGTACTTGTTGACCGCTGGGGCTGGGTAGAAGTCTCGGGGCACGCGTACCGTACAGATTACGATTTAACTTGCCACATGAAGGCAAGCGGCGTGGACATGACGGTTTACAAGGAATACGCCAATCCAGTCGAAAAAGAGGAGCCCACGGTTAAGCCCCTTATGGCTAAGTTGGGTCCAGTTTACAAGAAAGAAGCTGAGAAAGTGGCGGCGCTGCTGGCTAAAATCCCCGCGCAGGAAGTTGCCGACGCCATGCAAAAACAGGGTTTCTTTATGGTGGAAAACTATAAAGTAACACCTGACCAACTGGACATCAGCAAGCAAAAAACGACTGTTCGAGGCACCCGCTTTGTTCCGCATGTTGTGGAGCCAAGTTTCGGCTCAGACCGCCTCTTTTACGTTGCATTGGAATACGCTTACGGCATCAAAGACGACCGCGTGGTCATGAGTTTTCCAAGAAGCATCGCGCCGATCCAAGTTGGCATTTACCCTTTAATGGGCAAAGACGGCTTAGACACCAAAGCAGCACAGGTGCAGAAGATGCTGGCGAACGAGGGTTTCATGGTTGAACTGGACGAAGCAGGCTCCATTGGACGCCGCTACGCGAGGGCTGACGAGGCAGGCGTGCAGTTAGGGGTAACTATAGATTACGACACGTTAAAAGACGGCACAGTAACCATACGAGACCGCGATAGCTGGCGGCAGGTGCGAACCCAAGTCAAAGCGCTCCCGGAACTTTTACGCAGTTACTTCCAAGGAAAAATAAACTTCGGGGATTTAGGTGCACTAGTGGAGAACTAAGCAGCTAACTTTTTTAATGAACGCTCAAATAATAACATAAGAAATTATCGATATTTAAGGCGGGGAACAAGTGGTACTTCCATCAGAAACAGAAGAGCGTGTGAAGCGCAGAGCTCTCAACGCTTGCCAAGATAACTTACGTAAGGTTGTTGATGTGTCAAGAAAAATTCCTCAGGTGGCGGAGTGTTTTGCAAGCGGCGACAAAGAAGGCGTGAGGAAACTCTTCAGCGAAATCAGGATGGGCGAAGAAGAAGTTATTAAGGCTAGGCGCATGGTTTCGCAGGAGCTGGCGGAGATAGGCGCCATTTTGATTGCCCGCGAAGACTTCTTGAGATTTACGAATTTGTCAAGTGAAATAGCCGACTTCTCCGAGGGCATAGCGTATTACCTCGTTGAGATAATGGAGCACAACTGGACTATTTCGCCAGACGTCAAAAAAGACCTGCTTAAGCTGTCCTTAGCCGTCTTGGACACGGTGCTTAAGCTTCGGGAAACAATGATGGTGCTAAACTACGGGTCACTGAAAACCTTGGAGAGGGCCAAAGACGTGGAAATCGCCGAGCGCATAGTTGACGAACAATACCGAGCATTAACCATCAAAGTACTCAGCGGCAAACTCGAAGTTCCAGTGATGCTGCTTCTAAGAGATGTTCTGCAACTACTGGAAAACAGCGCTGACAAAGCCGAAGACGCCGCGGACGCCGCACGAATGCTATCCTTCATCATGTAAAAGAGCCGAACTGCAATGCCGAAAACAAAAGTTGAACTCATCGATAACTTTTTAGTTGTTTGGGATTCTGCGGAAGGCTCACAGCTGTACAAAGCAGGGTACTATGGGAAACCCGTTGGGATCCCTAAACCCAAAATTCCCGAGTTTGATGCGCCCCTTATTTTGGATTTAATGGAAGGCTTGTACCTTTTTGAGAACAAGAAAATAGAGATTTACGAGGATCCCGACGAGGCCAAGGTTAGCCTAAAAAAGCTCAGGCAAAAAGCTAAGCAGTTGTACGATGAATTTGAAGAAAAATACGCTGTTTACCGCGACCTGCGAGAAAGCGGGTTAATTGTTACGCCAGGCATAAAGTTCGGCTGCGACTTCGCCGTCTACAAGTACGGTCCAGGCGTTGAACACGCACCCTACATGGTCTCGGTGAAGAAATCGGGCTCAGACATTTCCGCCACAGAAATCGTCAAGGCAGGACGCTTAGCCACGACTGTTAGGAAACGGTTTATTATTGCGGTTCCCGATTTGGCCGCGGAGAAAGTGAAGTACGTGATTTTCAAATGGTTTAAGGCTTGAATTTAATTATTCCCAAATTCGCCTAACCCAATCTACTCGTTCAAAGTCTTTATCGTGCGAATATATTTCGCTTATGTTAGCTTCGTTCATTACTTGTAATGTTAATGAATCGACAAAATCAATCTGTTTTTCATACATTTCTGGAATTGAAGGAAGAAAATTTTCCCATATTGCGCTAATTTTTTCAAGTGAGGCATACGAGTTTACTGCCATCAGAAATCCCCCTATTTCTTTTCTCCGATTATTGTATTCTAACCAGTCAACAACTTCCTGAATAACAGCTGAACTCGTTGCGGTCGCTTCACCATTTTCAATTCGTTTGAGAATTTTTTTTGAAATTTCATAATCCTCTTTAGGAGATTGCCTGATGGCATATATGAAAACGTTTGCATCAACGAACCTCATCTATTTTGCCCTCGATAGCTTCTTTTCTATTCTTGCCGCGGACGCTTTTATTAGCTCTTGTTTTACTGTTCCCCTAATTTTCACTCCTTTGGCTAAACCGTCAAGCAGTTCTGTCGGGTTTGGAACGGTATTGGGAGGCAAAATAACTAGCCTATTATTCATTATTTCAAATGTTACGCAATCCCCTTCATTAATCCCCAGTTTTTTTCTGAAGCTTGCCGGGATTGTAACTTTACCTTTTTGGAGCACCTTAGCTTGTTCACCCATAATGGTTACCCATATTAAGGTATGTTTAGATTACCTAATAAGATTACCTTATTTTTCAATCAAAACAAAAAGAAAAAAGCGCCAAGTTGTTAGTTCGCGATTATTGTTTGGTTTTGGAATTCTCCTCGGATGGTCTGATGGGGATAAATTTTTGATGTTGCAAGGGAGCAGCCTTCGTCTAGTTTTACGTCGTCTGCTATGACTGAGACAGCGCTTATTTTGGTCGGTTTCGCCTGGCTTGAGTTTACAACGACGTGTCTGCCGATTATGCTGTCGTACACTTCAGCGTTTTCCCCAATTATCACTCGGTCCATTACCGCTGAGTTGGTTACAATGGCGTTTTTGCCGATTCGGGTGAAGTTGTCGATGCATGAATCCACGATTCTTGCGCCATCGTCAATTTGGCAGTGGCGTCCAATCAAAACGGCGCCTTCAATGGTGATTTTCTTCTGTTTTATTTTATGGATTATTTCTTGGCGGCGTTTTTGTGAATCGCTGCTTTCGCCCTGCACCCAAATCGGGTTCTCTTCATTTAATCTTCCGCCGAAGTCATGGAGGGTTGAAAAGCCCCCGTGAAGAAGGTTCTTCATGGCTTCAAGGTAGCTCTTAGGTGTGCCCACGTCAAACCAGTTGCCTTTCAAAGTGTAACCGTACACTGGACGCCCGCTTTGGATTACGTATGGGATAAAGTCGTAGCCGAAATCTAACCTGTTTTTTTCTTTGACGATTTGCTGTACGCCTTTTTCCCTGAAAATTTTCTTCACTTCAGGCGATAAAACGTAAAGACCGGTGTTGGCAAGGTTGCTGGGGGCATCCTTCGGCAGCGGCTTTTCAACAAATTTTTGTATTCGCCCATTCTTGTCGATGTCGGCTATTCCTAGGCCTTCCACGTTGTTGACTTCACGCAGCACAATGGTTAACGCAGCGCATTTTTCCTTGTGAAAATCAATTAAGCTCTTAACTTTTATGTCAAAAATGTTGTCGCCTTGCACAGCGAAAACCGGGTTGTTAAGTTCATAGTACTCCATGTTTATTCTTGCTGAATCAGCGCTTCCTAAATCGTCAACGTTTGGCTGATATTTTATGTGGATGCGCGGCTTTATGTTATAACGGGCCGAGAAACCGTAGCCTGACTCAAAGTAGTCATAGAGGTCTCTATAGTTGGTGTAGCCTTTAACGCCGAATATGAAGTTGCGCAGGCCCTGGCTTGCCAGCGACAAAAGAGAAAACTCCACAAGCGGCCTATTCAAAAAGCGAAGGCAGGCTTTGCTTGTTTCAGCCGTCAACGGCAAAAGCCGCGTTGCTTTTCCGCCTACTGGAATAATTACCCTAATCTTTTCGGGCGCATAGGTATCTCCAACTAGAGGTGCATAATTGTTACTCAAGGCTTCACAACCACTTACTGCAATAAAGATAGGTTGTACGCTAATCCTTTTATTGTTTCTTATAAGGAAGAAAGGCGGAATAAACAGCTTAAATTATCTGGGGTTACAACAAGGGATTTACCCAGTAAAATGTAGATTCAATGTAAAAAGTAAAAGGAACCCATCCGTAGGGTCTATTTTTAGAAACAAAAAGGTCATTGGAAAAGAGGAGATTTTAGGCTGCTTTAGGTTTAGCTTTCTCGACCGCACCGCTTAAGCTTGACATTTCCGCGTTTGCTTTTCTTATCAGGTCGCCAATTGTTTCTTTGGTAGGTATGGCGGCGCCGACAGCTAATGCAACGGCTTTTTGATGTGCCATCTGCAATAAGGGTTTAATTGTGTCTTTCGATGGATAAGATATGCCTAGTGCTAACGCAAAGGCTTCTTGGTTGCTTTGCTCGACGCTTCGTCTTGTTGCATCAACATCAACCCTCAGCTGGTCACCGGTAATCATTAAGCCATCATCAAAAACTGCGCGCATCGAAATGCCGAGTTCAACAGCTTTGATGCCTAGTTTTGATAGGACCCCAGCGAGGCGCTCGTTGATTTCTTCGCCCCTGCGAACAACCAAAGTGTCTTTGCTGACCCAGACGCTTCCAGACTCGATTCGTGTAGGCAAACCAACAGCGTTTAATTGGCTGATGAATGGGCCTGGAGGTTGACCCGTGTTGCCAGATGGAACAACCACGTCGTTAGCGGCGATGTCGCCTGACTTGGCGGTTGTTCTTACTTTGCCCCTTTCCAGCAGCAAAGCCAGTTTGAACGGGTTTAAGTCTGTGAACAGGTAAACGTTTGAGCCGTCCAAGTATTCCTCAAGTTTCTTTAAATCTTCTTGATTCATCTCTTCAATAGCGAGCTTCATCAAAGTATTCTTTAAAACGCGGAGGTACACTTTGCCAGCCATACTTTTCTTGATTTCTTGAAGTTGAGAAGCACGGACCTTCTGCAGGCTAGCGATGCCAATGGATTTGTACTCTTTCATTATGCTTTTTATCGAATCTACTTGGCTTGATTTTTCGTCTAATACTTGTTGGGACGGCATGATTTTTCTTCTCTGTCACGGTTTAATTTTTACTGGCTCACCCATAGATGTTTTGATAAAAGCGTACTTTACGTTTTTCAAGCCACGCTTAAGTTTTCCATCTAAAACACGAAGAACCGTCATGATGTTATCGACAAGTTCTTCATCCTTCATCTGTTGAGTGCCAACTGAAACTTGAATGATCGGTTGATTGCGCATTCTCACAACCACGGTTTTGCGGTGCTTACTTATTATAGCTGCAATGTCAGCGTTCGGCGGAACAGGAATAGGCATTTTTCCTCTAGGTCCCAAAACTGGACCAAGAATTCTGCCTACCAGCGGCATCAAGGGTGCTTCGGAGATGAAAACGTCATATTCGGTGGCAAGCTTGCGAAGTTCCTTCTTTTTACCGTTCAACGTATCTAAGTCAGCGCGTTCTATAACGTGGTCAGCTTGTGCGTTTTTTGCTTTAAATGCAAATTCTCCAGAAGCAATGACACATATCTTGTTGGGCTTTCCAGTTGCGTGAGGAAGCTCGACGACTTCTTGGATTTTGCCTTCTGGCGCCTTCATATCGATCTCTACAATATCTAAGATCATATCTACGGTCTGGTTGAATTTTTTTTCGCCAGACTTCGCCTTTGCCTGTTTAACTGCTTCTGAAATTGTTTTGTTGTCTAGGGGCATTTTTAAGCCTCGTGCCAATGAGGGATTAGAAACCCATTATAAAAATATTCGCTTATCATTATTCGGTACCAAATAGCTGTTCGTAGTTGCCAGCATCAATGTCTTTTTGCACTTCACGGGGGTCTTTGCCTTCAACAGTAACGCCTAAACTAACGCAGGTTCCAAGCATCTCTTTGGTTGCCTTCTTCAGTGTTGGCGATAAAAGCTCAGGACGCTTAATTTTTGCGATGCGAACCATCTGCTCCATAGACAAATCCCCTACTTTAACAGTGTTGGGTGTTCCTGAACCCTTCTCTATTTTCAGTTCAGCGACGATTAGGGCTGAAGCGGTTGGGGTGCCTATGTTTACGTCAAAGGTTTTGTCTTCAGTGTTAACGCTAATTTTTACTGGAACTTTCATTCCAGCATAGTCTTTGGTTAGCTCGTTAATTTTGTTGACGATAGCCATAATGTTGACGCCTAATGGGCCAAGAGCAGGACCTAACGGTGGACCTGCATTGGCTTGTCCGCCACTTACGAGCAACTCTACAACTTTTTTCTCGCTCATTTTTTTCACCAGTTTATTACTTTGCTTTTTCTACTAGTTTTACATAGTCTGAATGTACCGTGATTGGTAAGGTGAATGTTGCCTCAAGCAATTCAAGGGTTACTTCGCCTTTTGCCTTGTCTAATCTTGTGATTTTGGCTCTCATGCCTTTGAAAGGTCCACCAGTTATTTCGACGACGTCATCTTCGTTGAGGTCTTCCATGACTGGTTTTCGGACGATGTAGCGTTCTATCTCGCTGAAGCTTACTAGCCCAGGGATTCTTGAGCGTACATGCCTCAACCCCGTGATGGCTTCTTCCACCAAATGTGGACCGTCCGCTTCCACGAACACGTACCCTTTTAACGTGTCTGGCACAAGAAGAGCTTTTATTGGAATATGATTCATTTCAACTTTTGATGCAATCAATCGGGCAACATTTCGTTCTTGTCCAGTAGTGGTTTTTACAACGAAAATTTTTGCTTGCGATTGCTCTTCTTTCTTGTCCATGAATTCAGGTTTCCTTTTAAGATGATGTTCCTGCTACGCCTGCGCCGCCTATTGCGTATGCTAAGAGTTTAATTACGAAACCGATTAAACCAATTGCGCCGATGCCTAAGAGGCTGATTTTTATGGATAGCATGAGTTCTTCTCTTCCTGGTTTTACAGCTAACTTTAAGGTTCTTCCCGCTTGACTTAACCAAGATTTTATTCCCATATGCATCGCACACTCAAGATTTCATTTATGAATAATAAACGTTGCTGTAACTTAGTTTAAAAAATGGATTATCAGCACCTTTAAAGCTTCTCTACAAGGCTAACTATTTTGTGGTTAAACTTTCTTGAAAGCTTTTTTTCCGGGTTTAGATTTTTAAGTTGCGACTTTGCCGGGACGTAAGTTGCGACTTTCAGGCTGGGTTCTTTGCGTTTCGGGTTGCTTTTTTGGTTCAGGCTTAGGTTCTGGTTGCCCGTTGCGACTTTGGGATGGGCGGGTTGCGACCTTCCATGTTGGCTCCATGTTGAAGCTATTGTCGGTTTTGGGCGCGGCGCCTAATGCGCTTAGGGACCACCACTTATTATCTTTGAAATTCGCACGGCTAGGTCTGTAATTTGAAGAACTGATGGCAATGCCTTCTCTATCCCTTCCCATATACTTTTGAGCATACTCTTCTTCGGATTGGGCTTTTGAAGTTCTTCATTGAAACAATCGAATAACTCCGCAGCCTCTTTGTTGCCTGTCTTTTCAATTTCTTTAGCTACTTGCAGAAGAGCCATCGCAGTATCTCTGTCGTATTTCTTTTGGATTTTGTTAAAAGATCGTTTTACTTTGGATCTATTGATTATCGTAGAGTTATTGATATTGCTAAAAATGTCTCCCGTATGCAATTCTCCTATGTTTATTGTTATTCCCGCATAGGATTTATAAGCATTAATGCGCTCGGTGTTTAAGCTGTTGTCAAACAATTCTTTGATTGTGAATTCTACAGGATTTTCAAAATGTTGGTAGCATTCATCAAAATCAGTAAGGATGGGCGGGTTATTCATTCCTGAATGCCTCGAGGCGTAATCCTTCAGCCAATCCACTGCCTCTCTCAAACTCTTTTTCGACCCCGGATTAAATGAGCAAAACGACCACATTTTTGCCATATTTGTTGTATACCCATCCAACTTGAGCTGCGTTTTGTCGGGATCCTCATAGTCAAAGTATGGGCTTGGGAACATTATTGCCACATTTGCGAGTAATCGGTTCTCAGGAGAGGATTCAATAATTTCGAAGTCTTCTGCGAATAGACAATACTTAGGTACATCTCGAGAGTATTGAAAGATGGATAAATTAGTTGGTAGCAGCTTAAGTGAACCTGTGAGGTTGGTAATGCAACCTCCCGTCTTCTTAATAGGCTCTATCAAAGCTCGATATTGTTCTTTATCCAATGCAACGGGGATTCCTTCATGAACAGCTCCCGTAGAAGTAGCACCCAAAAAATGAGTTTCTGCATCGTCCACCTTCTTTGAACCCAACCGCACGGAACCCACGCCTCCGAGCACCATTTTAAGCTTTCCAAAGGGCTGGTACTCCGCCTTTTCGAAATCAAAAAATTTGTTAGCCGCAGCCCTTGACTGAATCGCCTCTTCTGTAAAATATCTTCCTGGCGAATAGGGCAACCATTCGGTTAAATGGAAGTTTTCTAGATGAACATTCATTTGCTCGAAGTGAGTGCCTTTTATTGCGTGCAACCAGAAAGTTTCGTTATTTTTATAGGTGAAGTTTTTCTTCGATGTTCTTGCTTTAAAAGGGTGCTTATAGAGAGCTAAATCAAAAAAATCAGCGAAAAGCCGGACGAAGTCAGTTTTGTTAATCTTGCTGACTGGGGCTCCTTTGAAGCCCAAGAAACTTTTTCTATCCACATCCATTTGCGGGCACTTGTTCCTTGGAGCCAATATTAGATCTGCATATAAATTAGAGTTTCGAAAGTCGCGCGCGCTGAATAGGTTTTCCGCATGTGAAAAGTTTGTTACTTTCGATCCGCAGAAGGAAATCGCCACCGCTTCCGATTCCGTCCCAAGACCAGCAGGAATAATTAAATCACATTTGTGTCCTATAGTCTTTAGTCGGTTCAATGAAATACAAATACAGTCTAACTTATGATTTCGTTCGGTCACGGCAATTAGACAATTCCTACGATCAAGGTCCTGAAGTTGGAGTCTGGCCCATAACTGCTTACCGGGTCGATTACGGCTGGGGTAAAGTTCCTGCAGAATACTGGCCTGACACTAAGGAAAACCGTGCTAAGTGGCCACCCACGGAGCCACCAGGGCTCGACTTAATAGCTAAAAAATATCGCGGATCGAGTTACCAGCGGATCCGTTCGGTGGATGACGGTAGGTTAGCCATATTCTACAATTTAGGTTTTGGCGCGGCATTTATGATAACCAACCAGTGGCTTTGTGCTAAGCAAGGGATAATTTCAGACTTGGAACCAGTTCTTATAGGGGCTGCCCATTTTGTGGATATTGTAGGGTACAATGATCGTCTCAAGTCCCTTCGTTTTGCCAATTGTTGGGGGAAAGATTGGGGCGATAAAGGCTACGGCCAGCTCTCTTACGAATATTTCCAGAATCATTATGTCGAGGGTTGGACCAGTATTGGTTGGTTGGTTGGGTGAACAAATACATTTAATGGAAACCAACAATCTCAAAGGGGTAGCAGTAAACAAATACTATATTGCTAGCCCTCTCAATTATCCAGTGACATTAATTGAAATAGCTGATCCCACTAAGGATGAAAGAATAGGTTGGGCTACAGCAATTCCACGTGAAGGATGGATTGATGTTGAAGAACTATTCGTTAGACCTTCATATCGAAATAATGGATATGGAAGAACCTTGTCAATTGAACTTCAGAAATTTTCCATTAAGAGAAAATTGCCTTTAAGATTATGGATACCTCACTCAGACATTGAAGGAGACCGCCGAATATTAAAAAAGGTAGTAGAAAACTTGGGATTAACTCTCAAACCATCCGGAGTTCGGTGGGCAAGTTTTAAAGCTGAACCTTATGTTTCGACAGGGACGGATACTGACCTTACGGTTCAACCCCCGCCGAGCGCCGTTAAGCCTTCTTTCCGTTGGCTATATGCATCCAATGACCAGTTAAGAAGAACCGAGCGCAAGGACAAAAAATAACTTATTCGCTTAAAGTCATAAAGACCACATTAACAAAAAAAATTGGGTGATATCTCTTGCAGGGCGTAGGATCAAATCCCTCCCCGCCCGCCAATTGCTTTTTCGGCTACTTTCCCTTTGTATAGCGCTTAGAGTTCATTTAATGATGGAATTGAGGTAACTATGGTATTCTTTGACAGCGTCATCCGGAAAAGGGGTGACTACTACGATTTCTTTAACTTTGGCAAGTTCCCTGTCCAGCGAGTAGACAACGGTTGTACCTAGGCTTCTAGCAAGCGAAATCAGGTATCCGTCCCAAGATTCTACGTCATACGTCGAGGCGTAATCTAGAGCGTCTGTAGCCAGATGTGTCGAAATATGAGGATAAAGAGCGGCTGATCCAGATGTGAGGATTCCCTCCATTATCTTCTTGGCGGTTAATCTTGGAACTCTTAAGTATCGAGTAGTTATGTGGTAAGCTCCCAGAATGGAGGAAACTGGAATTACCGCTCTCCTTTTTTCCTTTAATGCTTCTGAAAGAAAGGTTATGCTGTAATCTTTGAGAGGGTTCTCGAAACAGCAGGGAACCACAACGCCAATATCGACGACGCCTTCAGGACAAGCCAAGCTTTCTTCTCGCGTATTCACGGCTCATCCACTTCCAGCTTTCTGTAGACTGTTCAGTGAAAGCTTGTGCTTTAAAATTCCTTGAAAGGTTCTCCCAATCTTGCACTTTTTTTTCTACATCTTTTTTCAGTGGTTCAAGTATGACTCGTTGGCCATCGATTCGCAGTGTTATTTGTCCCCCTTGCTTAATTCCAAAAGTTTCTCTTACTCGGGCAGGCAACACCATCCTTCCCTGTTCATCCACTTTTATGGCATTTTCCATCTTTACCACCACAAACAATATCTTTCCTCAGGGCTATAAACTTTTTAACTCAGCAGTAACCAATCTTGGTCTACTGCCCTATTCGTTATTCGGCTCTTAAGATTAAATTGCATTTACTTTCAAAATCATAGCCAATCAGCCTTCCAAGTGGCTAGAGCAGTTCGATAGGGTAGTTTTTTGCTTGGAGTTTCCTGTACTGGGTCGCTTCGTCCGCTGTTATGCAGACGGCTTTTCTGTGTTCCGCAATGGAGACTGGCAAGGCGTCATAGAAAGTAACTTTTCCTTCATAGGCTATTTCAGCCGTTCTTGTCAGGATAGTTTCGCTCAAATGTACAATGTTGAGGTGGAGACCTAACAAGCTGGTGAGTGCTTTTCTTAATTTTTCGGTGTCGTAATCTGGTTTGTACCTTAAAGCGTTGGCAACTTCGGCGATCAGTATTTCTGAGCCCGTTAGTTTCAGTGAACCCTGTGTAAATGAATCCCTGAGTCTTAAGGCCTCGTCCGTCTTGATTTCTGTGCTAAACCACTTAACCACAACCGAAGAGTCAAGAACTACTTCTCGGCATCTCTCCATTTGCGTATCTCCTTAGTGCCGTCCCATTTTATCTTGCTTTCAACCCTTAGTTTGTCTATTGCTGCTGCAGCACACTGTATCTCTTCTCTACGCGCGGCTTCTTCGAAGGCTTTTCTTGCAACTTCGCTCCAGTTGATGTTTTTGCAGTGCTGCATGCGGTCCTTCAATTCTTCAGGAATCCTTACTGTAATGTTACTCATGTACATTCACTTGAGCACATATTTTTTGCACATACAAGAACGTACTTCTTGCCATAAATATCTTCCTCTTGTTTGCGGTAGTTTTTGTGGGCGATAGGACGGTGAAGGTTTCTTTAGAGTTTCTTGTAGGACAAATTAACCTCTTGCAGGGCAGAGAGCAACTTTGGTTTGTCTTGGCTTCTGATTCCCTTCCAGTCAAGAACCGCCGACGAAACCTTCTCAAAAGTTCTCTGGACGCACTGTGCTAACATTTCAGCGTCAACTAGCGAAACAGCGTATTTGGGTATCATGTGGCCGAAAACGGCTTCGCCAGCTAAAGCCATAGACGTGAACTTCTGGTTGTAGTGGGTTCCGCCTACGCCAAGGACCGCTTCGCTGCTATAAGCTGAGAAGTTAGCGACCGCGGTCATTGCGGCGTGAGCAACGGCTTCTGCAGCTTTAGAATCACTCCACTGCGCTGGGGAGCTGCCTAACTCAACAAACATCGTTGGCAAATTCAAACTTGGACCATGATGAGTGCCCTCATATGTAACTTCATAGTTGAGGCTGAAATCTTCTTTGTAGCGTAAAAGCGCCTTTAAAGCGTCACGCATGGCTGTTGCGGGAGAAACGGAGATTGCCCGCGGCAACCCGCCCAGACCAGCATCGCCAAAGTTACCGGGGGTATGCACGGATAACGTGGGGGTTCCGCTTTGGCTGCTGTGGCGAGAAATAAAAACGATAAGCTCAGCGTTCGGAAAATCATCTTGCAGGTACTGGGCGTTGACTGCTTCTTGGTTAAGCGTGATGAAGCTGATTTGTTTTCGGTTGATTTCTGCGGCATAAACTGGGTTTTCTTGGTAGCTCTGCTTTGTCTTTGTGAACGGGTAGAGTTTAAGCATGTTCTCGGCTATGTTTACTCCCGCAATGTCACGGGTTGAATGGACGAGCAGAATCACTATCGCATCTCCAAGTAACCCTTGTTAGTTAACTCTAAAAACATTGTCAAACGGCTTACTGTTTTGAATGGGTTTAACGCACTCAGAAGCAGTAAAGTTAAATCGCATAATCGCTTATTAGATAAATCATGACCAAAGAGAAAAAACGCCGAGTTTGCGCTAGAGTTGACAAATCAATTGTTGAAGAAATGGAGCAAATGCGTGATAAAACAGGCGTTCCAGTTAGCAAGCAAGTAGAGTTACGATTGAAGGGATTTACATTAACAAAAGCCCCAAAAAGTGAGTAAAATTCCCGCATAAGATTTTCCATAAAGCTTATAATTATTGGCTCGGTTCAGCCTACTTGAAGGCAAAGTAAAGATGCATCTGATTAATTTCAAAGAGCTATCCAGTCAAGAGCTTACTGGTATTGTTGACTTAGGCATTGAAGTTAAGCATAACCCTAAAAAATACCACAGCGCCTTTGAGGATAAGTTGGCTGCGTTGATTTTCCAGAAAACCTCCACGCGCACAAGGGTTGCTTTTGAGGTTGCGGCTACACAGCTTGGCGGCCACGGCTTGTTTATTGATTGGCGAACCACGAACTTCACGTTGGCGGACATTTCGGATGAGATCCGCTATTTGTCACGTAATGTTGACTGCATAATGGCGAGACTGCTGTACAACTCGGATCTAATGAAGATGGCTAATGCCTCGCGTGTTCCAGTCATCAACGGCTGCGACGAAAAATACCATCCAAGCCAAGCCCTAGCCGATTTAATCACCGTAAAAGAGAAAAAGGGGACGCTAAAGGGCGCTAAACTGGTCTATATCGGCGTCCACAACAACGTTTGCAACTCGCTAATAGAAGGCTGCACAAAAACGGGGGTAAACCTAACAACGGTCACGCCGATTTTCAATGAGGCGGCACGCGACGACGAGTTGCTGGCTGAAGCGAAGAAAACGGGGCTTTGGCAATCCACCTTGGACGCAAAAAAAGCCGTCAAAGACACCGACTTCGTCTATACGGACACTTGGATTGACATGGAGTTCTTCACGGACCCGAAGTTTGAATCTGAGAAGGAGAAGCGGATTAAACTTATGATGCCTTACCAAATCAACGCTGAACTGCTCAAAGGCAGCAACGCATACATCATGCATGACATGCCCATCCACCGCGGATACGAAATAAGCGCAGAAGCGATTGAGAACCCCAAGGCAGTGATTTACGAGCAGGCAGAAAACAGGCTTTATGCGGCTAAGGCAATTTTGTTAAAGTTGATGAGCACTTAAGCACTTTCTTTTCACATTTTTGTAGTAGTTTTTGCACAAATTTCCGTGTTGGCTGTACCTCATGATGGGCAACCGAGGCTGGAAAAAAAGAAGCAAAAGAAGTTAGGCACCCAAGATAAACTGTACAGTTGCCCCGAGATTACCCAATCCAAAGAGTCTCAGCAAGCCCCTTGAAATGCTGGTCGCCTGTTCAAACCTTCGAATCCATCCCTAAAACTGCCTTAATCAATTAAAGCAAGGGCAAAAAGTCAGAAGGCTCATAAGTATCTTGTAATCAAATAGCAAATTGAATCCAAGCTAAGAAAGGCTATAGCTAATGACAGAGGAGGAAAAGGATTGACTAAAGCAAGCTACAAAGATAGACTTCTTGCTAATTTAGGCTTAATAGGCGTTATCGCCTTTTTTTTCGGTGCAGAACTCATTTACACCGCCCTAAGCAACATTATTGTCTTTAATATCAACCTCAGCGATGAAGCAAGAAATCTTTACTTTTTGTCAGGTTCATTTTTCTTGTTTTTCGGTATTTATATTATTAATCATTTTAGAAGACCTAAAGAGTCAACCAGAGAGTTGACTATCATAGCTAAAATAGGTGGATTGTTGCTTTTAACAATCAGTTTGTTTTGGCTTCTAAACTGTGTTAACGCTTTGTGGTATTTCTCATTCAAAACTGACCATTCACAAGCATCTATAATGTTGTATTCTTATCAAGACTTTTTTGGCGATGGATTTCTTCTTTTTGGACTTGGAATTTGGTTACTAATCAAAAGAAAAGAAGATTTAGCCTAAGAAGAAAAACAAGCGACGGCAAAAAACTTAACCACGCTGCACATAGGCGATTTCGTTGGGGATGGTAATGTTTCTTTTTACTGTTAAGCTGTGGATACAGAGCTTTTTCTGGATTCAAACAGATCGGTTGTTTTCCCAAAAAGCAGAATTCTTAATTACCTCGTCTTCTATGGGTTCTGGTTTGAGGTTACAATGATATGGTTAAGATTGATTTCGGTGGCGTCAAGGAAGATGTCATCACACGTAAAGAGTTCACGGTGGAGCAAGCCCAAAAAATCCTAAAAGACGAAGTTGTTGTTTCCCTTGGCTACGGCATTCAAGGCCAAGCGCAGTCGCTCAACATGCGGGACAACGGCGTGAAAGTAATCATTGGACAGGAAAAAGAAGGCGTCTTCAAAAAAGAATGGGACAAGGCAATTGCAGACGGATGGAAACCAGGCGAAAACCTCTTTCCAATGGAGGAGGCAGCCAAAAAAGGCACCATCAAAATGTACCTACTTACCGACTCAGCACAAAAAGCAGTATGGCCAAAAGTCAAAGCAACCCTCAAAAAAGGCGACGCACTCTACTTCAGCCACGGCTTTAGCATCGTTTACAAAGAACAAACAGGCGTCATCCCACCCGCAGACATCGACGTCATCCTTGTTGCACCAAAAGGCTCAGGTACATCCGTGCGCAGAAACTTTGTTGACGGCAGCGGCATAAACTGCAGCTTCGCGGTCCACCAAGATGCAACGGGCAAAGCAATGGATCGGGCAAAAGCGCTGGGCATAGCTATCGGCGCAGGGTATCTATTTCCAACTACTTTTGAAAAAGAAGTTTACAGCGACCTTACAGGCGAACGCGGCACACTGATGGGCGCACTCGCAGGAATCCTTGAGGCACAGTACAACACTCTTCGGGCTCACGGTCACAGCCCAAGCGAAGCATTCAACGAATCAGTCGAAGAACTCACGCAGAGCCTAATCCGCTTAGTTGACGAGAACGGCATGGACTGGATGTACTGCAACTGCAGCGAAACCGCACGCATCGGCGCACTACGCTGGAGACCCCGATTCCGCGAAGCCACACAGCCAGTGTTTGATTCACTCTACGAGCTTGTCGCCGCCGGCGAAGAAACACGCATCGTACTGGAAAAGAGCAAAGCACCCGACTACCGCCAGAAACTTGCCGACGAACTCAAAGAGATGGGCAACAGCGAAATGTGGCGTGCAGGCGCAACCGTGCGTTCACTACGCCCCAGTAAACCAAAGAAGCCAGAATAAGCTTCTCTCTATTTCTATATTTTTGTCTCTGATTTTTAGCAGAAGCTTAGCAAACAGACTCGGGTCTAAAAAACTAAAATAAAAAGAACCCCAAAAGTTTAGGGGCTAAAATGTAGAACCTAAGATTCTAAGGTGACAAGATTAGTTTAGAGCCATAACTTAGAACGTACGCTTTTGCATGAGCAACAAACTGTGTAAATCTCTTGCTCATTTTTTATGACCAGTTCGGTCTCTGCCGTCGACTTACAATTCGGGCAGACATCATTATTCATCATATATTCATCTCCAATTTACTTTGAGGCAGGCTTACATGAACCAAAAATTTGAGTTTCAGCGTGGCTTATTGCGTTAACAGTAAGGGCACAAAACCAGTTTTTTGGGTATCTTGTTTATGCTGTCGATTACTAGTTATAACTTGCTTTGCTAAAATATATCTGTTTCCCAACTGCCTACTCTAATTAACTTGAAATCAATGTATTTTTCAAAATATGTTTTCGGTTTCCTATACAGGGCGTAGGCTAATTTTTTATATCTGAAGCCAACGCTTTGCTAAACAATACGGGGTCTAATCATTGGAGTACATAATCATCGCTGCAGTTGCTGTCTTTGCGGTGACGCTGTTTTTGATGATTAAGCGCCCGTTTGGTTTGCGACTGGGTTACGCGGCTGGAATCGGGGCGGCGGCTTCGCTTTTGCTTGGCACGGTTAGTTTGGGGCAGGCGGCGCAGTCTTTCCTCAATATTTGGGATGCAGCTTTGGCGTTTTTGGGCATTGTGGCGTTGTCGGTTACGTTGGATGCTATGGGTTTCTTCAGGTGGGCAGCCTTGCGAGTTGTGAAGTTGGCGGGTGGCAGTGGGCTGCGTCTTTTCTTTTATGTTTCTTTGTTGACTGCGGCGGTAAGTATTCTTTTTGCGAATGACAGCGCAGTTTTGATTTTGACGCCTATAGTTTTGGAGATTGTAACTTGTTTAGGCATGGATTATAAGGGGAAGCTTGCATACCTGTTCAGCGCAGGCTTAATGGCTGACACCGCAGCTATGCCGCTAATCACAAGCAACCCTATCAACATTTTAAGCGCTGATTTTTTCAAGTACACTTTCGTTGACCACCTGATTTTCATGGGTCCAGTGGCGGTTGCCGTTACCCTCGTCAGTTTATTGTTGTTTTACTTGTTTTTTAGAAAACAAATCCCCAAAGCTTACGACATGGAAGCTGCAGACGCGTTAACTGCGGGTAAACCCGTGATTTCGCCGTTTTTGCTCAGGGTAAGTCTGGCTGCGCTTGTAGCTATTGATGTAGGCTATGTATTGACGTCTTTGAACCGGTTCCCCGTTTCAATTGTGATTTGCAGCGGTGCAGCGTTTCTGGTGGTGGTTTACTGGTTTTCGCTGAAGTGGAATGGGTCGGTTAACGGCCAAAAGAAAGGACTCATTGGCTTGGCAAAAGACATCAACTGGGACATTGTACTGTTTATGTTTAGCATCTTCCTTGTCGTTCAAGGATTAGAAACAGCCGGAGTCACAAACCTATTAGCTTCTGTCCTCTTGGCCACTAGCAAGTTTCCATCTGTGCTGGGAATTTTTGCTCCAAGCATGGTTATAACCGTTGGAGCAAGCTTCATGAATAATTGGCCCATGACAATTCTCGGATTGCTTAGCATCCAGCACATTGGAGCGACTGGAACAGCCCTGACAGGACTGATTTTCAGCAACATCATCGGAAACAACCTGGGACCCCACTTTTTCCCACTGGGCTCACTCGCGATTGTGATATGGCTGGAAACGATGAAGCGCAAAGGCGTAACCATTAGCCTTAAAGAGTACCTAAAAATTGGCGCAGTCTTGTCGATAGCGCAAGTTGCAATCGCATCGACTGTACTGTGGGCTGAATTAAGTATGGGCTTACACTTGATTGTTTAATGTGCTAAGTATTTCCCTGTAGGCCTTTAATGCTTCATCTTCGCTTTGAACGTTTTTTATCAGCATGCGTCCGCCGTTAAACAAGCTGACTTTATAGGTTTTGTAGTTGAACATGAGGGCTAAACGTGACTTCAAACGAACCTTAAACTGCTTGTTTACCGTGGGGTAAACTTCCTCAAGGTTTAGTTTGAGCGGTTTTTCTGGGTTGATGTTTGCTGTGTCTTTGCCGCAGAGCCAAACCAGCCGTTCCCCGCCAGCAACCGAAGATAAGCCGCCGTGGCAGACTGGGCAGCGCGTGCTTTTCGAGATATCTATGCTTGTGAAATCCATGTCGCTGAAGTCACAGACAAGCAGTTTGCCCTTCAATGTTGAGCCGATTCCCGCTAAGAGTTTTATTGTTTCCATGGCTTGCAGAGACCCGATTATTCCAGTTGTTGCGCCGAGGACTCCGCGGGTGTTGCATGTTAGTAAATCTGCGTCGGAGAGGTTAGGCATCAGACATTCCAGGCAGCCGGTTTCGGGCGGAGCAAACACGGAGAGGTTGCCTTCGATGCCGATCGCTGCGCCGAAAACATATGGAATTTTCAGTTTCACGCAGGCACGATTAACGAGGTAACGAGTCACCATATTATCTAAACCGTCAACAACGCAATCCACGCCGTCTAAAAGCCCCATGACGTTGCTTGCGTTCACATTTTCTGGAATCGCCTCAGCTTTCACGAGCGGGTTAAGTTTTTCCAGTTTTTTTGCGGCAACCTCTGTTTTGGGATAATGCAAGTCTTCAGCGTTGTAGAGGATTTGCCTGTGCAGGTTGTGGGTTTCTATGGTGTCTTGGTCGATTAAGCGTATGTGGCCTACGCCCGCCAACGCAAGGTAGAGTGAAGAAACCGTTCCTAAGCCGCCTGCGCCGACGACTGCAACTTTTGATTTGGCTAGTTGCTGTTGACCCTTTTCGCCGAGTTCTTTTAGTATTGTTTGGCGACTGTAGAATTCTTTAGCGAAAGCTCTCTTTTGCGCCGCATCCACTTTAACCAGTCCTCAGAGTGAAGTGTTGTTATTCTATCTTATATTTTGCCTTTATTTCAAAATGAATCAAGAGTTTTGAGTGGGGTTTGTGGTTGTTCGCTTTGTTAAGTTGGAAGGAAATGCGGTGTTTTTTGGGAAAATGTTTATAGGCAAAGCTACTACCTTTGATAGTAGCTGACAAAGAAAGAAAAAAATAGCTGCAACCAAGGCAAAAGCCGCCTCCACAAACGGAACAAACAAGCCGATGAATCAATTCTCCTTTCCACCGGCTTGAAAAACCGCTAGCCCCTTCTCAGTGGAGGCGGCGAAGCTCCCAGCCCCGAAAAGAACCGAGTTTTCAATGGCGAAAACAGTTGACGTCTGGGGCATTATTGGGGTTTGAGGAATGGCTATGTTTCTTGGAATTTACCTTTAATCTTGAACTGCCTTTCATATATGCCTCTGACTTTGTCGATTGTATCTGCTTCCCGGGGCGTTTTGTCGTCCCTTATCCTACTTATGCGGGCAAACCGCAGTGCCATTTGGCTTTTGTATTTGGGACTTCTCTGAATCTCGTTATAAAGTACCTCGACAACGATTTTGGGGATAACTATCACTCGGTGTCCGCTTTGCCCGACGGCATACTGCTTTAACTGCTTGGTCATTTCGATGATTTCTGCGTCGGTTAAGCCCTTGAAGGTTTTGCCAACATTCAAAAACTCGTCTGTCTGGGGGTCTCTTGCCCCAAGATAGTAGTCGGAAAGCCAACCTTTCCGTCTGCCATAACCGTATTCTGCAGCGGTTATAACAAGGTCTAAGGGTTCAAGAACCATTTTTATTTTGAGCCACTTTTTGCCCCGTCTTCCAGGGGTGTACGGGCTGTCGATTTTTTTCGCCATCAGCCCTTCGTGCCCAGCATCTATTGCTTCCTTAAGAAAAGCCTCTGCTTCCCCGATTTCTTCAGTGACCATTTGTTTTGACAGGGGAATTTCCTCTGCAGTCTGTGCCAGGATTTGCCTGCGCTGCATGTAGGGCTTCGCGATGAGGCTTTCACCGTTAAGGTAGAGAACATCAAAAAGGTAAAGCGTTAAAGGGATTCTCTGCGCCGTGCTCTTGACGTCGCGGGTTCGTTTGAATCGGCGCATTAAATGTTGAAATGCGATGGGGTAGCCGGCGCTGTCGAGTGCAACGACTTCGCCTTCAATGATAGCTGACTGAGCGTCGAGGTTCCGTTTTACAGCTTCAACGATTTCTGGCAAACTCATCGTCACGTTAGTTAGTCTTCGGCTGAAAATCTCCACGTGACCGTTCTGCAAATGAATTTGAACCCTTGCCCCGTCGTACTTGTATTCGAAGGCGGTTTTGCATCTTTGCTCGGTCAATGCTTCTTTTACTGTTTGAGCTGTTTGGGCGAGCATAAGTTTTACTGGTCTAAAAACGCTGAAGCCTGCTTTTTCCAAGCCGACTACGCCATGGGTTTTCAGCATTTTGGATACTTCACCTATATCGCCAAGAACCATGCTTGCGTGCTGAACCTTCTGGACAGGAACGTCGAAGGCGCTTGCAACTGCTTGCTCCATTAAGCCTTCCTGCAGACCCGTCCGCATCTCCCCAGTGAAGATTTTGACGAGGTACTTCGCTTCAGCTGGGGTTGCTTGGCTGAGCAGAGCGGTGATTAGGCGTTCTTTTTTGGTTCGGGAACGGGCGCCTGAGGTTTGGGCGATGGCTTCGAATGCTCGCCTGACTTCAGTTATGGTTAACGACCGTTCTGTGAGCTGGGTTTGCTTTTTCGCTTTTGCTTGCTCCAGAACTGCTCTGGTGGCTGAGCCTATGTCGCCTGTACCTGCCATGGCTTCTTGGAAACGGTTCCAGTCAAACTCGCTTATGCGTTCAAAAACTCGGGTTAGAGTTGACCAGTTTACATCCAGCGATTTTTGGCCGTATTTTGGGAATGCTCTACCAACCATCATGTTTGTGGCGGGCTCAATCTCTTCCGGGCTGAGCGTTTTCAGGTAGTTCGCCGTTAAATCTATGATTTCAAGCCGTTTCTTCGTAGCTTCGACCTTTTCAAGCAATTCGGAGAGGGATTTGAAAGATGCAGGCATAGTTTGAACCGAAAAACGTGGCTAATAAAATATGCATCTAGGCTGCTTATTAATGCATTTTTGCAAAATAAGAAAGAGGTTTTGCAAGGAAAAAAGGTAATCTAGCAGATAGCTGAGGCGATTAGGAAAATACTGAAAACGTTGATTCACCTTCGGGTTCCTTTTGTTTATCGTTGAATTCCTTAATTTTCTTGTCGAGTTCTTCTACTTCTTTGGTGTTGCCCAGCGTTTTTTGGCAGTCCCTTGCCTGCTCAAGTGCACTAACCCCATATCTGTCAAATGCCTTGCTAAACGAGATATCCGCCGATTTCATGAAAAACTCAGCGCCTTTTTTGCAGTCTTTGAGAGCAACAGCAGCTTCACCAGCTTTATAATTCATTTCCGCGGAGCCAAAATAGTTCTGTCCTTTATAGTAGAGCTCAGCAGTTTTGGCAAAGAGGTCTCTTGCTTCCTCAAACTTGCCATTTTCCATCAATGAAATGGCTTCTTTATGCATTTTGATTGGGTCTTCTCTTACGCTCATCAACTATTCACCTATCGTCATTATTTTGCGATGAACTCCCATTTAGATTTTCCCCTTTGGAAAGTTACTCTTAAAAAGCGAATGGAAAATTTTATGGCGAGCACCCCTGATTGGGTACTCTTAAGGCACTCTTAACTACAGAAGTTAAAAAAAATAATGTCTGATGTCGTTACTTTCTGAAAGGTTCGGCGCGCATTGATCAATAAGTTTCTTCACAGAAATGCGTTAGTTCAAGAGAAACGGTTTTTATCTATCCTTGGGCACTATTAATATGGAAATTAATTGAGTGGTTGACATAATGCATTCTCTAAAAATTGTTGTTACAACTTTTTTGGTATTAACGATTTTAGCTGGGGTCGGAACCAGTTTTGCGCTCACATCTGGGCCTTCTAGCGGTTATGTACAATACCAGGTTGTTGCAAGCGGCAACAATAGCTACTTCCAGCCTGTCAGCGGCATCATAAACGAGACCGTCCAACCCACTGGACAAACGGGATTTGTAAACCTCATACTAGGCATATCCTCAACAGCGGCAAATCTTACCTACGCTAAAGATGTGAACACTACTTCTCTGCCAGAAATCTTCCCGTACTTGCCTATCACAACAAACGAGTCGATATCATATCAAACTCAAGGATTCTCCATCAGCGCAAACCTAATTAATGCAGGCCAGACGTCAGTCACCTTTAACGGCGCCGCGTACCAAGCGACAGAGTCTTTAATCGCCTTCTCAGCGGTAAACTCCTCCAATGCCCTGTCTTTTTCAGGAAATGGCACCATAATCACTATGCCGTCGGGTTTAATTGACACGGCTCAACTATCGCTGAACCAAACAGCCTCGATTAATGTGACCCTCTTATCGACAAATCTTTCCCTTAGCGCCCCAGCTAGTAAAATAAACCCTGTTGGAGCCTCTGTGCTTGGCATAGCTTTGGCAGCGGCTGTTGCAATTGCAGCCCCAACGATATACACGAGAGAGAAAAAGAAAAAACACGAAGAGCAAACTCGGGAAAATAAAAATGAAAAAAGCCAAGAAAGCGATGCAAAACAAGAAAACGAGGACGAGAATAAGCCGTCTTACTGGGTTGACTAACGTTGAGTAATGCGAAAAACGGTTATTTAGCAACAAACATGAAGGCTTAGGTGAGCTGGCACGGCTAACTCTTCAGCGGTAATTGAGCTCAATGAAGCGGTGAAAGATTATGGCGGCAACAGACGGATTGGCCCAGTAAATCTCACGATTGGAAAAGGGGAGATCGTGGGGTTTCTCGGTCCTAACGGGTCAGGTAAAACAACTTGCATTAGGCTGATCTTAGGTTTAATGAGGTCGAGCTCGGGCACAGTGAAAGTCAACGGATTTGACCCAATCGCCAATCATGTTGAGGCTTTAAGGCATGTGGCGTATTCTCCTGAGTTGCCTAATATTCAGACTTTTCTGAGCCCAAGAGAGCTTCTAAACTTGATTTCTCACGAACTCTATTTCCCAGATAACGCAAACAGGAAGAGCGAGATAGATAAAGTGATTGAACTAGTCGGGTTACATGACTACGCAGATACGAAGGTTGGCAAACTAAGTAAAGGTATGATTCAAAGGCTGAGCGTCGCCCAAGCATTGGTTGGCTCCCCTGAAACTTTGATTCTGGATGAACCGATGATCGGTTTAGATCCTGCGGGGGTAGCTCATTTTAGGGATGTTTTCCGAGACTTCGCATCCAACGGGAAAGGTACAGTCTTCATGTCCTCGCATATTATGAGCGAAGTAGAGTCGCTTTGTACTTCTGTCGCGATGATTCACCATGGGAAAATACTGTTCAAAGGGTCAGCAGACGAAGTGGTGGGAAAAGTTTTGGATTACTCTCTTGTTGAATTAGAGACTAGCCCCTTAACGCCTCTAACGGTTCAACAATTAAAAGAAATTCCTGGGATAACCCAAATTAACATAGCCGATAAAAAAGATAAAGTCGCTATTGAAATTACAGTTTCTGAGCATCACCAAGACATCAGACCAGAAGTCGCCGATATTGTGGTCAAGTCAGGCGCTAAACTCTACACTATCAAGCAGGGCGAAAACATGCTGGAGAGAGCTTACATAGAAGCGCTCAAACAGACAAAAGGTGGCAAACCTTGAAACGCCCCGAAGTCATTTTCACTTTCGCTCGGTACGAAATCAAGCGTGCCATAGCGCGAAAAAAAGTTTTGGCTCTTGTTGCGTTCACGATACTTTTGACTGTGCTTCCATATTACGCGTTGTCGCAAGCAGGAACCAGCCTGATCCCCGCTTCCATCGCCTCATCGGTTGATCCGTACCTTTGGGTTTTTGCGGTGATCTTGGTGGGTCCTCTCTTCTTGAACTTTACCGCAATCTTGATAGCTGCAGGTTCAATGTCGGAGGAATACGAGCAGGGCACTGCCGAACTTCTTTTGTCAAAGCCAGTTAGACGAAGTGACTACATCACAGGTAAATTCCTAGGTGGATATCTTCTGTTTCTTTTTATTCTTACTTTAACCATTGTCCTGTCTATTGCTTCGGCGTTCACTTTTTTCGGCGTCCAAAAAGACCTCTACTTAATTCCAGGATTATTCATAGCTCAAGCCTTTAGTTCACTACTATTTTTTTCTTTAGCGTTCATGCTTGGAGAACTAATCAGGCGCTCTTCCCTTGCTTACATTTTCTCGTCAGCGATTTTCTTTTCAAGTTACATTATAAGCGTTTTTTTGGATGCAATCTTTAGGGCTACAGGCAAAGTAGTTTATAAAACCGTTCAGATGTATCTTCCATCTTCAGCCGCAGGTTCGCTTCCCTCTCAATATGCTTTGCCGAGGCTTCCCACGGCTCTGTCAACAGCCCTTACCTTCATCAACACTTCAACCATCCGGCCCACAATTAGCTTCTCAATCGAAATCCTGCTTGTCTACACAATCATAGCATTAACTATTTCAGTAGTCTACTTCTTGCGTGCAGATATTTCAAGAAAACTAAGTTAATTTTTCTTAAAAGCTTATCCCAATTTAGCACGCTATTTTTTCTCTTCTCACTTCGGCCTTTACCTATGGTATAACATAAAAGCCTGTTTAGGCAACATACCCAAAGATGACCTCAACTCTCAAATGCATTCACTGCGGCAGTGAATTCCCAGTTTATCCTCTCAGGAGTAACTGTGAAAAATGCGGCGGCACATTGGAGTTTGCAGTTGATTTGCCCGAAGCTGGAAAATTCAAGTTTTCAGGAGTACAAGGGTTCTGGCGGTACAAAGAGATGATGCCGCCAGTTAAGCACATGGTCAGTTTAGGGGAGGGCGGAACGCCGTTGCATAGGGCAGAGAGGCTGGCTAAAGCATTTGGGTTAAAAAATCTTTATTTGAAGGATGAAACCCGCAACCCCACAAGCTCGTACAGAGACCGCGCGGCAGCCCTCTTGACATCAAACGCGATTGACCAGGGTTTTGAGGCGCTGGTCTGCGCAAGTAACGGGAACATGGGCGCTTCTTTAGCTGCTTACGGTGCAAAAGCAGGATTGATTTGCCACGTCTTGGTTCCCAAAGTTGTGGATGTCGGAAAACTCGCGCAGATGATTGCATACGACGCCGTCATCGAAGAATCAGGCACCATTGTGGATGACTCTATTCGCAAAGCGGCGGACTTAGCCAAAGAAACAGGTTGGTACCAAGCTACTGCCGAACTTAACCCGCTCGTGGTTGAAGCCCAAAAAACCATTGCCTATGAAATAAACGAGCAAGCCCCGATCCCAAACTGGATTGTCGTACCGATGGGAAGTGGCGGAACAATCTATTCGCTTTGGAAAGGCTTCAAGGAACTCAAGCATCTAGGGCTCGCCGACTCGCTGCCTCGAATGGTTGGGGTTCAAACGGAGGGCTGTGCACCAATAATCAATCAACTTAAAGAAAACTCGCCGCTGAAATCGTGTAGCCCGTCCACCCGTGCATTGGCAATACTTGTGGGCGAACCGTTGCAAAGCGACTTAGCCGTGAAAGCAATTCATGAGTCAAATGGGGTTGCTTTAACCGTTTCAGACAGCGAAATTTTGGCCGCCGAGCTTTTGGTCGCAAAGCTGGAAGGGGTCTTCGCAGAGCCAGCAAGTTCAGCCGCCGTGGCAGCATTGGAGAAACTGAAAGAAAAAAAGATTTCCAGTGACGACATCGTGGTATCCCTCATTACCGGAAGCGGATTAAAAGCGACTGATGTTTTGCAAGCGCTGAACAAAAAGCAGAAGACAGCAGGGTTGGGGCTGGCGGTCAGCACTAAGCAGAAGATTCTCAAAATTCTTAGCGAGAAGGACTCTTATGGCTATGACTTGTGGAAGCAGCTTGGTCAGATTATGACTCGCGCCGCTGTTTATCAGCATCTTAATGAGCTGGCTGAAAGGGGTTTGGTGGTTGGCTATGAGGAAGGTGGCAAAAGATTTTTCCGGATTACGGAGCGGGGAAGGAAGGTTTTGGCGGCTTTTGACGATATACAGTTGCTTTTGTGATTGCTGTTCCGTAACGCTTATTTTATAGTATAGCTGCAACTATACTATAGACGGGGTTCTGTATGAGCGAAACCAAAAAAATAGTTGAACAAAAAGGAACGGACAGATTAAAAAGAGGATTCGCCAAAATGGTCAAAGGAGGCGTCGTAATGGACGTTACGAACGCAGAGCAAGCAAAAGTCGCCGAGGCTGCCGGCGCTGTTTCAGTTATGGCTCTGGAAGCTGTTCCCGCCGACATACGCGCAAGAGGCGGCGTGGCAAGGATGGCTGAGCCAAAAAGAGTGAGAGAAATCATTGCAGCAGTAACCATTCCGGTTATGGCTAAATGCAGAATAGGTCATATTGCAGAAGCGCAAGTTCTCGAAGCCTTAGGGGCTGACATGGTTGATGAAAGCGAGGTTTTAACTCCAGCAGATGAAGATGACCACATCGAAAAAAGAAAGTTCACTCTCCCGTTTGTCTGCGGCGCCAGAAACCTTGGGGAAGCTTTAAGAAGAATAAATGAGGGAGCCGCCATGATAAGAACTAAAGGTGAACCAGGAACAGGAAACGTCGTTGAGGCGGTAAGGCACCTTAAACTTATGAACAGAGAAATAGCGGCCTTAAAACGAATGTCAGACGACCAGTTGACAGAAAAAGCCAAAGAATACTTTGTCCCAATAGAATTAGTTAAAGAGACAAGAGACCTGGGAAGATTACCTGTTGTGAATTTTGCTGCAGGAGGAATTTCCACGCCGTCTGATGCAGCATTAATGATGCAGTTGGGTGCCGACGGATTATTTGTCGGTTCAGGAGTGTTCAAATCCAAAAATCCGCAAGCTTACGCAAAAGCAATCGTGGAAGCGGCATTGCATTATGATGACCCAAAGGTTCTCGCCAAAATCTCTGAAGGCTTAGGCGAGCCGATGGATGGGATAGATACGTCTAAGATGGAAGAAAAACAAAAAATGCAAACACGGGGAACCAATTGAAAGTAGGCGTCATAGCAGTTCAAGGCGCCGTAACTGAACACATCGATATTTTAAAGAAAGCAATGAAAGAGCTAAAAATCGACGGCGACGCCCTGCCTATAAGGAAAACTAAAGACTTAGACCACGTTTCTGGGCTGGTCATACCCGGCGGCGAATCGACAACAATAAGTCGATTAATTCTTGATGCTGGAATGCAACAGAAAATAATTGATCTCGCGGAAAAGGGACTGCCAATTCTCGGAACCTGTGCAGGCGCAATTCTTCTGGCAAAAGAGGGCGATGAACAGGTAAAGCAGACAAAAACAAGCCTACTAGGCCTCATGGAAATAAGGGTCAACAGAAACTCTTACGGTCGGCAAGTTGATTCTTTCGAAGTCAATTTGCAAATTGAAGAAATCGGAAAAGAACCTTTCAAAGGAATATTTATCCGTGCACCGACCATAGAAAAAGTTTGGAGCCCCACTAAAATTTGGGCTAAGCACCAAGCTACAATTGTAGGCGCAAAAAAAGGAAATATTATAGCCCTAACTTTCCATCCAGAATTAGGCGATGACCTAAGGATACATGAGTATTTCTTAAAAATGGTTTTAAATCAAGAAACTCCTAAGACAAATCAACAGTGATCAGGCACACTAGCCCTCCTGTGGAGACATTGCTAGTTTTCAGTAGACCAAGAAGTTTTTGGAACCCTCCTTCTGCTCAGCCTCATACTCATCAAATGCGGCTTTAAGTTTCTCGAAACCTTCACTATCAAATTTTTCTTCACTCATCAAATCACCTCATAAATAATTGTTAAGTAAGTATACGATTAGTATTGACACTAATTCAGCACATAAAATATTTGCATATTGCATTCACTTTCTAACCATTGTCTATATAATTTATTTACGGAAAACTTAAAATAAAATCGCATAGATAGCCATCTAAAAGCATTATATCAGCTCAGTTAATTGGATGTGAATAAAGAAGTGGCTGTGAATGAAGCAAGAGCTTCCAGATGGAAAAAAAGCTATAACATTAGCCTTAAGCAAATAATTATTATCTTACTTGTCGTTTCATTATTTTTGGTTTTTTTCGCCAATATTGAAGCCCATGCGAACTGGGATTTAATGCGCGAACAAGCTTATGAGTATGGATACTGGATGAGTTCTGTTTATGGTTTTTTCCCTTCTTATGTTCAAAATAACACCTTCACGGGAAATCTTGCCACAGAAGAGCTGGTTACTGAGCACCTGTTACAGGCAGGAAGTTGTGTAGGCGCATTAGCAACGACAGACCCCCAACACTTCAGACAGCTAAGCGTTATCCAAAATTTCCTAATGGACTTGCCCTATTCGGATACTGTTAGGTTGAATGACACATCAAAAGCCATTTTGCTTGATGATTTAGATGGATTAGTATATGCTATACCAAACGCGTATAATGTTTACTCAATTCCTACGTCTTCTGCTAATACTGACTGGGGTGCGCCGCCATTTTGGTACTTCAGCACAGACCCATGCAACGAAACTACACTACAGAACGCAGTTGCTCTTGCCACCCAAGGAAGCCAAATAATGTATACGTAATCGCTCAAAAACTATCTAAGTATCAATACTAATGTTATGGTTACTGTTAATTTCGGCTAAGAAATTTGGAAAAACAAAGAGAAGAATGGAAAAAGCACTAGAAAGTGCTTGTGGCAACACTTTGCGCTTCACCGCTGACGTCGTTTGCAATTGTGCCTTTCTGGCCGTTTTTCACGCCGTAAGCGGTTAAGACAACATTGCTCAAAGTGATTTTTGGGGTTCCCATCCCATAGCGGTGCTTTGTGGACCCAGAACTAACGTAGTTATTAAACTCATATTTTTTTCTCCTGATTACAATGTTACTTTGAAAACGGTTAACATTTGCAGTATATTTTAGATTAACTGCTCAAGGCTGCAAAAAGTTAGTCACTGCTTAAAAGCTAGATTTCACTGATGATAAGCTATGAAATTGCCGCCTGGAAAAATCCCCGTAGATATTCTAAAAGAAGTAGTTTTCAAAAATCTCGGCGTTGAACGTAACGAAGTAGTTTTGGGTCCTGCTGCCGGTGTGGATGGTGCAGTTTTAGATGTTGGAAACAAAAACGCCATCGTTTCTATGGATCCAATCACGGGCGCGGTTGGACGCATCGGGTGGGAAGCCATCAACATTAATGCTAATGATGTTGCAACGTTTGGGGTTGAACCCGCCTTTTTCTTCTCGTGCCTGCTTTTGCCAGAGAACGCTGACAGCAAAATCGTTGAGACAATTTGTGATCAAATGAACGCTGCCGCCAAAGAGTTGGGCATCGCTATTGTTGGTGGACACTGCGAATCAACACCGGGGCTGGCTAATCCCATTGTGGTTGGCTGCATCGTGGGCTTAACAGAAAAAGGCAAATACGTAACCGCCGCGGGAGCCAAAGCAGGCGACAAACTGATTTTAACAAAAAGCGCGGGAATTGAGGGTACAGCAATTTTAGCCTCTGACCGCGAAGAACAACTAAAAAAAGTTTTTGCCCCGACTTTTCTTGAAAGCGCCAAGCAATTCTATGGCCAG
This sequence comes from Candidatus Bathyarchaeota archaeon, assembly GCA_963828195.1. GTDB lineage: Archaea > Thermoproteota > Bathyarchaeia > Bathyarchaeales > Bathycorpusculaceae > Bathycorpusculum. Next base: position 538,621 of record CAWHDT010000005.1, read on the forward strand.
ATAAGCGTTGTAAAGGACGCTTTGACCGCTTACCGAGCAGGCGGAGTACACGCGATGCATGACCCAACCGAAGGCGGAGTACTAAACGGCATCCACGAAATGGCAGACGCTGCAGGCTTAGGCATACGTGTTTTCGAAGAAAAAATAACGGTTGAACCAGAAACCGCCAAAATCTGCAGGTACTATGAAATTGACCCTTTGCAACTGATGGGTTCAGGCGCTTTGCTTATTGCTGCTCAGCCAGAAACCGCAAGCAAAATAATTGATGCTTTAAGTGTAGAGCACATTTACGCTGACGTCATAGGCGAATTCAACCCTAACCTCAACAAACGAATACTGATGCATAAAGACGACACGGCAGAGATGCTGCCAAAACCAATCTCAGACCATTTATGGATTGCTTTGACACGTTAAGCTGTTTTCCAAAGGGTTTGCTTGAAGAAAAAAATTAGTGTTGCCTTGGCGCCAAAATGTCTTGGAAGTCAGGGTTGGCGTTGCCGTACTTTTCTTTTATAGCCCGGTTTATTCGAAGCCAATCATCAAATACTAACGGCCACGTTTGGCTGGTTGAAATCCGTTTTTTGATGTATTCTTTGATCGAATCTGATCTTTTGATTATTTTTTTCTGCCAATCAACCTCGATCAAGCCGCCGCGACGCAGGTACTGCAGGCTCTGATATACTCTGTCCGAATCAATAGGGTAGCTTAAGCTTCCTGACAAGTCTGCGATAAGTGAATCAAAAGAAATCTCAGCCTCTTCACGCAAACATACCACCGCGGCTACATCCTGCACCAGCCGTGCACTCTTGCTTAAATAGAAGGTTTTTCTCTTCGGAACCAAAGATTGCTCAATTCTGAAGGCATGCCGCTTGTAGAACCATTTCTTCACTGCCTCAGCTAGAAACAGGTAGGCAACGATAAAGAACACCAGGAAAGCGTAGAATAGTGGTGGAGGAGGTACAAAATGGAACAGCTTCCCCACTGCTGTATAGGGGATTATGAGTGCTACGGCAACTATTGAGAGACTACTTATTACCAAGTACTTGCCAGGTCTGCTTTTCCAGAAGGGCGATTGCCTAGTCCTAATGACAAATACCACTAATGTCTGAGTGATAAGCGATTCTACGAACCAGGCAGTTTCGAACATGTGTTGCTGAAAAACTGATGCCAACGGGATGCCCGATGCTGCTGCAGTCACTGGAATACCAAAAACTAAGTACATTGTAAAGAACGTGGCGTAATCAAAGATTGAACTGAGTGGGCCTTCCACTATCATGAAGTTTCTGATGAAGGAAATGTCCCATCTTTTGGGGCGCTCAATGTATTCTTCATCGACATTGTCTGTAGCTATCGTAGTTTGAGAGAGAGTGTACAAAAGATTGTTTAACAAAATCATGATGGCCAGCATTGGCAGGAAGGGCAAAAATAATGCTGCACCCGCAACGCTGAACATGTTGCCGAAGTTTGAGCTAATACCCATCATAACGTATTTCATTGTGTTACCGAATGTTTTTCTTCCCTCGATAACACCTTCAGCCAACACCGTCAAGTCACTCTCTAAAAGTATGATGTCGGCTGACTCTTTAGCGACGTCCACAGCATTGTTAACAGAGATTCCAACATCAGACGTTTTAAGGGAAGGAGCATCATTGATGCCATCGCCCATGAAGCCGACAACATGGCCGTTGCTTTTCAACAAGTTAATTATTCGGTCTTTCTGCGCCGGAGTTACGCGTGCGAATACATTCGCATCTTCCACAACTCGGGCTAACGCGTCATCGGTCATTTGGAGCATGTCGTTTCCGAGAACAACACCCTTTATCTCGAACCCAAGTTGTTCACAAACTTTTCTTGTAACGAGCTCATTGTCGCCTGTTAGGATCTTTAGTTCTACTCCTTCTTTGGCGAGCAGACGAAGGGACTCTTTTGTCGATTCTTTTGGAGGATCAAGAAAGGCGACGAAGCCCAGAAATATCATGTCGCTTTCATCATTAACGGTGTAAGCTGCTTTGTCTTCTCTGAGCTTTTTGTATGCCACGCCCAACGCCCTTAATCCTTCAGCGCTTAGATCAAAGAATTTTTGTTCAATCTTTTTCCGTACGTCCTCAGTAATGTCCTGTATAATGCCGCCTATTTCGCAGTAATTGGAGATTTTTAAAATATCTTCCGGGGCACCTTTTGCTATGAAGAATCTTTCTCTTTCCTTTTCAACCACAACAGAAACTCGTCTTCGGATGAAATCAAATGGGACTTCATCGATTTTTTGGAACCCTTGGACGTTAATTTCTTTATGAGATAAAATTGCGTCGTCAAGTGGACTTTTCAATCCAGTTTCAAAATAACTGTTTAAGTAGGAATACAAAAACACTTTATCATCATCGTTGCCTTCTGAATCAATATGCAAAACAAGCGATATTTTATTCTCAGTTAAAGTTCCAGTTTTATCTGTGCACAAAATGTTCATGCTGCCGAAGTTTTCAATTGAAGGCAGATGCTTCACGATAACGCCTTTTTTCGACATGTTTACGGCGCCCTTGGAAAGGTTCATCGTGATGATCATCGGCAAAAGCTCAGGAGTCAACCCTACCGCCAAAGCAGCTGCAAAAAGAAGCGATTCAACCAGCGGTCGATGGAAAAGAGTCAGCACAATAAAAACGAAAATAACCAAAACGAACGTCACCTGCATGATGAGGTAACTGAATCCTTTGACGCCTCGCTCAAATTCGGTTTCAGGGGGCTTTGCAACAAGTTTCTTGGCAATCTTTCCATATTCTGTGGAGCCGCCAGTTTTCACAACCACAGCCGTCGAGCTGCCGCTGACAACTGAAGTACCCATGAAAAGATAATTATTCCAGTCAGTAATCGAACCAGAGGATAAATTTACTGTTTCGAGCTTGTTGGCGGTCTTTTCCACAGGGAATGATTCCCCGGTGAGAGAACTTTGATTAATAAAAAGATCTTTACCGCTGATTATTCTTGAGTCCGCAGGGGCGATATCTCCAGCGGACAGGTAAATTATGTCCCCGGGAACTATCTGAGAAAGCTTAAGCTCTTTTTTTAGACCATCACGGAGCACAGTAGCTGTCGTAGTGACCTTTTCTTTGAGGAGTTCAGCGGCATTTTCCGCTTTAGATTCTTGGTAATGATCTATGATGACACTGATTAACACGATAACAACTATTATGGTAAAATCTGGTACATCACCGGTGTAGCCGGCGAAAGCAGCTGCAAACAGAAGTATTAAGATTAAGGGACTTTTAAAATGGAGAAGAAAACTGACTATGCCAGAACGTTTCTGCTTTCGCGCTAACTCGTTAGTGCCATAAATATTTAGGTTTTGTTCCGCTTGCTGGGAACTTAGACCCTGGGTTGAGGTTCCAAGTCGCAACAATAACTCGTCGGTTGGCAGAGTTAGAATTTCCTCGGATGTTACGGGAGGCTGCGCTAAAGGGATGTTTTCCTTTACGGTGAATATTTCTGGATTAATCGGTGCGCCGTCTGCCACGATGTTCCCCGCCAGTGCTCACTCTGCCAAAGCGAGACAGTTCTAGCATCACCAGATACATCATCGTTAAAAAACTGTTCCATAAAAAAGAAGACAAAGCAGCAGCTGGACTTTTCAAATTTTGCGAAAGGCAGATGACGTTCACTATTGGCTATTGACGATACAAGCACTTTTTTGGCAATTCAGAGACAAGCAAAAGACGATGTTGAAAGCTCTTTCTTACTGCATCGTGGCAAGGGGGCAACTTTCTAAATTGCCGCAATACGTAGGGCACGTCACCGACGCAAATCAAAAAAAGTGTGATGATAGTTCAGATAATTGTTTTTATAGTTCCAATGTTTAAAGTATTAAAATTAACCAATCGGCAAGTGACACTTGTTTGACGACAGACATCATAAAAGTAGCATCAATTGCGAGACGCTCACTTGCTCCGAATAAACCTCATCATGCTCAATGGTTAGTAACAAGAAAATGCAACTACCGCTGTGCAGGTTGCAACGTCTGGAAAGAACAAGATCAGGGAGAACTTGCAACAGCTGACATAAAAAAGGGAATGGATATTCTAAAAAATCTCGGTGTAGTGGAGCTTGTAATTTCAGGAGGCAACCCGCTGCTTAGGGATGACATAGGGGAGATAATTGATTACGCCTCAAAACGTTTCGTCACAACTGTATACGATAACGGAAGTATGGCAGCTGAAAAAATCGATTTGCTTCGACATGTAGATTTCGTGGCAATTTCAATAGATAGTTTGGATGAAGCAAAAAACGATGAAATAAAGAATGTGCCTGGCGCGTGGAAAAGGGCAATGGAAACGGTGGAAAAGCTTCATAATAATGGAGTAAACGTCAGTGTCACGCCTACAATTTCACAAAAAAACCTTTACGAAATAAGAGATATTACGGATTATTTCACAAAAAAAGGCATCCCCGTCTGGTATTGCCTTTACTCGTACGACGTTTCAGCGGGTGAAAACCAACTATTTAAGCTCGGCAAAGAAAACGATGAGTTCGTGATAACAGATAAACAAGCTATGGTTAAGCTTTGCACATCATTAATTGAAATGAGAAAGAAAAATAGGCAAATACTGATGACCAATAAGCTTCTGAAAACTTTACGAAGCTTCTATGAGGAAGACAAGAGAACATGGAGATGCCAAGCACTACGGAACTTCATAGTTCTTGATCCTCTAGGGAGAGTTGCTGGGTGCCACAGCCACAATTTTGCAAGCTCCGTATTTGATTTACCTAAATTGTGGAAAAGCCAAGAATTCAAAGAACTCCGCCAAAATTACTATGAATGCACACAGTGCAACTATCTATGTTATATTTTCTATTCCCTTCAGGGAAGCCCATCTGGCTATTTATCGTTGGCTATGGACCAGTGGAAAAACGCGGATTTAATATTCAAAAAGATTGAAAAATAGCCTTCCAAATCCAGAAGGGTATGATGGGAATCGGCAGTTTTCAGTTATTGATTGACAAGTAAATTTCTGACCCGCTTCGATATTTGTTATAGGAACTATTAGGCTGCTGACTCTTATTTTGGGATGTCGTCGTTTATTTTTCTTGGTCCTGCATCTTTTGGTTTTTTTAATTCTATTATGGCGGGCAGAAAAAAAAGCACAATTATTATGGCGATCGTAATTATCAATGTAGCGATTAATGAATCAGGATTCTGATTTTGGATCATTTAACGTCTTACTTTAATCTTTAATTCTCAATATAACAGTTTCCAATACCTGAGTGTGATGTTTTAACCCACACGTTTTTGTCTCGCCTGATAATCTTCGAAGCTAATACATCGAAAAAAGCCTTCAAACAAATGGGCATGTTGTAAAAAAAGGTAAATATCAAAATAGGAATAAGCCATTGAGCTCTGTTTCGCCCATCCAAGTAAACCCCAACTCCAACTTCGAAAAAAGGGGCAAAGTTGCCGACAAAACTATACACGGATATCGGAATAAAAAACCATAAAGTTCCAATAAGCTGTGAACCCGAAAAAATCAGGTATAAACCAGTAATCATAGAAAGTAACGCAATAATAGGCATGAAATAAACATTTAACAATAATAAAGCGTCGATTTTCTCTTTAGCATTCAAGTTTTTGCTTATAATTACGTTCCATGTGTGTTTAAAGAAGCATTGCATATGCCCTTTTGCCCATCGGTACCGTTGTTGGCGATAAGCTTTCCAGTTATCAACGGCTTCCTCATAGCATTCCGCATCAATAGTATATTGAATTCGGTATCCTGCGAGGTAAATACGAAAAGTTAAATCGGTGTCTTCCGCCAAAACTGCCTCATCCCAACCGCCCAGGCTTTTTAGCAAACTACTTCTGAACCCACCTACTGTCCCGCCAAACTGGGTAATTAAGCCTAAATTGTTTCTTGCTTCTTGATCAACGCGATATCCGCCTATTCGCTCCAGCGACACTAACCGTGTAATTAAGTTTTCAGGTTCATTTAAGACAACAACTCTTCCCTGTCAGCGCCAACGGTTGGATCAATGAAGGGTCCAGCAAGTTTCTCGATTATATCTTTTTGAGGATAATAGTCCGCATCGAAGCAAAGCACTATTTCGCCAGTTGATTTGCTGAAGCCATCGTTCATAGCTGAAGATTTTCCTTTGCCGCCGTTGACTTTGTCTCGATTCAGAACTTCGATGAACGGGTACTTATTTTTGTAATCTTCTGCTATCGCTCCGGTTTGATCCGACGAAGCATCATTGATGGTTATCACTTGTAGTTTGGATTTTGGGTAAGTTAACTCAGTGATTCGTTGGAGTAATCGTCCAATAACCTTCTCCTCGTTATGTGCTGGAATAAGAATTGTAACTGTAGGTTCAAAGAGGGAAGCCTCAGTAGCTACGGATTTTTTGCTTCTGTTGGCCCCCCGTAACGCGGTAATGGTAAAGATGTAGTGTCTAACAAGGTAAGCAATCATTATTGCGGTTAAAAACAAGAAAAAGATTTCTAAGACTTCAGAAATCAAAATCTAAGCTCCTGTTTTCGCGCTCTCGTGGTGGAGAATCGTTAGGCTTAGAGACCAAAAAGCCACAATCCAAAGTGAACTTAGAAAAGGGAAAAAAACCGTAAAAAGGAGATTGAAGATTTTACCGAAAAAAAAGGTACCTGTTGTGGCAAATGAGTAAAAAATAAAGTTCCAGCAGACACCTATCATGTTGCCTGACGCTAGAAGGAATAGTTTTCGGCTTAAACCACCGTTCAACTGGAAGGCTAGTGAAATAAAAAGGACATTGAAAATTAATAACATGACTGTGGATTGGATGTTAATTAGTCGCAATGAAGCGATGAAACACACGATTATTACAGCTGCAAATGGAAAAATAACAAGGCAATTTAACATTTTCACTTATTTCCCGCCCCTCTTGCTCGAACCGTTTTTCCCCAAGGGGACTATTCTGTTTTTTGGTTCTGTTACTTCTTCGTCTGTTGCTTCTCCATGTTACTTTTCGTCTGTTTTTTTGTCAATACTAAAAGCTGTTAGATTCTCGTAAAAACTGTCATCTCTGAGGTAAGCATTCAGCAAACGTAAGTGTCTTGCATACATAAAGAAAGAAATTACAGTAATCCTTGTTAGAGCCTTGTACTTCCTTGCTGTTGTTGGATAAGTGGTTTCCGAGAACGGAAGGCACCTATCAAATACGCATTCAAATTTGTTAATTAGCTCAGGTTTGAGGTCGTGAAAAGTTGTTATATTTAAATTATGGGCAAATTCGTTCCTTATCTTTCTTATAATATGGGCTGCCTCAAAGTATCTTTTAGGAGAGAACCGCAACGCCATGGCAATGTCTATTTTAAGCGAAAATGTGAACGCCTTATTGTCAGAAAGCTCCTTGTTGTAATTAGGCATGATTTCTGAAAGGTAGTTGTCCACGGTACTTTCAACTAGCAAGTCCGCAACTAAAGCAAGAAGTCTATCATCTCCATAGTCTCCAACTTTGTTAATGTATTCTTGTACTTTCGATAGATAACTTTCAAAGTCAATCGAGTCTTTGAAAAGAGTGCCTATCTGTTTGTAAAAAACAGCTTCTTTTTTGTCGCAAGCAAGCGCTAATGCTTCCATTTTTTCTTTTTCCATCGAATTTCACCTTTTTCTGACTTAATGTATTATTAATCAACCGTTATCTGGTTCTGTTACTTCTTAGGTTGATGGGTTAAACGTTTTTCCCTGTTACTTTTCGGTTGATGGAGTCGGAAGAGCAGTCTGGCTTCGGGGATGGGTGAATTTCGGAAGACTGTTCGGGCATCGGGGAGATTTCGGAAGAGGAATCGGGCTCTGGGAACTTCTGATGATACCCTAAAATTGTACTGCGCCTACGTCATGAAGTTTTTGAGTAATTTGGTAAACTGGATAGATTTCCTGCATTATATTGTCAGTAGCCTGTCTGGTGAAAAGTCTCCCATCGGAGAAGAGATAATACGTTTTGTTTAGATATGTAATAGCCATGTACTCCACAGTTCCGCCAATTGCGGGGTCTCTTATCATTTTGTCATATTCTACAGATTGGTCAACTGAAGAGCCTTTTAGCCAAATGTCAGCTATATGTGGGTCTCTTATGTCGGTTATTCTGACTTCGACGGTTTCACCAAATTCCTCAATTTTGTTAATTTCGTTTTCTTTTTCTTTAAGTGCAAAACGCAAATTTTTTAAAGGTTGGATAAATGGTTGGTTTGGAATACGTGTTACTTCACCCATTATCCGTGAAATCTTGTTTGCATCCCCACTACTTGCGAATATCCCTAAAATGTTATTGATGGGTTCCCTGTAGAAAATGTATAGGAACTTTGGTCCTTCGGTGTATTTTATGGGTTCAAGTTTTATTTCTAAGGTTTCTTCATTCATTTTCCTTAAGTATGTGGTATCATCATAATAGATTTCTACTAACTTTCCAAATGAAGTACCAAATTCTTCAATACTTTTTTGTTCTGCTGTTTTGACGTAAAGCTTAAAGTCATCATGAACGGGGTATGTTCCCCTTTTTGAGAGAACTACGTAAACATCGGGTTTTTGTGGCTTAAATAACGAACATGAAAGAAACATTTGCTCACCATAATGTTCTAATGAAGTTTAACAGTTTTTCTATTTTTGTGTAGGTTATCGTGACTTTATTTCTAGACGCATATATTCTCAGACTATCATCCATAATTGATTTTGACATGCCTTTGAGAAAATCGCTGTCCTCAGTTCCAAGGATTAAATGTTTAACAACCATGTTTAATGGTATTTTCTTTTCCCCTCTCAAATCTGATTCAAGTTTTGTTACGAAATCATCATAACACTTGACAAAGTTTTCTAAGTCTTGAGGCGTCATTTCTTCTTGCAAAGGGTAAATAAAGAGTCGTATTTGGTCAATTAAGGTGTACTCTGACATTATTTCTTCGTTCAAAGTCTCATTACTACTTTCAACCCCAGAATAAAACGGAACAATCGGTTTCATGTTCGGACTAACAAAATAGTTAACGGTTAATCCATTAATATTGAGCTTGTTCTTAGCTATTTTTGACTCTGCGATTTTCTTAACAAAAAAACCATTATAGTCCTCAAGAGATATCGAACCATAAAGCGTGAAAACTGTGCTTAATGAAAGTTGTATTTTCACCGTTTTCTTTAATAAACGTCCTTTGACCAAACTTATCGTTGGTGGAACTACTTCTTTAACTACTTCCTTAACTACTAGAACACCTAATTCTTTTTCTACCAATTTAACTTCATGATTATATTCGAGAAAGATACATAAATATTTATTTGACTTGGATTTGTCAGTTTTACATTAAGTTTTCTAGCCATAGTGCTATAGTACATAGCTTGAATTTTGTTTTTCTATTAGGAAAACTTTTATAAGCAAACTCATCTTCTATAGCATTTGAATCCTATGATGAACTAATAAAAAACTAAACTCATTGGTAAGATTACTCAGAACTTATATACTTCCATCGCTCACAATACAGTTCATTGAGGGGTTCAAAGTTGCCTTCTCTATCAGGAAAAAACACACCTTGGTGGTTTACGCCGACAAGATGGGATATCATTGCTATCGATAAGGTTTATAGAAAAATGCCATATCTTGAGGTTCAACGGGTCATGTATACGCTGACGCAAGCACAGTATCCAACAAGACCTAAAAACGCAAAAGACACGTGGCTTGAACCAGTTAACTTTGCAGGGATTTCTTATTTTCTGAGTTGTCGTATTGATGAGGATAACAAGAAAATTATAGTAACCAATATTAGAAAGCGTAAAAAATAAAAAAGGTGGAAAAATTGGAAAAGTGGATTGAAACTGAAACTAACATTGAAACAGTAAATTGGAAAGGCGAACCTCTACAAATCACAAAGGTTAAGGCTTTCAAAAACCCAAAAACTGGCGAAGTGATGGTTTATCCTGAAGAAGTTGCTAAGGCTGAAATTAGGCAGATAGCAGAAGACTTAGATATTTGTCCTAGAGATGTTGGAACGCTACTAATGCTACTAGCTCAACCTAGAAACTTCAATAAAGGGGATGTATTTTACAAATATCATTTGCAGAAAATGATGTTCTATCTGTGGAAATCACTTGAGCAAATATACGATGACTCGCTACTATTGGACAAGTTTATTGGTGCAGAAAACGGGCCAGTTCCAGAGAAACTTAATGATGATTTAGAGCGTTTTCAGAAATCAAGCTTTGTTAAGGTCAAAAACGAAAAATGTGAACAAGGGGTTTCAAAAAGAATCCTGTTAACTGAAGAGGGAACAAAAGTTGCTGAGGAAGTTTGGCGTAGGTTACCCGACCCGTACAAAGAAATAGCTCTGCAAGTCAAAGAAATGATTTATGCCAAGAGTCCAGAAGAAGTTCGCCATAAAGTCCATAACGAGTTTCCAGAATACAAGGATACCTATATCAAAAATGATATAGAGTAAGCCTCAATTTCTTTCAATCTTTTTATTTTGCAAATTGGAAATAAGACGAGAGGCTAAATTATGCCAAAGTGCCTTAAAGCTTCTTCAACTAAAGCAACTTTGTTTCTTGGACACGGATTAGCTCTTTTCGCACCTTTCCGCTCAGATTGACCTCTAACGAGGTTAATGTTGTGTGCTTCTTTTACTTGTGCAATCCAGCTTGGATGAGGCACAAACCCATAAGTCTCTTCGATGTGGTGTTGGATTTCTCTGTAAGTTGCCTTAATTCCTTGCGATGGATAACTTGGCTTTTTATCTATTTTGCATGAATCAAGTTTACGCTTAAAGTTTTCCTGTTCCTGTTTTTCTTCGCTTGCATTCTGAATTAGAGTAAGCCATTTGTTTTCTCCCTCAATCGTGATTCCGCAAGCCTCGGCAGGTGTCTTACCTTTCAACGCTTCATGTGGTCGGATGTAATTGTGGAAAAGCTGATAACCCTGAAGAATTGGGGTTTCGTTAATCTTTAATCCTCTCATCGTCTTTTCTCTATCTCGAATTTCTCCATTCATGCGCTCCATTTTGTTATTGTGGATTGAGCCTTTGAGTGTGATATCTTTTACATGTATGGCTTCTGGAAAAACGTCTTTAGCGATAACTGCATAGGTCGGTAATCCATCAGTTATGAAGATTTTTGGCTGTTTCTCCATTAACTCTTTTGCTTGATAGAAAAGTTTGCGTGCGTCATGCTTGTCTTTTGACTCTGCCACTTCTTGAGCAATCCAAAATCTTGTTTGGTCGTCCATCATGGCAAACAAATATTTCATGTTGCCGTTAATTTTGACATATACCTCGTCTGCTCTCCAAGTGTCACTTACATTCGGAACTATCTTTTCGGCATATTCTTTCATTAAGCCTATGTACTTTTTTATCCACATGAAAACCGTTTTGTGAGAAACCTTAACACCTAAAAGCTGTAAGGATTCTTGAGTGTTTCTTAGGCTTTCACCGCTAAAGTAAAGTTGCATCGCTGTCGTGACCGCTTGGGGATTGTGTTTCATTTTTTCAAAGCCGATGTTTATGGTGAAGTATTTGTGGCAGTTTCGGCAGTGGAATTTCTGGATTGTTCCGCTTTTGTTTTTTCTCACACCGTCTTTTTTGAGGTTGCTTGAACCGCAAAATTGGCAGTTGCTAACGTTCACTTCTTCTATAACTCGGTTAGTTTGCACTTCTTTTCTTAATTGGCTGGCGAAATCAACCGCAAAAATATGTTTACAAATTAAGTGTCTGTATGTGTTATCGGGGCATGAGCAAACCCATTCATTTCCACGTTTGCTTACGGTGTATTCGCCATTGTGAGACTGAGATTTCACGGTGTAAGTGCAATCATCTAATCTTTTGATTTGACCGTTTGATTGTGCGATTGCTTGACCCCGTTCTTCCCGAGTTGTTATGGTTGCCATTTTAATCTACCTATGAGGAGATAGGCGTGAAGGAATATAAATGTATTGGTAATCATAACGATAATTATAAATACACCTTATAGGTAGATATGTATTCGGTGTATGTAAATGAGCTTAAAAAGCACAGTTGGAATAGCGAAAACAGGTTCGCCTTCGCTAAGAGCAACAGTACCCGAAGGGATTGTCGCTTTTCTTGACCTAAAAGAATCTGACAAACTTGAGTGGAAAATGGAAATAATAAATGGGGAACGAGTCGCCATAGTCAAAAAGTTGTAGGTGAGTGATTTATGGAGAACAAAGGCAGCGTGATAGCTAAAGCTGAGGAATTTGTAAAACGACTTCATGATAAGGACATTGAGATAAATCTAGAAGCGCAAAACTTCTTTCTGAGCAAGACAGAGAAAAAGACTTTTGGCGAATCACAGACAAGGTCAATGTCACTAGCTGCGTTAATCGCCGAATCTATGTTCCTCTTTCAAGAAGCTAAAGACTTAGAGTTAGCAATTAACGAACTTTATAAAGAAGTGAATAAAAATTCGCTGTTAGAGAATCAGGTTAATACTGCGGAGAAAATACATAGCGGCTCCAATCGACGTGTCAACGAATCGGCAAATACTCTGTTTAGATACGTGGAAATTGCTTATTGTCATAATCTTATCGATGAAAAAGGTTTAACATGCAAGTTAAAGGTGCTTGAAGAAGAAAACGCTAAATTGAGAGAGAAAAATGCAAATTTGCAAAAGCTCAACGATACATTAGCCAAACAAAATGATGATTTACAGAAATATTTCCCTGATAGCCATAAAAGAAATGGTGAAATTGGAGATGTGACCACTTGATAGTTAAATGCTCTTTCTGTGGACAAATGTTTTCGGATAAAGACTTTGAGTTGCATAAATGCGACATATCACTTAAAAAATGCGAAATCATCGAAGTATCAGAGTTTTACGATGGTTCTTACAAGGATAAGAAGTTAATGAATGGCATGGGAATAAACGGTGTTCTTTACACGTTTGAGGTTGTGCCACGAAAACCAATTCCAATAATGATTCCACTGCAACAGACGAAAAGTAACAGATTTCACGGAGACGAAGAAACAGACGGAGAGGTAACAGAACCTGTTTTTTAAAGCTTTAAGCAATCGGTAACATTCTTCTATAAGAAAGCTCTATTTAGCCTATTTAGTTCTATTTAGACAGTTCAGAAGCGGAGATAACCACGTTCTCTATCACTCTACAGAGAACTTCAAAAACCTCTTCAGCATTCAAATTATCAGTATCTAAAACCAAATCAAACGGCGCAAAATCTTCACCTAAATCAAAACCGTAAAGACTCTTGTAAATTGCTTTTGTTCTAGCTTCCTTTTCTTCCAGAACCCTGAAAGCTTCCTCAACAGTTATTTTATCGCGTACAGCAACTCTCGCCGCTCTCTTCTCAAGCGAAGCCATCAACCAAATCTTAAAACCTTCCTGAAGCAGCCAAGGCATGGTCCAACTGTCCAAAAGAACATTCCCCTGCCGCGCATAGTCAAACAGCTTAGCATCCACAGCCTTGTCAAATTTTGAATCACTAACTCTTTCCTTAAGAAAAGTTAAGCCTTCAGGACTCTCCCACCAGCCTTGGCGCGAAACGTTATAGCCTTCCGCCTCCGCCAATTCTTTAAGCGCATCGCCGCCCGAATAACATTTCAGATTATATTTTTGGGCAAGCTTTTTTGACAGCGTGCTCTTTCCGGTTCCAGCCATTCCTGAAATGCATATCACTATTTTTTTGCCAGCAAAACACAATTTTGCGTCTTTAGCCATTTTTGTAGCCCCAGTTTTCGCGTCAAGTTTCAATCGGCATAATTCCAATTAACCGTGATGCAAGCAGACCTAAGAAGAACGAGCCGATGGGGTACCAATAGAGAACGGGAATAGCACCGATGCCTGGCACGTAAACCATAGAGGTAGTTCCAAAAGTGGGTGTTAAAACAAAAAACCAAATAATAATGTAGACAAAAGAGAATGCGAACTGAACCATCTGTGGCTTCAGCATTTTTGTCTGCATATTTTTTATCTGCGATTCTCTCTTTTTGAGTTTTTCAACCTGTTTTTTGTCGTTTGCTCGCATGGCAGCCATGGTTTCTGATCGGTATTCATTCATTTCTTTCTGCATGACACGGTACTGTTCCCACCCTATGAAATAGTTGATCAGAACCCTGTTTAATCCGGTGTTTAGAAACGCGATAACAATCGCGATGATAAAGATGAAAACTGCTGAAAAAACTGAAATGATTAAAATTGAATAATTAGCGTCTAATGTAAATGCTGGAGTAGTAAGTCCACTTGAAGTCGTGTTTTCATTGGCCCCGATTATCCATTTGTAATTGCCGGAGGGTTTAGGATTTGTTGCGTCAAAAGTTAACGTGATGCTTTGCCCTGGGCTTAGTCCATCAGCAGAGCCATATAGAAGAATATCATTATTTTCTTTGGTTACTGTCCAATTTTGTGATGCGGGTTCTTGGCTTATAACAATATTTCCAACATTACTGTACGCTGAAGGTATTGTAATGATTGCACTTCCAAGATTAGCTGCACCCGAGTTAGTTATGACCAAATTGTATGATGTTGCTTCGTCAACGCCCGAAGTCTTGGCTGTAATGGTTGCTTGACAACTGAGAGTCCCAGCGGCTTTTACTGTTCCAGTAAATGTACTTAAAGCTGAAAAAGCCACCAACGTGACAAGAAGGATAATAACTATTTTACTGAGCACTTTCATTTGTCATCCTCCTTCTATTGCTCCTTAACAATCACCGCAATTTTCCTCTTGAAACTGTAATGCGTATCTTGTTTCCTTATTAATAACCGTTTTTGCTATAAGCGGCAGTGTTTTAAGAAAAACTTCTTTTCCCTTGTTAAGCTCAGTTCTACTTTGTCATTGGTTCACTCCAAAAAAGGTAAACTTTCGTTTGTGAAAGTATCCCTACGAGCTTGATTAGTTTGGCAATTTTCGGCATCTCCGCATTTCTAATGCTTTGAATATACTCGGATGTTGTTCCGTAGGCTCGATGCCCAGTAACCGCAAACTCCTTTTTGAACCGCGGATGCTTATTCTTAATTAATGATCCTTTAAGCATATCCATTTGTGCAGGGGTTAGACTTTGAAGTTTTTCTTTGACATACCGTTCGCTGCCCAAAAGCTGCAAGTCAAAACCCAACTCTGACAGTGCCTTTGAAACTCCCAAAACGCTTTCCACCGATTTTTGCTCAACTATTTTCTGCATACCTGCCTTCTCTGCAAACGGGTTATACTTCGCCATAACCGCAATCATCTCAACATAGCATGTACCTACCAGGGGGAGGCTTTCACGGATAAGTTTGGCGCCTAAACCTATGGTTCGATATTTCGGGTGAACAACCACGCGGCTGACAATGCTTAGCTGCTTATTCATTTCCTGCATTGACATCTTCGGCAGCACCAGACGCCTTCCATAGCAGCTTGGCGGAGGATAACTGTACACTACCACGCCGCAGAGCTCGTCACCCCGGATTAATCGAAAAATCTTGCGGGGAACAGCAACGTTGTGCCCTCGATAATGAAAACCGCTGAGCATGTGCCAATCATCAATGCTTCCCTGTTCAAACTTCATTTCTTGAATCAAACTGCACTCTTCAGCGGCATCTTTAGCGCCATAATTGATTTGAATTTCTTGCCCAAACCTCTTGTGAACATGAACGCTGGGATTAAGGTCAGCCAACAGGTCTCCGTGAGTTGTAGCTGCAATCACGGCTTTGCCCTGTTGCCGACCGATTTTCTGCAGGTTAAACGCAATAATCTTCGCAGTATCCCTGTCCAAGCATGCGGCGAACTCGTCCATAAGCCACCACTGCCGCCCGCTTTCGATGAGCTTGGCAATTCTGTAACGGTACTTCTGGCCGTCGCTCAGTTGATTGTAGGTTCGGAGAAAAAGGAAGGCATCGTTCAACCCTACTTTGCTCAGCAAAGCTAAGCCTTCTTCCACTGTTGCACCGACTGTTTCAATCAGGGGTTTTTCAGGATCCACTGCGACTTCAGATAAATCCGCTGCCTCATCGCCGAGATCTGCCCTTATTGCCCGCAGCAAAACGCTTTTGCCTGACCCAGAATCCCCCGTAATATACACGACATCTCGCGGCCCAATCGCTAGTTCGGCATCAAGAACCTTGAACTTCTGCGCCTCATCAATGCCCAAACCGAAAGCTTCAGCAACAACAAGGCTCCGAGCAGTAAGTCGGGCGTGCGTTTCGTAGCTTATGTTAAAAGTGAACTTGCCCTCTGCCCTATCGTAGACCCGGCGAAACTGCTTTATACGGAAAAACTCGGTCCGCCTCCGCGATATACGGCATTCACCATTCACACTATGCTCCGCCAGTTTCTTTCGGACACGAGTTAAGTCAGATTTTCCCTTTCTCATTCTACATAGCCTCCGCTGACCATAAATTTACAATGCCGAAAAATAGCTAGTTAAATTCTCAGATATTAAAGAAAAAACAGCAAATTATTGGTTTACACTATGTTTTGCGACCAGCAAAAACTCCGACGACTATCCCGACCAACCCTGTAATGGCGCTAAAAACTTCGCTGTTCCAATTATGCAAGAACGCCATGTTGGCTATCTCAACCGCTGAAAAGCAAACGGTCATTGCTATGCCGAACTTTACCACGTACACGAGTGTCTCGTCAGGCTCCTCGTCAACAAGGCGCCCACGCTGAAAACGTCGACGTGTCAACGCGCGTTTAATCGGGTCGACCATCAACGCTCAACCTCAACTGCAAAATCCTTCGCTGAAACGTTCGGGAACGATGAAGCGTCCGGTGCCCGCCAAGCAGGAAACTGTTGACCAGCGTGCCAGCAACCTCTTCGGGAACGTGCTCCTTAACTATTACAGACATGTCGGCTGTCCAGCTTATCGGGATGGCGGTGTAATCCATGTCGAAGAGTCCGTCGGCGTAGCGGAAACTGTTCTGTGCAAGAACTATATGCTTTGTCTTGGTGCCTAAGACGCCTATGAAGATTCCCCAGCTTTTAACCGGGACATCAATAGCTGCTCCGCTGCCGCTGCTTTTTCCGACGCTGGCGTCGCACCATTCGACACAGATCAAGTCGCCCACACTGAGCGATTTAAGCTGCTCCTTCAAATCTTTCTCCTTAGCCTTGTTTTCTTTATCACATTCTTTAGTTTCTTTTTTCAAAACTTGTCACTTTCCCTCTCTCAATTACCATGAAATTTCGCGCTTGACAACGGCGCTTAAACGCCTGCTCCTGCAAGCAACGCTAGCGCGATTGGCAGAATTAGGAATCCGCCTTCTGTGGTTCCTATTTGGCTTCGCCACACCCTACCCTTTACATCGACCATGTCACATACTTGTCCGCCGCTTAGCGACAACCATTTGATAAAACTGATTAATCCCGCAATCAACGAAGCATAGGTAACGCTATCTACGGTTTGGCATGCTACAGCCATCAACGCTGCATACCCAGAGTATTCGTTTTGTGTTTGGCCAGAGGCGCCGGTGTAGGGGCAGTAGTATTCGCCGCCCCAAGAGCCGCGGGTTAACGTATTGATGTAGCTTAGACAGATTTCGCATTGACTGCTAAAATCGCCTGCCGTTTGGTAAGCGCTCTTTGCGAACGCGTAGACTGCCCAGCTGCAAAGCGCCTGCGTGTAACTGATTTTTTCTTCATATGTGAAGGGAACATTGGTGTTTTGCCCATAAGGATACGATGTATCATAATACTGGGCAGCTGTTCCCCGCCATCCAGTAACCGCTATGCTGTAGTAGAGGTTGTTAGCGAAAGTTTGTACACTGTAACCTGAAGCCGTCACAAGACTGACGCCGTAGGCGTCCATGGCAAACTTCGCTGAAAGCAAACATTCGCCGCAGTCAGCAAGCAAAGCCGTCGTGTCTGTGGCTCCATCGAGGATTTCGTTTGCGATAAGATTCGATGAGTAAGCCACCGTATGCGCGTACTGAAGCTTACGCAGAAAATCAAGTGCATGCTGCACGTTTGCTTTATACCGGGTTCCGCTTGTTAATCGATCATAGTTGCTCATAGCCCAAGCAAGCAGAGCTGCGCCGGAATCAACCTTCAAGTTGCCGTCTGTGCCTTCTGAAGTTTCAGTAACAACGGCATAGGGCGAATAGGGGTTGTACTGTTGGTACCAGCTGCCGTCTGAATTCTGCAGCGAAGCCCACAGGTCAAGAATACTCTGCACTTGACCGTAATATGTGGAGCCGCCGTACTGCAGTAAAGCCAGTATTGCGTAGCCAGCTTCATAACAGTTCATCGTTCCCGTGGGCGACGAAACAACAATGTCGCCGCCTAAAATGCACGAAGTCACCAGGTAACTGAGGCTTACCGTGTATCTTGCTTTAACATTTGTCGCGTAAGTTAAGAATAATTCACCACTGCTAACGGTAACTGTGGTGGGCACGTTTACGTAGCTAATAAGGGGAAAAAAGTAAAGCGAATACACCTCCGCTGCACCGAGGACACGCGCAAAAAACATAACTTCAGACTCTACCCCAGTGAAGCCTCCCGCTGAAGCACTTTGCGCACCTATGTACGTGTCACTCGTACTGCTACCGATTGCACCAGTTTGAGACAGCTGCACCAACACGGGCCCATTAAGGTAAATGTACATGTTTGTTCCATCATAAACAAAAGCGCCGAAGAGCCGCCCATTTAGAGTCGCCGATCCTGCCGGTGCCGTTAAGGTTACCCAGGCGCCGCCGATGTACAAGCCGAAAACGATGCTGCCGTTCGCTTGTAATTGAACGTAAAATTGGTTAGCTTTATACACGAGATATTGCGCGGCTGCCGCGGTTGGCGAGAACCAAGCTGTGAACGAAAATTTAGATAAGCCGCCAAAATCTACGACGTTGGCAGGGATGTCAACGTAAGAGCCGTTTCCGTTAAACATTAAAACTTCTGTGTTTGGCCCTTGAACCCAAACGTTTCCTGAGCCTATCGTGCCGTTGTTTGCGTTTGGACTTTGATCGGTCGCTACTGTGCCGCTTCCTTCGCCAAGATGATAGAAGCCGATAAGGCTTTGCAGACTTACACTGGCGCCCTGAACTTGATCACTGCTAACGGGCATGGTGTTTAGTGCAGTTGTTGTCCCGGCAACGGTGTTTAAAATGTCATCGAGACTTGGATCAGTCAAATTAGCGAAAACAGCTGCAGAACGGACAACGTCCAAGATAGCCTTAGTCAAGTTCTTTGTTATTTGATAAATCTCGTAGGTTCCGCTTAAACCCAATTCTGCACCATTGCTTATCGTAACTAAATCGCCGCTGTTTAGAAGCGCAGCCTGACCTATGTCACATTCAAGCGGACAACCGCTGTTGGTCTCCTGCAAAGCCTGAAGGTAATAGCCAGCTAAATTATTCAGCGATGCCTGGCTTATCGCCGTTTTATTTGTAATAACTTGAACATTGTAGCCTGCACCCGTATTCCCGGCGGACCCTGTGATTGCGTTTCCGACTGGATCAACCCCGCGGACTATAACGCCGTCGTAACCGCTTTTGCTGCGGTCAACACTTACGCTGCTTTGGCTATCAACCGTTATCGCCGTTGGAGTTTGGTTGCCTTTAAGTGCAATGTTAACGGTTGTGCCTTCGTTGAACATGTTTAAACCTAAAATATTAGCCAGGTTTAAGGCTGCTGTGTAGCAGTCGGTCGAATTAAACTGCGTGCTAACAACTGTTGATGGGCAAGAACCAGCAGTCATGCCTGATGCGGCGCAGATTGCAGCTAGAACCGCGAATGCGGCAACATTACTGTATGAACCCGTGATCTGCCTTTTCTTAAGCAACTCACATGTGTTATTGTATACGATACATTCAATCTGTGTAAACGTTGCCTTATACGCCATAAGCAAACCGCTAAAAGCAACCGTGCCTCCCCACAGAAGCTGAACTTGCTGGTTACTTTGAACAAAAGTCAAATTCGACGCATTGTTAGGAATGATGAAATCTAATTCCAACTGCCCATTTAATTTGTCGGTTATCTGATCAATCACGGCGTTTGATATGTTAACCCACGAAGACCCGTTAAAATACTGAAAAACCCACGGCATAACTAGAGCACCACGTAACTTGCTGCATGCTTAAAAACCAAATTGAATTTGAGAACAGGGTTATTCGCGTAATCTTTAGTTTGAATGAAAGTTGCTTTATCCAGCTTCCAAGTGCTGTTAAGGCTTGACCGGGGAGTCAACAGCGTACAGATTAAGCCTCTCATAGCAAGCAAAGGCATAACATAATTCGAGTCCAAATAAGCAATGTTTTGCCCTGAAGCGTAAAGGATGCCCTCTAACGTCAGCTGCCGTATGTCGCTGCCGATCGAAACCAACACTGGCTCCTGCTCAGGCACCGTAATTGTTGCGTCGTCAACTGTTGGCGCTTCATCCGTAACTGTCTGCGGGGGCAACGGAAGCGTAACCGCCGTGGATCCCTGTGTTATTTGCCAACTCATCTACATCACCTTATTCATTATGCCTTTCTTGTACATTGCATCACAGATTCCCTTGGATACGGCGTCACGTGTCTGCTTAAGCGAAGCTGACCCAGATATGCTGCCGATTGTAATGTTTGGCGAAGCAATGTTCACGTTTGACGCCGCCGAGCCGCCTTGAACTTTAACGTTGCCTGATAAACCCTGCAACGACGAGCCCAAAGTGTTGGTTTTATGCGCCAACTGATCGCTAAGTGAAAGACTCTGCGTAATCTGTTTGTTAAATTCCTCAGCAGCGGGAGCCGCATGTGCAAAGCATAAGTGGCTAAGCGCTGACCCTAAGTCGCCAATTACGCTGCTCAGCGGCTTCACAGCGTTCGCAACGGCGTTAATCGCCACTTCAAAAGCCTTCACCGGAACAAGCGCAACATCCAAGTCGGCAACTAAAACCTCTTTGAAAAAGTTAGCCACTGGAAGCAGCACGTTGCTGTAAGCCGCGTTTAAAGCATTCCATAAAGCGTCACCTGCAGTTTTCAAAGCGTCAAAAGCAGTTAATACGGCTCCGCCGACTATGTGGCCGATGTCGTTGATGACGTCGCGGAAAGGCGCACAGTTCTCGTAAGCCCAAATTATCCCAGCGGTTAAACCCGCAACTGCCAATGCAACCAGAATTATCGGGTTAGCATCCATAACAACGTTGAGAGTTGTTTGAAGGCCAGTCCATATCTGCGTTGCATTTGACGCTAAACCGATAACGTTTACGAACGCGGGAATAACGGTGAGGGCTGACATTATAAGCGTGCTGTTGTAACTTCGCTGCGCCTCGGAGACCCGTTCCGCGTCGATTGACTGGGTTTGCTCAGCGAGGCTTAACGCGTTCGCCGCATCTTGGGCTTGAAGACTATTTTCGCCGTATTCCGCAACCGCTTTGTTGTATGCCTGCTGCGCCAGCGTAACGCTGTTTGCAGCTTTTTCCTCCATAAGATTAGCGCGGCTAAGGCTAACCTGCGCGTTTTCAATATTGTTTACAGCCATATACAGCATGGCACCGCTCATCGCAGCGCTATTCATCTGCATCGCGTTTTGACTGAAACTTTGGCTGGACGCATCCGTCGCAGTGCTTGCCGCGCCTGTGCTTGTCGTTATCTGGTTCATGCTTACCTGCGCGGTGCTGCCGGCTTGAGTGAAAGCGTCCTGCATCTGGCTGGTGTCAGCTTGCACCGTGGTAGTCATGGTTGAAACGCTGCTTGCGGTTTGCTGCATGCTGTCTGAAACGTCGCTGCTCATCGTGTCAGAAGCTTCGCTGACATTGCTGCTCATATCAGTAAAGTTGCTGCTGACCTCTTGAAAAACGTCTGATGCGTCATCAGTTGCAACTATGTCTATTTCTACAGGAGCTCCGCTCATTTGTTTTTAGCCTTCTGAAACATTTTTTAGGCGCTCCAGCCATACCTTAGTGCATTCAGGGTTGGCTGAGGCTCTGGAAACTTGGGAATGAAGTTCTGTCTTAACTTTATTTTTCAGCTTGATTCCATAAATCGTCAAAGTAGTTTTGAAATATTTCTATGCATCCGGGATGGCTAAGAAAAAGAATAAATCCCTCGCCAATTCCCGCGTTTTCCAGAAGAGGAACCCAGACCACCCTATTGTCGCATATTGACACTTCCACCTTTGGCGTGAAGGGGACATATCTTATCTGGAAGTTGGGTTCTTTAACCAAACTTTGGAATTCATCTTTATCAATTAGATTATTCTTGGACTTTTCAACAATGACGCGGTATTTGACACCTCGGTTCACTGCAGAGAGGTAATCTTCAGATTTTCCTAATACCCCCACGAAAAATGCTTTGCGGTTAACTAAAATGTCGTGACTCTCTTTTGTCTCTGCGCATACTCGGCTAACTTCATTAAGGGTCTTTTCTTTGTTGAAATTTAATATCTTGAAATTTGAGGTTTCTACTCTGTTCACATTTTCAGAATGAATTTCGTTCAGCAAAGATACCAATTCAGACTGGATTTTAAGATATTGCTCTTCCTTGCGCCTTAAAAGGGCGGATATCCCTTCTTTGAGCGGAACAGCTTCCCACAAATTTATTGTGCCTAGAGTCTCTTCAAGCAAGCCCAATTTTTGTAATTGCGAGATTGCTTGATAGACGTTCGATCGGTCTGTATCTATTCTTTTCGAAAGATTGCTTACAGTTTCTTTTCCAGTTTGAATCAAAGTCAAATATACCATAGCTTGAAGAGAAGTTAGCCCTGCCTTTCTGAGGGTTTGGACATCTTTTTCCGAAACCATAATGTTTAGCCTCCACAATCGCATGAAAGAGCTAACGAACAGATTTAGGGTTTTTCAGATTTAAGGTTTTTCAGAATCGCGGCGGATGACCAAGTGATGCGGTGTGCACTAAACACCACATAATAATAAATGACAAATTGCAACAAACAGTTACTTACTAAAAAAGAAGGTAAGAAAACATGCTATTGAAGGGAAAGAGAATAATTGTAACAGGCGGAGTTACAGGAATTGGAAAAGCAACAGTATTGGCATGCGCCCGAGAAGGCGCAAAAGTAGTTTCTATCTCACGAGCCAAACCCACTGAAGAGCGAGTACAAAAGGTGATAAACGCAGCAAACGAACTTGGAGCTGGACAAGCCACCCACATGCAGGCCGACGTCAGCAACCAATCCATAGTAAACAGTGCTTTTGAAAGAGCAGTTGCTTGGATGGGTGGATTGGACGTACTCATAAACTGTGCTGGTCTCGAACAACAGAAACCGGCAGAGGATCTTACGGAAGATGATTTACATGAGCAATTTGCAGTTCATGTGCTAGGTACAGCTTTCACGAATGCAGCCGCGTTTCGTTATATGAAAAAAACAGGTGGTTCAATAGTCAATTATGCCTCTTATGCTGGAGTTTGCGGGATGCCGGGAATGCCGTCATATAGTGCTGCTAAGGGAGCGGTAATTGGTTACTCAAGAACCATTGCAAAAGATTGGGCGCAATACTGGATTAGAGTCAACATAGTATGCCCTGGTGTCTTGACCGAGCTCGCAGAGTCATGGTATAAAGAGATGTCACCTGAGAGAATGGCGCAGATTAACGCTTGGATGGCAGCTACGATACCTTTAGGTGGCAAGCTTGGCAAAATGGAAGATGCCGCAAACCTAAATGTGTTCTTGGCAAGTGACATGTCGCGTTTTGTGCATGGACAGACCATCGGCGTAGATGGCGGCATGATGATGAGCCGATAAACCTTGGGAATCCTAATGCTCGAGGATTCACCCCATTTTTCCTTTTTTATGAAAGACACTTATGCAAGGAAACTTTGACTTTCGACTATACATAAAACTCTAACTACTATTTTTGGTGCTATCTAACTAGGGCTCAGTCCAGTTTTGCTTAGCGCGTCTTACGCTCCACTTATCTTGTTTCTAGCCTTCTGACAATTTTTTGAACCATACTGCGGATTGTATCAAAAATTCCAGCTGAAAATTGGTTAGGCTTGCCGCGTATTCTAGGGTGTAGTGGTAGAGGTTGACGACGGCTGCGAGGCGCTGGGCTTCGCCGCTCCAGCTAATCCAGTCATTGACCGCCTCACCGTTCGCGGTAAAAAACCCTCATTCAACAGCGCCTTCTCCAAAGCACGCACAAGATCCCACGGTGCATCGCGAAAATCCTTCTCAGTCAAAGCGGGGTAACAAGGCTGCATCATCTTGAATAAGGCTTGCAACTCAAATTCGCGTTGATCATCCTTGTATTTTCTGCCAAGCTCGCTTAGTTCCTCATGACTAAGCAAAACGAATTTAACCCAGCCCGCGCCAGTCACATTAGCCTCCTGCGGAACCTTGCTGCTTTTGAGCAGGCCTACGCTGAAGTTTTTGAAACGCTCCCTCTGCTCAGCCTCATACTCGTTAAATGCTGCTTTAAGTTTCTCGAAACCTTCACTATCAAATTTTTCTTCACTCATCAAATCATCTCATTAAATTGTTAATACAATTATCTGTGGTTGTTTCGCTGTGACTACAATCGTTTATAGAGAGCATGCTATTCTGAACTCTAATGATAAGTTTTGGAGGTGAATTTTTGGAAAACAAATCGCAGACGGGTGAGACTAAGAAGATGCGGTCTTTTACTTGTCCTACCTGCGGATGGACGGTGACATCGCCCTTTGGCGATGATGACATTATGCAAGACGTTATCCTTCATTCGAAAAATCATCACGGCGGTGGAGTAACTCAAAGCAACAGCGAAGCCGTAAAGAAAAGGATTAAAGATGTTTAGATTTCTTGAAACCTTCAACGTCAAATTTTTCTTCGTTATGTTCACTCATATTTTCACCAATTATTTCTCTTTCTTTTTGGGATAATGTTCAGGATGACGGCGCCTGTCGCTAACCCACGTTACTTCAACCATTCATTTTCACCTTTCAAATTTAACTCTAAAATTAAGAAACTGGGAAAAAACAAAGGAGCAGAGAAGTCACTTAGAATGTACTTGAAGCCACAGTCTGTGCTTCACCGCTAACATCGTTTGCAATGGTGCCTTTCTGGCCGTTTTTGACGCTGTAAGCTGTTAAGACAACGTTGCTCAAAGTGATTTTAGGCGTCCCCGACCCTGTAGTTGTGCCCTGTGGACCCCAAATAACTGTTACTAATGAGCCGTTTAGAACATCTGTAAGTAATGCTGCGTAGTTTGCTGGAACATATAGCGCTGAAGCTTTGAACGTGTAGGATTGGTTGCCGCTTGCCGTGAAAGCTGGCGACGGAGACCCGCCTGAAGCACAAACGTATTCCTTAATCATTTCTGCTTTGACATCCATAGTGAAGTCAGTGAGAAAGCCGATTGCTGAGCCGCCGACTTGGACAACTGCATTTCGACTTAGAACTGGCGTAGTTGCTAAACTCATACTTTTTCACCTCGATTACAATAATTACTCTAAAGTTCTTTCAACGATTATTTTTTAAGCAAGGTCAAAACAAAATAGAATTGTTGAATGCGCCTATGTCCAGACAACTTAAGTTAATGCTTTTGATTAATCTCTTGCTGAGTTTACTTTATGTTGCTCTAAGCTTTGGGGTTTGGAGCACTATCAATCAATGGAGCAACAATAACGTAGCAAGTTATTGGTCTCCTACTATAATAACGACCCATCTTATTCCCAACGTGCCTATTGTGCCCGCTGTTTATATCAACACATTGAATACACCCTTTCTGTTCTTTTGGGTTGTTCTTGCAGTAAATCTCTACTTTATCTTTAGGCTTCAAAGAAGCAACGAAACAAAACAGATTCCTTCTTAGATTTCCCCATTAAATTTTCAGCTATTTTCTTTTTTTAACCCAGTAACAAATCTTTGATTTGCTGCTCAATCTCCAGTGCGAACTCAGGCAGATGCTGATTAACCGAGTTAGTCAGGAAAAGTCTTGCAGACATTTTCCTTGTGCCAAATTCCACGTAAAATGCATATGGCGCCGTCGCTTTCACTTTAAGTTGAAAATTGCTGGGCTGCTCAATCGCTAAGGTACTTTTTAAATAGCCTGTTCTGACTGGAACTAACGTGTTTGCAGTCGCCAAAATATTCTGCGCAACATTCATCATTGCCTGCTTCACAGCCTCCGGGTACTGCTCACAAAGACACTCAAAGCAATGGCTCAGCAACTCAAAATTTGACAAGTTAACTGAAATTTGAACGCTCAATTAAACACCCTCAAAACGAATAATGTAAACTAAATGAACATGACACTTTTTTTGTACATCACAAACAGTGTGCTCTTTTTTGCTTGGCTCAGGACAGAAAGTTGAACTTAAGAGTTGAAAAGGTAGGGAAGATTTTCTCCTGTTGAAGCATCAATCAAACTGGACCCAAAATTCGCGAGGAAAAACCCTGTCGTGTTTTCTATGGTTGTTATTTCCCAAGCGTACCTGTAAATTACACCGGTGCCGTAAACGTCGGAGTAATTGGCAGGCGGGTTTGTTAGGGGACTCAGCGAAAGTTGTATTGGGCCATTGATGCCCTCTTGTTCCATGTAGTACACAAGATAGACATTCACAACCGTTCCTTGGAGTGATGTTTTGGTCCAGCCTGCGGCTTTTAACGCGATTATTAAAGCCTGGTACATCGAGATCGGAGGCGAAAACGAAGAGTTAACGTTTGAGGTAGGGATTACTCCGAATTCATTATAGTATGCGGCTGCGTCTTTTCCGTTTAATTGATTAAATTCTTTCTGAAGAGCAGTTGTTTGATTGTACTGGTATAATGCAATTGCCGAGCTTGCGATTAAGAGAGCCACAAGCAGCAAGGAAACTGATTTCAAAACCATTTTGCTGTTGAAACGGCGGGTATGAATTTTTTCAGGATGTTTTGTTCTGAACTCAGATGCGTTCTCTACTGTTTGTACTGTTAATAGGGCGTCTTTTCCTTGATCAGAGAGGCAATATTTTCCGTACTCGTCAGTTTTTATCAAGCCATTTAATTTGGTTAAGTGATGTTGAAGATGTCCGCTGCTGTCAATTGCAGTCTTCTTCTTTAAGTCTGCAAAGCCGAGAGGGCCTTCACTTAGAGCCTTTAAGATAACAATGCGCGTAGGGTGACCTAAGGCATCAAAAACTTCTGCGCGTTGCCTATCATTCTCCACTTGCCCTTCGTCTTCCACTTTCCTTCAACCTGAAGGTGTCATATCCATTAAACTATTTAATGCCTCGTTTGTAGACACACCGGATAAGACAATTAAATTTAAGTCCAGTTTTCTGGACTAACAGACTCTGGCAATGCTTCCAGAATTCTATGCTATTTTTGTTACCCTGTGCTCTACCAGAACCTGAGCGCCGTTCTTGTAAGTTATAACCCATGAGCTAAATTTTGTCTTAAATTTCTGGTTTGCCGCCCTTTTTTGTTCTGCCATTTGCTCCACCTGCCTGTTTCATCAAAATTGCCTCTTTTGAAAGGCCAATCCGCCATCCAAACCCATAAATGAAAGAAGATTCTGAATAGACCTCAGTGATGAGCCTTTGGTTAATTGCCCAAAGTGTGGTACACACCTAAACGCTAGAAGTCAACTGTTATACCCCCAAGAAATAACTTGTCCAAACTACTCGTCAAGACTTCAAATTACGCTCAGCACAAGAATTATTGGTGCCATTCCCGGTCCTCTCCTTATCGCTCTGATCATCTTGCTTTCTCAAGCTTATTGGACAAGCTTTAGCATCGTTGACTTTCTGGCTACGTTATGGGTGTTTATCGGAGTCTGGATCATTATTTATCTAACAGTTTTCTACTCTAAATTATTCAAATTCAAGATTGCAAAGTGAAGGGCAAAAAAATCTTCCAATTTTAACTAATTGTTCCGTGTCCTTTTCGCATAAAGGTTTTATCAAAGTGTAATTCACTCAAGTTGAAATATGGAAGTAAACGGCGTCAATGTTGATCATAACGCGGGTTGCTTCAGTTGCGTTACTGTGAATCGGCTCTCCGGTTACGGCATAGTTTGGGTCTTGCAAGTGTATGATGCGGGTAACTTCAGCCTGCAATGCCTCCAAAGTGGATTCTGCAGTCGCTAAATCAGTTGTGCTTTGGCTAGCGTTAACAACAATTATGTCAAGAACAAGTTTTTCAGTGACCAGGTAACATTCATGGCTAAGCGCATCCACCTGCTTCGCGGAACTTGCATTATACACAGCTACTTGCAAAGTGCCTTTTCCCATCGTAACCCCAAGTGCATCCATGCGAGTGGTAGGCCACAAAATATTGGCAACCGCCTGTGGACTTGTAAGACTCCAATTATCCTGCAGCAACTCTGAAACCGCCATGGCTTGATTAATCGACATTCTCTATGCACCCGTTTCACATTCGCTACCGATCACTTCAAGATCGTAACCTTCACGCTTAAGCCGCTCAAACTCAGCACTTGACAATACGGTGTTGACACCGTTGACCTTGGCAACTATGTGGGTTTTTCGGATTTTGAAGGCGCCAACTATGGCGTTTTCAGTGATCACTACGCCGGGCTGATTTGACTCGCTCATGGATTTATGAGGCCTCCACGGTACCTAGGCACTTCTTGGCCTAATCGCGCCTCCGCAGCAACAGCAACAGTTGAAAGATTCATCACGTTTCGGGTGAAACTAGCCTGGAAACTCTGCACTGCACTCTGCAGGGCGAATTTTCCAACCGTGCCTTTAGTTACGAATAAGTCGCCGAGTTTGTAATCTGTTGCGCCCAAAAGCATGCCGCCGCTTGCAGCCACCAAAACGCCCATGCATGCAAGGTCAAGGGCAGCTAGCTGCGCAAACGGGTACCGAGGATCCATCGACGTTAGGGATGGGACAAGGCTACTGAGGTACAGGTTTGCGTGGTTAACCTGAGCTTGAATGCCTTGCTGGGAGACGGGTAACCAATAAACGGTATAGTTTCCGGAGCTGTCAGGTCCCTGAACGTTTAGATGCGACATAACCTCGCTGAAGCTCGTGTAAGCTGGAGCCGCCGAGGATGTTGATGGCTGCAGAGGGAAAATCACGTAGAAAACGCCGACAGTTGGAAAAGTCTGCGTCGCGCCGCCGAGCAAAGTAACTATGAAGACTCCCGTGCAGACGCCAAACTGGTTAGTGTCGCCTGACTGCCAAGCATACTGGACGGTGCCAGCCGACGCATTAACCACATTCGCGGATTTGGCGAATAAGACATGCCCATTTTGGCTAAGCTGAAAACTGACTGTACAGCCTGTTAAGTTAAATGCTGAGCCGTCGCTATTTTGCAACGTTGCATTAACGCAAGGCAAAAGGTCGCCTGTGTTTATTTCTAAGCTTGGAATACTCATTTTAAATCACCTTAATCTGAATCAGACTCAAGCATTACCGTGCCCTTACTGCCTTGAAGCGTAACGGTGCCGCTTCCAGCCTGAATCACAACAGAATGGGTTGCAACCCGCGCAGAAAACACAACTGCGACGTCAATGCCCGAACTCTCGTCAGAGACGGAGATAGGAATAGAAACCACAAGTTCATTTACGCCCGAGCCCACGTCACTTATCAAAGTGCTAATGCTAACGAAAAGCAAGTCTAAACCAGATCCCGCATCAGCCAAGAAAACCTGAGCTAAAACGCTTAAACCATCAGAACTGCGCCCTAAATCACCAAGATTCACGGGAGCCCCGATCAATACAGAGTCAACGCCAAGCCCCACATCGCCCAGCGGAACCTGCGAGTTTAAACCTGCCACGGCGTCAGAGCCTTGTCCTGAATCAGTAAGAGGTATTTGAGCCTGCAAATTCGCTGCTGAATCTACTCCAGAGCCTACATCAGAGACGGGTATCGAAGTTTGAATCTCAAGATTATCCGTTCCTGAACTCGCATCTGAAAGCTGTGGATTTGCTCCGGCATTAATCGATGCGGAATCTACACCTTGCGCTATATCTGAAATTGGAACCGTTGCCTGTAATGAAGCTAAAGCATCTCCGCCTGATCCTGCATCAAACAGAGGCAAAGAAGCTGCTACGCTGACTCCTACAGGCCCGATGTAGCCATTTGAAACTATGCAGTCGCCGTAGTCAAGTGTAAATGCTGCAGGTATGTTGGTGTACGGTATGCCGAATTCGCATTGACCAATAATTCCATATTGGGTTGTGTTGACGCCCCAATCGCTAAGGATTAGAGAGCCGTTAAGCCACACTTCTGCGCCGCCCGTCGTCGATATGAGGGTGTACAGTTCGATGCAGTACCACTGGCCTATAGTGGGCGTGAACGCGTAGTCGATGTAGTCCCATGAAGAACCGTTTGCGCATTGAAGAAAAATACACGGTGCGCCGAGGTTCCAGCCTAGCGCAACCGATGTTATAGTCACAAAAGTTGATCCGTTGATATGCTCGAGAAAATCCAAGCTTTGACCTGCCCCAGCTGGAATGCAATTGAGGCTGTTAAAGCGGATATAGATGCGCGAATGAGCAGCGGTATAAGCGACACCGCTTAACCTTGTCTCGGCGACCGTGTCAGAGCCGCCGACAGTTCCAACTTCACATCCGTAAGCGCCTGAATGCGCCGCTGAAGCCAAAACCTGCAATGTACCGCCGTCAAGCTGCTGGGTTCCGCTCCATTTACTCGTATCTCCACTCGCAAAGTTATCAGCAAAAAGCGTAAACGGACACGCAGGATCACCGTCAGAACCGTATCCGTTATCTAAAACCGTTTCTGCAATCCCAGTTAACGATTGAACAACATCCGACCCCAGTCCAGAATCATTCACAGTCATTGCGCTACCGCTTGCAACCGATACCGAGTCTGAACCTGACCCAGCATCTGACGCAGAGAAAGTTATGACGCGAACACCGTTTGGAGCATCAGCCGCTATGGCATCATCAAAATACGCCGTGTAGCCAGCGCCTACTTGAAGCCCAATAATTTGTGCATTAGCAGTCAAAGTTAATCCTGTAGTAGTGATTACCTGAGTGCCGTTAAACCAAAAAGCCGCCGTTCCGCCTGTTCCTGACGCTTCGTTGTAGCTGATTTCGCAGCAATACCAAATGCCAGTGCTTAAGGATACATTGTAAGTGTTACCGTTTAAACTAAAATACAGACCTGCAGCTGTTGAGTAATTGACTTGCAGGTAGACTTCGTAGCTCCAAGAATCATCGTAAATAAACATTATAGTCTCAAAAGCACCGTTTGTGCTGGGCAAATTTGCAAAGTTCACGTATGCTCGCCAGTAAAGCGTGGCGTGTGAGGCCGCCAAGGTTTTGTAGATGTAGGCGTTGCCGCTTGACGGGTTGATTTTGGCTGAGTAAGAATCCTGCGTGTTTACAGGTGAACTTACGACTGAGCAGGTTCCACTTGTTGACCAACCGCCGCCAGTAAAGTTTCCTGATGCGAAAGTGTCGCTGAAAAGCACCGTGAAAAACTGCGTAAGGTAATTGCGTTCAAAGGCGCTTATGCGCGGGAAAATATGTTCATGAACATACAATTCAAGTCTCGCTTTATCTTGCAAACCCGAAAACGGAACTTTAAGCGTCAGCGGATATTTTTCTCCACAATGTGGACATTCATGGCTATTCTGCTTGACTTCTCGCCGGCATTTTGGGCAGATATGCGTCCACATTGGCAAGTAACGCCTAAGCCAAACTGGAATATGCATAGCGGGTACCTCAAAGCATAATTTATTTTTACTTTAAAAAAGGGAAAATGAGGGAAGTTAACATTCAGTCTTTACGACCAAGTAATGCTTAAAGTTAATGCCCACGTCTGGCCGCTTGTTTTTGTTCCCTGGAACGACACCAGTCTGTTTAAGCATACTCCGCTGCCTTTCGTGCTTGCATTTGAAACAACGAATTCGTTCCACGCATAATTTGCACTTGATGATCCGAAACTCGCTTGCCAAGAAAGTGTTTGCCCTGATAGCGATGGGTAGCTTGATTGCATGCCAACGTAGGTGTAGTTTGTTGATGCCTGAAGGTCTGTCTGTGTTGCTGCTGCCGCTGTTGAGGAATCCCCAACCCCGAGGTATGCATTTGCGTTGTTCCAGGCGGCAGGCGGCGACGATAAGCCAGCAATCAATTTCTCGAAGCCCTGTATTCCGGTATTGAGGCATATGTTGCCCTTAGCATTTGGGTGCCCAGTGAACCGGGCGATGCCTAAAAGCCTGTGCGGAAACAAGTTTGCTATATGCTCCTGCTTGAATCCCCCTTTAAGCATTCTTTCGACCAAGCCGTCTTCATCCCAAAACTTGAAAATTGTCCATCGGGTCCTATGCGTGCATCTGTCACGTACCTGCGCCACGTTTTTGGCAGTCACGTAGTCGTTGCTTCGCGCTTTATCGTTTGCTTTAAGCATGAATAACCGCTCCGTCTAATATCGCCTGGAGGCTCAACAATTGTTGCTTAGACAAAACCATGTCTATGTCTGCACTTGTATGTTTAAGCCGCAGTTTGCCATCAGATTCCTTTGACAGTTGCCAATCTTTGTTTTCCACTATTATTTGACTCATTTTCTTTTTCTCCTAAATTCTAAATTAATTTAAAGCCTCAACTCAAAAAACGAGGAAAGATTTAGTTTTTAGCGGCTGAATTTGAGCTTGCCGCTCCAGCTTTCACTTCTTGGGCGCCAGCAACAATATCCTGTGTACCCTACGTTGTATCGCCATTATAGTATTCTTCAGTGCCCTTAGCCATCATGCCTACGCCGCCAGCGATCATGCCCAGGCTAGTCGCTGTGCCGCCGTAAATAGCCGAAACCATGCCAGCAAGAGTAGTAACTGCGCCAAGAAAAGTCAAGATTTTATCACCATTCTGCATACTTTCACCTCTCAAAACTTTTGTTTGCCCGTTTCTCCCAGCCAAGAAGCCAAAACAAGATAGCTTCTTCAACTGGACAAAAAAATAAAAATGGAAACTAAACGTAGAGACCCAAACGAAACAGCAAGTTTAGCTTGTAGCTAACCCCGTTACTTTCACTATTGCTTCTCCATACGTCACACAAGGCGAATACCTTGTACTCAACGTTACATCAACGGAATCGAATTCTTTTTTGATCTCCAAATCAGACGTCAAAGGGCGTTTTAATTCGCGGCTGCCTCAACCAGCAACCTTAACGAAAAAGCCCAATGGCGAATAGGCGGCGCTTAGGTTTTGTCCTGTGCTGATTATGTATGCGTTTCCAGCTGGAACAACCGTGCTTGCGTGAACCCCCATTCCGAAGATTTCGCCGAGCTTTCCGTTCTGGGTTGGCGTGTCTCCGCCTGCGCCGCCGTACTGTGCCCACAGACTGAACTGTGGCAGGTACATTACGTCGCGCATGTTCACTGGATTAAGCAGAATTGTGTCAGCGATTAAGCTGTAGCCTTCAATGGTGGCTTTAGCAGCCAAAATATCTTTGCTGCCGAGCGCGTTTGCAATTGTGAACTCGGTTCCTGTTGCGCCCATGCTTTTACCCGTTGATCCGAAGCTGTTTCCTGCTGCTGAATCAATAACTGTCATGCAGTCGCTGTCAATTGTGTAAGCCATTCGCCTTGCAAGTCGTCGCAGTTGGTCTTCAATCACTGGAATGTATAGGTCTTCGATGTTTTCTCGGCTGATGCGTTCACGCAAACCCTTCTTGTACGGCGTCACAGTGATGGTGTTGTAGGGCGTGAAATCCATCATGATTTCGCTGCCCTCCGAAACCTCACTTATCGCTGCTGAGCGACTGCCATTTTGCTTAACGAAAGTAGCGATCTTGCCAGCAACCAGCGGGAACTCTGGAAACAGTTTTTTGACAACCAAAGCGGGCATTGTTAGCTCTACGATTTTTTTGTGCAGCGATGGGTACGCTATGGCTCCTGTGCTATCCCATGAAAGTGCATCTTTAACGAAACTCAACTTAAATCACCTTTACGGAATACAAGAAAGCAAAGCGTAAATGACTTGGCCGGGCGCTGTGGAACTGGTTAATGCTCTGCCGATCCATATTTCTGCGTTGTCAAGTTGGGGTTGCATTGCGGCTTGCGTATACGCTGCGGGAGCTGTCATGACCACTACGCCTGCAACTTGTCCGTTTGCGTCGCTCGCTATTCTTTGCCCCGCCGTGATGGCTCCTGAAGCAGTTACCAGCCCCGTTGTATTGTTGCCTGAAGCGGTTACCCTGACGAGCCCCCTGCAAATCACAGTTACGTTTGAGCCGGCTGCGCCGCCTGTTAAAGCAACACCTATGACGCTTTTGCTTGGTCCAGCGGTTGGCTTGACGAGCGGGATGAATCCGGGGTTGCTGATGTAAACTACTTGTCCAGCAGCCACGGTTGCTCCCGTGTCAACTTGAGCAGTTATTAGGTAGCGGTCGCTAACTAGTGCAGTTGTTCCTTCTAAAGACATTCAAAGTCACCTTATTGGAATCCTGAAAGTCTCTTATGCGCTTTAAGGAGGTCTTTAAACCAGTTGTAATTGCCAAGTGCGTCCCGTTGAGCTTCGTCGACGGCTACTATGCCTCTGCCGCTTGCACGCTTAGATTCAACGTCAGATCCTTCGTCTTCCGTGTCATCTTCGCCTTCGTCTTCTGGTTGAAGCTGTTTTGAGAGCTCGCTTATTTTCTTGCTCAAGCTCCGCTTTGTGGCTTTTTTTGCAACTTCGCCTTCAAGCTCGGCTACTTTACTCTTTAAAGCTTCAACTTCAGATTCGGAAGAATTTGTCTGCGTTATCTGCTTCTCAAGCTGCTGCAGCTGATCCATGAAATCTTCGTACGTCAACTTTTTCGGCGCTGATTCTCCTGGTGCAATGTTAACTATGCCTTGTGCCTGATATGGAGAAGCACCATACTGACCATTATGTTCAGACATGTGCCTCACCTCTCCTTTGCTTTTCAGATTATTTTTGTTTTCAGGTTCTTGCGGCCTTCGCCTAGAACCCACATCATCACCTGTGTAAACAAATGACTGCGAATCGGTAACTGACTTGAGAATAGCATCCCACTGCCCCGCGTTCATGGCAGCGAAAAAACCCACGGGGGCAAACGCTGTATCCTTGTACGCTGGACTTGCGACAATGCTTAATTCCCGAACCTTCGGCTTATGGATAATTTCCCATGCGCCAGGACACAAGTGCACAAGCATGCCTTCTTTGCGCGTTGGGCGCTTGCATTTGCTGCATTCAACATCTTCGCTGTCAAGCTGAATACTCACATGCGTCACGTAGCTGCGAAGTATTTTCTCAATCAGCTTTTCTTCCCCGACTTCAGCGCGGAAAAGAACCTGATCGCCTTCACGCTTAGCCTCAGAAACTTTCCCCACAACCATCAACGCACTCTCCGCATGATCCACACGCAACTGAGCACCAGCAAGGCTTGAAGCGACAAAATCCAAGTCTTCACTTGGAACCTGCCACTTATTCGCGTTAACACTCGTGTCGATGGCTACACCCTCGATGTTCACGAGTTTCTCGTGCAGCGCGTACTGAGCGCTCACGCCTTCCTGAGCCTTAAAAGGCACAAAATAACGTAGTTGCATTTTTCAAAAATCACCTATTACCATAATTTATGCTGTTACTCGACGTTTGAGATTTTCATATAGGCATTGACAAATCGGCGGCGCCATTCATCCCAGGCGCGGAAGTCAAGCAGCGTCCGGATTTCCGCTTTCAAATGCTGGTCAAGCCATTTCCGCACCGACTCCGCATCTTTGAAGGCTCCTTTCTCGAACATGTAATTTTGGATTTCCCAGCGGGCTGAGCCACGGATTTTTCCAAGCGTCACCTTGACGCCGCTGCCAAGTTCTTTAACGCGGAATTTTTCAAACTTCTCTGGGTCAGCCACACGGTAGCGCCAAACCGTCGTTCCCTCTTCTAGCCCCGGCATGTTATTCTCCTCGCTCTTGTCCTTGGTTTATCTGTTCCATGACACCTTTCACGGTTTGCTCCACAATTTTCTGACCTTCACTTTTGGGTTTAGGCTTAAGCGTTGGCAACCCTTGGTCCTTTGGTTCTGCTGGGTACCCGAGTTGCATGCGGGCTTCGGCGATGCTTATTATGCCGTTTTGCACCAGGTCGCTGATGTACTTGGCTTTATCCTCTATGGGGGCTTCCCAAATTGGCCGCCACGTGATCTTGGGAATTTCAAAGCCCACACCAAACGCGTGTTCTATTAGCTGTTTAAACAGGACAGTTTCCAATATGTCACCGATGATCTCCTGCATCATCCGCAACCGGGTAACGTACTCCTGCATGCATATTTCAGCCGTAGCGCGGTTGGTGCTTTCGCTTTCTCCAAGAAAAATCTTCGGCACCCCAAGGACCGCTTCCCGCTGCTTGTAGAGGTAGTCAAGCCAGAACTGGATGTTCACGTCTTTGGTTAGGCTTGGAATGACGTCAACGGCGACGTCGCCGCGCACAAACACGTCGGTGGCTGGTTTGCGGGTGCTGAAAGCCTCCATAAGCGACTGCAACTGGGCATCGCTGAATGGTCTCTCGGGCGTGCCTGCTTTCACAACAAGCATCGGCTTAGTATAAGTGTGGCAGATAACGGAGAGGTCATCTTCAAGTTGATCCAGCAGCGCCTGAACCTTAAGCAGCGGCCTAAGCAGGCTTGTGCCGTAGCTGCTCTCATACCACCAGCTTTTCGCGCCCCAGCGAAAATGCACCATATCCTGAGCAGCAAAAACAACCGGCGGCACAGTGAGAAGCTGAATGTACCCGAAAATGTCTCCGTACTCGTTATGGCGTACGCGCATGTGGACGGGGTCAAGAGGCTTAAGCCATGTAACCTCGCCGTTGGTTTCGTCTCGGCAGATTTCTAAGAAAGCGTTTCCGAACACAAGCATGTCCGACGCAACGATGCGCAGGGTTTGCAGGATGTTTTGTTCGTCAAGCCAATCCGTGAGCCACCCGCGAACGTTGTCGGTTCCGCCGTTTAGCTCGAAACCGTTGCTTATGGCGAGGTTAACGGTGACATCGACCGCCGCCTTGATGTACGGAGTAAACGTGTACAGATCCTTGTACTTGGGCAGGTCCTCGATTGGCGTTGCGCCCCAGATGCGATCCATGTAGGCCGTGTAGGGCGGCGTAACGAAGCCTGCGCCTGAACCTTTAAGCATGTACCGTGAAACGTAGCCGTAGAGCATGTCATCTTTCTTCCAGCTAAGAGGCACCTCCTCCTCAATCTGGCGCCTGCTAACGTCCTGCGGAACATCCCGTTCAGCAGAAAACCTGCTCTTTACGGTTTGGAAGCTTTTGCGGATTTTTTGTGAGACAAAACTCATTTTTTACTACACCTTAAGTAATATTATTTTTTGATAAGATTTTGTTTCAACGTTACTCAGCCTGTAAGATTTGGGGAAGATGGGGAGCTGCATTCAAGGTTAAGTCTTTGGGCAGACATGTTCAGAACGGGTTGCTTGCAAGCAATGCGGGTAATGTCTGCTTGCCTGCTCCACCGTACCTCAACACGTTTGCTCATGTCTCGCAGAAGAATAGCCTGGTACTCTTTGACCTGAAATCCAAAAAATTCTTGCGCGAAAAGTACTGGATCTTCAGGCACAATTATGCTCAGGAGAGCTGTTTCAGGTGCCTTCTGACTTTCTTGGTGACCTCTATCAGCATCCGCCGAAGCCGTGACCGCTGACTTTGTTTTATTTAGCATCGCCTCAAGTTTGTCTAAGTCGTGGTCTATTTGGCGTTCGTCGATTCCTTTTACCATGCTGTTAATGATTTGTGCCGTGTAAGCGGCGATTCTTGCGTAGTGCTGACGTTCGGCTATGGTTAGAGGGCGCTGTTTTCCTGTCTCGTCAACTACGCGCTGGATTTTTCCGCGTGCATAGTTGCTTGCAATGTCAAAGAGGTCTTCCAGCTGGATTATGAGCCGTTGGCGGGTACGCTGAGTATCAACATGCAAGATGCGACGCATTTTGTTTAGTCGAACGTTAGCTCGCCTATCAAGACTTAACCTGCAGGGCAAACGCTTTCACCAACCGACCTATAGAGGACCCTACTATTTGTGCAAAAACCAGCCAAAAAAAGCAAACAACCCAAACCCTCACTGCAAACTGCCTGTACCCCGCGGATCAAGCAGAACTTCGCCTTTTTCTATGTCGGGGATAAGGTAGACTTCTACGGGTTCGTTTAGCTGCGCCATCACGTCTATGCGGGTCATCTTGGAGATTGTTTCGCTTAGGTTGCGGTCGTAGAAGCTGCCGCGCAAGATTATGCCGCGGATTTTGCGTTCTTGGAGTTTTCTGGAGTTTCTTTTGTGCATAGAACCATCTCAACGCCACTCAAAGGCGGCTAAAGGAAGCGACACAGATTTGACAGACCGGGTTAGTTCTTTTTGAGAGTTGCCAAGTAGGTTCGGACTGCTTCTTTAACGAATTCTGATCGTGAAGTGTAGCTGAGGTTTGGGTTTTTTCTGATGCGGTCGATTTCGGCTGCGAGTTCTCTTGGCAGCTTAATTGTGATCCAGTCGGAGGCTGTCATTGTTGTGTCACTGTTGACACATACGTGTCGTGGGTAATATTTAGGCGTTGCCAACACCAACCGCTCAATCGTAAACAACAGGCACAGGAAAGCCTCAAGCGGTTTACACAGTTAAGTTTAAATCTACGTTACTCACAAATGATTCACAAGTGACATCCATGTCATCTGAAGAAACTAATTCTGACGAATACACCACCGTAAGATTGCCAAAGGAAATAATGGATGAAATAGACCAAATCATCAGGCGCGGAACAAGAGGATACAAAAGCAGAGCCGAATTCATAAAAGAAGCCATACGAAAAAGGTTTGATGAGCTAAACACTGCACAGCCCACCCCGAGGCTGCCCGCTTTAGAGCACTTCAACGTTAATGAAGAAGGAGTCAGGATTCTCGACAGAACCTTATCCAGCAAAACCTCAACAGGAAGAATAATAGATGTTTACTTCAAACCCGACAACGTCTGGTGCGATTACTGTCAATCAAAAAGCTGCCGCCACATCGAATTCGCCCTGGAGCTCCCAGCGGTACAGGAAATCCTAAACAAGAAAGGCTGGACCCTAAAACCGTAAAACCAGCAAAACGACAAACAAAATGTTCCAATCAAAAAACGAAACTTTTTCCGTAAGCACAGGAAGAAAAAACTCTGGAGTCAAAACAATCCAGATTAAACTAAAAATGCAAGTTAAGGCTAACTTGTTTTAAGCCAGCCTAATCTCCAAGTATTCTTCTGAACGCAGGATACATTTCCGCTGCTCTTTCCTGCATCAACAACTCATAATACTGGTAAATGATGCCTACTGACAGCAATATGCCTGTGCCCGTGCCGAATGCGCCTAGGAAGTCTGCGGTGGCAGCTACGAGCCCAACGATGATTCCGCCTAGAACCGTGACGATTGGAATATATCGTTTAAGGACAGCTTCGATAGGTCTTCCTGATCTGCGGTATCCTGGAATCTGCATGCCTGAATCCATAAGTTGCTTCGCTACTTTTGAGGGTCCTAAACCGCCTACTTCAAGCCAAATAAGGGAGAAAACTGCGCAGAAAGCGACTAGGGCGCCTAAGTAAAATGCTGCTCTTAACGGGTCTGCTCCGACTTGCAGAATGTTAGCTGGAGCAGTCAAGAGATATGCGAGCCCGCTGATAGGCTGGACTGTGCCGGAGCTGGTTACGTTAAATTGACCTATTATCTGGAATAGGAGACTGTGTCCAGGAGCTGGACGCCCCTGAGTTCCCCAGAGCAGTTGTGAAAAGAAGTAAACGTTCGCAAATAGTGCTGACGCAAATATAACTGGAAGGTTAGAAACGTACAGCAGTTTAATTGGGTATCTGCTTCTGAAGCCTTTGTATCCTGCATAACTCATCGGAAGCTCTATTCTGATGCCGTTCAAGTAAATGACCACTAAAAAGACCCCGATGGTGGCGAAAAATCCGAGTAAAGATGGGTAAACCCCGCTGACTTGACCAAACGCCCATTGCAGAAGCGTTTGCCCTTTACTTAAGTAAGCCGAAAGGGAACCTACAAACAACCCGGTGGTGGGCGAAAAGGTATCCCAGAGAACGCTTTGGGCAACGCCGGCCATGATGAACAAGCTGATTCCGCTGCCGAGGCCCCAGCCTTTTTGGACAAGTTCATCCATTAACATGACAATTATGCCTGCGAAGATAAGTTCGAGAAAAATCACTAGTGTTGCGCTTCCGGTGATTGCGCCGAACATGCCGCTTATTAGGTATGCGGCAGCTTGGATTCCGGTGAGAAGAATCGTGAAGACTTTGCTTGCAGAAGTGAATAAGCCTCGGTCTTCAGCGTTTGACATGTCACATTCGATAATGGAGGATCCTGCAAGCAACTGCAAGATTAAGCCGGCTGTGACGATGGGTCCGATTCCCAACTGCATTAAGGTTCCGCTGTTTGAAGCGAAAATGACTCTTAATGAACTAAACTGGCTTTCCGCCGCTGAGGAAACTCCGTAAAG
Organism: Candidatus Bathyarchaeota archaeon; assembly: GCA_963828195.1. Taxonomy (GTDB): domain Archaea; phylum Thermoproteota; class Bathyarchaeia; order Bathyarchaeales; family Bathycorpusculaceae; genus Bathycorpusculum. The sequence goes on from CAWHDT010000005.1 coordinate 578,856, forward strand.
CGGGATTTGAGCCATGACAAGATAAATGATTAAGACAAGCCCTGTCCAGAAGATTTTCTCGTTAAAACTTACTTTTCTTTCCGGTTTTTTGATTTCAGGTAAGACTCTTCCTAATGGTTTGAAGAGGCTTAGGAATCTTCCGGGCATTTAGCAGCTTTACTCTCCGTTGACTGGGGAGCCTACGATTTCTCCGCCTGCCTTCTTGATTTTCTCAGCTGCCGATTTTGAGTATGAAGCGACTTGCACGATTAAAGGTTTTGTAACTTTGCCTGTGCCTAAAAGTTTTGTGTAGCCAAGTGAGGTCAGGTTAATTCGGGGTTTTTCTTCCTGAGTGGTCTGCATTATTTCTTCGAGTTTTCTGAGGTTAATTGCGTTTACGTAGGTGTGAAGGCTTTGAGGTGAGGTGAAGCCGTTTTTACCGAAGTAGCCGGGTTCTTTTGTTACAACTAAGCTCCACAGGTGCTTGTGTCGCCCAACTTTTCGGTGCCCTTTCGAGCCTGAGTCTCGGTGTTGGCCTATTCTTCCGTAACCTTGTGTTCTTGAGCCTCTAAATTTCCTTATTTTTCTAAGTTTATGCGGCATTTTGATCAGCCTCTTTATTTATTGCGGTTTCAGCTTTTTTAAGCCTGATTTCCAGCACACCATTCTTGAATTTGGTGTACATAATGTCTGGAATCACTACCTTCGGAAGATTTAAACTTTTATAGTATCGGCGGTCTTTTGATTTGGCTGAGAGGATGATTTTTTGGTTTTTCACGTGGATTTTTAATGTGTCTTTGTTGAAGCCTGCGATTTCCGCCACGATCGTTATGAAGTTGTTTTCTTGGAAAATATCTATCAGGGGTTTTGGCTCTTGGAAGTTGCGTTCTGCGAATTTTTTGGATGGTCGAAAGTTGGGGTGAACAGATTTTGATTTTAAGCGGTAAGCATGCTCCGGCTGAATTACCCGCTGTTTTCTGCACTTTTGGCTTTCCCCTTTAAAACGCAGCCATTCACGGTTCTTCGTACTTCTTCGCCATTTTGCGCTCAGGTGTCTTTCCCCCTCAATTAACTAACGGATTTCTCCACTCCCACTATAAAACGTATCGCACACAAACAGTGAGAAAACACGCATCCACAACAAAGCAGATTGCCTATGAAAATGATGAATTGCTGGTTTTTCTGTTTCGTTTTTCGGGGATTTTTTTATGTTGCGACTTTGGGCTGGTGTAAGTTGCGACTTTCCGCCTTGGGTCTTTGCGTTTTGGGTTGATTTTTTGGTTTGGGTTTGGTTTCTGCTTTTTCGTTGCGTCTTTGGGATGGGCGCTTTGCGACGTTGCATGTTGACGCGATGTTGAGGTTACTGTCGGTTATGGGCGGTCTCTGGAGGCGGCTGGTCTCGCCGTTGAGTTTTTCGCCGTGACTTTTTGGTTTTCTTGAGGTTGACGCAGCAGGCGGCGGGAAAGGGGTGGAAAAGCTGGTTTTGGCAAAACACGCTGCTTCCGCATTCAGAAAAAAATAATCCTTTCTCATCCAAGCCTTTTTGAAAAACAAACCTTTCATTTAGAATAGGAGCGTTTTAGAGATTTTAGCATTTATTTCTTTTTTAAGTTTTGGACCGATTTCTCCGATCTCTCCAAGAATTAATTCCTTAGAGATAGTTGCTATTTTGTCTAATTTAACGGTTGATGGTAACTTAAGCCCTGTTATTTTAAATTCAGGGTGGCTTTCATCAATCAATACATCAACAGGTTTTGTTTTTGCTATTCTGGAGGAAATGAAAGCGACCAAAACATCTCTTTCGCCTTCATATAACACGAGTGCAGGCCTTAACTTAGTAACGTTAAATCAGTAAACGGAAAAGGAATAAGAACTATTTTTCCCTTCAATTACTCTTAACCTTAGCCTTGATATCTTTAACCGAGTAAATATCAGGTTCCCCTTCAAGAAAATCCTTAAGAGATTTCTCCTCCAAAGCTACGAGCGCACAGGTGTCTTTTTCTTCCAGTAACGAATCGAGTTTGCTATTAACCTCAGAAAGCAAAGATTTTATTTCTTTTAAATCAACTTCAATTATCATCGCTTTTCTCTAAGCTTAAATAATTTTTTAGCTTAAAACACTTTTGGGTACTCAAATATAAAAGCGTAGACTCATTCGTTTACTGGTTTGTTTTCATTCATTCAATTTACTTCAAATCCAGAAACAAAAAACGTTCCCACCGGCGGCAGCTTTGCCAACAACTAAACAATCAACAATGCACCTAAGCCAAAAACAGACACCTACAATTCAGCCAACCACAACACAGCCATGACTACATGACCTGGGCACTAACTTTGGCAGTAGCCCGTTGTATGTAAATGCCGCCTTCCGGCGCAGGAGCGGTAATGCTTCCGCATTCGGATAAAGCCAACCCTTTTCCGTCAACACCTTTTTGACTAGTTGATCATCGGATTTGGTTGTTCTGCCGTAGAAGTTAGCGAATGATTTGTTAGGATTTATCCAGTTGCAGGATTATCCGGAAATTGGATATCTCGAAAAACATCAATCATTAGCGCTTGATGAAGCCACCAAGCTCAAGGCGTCGCTGCATCATACTCAAACGTTAAATTTAGGTAGCTCTGACTTGTTTGACAATCATGGGGAGCTTAATGGAAAAGGCAGATTTTGAGTGCAGAAAATGCTTAAAAACTGTATCCGCCGAGCAGCGCAGAGCCAGTCCGTTTTGTCCAATCTGCGGCGCATTGCTCATCATTAAGCCGCTGCCTAAGCATTGGCTTTTCCAGTTTAACCCTTCAGTTTACAGATGGCTTGACCGAGTCAAAGACACAAGGGCGCCTGAACAGTGGCTGATAAGTCAACATGTCCAGTTGATTCGCAAAGGCGATTTAGTTGCAGTCTGGGGGTCAGGGCAAAAAGCCGGAGTCTACGCCTTAGGCAAAGTAATAACTAACCCGAAGCAAAGCCTTCTCAACCTTGGACAAGAGAAGTATTTTTTAGAAGAATATGGCGTCAGCAAGTTTCAAGAAAACTGCAGCGCTTTTGTGGAATATTTCCAAGTTTGCGTGGAGAAACCGCTTCTTCAAGAAGAGTGCAAAAAAGATAACGTGCTCTCAAACATGCAGATTTTAACAAACTCGCATGGAACAAACTTTCGACTTTCACCTGAACAGTGGAGTAGAATCCAGACCCTGATGGGGAAATAGGCAATCCGACGAGGACACCAGCACCAACTAGACTCTGCCGAACAGCGTGCAAGCGAAACGGCTGGGCAGAAAACTAAATTGGTTTGTTGGGTTTGGGCTATGTTTGCCCCGCAGTTGATGCATTTAGATGCGTCTGGCTGGTTTTTGGTTCCGCAGTACGAGCATATTGTCATTCCGGGCGTTGTTGCTTCGGTGGGTGCAGCTGTTTGGGCTTTGTTGATGTTGTCTCTGATTATTTTGTAGACTTTGTCTGCGTCTGCTTTGGGCACGTCGTTTAGTACAAGCGGCGCGGTTTGGGTTTTGAAGGTGCATTTGATTGTTGAACGCATTAGTCCCTGCTCGATGGTTACGTTTTCGAAGTCGATGTAGTTGTAGTCGGTGTAGTCTTTTTTTAGCCCAAGCGCGTGGGGGTGGCGCAGAATGACTCTTTTGTTTGTGATGACAACCGAGTCTATGTCGATTTTGTAGTGGTAAAACTTTTGTTTAATGTACAGTTCAATGGTTTCGTTTTGACCCAGAATGTTAGTTAAATCATCAGGCGCCGCCAACAAGAAATCAACCAACTAATAGAATATGGGACAATTATTTATTCATTAAACAAACCGATAACCCCCAGAAGCAACGCGCTATTTCTGTCGTTCAACCTAGGCGTCGGCAAGCTTTTCTAGCACAGTCCGCATTTTCTTAATTTCTTCAGAGACCCTTTAACCCAAGCTGGCTTGCAACACCTTTAACAAAATTTCGGTATCCAACGCTTTGAATCAAACCTTCCGCGATAATTGTAGCTTTAGCCATCAAATGAGCCTCAATTGACCCCTTTTTCTCACCGGGTTAGTTATTCTTTTTCATGGTCGGCTCTTTGCATTTAAGATTTACCCAAAATTTTAAGAATAAAAAAATAAAAACTATGGGAAGGGAGGATTAGATCATGCGTTGTACTAGTTCGTTTATTGCTTCTCCGCGGTAGCCTGCTTCGCCGCCTGCGTTGTAGCCTCTTTTGGTTTTGCCTTTGTAGCCTTTGCTTGGCGGATGCAGCTTGAACTGTGGCTGTACGTCGGGTAGTTTTTGAAATTGGGCTTTGCAGTTTACTATGGCTTCGGCGAGGTCATCTATGGATTTGTAGCCTGTTTTTTGGATGTATTCGTCTGTGAGTTTTTTGTCGCCTGCTAACCGTGCGCGTTTTTGCAGCATCATGGCAACGGTTTCTTTTGTGGGTTCCCCGTAGGTGATGTAGCTGTTTACCCGCTGTAGCATTCCTTTGTACGCTGGGCGGCTGTCTACAAGGACGGCGTGGTTGGTGTGCAGTAAATGCAGGAACTGGAGGGTTTCCCGTGTTTCCTTCTGGGCGCTTACTAAACCGCGGATCCTTACGACTACGAGGCTTTTGCATTCTTCAGTTTTCTGCGCCATCTACTTCACCCAGTCCACTTGAGTAATCAAATTATAGGTTTTGCGTAAACCGTCAAAGATTGCGCATGCGTAGGAGGGCACTGTCCGAGTTGAACCGAAACTTCTCATCCACAGGTCTTTCACGCCGGCTAAGCCGAAGATGACTTTGGCGACCTCACTTGAAACCAGGCCTAAGCCTCGGGGTCCCGAAACAATGACGACTCGTACACCGCCGCATTTGCCTTCAACTTGAAAGGGAACTGAATGAGGTTTGCCGCAGCCGCACTCCCAACTTCCGCATCCCCGCTTTACTGGAATAATGTTTAACCGAGCGTTCACAGCAGCCTTCTCAATTGCGTTCCGCACCTGACTGGCCTTTCCTGAGCCCAAACCGATATAGCCGTCTCTATTTCCAACGGCAACTATGGCTTTAAATCGGGATTTTTCGCCCGCATCAGTTTGCTTCTGAACTAAGTTAACGTTTATGACTTCTTCTTGAAGGTCAGGAATCAACGAATCAACAATTTGGGCTTCAGAAATTTTTATGCCACTGAGGAAGACATCTTCTATGGTGGTTATTTTGCCTTCCTGAATCATCTTGCCTAAACGGGTTTTCGGAACCCATGTTTCTAAGTTAGTTTGTCTTTCTCTTTGCATTTGACCTGTACGACTCATGCTTTCTTCTCACCCTTCTTACTTGCCTTTTCCTTCGGCGCCGGTTCCTTTGCCGAAGCCTTTGGCTTAGACGCTACTTTCTTCGCAGGTGCCTTTTTCTTTTCAACGGGAACTTCTTTTTCAGCGGTTTCTTCGGCAGGCGCTGCTTTTTCTTCTGGCGCCACTTTTGCACCTTTAAATGAACCTATGATTTCAGCTTTCGCTTTATTGAATTGCTCAGAGATTTTTTCTGGAGCAACACCCTGCGCCGTGTACTTTGAGAATTTCTGGGCATACTCTTCTGAGCCTGCGCCTAAACTTTTAGCGTACTTAGCAATATGTTCGCCTTTCATGCGTTCTTTAACAATTTTTTCTTCACTGTGGGGAACATTGACGCCAGCATCTAAAACTCCGCTTAGAACGGCGAAGATTTTTGAGCCTTTGGTTGGAGAAATTAAGCCAATGTCCAGTATTGCTTGTTCAACGCCTTTAGCTTTCGCCTTTAAACCGCAAAGCAGTCCAGTAAGATAAGCTGCGGGAATATTTCCTGTTGGAGCCTTCCAACCGTAGTTCTTTATAAGTTCCCGGCTGTTGGCTGAAGCTAAAACTTCGTCGCCGTGCGGTTTAGCCATCGTTATTTGCACTGTAACATTCTTCAGTGATGCTCTAGTAACAAGCCTAGGCTTTCCAGAAGTAACCAAAGCCTTCCGCGCTTGGTAATCAGTTTTTCCTTCCCGTCTGCGTCTTAATTGCACACGGTAATTGCCGCTTTTTGCCATCTAACGTTTCCTCCATAAATCATTAGCTTTTAAATTACGCTCCAGCTCAGCTATCGACTGGAACCTTCCGCTGCCAGCCATCCTGTAGTATTGGCTGTATGTTTTTTCAGTTATGATTCGGCTTGCCTTCAACTCGCGAAGCTTGCGCCTCAGAGACCGAATCTTTTTCATCCATGCCTCTTTCTTGGTAACCTTAGCGAAGCCAGCGCCAGTTATGCTGCCTGGACCGCCCCGCCTACCTTTAAGCTTTTTCTCGCGGATAGTTTTAGCTCTGGATCTGCTTACGCCTTTTTCTGGTAAAGAATCGATGATTTTCTCATGAATGAGTTTTCTTACTTCTTCGCGTGTAATGGCGCCTTCAACATCGTCCATCCGTTCAGGATCAATCCACACTCGGTTTTGCCCAATCTTTAAGATTTGAGCGGCTAATCGTCGTTGGCTTTTTAGGTCGGTCATTGTTCCTCTTCTTCCTCCTTGGATTCTTCTTCCATCTCCGGTTCATCTTCTTCAGCGTCGGCTTCTTCTTCCACGTCAGGTTCATCTTCGGGCTCAGGCTTGGTTTTCTTTGGTGCCTTTTCCTTCTTTTGCGTCTTCTCTTCAGCCTCGGCCTCTTCATCTTCCGGTTCGACTGGTTCGGCTTCTTTAAATGTGTCTTCGATTTCTTTCTCTTCTTTCTCGGTTTTTTGCTCTTCTGTCAACTCTTCGCCTTCAGCTGCTTCCCCTTCTTTCGTCTCTGCCTTGAGTGAAGCTTTGAAATTTAAGATTTTAATGTTAAGTTTCTTGGCTTCCGCAACTATTAGGGCGCGCTTTCTTTTGCCGACGGTGTGTGCTATGCGTGCGGCTTGGGTGCTTGGGTCTATTGTGGATAGGTCGGGCACATTGTAAACTAGTACTTCCCTGTAACCTGACGGATGCAAGCCTCTGGCGATGTTTGGTCCCTTATAACCAACGCTTACGCCGGCTGGCCAACCCTTGATTTTTCGCCTAATCTTGTTATCTAATCCTCTGGGTCTTCGCCAACTTATCGCGAATCTATCGTACTTCCAGCTTTCAGCTCTTATGAATGCCGGTTTCTTGTTTTTGGCGCGAGCTCTGACCTTGAGTGCTTTTTGTGATATTGATGGTTTCCTTGGGGTTTTTTCGGTTTCGGTCTTTTCGGTCGTTTCAGTCTCGTCAGTCTTTTCGGTTTCGGTCATTAGGCAACTCCCTCATTTCTTTCATACACGTATATGCCGTCGAGGAAAACACGTGGGTCTTTGTTCTTTACTCTTGTGGCTTGTTCGATGTTCGCGGCGGTTTGGCTTACATCTTCCAAGTTTGCGCCTTCAATAATGATGTCGTCAGGTTCAATTTTCACTTTGACATCGCCGATTATCTTTATGCTACGTGCTCTACGTTCACCCGTAAAGTTTTCAATCAAAATCGATTTACCTTGAATCTTTACTGAAATTGGAAAGTGGGAAAACACTATTTTTAGTTTATATGAATAGCCCTTTGTGACTCCTGTAATCATGTTTTGAATGTGCGATGTTATTGTTCCTACAAGTGCGGCTTCCTTTTTGCGTGGCCATTTTGCCCAAATACGAATGTTTTTTCCTTCGCCTTCAATAGAGATTTGTGCAAAAGAAAAGTCACGTGTTAAGGACCCTTTGGCGCCTTTAACGTTGACTTTTTTGCCTTCCAGGCTGACGTCTACGTTTTCGGGAACCTGAATAGTTTTAGATACTTCTGGAAGTCGCATAAATTACACCTCTAATACACGAAGGCTAACAGCCTTCCTCCAACGTTTTTTTCTTCAGCATCCTTGTGGGCTATCACGCCTTTCGAAGTGGAAACAACCATTATCCCTAAGTCTCTGGAGGGCAAATACTTCTTTTCCCAGTCTTCGAATTCGCCTACTTTTGCTGGGTAGCGCGGTTTTATTGGTCCACACTTGTTTATTCTACCTAGTAATTGTACTTTGAATTTTCCAGAGCGTCCATCGTCGATGAATTCGAATTCGCCTATGTAACCGTTTAGCTGCATTATCCTTAGGACTCGACCCAAAAGTTTAGAGGCAGGGCTAATTACGCATTCACGTTTGTTACGCATTTCATTGTTTACGATTGTGATCAATCCATTTGTTAAAGTGTCCATTTCTTTTAGCTCCTACTCATATTTTTTGAACCCAAGTTTTGGGGCTGCTTCCCTGAAACAGTGCCTACATAAATATAAATTGTACCGTCGAATAACTGGCCCGTAAGAGCCGCATCGGACGCATGGTCTTGAGCCTTTGCCGTATTTTCGTTCTTTTTTCAATTGTTGTTTTCCCATACATTCAGCCTCTGTTTAAACGATTTCGACTCCTAACGTCTGTTTTATGAAGATAATTGATTCTTCAGGTGTTAACATGTGCTTGCGACCGATATGTTGCTTTTCTTTGCGTCGAATCCTCACTCGTTGCCCTGCACGATTAACAGTAACACAAATATCCATTCCGAAGATGCCTATTTCAGGGTCATATTTTACACCTGGAATTTCAATGTGTTCTTTAAGGCCGAAAGCAAAGTTACCATGCTCATCAAAGGAAGACTGCGAAACCTTGTTGTCTACAACGGGCAATACTTTCTTTAGAAAGTCAATAGCCTTCTGTTTTCGCAGTGTGACAACGACGGCAATTGGTTCTCCTTCGCGTATGCCAAAGTCACGGATGGTTTTTTTGGCTTTTTTCTTGATCGGCGTCTGATCTGTTATTTCTTTGAGCACTTTGTTGGCTTTTTCAAGCGGCTCACCTGATTTTCCAACGTTAAGGTTCACCACGACTTTTTCAATGCGGGGCTTAAGCATTGGATGCTCTTCCCAACTCTTAATTAAAGCTTCTTGCTCAGACAACTGCGGATGCCTCCGGTACTGCTGCTATTAATGATTCGGTTTCACCGATGGAAAAGATGAAGTCTAAGATTGTTTGATAACGGGTGCCTTTTGTGTCTTCTATTACCACTAGGGCTTGCCGTCGTTTCTTAGCTTCAGTTTTTTCTATTTCTATTATTTTGCCTTGTTTGCCAATGTTTTTGCCGCCGGTGATTACGGCTAAGTTTCCTTCTTTGGTTTTCAAGCTAAGAACCACTTGTTTTTCGGGATAAGTGACTTTTAAAATGTCAAAAGTTTCGTATGTGACTTCTGCTGGCTTCTTTGGGTCTGCAACTTTTATGAGCATGTTTGAGCCGTCGTGAACCGCGATTTGCATTCCGTTTTTAACAGTGGTTTTGTCTTCAACGCGGACAAGTGTGAAGCTTGCTTCTTCTTTGCTTATTGGATTTAAAACTAGTCCCTTATTGGACGGCATTATTCGGTAATACTTGCCTGCGTCAGGTATGGAGATGACATCCATCAGGCCGACTGGAAAATCGTCTTGTTTCCTCACTTTTCCGTTAACCTGTACTTTGCCTTGGGCAAGTATAAATTTGCCTTCTTTTCGTGTTTGCGCAACGCCTAGAATGTCTCGAAGAACCAGCGTTAATGGTAAACAACTCTGTAGAGAGTGCGAGCCGGATGAGGGCTTGACTATCCACGGAAGTTCTTTTCTATGAATTGGCCAGAATCTTGGAGCTGGCTTACGTTTCAGCCTTGCAGTTTTTCCTTTTTTACCCAAATTATTGTCCTCCCTCAGTTTCTTTAGAGGTTTTACGTTTAACACGCGGTTTCGCAGCAGCTTTTTTGGGCGCCGCCTCTTTTACCGGTGTTTTCGACGCAGCTGCTTTTTTGGTTGCTGCCTTCGGCTTTGCAGCTTCTTTCTTAGCAGGCGCCTTTTCTTCTACTATTGGAGCTTTTTCCTCAGCGGGTTTCTTTTTCGCCGGGGCTGATTTTTTAGCAGCAGGTTTCTTAGCTGGTGCTTTCTTTGCCGCTGGAGCTTTTTCCACTGTCTCCTCTGCTATTTCTTCCTCAGGAACTTGTTCCACTGGCGCTTCCTCTATAGCAATTCCAGGTGCTGCTTTTTCTTGTATAGGCGGTGCTTCCAAAGACGGTTCTTCGGCAGGTGCTTCAACAGGTTTTTCTTCTTCAATCTCTAATTGCGGCTGCTCGGGAATCTTTTCTGCTTTCTTGGATGGTTTCGGTTTTACTTTTGCCGCTGGCTTTTCTACACCCTTCTTTCTGCTAAGGATATCTTTTCGCCATTTGTCGTCAAGGTTAAGGTTTCTTATTTCAACTTTGGATGGGTGTATTGGAAGGAAAATGTTTGTTCCATCAACTTTTTCACGAGTGAACCCCTCAATGTAGATTCGGAACAATCTGGTGTCAACACGTGAAACTTTGCCTTCAAACCCTTTGTTGTCGCCCCTTTTAATGCGAACTGTGTCGCCCTTTCTTACTGGAAGAGTTTTTGCTCCTCTTGAAGCAGCAAGCTCACTTGAAAGTGGGGACGACATGAGCCTGTGACGCAGGTGAGCAGGAGCATTAAAAAGCTTTTTCCGTTGCTTCCCAGGATTTTTTACTCGTTTGGTATCTTGCATCATCTTACACCTACACTATTATGCTTGAGGCACTTGCAATTCTTGGCCATCTTTCAGCGGCCTCTCTAGCTACTGGACCCCTTATTTCTGAACCCTTCATTTCGCCGTCAGGAGTGATAATTACTGCTGCGTTGTCTTCAAACTGAACCCAAACACCGTCAACCCGTCGGAAAGTTTTTCTTTGGCGAACAATTACTGCTTGGAAAATCTTTTTCCTCATATCAGGTGATCCTTGTCTGACAGAAACTGTTACTTTATCGCCTACGGTGGCGGATGGGTAACGTCGCAGTCGCCCTTTATAACCCATGGCTTGAATCAAGCGCAGTACTCGCGCACCGGTGTTATCTGCGCATTTTAATTCTGAACCTGATAATAGTCCACGGCTAATTTTTTGTCCGTGTGAAAGCATGCCTTTTGCCACAAGCGCTCTTTGTTTTGCCTTTGCCGCCATTCTACTTTTCCTCTCCTAATTTTTCAACCACAACAAAAGAAACCGTTTTGCTGATTGGCCTGCACTCGGCGATTCTTACTCTGTCGCCTTCTTTAACATCTATGCATGGTGTGTTGTGGGATGCAATGTGGCCATGTCTTCGTTCGTACCTTTGAAATTTCGACGAAAACTGCAAGAATTCCCTGTCAACTATAACAGTTTTATCCATTTTAGCAGTTTGGACTTTTCCATCAAGTACGCGTCCTCTTATTGCAAGAGTTCCATGGAATGGACAGTTCCGGTCGTCACATGTTTTTTTAGGTTGCTTAAAAGCTAATGACATTACCATAACCTCTTAATGCTTTTTTTAAGTCTATCCTCAGATCTTCCGACTAAAAGTTTCCCGTCGATATCTACAACTGTTCCGTCATCAAACGTAAAGTTGAAGACGGAAAATTCTTTAATTATACTCTTCGCTTGCCCTTCCTGAAGGAATGTGAAGGTGTTTTTTGTTTCACCTATGACTCTGCCGCCTAGGCCAATATAGTCTTTATGCGGGCTCAGAACAACTTTGCCTTCAGTGCCGATAAATTCATAACGGATAATATCGGGGGTTACTTTCATTGGGAAGTCGCCTCAGTTACTTTTTCAGCCTTAGGCTTTTTAGCCGGCTTCTCCGCTTTTTTCTGCTGTTTCTTCTCAGGTTCAGCGGCAACTGCTTTTCTAATGCCAAGTTTATTCTCGTTGTCCACGGTTAATATTTGAGCGATAGTTTTTCGCAGTTCTCTTACTCGCGTTGGGTTTTCAACTGCTCCACCTGCGTTAATCATGGTTCGGATGCGAGCTAGCTCTGCCCGTAATTCAAGAAGTTTGTTTTTTCTATCGTCAGGAGACATATCGACGATTTCTTTGATTCGCATTCTGGGCATTTACTTTTTTGCCTCCTTGGGGGGTTCATCTGCAACTTCTGTCGCCTGGACCATTGGTTCTTCCTTTACTTCTGCTTTTGTTGGTTCTTCAGTTGGAGGTGGTGCTTCTTCTTGTGGTTTGGCTTCAGTCTGCTCTGCGACAACGATTTTTTCTTCTTCTGGTGCTGCTTCGAGAATTTTGATTCTGTCAGGGAAATATGCGTCCGGCGGCATAATTTTTACTCTAACACCTATGATGCCGGGTTTCAGTTGTACGTGAGCCTCAGCTTTTCTCATAGCAACTAATGCTGGTTCTCCGCATCTTGGGAAGTACCCAGCGCGGAATTTTTCAAAACGTGCTCGTTCTGTGGTAAGCTTTCCGCTTATAACTATTTCAGCGCCAAGGGCACCGGCTTCCATAACTTGGTTTAATGCCCAAAAACCTGCGCGTCTAAAGTGAACACCTCTTTCAAGCGCTGAGGCAACTCGTGACGCAATCACAAAGGCGTTGAATTCTGGAACTTCGATTTCTGAAACTGAAATTTGAGGATTAGAAACTTTGAAGCTTTGCTCGAGGGCTGAGGCAAGTTCTTTTATTGTTTCTCCGCCTCTGCCGATTACTAAGCCTGGGCGCATCGCGTAAATTACCACGTGCGTTCCGAGCGGAGTTTTGGATATGTTTACTCCGCCGTATCCAGCTCTTTCAAGCTTTTTTTGTAAAAATTCATCTATTTCTGTTCTTTTTATTGACTCAGTTATAAAACGTTTAACTATGCTCATTTATTGTTCTCCTTGAGTGGTAGGTTTCTCGTCTAGAACTATTTCGACGTGCGTTGTTGTGTCATATTTCGGTGAAGCTCTGCCGTGCGCTCTGGGCGTGAAACGCTTCAATTTCATGCCTGGATATGCAGCTGCGTGAATTATACGCAACCTATCTACGTCTAAACCTTTATTTTCAGCATTAGACTGCGCCGCTTCTAAGACGCTGAGGATTTGTTGTGAAGCTTTAATTGGGTATCTTCCGCAAAAGCTGTTTATGAGTCCATGGCGGTGAGGCAGTTTTTTGTTGTACCTTGTGTAGGGCACAGACTTCTTTTTGGCTACAACATCTCGCAAATACTGTTTTGCGTTATTGAGCATCATGCCTTTGAGGGCTTTGCAGATTTCTCTTGATGCTTTATGGGATACTTTGAGTTCTCTGCCGCTTGCTTTCGCTGTTTTTTCTGGATCGAGCAATTCGTTGATTATTGAGTATCCCCATTTTGGCATTAATACATCTCCGATGCGCAATCAAACACGTAAAAGCAATTTATATGGCTTTCCGTATCACAACTAAGATTTTAGTCTAAGCAGACTAGTTACATTCCCGGCGAAGGGAACAATTCGAACGCGTGAGGTGTACAGTTTTGGGATGGCGTTTAAGCATTTATAGTTTACCCAAAAAAAGGAAATAGACTATATAGTGACGGTTTTTGCGCTTTTGGTTTTTGGAGTTTTACGTTAAAATCAAGGTGGAAAAAAAGTTTAACAACTGGCTTTTAACGAAAATAATTATGTCGCGACTTTTGCGTGCGCGAAAGTTGCGACTTTTTGAGAAAGTTCGCCTTTAAATTTCAAAGTTCGCGCGATTTTATTAGACGCTTCGCTAACAAAAAATAGTTGAAAACCGCATCCAAAGTTGAATGAACCCGGTTTAACATTAAACCTTTTTCCAGTCTCTTTCTTGCCTCAGCAATTTCCTTTTTTCCTGCAGTCACAGAGTTTAGCTGGGCATTTGGCTGCGGTGGCTATTTGCGCCTTCGACTTTTAGATGCCCCTACAACTGCACAAAATGTCGCAGCCGCCATCAACAACACAACTAAAATGGTTGACGCGACACTGAACTCCGGTATCGTTGGGCTTGGCGATGTTTGTGAGGCGTCTGACAGAATAGATACTGTGTTGCTGCCGCTGTTTGTCGCAAATGTTTCTCCTTTGGCTACGTCATAGGCAACTCCAAAAGGAAATTCTCCAACGCTCGCGTGAGAGGCAGCATATGTAGAGTCGGATATTGCGGTTACGGTGCCTGATTTTAAATCATAATTTGCAACAATAACTTCCCCTAGTGCTAAGTCATAAGCGAGGTCATAGGGCAAACTCAGCGAAGGAGCGCTTACGGTTTCAACGACGGAGTTGTCCGAATCAGATATCACTGAAACGGTGCTGTCATAGCTGTTTGTTACAAAGATGTCTCCCCTTCCAGAATCATAACAAACGCCATATGGAGAACCCCCAACATTCACGGTTGCAACCACATCGTTGCTGGAGTCAGATATGACTGAAACGGTGGAATCCACGCCGTTGGCAACGAAAACTTCGCCTTTCGCCGAGTCATATGCCATTCCTTGAGGAGTGTTCCCAACCGTGATTGTTGCAGTGACGGCGTTTGCGCTGTCCGAGATAACTGAAACGGTGTTATCTACCTGATTTGCCACAAACACTTCGTTTGTGCCAGAATCGCAAGCAACTCCAACGGGTCCATTTCCAACGTTCACTGTATCAACAACGGTATTCGACGCATCAGATATTACTGAAACCGTGTTACTCTTTGTATTTGTGACAAAAACTTCGCCTTTGCCAGAATCATAAGCAAGCTCGACGGGGGAACTGCCGACAACCACCGTGGCTATAACGGAATTTGAAGAATCAGATATCACTGAAACTGTATTCGCAGCATTGTTAGCCACGAACAACTCGCCCTTTCCCGCGTCGTAAGCTATACCCTTAGGAGTATCCCCAACTTTTACGGTGGGAAATGCAGCGGCCGCAGAGGCGATGCTGGCTGATGAAAAAGTGAAAATGAAGATTAATATTAAACATAGAAACTTCCAAATTTTAACTTTCATAAAATCAACTCAACCCTTTCTTGCCTAAAATCCAAAAAAACCTATGTATTGCCCCATTAATAAAGATTTATTGTCACAACAATTTGGCCTGCGCTCTTTAATCTGCGACTGATTTGGAGTAAGTCCAGTTTGACCCATCCTAATTGTAATGCAGCCTAACCAAGATTCCAGCGAGGGCTCAATCTTATGCTAGCGCACATAAAGTACCCGCCTTGAGTTGAGGTCGAAGCTCAAAAAAACCCTCTCCTGGCATATCAGAGTTGACCTGTTTTTCCATTCAGATGGTTTACACACCTAAAACGTTTATGTTTACCCGACTGTATTTGCTATTGCACCTGAAAAGGCGGTTTTGGAATGGCTAGTCAAAACGAGAAAATCACTATGTTGCATGGCGCCGGCGGCACAGTCATGCATAACTTGGTCAAGAACTACATTGTGAAGTACTTCGGCGGATTAGGCAACGTAGCTGAGGTTCCGCTGGAAGCGATGGACGACGCAGCAGTCATCGGCGACATCGTTTTCAAGAGCGATTCTCACGCTGTTAAACCCATCTTTTTCCCAGGCGGCGACATCGGACGCTTATCGATTTCAGGCACAGTAAATGATATTTCAGCCATGGGCGCCACGCCTTACGCGTTGGCTTGCGGGTTTATTTTGGAGGAAGGTTTGCTGCTTTCGGATTTGGAGCGGATTTTGGTGAGCATGCGGGAGACCTGCATTGAAGCAGGCGTAGGCATCGTGACGGGGGACACGAAGGTGGTGGAGAAGGGCAGCTTAGGGGGCTTAGTCATGAATGTTTCGGGGATCGGCAGAAGAACCCCAGCTTTGGACAACGACATTAAAGTGGCAAGGCAGTACCGAAGCGTGGCTTCCCGCTGGACGCTTGACTCAAATTTGGCGGCGGGAGACAAAATCATTTTGACGGGCACAATCGGCGACCACGGGTTAGCTGTGCTTTCAGCGCAGCAAGGCTTGACTTTCGGCAGTGAAATAAAGTCGGATGTTAGACCATTAAATCGGATGCTTCAGAAGTTATTTGCAGAAATAGGGGGGGTTATTTCTGTGAAAGATCCTACTCGCGGCGGGTTGGCAGATGCGCTAAACGAGTGGGCTGAAAAATCAAAAGTCGGCATTTTAACGTATGAAGACAAAGTTCCCATCCGAAAGGACGTGCAGACCGCCTGCGACATGCTTGGCTTGGACCCTCTTGAAGTTGGGAATGAAGGCAAATATATAATCGGCGTCGTCAAGGAGAAAGCAGAGGAAGCGCTGGAATTTTTGAGGCAGACGGATGAGGGCAAAAACGCGCAGATAATCGGTGAAGCCACAACCCAGTTTAAGGGTGTAGCGATGCAGACGGTTGTCGGCGGCAAAAGAATCATTGCAAGACCCATAGGCGACCCAGTGCCAAGAATCTGCTAGCATCCTGCAGAGAGCTATAAGCGGCAAAGATTCAGCCGTTATTCTCAAATCTTATAAGAAGAGATCGCGAACTAAACGTGACTGCCTTTGACTGAAAGTTACGACGAAAAACCCCTTTTCGAAGCATCAGACGCCAAGCCTCGACGGGGATTGCCGCTTGACAAGTGGCAACTGCTCTTTCTGGTTCTCTTAGCCGTCTGCGGCTCATTGCTGCTTTATAAATTGTCATACATGAACATTATTTGGGATGAAACGCCTCATTTATACGGCGCAGTGCTCCTGTCTCAGGGGCGGCTTTCAGCCTACTTTAAACAAACAATTTATCCACCACTCTTCGATGTGATTACGGCTGGATTCTTCAAAGTTTTTGGTGCCAGCGCTTTTGTGGGAAGAGCAGTGTCCGTCATTTTTGCGCTCCTTACACTGGTTGTTTTGTTTAAACTGGCTGCAAAAACGTACGGGCGAAGAGTTGCTTTTCTGTCTTGCCTGTTTATGGCTACGATGCCTGGGTTTCTTTGGCTCGCCAGAGTATCGCTTTTGGAGATAGCTCTGGAATTCTTTTTTGTCGCCGCACTGTTGCTGTTTGTTTATTGGCTCCACAGCGGAAAAAACACATTGATTCTTGTTTGCGGCTTAGTGGTGGGTTTGGCGTTTTTGGTGAAGTATCAAGGGTTGGTTGCGGGTTTAGTTATCGTTGCATGCTTGCCTTTTTTGTTTTATAATAGCGGATTTAAAGCGAAGATTTCAAAGTTTCCACTTTTAATTCTCTCCATAGCCGCAATCGTTGTTCCAGTTCTCTACCTTCTTTACTATTCGGGAGGTACAGGTCAATGGTTAAGCCTGCTTCAGCAAAACAGCCCCCAAGCAATATCGTACAGCACGCGTTTTCCGCTTCCGATTTTCTACCTCATTGAGATGACTTACCCGCTGAATCTGGTGCATCCAATCTCAATTCTTGTTTTTATCCTTGGGTTACATGGGCTTGGCTTGTTTCTCTGGCGCAGAAAACCAGAAGACAAAATGTTTCTGGTTTGGTTCCTTGTCGTTTACGTTTTTTTCACTTTAATCGCTTCGAAAGATTGGCGTTACGTTATGCCATTATTCCCGGTAGTGGCTGTTTCCGCCGCCAGTTTCGTCTCTTTCTTATACGACAAAGGTGAAGCAAAATGGAAATCTGCCCATTCAAGTTTAGATGCAAAGCATATGGCAAAGGTTTTTGCTGTTTGCCTAATTTTCTTCACCGCCGTCGCCGTCGTTTACAGCACGACAGATGCGTACCACTGGATTGCCAGCGACTCAGTTACGCTGCCTCTGCCGCAAGCCGTCAACTACGTATCTAATGGATTGACAGGCAACGAAACAGTGATGGTTGTTTGCCCCGTAAACGTAATCTACCAAAATATTGTCAACTTTTATTTAGTTGCGGATGAAGCAAAAAACAATCAAGCATGCCAGTACCCAATAGCACCTGTAGACTCATACACTCCGACATTTAACGTGGCGGAATTGCTTAGTATGTGCCAACAAAATAATACAAAATACTTGCTCCTGTACGAATACAACGATTGGCCCTACTTCAACACCACACTTACAGCGCCAACCGTGTACAATATGCTTCTTCAAAGCGGCGAATTCACTTACCAAGCAACCTTCGGAACCTCCCCAGGCAGAATCTACGTTTTTGAAGTGAACGCAACTTCCGATTAGCCTAAAAATCCAAAAAAACTGTCAGCTTTAAGCTTGGATGGCGGCGTGTTTTGCCCAGTGCCAAGAATCTGCTAGAACTCCAAAAGCTAGCTTACCCGAATCTGACCCTGATTATTCTAACAGCTTCGTTTAGTGGTTTACCGTTTAGCACTTCCCAAATTAAGCCTGAAAGAACCAGCGCAAACCCCAAGTACTGAACGTACGCCGAAACGCTCAACGTGGTAATAGGGGTAGAACTTCTAAATGAGTAGCCTGCGGTGAACCTCTGCACCCAAAACACAAAATAATCCAATTCCGAATACAAGCTCACGTTCTGGAAGTCCTCAAAAAAAGCCAAAAGAAACAGGGCAACGCCGACCGCGGCCACCGCAAAAAACAGGAGCGAGGGAGTAAGCTTCTTTTTTATGGTGCCAAAAAGCGTTTGGAATTTGCTTATGATTGAAGCTGCAAGCAGGCAGATGAATGGCAAAAGTTGATAATTGTATTTTACCGCGCCCGCGAAAGGCGCTTGATAGTTTAATGCTACACCCATAAATGTGTCAACTCCCGCCACCGCGACTATTGTAGCTAAGCATATCAGGTCCAAGGGAAGAACGTTTTTGAAAAGCTGCTTTTGCCCCAGGGAGACGGCAAGGGAAAACGCGGTTGCAGCAAGGATGAACCCGCCTAAAGTGATCCACAGGTAGTTTGCGGCGAAGAAAGCGGAGGGCATGGCGCTGGGCGGATTAAAATGGGTAAAATCATCATGCAAGAACAGGTTAATTACGCTTCCCTGGCAAATGAATTGGTACCACGCAAAAACGAAAATGAGCAGGGGCACAAAAAACGCGAAAACCAAATAGGGACGCCTTAGGCTTTTCTGCCTGTAGCGGAAGTAAAATATGGCTAAGGGAACAAGCATGAAGACAGCGTAGAGTTTAGTTGCAAACGCCAAGCTGAAAACGATAGAGGACGCCATGAAGAGCTTAATTGAATCCTGCTTGACGGCGTAAACTCCGATTAGCAGAAATAGCAGGCTGAAAAAAAGGCATTGGGCATCAATGAGGAAGGTCCTTGAGAAAACCAGTTGCCAAGGTGTTAAAGCAAAAATTGCTGCAGCGAACAGCCCTGTTGTTTTGCCATACCATTCTTTACCGATGAGGTAAACTAGCAGTACGCTGCCCAAGCCAAAGAGTGTTATGAATGCCGCTCCGTTGCTGAAGGATAAGCCGACAAGGCGGAAATACACGGAGTCCAAGTAGAATCCTAATGGGGGCTGGTTGATAAGGTAACCAGTCTGCATGAAAGGCATGCCGGTTTTTATGACGTTTGTAGCAGCTTGAAATTCAAGGTTTGAATCACTGTTAAAGTAGGGTCCAGCGACAAAGGTGAATAGGCTCGACCCGATAAGGATGCTTAACAATGAGAAATTGCGACATAACAGCCTACACAAGCCAGCCACAAGAGCACTATTTTGCTTCATCCACCACGTATATTATCTGAACACGCTTAAAAACTGCAAACACCTTGAAAACGCAGCTTAAAAATGCAGGTTACAGCACGTTTCATGCTTGAACAACCACGTTTTTTGCCCAGACCCTACATGTGCCTTCGCTGCTTACCATGCATGCACCAACAGGCTTCTCCGGCGTACAGGCTTTCAGGAACATGGGGCATCCGTCAGGCTTGATTTTTCCGATGATAACAAGGTGGCATTCGCAGCCAAGCAGAATATCTTTGCCCTGCTCCACATGCACATTGTATTTTAACCTTGCATCGTAATCGGCAAGGGATTCACGCAGCTGCAGCGCTGAGTCTGGAAGCCTTCCGATGCCACGCCAGTTCCCGCCTGTAACAGTGAAGGCTTTATTCATTATGTCCAGCGCTCGGACGTTGCCCTCGGGCTTGACGACGCGGGGATACTCATTTTCAAGTTTAGCTTTGCCTTCGCTTTGCTGCTTCACAATCATGTATATAGACATCAAAACGTCGTTGGGTTCAAACCCAGCAACAACCGTCGGCATCCGATAAACCCTCGGAAACAACTCATAAGGCTTCAAACCGATGATTGCGCTTACATGCCCCGGAGCAATGAAACCATCAATCTGCAGATCGCCCACGCCGAGCAGCAGCTCCATGGCTGGAGGAATCAAACGGTGAGAAACCAGAAAACTAAGGTTATTCGGCGGGTTCCCAAGCGCTTCCACAGCGGTTGAGGGAGCAGTAGTTTCGAAGCCCACCGCGAAAAAAACAAACTGTTTCTGGAGCTCACGTTTCGCCATTTCAACCGCGTCAGAAACCGCATATACAATTCTAACGTCAGCACCAGCCGCCTTAGCTTCTAGAAGCGACATTTTGCTTCCTGGCACCCGAAGCACATCGCCGAAACATGTGACCACCACGCCCATTTGCGCCAACTGGACTGCTTCATCAATTTCAGATGCCGGCACAATGCAAACGGGGCAGCCTGGACCGGCAATAACTTCAACATTCTCAGGCAAAAGACTACGCAAGCCATAATGCGTTATCGTCCACTCGTGAGTTCCGCAGACATGGCAGATTTTTGTTTTTCCAGCCTTCGGCGATAGACTTTTGATTTTTGAGGCTATGTTCTGCGCCAATTCGGGGTTTCTGAACTTCAGGTTCTCAGCCATGCCCATCGCCCGCCTACTGCCCTATTCAGGGGTAGCTTCAAGGATGCTGTTCCATAAGCTCAGGGTTTCTAAGGCTTCTTTTTCTTCAATAACTTGAATAGCGTAGCCTGCGTGAACCAAAACGTATTCGCCTACTTTCGCTTCAACAAGCGAAACGTTAACTTCTCGAAGTACGCCTTGGCCAAAATCCACGTTAGCTTTGCTGCCGTCAATATTCATTATTTTGGCGGGAATTGCTAAACACATACTTAATCAATTAATAGCAGGCATTAAACGGCGATAAAAAGAAATTGGTCTAAAACCGCGAAAACCCACCTACAACCGCCTGACCAAACGAAACGCCTCCGTCCCCAGCTGGAACCGCCTCATGAACCAGAAACCGCAAACCAGCATCCTCAACAGCATCACGCATGACTTTCGCAAGTACCTGGTTGCAAGCAGCACCGCCTGAAAAACCGATGGCTTTGACGCCAAGAACCAACGCCTTCTCAGCCGCCAAAGAAGCGAGGCTTTTCGCCAAGTAAGCATGGGCGGAAAACGCTAAATTGGCAAGGGGCATTTTTTGTTTGTTTTCAAAGATTTCCCTAAGCATGCACGCCGTGTCAACGGTGTCTCCGTGGATGATTGGCTTGAGGTTCAAAGCATCTTTGCCCGCCAATGCTGCTGACTCCAGCTTCATGGCGGGTTCACCCTCGTAGCTGCGTTCGTAACAGACGCCTAAAACTGCTGAGACAGCATCTAACACTCTGCCGCAACTCGTCGTATCAACCACACCCAAACCCTTCGCAAGTTGGTTTAGAATCAGGTTGGCTTCGGTTTCGCCGAAAGACAAATGCATGCTGTTCTGCTTCAGCCACGGCTCAACCTTAACTCCTGCTTTAGCGAGCATACCAACGGCTACACGCAGGGGGTAACGGCTAGCGACGTCTCCGCCAAGCAACGGCTGAGGCTCCAGATGCCCAAGCCGCTTAAACTTCGCCGATTCACGAGTGCAAAACAGGATTTCGCCTCCCCAAGCTCCCCCATCGGTCCCGTAGCCGTATCCGTCGCAAACAACTGTGACAGCCTCCTCCAAATTGTGTTCAGCCATTAAACCAGCGGCGTGCGCGTGGTGATGCTGCACCTGAATAAGAGGGGAGCCATCCGCTTCCGCCATCTCTTGCGCCAAAGCTGTTGTGGTGAATTTCGGGTGCAAATCGCAAACCACGATTTCAGAGCGGCAGTTAGTTAATTGATGGAGATGATTTGCTGCTTCTTCTAGAAAGGCACGTGTTTCCACGTTTTCGACGTCGCCAACGTGCTGACTGATAAACGCTTTGTCGTCAAGCAATACGCAGGCTGTGTTGTTCAGTTCGCCGCCTAACCCAACGACGCATCGTTTTGACTTCGCTTTAAGCCTGATTGGGGCAGGCGCGTAGCCTCTGCTTCTCCTAAGAAAAACCTGCCTTCGCCCATGAACCCGCATGACTGAGTCGTCGCATCGATGGGCGATTTTGCGGTTGTGAAACAGAAAATAATCTACGGTTTCGCCTAAAATTTTGAGGGCTTCGCCGTTGTCTTTTACGATGGGCTGATTCGGCGGGTTGGCGCTGGTCATCACAAACGCGCAGTCGTCTACTCGGTCGAAAAGCATGTAGTGCAACCCTGTGTAGGGCAGCATTACCCCGACGTTATGCAGGTTCGGCGCAACCAGCGGAGAAAGATTGTAATTGGCTTTTTTGTTCAGCAGAACTATCGGGCGTGCAGGGGAAGAAAGAAGGTTTTGCTCCTTCGAACTTACTTCGGCGAAGCTTTTGGCGGCTTCAAGGTTTCTTGCCATGACTGCGAAGGGTTTTTCGCGTCGATGCTTCGTTGCTCGAAGAGCCAAAAGAGGCTTCTCTTGCATGGTTGAGGCTGCAATGTGGAAGCCCCCATAGCCCTTTATCGCCAGCACGTTGCCTTCCGAGAGCAGTTTTCCAGCTTCACGCACCGGGTCTTCTGCGTTGACTGGTTCGCCTGTTTTGGTTGTTAAATATGCTTTTGGACCGCAGCTTGGGCAAGCTACGGTTTGAGCGTGAAAGCGCCTGTTCGCTGGGTCATTATATTCTTTTAGGCAGAAGCCGCAGAGGGGGAACTCGCGCATGGTGGTGTTTTCGCGGTCGTACGGCAGCCGCTCGATGATTGTGAAGCGTGGTCCGCAGTTGGTGCAGGTGATGAAGAAGTATTCGTAACGTGTGTCTTTGGGGTCACGCAGCTCGCCGAGGCATTCGTTGCAGATGGCGATGTCTGGCGGGATGATTGAGCCTGAAAGCTCGGCTTCTTGGGAGCTTTTGTAAATCGTAAATTTGTCATACTCATTTTTGCCTGAAAGCTCATTTGATTTAACCGCGTCGATTTGAGCTAAAGGAGGCTTCTTCTCAGTTAAGTCACCCTTAAAATTCTTGATGCGCTGCGCGTCGCCTTCCAAAAGGATTTCTACGCCAGCGTCGCCTCTGTTGCGAACGTACCCCGCCAAGCCATTTTGCACCGCTAAACGGTAGACGAATGGGCGGAAACCTACGCCTTGAACGATGCCTGTGACGTTGAGTTTTACCCGCAAAGGTGAGCCTTCGCTATTTGAGAAACAGAGTTTTCTCTTATACGTTTCGAAATACAGATGCGATTTGTTTCAAACTTACGCGGCTGCTGTCTTTGGGGGTTGTTTTTGGCACTAATTTTTCAATTTTAAAAGAACAACAACACCCGAAAAACAAATGTTGTTCTTCTCGGCAAAACATTTCAAAAGAAGAAGAAGCTGATGAAAACAATTTTTCTTCTTCTTCCGCCTGCCATATTTGTGGCGTTTTTTTGGCACAAATAGTAGGTAGGTCTATAGGCAGGCGGCTTGGGCAAGGTCACTCATCATCTTGAACAACCTTTTTTCCGCGCATTCCTACAATCTGCCTCATAATTCAGTAAACCATGAGCAAACGGCAAATAATGATGCGAATCATAAATTGGTCGTTCTTCCATCTTCATATCCAAGCACTCACCAACAGTTATTCTATCGCTCGTGCTAGGAGTTTACTTTCCGATAAGAAGGCTTTTGTAAAGGTTTATTGACACAAAAAAAATGTACTAAACAAAAGCAAGCGTAGACCTACTTTATTGTCTGCGTCATTACGATTAAAATTGAATCAGCTCAATTCCTTTGATGGACTTAAAGTGCTGATCCCGAGAGAGGATAGCTTCGCCCTTTGTTTTAGCAATCGCAGCTATTAGAACGTCAAACTCGCTG
The DNA here is from genome assembly GCA_963828195.1 of Candidatus Bathyarchaeota archaeon. Classification (GTDB taxonomy): domain Archaea; phylum Thermoproteota; class Bathyarchaeia; order Bathyarchaeales; family Bathycorpusculaceae; genus Bathycorpusculum. The sequence goes on from CAWHDT010000005.1 coordinate 602,592, forward strand.
ATCATTTTTCCCGATTTTCTTAATTCGCAAAATATCGATGAGGCCTCTTCGCATGCTTCTATAGAGAAATCAAGAACCTGCATATTGAAAATTGCTTTTTTAACATCTTCCAGATTTTCTTGCGGTTTCGACGAGAGCCGCGCGCCTTTTAGCAATTCGTATGCTGTGATTACAGTGATTAAAACGTGGTCATTATTTGACACTTCAATTACCTTGCTCACAGCCTCAGGCGTTCCCTTCAGAAATGGGATCATCACGTTTGTATCGATTATTGTCAAGCTAAAAATCGAACTCTCTTGGCTTTACGTTTTCTCTATCTTTCATTAATTGGGCTAGAACTTCATCGGCATCATCACCATGCCAAGTTCCAGCAAATTCAAGTATCGACTTTTTCTTTTCTTTAGCCGCAACACGAATAACGACATCTGAAAATGATTCGCCGGGCTTCTTCATTCCCTTCAGTGTTTCATAAGCTTTTTCTGAGAGAGAAATAACTTTGGTCATACACAACTCTATGTGCATATGCATATATATGCATTTTGCGAAGGTAAAGCAGCCCGTGAAATAAGGTCAAGTTTTGAGCATCGGCGGGATTTGGACCCTCAACCACCCTAAGTTTGAATCGATGCTTTCCAAAGAAGAGAGTTAGCTTTCGTTTAATCGGTAGGATGCTTGAAAGCTTAATGGGTTGAACGCAAAAGTAAATGCTTTGTTTCAAATTTTGTCTCTATAGTCTATTTGGCAAGATGTTATAACTAAAACAGGCTTATTCAAAGTAAGGCACAGTTTAATGGAAGACCAGAAACTTAAAATAAATAACAAAAAGAGTCATTTTGTAAGATATCTGATTATCTCTATAATAGCGTGGATACCAATTGGATTACTCATTCAAATAATGCAGCAATACGATCTTGTCATTAATGTCGCTTCCCAATTATATCTGCTATGGATCGCTGCGGGATTTATTTTATTTTCTTCACTTTTCCTTTTGATAGCCAAAAGAATTAAACAGCCAAATGTTGGCACGACGTTAATTCTTATGGCAGCCTCTCTTTTATCGTTACCAACGATGTTTTTTATCGGTGTAATGGAACTATTCGGTACTGCCTATCTCCTTTACTCTGGCCCGTTTAGTTATAGTCCCATTAGCATAGGACATGCTGATTGGTTAAATGGCGTCGGTCCTCCACAAAATTATATCCTTGTTCAAATTCCTCAATACGCAGGAAACAATATCTATGAAGTCCCGCAAGCAATCCCTATTCCGTATTTCATAATAATTACGGTACTGACCGCCATTTTCATTATATGTATAGCAGTCCTTGCAATAAAGCTGAGAAAAAGTTGATTAGCAATCAAGTCTACTTTTAACTCAACATTATGCGCCCAATTTATCTTAATGATCAGTAAAAAGCTCTTCTGCTCTCTTTAGGTTCCACTCAAGATTCAGGAAGCTGCAAATACCCAATTTTTTCATTTTGCCAATTTTTCATTAAAGAAGGCGCTTCAACACTTTGCCCGCTGAACTAATAGGCAGCTCATTTCTGAATTCTATTTCGCGGATTGCCTTGTAAGACGCCACTTTATTGTTGACAAAAGCCATGATTTCCTCTGCTGAAGCGGTCATCCCATCTTTGAGCACCACGAAAGCCTTGGGAATTTCGCCTGCCGATAGGTCTGGTTTACCGACGACAGCGCACAGCTTCACAGCTGGGTGCTCGTAGAGGATGTCTTCGAGTTCGCGTGGGTAGACGCTGTAGCCTTTGTATTTTATGAGGTCTTTTTTGCGGTCAGTGATGTAAAAGTAGCCGTCTTCATCCATGTGTGCGATGTCGCCTGTGAGAAGCCAGCCGCCCCGCAGAACCCTCGCGGTTTCGTCAGGGTGACCCCAGTAGCCCTTCATGACTTGTGGTCCTTTAACTGCCAGCTCTCCCGTCTCGCCCCGCCTAAGCGTTTTTTCGCCCGTTTCCAAATCAACTATTCGTGCTTCAGTGTCTGGTAGGGGTAACCCGATTGAGCCAACCTTCACGGCTCGCATCGTGCTGTCAACGGGGTTGCAGTGGGTAACAGGCGACGCCTCGGTTAACCCGTAACCTTCGGCTAAAAATCCGCCTGTGACTTCCATGAATTGTTTTTGGATTTGCGGAGGCAAAGGGGAAGCGCCAGAAATGCATACGCGAATCGATGTTAAGTCGTATTTTCCCAGGTCTGGGTTAGCTAAGAGCGTCGAGTACATGGTTGGAACACCGCAGAAAACCGTGACCCTGTGCATCTGGATAGTTTCCAATGTTTTGGCTACCTCGAACCTTGGCATCAGAACCATTTTTGCGGCTAAACTGATGGGTACAGTCATGCTGGTTGTCAAGCCGTAAATGTGAGACAGCGGCAGCGCGGTCAGGAAGGTTTCTTGGGCTGTTGTGCCTCGTATCCACGCGGCGAAAGCGAGCGCGTTTGAAAACAGGTTGGTGTGGGTTAGCATGGCGCCTTTGGCTGTTCCTGTGGTACCGCCCGTGTACTGCAACGCCGCCAAGTCCCCGTCTGGGTCCAACTGCACGTTTGGAAGGTTAGATGGGGCTTTTTCCAGTAAAACTTGAAAAGCTAAACACTTTGGAACGTCTAGGGGACAGGTTTTTTTGTAGCAATACTCATCTAACCCCGTTACTATGACGTTTTTGAGTTTAGTTTTTTCCTTAACTTTTGATATAACTGGATACAGCAAATCCAGCGACACTATGGTTTGGGCACCAGAATCGTTGAGCTGGTACTCCACTTCGCGCTCCCGATTCAGAGGGTTTATGGGCGTTGCAGCCGCGCCTGCCTTAAGAATCCCGAAAAAGGCGATTATAAACTGGGGAAGGTTGGGCAAAAAAATTGCAACGCAGTCCCCTTTTTTCACGCCTAACTTATCAAGAGAAGCGGCAAACCTGTTTGAAAGCAATTCCAACTGGGCATAGGTGATTTCGCGTCCGCCATAGGCTATCGCGGTTTTTTTTGGAAATTCGTTGGCGCTTTTGCGAAGAATATCTTGGAGAGGAGCCTGCGGGAGCTCTAAGTGTTTGGGCACGTTGATGGGCCAAGAGTTAAACCAAGGCGCATTTTTTTGGGGCAAGGCACGTCATGTTACCATGTGGAGGAGCACGTAAAAACCTTATCGTATTGGTCAAGGCAGTTGATGGGGCTTCGTATCTTCTGCGAGCTTTGCCTTGGCGCGGTTAACTCTCGCTCTCGCATTAGCCGCTTGACAACTGAAACGCTTTCCCGCCTCTGGTGTATATTCGGAGACAGACGCGTTAGGGCAAGTTAATTTCTTGGTAATAGCTTGCTTGTTGTGTGTAAACTGTTATTGCCACAGTTTCATTTGGTGTGTAGTTAGCAATTGGAGTTATTAAGTTGACTTGGAGAGTGTCAGCGCTTTTAAAACCGTAGCTCATTTGATTTGGATCAATAATTTCTGTGCCATTGATGAAGGTCACAACGCTCGTTCCATGCATTTGGATTTTATCCAGTTTTTGTAAACTGGACCCCTGGTTAACTATTAATAAAGAGACATTGAAGTAACCGCTATTTTGTGAGATCCCTTGAACTTGAAGATTCAGGCTTTCTTGTATTACAGGCCCTGGCGCAGGGGTTGCACCTGAAATAGCCATAGATATTAAAATCAATACGGCAAATACTATAAAAAATGAAATAACAACGACATTTGCCTTTGACTTATTGTCCACACTTCTCGCCTTTAACAGTCAGAGAGGTAAAGCCACGATTTTATGGCTCAGGTGTATTTTCGCCGACAGACATATTTTAAGATTAAACAGTTAACAAGGACTTAACCAAAACTCGCTTGGAGAGTAGGGATTAATCTTTCTTTTTTGAATGTTTCTTAAGAGAATGCCGCTCCATCACTGACCCCACATTAGCTCCGACATGCCCCTCGAAAGCCAAATTGCTATTTTTCCACCTGAAAGCTTTTACCTGTTTTTTGCCTGTTGCTATCTCTTTTTTAATTTGAGTTCTTTTCTTATTAGTACTCATATTAAGCCTCTCGAGTAGCGGGCGCTTTAAGTCCTTTGTTGAACTGCCCAATCCAACAAGAGCAGTCTACACTAATCAATTCTGTCGGACTCATCGCGTAGGTTTTCTGTGTCAAGTCCAAGGATAAATCCTTCGGTCTCTTTTATGGGGGGCGCACGGGGGGGATGTACTGGATGATTCAATGTTTAGCCATTGCGACCATTTTGTCTCCAGGTTTAATTCCCAAAGTTTTTCGTGTTTTTTCTGGAATAATAACTTGAAATTTTTTTGAAACCGTTACAGTTTCCATTGTTCATCCATTAGCCAATGCTTTTCAATCGATATAACTGTGTTGCGTTTAACGTTTAGAATAATCTGTTAAGCCCAACCGGTTGCCGAATGGATCTTCAAACTCAACCGCCAACCCAGTGTGAATCGCGAAGGGTTCAGACAGAAACTTTAGTCCTTTAGCGCTGAGCCGCTTATACTCTTCCTGAACGTTAGCCACGACAAACCAGATGGTGGGTTTTGTCTCTGGGAACTTGCCTATATCTTTCAGGATGATTGCAGGTTCGTTGTCGCCGACTTTGAAAGCTATCATACCCATGTTTGAGAAGTCAAATTTAACGGGCAGCCCCAGAAGGTTCTGGTAGAATTCTCTGCCCTTCTTCAGGTCGCTGCTCGGCAAAAAGAAATTATCGTAGTTTATCAAGGATTTCACTTCGAGATTGTTCTGTAGAAAGCGCTTATTAATTTTTCACAACCCCGGCGAAAAACTTAAGATGTTTTAGGGGCAGACGAATTGGCTTCCTGTTTTTTGTAAAACAAAAGCGCTGGAAGGAACGCAACAATCGTGAAAGCTGAGTTGAATATGTACCCGCTCATTTTGACTGCAGCGCTATTGCCCGAAACTAGCGGTAATGCAACTGGTGAGGAGGGGAACCAGCTGGGCGCAAAAAACTGGGGGTACCCAGCATAAATCCAGAGCAGATATATTCCGCCGCCAATCAGCGCCGTTAAAACGAGGTATCTGTTGAGCCTCATGTACTTGTAGGCTGCAAACGGCAGGCTTATCATAATGAGGTTCCAGTACAGCGGGTACGTCGCTGCTGAAGTGTTAAAGTTAAAGTTCAAAGTGAAGAGAGTGCTGGCAACCGCGCTTGGCATTCGTGCTTGGGCAAAGCCGAAATGGTAGAGGCCCTGTTGCAACCAAATTCCAGCGACAACACACGCTACAGCCACAAAAAATCTTTCATATCCCACGCCTTGTCGCCTGAGAAAAAACTCTGCAAGAACAAACACGAGCACATAAATAATGACCGAGCTTGTAAGAACCGCCGCTGAAGAAGTGCTGTCGCCTGAAAAAACAAACGAGTGCCCCCTCCAAATCAACACGACAGCAAGCGCCAATAGGCAGGCAGCCTCAAACCAGTTTACCCGAAACCAGTTTTTAACCCTACCGAAAATCAATGATTGCGACACGGAGAAACTCGTCCCATTTAGCACTACAGCTAGTTTGGATAAAGATGGGTTTAAGATTTGTGGTTTCGCGTCGCTTTGGAAGAAATGGTGGTGCCGGGAACGGGATTCGAGCCCGTGACTTCTGGTTGTAGGACGCTTGCCCCTTACAAACTCCAGATTATGAGTCTGGCGCCCTAGCCAGGCTGAGGCTACCCCGGCACCTAAATTGCCGCCGTTTTTGGTGGCTGAAATGATTTAGTTTGTTTTCCATCATTTAAACTTTTAAAAACATCGTCAAGATTTGTTTATTCAACAATCATTTGGGCAGCCGCATGGAAAAACCGGGCAGCAACATAAAATAAGCGTTTTAGGAACATAAAATTTATTGGAGCGGAAAACGCAAGGTAGTATGTGGTGAATGCTGTATGTCTTCTGATAATGAGGATTACCCTGATTGGATAAAGAAGAGGCGTTCTAAAGAACCCTTTTTCGGTGACATAGATGACATGTTCCGCGAAATGGAAAAGATGATGGATGAAGAGCTGAAAAACTTCGCTGATAATGTGCCCAAAGAATATGTTAAGGAGCGTAAACTGCCCGACGGAAGTACAGTTAAGGAGCTTGGACCCTTCGTTTACGGTTACAGCTTGAAGATTGGGCCCGATGGAAAACCGGAAATTCAAGAGTTTGGAAACATCAAAAAAAGCCTCAAAGGAGCGCCGCAGGTCAAAGAAGAACGGGAGCCGCTGGTTGACATCGTGGAAACAAACGGCGAAGTCCATGTGGTGGTGGAGCTTCCAGGAGTAGAAAAAAGCGACATAAAGCTTCACGGCACTGAAGATTCAATAACGATTTCGGTTGATACTCCCCAGTACAAGTACTATAAAGACGTTGAGTTGCCCGTGAAAGTTAAGGTTAGAGAAGCAACCTCAAGCTACAAGAACGGCGTCTTAGAAGTGGTGCTTCCAAAAGCAGAACCGGAAAAGAACCCGAAGGGAGAACCCATCGGCATAACCTAAAAGCTAATTACCTATCCTTTCCAGTTGCGAGTACACAATGGACGAGAATTCAGAGATAGATACGTTAAACGCTATTTGTCGAGAAGCAAAATCAGCGGGCAAACTGTCAGGCAACAACCTGACGGAGCTCTACGAGCTTTTCGGGTCCAGATTCACAAAAGCCTTAGATGCATTAAAAGAGAACCGAGTGAAAAAATACGTTTTTAAGCCAAGCGGAAGAACAGTTTGGATAGTTATCGGCAGAGAACGCGATTACCTGATTATGCCAGAAGCCGAGTTTTGCACGTGCGACGACTTCTATTTTCGGGTTTTAGACAAAAAAGTTCACATGTGCTATCATCTTTTGACGCAGAAGATCGCGCAGAATCTAGGCTGGTTTGAAACCATCGAGGAAAATGATGAGTGCTTTGACATGTTGATGAATGAGTGGAAAAAAGCGACACCTTAAATATTTAGATGCTACAAGGATAAGTAAAATGCAAGGAGAATCTCTATGGATTTAGGCGCTTACTTCCAAACTTTAGAATACGTCGCAATGGGCTCAGTATTTATTTCTCTGGTACTAATCTTCCTCTACGCATATTACGGCAAAGATGAAGAGATAGTAAACGAGTAACCCGTTTTCCGCTTCTAACTGTTAAACCCAATTCTTCTTCTATTCATAACCAAAAAGAACACTATACTCAAAACTGCAAGAATTATACCAATCACAATCAGCCAGACAGCATTGGGCCCTGAACCAAAAACAATTGGGAATGGACCGATAAAAATAACAACGCCAGCACTTCCTGAACCCCCAAAAAACGCTGATGCAACCGCTAAAACCACTATGCCCACGAAAACGAGGGCAATTCCCAAAATCAAAAAACCAAAAAGTCTACTGGATACAGGGGTGCCTTCGTCTTCATTTTCCTGCTCACTTAACACGGCGTTTACCTCAAAACCCAGAAATATATCACCATTGCAATCACGACGACTACGGTAAGAGCTAAAGCAAGAGCCAAAACAGATTTAACTAATTTCTTATCAGTGTCAAAAATTATCGGAATAGGACCAATCATAATTACGCCTGCGGCCTTGACCTTGCCTTTTCCAGCGCCGCGCATCGAAACTAAGATAATGGCTACAACAATAATGATGATTCCCGCGGCAACCAACGCTAATCCGAATGCATAAAAAACCGCAAGATCCACTTGTTTTTTCCTCCAGCAGCTCCCACTAGTATGAAACTGCGTTTTTAATAAATATAGCAATTCGCGGGTGAAAACGCAAAAAATTAAAAGCCCCTGCATATCTTAATCGTGTCGGCGCAAAATGAGCACACAGGACTTAATTGGCAAGATTCTTGCAAAAAACCCAGAGATCAGCCAAGCGCAAATTCTCGAGAAATTACAGGCTGAAAAATCCAGAACCGGCGGTTTACTTGGTGACGAGACGCTTCTAAGATTGATCGCCGCCAGATACGGCGTTGAAGTACAACAAAACATAATAAGCAATACTGGAATCCTATCGACAAACCGCTTGTTCGCTGGCTTAAACGATGTTACTGTGGCAGGTCGGTTAATCGCGGTTTTTCCAGCACGAACCTTCGAAGGAGAGAAACCCGGCAAATTCGCAACGTTGATGCTTGCTGACCAAGACGGCGTTCTGCGTGTGGTGCTGTGGAATGATAAGGCGGATTTGGTTGAGAAGGGCGAGTTGAATGTTGGGCAGGCGGTTCGGCTGGTTCATGGGTACACGCGGCAGGATCGCTCGGGCAAAGTTGAGTTGCATCTTGGCGGCAAAAGCCAAATAGAAATTGAACCTAAAGAAAAAGCCGACGAGTACCCAGGCATCGACAAGTTCGCCGCCAAAATAGGTTCCTTAAACAAAACTTCTGGAAACGTGCATCTTTCAGGTAACGTAAAAACGGTTTTAGGCTTAACAAAGTTCACTCGGACGGATCAAAGCGATGGGGCAGTTATGCGGTTCACTTTAGCAGATGAATCTGGGGAAGTGGCAGTGGTTGCTTGGAACGAAAAAGCCCAGGAATTAGAGAGAAACCTCAAAGTGAACGCGTGTTTGCAGTTGGGCAACGCTAAAGTTAAAGAAGCCCAAAATGGCGCCCTAGAAGTTCACGTTGACTTCACCAGTTTCGTCAATGTTCAAGCTGCCGCACCGCAGTTGACGAAAATATCCAGTTTAACTGAGAACCAAATAGCCAACGTTGAAGGAATAGTTGCAACGGTTCCTGAAAGCAAAGAAGTAAACACTTCGAAAGGAGAAACCGTGAAGCTGACGGTTTTTGAGTTAAAAGACGAGTCTGGCACCGTTCGGGTTTCGGCTTGGCGCCAACACTCGGAAGCGCTCAGCGGGTTAAAGGTTGGGGGCAAGTTGCTTTTGGAAAATGCTTATGTGAAAAAAGGTTTTGGGGGTAAAATGGAGTTATCCACCCGAAGTGCGACTGCCGTATCAATCATGCCGCCTTAACTTTTCAGATACTACGCATTTGCCGTTTCGTTGTTTCGTCGATAATCAAGCATTATGAACCGTTATTATGCACTCTTGGGCTGCCTTTTTGTTCTGGGTCTTGTAATCTTACGTTTTTGCCTTTTCGCATTCTCGTCAGTTGCGGATTTTGTCAAAAAGAATTGTTTTAAGTTTACTGACCAAGGGAGTTTTTGGCAGTATGCTTCAGCTGTTGGAAAAACTGCTTTCACACGGTCAAAACGCTTCTTTCCCCCAATTTTCTCTCCAAGCATTATAACATCCTTTGGCTTGCTGAAGTGTTCAACTTTGCCGTCTTCACGTTTCCGCTCGATTTTTATGCAGTCATCAACCATGCAGTTCAGCACGCAGGCGCCGCAGTAGACGCATAGGTCCTCGGTGATTCCTATTTCGCCAGTTTTCCAGTATAAAGCGTTAGTTGGGCAGGCTTTAACGCATAACTTGCATTGGACGCCCGCGCAGGTGTATTTGTTTACGCTGATGTTTCCTTCTTTGAAAAGTTCTTTTACGCCTGTTGGCTCCAAAAGCTCTTTTCTGCGCTTCTTTTTCGCCTCTTCAGGAGTATCTTCTGACATTAAGCCGAATATGTCAACGTTAGAAACGCTTTTCTCAGGCATTTGGGACCACAGCTGGAAATGGTTTAGTTTAGATACGTTTTATGATTATTATTACTTATCCATGTTTTAGCAGTTTTAACGCGGGCAATCAACACATTTTCCAGTTTAAGAAATTCTGTGCCTTTAGCCACAGATGCCTTTATAAAATTGGTTAATATTTTTAAAGACACAAGGAATTTTTAAATAATAAACATTTTTAAGAAAAAAACAAGCGGTGAAGAAAATGCAAAACTCCCAAAGCCAACCAACCGCCAATTCGCCAAAGCACAGCAACATAGTGTTGGGCATCGTGATGCTTGGAACCCTTATGGGCGCACTTGACAGCACCATCGTCCTTCTGGCTTTTCCAACAATAAATGACAGCCTCCACTCCAACTTAGCAACTTCGCTTTGGATTATCCTCGCTTACCTTCTTGTCCTCGCCGTCGCAACAACGCAGATGGGCAGGATAGGAGACATCTACGGCAGAAGCAGAATGTTCAACTTGGGCTTTGTAATTTTCACTGTCGGCTCTGCTTTATGCGGTTTCTCAACTCACATCTACCTTCTAATCGGCTTTAGAGTAGTTCAAGCGGTTGGAGGAGCCCTCCTGCAAGCAACCAGCGGAGCCATAATAGCCGACTATTTCCCAAGAGAAAGACGCGGCAGAGCCTACGGCTACAATTCACTTGGCTTCACGGCTGGCGCAATGCTAGGAATCGTTTTAGGCGGAATAATCACCACTTTTGTCAGCTGGCAATACATCTTTTTCATAAACATCCCAATCGGCATAATCGCAGTGATAGTGGGCATGAAATACATCAAGGACGCCGAAAAAACATCCGCTAAACTGGATCTGGTCGGCATGGGGCTGCTTGGCTCATCATTGGTGCTGATCTCGTATGGTCTGGTGAATTTCGCGTCAAACGGTCTGAGCGTCTTCAACCTCTCTTTAACGGCTCTTGGAGCGGTGCTGATGCCCGTTTTTATATTGTTTGACCGCAGGATTAAAAATCCACTGATTGATTTTGAGGCACTTAAGGTTAGGGTTCTTAGAACTGCGCTTTTTTCATCTTTCTTCGTCAGTGTTGGCTACTTTTCTGTGGTGTTTCTGGTGATAATGTACCTGCAGGGTATACGGGCGCTTTCCCCGTTGAATGCTTCTTTGCTGCTGGTGCCCGGATACGTGGCGGGGAGTTTTCTTGGTCCAATAATGGGCAGACTCTCCGACAAATACGGCTCAAGAGAAATCGCCACAATGGGCGTATTCTTCCTAGGCCTCGCCATAGTGATTTATTTAACGATGACCGCGACCTCGCCGCTCTACATTGCGCTTTTCGCTTCCGCAGTCTCAGGCTTAGGCACATCAATGTTCTTCCCAGCTAACAACAGCGCCGTTATGGCAAATGCACGAGCAGGGTCATTTGGCAGCATTTCTGGCTTACTTAGAACTGTTCAAAACATCGGGTTAGTGGGGAGCTACGTTTTGGCAATTTCGGTTGCGGCAGCGTCAATACCCAGGTATGTGGCTTTTGAAGTGTTTATCGGAACCAAAAGCCTCTCAGGCGGAGTCAGCCAAGCATTCATATCGGGCATAGACCATGCATTTTACGCCTCAATAGCTATACTAGTAATTGCAGGCATACTGTCATTTATCAGGGGCAAAGACGTAAGAAACCAAGCACCCGCCAAATGAGCACCTGTCATGCCAAAAAACCTAATTAATCATCCAAAACATTATCCTTAAACCATGACTTAGCAGTCCGGGTGATGTAGCTTGAGTAAACTAAAATTTGGAGTTTTTCTTCCGTTCTATGCGTTCCAAACAAAAGAGCCCGGGCTCAATTTCAGCTTTATTCGAGATGCGGCGTTGGAGTGTGAACGTTTAGGCTACGATTCAGTTTGGCTTGACGACCACCTTATGTTTGGTGACTGGCCAATTCTTGATTGCTGGATGACTCTCTCAGCGCTTGCCCCGTTAACCAGCAAGATACGGTTGGGAACCATGGTTTCCTGCAACGCCCATCGAAACCCAGCTTTGCTTGCCAAAGCCGCTGCCACCCTGGATGTCTTGTCAAACGGCAGGTTAGAATTTGGCATCGGCGCGGGCACCCAAGAAAACGAGCACGTCGCTTACGGTTTAGGTTATCCACCGCTAAACGTCAGGGTGCAGCGTTTGGCTGAGGGTTTAGAGGTGATAAAACGTCTTTGGATTCAACCAAAAGCAAACTTTGAGGGACAACACTATGCGCTGAAAGATGCCGTTTGCGAGCCTAAACCCGTCCAGAAACCTTATCCGCCTATAACTGTGGGCGGAAGCGGCGAACTGCTAATGCGGAAAGCAACCGCCCCGTATGCAGACAGGTTCGACTGGGGCTTCTTACCATCCATTGAAGCCTACAAGCATAAGGTGGAGGTTCTTGAGGAACAATGCAAAGCAGTTGGCAGAGATTTTGGCGAAGTTGAGAAGTCCTGCTGGCCTGGCGGCCAAGTATTAATTGCTCATAATCAAAAAGACCTCGGCGAAAAGATTTCCAAGCGAAAACCCGCAAACATCGGCTCTGAGGATTTCAGAAAAACACTTTTGGCGGGAACTCCAGATGAATGCATTTTGCAGCTGCGCCGATATGTGGATTTGGGTGTGACTTACTTTATGTTGTTTTTCGGTGATTTCCCGAGTTTAGATGGTTTGAAGCTGTTTGCTGAAGAAGTTGTTGGGAAAATGAAGGGTTAGAGGTCGCCTCTGGCGATGTGAGATAATTCATGCAGAATAATTTGGTTTAAGCTATTGTAGGGTTTTTCCCTGACAAGGATCACGTATTCAGCGTCTTCGGTTTCTTCAGCGTTAAAGACGCAGGCATCAGTGCCGCTGGTTGAAAGAACCCTGCCCCACTCCTCAATCTCGCGCAAATCATCTTCAACGCATTGCCTATGCTCGATCACATGGTTAAAATCTTCATCGCTTAACTTGAGCGCTTTAACTTTAGGCAGCGGCTTACGCGACAGGGTTCTCCACGCCTTAACAAGCTGCCTTTTACGTATGGGCTTAGCTGCCTTTTTGATTTCGACGCCTTCAACTAAAACCATAAAAGCACTTCCAAAAATCAGGCTTCACGCAGAAAAACAACATGCCTAATCAAAGTCTGGCAACAATAAGAACAAGGGCTTTTACCGTAAAAACATTTGCAGTAGTTACGCTACTACCACAACCAGAGTTTTAAACGGGGGACTAAAAAAACTAAATAGAGCTCAAAAGCTGCACATGATTTTTGGCATTTATATAAATAATAAAGAGATGTTAGCGTACAATGTTAAATAAGTTTTATTTACGGTGCATTTCTACTTGTTCTTTTAGCGCTTTATTCATTTCATTGAATCCGCGTAGCGTGTCTTTCTCCAGGCTTTTAGCAAGAAGCCTGACGAAAAGCCCATTGAAGAGTTCTTTTTGTTCAAAGTGCGCTTTGTTATTTTCGACCGATTCAATTGTTAAGATGTGTTCTCCGTCAAAAAGCCCGTTAACCCAAAGATGACCGATCCATCTTAGCTCTCTTGGCGGGTCAGCGTTGAGCACTGTCGGTTTGAAAGTAGATCCCTCGCGCCTGTGGGCTGAATGCCCACTTCAAGCTTCGCTCAGGTCACCTTTTATCCAACGCATAAATGGGTTCCAATCGGGGAACTTTGCGAAATCCGTAAGCACTGACCAAACTTCTTCAGGTGAGGCGTTAATATCGATGCTACTTGCTAATTCTTTCCTCAAAACTATACCCATATTATTTTTGGGTAAGGAGCGAATTAAGCTTATCTTTTCTTTCTGCCTTGGCGAAGTTTCTGGGGTAGCTTATTCTGATGGGGTGGGTGAGTATCTGCTCAGGTAGCCTTTGGAAATTTTGGGTTTCCTTGGCTTCCACGCAGCCAACCGCTCGTTAAGCTCCTTCTCAGACAACTCAACTTTCAGAACTCTATCAGGGATGTCAATTGTTATTTTGTCGCCGTTTTTAAGCGCCGCAATTGGTCCTCCTTCGAAAGCTTCAGGCGCAACGTGCCCGATGCAGGGTCCACGGGTCGCACCTGAAAATCTGCCATCAGTTATCAAAGCCACACTTTCGCTCAAGCCCATGCCTGCAATTGTGGCTGTTGGAATCAGCATTTCGGGCATTCCAGGTCCACCTCTTGGTCCTTCATAACGGATAACCACAATGTCGCCTGCAACCACTTCATGGCGTTTCATGGCTTCTTCCGCTTCGTGCTCTGAATCATAAACTTTAGCTGGACCCACATGCTTAAGCATGTTAGGCGAGACCGCCGCCATCTTCACCACTGAACCTTGCGGGGCTAAGTTGCCTCTGAGGATAGCGATGCCGCCTTCCTTGTGAACTGGATTACTCAATGGGCGAATGACCTCAGCATTTATGACTTTGGCGTCTGCGACGTTTTCGCCAACTGTTTTGCCTGTAACCGTTAAAGCGTCAAAATGCTCAAATGGCTTAAGCTCTTTAATCAATGCGGGTAAACCGCCAGCGTTGCCTAAGTCCGCCATGTCAAAAGAGCCAGTTGGAACCATATTGCACAGATGCGGAACCTTGCGTCCGATCGCGTCGTAGGTTGAGAGGTCAAGTTTTGCTCCTGCTTCGTTGGCTATTGCTGAAAGATGCAGAACAGTGTTTGTGGAGCCGCCGAGCGCCATGTCAACCGCCGCAGCGTTTTCGAAGGCGTTTTGGGTCATTATCTGCGACGGCTTGATGTCTTTCTTTATAAGTTCAACTATTTTCTGTCCAGTCTCTTTGGCTATTCTCTGCTTTAAAGCGCCATTCGCTAATGCTGTAGCGCAGTAAGGAAGAGACATGCCTAACGCTTCAGTCATACAAGCCATCGTGTTCGCTGTAAACATGCCGTTGCATGAACCGCAGCCGGGACAAGCCACGTTCTCCAACTTCGCTGACTCCTCAGCCGTCATTTTGCCCGCGAAGACTTTACCGACTGCTTCAAAAACGTTGTTAACCCCAACTTTTTTTCCGTCCAAAATGCCAGATTCCATTGGCCCACCCGTGACAGAGATGGCGGGTACGTTTAACCGCGCGGCAGCCATAAGCATGCCCGGCGTCACTTTGTCGCAGTTTGAAATCAGTACCATGCCGTCTAAACGGTGGGCTTGCATCATGATTTCTACTGAGTCAGCAATTAACTCGCGGCTTGGAAGGCTGTACCGCATGCCTTCGTGACCCATGGCTATGCCGTCGCATACGGCTATGGTGTTGAATTCGAAGGGTGTTCCGCCGGCTTCCAAAATGCCTTCTTTCACTGCTTCGCCCAAGGCTCTTAGGTGAATGTGCCCAGGAACTATGGATGTGTAACTGTTAGCTATCCCGATGAATGGTTTAGCTATATCTTGGTCTGTTAAACCTAAACTTTTCAAGAGGGCTCTATGTGGCGCCCGTTCAGTTCCCTTTTTTATTTCATCGCTACGCATTTCTATTAACCTCTTTGCTCAATTAAGACACCAATAATTTTATATTTAAGGGTGACGCCTTGAAAAGAGATGGGATTTCAATGGGGTATTGCTTTATTCAACCGCTTCCCTAAGCACGTGAAATTTTTAGACACCACCCTGCGAGACGGTGAACAAACACCCGGAGTATCGCTAGTTCCTGAAAGCAAATTAAGAATAGCGCAGCGCCTAGATGACCTTGGCGTAGACATCATCGAGGCTGGATTCGCCGCTGTTTCTGAAGGAGAAATGGAAGCAGTAAGCCTCATCGCCAAGCAAGGTTTGAAAGCGCAGATCTCAAGTGCAGCAAGAGGAACAAAAAGCGACATCGACGCGGTAGTGAAGAGTGGTGCTTCAACCGTAAGCATGATTATCCCAACTTCTGATCTGCACATCGAATGTAAACTCCGCAAAACGCGCGAACAGATGCTGAAAGCAACAGATGAATGCGTAAGATACGCTAAAGATCACGGCTTAGTTGTCGAGTTTTTAGCTGAAGACGCCACCCGATCTGACTTTGATTACATGACCAAAGTTTTCCAGAAGGCAATCGACGCAGGAGTAGACAGAATAACCCCATGCGACACAGTTGGCATTTTGACTCCTGAACGGTCAGCTGAGTTCTTTTCGAAACTGAAAGAAAACATAAAGGTTCCATTGGGAGTGCACTGCCACAACGATTTCGGCATGGCAGTCGCCAACACCGTTGCAGCTTTAGGCGCGGGCGCCGAAGAGGCACATGCAACCATAAATGGGCTAGGTGAACGGGCAGGGAACGCTTCATTGGAAGAAATCGCTCTTACACTAAGATCACTCTACAAACTGGACTTGAACATAAAGACCGAGTTGATCTACGGTACATCTCAGTTGGTCTCAAGGTTAACTGGGGTTCACGTGCAGCCTAACAAGGCAATAGTCGGCGAAAACGCTTTCACCCACGAATCAGGAATCCACACACAGGGAATGCTTGCAAACCCATTGACTTATGAGCCCATTGCACCTGAACTGGTCGGTGCTAGTCGGCGTATAGCTGCTGGAAAACACTCAGGGTCTCACGCCATCAGAGCGGACCTAGAAAACATGGGTCTTAAGCCTTCTGAGGAACAGTTTAAAGAGATTTTCCAGCGCATCAAAAACTTAGGGGACAAAGGCAAAACGGTAATGGACGCCGACGTTCTGGCAATAGCAGAGACCGTTATGGGTCTGAGCAAAGCTAAACCGATAAGGCTTGAGGAAATGACGTTTGTCGGCGGCGACAAAGTTACCGCAACAGCATCAGTGCGTTTGTCGTTGAATGGACAGGATGTTTGGGGCGCGGCGGTCGGGGTTGGACCGGTTGATGCAGCTATAAACGCAGTTAAAAACGCAATTGCAGAGGTTGAACCAATCACGCTTGAGCAGTACATGGTTAAAGCCATCACAGGCGGCACAGATGCGATGGTGGAGGTTGAAGTACGTATGCGCAGGGGAAACCGAACAGTAACAGCCATAGGAGTCCGGGAAGACATAGTGAAAGCCAGCATGGAAGCAGTGCTAAGCGCCATGAACGTGCTGACAACAGACTACAAAGACGGCTGTGCTCTCACTTTTGACACATAAACTTCCTTTAAAATTTCCTTTTCAGTGATGTGGCATTGAAGTGTTTGTCATTTGAAATAAATTCGCCCGCTCCTGTCCTTGTGGCGACAGCTAAGTGAATGGAATCCTCATAATCAAGCCTGTATTCCGCCATAATGCCCAAGGCTAAAGCATAGTCTTGAGGCTTAAGCGGCTCAATAATTAAGCCTTTAATTCCGATTATAGCTTTAATGACACTTTCTGTAAAGACCTTATCTTTCAGCGTTTTGTCGGCTAATCCAGCAAGAGACACGAGTGCTTCGTAGAGTGACAAAGAGGAGGTCACATATTCACCCGGAGGGGAACTTTCTATGTCTGTTATCCATTTGCGAGCAACTTCCCCGAACGTTGGATTGTTGCTAAGCCAGTATACGAAGACATTGACGTCTACGTAACGTTTTGATTGCGCCACTTCTTTTCGACCTCCACCACGTACTCGTCAAGGTCCAAGTTTTCAGGCCAATCTGTCACTTTAATGATGCCAAAGTATTTGTCTGCAACAGGCTCGGCAGCTTCAAGGATAACGGTTTTTCCTTTCGATCTGATGTTAATGTAGCTTCCTTCCCTAATCTGAGCAGCTTTTCGGATGCGTCTGGGAATTATTATTCTACCTTTCCCATCCATTTTAACTGTAGTGGTTTCAGTCATTACTTTTCCCACTTAACATAATAATCCCACATTCTTAAATATTACCACAATCTACCCATAAAATTGCTAAAACACCATCCTCAAAGCACTTATCGAACTAGGCCTGAAACGCAAGAATACCCTCGTTTTATGCGCTTATTTTTGGCGGTGGACGCACTCGTCTGCCAAGCTTTATGCGCAACGCTATTCGGTACAGTTTTCGCAGCGATTTTACCAGTTGCTCCACGTTGGGTGCGGTTGAGTAGATGAGGGGTATCTGCTCGTACTCCGCTATGCGTATGGCTTCGGCGTCAGGCGGGGTTTTGTGGAAAACTATAATTCGCGGTTTCAGGCTACTGACGCGCACGATCATCATGGGTAAGCATCCCGCCTCCACGTTTGTGAAAACTAGCGCTCGATCAGTTGATGCGCCAAAAAGCTGTGCGTACTCCGAGCCCGAGTAAGTTTCAACCGCTTTGGTGCTATCGATCACCGTGTAACCGTTAACTTCTTTAACGTACTTTTCTTTGCAAGCTACAATTTCGCCGCCGATAGCTCTGCACAAGTATTCGATCCGCACTGGAATGGGGAACTCACGCAAATCCACAACAGCCAGACTTGGGGAACTGGTGAGCTTCGCGAATTCCCTTATGAAGCGGCTGCCTTTGCCCTCGTCAATCTGCAAAAGCGAAAGCACAAACCTTCGAATGAATTTAGCGCCTGGACTTTTTCGTCGCCCGCTCTCATAATCGCTAATTACCGAAGATGATAACCCCATCGTTTCGGAAAGGGTCATTTGGGAGACAGCGAAGAGTTCACGCCACTTCCGCATGGTAGCGCCTGGTTTGCCTGAAAGAATTATTTCTCCAGCAATCCTTCTTGCTAAAACTTCTCTTAAGCTAGGCGACACTGACATGAAACAAGGCTCCGGCTTGTAGTCTTTCTTCAAGGTTGAGATATAAAACTGTTCCTGAAAACACCCAATTCGGGTTATGTATGATTTCGCAATTTGGGTAAAGATTTAAATTTCGAGTTTTTTAATTATTTCATATTAGAAGCAGCGGTTTTTTAATATCGAAAAGAATAGAATTAGAAAAAAAATTCAGCTTAAAGGAGAAACCTGTTTTGCATTTTGGAAGAGAAAAAAAGATAGTTTTTGCGGTGGTTATGGCGACGGCGTTATGTCTGGTACTTTCGAGTTTTTCGCCGATGTCGCATTCTCAAACTAACAGTTTTACTTTACCTTGTACCATCAACACAACGGGCAACGCGTGGGACGGCGACATAGCGTTTGATCTATCCAGTGAAGCGGTTGATGCTTTGGTAATTATGAACACTAATGGCACCCTGCTGGACGTGCGTCAATCCTCAAGCAGCTACGGACCAACCTATGAAATTGCGCCCGGCATTTTATTATTCGAGGGTGAACCTCAAATAAGTGACCCTGACTCTGCCTGGCCAGTTTGGGCTACCCACTTATTGAATTTAACTTCAGGTACAACCGAAGACTTTCTCAATGCCCTTAGTGAACATGACATTGAGTACGATCCGGTCAACAACACATTTCTCACTCTGCAAGACTACGTCAGGCAAATCGGAAATAACATGTTTCTTATGGACAAGATTGTGCAGGTTGACTCAAACGGAAACACGCTCTGGAGCTGGGACACCTACAACTACATTCCCCTCAGCGAAGCTTCCCCGTATAACCAGACAGATACGTTGCCTAACGGACAAAACGTGATAGATTTCACCCATGCAAACAGCATTGACTGGGACTACAATAATGGCATTATTTACCTGAATTTGCGAAACACAAACACCTTCTACGCAATCAACCAGACAACTGGCGACATAATTTGGGCGTGCGGCGAATTCGGCAACTTCACCCTTCTCGGAGCCAACGGCCAACCGCTGCCTGACGTTAATGGTTTGCCGCCCAGCCTATGGTACAACAGCCACGACGTCAAACAAGTAGCCCCAGACGTATTCACCATGTTTGATAACGATTTTGACAATAATTCTAATCCTGACGATTGCCACAGCCAAATGTTAGAAGTGACGCTGAATACAACAAGCATGACAGCTTACGTGAACTGGAGTTGGGAAGCGCCCACGGCATACTGGAACACCTATGGAGGCGCAACTCTGGTTCTTCCAAACGGAGATTTCATAGCTGATTTTGGGGACCCCTCGCATCAATTGACGCAAAACTCAGTAAACGGGACAGGTCAATCTTGGGACTTCAATAACACAGGGGCAGTGTTTGTGGAGGTGAATCCCGCTGGGCAGGTTGTGAGAACCTGGACGTTCCCAGTCGGGTGGTATGTTTACAGAATTGAAGATGTAACTGGCCCTGTTTCGGCTATTTTCCCAACTTCAACTCCTGTCGCCACTAATCCTACGCCTGTTGCCACTGCTACGCCCACTCCTGGTGCTTCTCCCTCTCCATCGTCTGTTGCTGCAACTCCAACTCCTGTCGGCACGCCAGCCCCATCTGTTCTACCAAGTTCAACTCCCCCAATCGCCATTAGTTCTCAAACAATCGTTGCCAGCGTCGCGCTTACAGTGGTTATTGTAGTTGTTGTTGTGTTAGCAGTGGTGTTCTATGTGAGAATTAGAAACCGCAAAATTAATGGCGAAACCCAGAAAAATTAATTACAATTCTGCTCCCGCGATTCGGACTTTACGTTTTCTCAATTTTACCAAAAGGCTTTATACGTTCCCAAAGAACTCCAAACGGGGAAACTTGGTTCATTTCAAAAGAAGCAAAAAAACAGTTTATCCAGTAGTGTTAATGACTGCATTATGTCTCGCACTATGCAGTTTTCTTCCATTAACCAATTCTCAAACTAGCAGCAGCTTCACTTTACCCTGCACTGTCAACACAACAGGAAACGCGTGGAACGGCGATATAGCGTTTGATTTAGAATTAAATTCTGGTTTTATGGGTGTAGATGGAACAGGAAATTATTTGGTGGTTATGAACACCAATGGCACTTTGTTAGGTGTGCGTGAATCTGCCAATAGCTACGGACCTGCCTATAATATTGCTCCTGATACCTTGATGTTTGAGGGTGAGCCTCAAATAGATGACCCGAGCTCTGCTTGGCCTACTTGGAACACGAATTTCTGGAATTTAACGTCAAACACAATCGAAACGTTTCCTAACGTTCTTAGCGAACATGACATTCAATATGACCCGGTTAACAATACTTTTCTTACTCTACAGGACTATGTTAGGCAGGTTGGAAACGACTCGGTTCTTATGGATCGGATTGTAGAAGTTGATCCAAACGGTAATGTTCTTTGGAGTTGGGATACCTATAATTACATCCCGCTAAGCGAAGTTTCTCCATTCAACGAGACAGATACATTGCCAAACGGGCAAACCGCCATGGATTTAACTCATGCAAATACTCTTGACTGGGACTACAATAATAGCATTATTTACCTGAATTTGCGGAACACAAACACCTTCTACGCAATCAACCAGACAACTGGCGACATAATTTGGGCGTGCGGCGAATTCGGCAACTTCACCCTTCTCGGAGCCAACGGCCAACCGCTGCCTGACGTTAATGGTTTGCCGCCCAGCCTATGGTACCACTGCCACGACGTCAAACAAGTAGCCCCAGACGTCTTTCTTATCTTCGACAACGATTACGAAAATAATACTAATCCTGATAATTGCCACAGCCAAATCCTAGAAGTAACGCTAAACACAACAAGCATGACAGCCTACGTGAACTGGAGTTGGGAAGCCCCCACACAGTACTGGAACGACTATGCAGGCGGCGCTTTGATTCTTCCCAATGGAGATTTAATCGGCGACTTTGGGGATCCAACGCATCAGTTGCAGCAAAATTCAGTAAACGGGGCAGGTCAATCTTGGAATTTCAACGATACCGGTGCCGTGTTTGTAGAGGTGAATCCCGCTGGGCAGGTTGTGAGAACCTGGACGTTCCCAGTCGGGTGGTATGTCTACAGAATTGAAGATATAACTGATCCAATTTCTGTTGATGTAGCAACGCCAACTCCGACTTCTGTGGCAGCAGTTCCTGTTGCCTCTGCCACTCCAAATCCTGCAGCTACTGCTACGCCAGTCGCTACTTCAACTCCCGCCCCTGTTGTTACTCCAACCCCTATCGTCACGTCGGAGCCGCCAACTTCAACGCCGTTAAGCGCCATTAATTCTCAAACAATCGTTATCAGCGTTGCGCTTGCAATGTCTGTTATAGTGGTTGTTGTGTTGGCCGCGGTGTTTTATGTGAATATAAAGGTTGGCAACCGCAAAATCGATGGGAAAATCCAGAACAATTAATTTACATTTTCCTTTCAAGATTTCAAGCCCGCTTTTTACGAAAAATCTGACCTTTTGCGAAAAACTGCGTTAATTGCCTTCTTTACAATGGCTTACATCGGAGGGTAGAGGTGGCGACGTTTTGAGTTGAGGCTGCCGGCGACATATCGGGTTATTTAATTGCGTTTATAAGGAAGTTTAGCGTTGTTATGCAGTTACCTACCGCAATTAATTGTAAAAAGGAGTGATATATATGGCAGAAAAACCAAATGATGTAATCTTCGTTGGAAACAAACCACCAATGAGCTATGTGCTCGCCATCATAACGGCATTCTCTTCAGGGACAGAAAAAGAAATAACCCTAAAAGCAAGAGGACAAGCAATAACTACCGCTGTTGACGTTGCAGAAATCACAAGAAGCCGGTTCCTAAAAGATCTTAAAGTGACAAAAATCGCGATCGGAACAGTCGAGATGCCACCAAGAGAAGGCGAAAACAGGTCCCGCATGGTTTCAACGATAGAAATTACTCTCACAAAAGAGCAGTAGTTTGACGACGACAATTACCCTGGGAGTTTTAAGCTCTCCAAACTTTTTACATTAAGATTTTGCATGTTTGAGTTTTTTGTTTTTTGCCTGAATTTTTTAGTTGCGACTTTGCCGTGGCGTAAGTTGCGACTTTCGCGGGTGGCTGTTTGTGGTTTGGGCTGGTTTTTTGGTTTAGGGTTGGTTTCTGCTTTTTGGTTGCGACTTTGGGATGGGCGGATTGCGACTTACAGTGTTGATTTAATGTAGAAATTATTGTCTGATATGGGTGGGTTTTACCTCATCCAGCCGTTTTTTGGAAGTTTTCGACCAATTTTTTGGGTGCCAACTAACTTGCCTATTGATTGGAGACCTTTTATCTTCATCATATTTCACCGCTCAGTATTATTATCTCTGTTTTAAGAAATTAAGTTTCTTCAATTGGCTTTATTAGTAAGAATATTTTACATGTAAAATCTGTATTGATGTTCGATTTTTTCTTTTGGAGGAATAATTCCGAGTATTTTGCCGACTTTTTCAGCGAAACGTATCGTTATAGGCATGTATGAGCTATAACGTGCAGTATTCCAATCTAGTCTGGTTAAGGCCAATATTTCATTTGCAAGCTCTCCTGAAGGAGTATCGCCGTTTTGTTCTGTGAATTCTAATGGCTTAGGTACGCGTGGACCCTGATAACTTCTCACATATGGTACATATCCACCAGTAAATAACATGTTTGAGCCATCCGGCATTTTCAGATATGTTCCTCTTAGTACAGGTTTGTCGCCATTTCGATAGAAGAATATATCATGCCCTTGAGAAATGGTAATGTAATCTCGCTTTGGAACGTCATGTGAAGCAATGTCAAAGCCTTGAGTTTCATCTCTAGCGTATCTTGAACTTTTGTGTATAACTATACGATTGGGAAACTGTTCATCATGATGCTTGCGATAAAGGTTAATTGCGCGGTGAAGTAACTCTGCAGCACCCTCCTTCGTTAGTCTTGGTTGCCCTTTCTTCTTAGTGTCCCACTGAAAATTGTCGCCTCTAACTACTAATCCTTCGCTAGTATCAGTGAAAACTTGTGCTAAACTTGCAAACATATTTTTTTCATGTGTTGTTTGATCATAATAAAAAGCTATACCAATAAAGCAGCTACCTGGACTTAATCTACCAAGTTTCCAAGGAAAGTGATTAGTCTTATAATACAAAGCAACACCCAAATTCCATGCAATCGTTGAAGGATCTTCTTTTCGATGTTTAGCCGACTCAATGGTTGCAATTTGCATTACAGTGTTTAACTCTTCTAAAGTGCTTTGCTTGAAAATTTGAACGGGAATTCCTGATTTTATTGCTTCAGCTTTAAGCATTTTTCTGAAATCTGCTTTTATCACCATATTAATGAAATTTTGAGTATCTTCATCAAGTGGTGCAAGAAGCATTAAATGCGTTTCAATATTCTTTCTTAACTCCTCTGCTTTTGCTTTCTCTTGCTTAGTTAATCCGCAATGCCTAGATTCTCTACAGTTTTCTTCAATTTCCTTGATTTTATGGCAGATAATTACATCGGGTCTAACTACCCTGTCACAAATATTACTTATCTTCTTACCATAGAGTTCAGCGGCTTTCCGAATTCTAAGGTTTGGGTTGTCATTTTCAATAACATTTGATACTTCACCACTTAATATTTTGTCGTTATAATCGGGAGACAGGATGATTCGTGCTCTAAACGCTTTCTCGAATCCTGGAAATACTAGAGTTGTAAAAGGATTTTCTCCAAAACTTCGTATCGTTTTTTGATTAAAATATTCAAAGAAATGAGTAAGATCATCTATGCCTTTAGCATTACTTACAAGCCCAACTCTTATCGTCTGAATATCGTTTGTGGCATCTACTGGTCCATGAATTGTTAACCCTCTCTTTGGGTCAATATCCATTGCCCCATTTCTAAAATAAAGTGGAACCTCTGTCAGATACTTTGCTTGCAATGTCTCGAGTTTTTGAAAAATTAGTGATTCTTTAATCTGTACAGTCATCAATCTCTTCTTCCTCGACGTCTTCCTCTAACTCTGTTTCTTTTTCAGCAATTGTTTCGGCTTCATCTTGAGCTGGCTCTTCTTCAGACCAGAGTCTTTCTCGATAGTCTTCTTCAACGCCTCGGTTTACTTGGGCAAATAAGGGTGTACTCAAAATGGTGGTTGGTATTTCTGCCCCAACTTGCAATTCTATTCTTTCCTTACCCCCTGAAAGCTTGAATGCCCAAAACCGTACGTCATCCAAAACAGTGTGGTTTTGCTCGATATTCATCCATCGAGTAGAGTACGAAGACATTGCAAAAGGGGTTACTGGCTGCTGGATACCGTTAGTAGTAAAATGCCAACCTGGAATAATTTTCAAAAAGAGATTTTTCCCAACTTTAGTAAACGTTGCTTTGCATGATCGATGTGCATAGTATTTGCCAGTCTTTGATTTAGTGACTATTATACGTGTAAATTCTCGCTTTCCTATTTTCCACTTTGCAAATCTATTTTCATCGCCGTCTTTTTCTAATGGAAAAAATGTTTTCTTATTTGTCCAATCATAGACCATTCCAATTTTCTTCATGTGCTCAGTCATTGCCCGATTTAGAAGTTCTATGATTATGGATGATTCTTCTGAATCAACTAATCCTTTGATAGCAACTCTTTCGGTTGAGGTCCCCTCCAAAATGGCAGATAGTTTCTGTTGAGGATTATTAAGCGGCGTAAACGAGTATACTTGTTGTGTTTGCTCTCTTAGAACAAAAAGGGGTAAAGAGGTTTCACCTAGCATTGCGAAAACATCAGGGCGTCTTTTGATTTTAGAATATGCAACATTCAGGTACTCAGGCATCTCAATAACTTGAAACAGATTGGAGGCTATGTTTTCTTCTTGAATATCAGGAAGAACAGAATCAACTGGTTGAGAAGGAATGTTAGATGTCTGGACGGAATCAAGCACTGATCTGATAGTTTTTCCAGTAAGTCTTGCCAAGAGCTTCTTTATTTCTTTGGGAAATGCTTGGTCATTACGGAAGTCTAGCCATTTGAGGATTTGTATTGAGGCAGGAATATCGCAATTTCGCCTAAGTATGGGTATTAT
Organism: Candidatus Bathyarchaeota archaeon; assembly: GCA_963828195.1. Taxonomy (GTDB): domain Archaea; phylum Thermoproteota; class Bathyarchaeia; order Bathyarchaeales; family Bathycorpusculaceae; genus Bathycorpusculum. Next base: position 627,838 of record CAWHDT010000005.1, read on the forward strand.
TCTAGCCTTTATTCCTGCGGGGTCCTGGTATACTGGTATACTCCGTTCAAGAGTAGTCCAATCAGATTTTAGCCAGTCAGGTGAGATAATAATTCCTATAAAACGAGACTTTTGTAACGCAGCCTCTATTTTAAGAAGTAAGTTTTCTCCGGGTTCTATATCCCATGGAGCATAGAAACATTTCAAGAGTCTGCCTTGATATGGTTCTTGTTCAATACGTTTAACAAGTAATTCAGCGAATTCAATATCAGCCGTGTTGTAAGAAATGAAGATGTCATACTGAATATCAGTGTCGTCTTGCATCCAAGGGTCTTCCTTGGTCATAGTCTGTTGATATATTATATAGCTTTTAGGTTTAATCATCACTTAATAGAGCGCGACCTCAACTCTAAAAATCACATTCCGGATATTGGCGCGCGCTCAAGTGCATCATAGAAGAATCTATTAAAACACTTTAAACAAATAGGAATATATGAATGCTTAATAACAGTCCATTTGACAAGTAACACAGACTGAGGGAAGATGGTATGGTTACAAGCGGCAAAGCTAACAAGTGTTATATCGCTGCATCGGCAAATGACGACCTTCTTTTAAAAATTAAGAAGTATCTTGAAGACCGTGAAATTGAGGTAACCGACGCTTATAGTTTTGAGCTGTCAGAATCAAGTTTGATTGTTCAGAATGAAATGAAAATAAAGAAAAGCACATTCTTTGTGGCAATTATATCCTTAGTTGAACCTAACCCTAACGTTTTCTATGAGTTGGGCATCGCGAGGGCAATGTGTAAGCCGACTTTCCTGATTATTCGTGACAAAGGTAATTTGCCAACGTCGATTGCGGAAATGAACTATGTAAGAGCGTCTAGTGCTAACTTAGAAACAATATTTTATAGCTTAGACAGGTTCCTCAATGTTGTTGTCGGCAAATCTAAACAAAAGAAAGTGTGTACCTCAGAATATGATAAGCCCTTGGAAGTCAAAGGACCTATTTACATAGAAGAAACTGAGCAACAGTTTGTTTTGCCAAAAAATGAAGAACAACTTGTTAGAGATATAGAGGCTCTGTTTGATAGACAAGGTATCGTTTACTTTGTAGAGAAACTAGATAACAGTAGGGTTGATATGTCCCTCTGGGTTGATTCCCTTGAAAAATCGATTGGAAACCCAATTCTAGTTGAATTAAAGGCTGGTCGCCTAACAGAAGCAATCATTTGTAATGCTGAACAAAAATTAATCGAATCCATAAAGACTGTTCATGGCCGAGGCGGTTTGTTAATTTATTCAGATTCGAGCGGCAGGCATTTTAAGCGTTCCAAGTGGAAATCTCCACTAATAATACGTCTAGATTTCAAAGAACTGCTAAACAATAATGCCCCTATTGATTTAGTCATTTTGTCAGAACGGAACCAAATTGTACATTCGGGAGAATGATTCCCTTGACCCAATATTCACAAAGTAAGATCAGAAGTTATTTTGACATTTCAGACGCAGCACCCAATGACGCTGGAGGAAGGACATTAAAGGGTAGAACACTTGAAGACCTGATTTACTATATTTTTGAGAGGGTTCCAGGTATTCCTATCATCGAAAGAAACCTACAGAACGCTTTCCAAACTGAAGAAATTGATCTTGCTTTCTGGAACGAAAAAACGGTTAAGGGTCTAATATTTCCTGCCTAATCTTATAATAGTTGAATGTAAAAACTGGTCAAGTTCAGTCGATACTGACGCAGTTTCCTATTTTAAGAACAAAATTGAAGAAAGAGGTTTAGATTTTGGAGTGCTTGTAGCAGCGAACGGAATCACAGGCGATAGAGAAGTTCTCTCAAGAGCTAATTTCATAATTGCCACAGCATTGGCTCACGGAATCCGCATAATCGTTTTAACACGAGGTGAAATTGAAACCCTCAGAACTACAGCAGATCTAGTATTATTGATAAAGAAGAAATTATGCAAATTAATTCTTACTCAATCAGTATAAAAGTACTCCGAAACATTACTGAAAAAATGGGGAAGCTGAAGAGCGCGCGTCAACATAAGTCTCATGAAATTGACTTCATACAGGAAAACAAAATCCTTAAAATTTCCTGAAACTCCCTTGGGGCATCTAAGATGTTAAATTTTCATTAAATTTCTTCAAGTAATCGACTGTTATCTGTTCAACGATCTTTGCATAGTCAATTTTAAGGTTGCTTAACCGAAGAAAACGAATTCCAGAGGCGTTTGCTTTTCGTATAGCTGCCGGTGTCGCTTTTCTAAAAACTATCATACCATATGTATTCTTGGCTAAATAGCTAGTAATTTTGTCTTTTTCACGACTCTTTGCCCATTCAATTTTTTTAAGGAAAGAGTTTACCGTGTAACCTGTTACTGGAAACCGAGTGTAAACATCTATAGCAAGGTATTTTTTTTCTATTGTGTTTTCTCTGAAATGGTAAAAAATATCAAACGTCATACCGCCAGTGATCTTTAACGTTTCTCGTTTTCTTGGTCTTATCGCGTCGTCATAGCTGAGCATGACGTCAATAGGGTACAAGTTCATTATTAGTTCGTGGACTATTTTTAGGACTGAAAACTCGGCTAAATCTTTAACAATAATTGATTGCTCATCCAGCCCCATTTTCCAAGCATGAGATTTAGGAACGTAAAAGTCGGTATTTCCTAAGTGCACTTTCTCAATAAATCCCAGTTTCTCTAATCGCCTCGTTGTGTATTCAACAACATTTCCTGGTGCGGGGACCAAGCGTTTCAGATCATACAATGAGAAGTAGAAAACATCTTTGTTTAAACTCAAAAATTTTTCAAGGAGGCGCTTTTGAAACTGGGTCAAAAGACTGCCCATTTTGTTTTTTACTTCTTTCTCAGGTTTGTTTTTTAAAAATAACAGCTTGCCTTGTCTACCAAAAATAGTTGGCTTTTGTTCGTTTGTTGCTTTAAAAGCTTCAATGCACCTGCAATCGCCAGAGGTTAGGAACTTAATGCTTTTTACTATTGTATAGTTGCCGCAACTACCTTCAAGCAAACTCTTAAGCCTAGCAGTTGTACACATACCTTCTTTCTGCACAAGGTTTACAGCGGCCTCTCTTCTTCCCTTACAAGCAAGTTCACAAGGACAACTAATAGGATTTCCCATTAATCTTAACCGTTAATTTGTTCAACAGTCGAGTTATTAATAACCATTCCCTAGAAATTAAGTGATTGTAATCTAGTAATAAGAAAGGAAATATAGTAAAATGAAATTATTGAAAATTATTTGATATTCTATTGAATTACTAGTTTCCTCATTACTAATCAGATTACTAGTAAATTACTAGATTTAAGGTTATGTCGGGAATTTATGTCAACAACTAATTGAACGAGTTTAGCTATTGTATACTTAGTCAAGATTGCAAGGATCCACTTGCAGCCTCTACCACATGAACCCAACATGGAGTTGGAGAACCGCGCGCTGGCAAGCTGCAAGGCAATCTTGATTTTTGTAGTCTTTGACTCGTACTTTTAGAAAAAAAAGACAGGCTGGAGATATTGCGATATTTCCATAATGAAATTCGATTTTCCAGCTTAACTTTTTGTGTTTTGGTTTGTTTTTTTGTTGCGACTTTTCGGATGGGCGCTGGGGAAGCTGCGGCGTGGCTATTTTTTCAGTTTTGCTTGGACTTTTTCGACGATTTGCATGAAGGCTTTTGCCGCCGCCGAATTCTTCTGCGCCACGATGAACGGTTCGCCCCTGTCGGAGTCCACGCCGATTTTCGGGTCAATCGGGATGCTGCCGAGGAAAGCCACGTCCATCTCTTTAGCCATTTTTTCTCCTCCGCCTGACTCGAAAATCTCTGTTTTCGTTCCGCAGTGAGGGCAGACAAAGCCGCTCATGTTTTCGACAACGCCGATGATCGGCATGTTTAGGCGTTCGGCGAAGGTGATGGCTTTCTTGACCACGCTGCTTGAGAGTCCAGTAGGCATGGTGACGATGACGACGCCGTCTATGTCAGGCAGCAGCTGCGCGATGCTGAGCGGCTCATCGCCCGTGCCAGGCGGCAAATCAATGAATAGAAAATCCAGTTCACCCCAAACAATGTCTACGAGAAACTGCTTTATCGCCTTCATCTTCAGCGGTCCACGCCAAATCGTCGGCGCTTCCTCAGGCAAAAAGAAGTCAATCGACATAACCCTCATCCCCAGCGGACCGTCAACTGGAAAAGCCCCGGGAGGACCATACTTAACCTGCTGCCCCTCCAACCCCAGAAGCTTAGGCACGCTTGGCCCATGAATGTCGGCGTCTAAAACCCCAACCTTGAACCCCTTCGCAGCAAAAGCCGTTGCAAGGTTAACGGTTACGGTGCTTTTTCCAACCCCGCCTTTGCCGCTGATAACCGCGATTTTATGTTTGATCTTGCTCATTCGCTCTTTCAGTTTATTTTGCTCTTCTGACTGCTGTTTCTTGTATTCTTCAAGCTGAGCCATATTTCTCTCTAAAGCCATAAAAACACCAATCCCTGAAATCTCGTTAAAGTTTGATTCCCAAGTAAGCTAAAATAGTTTATGGTGTCTTATTCAAGTTAAGGCTAAACTGTTTTCGTGGGATGAAAAATAATGGTGGAACTTGAAGATATATTGCAGGCACAAAGGAACATAGCGGGCTACGCCAAGGTCACGCCGCTGATCAGGTCGAATTTTGTAAGCGAATTGATAGAGGGAAACGTTTTTCTAAAGATGGAAAACGAGCAGGTAACGCATTCTTTTAAGGTTCGCGGCGTAATCAACAAGCTTCTAAGTTTGTCTGCTGAGGAAAAAGCCAAAGGAGTGGTTACGGCTTCAGCGGGCAATCATGGACAAGCCGTGGCTTATGGCGCGCAGAAGCTGGGTTTTCAAGCGAAAATTGTTGTGCCCGCTCATGCGCCGAAGGTTAAGGTGGACGGAATAAAACAGTTTGGCGCGGAACTTTTGCTGTTCGGCGAGACTTATGATGAGGCAGAAAAGAAAGCCAAGCAACTCGCGGCTCAAGAAGGACGGCTTTTCATCTCTCCGTACAATGACGAGCGGATTGTGGCTGGGCATGGAACAGTGGGGTTAGAAATCCTCAAGGAACAGCCAAGTGTTGACGTTGTCGTTGTTCCCGTTGGGGGAGGCGGTTTAATCGGAGGCATCGCCATCGCCGTTAAAACACAGAAGCCAACGGTGCGCGTCATCGGGGTCCAGTCTGCGGCCTCACCAGTCATGTACGAGTCTTTGAAGGCGGGAAAGATTGTTCCGCCGCATAGACATGAGCGCTACACTATAGCGGAGGGGCTGGTGGGTGCAGTGGAGAAAGGCTCAATCACCTTCCTCATTGCCCAGCAGTACGTTGACGAGGTAACACTGGTTCGGGAAGAGCTTATCAGGAGGGCTGTTTACTTGCTGTGGAAGAACGAGAAGCAGGTAGTTGAGGGTTCAGGCGCCGCGGGTGTTGCGTGGCTCATAGAAAACAAGGCTGCCTTCGCTGGAAAAACTGTTGCGGTTGTGATAAGCGGGGGAAACATCGACCAGTACCTTTTCGACGGCATCGTAGCCGAAGAAGAGTAACGGTCAACCCAGTTTGTAGCCGATTTTGCGCAGAAACTCCCGTCGTTCTTTAATGTCTGCGTCGGTTTCTATGCCTTTGCTTTTTGACCCGTTGACCACGCCAACGATGCCCCGTCCCTGCTCCGTCTCGGCAACTATTACTTCGAGCGGGTTAGCGGTGGCGGCGTAAATGGAGCAAACTTCAGGCGCATGCTTGATTTTATCAAGGACATTTAGCGGATAAGCGTTTTTTAGGATTATAAGAAAACTGTGCCCGCAACCGATTTCAAGGGCTTTCTCAGCCGCCAACCGACGCAGTTCCTCGTCGTTTCCTTCGTGCCTAACCAAACAAGGTCCTGAGCTTTCGCAGAAGCCAATGCCGAATTTGATGTTTGGGACAGAATTGACCAGGGCTTCATAGAGGTCTTCAGCGGTTTTTATGAAGTGCGCCATGCCAACGATGACGTTACAGTCTTTAGGCGGGTCAACTTTAACTATCTTAAACTCCAACTTTAAGCCTCCAAAGCCTAATGAAATAACTGCGCTTTTAACATATAGCTTTTCGCTGACATCTTGTCAGGATATTTGTGCGTACGCAAGAGCCCACCTAATAGGTTTTCTAGATGAACCAAACATAAACCTGATTTTTTATGGGAAAAGCGAGTTTTTCTAACTTATCTCTTAAGGAAGTAAAGAAATAGAGTGCCACATACGTTTAGGACTTGCCTTCGGACTTTTTTGGTATTTTTCGCTCGTGTCGATGTATGCCGTGAAGCGCAGTTATCAATCAACCGTTTAACCCTTAGTTATAGGAAATGATTTGGGGAAAGGCTTAAAAAAAGTTTATAACAAATATGAAAGTGGACTGCTTCAATCGTGGACGAGAAAGAAGAAAAAAGAATCTATACCGAAATTGAAAAAGCAAACATAATCCAAAGTCAACTTGATATTTTAGAGCGGAAATCTCATCAAAAGACGTTAGTTAAATTGTTCATTTTATTTGCTTGTGTCACAATTCTCATTGTGTCGGCCATAGTAACGTTTAGCCCAAAAACTGTTACCGGTTTCTATGTTACAGTAACTTTGAATTTCTCCTTTTTATTGATAGTTATAGCAATTTTGGGTTTAGATACATTTGCAGACTCAGTTAAAGAACGTGAAAATGCAGTAAACACTCTTAGAATAGATGTTCTAAAAGACAAGGTTCTTAGCCTACAAAAAGAATGCAGCGAATTAAAGCAAAAGTACGACGAATCATTGAAAGAAAAAACCTAAGTGAACATAAAATATTATTCGCTGAACCATTCTAGCTGCTTGCTTCCCTGCGTGGTGCCGAAGCTTGGGTCAATTTTCTCTTCTTCCTCAGCTTCTTCAATGGGTTCATGACTGTTTAGGAACAGGGCTAACTTTTCTTCGTTCTTCGGGTTTGCGAACTCCAAAACCTCAAAGCGACCTTCCTCCTTGCGTCTTCGGAGAATTAGTTAGTTTCGCGAAAAACCCTTAGAAGTTCAGGTTTACCCAAATAATCTTCTAAAGAGAATCCAAATAGCAGAAGCCGTTTACCTTCAACATAAAAACGTGTTTTTCAATGTACATTTTTAGCAAAATCGATGTTGAGAACTTGGCAGGACTTGAAGTTGGAGGCTGTTTTTTGACGATAAATCTTATATGCGTCAACGCAGTGCCCTAGAGGTGTGTGCAATAAACAGTTTTTGCACCATAAACAGAAAGAAGGAGTTGAAAGTAGTGACCGAAAAAGAAATGCATAAAGCAACTTGCGCTGAATGCGGAAAAGAATGCGAAGTCCCATTCAAACCTGACCCAAGCAGGCCAGTTTACTGCCGAGAATGCTTTGCTAAGAAACGCCCAGCAAGGCCAAGACGATATTAAGCTAACCGCTTAACCATCAAACCTCACAATTTATTCATCATTTTTTTTATCTTTCAATCATTTTTCTGCGTAAGCCCTGCTTTTGCCCAAACAAAAGCTAAATATCATTGAGTGGCTAATCAACAGGCTTATACTAAGGTGTCAAGGGCTGGTAGTTCAGTCTGGCATGAACGCTTGATTTGCATTCAAGAGGTCGGGGGTTCAAATCCCCCCCAGTCCACCACTCCATGCTTTTCAGTGATTCCAGACCAATGGAAAACGAGCACGTTATTTTCGTTTTTTGAAGATTTTGTTGCTGTTAAGCCCAAACACAAGCAAGCCCTGCCTCAACGAGTTTAGGAACCTCCTCTTCAGTGTGAGAGAGTCTGAATTTGCCAAGTTCGGGTGCCTCAGAATTTGTTCCCGACATCATCAATAGGACAACTAGTCCTTTCTCCGACTAACGTGTTTTTCTTCACAGGCAACATGTTCTAATGCAAGCGGTTAAATAAAAATAATCGCGCACGTTGCACCATAAAATGATTAGACAATTGGGTGAGAGAAATTATTTGTGTTCTCCCCGCGACTAATTTTAGGTTAAATAAGAAAAATGGGGTTTGCGAGTGAAATCGCGAGTTTGAGCAAGTTCAAATTACCCCCCAGTCCATTTTATTTTTCAGTTTTAACTAATCTTTCGTATTCAAGAGGTCTTATGATCTTCACGTTTTTGATTTTTCTCCAGTCCGAGACGTCTTCGGTTATTATCGTATCCAAACCCTTTCTCATCATGCACGCCGCATGTATGGAATCATAGCTAACTCCCGATTCAACCAATATGCTTGCTGCGTCTTGAAGAGTGTGTTCATCGATTTGTATCATATTAATCGGCAGCGAGAAGAATGCAGCCAAAGCAATTGAGGCTTTTTCTGCGTCGATTCGAGCCAGAGAACCAAGGAGCTCTATCTGAACCAGAAAACTGCAGTGCGCTTCGATTCGCTTACTTTCAATGTCATCAATTATGTGTTTGCATGCTTTGCCGTAAACTGGATGCGCCAAAGCAGGGTAGTCGAAAATATTGGTGTCTATGTAGAACCTGAATTTATCGCCGGTGCCTTCCGTTTTTTGAGCCGCTGTTTTTTGGGTTCAATCGGGTAAGTCTCTTTCCAAGAGTCTTCGACAAGTCGGGTTGCGTCAATGTTGATTGATTTGCCGATGAGATTCCAGAGTTTATCAGATGGATTAGAAGTGAGTTTGTGGGATTCCATGATTATTCGGTTATTTTCAGATTTCACTATGAGTTTGTCGCCTATCCTAACGCCTAACTTTGCACGCACAGCTTCAGGTACCGTCACCTGATATAGGTTTCTTTATCTTGAATTTCTTCGAAACCAGAAAAATAATTATAATAACAATTACAAAAGCAATTACTGCCCCGATTATAATGTTGGTTGACCAAAGTGTTGCAGTCTGAGTGGCTGTTACTGAAGGCTCAACCGTCGCAGAAGTGGCAGGAGCCCCCGTGTTTATCACCCAAACAGTATTGCTTACGTCATTGGTAACATAGATGTAGGCTCCGTTGGGCGTTACAGCTATTCCGTAAGGGCCTGCCCCAACAGTTACCGTCTCTATCACCGTGTTTGCAGCGGCGTTTATAACTGAAACCGCATTGCTGTCGGCGTTTGTAACATAGGTATATTCTCCGTTGGGAGAAACAGCCACCCCGTAAGGTTCAGTGTTAACCGTTATTGTCGCTGCTACTTTGTTCGTTGCCGTGCTTATCACATTGACCGAACCGCTGCCAAGATTTGTAACGTAGACGTATTCTCCATTTGGGGTTATGGCAACTGCAAAAGGAAAACTTCCGACGGGTACTGTAGCAGTTACTTTATCCGAACCTGTGCTTATCACTGAGACTGTTGTGCTGACGTCATTTGCGACGTATGCGTGTGCTCCGCTGGGAGTTATAGCTACACCAAAAGGATTGACTCCAACCGTTACCGTTGTTTTCACGGTGTTTGAATATGTACTTATCACCGAAACCGTGTTGCTGCCGCTGTTTGTAACATAAGCATATTCGCCGTTGGGAGTTATAGCCACACCATACGGGTCCGCTCCAACGGTCACGTTTGCTGTCACCGCATTAATAGCCGTGCTTATTACCGAAACTGAATTGCTTCCCGCATTTGCAACATAGGCGTATTCCCCGTTAGGCGTGATAGCTACTCCATTAGGTCCGCTCCCAACAGGTACGGTTGCCGTGACCTCATTAGTCGCCGTGTTTATCACGGAAACTGAATTGCTGTCGCCATTCGTAATATAAGCATATGACCCGTTGGGGGTTACAGCCACTCCGCCAGGCTCGTATCCAACGTGAATCGTCGTAGTAACCGTATTAGTGTTCATGCTTATGATTGAAACCGAATTGCTCCCGACATTAGTAACGTAGGCATAGGCGCCGTTCGGAGTTACTGCCACTGCGGCAGGATAGCTTCCAACCGGTATTGTCGCCGACAACTTGTTCGTGCCGGTGCTAATCACAGAAATGGCGTCGCTGCCTTCATCGGTGACACAGGCATATTCTCCATTAGGTGTTATCGTGACACCGAAAGGACTGGCTCCAACGGCTGTGGTTACCGCAACCGTGTTGGTAGCCGCGTCTATCACTGAAATTGAAGCACTGCCTTCATCAGTAACATAAACAAATTCACTGTTGGGAGTTACAGCTACACCCGCTGGCTCGCTTCCAACAGATACCGTAGCCGTCAAAGTATTTGTAGTGGTATTTATTACTGAAACTATAGCGCTGCCTTCATTGGTAACATAGGCATATTTTCCGTTTGGCGATATGGCCACGGCGCCTGGGTAACTTACAGCCGGGATAGTTGCTACCACTTTATTGGTGGCTGTGCTAAGCACCGAAACAGAATCACTTTCCTCATTTGTGACATAGACATACGCTCCATCAGGAGTTATGGCCACACTCAAAGGCTCCGTTCCGACAGGTACCGTCGCGGTCTCGGTATTCGTGGTTGTATTTATTATTGAAACGGAATCGCTGCCGATATTTGTAACATACAAATCTGCCCCGTTGGGTGTTACCGCCACACCTATCGGATCCATTCCAACAGGTATTGTTGCATCAATTGTGTTCGTAGCCGTGTTTATAGCTGAAACCGTGTTGCCGCCTTCATTTGTAATGTAAGCGTATGCTCCGTTAGGAGTTATAGCCACACCGTAAGGGTCACTTAAACGGGTAATCGCCGTCGCTGCATTCGCAGCTTTAACCGGCTGAAGCCGTAATGCGAAAACATAGAACGAGGAGAAGATAAGTAGAATAATAAAGCAAAGTCTCAAGGTATTTATTGTTCCATTCTTCATTCGACCAATCTTCCAGCCAAGCCTAAGTTAGTCTTAGCTTTAACACAATATAAGTGAATAAGTTTTTGTATGAGGGAGAGTGTTTTTAACTTTGAACCAGATTTCAGCAAAGCTAGCTTTAGAACAGGATTTTGCGGTAACATCCACTTTGGTCAGGTTTAAATCCGCCTCGTCTATTTGAAACAACACCTGTCGTGCAGATGATTGTCTATTTTCGTCCTCTTACGATTTCAGTGCCACGATAAATGAGACAAATCGTGAGGTGACTTGGTTGCCCGAGTAGTTGATTTGTAGCCTATTTACCCTTTAACACTTTGAGAGGGGCAAACTCACTATGAAAGCGGTTCCTTTACCCTCTTGGCTCTCAAAAACGACCGTGCCGCCCAAAGCTTCAACCATCCGTTTAACCACAGGCAAACCAAAGCCCTGACCCTTCGATTTGGTTGTGAACATCGGCGTAAACATTTTGCTCTTAACAGGTTCAGGAATTCCAACGCCCGTGTCCGCCACCGTTATGATGACATCGTTTCCTTTTTTGTGGACCCGAATGGTAAGTTTTCCGCCTTTTGGCATGGCTTGAACAGCATTATTAAGCAAGTTATACATGATGCGATTAATGTAGGAAGAGTCGGTCACAATTTTCTTAGCATCAGATTCCACTTTAACGCTTAATTTGACGTTCTCGGGTAAACCGATGTTTTCTATCAATTCATCAATTATGAGTTTTAGATCAGCTTCTTCAGCATGAGGATGAAGAGTTTTGGAGAAGTCTTGAAGATCCATTACAATTTTGTTAATGTAATCGATGTTCTTTTCGATACCGTCTAAACTTTCACCTACAAGATTTTTTTCTTCACCTTCAGGCATCGAGGCAAACTCCGTCTTCAGCAAATAGACATCGCTTGTTATAGCCTGCAGCGGGTTTCGAATATCATGACCCACCATACCTGCGGTTGCGCCTATGGCAGCTAAACGTTCAGCATCTTTAAGCTGCCTTGTGCGTTCCTCAATAGTCTTCTCCAAGTTTTTTGCATACTCTTCAAGCTTAGACTGCAACTGCTTGCGTTCAGTAATGTCCAGGTTTGTTTCTAGGATTTCTTCAATTTTACCTTGAGCATTAGTTGCTGCGAGCCAATGGCTCTCCACCACTACTTTCCGTCCCGACTTGGTCTGTTGGATTTTTTCTCCCGACCAGCACCCACTATGCTCAAGTTGATGGATTATTTCTTGGAATTGTTCTGGAAATTTAGTCTGTAGAAGAAAGCGGCTTTTCTGTCCTACTGCTTCCTCTTTTGTCCAACCGTAGAGACTCTGTGCACCTTGACTCCAGAAAGTAATTGTATCATCTAACTTTTTCTCAATTATGGCATCTGGACTTAGGTCAATTAATGAAGCTTGTTTTCTTAGTGCCTCTTCAACTTTATTGCGTTCTGTAATGTTTCTTGCCACATGCACTGAGCCAATCAGGTTTCCCTTTGCGTCCCTAATCGGTGTAGTGCTGACTAAGAAGTCGCCTCCAAGGCGGGATTCATGCACTTCAGCTGTGTGTTCTTTTCCGTCTTTTAGGGTTTGTGCGTGTGGACAAAAATCGGGCGGATAATCTAAGCCATGAACACACTCGTAACAGACCAGTCCTATGGCTTTTTCTGGAGTTACTCCTAGCTGTCGCGCCATGGCTTGGTTGGCACGCACGATTTTATACTGGTTATCAAGGATGGCAATGAAATCTGGAAAGCTGCCGAAAGTGAGTTCCCAATCATTCTTTGCCGCCCAAAGCTCATGCTCGGTCTTTTTGCGTTCGCTTATGTCCTCGAAAACAACTGCGAAATAGCCTTTTTGCGGGCAATACGCAGAGATAGAGAACCACTTGTTCAGGGGCTTAAAAAATATTTCAAACTTTTCTGCCCTACAAGTTAACGCTACTCTGCCATAGATTTCAAATAAGTCGGGGTTTGCTTTTTCAATTCCAGGGATCGCTTCAGTAACCCTTTTTCCCACGATAGCGTCTCTTTTCAGACCAGTTAAACGCTCAAACGCGTCATTAATTTCGAGATATTCGAAGTCAACGGGGTTATTTTGTTTGTCAAAGATCATTCTGCAGTAAGCAAAGCCATCTAACATGTTCTCAAATAAAGCACGATACTTTTTTTCAGATTTACTCAGGTTAGATTTTGCAACGGTGCGATCTGCAAGGTTTTTACTTGTTGTATGCTTTATTGTTGCAGGCAAAAAAAATAATCAGTCCTTACTAAAAAAAAGTACCGTACTTATTTAAAAAGTTACCGTACGCACCTAATACGCTTATTTTTCCGTTGAAAATCACAAATAAGAAACAGGTTTCAAAGTACCCGCAAAAAAAATAAGAGCTAAAGAAAACGCCCGTATATTTTAGTCAACACTGATTGGACCTGCAAAATTGGGATAAAACAAGTTGGGCAGTGGTAGGAACCTATGGCATAACTGCTGCGCCGATTAGGGTGACGGGTGTCACTGGCTGAGATACTTCGCCGCTGTATGCTGCACTGGCTTCCACTTGCACATTGGAGATTGCCATTACGACGTTTTGGCCGTATATTACTTGACCGAAGACCGTGTATGAAGTGTCGAAGCTTGGGTAGAGATTATTGTTGTTTGCAACGTTGATGAAGAATTGTGTGCTTGCTGAGTTCGGCTGGCCCGTGTTTGCCATGGCTATTGTCATATTGCTGTTCACGTTATCGTTGCCTATCTCGTCTTGAATCGTAGGTTCAGAGGTTGCGCCTTCTCCGCCCTGAATCATGAAGCCTGCAAGGACTCTTTGGAAGACAGTGTCGTTATAGTATCCTTCCTTAACCAAGTTTACGAAGTTGGTTGTGGTTATGGGTTTGTCGTCTCGCATCTGAATAACTATGTCGCCCATGGAAGTTACGAAGAGAACCTGTGTTCCTCCTGCACTGTACTCGCCTGTCGGAGAAGTCAGCGGAGTCACGGAGGGAATACCTGTTGATGAAGTTGCAGTCGGTGAAGCGGTGGGAGATGGTGAAGAGGTGGTTACCGCCTCATTAGGACTTGCCTTATGCGAGATACTTTGATCAATAACGCCGTAAGCGATAATTGAAATGGCGATAACCGCTATAATCGCATATGCAATCATCTTTCGGTTTTTCCCCCGCGTTTTAGGATTGTAAGTTTTAACTTTAACTTTGCTTTTTTTAGAGCTCATGACCAGAATTATAAAACATTTTTTATTTAAACATTTCAGATTTTCGCTCACAACGACGGCGTTCCCCAAGTTTGCTGAAAAACTCTGGGAAATCGAGCCAGATCATCTTGAGATTTTATTTCATTTGTTTCAAGAGAAATTGTCTTGGCTCTAAAGAGTTGGAAAGTGTGGTTTTTGGCTAGAAGGGGAATCCTCTGCGACGCCCGGATTGCCGCTGCTGGTCTGGTTGTCTTGCTGCTGGGAATCTGGAGAGGTGCTCGTGTATTATTTTCCAGGTTGAGTCTTGTTTTTTCAGAACGGCGGTGACTCGTGAAGTTACGTCAAACTGCTCGTTTCTCATGGTTGCCTTGTAGTTTATGGTGAAGGTGGCTAAGGCTGCGTCGCCGAGAACTGTTTCTTTGAAGTCTTTAAGTTCGTACGTGTAGTTGGAGAGGACTTTGAAGGCGGCGAACTCTGTCTGCAATGCTTGTGCACGCTCCTGCCGCTGATAGGGAGGCCAATCGTCAAATCTGCTGTAGTTCTCATCCAAAACCGCTGTAATTGTTTTTTCATCTTTGTTCTTTAACGCATCAAACCTCAAGACTATAACGCCTCTGACCTCATCTCCAGCGCCAGTTGAAGGCGGGTTTACAGGCGAGTTTTGAGAAGCAACCTGACTTTGAGGGCTTGAAGCAGCTGACGGGCTTTGGGTTGAGGCGGTCAGTTTACTTCCGCACCAGTTGCAGAAAACGTTTCCTTCGTCATTTTCTTTTCCGCATGTTGGGCACAGCATTTTATTTTCTCCGTCCTGAAGGGTTTTCTTGCTTATAATTCAAGGCAATCTTAAGTATATTTTCCCAGCAAAAAAACTGAAGATCATTTTGCCAACGAGTTCGCAGGGAAAAAAAGGCGGTTGCGTCCGTTTTGCATATTAACAAGAAATGTTACATAAATTTGGCAATGAAGAAATCGTTACTCATCGCGATTGTTGCGGCATTAATCATTATTGTTTTAGCAGCTTCAATACTTGCGATTAACAGAATTGACGCTGCACCAAAATCCACTGTGACAAATTACACTTACACTGTGGTTAACACGTACCCTCATGATACTAGCGCCTTCACCGAGGGGCTCTTTTACTCAGATGGTTTTCTCTACGAATGCAGCGGCAGCGGAAACCTACCCGCCATTTCGACTTTGCGCCGCGAGAATTTGACCTCTGGCACCATCTTGCAGGAGTACACTTTGCCAACTCAGTACTTCGGCGAAGGCATAGCAGTAGTCAACGGCACAATTATACAGCTAACTTGGCAGTCAAACATAGGCTTCATTTACAACCAAACCACATTTGCTCTGATAGGAAACTTTACTTATCCCACGCAGGGTTGGGGGTTAACCTTTGACGGAAAAAACCTCATTATGAGCGACGGCACCGACCACCTTTACTTCTTGAATCCCACAAGTTTTCAGCAGACAGGAGAAATCCAGGTTCTTGACGGAAACACGCCTGTATTAAACATCAACTCGCTAGCCTACATCAACGGCGAAATCTACGCCAACATTTGGTTCACGAACACAATCGCCATAATCAACCCCGAAAATGGACAAGTTAAAGCCTGGATTAACCTCGCGGGACTCCCAGACGAAAACAATTCAAACCTCAACGCCGTGCTCAACGGCATAGCCTACGACCAACAAAACAACAGGCTATTTGTAACAGGCAAAGACTGGCCAAACCTCTACCAGATAAAACTAGTACCGCAAAACTAACCAAACAACTTAACACAGTGGTCCTAAAAATAATTAAAGTTTTTCTTCCACATTTTTTAGGGTTAAACTGATGGTTTGTTACCGAAGCTGCCTTAACGTTTCGCTATGTAGAAAGATGCGGCAGCTAATGGAGCCACAATGGCGTAGGAAACTGCAGTGCCCAGCCAGATCCCCCAAATTGGGTACAGGTACCTGACAGCTACACAGAAGGGAATAATCGTTAAAATGCCCGACAACACCAGAGGCTTAGTTACCGATCGCGAAAACTCCGTTCCCCTGCTCCTGTTCAAAATTACCAAAGTCGAAGTAAAAACTGCTGGAAACGCAGCCGCAATCCCGCCCAACACAGGACCGCCAATTTGACTTAAAACCACAGAAAGCAAAACAAGCGATCCAGCGCCGACTCCACGCAGCACAACATCACGAAGCCTGTAGTCTCTGGTTTCACCCGTTTGCTTTGTTAGTTTCAGCTTTTTAGCGAAGGCAAGATAGGTTAAAACTGAAATCGCCGCTCCCGCAACTAAGCAAACTGCAAAATCTTTCAGGCCAGACGCAACAATCAAGCCGGAAAACACAAACCATAAGGCGAGGGAAAACGTGATTCCGCGGCTGAACCCTTTCTGGGCGAAAAAAGCGTAGAAGAAAAGATACGCGCTTGTTATGCCGAAGGCTAAGGGAAACACGGTTGTGGCTTGAACTGCCGCGGCTGAAGATTGGTTGATGCCGATGAAGAAAAACGAGAAAGCCGACGTGGAGGGAAGACCGCCGAGGATTCCGCCTAAGACGCTTCCTTTCTTTTCTGCAACGATCGTGATTATGGTGACCCATAGGCTTCCGACGGCGAATGCGAGAAAAAGATGCAGTAGAAACGAGTCGGTAACCATGTTTGAGCCTTTGCAACATATGGCAGATTAGGGATTAATTAATTCTTCCAAGGAATTTTGATAAAGGTCAATTGAAAAAAGGCTGTTTCAGACAGACATACTGCAGCGGAGTAGGTTTTGAAGCAACGGTATTTTATTATTACAAAAAAACGTGATGTTAGAGTTAAGTAGCGCTTAGCGAAAAATAGAAATCTCAGTAGAGCAACTCATAGAAAGTATTCTGGAGACTTTGGCTTGCCAAACGACGCAGATGTGAAGCTTGAAGACACAACTTTCAGTGTTTACTTGTACGTGGCTAAAGAACGCAAGCCCGTTGGCCCCCGAGAAGTCATGCGTGGCGCACATCTTAGCAGTCCGAGCGTGGCTTATCGGCATCTTCAGAAACTTGAAGACTCGGGGCTGCTAAAGAAAAACGAGTACGGCGAATACCTCCTTAAAAAGAAAATGAAGGTCAACGGATACCGCTGGCTTGGACGAAGACTGCAGCCTAACGCAACGTTCTACTTCTATTTTTTCCTGGCGCTTTTCATCGCCGAGGCTGTGATTTTAGCACTCCACTATAGGGTCGAAACCGACGAGTTCAAAATCTTCTTCGCACTTGGTCTCACGATAACTGGAGCAGCCATGGTCCTTTTCCTTAAAGAAGCAAGGACGCTAACTAAGAAACTGTGGAAAACTCCAGCCAATAACAAAGACGAATAATTCCTAACTTCCTCATTAAAGTCGGATCTTCCTCTTGAAATTGGACTAAACTTGACATTCTAAAATATGCAAGTGCGTGTTCTTCTTGTGGAACACTGTGTTCTTTGGGGAGAGCTATATACCGCATGCGTAGCAATATCCCTTGGTGTAGGAGAGAAATCTCATGAAATCAAACATAAAACGGTTCGTTCCTGCTCTTCTTCTCATAACTCTAATCATGATAATGAGCGCGCCGGAATATGCGTCTGCGTCTTCCAGTTTTTCCCCCGGCCCGTCGGCTCCAAACGATTCCGTGGTCACCGCAAACTCTTCGGTAGCTGCCAAAACAATAACTGTCCCCGAAGACTACCCGACCATTACCGATGCGATCGGAAACGCTTCGGCAGGCGACACGATTCTGGTTCAAAGCGGAACCTATTTTGAAAACCCAGTAGTCGATAAACCGTTAACGCTGCAAGGTGAAAACAGCGCGAACACCTTAGTGGTGGGAGCAGGCGGCTACGTGGGAGCCAGCGTTTTCACGGTTACGGCGGATAACGTGGTGATTTCAGGCTTCACAATTACAAGCCTTAACTATTCATCTTCTTCGAGCTACGCATACGGCGTCATGATACAGGCAGATAAATGCACGATAACAGGCAACAACATCGTTAACACGGCATCGGGTATTTACTGCTCCGTTCAATCCTCCGCCATGATCGCTCAAAACAATATAACTGAAAATCAACACAACGGCATCATGTTCTTCGGCGGCTCAGACAACACCATATCAGACAACAACATATCAGGCAACACGGGATCCGCCATCACGCTTGAAGGCTACTCAGATAACATAACGGAAAACACCCTGTCCCAAAACACCATGGGCATAGGGATGAGCGCAACTTACTCAGTGATCTACGGGAACAACATGACTGGAAACAGCAATTCAGGCATTTACCTAACAGGCGCCTACAACGTCATAGCAGCCAACTACCTCGCCGACAACAAATACGGCATCTACATAGTCCCAAGCTTCGGCTTAGCCAGCGACAACACAATATTCCACAACGACTTCACAGACAACCAGCAAAACGCCTACTCCACCTCCCCGTTTAACATCCAAGTTTGGGACAACGGATCCCAAGGAAACTACTGGAGCGATTACTCTACGACTTGCCCTAATGCAATTGAGACTGGCAACTCTGGAATAATGAATCAGCCCTACACGATTTGCGCCAACAACACCGACAAATACCCGCTCATGGCACCTTTTGATGTCTCAACCGCCACCGGCTCGCCAAGCGAAAAAACTCCGCCAGCCGCCGGCTCCAACAATGTTGTCGCTTCATGGAGCCTAGATAACGTTCAAGGAAACAACGTTACACTGGACTCGACTGGAGCTAACTCCGCGGTTTTGGGGCTTGAGCAAGGCAACATTTCCTATACTCCGCCGCTGGTCCAGGGAAAATTCGGCGAAGCCATGTACTTTGACGGGGGCGGCTACGCATACGTTCCGTCTTCACCCAGCTTAAACATCCCTGCAGACATCACCATCGACGCATGGGTTAACGTAAACCAATTCAAAGACGTGGAATACAACAACATAGTGATTGAGTTCGTGAATACCCCCGCCAAGTATCCAACTCGGATTCTTGGACTCGCCATAAACGGATTAGCACCCAGCAACAGCAGCTCCCCAGCGCTGGGAGACTTAATCGGCTACGTAACAACCGACACAGGAGGCTTCAACCAGATAATAACCACCCAGCCGATTCCCCTAAACCAGTGGATCCAGGTCGAGTTCGCCCGCAGCACCCAAACAGGCATGCACATCTACGTGAACGGGGTAGAACAGAACGTGACAGTCACAAACGGAGTGCAGAACCCCACCGGATCAATATTGCAGGCGACGGGACTGTACTTTGGGCATGACTCAATAACCACCCTCGAAGACATCCAAATCCTCAACGTCGCCTCGGCACCCGGAGGCACGCCTGATTGGCAACAATGGTGGTTCTGGACTCCCGTAGCCGCCATTTTCGCCGTATTAGTTGCAGCAGCATACTACGTAAGCAAAAAACGGCATTAAACGAAACGACCCAATCGCCGAGCCTCAAGATTAAATTGCCTCTTAGTTTTTTCCTATTTTTCTATTAAAATGTTTGATTTAACTCGTTTTCTTTTTGATACTCCGAACAGCTCATAAATCACAGCATATAAAATAAGAAAAACGATGAAACCTGTTGAAATTGCTGCATCAGAAAAATTTGAATACAAGATTAAAACAATGCAAATTGACGTAAGTATTATCGTGTAAACAGGGAAAATCCACCGGTCCGCTTTGGAGTTTCTGAATTTTGAAACTCTATTTTCAACCGGCATTTTAGTAACATTCGGTTCTTTAGGAAGCCAACCTCTAATTCGATTTTCCAAACTTTTTCTAACGTTCATGTTTTCAACTCTGGAATAAGTTGGGTGAAAATCATGTGTGCC
Source organism: Candidatus Bathyarchaeota archaeon (assembly GCA_963828195.1). Classification (GTDB taxonomy): domain Archaea; phylum Thermoproteota; class Bathyarchaeia; order Bathyarchaeales; family Bathycorpusculaceae; genus Bathycorpusculum. The sequence continues at coordinate 647,633 of CAWHDT010000005.1, forward strand.
AGTTTAGCTGGATGAATTTCCGTTGCATTTTCTATTTCTATGCCTCTTTCTTTGGCGATCTCCATGAGGTATTGTCTTGTTTGGTTTAGGAAGGCTGTGTCGGTTACTTCTTCGGGGTTGTCGTGCCAGTACCAGACTTTTAGTCCGTGGCTGGTTGTGTAGGTGATGATGGCTTTTTGTTTGAGTGCTGGGTGGTAGCCGAGCAGGATGGCTTGTTTTGGGATAAGTTTTGTTACTTGGAGGTCATTTACTTGTGCGACGTCTAGAAGTGTTGTTGCCAGTTTGGCTTCGGCGGCTAATCTGGTTTGGTTGACGTATTGTCGTGTTGTGCTGAGTTTTTCGGCTATGTTTGAGACTGAGAAGCCTTCGCAAATTAGTGCCCAAACAGTTTTTTGGCTTTGGCTTAATGGCGAAGAGATTGAACAGCTTGGACTCATAATTCATCTGTAAATAGTTACATATTTACTAATATTTAAATTTAATCTGTGCGATGACATAGCCCTGCTTTATTGAGAAACTGGATTCTCGCCGCAAAAAAATTTTGATGGAAATATTGTTTAAATTTTGTTGAAAAGTATTAAATACTGTTAGCGCTGACTAAGGGGAAGGGGATTCGTTTGAGTGGGGAAGAAAAAGCAGTATCTAAAACAGAAAATAAGTATCCTTGGAGCAATTATACTTTAAAATGGGGCAGAGGAGAACCCGTCTCGACAACGCAGTACGTGCTCTACGCTGTGCAGATAGCAGCTGTCATAATTCTGTCATACCTTAGCGTCGTATTACTGGGTCCACTAAGCTACTCTGGCATTTCACTTTTCTACTTCGTTTACCCCTTCTTCCTTGTCTTCACCATGTGGTGGGGAATTTGGGGAATCGTCGGAGCATACGTTGGATGCGTCATAGGCGCTGGCTTAATGGTGGGTTTAGGACCCGTTGCATCCGCAGCTTACGCAATCAGCGATTTAATTCCGCCATTGCTTGTCTTCATAATTTACCGTGGCTTTCTCGCAAACAGAGGCATCGACCCGCTTTGGAGGGACTTAACGGAGAAAGAAGTTGCAGGCGTCAAAACAAAAAGAGTAACCGCTTGGATTCTGTTCATCGCGATAAATGGGCTGATCCTCAACGCAATCAGTGCAGAGATGGGCGTCGGAATAGAGAACGCTCTTGGGCTGATTCCGTCAGGTGCATACTGGGGATGGTGGGCAGGATGGTTCGCAGGAGACTTAGTAGCCATGATAATAATTACGCCAGTGCTGGTCAAAGGACTCACAAACCTTGTCGAACGTCAAGGACTCATAAACGGCGGATGGTTCACTTAGCAGTCGCACACTTAAGCTAAAAACTACAGGGATCTTATTTGGCAAGGGACGACGTTGAAGCACGTACTTCAAAGAAGTATGTGCGCACCTTCATTTTTTCTATGAAAACGGGAACCCCAATCGAGAAACTACACGTTATCACTAAATTCTTCATGATAGCCGCAATGTCGGTTTTAGCCCTCTACATGTTCGACATACCCGTCTCAAAAGGCGGCCCTGACATATCGGGTCTCATATTTTTGCTCATCATCGTTTTCGCACTGCTGATTATTTCTGGAACCTCAAAATACTTAGCTAACTCGTACCTTCTCCTGGCTTTGCCGGTGCCGATAAGCGAATTTATTTGGTGGCTTTTTCTCAACGGAAAGCTGCCCGGAGCAAAAGAAGCATTTTACCTGTGGCCAGGGTTCTTTCCAATCGGAATTTCAACAATAGTGTTAATAGGTGTTTTCGGAGTGGTTTATTACCGCACAAAAAGCTTTATCATAGCTATTATACCCGCAGTTTTGCTTTGGTGGCTCACCTGCATATCGGGGGCGGTGGATTTTTCGCTATTGACCACGTGGATTAGGATTCCGCTGGGACCCGCATCAAGCTTCATGCTGCCAAGCTGGGCAGCAACAGTTGCTTTATCGAAGGCTTTGGGATTCGCCGTGTTGATTTACACTTCATTTCTCTTTCTGCTTACAACAAGAGATTCGGAGATAGCTGGAGCGATGAGGCAGATCGGTCTCTCATTCAAAAAAGCCTTTTTCATCGCGTTGATTTTCAGGAGCCTAAACACGCTGCTAATAGATTACGAAAATATCAGGATGGCGCAGACAGCGCGGGCAGCGGGTGTAAATAGAAAAAACGTTTTTTCAAAAATAATTGATTTGGCCTACGTGTCGATACCGCTGGTTGCAACGATGATCCGTCGGTCAACGGAGATGGGTGTTGCGCTGTATGCAAGAGGGTTTGAATCGTCCAAGAAGGTGACTTCATTTAGGGAAACTAAAGGAATAAGCTACATGGATGTTATAGTCATCGTGATTCTGAGCGTTTTCCTAATATATGAGGTGTTCCTTGGGCACACCATAAATAGCTTGTTCATAAGGTGACCAAGATGCCCGTGCTGGAGGTTAAAGATTTCTGGTGGAAGTACCGATCATTTGTTGGCGTAGAGAACCCCTACACGCTCAAAGGATTATCGTTCACGGTTGAAAAAGGAGAATTCTTAGGCATAATTGGCCCAAGCGGCGCGGGAAAAACAACCCTCTGCTACGCCATCGCCGGAATCATACCGAAAGTCTTCACCGTGCCATTTGGCAAAGAAAACGAACACGTCAAAGGCGAAATCAAACTTTTCGGCGAAACACTAACGAAAGTCGAAAAAGTAAATGACCCCAAGACTGGAAGAATGGTTGATAAAATAGTTGGTATGAAGCAGGCGGCGCCTAGAGTTGGGCTTCTTCTGCAAGATCCTGAGAACCAATTTTTGAGGATGGATCTTTTGCATGAAATCAGCTTCGGCATGGAGCTTCTGGGGCTGTCGGAAGGGGAAATCGAGAGCAGAGCAAAAGAAGCCTTGGAGATAGTCGGATTGGGTCCTTTGTGGCCGATCGCAGATCTTGTTCATCCCTCCGAGTTGTCCGGGGGGCAGAAGCAGCGGGCTGCCATCGCTTCCTTCATTGCACTGCGTCCTGAAGTCCTCGTTTTGGATGAGCCCACCTCTAACTTGGATCCCGAGGGGAAACTTGGGATAATTCAAGCTATAGACAACATAAAAAAAGAGTATGATATAACGATAATTCTTGTTGAGCACAACCCCGAAGTGATACAGAAGTACGCTGACAAAGTGTTGGCGATAAACGATGGGCAAGCAATTGCATATGGCACCACTGAAGAAGTTTATTCTCAATGCAAAATGTTTGATGACAATGGGCTCTACTCCTCAGACATAGCGAGGATAGGTTGGAGGGCAGGCTTAAGTTACAACGGCAGAGTCCCCTTCACCGTTGATGAAATGCTGCAGTCAATGGATGGCAGAACACAGAAGCCTCTATTGCCTAACCCAGAAGATGACCCCGTGGACCAGTCAGCTCAGGAAATAATAAGCGTTAAAGACCTCAGTTTTTCCTACGAAGATGGAACGCAAGCACTGAAAGGGGTAAATTTCACGATAAAACAGGGAGAATGCGTCGGGCTCATTGGGCAAAACGGGGCAGGCAAGTCAACGGTATCAAAGATAATCAGCGGCTTGTACAAAAAGTTTCAGGGCGAGGCAACGGTTATGGGGAAGAACCTGCGAGACCCAAAGGTGGTTCAGAAAATACCCTGCTACGTCGGATACGTTTTTCAGAACCCTGACAACCAGATTTTCATGAGAAAAGTCTATGATGAAGTCGCTTACGGACTCAAGAACCTCAAGGTGCCGCAGCAGGAAATTGACCAAAGAGTCAAGGAGGCATTGAAGAGTGTTGGTTTACAATCAAAGATCGACGAGGACCCGATGTTTTTAGGTAAAGGCGAAAAAAGAAGGCTTACGGTGGCGTCGATTCTCGCGATGAACCCGAAGATAATGATTGTCGATGAACCCACGACGGGTCAGGACTTCAGGATGTCAGAAGATATAATGTGCCTGCTTGACGAACTAAACAGGTCAGGCACCACAATCCTTGTCATCACCCATGACATGACCCTGGTTTCAGAACATACCAAAAGAGTCATAGTAATGCACAACGGCGCCGTACTCTACGATGGCTCCACAAGAGGCTTCTTCTCAAACGAAGAACTACTCGACAAAGCCGACATCATTCCGCCTATGGCAGCAAGATTCAGCCTTGAATACAAGAAAAAAAATCCGCTTGCGCCAGACCTAATGAATGTAAAAGAATGGGTCACGGCACTAAAATAGAATGGCGCCACAGCCATTTGCCGTATTTTTTGAGCGCTGAACCGTTTTCAAGCTTTAGTTTTTGCTCTTTTTCTCAGCATAGTCACTATTGCAAGGCTAACCATCACTAGGAGTATCGGCAAAACTACCAATGGAAACTCTGGAGTGCTGGGGGTCGGTGTGGCTGCTGGAGAATCGGTTGGGGCGGGCGAAGCAGTTGGGTTTGTTGCAGCATAGCTCGTGTTTATTGAGAAATCAACTGTGTCTACCCAAGCGGCATAATAATCTGCACTCCCGGGACCAGCTGGTTTGAAGGGTGCGCCAGGCGGGTTTGCGCTGTAGTAATTGTTGAGGTTGGCTTCTTCAATAATTGTTAAGCAGTGTGAGCCATTGGATAATTCTGGCAGCTGCACTGTTCCTGATGCTGTGGCGATAATTAAGCCCAACTCGGGGTTTTCCAGCGTTAAAGGTACAGGTCCTCCATAGTTTCCATCAATGGTGTAGTTCAACGAGCACTGCAAGCCTTCGCCCCACTCGAAACTGACGTTTAGCGTTAAAAAATTGGATTCATATGTGGTGTTTACAGGAGACAATAAAGTGACTCCTCCAGAGAAAACAATTGAATCCGCAGAATCCGCCTTAACAGCTTGAAAGCCCACTCCGAGCGAAACAAGTAACAGGGAAACAACGAGAATTGTCAAAACCATTTTCAGATTCATGTTTCACCAAGACTCCATCGATCAGCGATACCTATCTCTAACATTCAAGCGGCATATTACTCTCCTCATGGAACAGTCTGTTCCGCAAAAAGAACACCCCTAACCCCGCAACCAATAAAATGGCACGCATCATCTATAATTTTTAGACTCATCTGCTCCGCCAAAAATCCGATTTTGGATTGAAAATTTAAAATTATATATAATGGTTGTTACAGTCTCATGAAAGTACATTAACGTATGTTGGTGGAGAGACGTTGGACGAAGTATTAGATATGTTGGATAAAACTGCTAAGCGGATACAGAAGGTTGTTGACGAGACAAAAGAGGCAACTTGGAAGCAGTCAGCGCTTTATGAGCAAATTATGCTGGCGCCGGACGCTTCAGATGAACAGAAAATTAAAGCCTTCATCAAGAAAGCACGCTATTTAGACCAGCTTGAAACGTTAAATTCGCAGCTAAGCCTGCTTTACATGCTTCAGATATTCGCGTTTAAAGTTAAAGTGCTTGAGGTAACAGTCGGAAACATCAACCAGCAGCTTACAAAATCGGGAATTCTCCTGAAAACAGACGAAATAGAAAACATAAAGACCAACATTGACTCCCTCAAAATCCTAATTGAAGCCCAATACGAATCGATGAAGGAAATCAGAGAAACAAAAATCAAAGCGTTAGACTACATCCACTAAACATTTCCCACTTTATTCTTACTTTTCAGATGTTTTTATTTGCGAACAAAACCAGCAGCATCCATAGGCAACAAAATTACAAAACGGACAAAAAGAGAAATGGCTGCTAAAATAAAATTAAATAAAAAGGGCAGCCTGGTGGTTTTCACCACTCATGCGTGCAATGTCGGTTTTTGTCCGGCTTAATCTACGATCTTTTCCCAGCTTGTAACTAAGTCAAGAACTTCTTGTCCTTGTTTGCCGCCGTAACTCTTGAGGCGTTCGCGCGTGTCTTTTTGTGCGATCATTGCTTTCTGGAACTCTACCATCTGAGCTGCTTTGTCTGTTAAGTAGAGGATTCCGTCTACGCCTGCTCGTGCCATGCGGACTGAAACTGTCAATATTTCGCTCGGGGTTGGTGTTTCTCTTGGGTCGTCTCCGGGTCCAATAACGTATAATGCAATGTTTAGTTTGACGTCTTTGAAGAGTTTCTTGAAGTTGCGTGTTAGCATTTCCCAATACCAAGGTGTTGCATAGTTTTTGCTGAACATAACGACGAGAAATTCGTCGGTTAGAGGGGCTAAGTCATCAAAATTAACGCCGAAGCGTTCATAATTGGTAACTGGGTCTGGAAGGACACCGATGACAAATTTGCTTTTTGCTCTGTCGCGTACTCGTTCGCTTACTAATGCCATGTAGTCGGTGATTTCTTTTCGTCTCCATTCGTACCGGCTTAAGCCGCTTTTCTTGTGGAGTTCGTTGCAGCGTGGGCATGTGCAGTGACCGTGATCTGCGAAGTGGATGCTGTTTAGCCAGATTCCTGGGCTTTTACGTGCGACGTCTTCGATGTAGTCGAGTTGTTCTGCGCGGTGTTCAGGTTGGGTTGCACAGAGAATGTCCCATCTGACGTTGAAGTTGTCGTTTGTTCTCCATGCTGGACCAAGGTCTGACTGTGAGATCCAGTCCGGGTGGTTTCGTGCGGTTACGTTGTCTCCGAAAATTGCGATGTTGCTGTGCATGTCGGGTTTTGGCGGTAAACGTCTGCCTACTTCTGGTTTAACACGGAAAAGGTCATAGTCGAAGCCTGGAACTTTTTTTGCTTCAAACATGTATGTGCCGAATTTCATCTTGATTCTACCTTTTTAGAATCCAAAACGTTTGGCGGCGTTATAAAGTTTTGCGTAATCCATATCTTAACGCTTAAGTGGTTGCTTAAACCAGACGACCTGCGGTTCCTCCACGATTGTGAAGAAACAAAGTTGCGGCAGGTTAGAACTTAAGAAAATCCTCTTCAGAAGCACGTAACTTTTAAACCTAAACAGCCCTATACACTGCCATTAAGGAAGAGGGTTGGAGTATGCCGATAAAGTATTTTGAAGCGCCGGAAATTAAAAAGCAGGTTGACCAGTTGGCGGAGGAATGCGAGTTCTACCATGTTGTGCCACAGTTTGTTTTCTGCGTAAGAAGCAGAGGCTCCAAAGCCAGGCGTACAATCGCGCGCATTCACGGTTTAGGCAGAATTTGGCAAGGAGTCCTTAACCTGCCGCCCTCCTACACCATCGAGGTTATTTCGGAGATTTATGACAGAATGTCCGCTGAAGATAAAGAGAAAACCTTGATTCATGAACTCATGCATATTCCAGGCGGCTTCTCCGGTGGTTTTCGCCCCCACAAAGGCTACGTTGAACGCAAAAACGTTGAGGCGGTTTATAAGAAGCTGCAGAGTGATCGGGCTGCTAAAAAGCAGAGAACGTTGATGTAGCTGGTTTTTCCCAGAAAACTTTGCCGTTTTCCGCTATAAGTTTTTAAGCGTCGGTGAACGGTTATGGAAAGTCGCAGCTTTAACACTGTCTCTAACCGAAAGGCAGAAAAACAATGTTTAAGCATGTATGCAAACAAGTTAAAGTCATTTGCCAACAATATTGAGGTTTAACTGATGAAACACGTTATGAAAAACTTGAAGCATAACGGGATATTTGTTCCAATTTACGATTACAAAGGCTTCAGCGTCAAAATCGACGGCCAAACCGTGAAGCTGACGCCGAAAAGCGAGCAAATGGCGGTCGCATGGATAAGAAAAAGCCTATCCACCGTTTCTCCGCCAGACAACGTTTTCAAAAAGAACTTCATGCGGGAATTCCTCGGGCAACTCAAAGAGGAGAACCCGTCGGCAAATTTCTTGGATTCCTTTTGCTCAAAGTACTTAGCCAGCATTGACAATCCGCTTGCAACCCAAAATAACGGATCACAGCCGATGCCTCAAGGAATCGACTTCACCCAGATCTGCAGCTCCATTGAAAGCGAAAAAGCAAAGAAAGAAGCCCTGACTAAAGAACTTAAAAAGCAGCAGGCTGAAGAACGCAAAGTCAAGCGTTTGGCGTTTAAAGAGAAATTTGGTTATGCGGAAGTTGATGGGCAGAAACTGGAGATTGCCAACTGGACTTCGGAGCCGTCATGCCTTTTCGCTGGACGCGGCGATCATCCGCAACGGGGAAAATGGAAGGACGGACCAAGCGAGGAAGACATTGTTTTGAATTTGCCGCCTGATGCCACCGTTCCCGCTGGGCATTGGAAAGGCGTGGTTTGGGAACCCGACAAGATGTACGTTGCTAAGTGGGAAGACAAGCTCACAGGCAAAATCAAGTACGTCTGGTTCAGCGACACAGCATTTCTCAAGCAGAACAGAGAAAAAGAAAAGTTCCAGAAAGCCGAAAACCTGGGCAAACAAATCAAAACCGTTGAGCAGCACATTCAGAGAAATCTGGATTCAAAGGATGAAGAGAGACGTAAAGTCGCCACTGTTGCATGGCTTATTTTTGCCGTTAACATGAGGGTAGGCGACGAAAAGGATCCTGACGAAGCAGACACCGTGGGCGCAATTACTCTTAGGGCGGAACACGTGAAAATCAATGGAAACCAACTGAACTTCCATTTTCTAGGCAAAGACAGTGTGGAATGGGACAAAACCCTTCCAGCGCCGCCAGAGGTTATTCGGAATATTCAAAATTACATGCAGACAAGCAAACAATACCTCTTCGAAGGCGTCAACTCAAAAAAGGTTGCTCGTTTTCTCTCTGAGAAAGTCCCAAAACTCTCCGCCAAAGTGTTCCGCACTTGGAAATGCACCACTACCCTTGAAACAGCTCTTAAAAATGAAACCGAGAGGGAAAAAGTAGCGAAGGATAGTCCTGATTACAAGAAAGCCTACGTCGCAAAGATGGCTAATTATGAAGTCGCGGTCGTGGCGAACCACAAGAAGAAGGTGCCGCCGACTTTTGACCAGCGCCTCGAGAAAAAAGAAGACAGCCTCAAATCTCTTCAACAGTTGCTTGAAACGAAGAAGGCTGAGGGCAAAAAAACGGAGTCGCTTGAAAACCGAATAGAGCGGGCTAAGCTTGACTTGGAATTGACAAAGCTAACCAAAGAATACAACTTGGGCACGTCGCTGAAATCCTACATTGACCCGACTGCATACGTGAAGTGGGCGAAAAAAGTAAAGTTTGACATCGAAAAATTCTACCCCAAAACCCTGCGCAACAAATTCAGCTGGGCACTGCAAAGCAGCAAAGCATCGCAAGCCGCCGAGTGCATAACCGCATGAGCATAACCGAAACCAAAGACGGCGTCATCATCACAATTTTTGTAAAACCGAACGCTAAAAAATTCAGCGTGGAACTTGACGGGGACGAAATCGTTGTGCACTCCACTGAAGAGCCTATTAAGGGAAAGGTGAACAAAGAGATTTTAAAGGAGTTTCAGAGGATTTTGAATGCAGAAGTCGAGCTCGCATCGGGCGCGACATCAAGACAGAAGCAATTGTTCGCCAGAGGTACCACCAAAATCCAAGCTGAGAAGCTGTTGAGCCATTAGCCTATCTGTACAACAGGATATATTACGAGAACCGAAATATCGCTTTTAAACCAAACCAGCACTTAAGACAAGTGGAAAGAATTGTAGTTCAAGGGAGAGGGGCAAACCCCCAACACCTTACCCCAAAAACACGTGATATACTTTTTTAAGCAGTTTAAAAAAGAAACCCATCGCCATTTCTTATTAAGATGTTACAGTTGAGGTGTCAAGTTAATTAGAGGTTTTTGGTGAAGTCTGTGGGTTCTATTCTTGTTATTCCTTTGATTTTGTCGTATATATGTTCTGTACTTAGGATTGTTTTGTCTTTTGATATTGCTGTTGCCGCGTGGTAGGCGTCGAAGGGTGAGGTGTTGTACTCGCTTATCAGCAGTGAGGCAGTCAGGCATATTTCTGGAGTTAATGGGATCCATTCGACGTTTCGCAGGCGGATGAGAACATTCATTGCTTTGGTAAGATCATCTAATAATTGTCTGTTGTAGAACCAAAATATGATTTCCTGAATTGCGGCAGTTGAAGCATAAACGCCTTTGAGTTCGCCGAGGTCTATTTTCCCGATGATTTTCTCTGCTGCAGGCTTCAATCGGTCTTCTTTTTTTAAGGCGGCTAGCAGCAAATCCGATTCGATTAAGATTCGCTTTCACCGCTTTAATTTTCTATCGACTAGCTTTTGAGCCGTTTCTAAGGCTTCTGTCTTCATTTCATGAACTGAATCTTTAACATCAATCTGTATTTTCTTTAGTTCCTCAAGTGGGTGTCTGGGAACAGGCAGCATAGCAATGTGGTCGCCTAAGTCAATGTAGATTACGCTGTCTCCTTCATCAATGTTGTATTTTTTCCTGATTGCTTTGGGAATTGTGGTTTGGCATTGACGGGTAACTTTAACTTCGTAAGCCATATTTCTTCACTACTAAATTAGTAAGTAAAATACTATAAATCCTTTGCTTTTACTATATGTATTTCTGACAATAAAATAAAGGATGGCGAAGGATAACGCTTTTACGGGAAAAGAGGGTATAATTAGCCGCTATGAAACCTGCTGACAAGGCACAACCGACAAAAAGACATAAGCAAAAAAACAAGTGGTTAGTCATTTTCTATGCGGCGCTGCTTATTGCAGTGATTGTTACGGTCGCGTTTGTTTGGGATCCTGCCCATAACAAGTCAACGAATAATTCTCAGAGCAACGAGTTGAATAGCGAGTTGAACAGCATGCCAGTTGGCTTCAAAGCTTTTGCAGAAAACTACTTGGGCGTAATGGAGAACTTGAATTCAAGTCAAACCAAAGCCAAAATGGCAGCGCTTCTTGACCCAAGCTGGAATCAGACGGATCTTTTCGCTTGGGAGGGAAGTAAGCTAACCTTCGCCAATGATCCATCGGGCTCTTTTGAAGATCCATTCCAAATTTTAGACAGCGGCGACGGCATTTGCCTGCAATGGAGAGCATAGTTTACGTGTCCGCATGCCTTGCCCTCGGCTACCCGTGCAGGCTCGTCGTAGCTGCTGACACGTCAACATGGACTTTCATTCACGTTTGGGCTGAAGACTACTACAACGGAACCTGGGTTCCCGTTGACCCATCCGATAAAGCGTGGAACAGCCCCTCAACCTACTTAAGCTGGGATTGGGGACCATACATCGGGTCAACTGTCAGGATTTACGCTTTTGAAGACAGTTCATTCCAAGATATAACCGCCACCTACAGCGCCAGCTAAATATTTATTTAAGCTAAGAGCGGAATATTTATTTAAGGTGAATCCCGACGGCTACTAAATACAACAAGACTCTTGAGCACCTCGCTAAACCTTTCGTGGAGAGCGGCGTCTATGAGTCAACGGCTGCTTTTAAGTGACCTTTTGAAGGATGTAGCGTCAAGAAAAATCAAGGCATATAACGCAAAAATCAGGAGATATGAAGTAAAATACGGCAGCTTTGAACAGTTTAGCCCAAAAAATATGCGGCAAAGCTACGCCTCTGCAAGAAGATAAGTGGCTGGAGTGGGAAGTTGCCATAAACATGCTTAAGGCATGGAAATCTGTGCATAGCGAGCTAGGTTCAAGTGCCTCCTAACGACATTCTCCGCACGAGGTCAAGAAAGTGGTTGAATCAGAAAAAATAACGGTTGAAAAAGTGCTAGAAAAATTAAAGTTAATTATGAAATGAAGAGTTTTTTGAATGCTAAAAGTCTTCCAAGTCGAAGGCGAGATAGCCTTTTGCTTTGAGTTTTTCTTTTTGGTGAATCTTTCTTGCAACTATTCCTATCTGGATGTTTTCAGGCAGTTTCGGGACGAATTTTACTTTACTCGTTAGGGTTCCCAAAATTTTCTGGGCTTCAATGCATTGAAGTTCCTGCCATTTGAATTCGAATGCATATGTTGTTTTTTCGCTGGTTCCTATTAGATCAATCTCGTAGATTTCACTGCCTTTTGCCGCCATAGGCATTTTCCCCCATTGCTTGTGTGCTCTTAATAAGTCTAGCTTTGTGATTAGAAACTCCTTTGCGGCTCTTTCAAAGGCTCTTCCGTAGTAACAACTGAGGTTTTCCTTAAACTTACAGATAAACTGGGGATTCCTAGAGGCATAGTCGGAGAAGTTCTTGTATATCTGGTTGAACCAGAATTCAAGCAAGGGGTGCTTTATTACATATATCCCTCTTTTACCATAAAATGGCATCTCGGTATCTATTAACTCGAAGTTATCTTTCAATTCGCCCATTTGCCGTGTTATAGATGTTGCAGGAACGTTGAGGTAGCCAGCAATTGAAGATAATCTGTTGTTTCCAATAGCTATAGCTTCGAGAATTGAGTAATAGATTCCGCTTCTTCCACCAAACTCCTGAGATAGAATTGTGTTCACTTCTTCTTCAAGGGGCGCACTCTTGCTCAAGAACAGATAATCTATAATTTCTAAAGTTGTTTTTCCTTTTAAGCCAAAGTCTTCGACCGCAACATAATATTTCGGGTATCCCCCGAACAAGAAATACAACTCCAGCAGTTCAGTTTTTTGCAAGTTGAGTTCTTGCCCTATTTCAAAGCATGATGTTAGGCTAAGGGGGTTTATCTTGTAGCCGCGTTTTATTCTCCCATAAAGAGGCTCTTTTGAATGCTGAAACATTTTTTTCATCAAACCAATAAGCGACCCAGCTAGAACTATCATAGCTGGATTGCTCTCATGCAGATCCACTTGCTTTTGTAGGGAGCCCAAAATGGAGGGGTCTACATCTACAAAGTTTTGGAATTCATCAAAAACAATTGGCGGCGTTTGTCTGGTGATGCAGATTTCAAAGAATTTGTCCCATGAGGGCAGAGTCTCCAATTCGCCTAGAACCTTTTTTGTCTTAAGTATTTCTTGGAATTCCAGAAGCAAGTCGTCTGATGTCTTGTTTCGGTTTACAAAGAAATAGATGCCGTTTTCTTTGAGGAACTCAAGTAGGAGCCGGGTTTTTCCGACTCGTCGAAGACCGTAAATGGCGACTAAGAATAGTTTGTTTTGGGATAGCTTTTGGAGATTGTTTAATTCGTCTAGTTCCGTTTTGCGGTCAATGAATCTCAATTATATTCACTAACTGAATAATTCAGTAACTGAATATATTTAAATTTTAAGGTTGTATTGCCGCCTAAGCTCTTTCCAACATCTTTGACTTCAATACCCGAAGGTTTAGCTTTGCTGCTGTTTGAATCTGAGCATAGCTGCGATGCCGCCAAAAGCGTTCTTGAGCATCTGACCTTCTTCGGTCTCCGTCGAAATTACCTCGACATCCGTGTTTGACATCTCCGCTAGCTCAGCCAAGTCGTCTATGACATCTTTTTTTTCGAGAATAGTCATGGATGGTGCACTGCATTTTGGGCAAGGTTTCCCGGTTAAGCTCTGCTCGAAACCCGCGACTTCTTGGCTTTTAATGGTGTGCTGCTCTTCATAGCCGCAGGCGCTGCATTTAACGGTCACGCGAACCAGATCCAGACTCTCAGACATGATAAGTAAACGAATTGCTCCCGCCTGCAAGAGCCGCCTCACCTCGGCTTCACCGTAAGTTATCATGCCCGTGTCATGGCCAACTTCGTAGAGGAATTTCTGCATGATATCTTTCTCTTCAATGTATCGGACTTTCTTCATTATCTCAGGCGCTTTATCCATCACTTCCTTAACGCCCTGCTCCTCCACATAAGCCGTGTCAACGACATCGAGAATTTTATCTTTCAACTGATAATTCAAGTAACCGCCTTTCTCAAAATCATATTTTGTGGGTCCAGGACCGCCAAGAATGATCCCTTTTAGGGTGTCAATGGGAAGGAAAGTTTCGTTCGCATGTGCGCCAACACGGGTAAAATACTCGTTTAGCTGCATGTCCCGCAGCCGTTCATATCGTCTAGATGATTGCCCACCTGCCTTAGTTTTACCCGTAACCCCGGAGTGCATTTGCCTGACGATTTCCATGTGTTTACCTTGCAAGGTGGCGATGGTAGCGTTATTGGCATCCACCAGCAAGATTCCGTAGGTTTCTTTCTCCCGCAACATCTCTTGCAGATGCTCAGTATGAAAACGAGAGTCACAGCGATAAAGAAAAATCCTGATAGGCTCAGGCGGAACAATCACGTAGGATTCCATGCGTTCAGTGCCTGGAGCGCCTCCTTCCTGCAGAAGAGCACCTGTAAAAATCACTATGCCTTTTTCGCCTGGGTCTTTGAAGAGCTTGAGTTTCTGCTGGGCTTTAGTGATGGCGTCGAGTACGTTTTTGCGGGTTACGTTGGATTTGATGTTGCTGGCTGTTCCATATTCGTTTCGCAGAAGGTTCAAAGCGTCGCTGATTTGTTTGCCCGGCGGAACATAGACGGTGATGAGTTCGGTGTGGCTGCCCTCTTTACTGGCTAGGGCGTTAAGTGTTTTTCTTAGCCGAAATAGCTCAAGAGACGATTTTTTCTCTGTACTCAAATAACTTCACTAATTACTAAGTCAATCGGATAACTAACGTTAAAAGGAATCAAATAAAAGTTCCGACATAAAAAGCGGGAGATTAGGCTTTTGGCTTAACTGGCGGTGCCGCTGGCTCAGACATCGGTGCCCCAATGGCTTCTCTGAGATAAGCCTTGAATGGACCCAGCTTCCCACCATAGTTACCAGACGAAATCTTAACTATGCCGGGCACGCCGAGGGCTGCGGTTACGCCTTCTTTCATGCCTTTTTTGACTGCGTCCAAGGTTAAGCCGTTCATAACAATTTCGTAAACGCATTTGACGCCTTCTGGCACAACAGAGTCAGACACAAGTGTGCGCAGCGTTGGGCAGTACGGGTGGTTAGTTGAGGCTTTAAGTTTGTATTTAAGCGAGCCAGCCTTGCTTCCTGAACGGCAGACTCCTCCTGGAAACTGCATAATCACATCAGGAGCATTTGCGCGGATTGCATCTGCCGCCGCTTCAGCCGATTTCAATCCTGATGGCTGATCTTCAGCAAAAATCATAAAGTTGCCGCCTGCAACCGCTTCCATAGCGCCAAAACCGTTTTCAACGATAAATTCGCCTTCCATCACGGGAAGCTTCCAGCATTTTCTTCCTCCAACCATGGCTTTTTTCTGGTACCCATCGCCGAAGTATCGTAAGCTGTTGCCAACGTCCAATGTTCGTTTGCCGACTAACCCGTTGAAGGCTGCGGTTGTTGGACAAGTCAAAGTGCATTGACCAATACGCTGCATAAGTTGGTGCTTGAGTTCAAATCGGTCACGATTATAAATTTGAATTAGCACACCTGGCCGCTTGTCAGGGGTCTGGTCTGCTGGAACAGTCCGCTCGATTGCTGCTTCCGCAGTTGCCTCAATTACGCTCGTGGCAAAACCCGTGGTTAAACTCGCGGCGATTAATGCCCACTTCTCGTTTTGAGCGGTAATTAAAACTCTTCCGACCCAAAGAGGAAACATTTCTGCAAAGGTATCTTGAACCTTCACAACGTTTCCCATGGGCGATTTTACAAGGAACATTTTTTCTTTATCGTCATAGCTTTGGATTTCAACCGCGTTAGTGTTTGATGACATTGAGAGACCTTGCAGTTCAGTTGGGAATTGTATAGTTTCAATACCTTTATTATTGATATTTAAACTATTAATCCCTATCAACTTTATCTGCGTCCCTCTTAGTCGGATTATTCATTAATTAACTTTACTGAATGAATCTTAACCCTTGAATTTACTCGGTAATAACCCTAACCGCTTTAACCCACTTTTTTCCATAAGCATGGTTGACGATAGCACATACCCTTAAATTATTATGAAATTTTGAAACCCCAAACATAATTAATAATATATGGATTGAAAGAAACTTGTTGCTCGGCAGTAATAATTTGAGTACTGTTACTTCCATAATCTTGAGTTATGTATATAGAGTTTGTAGAATTAAGAATATAGTAAGTGTCCATTAAATCCCAACCATCAGCAACATATACACGAACAGGAAAGGTTTGATTGTTTGTTATTATCAAACTTAGAACATTTGGTATTATCTGAATTAAAGCACTTCCATTTACAGGTGTAAGAGCATAATAAGGTGTACCATTATAGCAATTACAATATAAGAGTGTTAAGTTCTGAACAGTGAAAGGTAAGGGATAAAGTGTTACTCCATAAACTTCCTTTGCAGTTTGTGGAGTAATTGGGGTGTTTGCTGTGATTCTGATTATTGAATTATGATTTAAAGTAACTGAAATACCTGCTATTGTACTTGCAACTATAAGAATTATCAAGATTGATATAACTATTTTTTTATTCAATTCTATCTCTAATATTCCAATTTACGCTTTTCAGATTTAAAACTTATCATCAATGAAAAATAGCAGTGCTACCGAGAACAAAAATACTCTCTAATAGCGGTTAGGATAACGCTAAATATGCAGCCTAACAAACTATGTTTTGGTGAGAATATGAACAAGATAGTATTAACAGAAAAAAGTAAGGGTTTTGTTATAGATAAACAAGAATGCCTTAATTGTAAAGCTGAATTCTTTTTTAAAATTAAAGACAATGCACTAATCGAGGCGAAGGGGTATGCAAAAAAGAAATCTGACAAAATTATTAGCTGTAAAATTTGTAATTCGGAATATAGTTTTGAAGTTAAAGGGTTTTCTGGTCGTGTTGGTCTCTAACTCCTTGAAAATAATCCTTTTTTATTTTGGTTAAGACGATTAGTGATAACAAAATTTCTATTGATAATAGGATGAATAGTGTTAGACTGCTTACCGAAATTACTCCAAGTTTCACCAGTGTTCATGTCATGAATAACTATTCTTCCACCTGTCGCTGGTTTAATAGGAAATTGCTGTTCATCCCAGAAGTTTAGCAACAAAAGAGAATCGACTAAATCGTCGTAATGCGGATTGCCTTGTTTTTTATAAGACTTCATTTCTTGAATTAAATCGTCATATTCTGATGATATCTCTAACCCTTGACTCTCTATTACATGGCTAAGTTGTCCTTGCATGACTTCTTTGTAATAGCGTGAATTGACAGAGAAAACTTTGCTCTTACCGTAAGCTTCCGATATGAGGTCAGACCACATAATGGGCAGACTATCAACCTTAACAAGCTGTACTTTATAGGACTTTAGAAACTCTGCTATTTCTGCAACTGCACCGTTAATCTGTTCAAATCCCCATGTCTTACGGAAGAGAACTTTAAGCTTATACTTACCGTTTTTCTCCCCTATTGTTAAGGCTAATTTGTCTCGGTCAGTGTGTCCAGTTCCACCACCGTCTATTCCAGCCCATCTAATACCTCCTTCGCTTAGTACCTGTTCTCTAATAGCTTTGTTAATTTGCTCTGTGTCCCATAGTAACTTAATGCTGCTCTCGGATATTTCCCCGAGTACATCCCTTTTCCACTCATCTTCCGTCATTATCGTTTTCTTATTGCTTAGTTCTTCTTGACTATGCCAATCACAGTCTATTTCGCTCCACTTGAAAAGAGTAAAATTGTATTTCTTTGGGTTTTTGAGTATCTCATTAAACTTAGAATATCGAGAACTCGGAGTGCCTAAGACTACCAGCTTAATCTTTTTACCGCTAAGATTTCCGTAAGCTGTAGATAGTGTTTCAGAAGGCATTAATTCAGCCTCATCTAAAAAGAGAATGCTTGCACTTGCTCCCCGTATGCCTTTCTCGGAAGAGGATAATAGCTGTACCTTGCTACCGTTCTTTAAAGAGTAGCCGTCTTTAGGAATAATGTTAGCTACCCCTTCCCAACTTACATACTGTCTAAGCTCTGGGTTACTGCTAAAGATGTCTGTTATGTGTTGATAAACGTAGTTCTCTTTAGCAGAGACTAAGCACACTTGAATCTTGTTTTTGAGTGTTAAGTAAATGGCTGCTACTGCACAGCAAAGGCTCTTTCCAGTCTGTCTTCCAGCACTGATAAGAACATTCGTTAGCTCTGGGTTTTCTAATCCCTGTAAGACCTCTACTTGTTTAGCGGTAGGAATTAGCTCTGTAATCTTAGTAAAAAATTCTGTTATGCTGAGACTGAGAAGGCTATTAACTTCTTTAGTTATTGCTAAGTTACCTTCTTTAGCCTTCAATCGGTCTCGATATTTTTTCTGCTTCTCAGCGTTAGTCATAGGCATTAAAGAATAACCTTCTTTATTTCTTGGATTCTGGGTTTGGTTGTGGTTGATTTAAAAGATTCCCATCTGCATAGAGTTTCTTGTAGAACTCAAGGTTCTTTTTACTTAATCCAATTTGGGTTAGAATCTCTTCCTTGACTTCTTCGCTGCTTTTGGTCATTTAAAAATTCCCTTTCTCTTAGTCTTAGCTTCCTTAGATGCATCCGCCCGTAACTGTTCTTCTGCATCATGTTTCGCTTTCTGTTCTGCCTCGTATATGCCTTTAGGAATCCATTGCCCTGTGTCTTCTCGTCTAACAAAACCAAAACCAGTCATTCCAAAATCGTCTGGATATTTCTTCTTAGCTTCTGGTTGCTTTGGTTCTTGTAATGTAGCTGCATTTTTCACTGTTAGAAACTTAGCTATAATTGGGTCGTTAATTGGTGCAATCTTAAGCATGTAAACGTAATCGACTGTCTCGCCTTGAGTATCTGAGTTCATAGTTCCGACTTTTACTTTAGCTGTTGAGTAATCCTCTGACCATTCTATATCCGAGCTTTTGTATATGCTGCCTTCGTAGAAATCAAAACGACCGTTCCCATTGTATCTTAGACTATACCGACCGTTTCCATCACTAAGACTAATTGCAACCCCGACTGGTAATGTTGCTACTAAAAGCTCGCTGCGTGGCATTGATTGATACTCTGCTATCAGGTCGTTTAGTCGTTTTATAGCTGCCTTCTGTGCCTCTACCGAGGGATAGATAACACTCGGGTTTCCTACACTATTCTGTAGAGTTTCTATTTCTGTTAGAAGCTCTCGTTTCTTAATTTTTAATTCTTCTTGATTCATTTTGATTTATACCCCTTTTTTATTCTCACTATCATGAAATGAGAAATTGGAATTGTAAACACTCGCTCCCTGAGTAACTACTGGAAACTTTGCTAATCTCCTTAGTTCTCTGGGAGACTTTGTTTGGTTTGGACAATGCTTTCTTATAGAATAACCTCGCCTTTCCGTATCTTGTCTATACTGAAAACCTCTTAATTCCCTGCTCAATGTGACCTACACTCCCCAGAATCACAAAGTTTCTGATAATAGTATTTTATATCCAATTTACTATTAGCGATAGGAGAAGGTAGACCGAACTTAGTTAAGAGAGCTATATCATTCTCTAACTTTGATATGGTCTTCATTCTTTCCCGTCTAACTGGACACGTAGAAGAACAACTTTTCTCTGGAAAGGCTCTTTTCTTAATTGAGTGGGTCATTGTTCCCTACTCCAATCTCTCATTTCTGGATATACTTCGTTTCGTAACCAGACTAATCTATTAGAATTTCTTATTTCGGTGTGCCATTGATAGGCTTCATTAATAGACTCTGCTTCCCCGTCAAATTCTAAATAACAGCCCATTGAACAGAAAAGGTCAGTCTCTAACTCTGGCTCGTAAAGTTTACCACATTGAACACATTTCCGTTTAATTACGGCTAATGAGCCTAAGTTTGCCATTAACAAAACTTCCCCTGAGTGCTCCGTTTTCTTGGGATAGGATGGTCTCTTTTACATCTATTACCGCAACATACTTTTTTAGGGTCATAAGTTTGGAAGATTGTATCGCACCGAATACACTTCTTTGTTAAAATAATCGATGAAATAGGAGCTAAGATTTCCATCACTAAACACTTACTGCCTTGATTGCTGCCTTCTGTACTTTTGAAAGGTTAAGAAGCTTACAATTATCAGAAAGCATATTGTTTACTAAGTTATCTGGTAAAGTAACATTCATTTGAACTGGATGCTTGTTTCCACACTCGGGGCATACAGCATCAATAACAAAACTATGGGTCTTAGTTCCCATTAGACCACATCCCCTAACATTATTCTGCCACAATCGGCGCAGAGAAATCTTTGTTTCTTTCCCTGTCTGGTAATCTGCTTACCAGCTTTAACGATATGGCTACTGCCACATTGACATTTTTTCATTGTAGGCTACCCCTAATATATTGATTGATAGAAA
This sequence comes from Candidatus Bathyarchaeota archaeon, assembly GCA_963828195.1. Taxonomy (GTDB): domain Archaea; phylum Thermoproteota; class Bathyarchaeia; order Bathyarchaeales; family Bathycorpusculaceae; genus Bathycorpusculum. Next base: position 667,675 of record CAWHDT010000005.1, read on the forward strand.
GATATATTAAAGCTTCATGGTACTTAATTATACCCTAAACTTAATAGTTCTGTGGTCGTAGAAAAATTAGCTATTCAGTTATCCCTTTTTGCATTTTTCATACCCTTAAAATATCTACATCTTGCTATGCAAAAAAGGGAACATTCTTGTAACTATGTCGATTCTTTTCTCTTTCTCGTTTGCTGTTCTCTTATCATTTTAGCTGTTTTTTCTTTTCCGAAAAAAAGGTACGAAGTGCGAGCATTATCATAATTTAAGCTCGGTTCTGAACCTTCTTTTAAAAGCATAAGCGTATCGCAGCTTGAGCACCGTTTAGGTCTACCGATGTCTGTAGTCTGATATTCAAATTTCTCGTAGCAGTTGGAACAGTGACCATAACCAAAACCAAAATCAAGCCTCTTAACTAAACAATCAATAGTTATTTCTGGTACGAAACCAACATTTGCTTTATTACTGGTTTTGGCTTTTCTTTTAGATTCTTCACTTAGAATAAGAGTATTTAAGTCTTCCATAACCCTATTTAGACCGATAGTGTAAAGGTCGGGGTTCTTTGTCTTCATATCTTCCATTTTCTTTCTAAACCGTTCCACTGCATCTTTACCGTAATAATATTCTATCGCCTTTCTGGTAATTTTTTCTGCTATTGCTAAAGTGTCTCGGGATATGAATAACGCATCTGCTTCGCATTTCACTGCACCGTATTTTTCTATAAAATCAGCATGCTTGAGTTTCTTGGTATACTTTAGTTCTGGATTATCTCTAAATTTGTTTACTTCCTTCATTAATTCAATGTCTTCGACTAATGGAAGATTGTATCTTTTTATATCCTCTATGTTTAGACCAACTCGTTTAATTACTAATTTCTCTGGGTCATATCTCGTACTTGGTTTTATTTCCTCTAAGTATTCTTTGAAATTATCTGACATCTGCCGACCAACAATATCGAAATCGTAAAAAAGTAGTAGTACGGGAGTGAGTTTATTCTCTTCGGCTTTCTGTGCCAACTTTGCTATGTGGTCTAATATTAACAGTGGCGCTCTTCCTTTAGTGCTTACGATTGGTATATGGTACTCTTGGCAAATAGGCGCTAATACTTCTTTAAGGTCTCCTTTTTCAACAGACATCATAAGATAATACTTTTCGTCTTTCCAGAATCCAGTATTAGATTCAGCTATGTTATTCATTTTATCGGTAATGAGTTCTTGAATTTCCATAAGTCCTTCTGTTGGGTCTGTTTCTTCGATTATGCCTTTAAAATGTCGAGTCTCGTCTTGGTCTTCTTTAACAAAGTCCATAGGTAACAGGTTTGCTTTTCTACAAACTGCAATAGCAGCACCACATTTTTTAAATTCTGCTTCTGTTTTAGCTATTTTTCCCTTAGATTCTAATAAATAACCCCAACCTCTAACATTACGCTTGATACCTGTTTCTGCATCAAAAGCCTTAAGGTCGTTAGCAAAGCGCCAATACCTTTCCCTATTATCGGGGTCACTAATGCTTCCTGTTGGAATATACCCTTTCAGTTCTTTAGGTTTTGTATAGACAGCATTGTATTCTTTCCCGAACATCTTAGTCGTAGCACTTTCAAACACTTTTTTGATAGCGTCATTCATTGGAGAACACCTTTAGCGTAATCATCGTACTTTACTGCTGGACACATGAAATGATAGATAACAGTCATTGGCGCAGTAGAATACTTCTTTGTAGAAAGACGGGTTTCTATTGGACAGCATTTTAAGAAGACTTGTTGGGGTGCTGACATGTGATTAACACATAGATATAGCTGTAAGCCTTTGTTGTCTTCTGGTCTAAGAATCTTAGCGATTTCAAGGGCAAAGGGATATTCTACGTGTGATAGGTCTTTACAATCTTTATGTTCTTCCATTGATACCCTACAATCATAAGCCACTCCAATATTGAGCGAATACCCGTTATCGCATAATGTCCAGCCATTCTTCTCGCATCGTTTTTCAAATGCTTCTTTACCAACGATACCCAACACTGATTTAACAGTGCGTGAGTCCTCAATGGGTTTAGTTAACACTTTCATATTTGCATAGAGTTTTTCTATTCCTTCTTTGGATACTTTTGTTAGTAAGGTGTCTGCACCGTTTTTATAAAGTGAGTCTTGTAAGAAGGGATAGGTAATTTCATGACTTTGAAAACCCCTGAACATTGATGTTATGAACCTTTTAAGGGTTAAATCTGGACATGAAGCTGCATAATCCAAAAATAACTCTGTAAACTCTTCGAGCTTGTACCAGAGAGCACTCGTTTCTTGTATTGGGTCTTTTCCGTCTGTAATTCTGTCGTAGACCGTTTCTTTACCCATAAACTCATAGGTAATCTTTTTTGTTGGATTAACTAAGGCTGTAGCTTCAATGCTTCTCTCTATTTCCTTAGTGTCTAAATAATTTTGAACTGGAAACTTTACGGATATTACCGTTCCCCTGTCTATCCTTTTTGAAATTTGGATACTCGGGGGATTCATTCTTACATTGTCATGTGATAACGTTATAGTAAACTTGGAAGCTCCCGATTCTATGATGATAGACGGTATAGGCAGATTCTTAAGTTCAGCCGATATGTAGGAAAACCCAAAGATGCACTTTAATGCGTTACCTATTCGACCTCTGCTAAGGCGCATTAATCCCCTGTTGGAGCTTGCTTTGTTATCAAAATCAAATATTTGGTCTATGACCTTTGGGGTTAACTTTGTTTCCCCATCATTGGTTACGGTTACGGTATAGAAGTCTTTATCGCTGGTAATTGATACTCTTACTTTAACGGAGCCTTTTACATCTAAACCGTTAGCTAACATTTCCCTTACAGCAAAGTTTATCGCATGGTCTAAATCTGTTCCCGTTCTCAATCGTAGCTGTTCAGGTTCTATAAAATCTAAACTTCTCGGCAGACCCTTACGGACTTCATTTATTAAAGATGTCATGCTTCTCACGATTTGTTTTCTTCGATTGTTGGGTTTAGCACTCTGCCACATTCTTGGCATAGATACCTCTGGATTTTACCCTTACGTGTAGTTCTGAATCCGAGCTTCACGATATGGGTACTTCCACAGATACATTTAGCTGGTTTACTCATTCTTCGTACTCTTCTACACTATAAATAGGTATATCTATAGATATAAGGATTATGGGTAATTAAGATATAATATATGGTCAAAGTGGTTCAAAATGAAATTCCCTATTATGCTTTAGTTCATGCTGTCAGCACCTTAACCTCTTCCCCTTTTTTGTATTTATTATACCTCTAAAAGATGTAGACCAGCCACTACAAAAAAGGGAACTTTCCCATTAGATTGGAAACACCTGAAACACCTTACTTCTACAGGTAAACAAGCTAATCCAATAAGACATTAATTATCTATTAGTTTTTTAATTCTAACAGACAGAGAAACTCTATATCTAATAATTTACTAAATTAAGAGACATAGAAACACCTTACTGGATGTTTATTGTCCAGCTATCTTACTACAGGTTGAGGTCGTTATTAGTTCTTAATATCCTGAAGCCTTGATGAAGGGGAACTAACCATTTAGCCACTTTATAACCGAAGTAACCTTACTGGTTCGGATAGACTTTTTTCCAATGCGATTCACCAATAAATAAACAGCTAACGCATTGGGAGAATTAGCTGCCTACCTACTGATTACTAACCACTTTCTCGGGGAGCATAAAAAGTTTTATGGTCTTTGCCCTTTCTGCATTTTCTACGCTAAAAACATCTACATCGTAAACTTGATTGCCTAAGCAAAAAAGGGGAACTTACCCATCTGATAATAAAGTGAGGTAGTTGTTTAATTTTATATTTTTTATAGTGTGCAGTATTCCTTACTGCACTTGGCGTTTCAAGCATTAATGAAGCATATTTCTAAGTTCTCCGTGCTGACTCTTGATACTCCTAAATGCTAAGAGATTGAGTATTAGAATTAGATTAGATGTTTATTGATGCCTGAGTGGTGGCATGGAGAACCATAGTAAAAGACCATGCTTGGAGACTAATAGAAAGACCGTACCCACAATAAGAGGAATGTTAGCCTTAGAAACTTGATAGTTTAACGTTAAAAACTGTACTTGTTTCTTTAATGTATTAGAGCAATAGCGGAGTGTAAACGAGCTGGCGCATAGCCCTATTGCATAGTACAATTACTAAAAGCATGGGAAAATAATGATTGTCGGTAACAGTTTAGTTACTTGAAAGGTTACTCTTCTTTCAGTATATCGTCTGCTTGTTTGTCTCTCTCTTCTTGGTCATGAATTATCTCTTCCAGTGTGTAATCTTTAGCTAACAATCCACGTTCTTTGAAAGCTGAGAGCAGAGAATTAAAAGCATATTTTAGAGTAGATACTTCATTCTGTAAATCATCAAGTTTCTTAACCTGTTCCTTATTGACACCAGAAGTACCTTTGAAGTCTATGTTTAAGTAATCATTGTAAACAGTAGGGTACTTTTCTTCTATCTCACTCTGTAGGGTTTGAAGATAGGTAGAGTCTGAGATGTTAATTGACTTACCCATTAGATACTTTATTTGAAACTCGTTAAAGCCACATCTTGATAGACGAGACATTAGCCATTTCCGTATATTGTGGAATCTCAAGCTCCCTGTAGTCTTTAGACCTGACTGCATCGCTAAACGGTAAAGCATCTTTTGAACTCCATCTTGGGTTATCGGGAACAGCCTTGAATCATTGTCTTTTCTAATGGCTAAGTATTTTGTCAGCCACTCGATAGCTAAGGGATTAAGAACACAAAAACGTGCTACTCCTGTCTTCTGCCGTGTATTGGCAAAGAAGATAAACTTCTCACTGTTTTGGGTAGCATGAGCTAATCTTTTTGTTATTACTTCTTTGTCTTGTTCTAAGAACGCTGATATTTCCCAACCTTCACTAACTGCAGTTGCTAAGAGAGCTTTCTCAAAAGTATCTCCTACCTCGAAAAGTAGCTTTAAGTCACCATTAGTAAAAACATGGCTGTTGTTATCAGCCTCTAAATTGAGTAGTTGTCCTTTTCTAAAAGTGACTACCTTATCAATCGTTAAGAGATAAGAACGCATGGCTGTAATTATGCTTAAGATTCCATTGTTCTTGAATCCCTTTTTTGTTTGCTCTCCTTGAAAAGTCAAAAAGAGCTTTTTGATTTCTTTACTATCCATCTCTTTTAAATTGGCTATAGAGACATTGGTTGCTTGTAGAAACCTTACTAATCTGCTTGCATATTGATGTCTTGTACTCTTTTTGTTAAACTCACTCAGCCATGACTCTATCGAAGGGTCACTATTCAAGATTTTTAGCTGTTCATCCGTAAAGTTAGACCAATCACTGTCTAAAACTCTATCTTTAAATTCTGACATTTCTCAGACTCTCAGTATTAGTATAATGGCAGACCGATTAATAAAGTTAGCGAGATTCTAATACTGATTATCTCAGTACTGTATAATTTAAGAGTTTTCATGAGCAACCAACGTTTTCTAAATTTCTAAGGCTATTCAAAACGCAAACGGGGGGAACATCAAAAACCAGCTTCCGAAGGGAAATATCCTTTGAAAAGTCTAAGCCGCTATTTTTCTACTTTGATTATATGCGGGATTTTACCTGCAGTGCCAACCTGACCTTTGTAGATAATTAACACCCCTTCAACCCCTTCAATCGATAACCCCCTATTGATTCCTGCTTTTATCGCGGCTTCCACATTTTCGCCTTTAACAACGTTCCCCACGGCTGTCGCAGCTGCATCAGCAAGTGAGGCGTTTTTGCAGAAAACCGTTGCAGCTTCTGCGTCACCGAAACTTAGCGCGTGGCTGAAGCGTCCAGAACTGGTGGCGACTCCGATTGGGAACTCTGTTAGCCGAAAGCCGAAGCGTTTCGACAGGGGTTCTTCTCCGGCGGCAACTGCGACATCTACAGGCATGTTGGATTGCGCTGAGATTTCTCCGCCGTCCTCAACCACAGCCACCTCACAGCCCACGTCTTCCATATCGCCCACCGCTAAGTCCGCTATGACTCCAGCGACAGCTGCCATAGGTCCGACGCCCACTTTTTGTGCAGCTAAAGCCATCAATTTCGCCACAAGCGGCTTTTCCGGCGGAGGGATCGGTTTAAGGGTGTACAAGAATTTGGGGTTTGCTCTGACATAGATTTCGAGTTCTTGCCTGTTGCGTTTGATTGATTCTTTTGCGGTTTCAATTGCTTGTTTTTTGTCAGAAATTATTGTGCATTGGGTTTCTTTCAGGGTGAAGTTTTCTTTGAAAAGGTTTCTAGTCAACGTTTATTTTTTCCTTTGGTTGCTGATTGCTCATTGTTTTGCTTAACGGATTTTATTGCTCTGGCTGGGCACGCGTCAACGCAGATGCTGCAGGTGCTGCCGACACATTTTTCCCTATCAAAACTCACTGACGAATCCTTATCCACGCTTATTGCTTCTACGGGGCAAAGTGCCACGCAGCTTCCGCAGCTGAAACATTTTTCTGAGTCAACTTCGATTAGCTTGGGCACTATGACTGAGATGCCTCTTTCTCTGAAAGCTTTTATTATTTTTTCCTGCTGTGCATCTGGGATTTCGACGAGTATTTCGCCGCCCTTAGAGTTTACTTGCGCAGACAAAATAACCATAGGCACCTTGTACTCTATGATTATTTGCGAAGCTATCGGCTGCGGAACTTGTTCTTCGGTGAATCTTAAAAGAAGTCTTACCATGCTTTACCGCCCTAACAGTTTAGACACATCTTCAGAAGTGACTATTCCAAGAACTTTCTTTTCTATATCAATCACTGGCAGCGCCGAAATGTTGTGCTGAGCCATCCGTCTTGAAGCGATCTCAAGCGGCTCATCAGGTTTAGCAGTCACAACGTTATGCGTTTCGATGTCCGCTAACGCTTTTTTGCCTTCAGCCATAGCCCGAGTGACATCCCAAGACGTAACTATCCCCAGCAGCTTGCCAGCGTCGTCAACGACGACAATGTGGTTTACTGATTTGGTGACGATTCGCTCGGCAATGGCGCGTATTTCTTCGTTTTCGGTGCATGTGACGGCTGGATGCATAACATTCATGACGAACGGGATTTCCTCTGTTTGCCGCATAGGCTTAAAAACGCTGTCTGTGGGCAACCGCTCAACAGGCGAGGTTAAATAAAACGAGCCTTCCTCAATCCACGATTTTAATGTCTGGGAAACCTTCTTAGCCATCTTTATGCTGGATAAGCTGCTGACCCTGACTTTCTTGTCATTAATCGTTATTGAGCCGGATTTCAACTCTTTATAGCTCACTTGCCTCAGCTTCGGGCGGTCTCTACGCGGCACGCTGTAATCAACCACATCGGTCATGATTTCGCTGTCCCGAATCGCTGTCTTCTTTGCTAAACCCTCATTCAAAATAGGAATAGGAATGCCTAAGCCTACATACATTGAGGTGCCATAACCCGTGAAGGCAGCGCCCTGCAGGAATTCAGGCGACATCTTCTTGGCGTCGCCTTTCACCATCAAGGTGCCGTTTAGGTTTTTGGGGCTATGCTGCGTTCCCTCGCCAATAACGTAGCCCTGTGCGCCCCCAAGAAAAATTCTGGAGCCCATGCCGATGGTTTCGTAGTCAGGGTCGTTCATAAGCGGGTTTAATTCGCCTGCGCCAGAGAACGTGGCGTTACGCAGTCTGGGCAAGAGCTTGCTCATGTAAGTGTAAATAGTTTCGTCGCTTGTGTTTACTGCGCAGTTGTAGCGTTGGTAGCAGTTGCGGAAGTTAATTAGGTAAAACTGGTTTAAATCGTCTTTTGTCAATGAGGTTTTAAGCTGAGTTCTCGGGTAACAATCGGTTCCATATGCTTCAGCGCGAAGCTCAACCTCTTTGCCCGCCACGAGATCTTGAATAACGTGTCCGCCGCCGTATTCGAAAGGCTGCTTCTCAGACATGTTAGTTGCTCCTATAAACAGGTCTACTGCCGCACCTGGATGGCAAACTTGAACATCATTCAGCCATGCATGGTCAATCTTTATCGGCGGATCAGAGTGCCCCAAGTTAACCACTGCGCCAGATGAGCACATAGCGCCGAAAGTTCCTGTTGTAACCACATCAACTTCTTTAAAGGCAACTTCAACGCCGCTGCTTTCCACAAGTTTTTTCATTTCTTCAGCGGTTAAAACCTGAACATCGCCCTTGCGAATTTTTTCGTTAATCTCTTCTAAACTGCGGGTTTTAGTCGTTTTAGACAATTAGCCTTACCTTAATGCCAATCGAAAAGGCAGCGCACGTTAATATTTTTTGCGCAAACAACCGTGAAACCTCGGCACGTTAGCAATTAAGACTTTCATTGTTTTCTATCATAGATTCTAGCCGATGCTTTAAGAACTCACAGGTTAAACGGTTCAAAATTAAACCCCCTTTTGCTTTTCCAGACCTTTGCGGTTTAGGTGAATTAGGAAGCAAAAAGCGGTAACTTCTTTAATAGTTGCACGCATTTTTTTGCCAGCTGATACAGAAAGCTGCTGATTGCAACGGCGAAAGCTGGAAAAGCAGGCAGGATATACCAGAAAAGTTTTGTTTGAGCAAAAGTGAACACTAAAAGAACTGTTAACATCCATAAGAGGATTAAAGAATCTTCTTTCACGCGTTTGATGACCGCGTTGAATACGCAAAGACCTGCCGCAAAAGGCAGCAGGATTACCCAGGGCAAGTTTTCGTTGTTAGCTATGTAGCTAAAATAGTAAAGGTAACCTCCAGAGTGGGTCTCAACGGGGCTAACTGTCCGCATAACCACATTGAACCCGAAATATCCCTGCCAGAAAATCCCTCCAAAACTAATAGACATGTAGATCAGCCAAGGAGAAAAAACCAGAAGCCCAACTCCCAAAAAAAGACCAAACTGTTTCGTAAAGAGAAACCTGACGCTTCGGTTTGTAGCAACGACGTAAAAAAGGAGAATAAGCGGAACCAGCAAAGCCTCAATCTGCTTGGTCATTAACGCCAAACCAAAAAACACGCCGCTTAAAGCTGCATATCGACTAGTTTTCTCTGTTTTTTCGGTTAAAACAAAAAAGTATATGCTGGCTAAAATGAAGAAGATTAAAGGAACATCTGTCATGGCAAGCCGAGCAAACAAGTAGAATGTTGTGAACGTGCCTAAAACTAGAGCCGACAGAAGCCCCACTGTAGAGTTATAAAGTTTCTTCCCCAAAAAGAAAACCAGAACCAAAGACAAAGCGCCAAACACCGCACTCCAAATCCTAGAGGCAAAGTTGTTAACGCCGAAAACCTGGTAAGCAAGAGACATAAGCCACATGTTAAGAGGCGGTTTGCCGATCCAAAAATTTACAATGCCAAAAGCCCAAGGGGTCAAGTAGTCTCCACTCTTAACCATGTGGAATGCCCACTGAGAATACGTTTGCTCGTCAGTAGCCTTGAGAGCGCCGCTTCCCAGATTCACGAAGAATATTGCGGAAAAACCAAGAATCGCCAAAACACAAAGAGCGTCGGCGTGTGCTTGAAACCAAGCCATTTTTTTGCCAGAAACATTTGCAGCGTCAACGTTTCGCTTACCCCGCCTATTCGAGTGTACAATGCGGGCGGCTGCAAAAATAATCACGGCGGCTACAGCGAACGCAGTTGCGTCAAGGGCTATGGTCGTCCAAGGCAGGGAGCTGGTAGATTGCAGGGATACGGTTTCAGCAGTTGAATTGTATAGGGCAAAAGCGTAGAGGTTATTGTCATCAGAACCAACAAACAGAGTATTATTGAAGATAGCTGGGGAAGACTCTACAAAATTTCCAGTCTCGTAACTCCACTCCTTCGCTCCCGTGGAAGCGTTAATGCAATAAACGTTGTAGTCATCAGAACCCACGTAGACGTTGCCCGCTGCAACCAAGGGCGAAGACCAAACCCAATACCCAGTTCGGCTCTGCCATATTTTCAAGCCGTCAGAAGCGTTCAAGCAATAAACGTTGTTGTCCTCGGAACCCACATAAACGCATCCATAAGCAACAGCAGGAGAAGAGGTCACCGCATCTTGGGTTTGATATCTCCAAATCTGAACACCATTTGAAGCATTTAAACAACAAACGTAACCGTCGATTGTGCCGATGTAGACGCATCCGTTGGATACGCTGGGGGAGGAGACGGTGCTTCCAGTGGGGCTACTCCATATTTCGCTGCCAGTAGATGAGTTGAGTGCATAAACGAAATAGTTATCAGAAGAAACATAAACGACGCCTCCCACAACCGCAGGAGATGAATCAACACTTGTACCTATGGTGCAACTCCAAAGCTTCACCCCGTTGGAAGCATTTAATGCGTAAACGTTTCCGTCATAGGAGCCGACGTAGACTACTTCGTTGACAACTGCAGGGGAAGAATAAACCTCGCCGCCTGTTGTGTAATTCCAAAGTTTGTCTCCATTAGCTGCATTCAATGCGTAAACATTCCCGCCCTCGCAGCCTACATAGACGCATCCGTCGCAGATGGCAGGCGAGGAATCCACTTTGCTTTCAGTTGAGAAATACCAGACAAGTTGACCGCTGGAAGAGTTGAGACAGTAAATGGCTCCGTCTTCGGAACCAACCCAAACGTAGCCGTTAGCCGCTGCGGGAGAAGACAAAACACCCTGCATTGTCGTGAAATTCCATAAGAGTTCAGCGGAATTCGCGGGTCCGCCTGAATTTGTAGTGCCGCTGCGGCTCGGGTCATTTCGGAACATCGGCCAGTTTCCGCTGCTTGAACTCGCAGCGGTACATGAGGCTACTGACACGCTGTAGGAAATTAAAAGAACGGAAATTAGAATGACAAGTGCCCAGTTGAATTTTCTCATCGCTATTCATTCATGAGACCAGTGTGAGAATAGAATATATTAAATTAATTCAAGTTCAAGAACATAAGTTTTGAAAAAACATCTGCACTGAAAAAAAATCAAAGCAAATCGGAATCGCATCAAAATCACCTTTAATTTTACGAATAAAACAAAAAAAATCGGGTGGGAGAATTTTGCAGAGGCTATTTTAAGTGAAGTTTAGTGCAAAGCTGATTGGAACGGCTTCTCACCAAGACTGCCTAATGGGGCAAATCTTCTGCGCCATTCCATACACGGTGTTTGCTTTTTTGCGTTCGCGTTCGTTGTCGGTTTTCAATCCGACGTTCATGTTGAAGTGCACGTTTGTGAAGATTAGTTTCTCCATGCCTTCGATGTTCATTTTGACGTTTGCTTTTGTTTCTAGGTTTTTGAGTTCTAGCTGGCTGTTTTTTGCGATTAAAAGAAACAGCGTGTTGATGCATGAGGCTAAGGCAGCGGCGAATATGTCTTCGGGTACGCAGTAGCCTTCTTTTCCTCCAAACATGGGTGGTGGACTGACAGTTATGAGTTCTTTGCCTTTTATTGACAGGGCGCATTCTGTTCCGCCTTTCCAGGTGGCTGTTCCTTCAAAATTCATTTCGGGCATTTTTACACATCCTCTTACAGACATTCTATTATTAGAATATGTTAACTTATTTATGTCTTTTCAAACCCGAAAAATAAGCCACCGTCTCCTATCTAAAAATCACTGGTCGGAAAACGCTCTCTTTATTGCTGGTTCAATTGAGCAGCCAAGCTCTTTGACAATTCCTGCCTTCGCCCAAGCGACTCAATAAGCAACTCACGTACAAGATCGCAAGCCATGTTAATTTTGGGGTAAGCAACGCTGTAGTAAATGTTGGAGCCCTGTTTTCTCGCCTTCAAAATCTGGGCTTGCCTCAGAATGGAGAGATGCTGAGAAAGATTCGACTGCCTCAACCCGAGCAGACCTGTCAGTTCACCCACAGATTTTTCCCCCTCTCTTAGAGCATGAAGTATCCTTAGCCGCGTAGGGTTAGCCAAGGTCTTGCAGATGTCAGCTTGCATCTCAAAGACATCCGCATCAATTTTTGCGTTATCCATGAAGCAATCTCCACATATTCGAATATTCTAAAGCACAGGGTTCTTTTATTGTTTACCTGTGATCCAATGCTCATCTGCGGTTCATCGGACAGTTCCCGCCTCGTCTAAGTCCTCGTCGACTGCCATCATCAAATATAGTTTTTTTGTTTTTTCAGTACATCCTAATGTACTGATAATTTAAATATTAGTACATTGCAATGTACACATATGATAAATTCGAGCCTTCTACAGAGGTTTAATCTCCAGTGGAGCACTGGCAAAATCTCAGAAGATTTAGCTAAGCCCTTCAGAAGATCCGTCTACTTTGACGCCTTGGACAAGTTAGAACGCCGGCAGGTTGTGGTCATCACAGGATTAAGGCGGGTTGGAAAAAGCACAACCATGTTCCAGCTAATTCAAGAGTTGCTGTCAAAAGGCGTTGCGCCTAGAAATATTTTGTATTTTTCTTTTGATGACGAAAAAAACACGGTTGATGAAGTACTGGAAACTTATGAGCGGGACGTTTTGACAAGGAGTTTTGGAGCCCTCGAAGAGAGAATATACATTTTTCTTGACGAGGTACAGTATTCAAAAGGGTGGGAAGGCAAACTAAAAACGTTTTATGACCTTTACCCAAAAATCAAGTTCGTCGTATCAGGCTCGGCGTCGCTGCTTGTTGAAAAATCTGTTAGGGAAAGATTGGCAGGAAGGTTTTTCACTGTACCCGTTTCGCCGCTTGATTTCAGGGAATTTTCTGCAATGAAAAACGCCCCGCTTGAACAGGTCGAGTTTAACTTAGCCAAACTTAAAGAAGCATTCCTGAAACAAACGGTTGCGCTGCCGTTGTTCTTGGAATTTGTAAGAAAGGGAGGCTTCCCCGAGCTCACGTCGGAAAGCAACGAAATCATTGTTGCAGAATACATAAGAAACAGTGTTGTTGACAGAGTGGTTTTCAAAGACTTCGCGTTGCTGGCTGACAAAAGAGATTTTGAACTTTTCGAAAAAATAATCAACTTAACATGCGCTAGCCCTGGAATGCTGACTAACTACGTAAACATTTCAAACGATTTGAAGCGAGACAGACGAACAATCTCAAACTATTTCCGCCTCCTAGCCTATGCAATGCTGCTTTTTCAAACGTCAAACTACCGAAAAGGCGCAGTTTCAATCAGAAAACTCCCAAAAACATACGTCGCATCTACAGGAATCATCTTCTCATTTTACCCCCAAAACTTCACCGAAAAAGAAACGCTATCAAGAATAATTGAAAATTTGGTTGTGGTCTCCTGCAAGGCAAAGTATTATTGGCGGCGTGGAAAAAACGAGGTCGACATAGTTCTTGAACAAAATCAGAAGCTTATTCCGATAGAAATAAAATTCCGCAAAGAAATCGAGAACAAAGACCTGAAGGGAATTCTCAGGTTCATGGATGAAAACAATATAGATTTCGGAATTATTGTAAGCGAAGCAGCACTTAACGAAATTAAGCTCAATAAGAAGACCATCTGGATAATTCCAGCATGGCTTTTCCTCCTAGTTAATGGAGGAAGTATTAGTGACTGATTGAAGGCTGTTGCCGCCTCCCGAAATTTAGTCATTTATAAAAGGCACATTTCGAAACAAAACCCAAACAGAAACCGCCAAAAACCCGAGCCTGCGTTTAATCAGAGCTTCCACTTATTTCTTGATTATAATGGGAAAAATGGGTTTAATTATGGGTAAAATTTAAGAACATCTTTATCTCCATTTAGGTGCAATCTGTTGGTGAATGTGTGTATTGTCAAAAATGTGGCGCTCAGCTTCCTGATGATGTGGCTTTCTGCACTAAATGTGGAGCTAGCACATCGGTAAACGCTTCTAAGCCATCTCAAGCGGCTTCCAGTGGACCTGTTATTGCTCCTTCGGGTGTGTCATCGCTTAAATGCCCCAGCTGCGGAGCACCTATCGCCCCAAAGTTCGGCGAGATGGTTATAACCTGCGCGTACTGTGGCAGCGGAGTCACTTTGGGAAGTCAAGGCTGGACTAACATCCAGAAGCAGACGATGCTTACTTTGAAGGTCGCCACCGTTGAGCAGGCGAACGCGATAATCAAGCCTTTAGTAGATAATGGTTTTCTGCATAGGAACCGTTTCAAAGATTCTAAGCAGGAGGAAATAAGCCTCACTTACGTGCCTTACTGGATTGTAAGCGTCTCTGCACGCACAAGCATCAGCGTGGCGAACCAAAACGCGCAGCTCGCACAGACCGCTGCATCCGCTGCAGTGCTGGGAGTAATACTTGGCGGCATGGGCGGAGGTTTCGGAGGCGGCGGAGGAGGACGCAGAGGTGGCGGACGCAGACGCGCTTTCGAAGCAGACTCTGAAGTTAGCCGTTCGTTTGCGTGTATTCTTGGGTTGAAGCGGATACGGATAATGGGTTTTGGGATGGGCATGGGGCGCGGAGGCGGCGGCGGAAACAAAAAAGCTGAGCAGATGGATGAGAACTATAATTTTCCTGTGATTGCGCTTAAGGCTCTCACGGATTATCAGCCGCAGAACTACCAGTTTAATCTTGAAGGCAGAGAACTCTTTGACATTGCAAAGTTGCCTAAGCAGGTGAAGATTCTTAACGGGGACATCAGTGAAGACGGCGCTAAAACTCAGGCGAAGACGCTGGTTGATCAGTTGCAGTCGCAGAAGGCACACGCGAAATACCAATCTATTCAGTCTATGAATACTGAGTGTGATGTGGGGGATGTGGAGCTTTTGCATGTTCCAGTGTGGTTTGCAAGGTACGACCACAAGGGCGACAAGATTATGCTGGTCATCGATGCTAACTCGGGCAAAGTAATCAACAGCCACGGACTATAACCACGCGCCGCAACAAAACTCCCGCTGAAAACCTATCTTCCACACCATAATGGTACTTTTGGGTACGCAGCCTGCAACTGATTTAAGCTTTGCCGCAAAAAAGCAACCGGGCACAAACGCATCCAAAAACAAAATTAATTTTTCTTCTTCCAAAAAAAGAAAAAACCTCAACAGCCACTTTGTCAACGCTGCGAAAAAGCAGCCGAAAACATTTGTAATTGGGTCTTTGCCATTTATTGCTAAATCTAAATCTTGTCCAAGTTGAATTCTTCATGGATGGCTCGGACAACTGCAATGCCGTCTTTTTCTTTGACAACGAATGAAATGTTCAGTTCTGAGCTGCCTTGAGCGATCATGCGGATGTTTATGCCTTTTTTTGCGACGGTAGCGAAGATTTTGGAGGCTATACCTAGGGTTCCCTTCATGTTGGCGCCCATGACGGCTATTACGGCAACATCGTCTTCCGCCGTAACTTCGCTGACTAAGCCGCCTCTGTCTAAGAGCGCAATTTCAAGAGTACTAATAGCCCTACCTAAAAGCCCTCGACGGATAATCATTGAAATGTTCGCTTCCGAAGCAGCGGTTGATATCATCATGACGTTGATGTTGTTTTTGCCTAAAACCTCAAACACTTTAGCGTAGCTTCCGGGAGCACCAACCATCCCTGCGCCGCTAACGTTAAGCATGGCAACATCCTTGATCAATGCTACCGCTTTCACGGCTTCCTTAGCATTCCCATCTGGCTCTTTAGTTATTAGTGTCCCTTGGTTTTCGGGGTGGAAAATGCTGCGTATCCTAACCGGAATGCCTTCTTTTATTACTGGTTCCAGAGCGCGTGGGTGCATGGCTTTGGCGCCGAAAATTGCCATTTCAGCCGCTTCTTGGTAGCTGAGTAGGGAAAGCATTTTGGCTGAAGGAACAATTTTTGGGTCAGTGGTCATTATGCCATCGACGTCTGTCCATATCCAGATTTCATCGGCGCCTAAACCAACTCCTAAAATGGTTGCGGTATAATCTGAGCCGCCGCGGCCAACGGTGGTTACAACGCCATCTTGGTTTGCCGCAATAAATCCTGTGACAACTGGGATGATTTCTTTTTCCAGTAGTGGCGCTAGTCGTTCTCGGATGAGGTGAGTGGTGTAATTCATGAGGGGGTCGGCTTCGCCGAAGTTGGAGTCGGTGACGATGCCTGCTTCTTTGCCTGTGAACCATTGTGTTTCAAACCCTTTGTCTTTTATGGTTCCCCAGACAATAGGTGCAGACAATCTCTCGCCGAAGGAAACTACGTAATCTTTAGATTTTGGGGTAAGTTCGCCGACGTAGCAGATGCCTGTTAAAACCTTCTCCAGCTCAACAATTGTTTTCTCAACGGTTTCGGTAACTTCTTTTTGCAACTGTTTACTTTTGATGGCTGTTGAAATCGTCTCTAAATGTTTTTTCAGCAGTTCTTTGGTGAAGGCTTGGATGCGTTTTTCATCGCTTTTTTTGGCTAACTCAGCAATTTCAATTAGGCTATTAGTTACACCTGCCAAAGCTGAGACAACCACGGTAACTTTGTCTTTTTTAGCGTTTTTAATGACTATGTCAGCTACATGACGTATATTTTCGCCTGTGCCAACGCTGGTGCCGCCGAACTTCATTACGATTTTCATTTTTTAGGACTCCAAATAGTTATTTAACATTCGATCCGCTAACTTGTGTCTTATATCTAACAGGTCTCTTAAAACTGCGCTGGCAGTCTCAATTCCGCCTGCGCCTCTGCCGATAAGGGTTTGTTCTGCCGCGTACTCGGTCGAGAATGTTATCGCGTTTAAAACTCCGCTGACGCACAGGGGGTTGTTTTTCGCTATTTCTGTGGGTTTAACCGATGTGGTATTGCCGTCTATTGAACCTATAAGCTTGATTGTGTTACCCCTGTTTGAGGCTTCATCAAGCGCTTGTAGGGATACGTCGCGGATGCCTGTTCTATCCACGTCTTTTAACGTTATTTTCTTGTTCAATATCCAGTTCGCCAGAATAACTACTTTGCAGGCGGTATCAAATCCATCAATGTCCATTGACGGCTCCCTCTCGGCGTAACCAAGCCTCTGAGCATTTGCTAACGCTTCCTGGAAGGTCACGCGGTTTTGAGACATTTCAGTTAGAATGTAGTTAGTTGTACCGTTCAGTATGCCGCGTATGGCTAGTATTTTGTCGCCTGCGAGGCACCGTTTGGCAAACTCCAGCATGGGTGTTCCGCCGCCGACCGTTCCGCTGAATCGCAGGTAAACGTTATTGTACTCAGCTAATTCCGTGAGGGCCGGCATAGCTAGGGCCAAGGGTCCTTTGTTGGTTGTAACAACATGTTTCCCCGTTTTGAATGCTTTAGTTATGTGTGATAGGGCGGGCTCACCGGTTTTGATGTTGACGGGCGTGACTTCTACCACTACCTCCGCCTCAACTGACTCAATGACCTCTAACGCTGGCATTCCGGGGTGCCCAAACTCTGGGTCGGCGGATATCGGATAACCTCTTTTCTTAATCTCCTCTAACTTTTCAGGGCTTAACCCTTTCGGGTTTATAACCGCGCCGTCTATATCGGCGATGGCAACGATTTTTGGGTTAAATCCGTAATCTTTCACCTTTTCCGTGTATCTTTGAGCCAGAATGGTGGTTACACCCTTCCCCACTACGCCATAGCCAACTAAGATAATCCTCATTTCATATTCACCTTGCCAAAATAACTCTTGACGTTTTTAATCCTAAAGCCTGCTCTATGGCGGATAGTTCAGCGTCAACCTCAATGGGTTTTTCGCTCTGTTTAATCGCAGTGTCAGGGTCCTTTAGTCCGTGCCCTGTCGTTATGCAGACGACTCGTTCATCTCTGCCGACAACGCCATTCTTAACAAGCTTCATCATTCCAGCAATAGAAGATGCACTTGCAGGCTCTACAAAAATACCTTCAATACGTGCAAGCAATTTCTGCGCCTCCAAAATCTCCTCATCCGTAACGGTTTCAGCAGTTCCATTTGATTCTCGGATAGCGTTCACTGCTTTTTTCCAGCTTACTGGAGCGCCGATTCTTATGGCTGTGGCGACGGTTTCAGGGTTCTCAACAGGGATGATTTTGTCGCTGTTTGTTTTGATCGCTTGCGCTATTGGTGCAGAGCCAGCTGCTTGTATACCCGTCATTTTTGGCAGAGTTTTTATGAAGCCGAGCTGATGGAATTCTGTTAGGCCTTTCCAGACGGCACTTATGTTTCCAGCGTTGCCAACGGGGATGATTATTCTGTCTGGTGCTTCATTGCTTAATTGTTCGCAGATTTCGTAACCAAGAGACTTCTGTCCCTCGATGCGGAAGGGGTTAATTGAGTTGAGAAGGTAAATGTTTTTGTGCTTCTCGGCCAGTTTAAGCACGAATTCTAAGGCTTGATCAAAGTTACCGCGCACCTGCAGTACTTTGGCGCCGTGAATCATGGCTTGCGCCAACTTGCCGTAGGCAATTTTGCCTGAGGGAATAAGAACGGTGCAATTTATTCCTGCTCTTGCGGCATAAGCAGCTAAGCTTGCGCTGGTGTTGCCTGTTGAAGCGCAGATTACGTGTCTTGCACCTAGTTCAACGGCTTTCGTTACGCCAACTGTCATGCCTCGGTCTTTGAAGCTGCCTGTGGGGTTTTCTCCCTCATTCTTGACGTACAGTTGTTTTAGTCCTAATTCATCGCCTAAGCGTTGGGAACGATGCAGACCCGTGCCGCCCTCGTTTAAAGTGACTATGCGTGTGGTTTCGTGGATGGGCATAAAGTCTCGGTACCGCCAAACGGACAGGGGCTTTGTTTTCCAATCACTGCCTTTGAGAGTTTCAGCCAACTCTTTCAGGTCAAATTTTACTTCAAGGATGTCTCCACATCGCTTGCAGAAATAAATAATCTCGTCAATATTGTATTTCGCTTTGCAGTTTATGCATTCTTGATGCGTCATGGTTCCATTCTCCTTTAGATAAGCGCCTTTTCAGGGCACAGTAACGTAAGCTGTAGCTGAAGTATCAACTGCGGCATTATTAATTTTGTTGTTTCCATGAAGCTTATTAACCAACCATGCTGGACAAAACCTCATAAGTTTTTAGGCTGTCTTTTTTCTCAACCACCATTATAGTTTCAGTCCAGCATGAAATGAACTCAATAATGTTCACGTTCTGTTCCGCCAGCAACGTCGCAAGGAACGCGACAACTCCCGGAGTTAACTCTAATTCCTCGGGCGAATGAACGACAATCATGGTACAGTTGTCATGCTTAACAAGAGTGCTTATGCGTTCAGGCAAATCGCTCCTGTCCAAGAGGTAAACGAATTTATCCATTAAATCAACTTTCATGCCGGTTTTCGAATCAATTTCTTTACCTGTTATTATAACTGATTTTCGGTCATAAACGGCTATGCCGCTTCGCTTTAGCAGTTGAAGAACTTTTTCTTCTCTTTTCTGCTTATGTTTTTGCAGTTCTTCTGAATATCGCCGCAGGGCTGCTTTTATGGCACTTATGTCATCGGTTT
This sequence comes from Candidatus Bathyarchaeota archaeon, assembly GCA_963828195.1. Lineage (GTDB taxonomy): Archaea > Thermoproteota > Bathyarchaeia > Bathyarchaeales > Bathycorpusculaceae > Bathycorpusculum. Next base: position 686,932 of record CAWHDT010000005.1, read on the forward strand.
CCAGGTCTTTTTGTATTTGTCTTGACAGCTCGCTCAGGTTAACTATGCCTTTTTCCAGTGCTTCAAGCAGGTACGGTTTGTTTCGCAGGTAGTTTCTTACGTTTTGAGCTATTGTCATAATAGCTACTGATTGTATCAAATGGCACATTTAAATTTTATTAAGTAACAAAAAAGTCACAATGTTTAAAAATACAACATTGAAGGTTAGGGGAATAATTTACAGCAAAAATGGGGGAGTAGAAAAATAGCCGAAAAAATCGTGTTAGCTTACTCAGGCGGATTAGACACATCCGTCTTAATCAAGTACCTCCAAGAAAAATACAACACACAAGTAATAACTGTAACCGTAGATGTTGGACAACAAGAAGACCTCAAAGCAGCCGAGGAAAAAGCCATAAAACTCGGCGTTTTCAAACATTACTCAATCGATGCAAAAGACGAATTTGCAAAAGACTACATTTTTCCCGCCATAAAAGCCAACGCCCTCTACGAAGGGAAATATCCCATAAGCACAAGCCTGTCGCGCCCATTGATTGCCTCAAAGATGGTTGAAGTTGCCGAGAAAGAAGGCGCCACAGCCCTAGCTCACGGCTGCACAGGAAGAGGCAATGATCAGGTACGCTTTGACGTGACCCTTGGCTCCTTGGCACCGGACAAAAAAATTATTGCGCCCGTACGCGAATGGGGCATGACACGCGAAGAAGAAATCGCTTACGCAAAAACCAAAGGCATCCCCGTTTCCCACGCGGCTAAAAAGTACAGTATAGACGCGAGCGTTTGGGGAAGAGCAATTGAATGCGGGCTGCTTGAAGACGCGAGCCAAGCGCCACCTGAAGACGCTTACGAATGGACTGTTTCAGCTGAAAAAGCGCCGAATACCCCTGAAATTGTCACTTTAAAATTTGAGGCTGGAGTGCCAGTAGCCGTTAACAATGAAAGCCTGAAGCCACTTGAACTTATAGAAAAAATGAACAAAATCGCTGGCCAAAACGGTGTTGGACGTATAGACCATATTGAAGACCGTTTAGTTGGGATAAAATCAAGGGAAGTGTACGAGTGCCCAGCAGCTACCGTAATTTTGGAAGCCCACAAGGACCTTGAAAAAATGGTCATGACGCGGCACCAAGTCCTTTTCAAGCAGCAAGTCAACGCAGAGTGGGTTTTCTTAGCTTACGCTGGTTTATGGGTTGACCCATTAAAAGATGACCTTGACGCTTTCATCAACAAATCCCAAGAAAACGTCACAGGCGAAGTTAAACTGAAACTCTACAAGGGCGGCATGCAAGTTATCGGACGCTCCTCGCCAATGTCGCTTTACGATAAAAACCTTGCCAACTACAACATCAAAACGACGTTCAACCAGTCCTATTCTAAAGGTTTCATTGAATTGTGGGGGCTACAAACCAGAATGTATAACGTTCTCAAAAAGAGAAGCGAAAAAGAGGCCCAGAAAACAAAGAACGCCTGAATAGTTAATATTAATGAGCAAACCGAGGGTGAATAGTGTCAAAAATATTGCATGGCGGACGGCTGTCCTCTGTAAGGGAAGACGTAGCTAAGTTTACTTCTTCAAGAAAAGATGACGACTGCTTAGCCGCCGCTGTAGTTGACATCAATAAAGCCCACGTAATTATGCTTATGGAACAGCAGATAATCCAGTGGCGAGACGGCGCAAAAATTCTTAAAGCGCTCTTGAAACAATCCAAAAGTAGGCTTGATCCTTCGGCTGAAGATGTTCACATGGCCGTAGAAGAGGGGGTTCTTCAAGAAACTGGACCTGAAGTTGGCGGCAACTTGCACATCGCAAAAAGCAGAAATGACCAAGTCACAACTGCCATCCGCATGCAACTCAGAAATGAACTTGTTTACTTGATGCTTAAGGTTTTGGAGCTGCAGCAACGCCTCATAGAAACAGCCAGCAAACACGTTAGCACGGTCATTTTGGAATATACTCATCTGCAGCCGGCGCAGCCTGTCACATTTGCACATTATTTACTTTCGCATGTTCAAGGGTTAAACCGCGATTTGGAGAGACTTCAGGGCGCTTACGGACGGGTTAATCTATGCCCTCTGGGCTCGGGAGCATTAGCTACAACAAGTTTCCCGATAAACCGCAAAAGAACCGCAGAGCTTTTAGGTTTTAAAGAAGTTTTGGAGAATTCGATCGATGCAGTTGGCAGCCGAGACTTCATACTTGAAACTCAAGCCGCGTTAACTTTGCTTGCAGTAAATTTAAGTCGCTTTGCTGAGGATTTGATAATTTGGAGTTCACAAGAGTTTGGCACAGTTGAGTTGCCAGACGATTTCACCTCAACAAGCAGTATAATGCCGCAAAAAAAGAATCCTGAAGTGCTTGAAGTCATCCGTGCAAGAGCCAGCTACGCGCTCGGCGATTTTGTCGCTTCAGCTGCTGCCCTGAAGAGTTTGCCGTCAACCTATAATCTTGATTTCCAAGAGGTAACGCCGAAACTTTGGGCAACAACAAACAACTTAGGCAACTCGTTAAGCATATTGACAGAGCTAATGCCCAACTTGAAAGTGTCAACAAACGTTGAAAGCAAAGCTGAATCAGGCTTTGTTGGCGCAACTGAACTTGCCAACATGCTTGTACGCAAATACACTATTGCTTTCCGAACCTCACATAAAATAGTTGGTGCCCTTGTTAAGTTGCTAATCGATTCAAAGCAAACTTTAGCGGATGCTACTCCTGAACTGCTGCAAGAGGTAGCTCAGCAGGCGGTCGGCGTCAAATTAGTAGTTAAGAAAGAGGATATGGTTGAATGCACAAATCTACGCAAAATAATCGAAACATATAAAGTGCAAGGTGGTCCTTCACCCGTCGAGGTTGAAAGAGCCATAGCAACACTAAAAAAGAAGATGATGACTTTCAAAAACAATGTAGTTGAACTCAAACGGAACGTCGTTGACGCAGAAAGCACCCTTAACGCAATTGCAGGATCTTACTCTCTTTCGAATTCTCCAGTAAACGTAAGACTTAAAAATCCAGACTTATAGGTAGAATAGGGCTTTGGTCCCACAACATAGCACGTCCAACAAAAATAAAAAAGCGATTCTGCTTCTTGAAGACGGAACGTCATTTATCGGTAACGGTTTTGGGACAACAGGAAAAATCAGCGGCGAAGTGGTATTTTCAACCCAGATGGTTGGTTATCCCGAAGCCCTTACCGACCCATCGTATAAAGGTCAGATTTTAACTTTAACTTATCCGCTTATAGGCAACTACGGCGTTCCTTCAAACGAGATAAACTTGGGGCTTCCGCTTTACTTCGAGTCAGATCACATCCAAGTACAAGGCTTGGTGATTCATGAGTTATGCCAAGAACCCTTCCATTGGGCTTCAACAAGAACTCTGGACAAATGGCTGCTTGATGAAGGTGTCCCAGGAATCTACGGTGTTGACACCAGACGTTTAACCAAGAAGCTTAGAACTCACGGTGTCATGCTTGGAATTTTAGAGGTCTTTGAGGCTGGCGAAGAACCTGATTTGGACGCACTCCTAAAAATGGGCAAAGAAATTGCTGACCCTAACACGACTGATTTAGTCAAGGAAGTGTCAGTGAAACTGCCTGTTAAATATAGCGTGGACGGCAAAAAAACCGTTGTTCTGCTTGACTGCGGAGCCAAATACAGCATTATCCGCAACCTGCTTAAACGAGGCATAAACGTTATACGCGTTCCCTACGACACTTCAGCCAGCGAAGTGATGGCTTACCATCCTGACGGAGTCTTCTTGAGCAACGGTCCAGGCGACCCAAAGAAATGCGTGAAAACAATCGAGTGCGTGCGCGAAGTAGTTGATAAGGTTCCATTTATGGGCATATGCCTTGGCGCTCAAATACTGGCGCTGGCGTTAGGTGGAGATACGTACAAGTTAAAGTTTGGTCACCGAGCCCAAAACCAGCCCGCCCTCGACCTGATAAACCGCCGCTGCTACATTACAACTCAGAATCACGGTTACGCAGTAGACATAGAATCTTTAAAGAAAACCCCCTTGGAAACTTGGTTCATAAACCCAAACGATAAAACCACTGAAGGCATCAAGCACAAAAACAAACCTGTTTTTGCGGTACAGTGGCATCCAGAAGCCTCTCCGGGACCCTACGATACGGAGTTGCTGTTTGACAAGTTTTCAAAGATGCTGGAGGTCACTTAACCATGCCGAAGTTTGACTGGATAAAGAAAGTGCTGGTTCTCGGAAGCGGCGCCATAAAAATCGGTGAAGCAGCTGAATTTGACTACTCAGGAAGCCAATGTCTTAAGGCTCTGCGGGAAGAAGGCATAGAGACCGTCTTGGTTAATCCTAACATAGCCACTATTCAGACGGATCCGCGTTTATCTGGAAAAGTGTATCTTCTCCCAGTCACACCTGAATATGTCGAAAAAGTTATAGAAAAAGAACGCCCCGACGGTATCCTCTTGGGGTTCGGCGGACAAACCGCGTTGAATTGCGGTCTTGAACTGGAGAAAAAAGGCATCCTGCAGAAATATAACGTTAAAGTTTTAGGTACTCCTGTCCACGCGATAGAGGACACCGGCGACCGAGAACGTTTTCGTCAAGCGATGCTTAAAGCAGGTGTTCCTCCGCTAAACAGCAAATCAGCAACCAGTGTAAAAGCCGCTTTGGAAGTGGCGGATGAAATTGGGTATCCAGTCATAATCAGGGTTGCCTTCACTCTCGGCGGCAAAGGTGCAGGCGTCGCTCATACTCCTGAAGAATTAAAGGATTTGGCAACTGTCGGTTTAGCCCAAAGCCGAATAAGCCAAATCCTCGTTGAAGAGTACGTTGGGCACTGGAAAGAAGTTGAATACGAAGTTATGCGGGACTACGCAGACAACTGCTTAACCGTCTGCAACATGGAAAACTTCGACCCCATGGGCGTCCACACTGGGGATTCAATAGTTGTAGCTCCCTCGCAAACAATGTCCAATCGCGAGTACCACCTTATCCGCTCAACTTCAATAAACGCCATACGCAGCTTAGGCATCGTGGGCGAATGCAACATTCAATGGGCGTTGAATACCAAATCTGAAGAGCACCGTGTAATCGAAGTTAACTCACGCATGTCCAGAAGCTCCGCCTTAGCAAGCAAAGTAACGGGGTACCCATTAGCATACATAGCCACAAAACTGACCTTGGGGTATTTGCTGCCGGAACTCATAAACAAAGTAACTGAAGTCACTACAGCTTGCTTTGAACCAGCCTTAGATTACATAACGGTGAAAATTCCCAGATGGGACCTGCAGAAATTTAAGAATGCTGACCGACATGTTGGTCCACAGATGCGAAGCGTCGGCGAGGTGATGGCTATTGGCCGCTGTTTTGAAGAGGCACTGCAGAAAGCTGTGCGCATGTTGGACACTGGCAAGATAGGCTTAGTTTGCAACCCTGAAGATTCAGAGCCCGAAACTGAAGCGAAAATACGTGATGAACTTGCAAACCCTACGGATGAGAGACTCTACAAGATTGTTAAAGCATTAAAAATGGGTATTCCCATAATGGAAATTTATCGTTTAAGTGGTGTTGACCCATTCTTCCTCTACAAAATTCAAAATATCATCAATATGGAAGAGGTGCTTCGCCAGCTCAATCTTGCAGATCGCTCGGCAGCAGAAGTCATTCGGGAAGCTAAACGTATAGGCTTTTCTGATAAGCAAATTGCCAAGTGCCAATGCTCTGACGAATCCGCGATTCGAGCCTATAGGAAAACCGCAAATATTCTTCCAGTTGTCAAGCAGATTGATACTTTAGCTGCAGAGTGGCCAGCTAAAACCAACTATCTCTACCTGACTTACGGGGGAGACGAAGACGACATTGAATTAAAAAGCGGCATAAGCAAAGTTATCGTTTTGGGCGCAGGCGTCTTCAGAATAGGCTCCAGCGTAGAGTTTGACTGGTGCGGCGTCAACACCATTTGGGCGCTCAAAAAGAACGGCATTCAAGAAGCCATAATGGTTAATTACAATCCAGAAACAGTCTCCACAGACTACGATGTCTCCGACAAACTGTATTTTGAGGAGCTTTCAACAGAACGAATCCTCGATATCTATGAAAAAGAAAACCCCTTAGGCGTCATAACCAGCGTCGGCGGCCAAATCCCAAACAACATAGCTATGAAACTCTCCAACTTAGGAGTTAAACTGCTGGGCACTTCAGCTGAAAACGTTGATTTAGCGGAAGACCGCTCAAAATTCAGCGCGCTATTAGATCAACTGCAGATTTCTCAGCCAAGCTGGAGCAAACTCCTCTCCATCAACGAGGCAAAACGGTTCGCCGAGAAAATCGGTTACCCCGTCATTGTGCGTCCAAGCTACGTGCTCTCCGGTTCAGCTATGCGGGTTGCCTATGATGAAACGTCACTGGAGAATTTTCTCAAGTTAGCCGCGAAGGTTTCACCTGACCACCCAGTTGTTATCAGCAAATTCATAAATCAAGCCAAAGAAGTTGAAGTTGACGGCGTCTCAGACGGGGAAAACGTGTTAATCGGCGCCATAATGGAGCATGTTGAAAACGCGGGTGTCCACAGCGGCGACGCAACCATGACTATCCCGCCTCAAGCCTTAAAGGTTGAAGTTCAGAAGAAAATTGAGGATTGCACGTACAGCATAGTTAAAGCGCTCAACATTCATGGCCCCTTCAATATCCAGTACCTTGTCAAAGACGACGTAGTCAACGTCATCGAATGTAACCTGCGCGCTTCACGTTCAATGCCGTTTGTAAGTAAAACACGGGGAATAAACCTCATCGAACTCGCGACACTGGCGATGCTGGGCAAGAAAATCGACGGCGTTAAACTTTCCCCGATGACCATTGCTCCCCACGTCGGCGTTAAGGTTCCACAGTTCAGTTTCATGCGTTTAAGCGGCGCCGACCCTGTTCTCGGAGTAGAAATGCTCAGCACAGGCGAGGTTGCGTGTTTGGGCGAAAATTTCTCCGATGCCTTCTCCAAGGCTCTGCAGTCCGCAGAATTTAACATTCCAGCCAAAGACGGTGCAATTTTCATAAGTGTGGGCGGCAGCGAAGAACGTAAAAAGCGGGTTGTGCCGATAGCCAGGGCTTTTGCTAATATGGGTTTTAAAATCTACGCCACAAAGCATACAGCTAACGTTCTCAACGAGGCAGGTGTTAACGCTGCGGTGCTCTACAAAGCCCGAGAGGCTGAAGCTAACCCTAACATTATGGATTACCTGCAGGAACGTAAAATCGACTTAGTAATCAACGTGCCTATGGCTAATCGGCAAAACAGTTTCTCAGACATCTTAACCGACGGCTACATAATCAGGCGCCAAGCAGTAGAATTCAACGTGCCAGTCATAACGAACCTGCAGTTAGCCGCCGCGCTTGTGGAAGTGCTAAAGCAGAAGGGACAAAACGGCAACTCCATCCGCTCCTTAAACGAATACATGGACGACTTACCCTGGAAACTCTGGTAGGTTCTTTCGCAGCGTTGACAAAGTGGTTGGTTGCGCTTTTTTCTTTTTTGGAAGAAGAAAAATTAATTTTGTTTTTGGATGCGGTTGTGCCCGTTTGCTTTTTTGCGGCAAAGCTTAAATCGCTCGCAGGCTGCGTACTGAAAAGTACCAGAAAGTACCCTTGCGTACCTGCGCATACCCAAAAGTACCCAGGTAAGAGAGGATAAAGTTGCCGCTAACACAAAAAGTCACCTTCAGAACAATGCTGCAGAAGAAAAATCGGTTTCAAGTGCCAAAACTGGTCCGCTGGCAGTACAAGCTGGAGACCTCCGAAACCCTAAAAGTCCACGTAAGCGTCATCCGCCAGTTTGGATCGCACGAGAGTTTTTACGCTAAAATGCAGAAAAGCGGACGCATAACCATCCCAAAAATCACGCTAGCCCTGCCAAAAAATGACAAGCCCACCCTCGAAGGATACCCTATAGAAGTCACCTTGGAACCAGCGTAAATTGCAGGTTACGCGCGCTTCCAATCAAAAAAGTGGGTAAACCATTTGGTCGCTTGGTTAACGCTGTCTTCTTGCGGAGAAACTCAACTGTCTTGGCTGCAGCGTCTAATTATAAAATCACAACTATGGCAATAACCAAGACAATAACTACAACTGTGAGTATCTTATTTGCCTTTTCCAATCTTTTAACCGTATTTTCTAAGGAATTTTCCATTTTTCACGTCTCCATCCATTTAAAGATTTTCCGTCATTTTCAGAATAAGAAAATGATAACCAAGACAAGGAGCACTACCGATAAACCTACAGCTATGTAGCTTAACTGCTCGTTTCTTTTCAAAGCTTTTTCAAGCCTACTCGATAGTTGAGAATCGGAGTTTCCGCTTGACCATGAAGTGGAACCAGAATTTGAAGATTGACCAGATGAACTTGTTTGAGACTGAAAGGTATTAGACGCCTGAGGCTGAGTAGAAACTAGTGAACCTCCACATTTACCGCAGGCAATTGCGCCATCAGGAACGGTCGCGCCACAATAAGGACAGGTAGGCATTCAAATCAACATCCATTACTAAACCAATTTACAACTGTGTTTCAACAACCAAGCGGTAATATATAAACAATACTTTCCGCGGTTTCGGGTAACTTCATCCGCAAGGGTTTTTTGTTAAAAGGCGCATAAACTCATTACGTGGTGACTTGGGATTGGATTGTTTTTTGCAGATGTCAGCGCAACATTCTAAGGGGAGATCTTCATTACGGTACATTACCGCACCTGATTGACATGGTCAAGTGTCCTAAATGTGGCAAAGACATTGCTGAACCCGATAAGTCATTTAAAAACAGGATTTTTTCTGTTGAAACATACTCATGCAAGGAATGCGGAACCAAATTCAAAGTGACGGATTAAACCAAAAGTTTTTAGATGCTTGGTTACTTAACTTAAAATTATTTTTTTTTCGATTTACCATTTACTCCTTAAACCTTTAAAACGAAATTTTAGTGTTTTTCCTGTTTCACTCCTAGCTGCTCAAGCATCGCCATTATGCTGTTTGTGGGAGGAAGACATGTTTGGTCGCGGCAGACGTAGGCGGTTGCTTTGCCTTCAATTTGCGGGTAGCCAAAGCCAGCTTTGTCAGGGTGCTTTAGCGCAATAACTGCGTTTGGCAGATACTGCTTTCTTATTGACTTCAACATTTCTTGTGTTTCGGTCTCCTTCAAATCGCCAATTATGGTCACGCTGTAGGATGAGCCGATAAGTAAGGCAGCTGTAGAGAGGAAGAAAGTGTAAGCTTCAGGCGCACCCTCTATTTCTTGCGCGAATGTTTTGGTCATTTGAGCCGCCATCACGTCGTTTGCGGGTTCATCGGTTAAACGGCTGAGCCACACCAGGTCCAGTAGCGCTACCGAGTTGCCTGATGGAGTTGCGCCGTCGTATAACTGCTTGATTTTTGGCGTGGCAGCCTCGCTATTTTGCGTTTGGTAAAACCCGCCGTTCTTTTGATCCCAAAATTTAGTCACCATGTTTTTCGTTAAAGAGGACGCGGCTTGGAGATATTTTTCTTCGTAGGTTGCTTCATAGAGCTCAATTAGGCCAAATATGAAGAAGGCGTAGTCGTCCAGAAAAGCTTCAACGGCAGTTTCGCCTTTTGCGTAGCGGTGATAGAGCACGCCACTTTTGAACATCTCGGTCAGGATGAAGTCGGTTGTTTTCTTTGCAGCGTCCACATACTTTGCTTCGTTGAGAACACTGCCTGCTTTTGCCAAGGCTGCGATCATTAAGCCGTTCCAGTCAGTTAAAACTTTATCATCTATTGCCGGAGGCACCCGTTTTTTTCTTGCCTCAAAAAGCGCCTCCCTTATGCCGTGCACGCGTTCTATGAGTTCTTGCAGGGTTAAGCCTTTGTAGGGCGCAAGCTCCTCTAAAGATTCGGCGATGTGCAGTATGTTTTTGCCGCTTTGTCTTCCGGCTTCAATGAAGTTGCCTTCTGGCCGCAGCCCATATATGTGGACTGCTAATTCCGCGTCGGCAGGGGACAGGGTGTCGAGTACTTCGTCTAGGGTCCACAGGTAGAATTTGCCTTCTTCGCCCTCTGTGTCAGCATCTTGCGCTGAGTAAAATCCGCCTTGAGGCGCCGCTAAATCGCGTAGAACATAATCCATTGTTTCATGGGCTGCTAATGCATAGCGTTTGGCGCCTGTCCCCTGAAACGTTTCTATGTAAGCCATTGCTATTAGCGCTTGGTCGTAGAGCATTTTTTCAAAGTGGGGAACCAGCCATTTTTCGTCGGTGCTGTATCTGTGGAAGCCAAAACCCAGTTGATCGTATATGCCGCCTAGACGCATTTGCTGAAGCGTTTTTTCGACCATAGCAAGCGCGTTATCGTTCCCTGTCCGCGCATAGTGGCGCAGCAGAAATAGGAGGTTGTGCGGTCTTGGGAATTTCGGTGCCGTGCCAAAGCCGCCGTTTTCTTTGTCAAAATCCAAGGTTAAGCGGTCGTAAGCGTCTTGGAGGACGTCTTTGCCGAGTTCTTGCGGAGTTCTAGTTTCCATCGCTTCTATGCGGCTCTTTATGTCTGCTCCCACAATTTCCAGTTGAGAACGCTGCAGTTTCCATATCTGCATTACTTGAGGAATAAGATCCAGCATGCCCGTCAAGCCTCTTCCGTTGTGTTTTGGGATGTAGCTTGCGGCGAAAAACGGGTTAAGTTTGGGCGTCATGAGTATGTTCAGTGGCCAACCGCAGTTCCTGCCCATAGCTTGACAGACAGCCATGTATGCTGCGTCTAAGTCTGGTCTTTCTTCTCGGTCAACTTTAACGCAGACAAACGCTTGGTTGAGCAGGTCTGCAACTTCCTTATCGCTGAAGCATTCTTCTTCCATAACGTGGCACCAGTGGCAGCTGGAGTAGCCTATGCTCACGAAAAGGGGTTTGTCCTCAGCTTTCGCTTTTTCTAAGGCTTCTTGACCCCACGGGTACCAGTCAACGGGGTTGTAAGCGTGCTGGAGAAGATAGGGGCTTTTTTCTTTAATCAGCCTGTTCGGCTTGTTTTCTATGTTTGGCTGCAAAAACGTATCCTTCCTACTACAATTACTTACTGCACACGTTTTTATTAAACTGTTCGAGTACGAGCAGGTGGGTCATTTTTTTCCATTTTGTTTTGTTTGTTGTGCGTTGGGTTGCTTTTTTGGTTTAGCGTTTGTTTTTTTGGCAGGTTGCGTTTTTTCCCGTTCGCTTCCGTCGCATTCCGTTGTATCCCGTTGCGCCCCGTTTACCAGCGTTTATCGTCATCGCGTGCAATCGATGAGTTGGAAAATAGTACGCCGATTGCTGAAAAAGTCAGGAGGGTGCCGACGCCAGAGCAATAAAATGGGTTTTCTAAAATGAAAGATTTGGATATGTACAAGTGCTCTTAATTGCTGCTTCATAACAGATAAATCGATTTTAGCCGATATACCGATGGTTACATTCATGGTCGCTATAGGTAGCAATTCAGAAATTCCCTGTTCTGCCTGCCACAAGTGGGACACAAAGGCGAAAAAGTTCTCATGTAAACCAGGCGAATGCCAAATGCTCTCCCAATGGCTTCTTGACCACGCCCAAAGAGAGCCTACGAAAAACATGCAATTCGTGGTAGCACCAATACAATATGTGGTTTAAAAATTTCCTTAAACTAGTTCTCTTTCCAATGTTTTTATTTTTTTGTTAAGGTTTCTGGGTCGATCGGGTTTGGTTTTCCATTTTTGTCCATCACATATAACTGAAAGTCGTATTCTTTGCAGTAGTTTTTAAAATCGCGGTATTGGGTTTTGTTGCCTTCAAAATCTTTCTCACTGACTATTTGACAGACCCGTTTTAGGCAACCCTTATGCGCTATAACGTCTGGGATGACACCGCCGATTTCAGAAGGTTTCTCCCAACCCTGAGTATTCGCTTTTACCAGCCAATTGTCCTTTTTGAGGTCTTCAGCAATAGTTCTTACGCATTGGTCATGGGTTTTTGGTTCTTCAGGTTTTTTCTTTGCCAATTCTACCACCATATTAATCTAATATTGGGAGTGTTTAATTAAAGGTTTGAAAAATAGACTTCAACTTATCCGATAAAAACAATTTGTCATTGTCCCCAGCGAGCATTTATCTGCTTTTTGCATTATTTATTTTTGATTATGTAATTCTATGTTAATATACATACCTCTATTGATTTTATATATAGTCTATAGGGTTTATGGAGAACACACTCTTATAATAAAGACTAAATAGGCTTAATCGAAGGTTAAAAAAATGAAAAGCACATATATAATTATTGCAGCAATCGTCGTAATCATCGTCATCGTCGGAGGCGTCTTCGCTTACATATCTCTATCAGGCTCATCAAATGCGACACCGACAGCAACTCCGACAACAGCGCCAACAGCAACACCTACGACTGCGCCAACAGCAACACCAACAACGGCCCCAACAGCAACACCCAAAGCTACAACAACACCTACTTCAACACCAACTCCAACAACAACCCCAACTCCGACAACAACGCCACTAGCCACAGCAACAATAAACGGGGGCGGAGGTACACTTGTCGCCCCGCTAATGTCTGTTTGGCAAGGCGCCTACGGGTCAGCCGAACCGCAAATAACAGTTAACTACAATGCAGAAGGAAGCGGCGCGGGAATTACTGATTTTAAGAATCAAGTAGTCAATTTCGGTGAATCAGATGCACCTATGACCGCAGCACAGTACGCGGCACTTCCCTCAGGCACAACCGCATTAACAATCCCAATAACCGCAAGCGCAGTGGTGCCAGCATATAATCTAAAGCTTCTCAACGGTTCAATTTGTCAGAATGGCCTTAATTTCACTGGCACAGTTCTTGCAAATATTTTCTTGGGAACTGTAACAACTTGGAATGACCCTTCAATCCTAGCTTTACAAAGTCCAGACGTGGCAGCTCAATTGCCTAGTACGCCTATAATCACTGTTCACCGATCTGACGGAAGCGGAACCATGTTCGCCTTCAGCGATTTCTTATCTGACTCAAGCTCGCAATTTAAGACAACCATTGGAGAGAGCACAACCCCTAATTGGGTAACTACTTCAGGCGGTACTATAGCAGCTCCCAAAAATGCCGGTGTAGCAGCAGCCATTTCCGGAAATAATGGAGCAATCGGTCCACTTGAAATAGCCTATATACTCGAGAATACAGGTCAAACCTCACTTTACTACGGCACTGTCGAAAATGCCGCAAGCAACTTCATCTTAGCTAACGTAACAAACATTGCAGCAGCCCTTTCAGCCGGAGCCTCTACAGGTCTTCCAGCAGGAAGTGCCTCATGGACAAGCGTATCAATAGTCAACAACATATTCAGCAATACATCAGCCACAACTGTGTATCCCATTGCAACCATGACCTATGCGCTAGTATATCAAAACCAGACTCCATCAACCATAACTAACGCTGCCTCAGCCGCAGCTCTCGTCAACTTCCTACAGTGGATTGTAAGCCCCGCCGGTCAATCATTAGGATCAGGTTTAGGATACGTTCCGTTGCCAGCCAACGTAGTCGCAGTAGACACAGCATCAATCGATACAATAACCTACAACGGTGGAGCACCAATAGTTTAGCTATAATTTAATAGCTATTCTTCCCTATCTTTTTTAAATTAACCCAAAAATACTGAGGACCGCAAAATTGCGATTCAAACTGCTAAGAGGAGATGTAATACTAAAAATCCTTCTTGCAGCAGCAGCTTTGTTTGTTATCGGTGTTGTTGTTGGACTTGCCGCTGAACTTTTTCTCGGCTCAGCGCCATCATTATTTAAATTCGGGCCAAGCTTTTTGGTTGGATCAAAATGGCAACCAAGTAATAACGTATTTGGTGCTTGGCCGTTTATTTACGGAACATTGGTTTCTTCGGCAATTGCCATTGTAATCGGTTTCCCAATTAGTCTGGGAATAGCTGTTTTCATAACTGAGAAGCTCAAGAGCCACCTAACCTTTGGTTATATATTAGGAACACTTGTTGACCTTTTAGCGGCTGTACCCAGCGTGATTTACGGTTTATGGGGGGTTTTTGTCTTAATTCCCCTCATACGCGATTATGTAGAAAGACCCTTAAGTAAGTCTCTTGGCTACATCCCCTTATTCTCAGGGCATCCCTTTGGATACGATTTTCTTACTGCGGGAGTCATATTAGCAATAATGGTTATTCCAACAATGTCAGCAGTTACCAGAGATGTGTTAAATGTGGTTCCAAATAGTCAGCGTGAAGCAATGTACTCGCTCGGAGCCACAGACTGGGAAGTTACGCAGAAAAGCGTCCTGCCCTATGCCCGCTCCGGCATATTTGGCGCCTTCATTTTGGGGCTGGGACGGGCCTTCGGCGAAACAATGGCTGTCACAATGGTGATAGGGAACATTCCTTCAGTTTCTTCAAGTTTGTTTTCACCCGGCGCCACTTTATCTTCAATTATCGCCAATCAATTCGGCGAGTCTTCAGGGGTTTTTCAAGGGGCTTTAATCGAATTAGGTTTAATCTTGTTTTTTGTAGCGATATTAATTAACGGTCTTGCTCGACTATTGCTTTGGAGGATGACTCGTGGAACACAAGTTAAATCTTGAGAGGGATTTGTTGACAACAAAACCTCATCTGCCCGCGAGTATTTCACTCTGGCGAAAAATCGTTAATAAATTAATGACTGTATTAGTGATAATAGCTGTTGCCCTAGCCATAATACCCTTAATACTCATACTTGGAGACGTTTTCATGCGAGGGGCACCCGCTCTAAGCATAGGTTTTCTTACCCGTGCGCAGAACCCACTAAATATTTCAAGCGGAGGAATAGCCAACGCAATAGTTGGAACTTTCACGATGGTGGGCATAGCCACTCTAATTTCTGTGCCGATTGGCGTCGGAGCAGGTATATTCTTTTCAGAATGGTCAACTTCTAAGCTTTCCGCAATTTCAGGTTTTATGAACGATGTACTTACCGGGTTTCCTTCAATTGTTTTAGGCTTGTTCGTTTTCGTTATAATTGTTTATCCCACTAAACAGTTTTCTGCTTTTGCAGGTGGCATCGCTTTGAGTTTTGTGATGCTGCCTATCATCGCAAGGACAACAGGTGAATCTCTTAAGCTTGTTCCGAACACGTTGAGGGAAGCGTCGCTGGCTCTGGGGATCCCCCGATGGAAAACTGTTATCAGAATCGTTATAGGCACAGGGAAAAACGGGCTCTTAACGGGCATATTGTTGGCCGTGGCGCGTGCAACAGGAGAAACAGCTCCAATCCTTTTAACGGCTTCTACAAGCATTTACTTTGCAAAAAGTATATTTCAGCCAACAGCTTCAATGACAATCCTCATCTACAACTACGCTACCTCTCCGTATTCATCTCAGCAAACGCAGGCGTGGGGAGCAGCTTTAGTCCTAATACTTATTATGCTCGCGTTGAATCTTTTGGTTAAGCTTACCGTAGGAAGAAAAGTAAAAGGAGCAAGGATGTATGCGTAGGATAACGACTAAAAATTCAATAGGTCCAATGCAAAATCATGTTAGGAGGGACAATTAAAATAAGCAAATATAAAAACCTTGATTCAACGACGGTTAAGCTATCAACGAAAGACTTGAAAGCCAATTTTGGGAAAGTACAAGTTCTAAAGGGGATCAACTTAAGCTTCCCTGAAAATAAGGTAACTGCAATTATGGGCCCTTCTGGATGTGGAAAAACCACATTGATAAGATGTCTCAACCGAATTCATGAATTGACGCCGAATGCAAAAGTCGAAGGGGAGGTCATTTTGGATGGAGTGAACATTTATTCGCCGCAGGTTGATCCAGTTGCTATTCGCAGAAGAATTGGAATGGTTTTCCAGAAGGCCAATCCTTTCCCTACAATGTCCATTTACGATAACGTGGTGGCAGGCTTGAAACTCGCTGGTGTAAGAAACAAGGAGACACTTGACAGCGTGGCAGAAAGGAGTCTTAAGATGGCGTTTCTTTGGGATGAAGTAAAAAATGATCTCAAGAAATCCGGAATTGATTTGTCTGGGGGGCAACAGCAGAGACTATGTATAGCGCGGGCTCTTGCGGTTGAGCCTGAAGTTATTCTTATGGATGAGCCTTGCTCCGCTCTTGACCCTATTGCCACCGCTAAAATTGAAGAGTCTATTGTTGCACTTAAGAAGGAGTTTACGATTATAATTGTTACGCATAATATGCAGCAGGCAGCTCGTATTTCAGATTACACCGCTTTCATGTATCTAGGCCAACTCATCGAGTTCGACGCAACCTCAGAAGTGTTCGAGAACCCCAAAAGTGAGTTAACAGAAAAATACATAACGGGAAAGTTCGGATAGTGAAAGTATGCAAAGACTGTTAGATAAGGGATTAGAAGAATTAACAACCACGGTTTACAGGATGGGCAAAGTCGCCGAGAAAGCCGTAGCAACGTCAATCAGAGGCTTCCTTGAAGGCAAAAACACAACCAACAATGCACATGAACTCTCCGAGATTCTCGTAGGCAACACCCTTGAGATTGAAGAAAAAGCCTTCAGCTTAATAGCGAAGTATCAACCCGTGGCTTCTGACTTAAGAATCATAAATTCCTACATGAAAGTCGCATATGATTTCGAACGTTACGGAAGATATGCTTGGGACATATCGTTCGTCAGCACCCGATTCAATAGGCAAAGCAAATGTGATGAATGGATATTTGAGTATATTGATAAGATGGCTGAGCAAGTTTTGAAAATGGTCACCATAAGCATTGAATCAATAAAAAGCCTAGACGCAGAGTTCGTCAAGAAACTAACTACAACCGAGCAAGGAGTGGACGACATGTACCTTGAGTTCCTCGACAAGCTGGTGAATCAGGCAGGCATAACCACTGAATGCACAGTCTCAAGCACACTCATAGTAAGATACCTTGAACGCATAGCTGATCACGCCACTTATATTATGGAAGATGTAGTCTACATTGCCACCGGAGAAAAAATCACCCTAAGATAAAAAAATAAAACAAGGCGGCTAACCAGCAGCCCAACTACTCTTTTCGCCGTGGGTTTTCTTTAAAAAACAAAGCAACATTCAAAAGCAACGTCGCAGCCTAAAATCAGAATAATGATACCTCTTCTGGATGTTAATTGGCAAAGCCTTCCAGCCGACTATTCTCTCAGCGAACGCGACGTTGACGTTTTGACGCTGATAGAAAACGAAGACTTAGCCGTATTCACATTCGACGGATTAAAACGGAGAACAGGACTTCATCCTGAGACTTTATCGCGCATACTTGTTCGTCTGGAGCAAGAGGGCATCGTAAAAAAAGGACCTGAAGGCTACAGGGTTACTCCAAAAATAACGGAGTTAAAACTTAGTCAGCTGCGCAAGGAAGAGCCGACAACGCCGCTGATTCAGACTTTTCTTCCATCTGACCTCATGACCCAACAGCTCATCCTGTCTCTAAAAGGCAAATGGTTCGGTTTACTGCGTTGGCTTGGCATATCTGAAAACGGCCAAGGCGTCACTTTAAAGTGGATCACGGAGGACGGAGGCATCCAAATAGCGGCAAATATTCAGGGTACCGCGCTTAATATAGAAGCTAAATTCCTGACAAACCACAACTTGAACTTGGCGTTGAAGGCTTCTTATCAGCTTATGGCAAACATCGGCAAGCTCTATCAAGGAGCACACGTTGCCAGAAATGTGGCTTACTATAGCGACACGGCATATATGATGTCAGCCTAATTTTTCCGCCAACTTTCTCTTCCAAAACTGCCCTGAAAGATTGCCCAACCATAGACCAAGGCTTCTTTTAGGGGTGAATTGGGAAAAAGCATTTAAAAGCGAAAAACAAGCTAAGAGCGGTAAACTTACATAATGGCAGAAAATCAAAAGGAAAATGAGAAATCTCGAGTTACTTTAAAAAACATTAACTACCGTTCTACTAGGTTTATCTCTCTTTTGTTGTCATCACTGTACATAGTTGCCGTAGCTGTCTTCTGCATAGACTACAAAATCATTCCAGGCCCGGAATTTCTGGTTTTAGGCATCCTGATTTACTGCACGTATAACGAACGGACTTGGCACGCCTTCAAAGACTGGCTGCCCTTCGTCACGGTATTTGTATCCTACGAAGTCATGTACAGTTTCATAGGAACAATTTCCATGTATAACCTTCATGTGGGACCATACAATTTTGATGTCTTGCTGTTCGGCCAAGTGCCCAGCCTCATTCTACAGCAAACGATAAAGATGCCTATTTTAAATTACGTTGGAGCATTTTTCTACGGCATATACTTTTTTGTACCAACCGTCTTCGCCTACATTGTCTGGAAAAAAAGCCCTAAAAACTACTGGAAATACACCGTTGGCTTCGCCATATTAACCTACAGCGCCCTCATAACTTTCCTCTTTTACCCCGTCGCGCCCCCCTGGATTGCAGTTCCAGACGTTACCCGAATCCTAACAGGGTCAGTTGACGCCAACCTCGGGCTCCCCGTTTACAAGACCCTGTTTGACTTTCTGAGCCCAAACGCCTACGCCGCATTCCCCAGCATGCACTCAGCTATGCCCTGGCTGGTGTTTCTTTTCGCATTCAAAATTTGGAGGTGGAAAGCGCTCCCAGCACTGTCGATTCCTGTTGGAACATGGTTTAGCGCAGTCTACTTGGGCGAGCACTATTTCACAGATGTCTTAGGCGGAATAGTCTACGCCACAATCGCGTTCTATGCAGCAGATAAGCTTTTGCCGTTACTTACCGCTAGAATCGGCTTTTTGAGGAAACACATGCCGACCTAAAGATTCTTTGACCACAAAGGCAGGAAAGAAAGCTCCGAAAAACTGAGTTGCCTTCCCCCAACATAATACTGCAGCTTTAAAAGCTAGTATGCCTTAACAGGGGGAGCGAAGCGGTGTATATTTTGAGTCAAAAAGTACATGGAAGAATAGTGAATTACAGAACAGGGCCAAAATCGCAGACATCAAGAGAATGCCTAATCGAACTGGAAACGATTGATTCTGAGTCTTCAGCGGGCAAACTCATAGGACAAAAAGTAACCTGGAAAAACGGCGACAACAAGTTTATAGGAAAAATCAGGGGTGCCCACGGAAAAAACGGCATGGTTCGGGTAAGATTCCCACACGGGGTTCCTGGCCAAGCAATAGGCGCACGGGTTGAATTAGCAAGTTAACGCGCTTTGTTTTAACTAAAAAACAGTTTTTTGTGGAATAAGCTTTTTTACAGTTCACCTAAGTCTTCGGTTTCATACATGTGCTCTTCTAACCGAAGTTTTCCTTCTTTAACCACAACTTTGTAGTCAGCTTCGCAAATCGGGCAAGCAACAATGTCGTCTTCTTTAACGTCAGGTAATTTGAAAGTATTTCCACATTCGCAGCATTTCAAGATTATTTTGGTGCCCTTCCTTTTTATAGAGCAGTCTGGAGAAAAAGTAAAATTGCTAACGGCCGATCTGACTCTTCCCCTAAAGAACTCTAATTCATACATAAGAGGCGGGTAGAGCTATATTAGCATAGCTAAGAAGCAAACCGTTTTCTATGATTCATTTTCCATTAATTGCACCGTTAAGCAAGAGGGGCTATGTTATCTTAAAAATCGTTTTCTTCATACATGGCTTTATAAGCGTGGCGGAAGAATTGTAAGCTGAAGAGTTTCTCTTATCCTCGTGGGTTTACCCTTTCGTATAATTGATTCTTTTCAAGAAAATATTGAGGTAAATGAAAATGTGCATGTTGAGAGCGGGTTTAGTTAAAAACTGTCGCAGATGTAAATCTTCCGTACGGCTAACTTGTGTATCCAGAAAGAAAGCATCAAAGAAAAGCTTCACAGATAACAAGAAAAAAGGCGAAAAAGCTTAATTGACAGTTAAAATTCCCAAAGTTCAGAAACTAATTTTTCTTAACGAAGGAGAACCGAGGTGAAAATATGTCTCAAAGAACAGTTTACGAGGTAAAATGCACTAGCTGCAACCAAACCGCCACGGTGCCCTTCAAGCCTACGCCAGGCAAGCCAGTTTACTGCAAAGCTTGCTTTGCAAAACAATCAACCAATCAATCCGCAAAAACGACGGGTCCCCACGCTAATTTTGAACCCAAACAGGCCTGGGCAAGACGAAGATAAACCTAAACAACTTCTATTTATAATCACAAGAAAACTTGCAGAGGGATAGCAACAGGGCGAATAATATGAAGATCATTAAAGGGTGGAAGAAAATAAGCAATCAAGGCGGCTATGTAAACGAAGCCACAGGTCAAACTTTAATTGTTTCCAAAAAAGAATTCAGCTCAAACTACCAGGCAGTGCTTTTTGCGGGAGAGCAAACGGATGAAGCAGAGAGCAAAAAAATCTCGCCTGAGTTCTCCAAGAAAACACAGGCTGAAGCCGTCGCCTTAAGTTGGATGGAAAAGCACCCAAATGGAATAGTTGAATCAAAAGATTAAGTTAGTTCTGCCAAAGTTTAATTTTGGTTCGAGCAGTAGAGCCTAATTTTAACAAAAACATGAACTCGAAAATCTAAGTAACCTTTGCCTCAGCCATAAAGCGGCTGCCTAAAAGCGAGATACTTATCGGTTTCCGTATTTTTTTCTCATGCAAACTTGGCAAAAATTTTTTTTGTAGCGCCTTATTCTTTGAGGCTGAAAAAGTTTGCCGCAAGAGCTGCATTTGATTTGCGCCGTCTGAGTAGGATCAAGCAGTTTCAATCTTCTTTCAATTTCAGCTTTGATTTCAACATCGTTTTCTGCCTTCAAAGCTCCATTCAACAATATTTTAGCTTGCTCTAAACTTCTGTTCCCATAAACCTTCAAGAAAACACTATCTGGTTTTCCCACTCCTAACTTTAACGGCAACATACAAACAAAGTTGGAGGGGTAACTCTGAGACTTGCTATAGTCAACAACTGCGAAGCGAAAGTTTCTTCGATAGGGATTATCATCCTTCCCGTTATGCTCGAAGATCTGCAGCCGTACACTCATTTTTTAATTCACGCTTCCACATTAAAAGTAAACCAAGGTTAATATCTATACCTAAAGAAAATTTTGGTTCCTCAGCCGCCTACGCGACTTTTGAGGCTACTTAAGCCTATTTTGCCCGATAATTTGCTGTTTAACTGCGCATTAACGGTTCTTCTTGTTCGAAAAGCGGGTTTTCAGAGCAATGAAGATAAACCTAGGATTCCGCCTGCCACAATCATGACTGATGCTATAACGAAGGCTGCTATTTCGTATTTGTTGTATTGGTAGCCGTTCATCACTTTTTTATCTGAAACAAGCTTCCCCAGAAAGTACAGGGACGGAATAATCACTATCGGATAGATAACCATTAGGCTGAGCATCAGTTGGATGTAACCTGTTATTGTAGCTACAATGATTACGGCTGGAATGCTTTCAAGCAGGTACACTCCTATGAAAGAAGTGTGCGAGGTTTTGCCTGTGGCTTCAAGGACCCCCCATGCTGAGCCAAGGGATATAACGATGAGTGCAAGAAAGCCCGCGAAAAGGAACAGCGCGCCCATAATAGGCATGGCATAAGGTCCAAAGAACGAAAGCACTTTTGAAAGGGCTAAGGCAGTGATCACTTTGCCGCCGTTGGCAAGCCGTATCCCCGGAAACAGCAAGATGACCATCAGAACTTCAGATACTACAGCTCCCAGGAGCGTTTCGATTCGTTCGTTCTTTAGGTCCTTTGGCTTTTTCTTTCTGCGCGCATCGGCACCAGAGTGGTAATAGAGCATCCACGGCATAATTACTGCACCTATGCTTGCTGCCAGAAGGAAGTCGAAAGATGGTTTACTGTAGGGCTGAAGCGGCGAGAGCCCCAACGAAACAAAATCTTTCAGGTTAATTGGGAAGATGAAGGCTGACGCGACTATAGCAGCCACTAACAGGAAGCTTAACGGTATAAGAATCATCTCGGCTCGGCGATATTGCTTTCCAAACATCACCGCTGTGTGGATCGAGAAAATCATTATAAGCCCCAGAATAATGGGGAAGCCAAGTAAATACAGCCCAATAGCCATCCCCGCATATTCCGCTAAATACTCCAGAAAATCGCTTACACCCATAGGCACTGCGGCAATCATCGCTTTGCGGCTTCCGAACTGTTTTCTAGTTGCTTCGCCCAATCCAAGCCCTGCACACGTTCCTAGTCTGCCTGCTGCGTCTTGGATGATGAAGAGGGGCAGGATCAATATGAGGAGGATGAACGCCATTCTGTAGCCGTAGCTTGCGCCGGATTGTATTGCGGTGATTATTGAGGCTATGTCGATGTCGGCTATCATTACGATCCAGGCGGGTCCGAAGTTTCTTAGCCAGTCGCCGACTTTGAAATTCATGTTGATGCCTCTTTAAAGTTGCTTGTCAAACCGCACACACTTAGGTCAACCTAAATAAAGCATAATATATTAACTTTTAGGCAAACCTAAATCATTTTTTCCAACAAACACAACCCCCAAGAATTCAAAACTTATATCCCGAAATCAACAATTAAATAACTGAGACCAACCTATGCCAACTTCCGAAAGCGTAGAAGAATACTTAGAAGCACTATGGATATCGGAAGAAAGAGGCGAAAAACTAGCACACCTAACATGGGTGGCAGATCACCTAAAAGTAGCAGCGCCAAGCGCATTAGAAATGCTAAAGAAACTGGAAAAAGAAGGCTACGTAATTTATAAAACAAGACAAGGCATCGAACTTACCGAAAAAGGAAGAAAAATAGCTAAAAGAATCATTCGCGCTCACAGACTCACAGAAGTGTTGATGAAGGAATCATTAAAAACAGACATACAGGAAGAAAGTGTCTGCGGAATAGAACATCACATGAACGATGAATTCATGAATGCCCTGTGTACACAACTTAATCACCCGAGAAAATGTCCTCATGGACACTCCATCCCGAAAGGCAAATGCTGCCCATAAACTCAAACTAACAGAAAAATGCTACCTTACAAAATCCTTTCTTTCAATGGTGCCAACTAGTTGAATGAGATGATACTTGAGTTCACAGTCATGATTGAGCCAAGCTTGGACGTACTCCCGAGGCAGAACGCGCATTCAAAATCGTAGCTTTCAACACTGTGCAGGTATTTTGTTCAAGTGGTGTGGGCGACTTCCATGTTTGACGATTCCAATGCTATCGCTTGCTTAATGCTTCATATACTTTCGGGTTAAGGTTCTTGTGAGATGAAGAGCTGCGTAGATCGAAGATAAAATCAGGAGCAAAGTGAAGAGAGTTCTTTGCGAAAAGTCAAATGAAGCCGTGAAGACGTAGAGGCCATAGAAACCCACGCATTCAAGGAATACGAATTTCAAGCTATAGCCTGAGGAACTGGATAGAAAGAACGCGGCCGCTTTCATTTTCATTGTCCCGGCAGCCAGAGCAACGACGCTGTAGAAGTACGGTATGAAGGTGGCTATGAAAATTGAGAATTTGCCGTGTTCCAACACCCATTTATCTGCTGCTTCGAGGTTCTTCTCAGATATATGAAAGAATGACATTACTCTCAACAGTAGTGGTCTGGCTGCAAGTGTACCGAAAACGTACTCTATCGGCAACAAAGCGCCCGCGAGGCACGCCAGAAACGCGTAATACGGATTGAACAACCCTGCTAATGATAGGTAACCACACGCTGGAACGAGGATGTAATCGGGAACTGGTAAAAAGGCGATGCTAAGGAATATGCCTAAATAACCCGCTAGCAAAAACGGCGACGACACACCATTCTGACCGACTTTATAGGTCGATATGTTGATGAAACGAAAATACGCGTTCAGCAATGCCAGAGCGCTCAGCAATATTATCAATATTGAAATCACAAAGAGATAGTGCCAATATTTGCTTGATCTCCCCTTTTTGTCTTCTCCGAATCCTAGATTAGTTTTCCAGATCCGACGCGAACTGCTTTTTTTCGGGGAGTTTGTTGCGCTCATTTATGTTTCTTTCCGAACCTCATGGATTGCAATGCCAACTTAAAATCGTTCACTTACTTGAAATCATATTCTCTCAACTTTGCCGTTATGATGGATTGCAGTGTTTATGGTTGCTTGTTTGAGTTTATCCTTCCCCTCGCTTTTCATGCACTATTTTTGTGCGCAAAAGTTCGGGACTAATTTCAGCCATTTATTTTAGGTCAAGTTTTAGCTATGGAGTGCTTCCAATAAAGCTTTGACGTCATTAATCCAAGTGTTTATTGTTTTGATGTTCTCCGCCTGCCCATGTGATACCTTATGCATTCCTTTCAATTGGTCAAGTTGGTGTTGGTAGTATCCTACTAACTGGTTTAGGGGCTTTATGAACTGGGCCGTTGAGCCATGTTGCTCCAGTTTATCTCCTAAATTATTAAGTGTGATAAGCATCTCATCCACAGTCATTTCTGTGATTTTCTCGAAGTTTTGAAGCACCCACTGTTTGACAACCATATTGTGTTTTTTCCATCCTGTGGCTTGCTCAGTGAAGGTTTTGAGCACGGATAGGTAGAGCTGGGTGACTTGTTTCGCGTCAACTACGGGTGCCTGAGGCGCTGCTGAGGCTACTTTCACCTGTGCTTGGGTATCAGTATGCAGCTTAGCAAAAGAAACAGTTAAACCAACAGAAAGCCTAAGCGGCGCATCCAATGCAAGCCACAGTTTGTTTAGCTCCTCCAAAGAAAGCGAATCAATTTTCGTTGTGAACTCAACATTGTTTTCCTCGCCTGAATTTACGATCGGAGGAACGGCTAAAATTGCATGAATTATTTCCTCAAGCAATGCGTGGTCGTCTTTGTCGTTTCCGGTAGACGGGGTCACAAGATAGTGCAGAACAAAAGGCATCGTATTTTTGCTCGAGCAGTCTTCAGTTGACCGAGTGTTTCCTGACGCTTTTTCTTCGGTTATATTGTATAAGAAAATCGATAGCTTTCTGGTTCCGCGAGTCCCAGTGGCCTTTGGAGAGGAAAACGAGATTTGCTCTTGACTTGAGACGACGTTTTTTGTTGCGGGTTCATTTTTTATGCTGTTCCAGATAAGGTCTGCCAGAGCCCTGTCGGAATCCGATATGAAGGCTTTTTGAACCATAAGTATCGAGTCAAGTATTTTATTGCATTCTTAAAAGAGTTTAGCCAAAATCCGCGTAAATGCTCGCGTTAGAATATTTTTCTGATTCTTAACACGTAAGATTCGCAGCCCAGTCAAGCTGTATAGACGCTAATAACGCAAAATATGCGTTTGCGGCAGCTAAAACTTTATCGTTTAACGCATTTCTCAGTGGCACTGTCAAAACGATTTGTTTTACCATAATCACAGGTTTTGCAGTCATCTTTTATTTCTTGGCCAAACGGGCAACCTTTCAAATCTGCCATACTTTTTCACCTTAATCGATTATTGATGTGGTAGCCCAGAGAGGTTTAAGCCTCGTTCAAGCATTTCCAGACGCTACCAATTTGCTATCAAAATAAAGCTTATTTAAGATTTAAGCATTAGTAATTTGCTCTCATTTTCACACTATGTTCACTAAGACGACGAGTGAGCTGTTGTTGGTTAATACTGACAACACAGCGTTATATAGCCTGCCACGTCAATAGGCTTTTGGCTATGACGTACACCAGCCCCAATAATGAAAATTAGAATTGGTGAAGGACTTGGGTTTTGCTACTTTAATTCCGATCGGGATAACCGAAGGATTGATGGCTGTCTTCACGGCATGGCTCATTAAAAAAGGCACGGAAATCAAGGCGCCAAGGGAAGCTTGGACGGTACTCTTCCTCCTCTCAATGATGGCTGAGATGTTTATCAGCATCGTACCCTACCTCTACTTTCCAACAGCTCTCTTCGAAATAATATTGCTCAACATGTTTGCGATGATGGTCATAGGCTTCGCTTTCGCTATTTTGTATGTATTTGATGAACCCAAGACCTTGGATGAAACTCTATCCGGCAATGTGCGAGTAAAATCCCTAATAATTGCGTTGATCGTCGCCTTGGTCCTCTTGTCTGAGGTGTTCATGGTCTGGACTTTTGCACTCATCGGAGGAACTGTATCCACGGTGGGCGATCTCCAAGGAGTTTTCACCGCTATAACAAACTCTTCGAGTTCATTCTGGTTCATCTTCATGTCATCTGCTGAAATGGCAATCACACTTTTTTTCATCAGAGGCAGACTGCCGAAGGGATTTAGCTGGCTCATTGCGTCTCAAGTTATTATAATGGTCCTTTCTCCGACCGCGATTGTCAACTCTGTTTGGGCGGGCGTCTCTCTGGCTGCTGGCAGCGCCGTCATGACTTTTCTGTTCATATACGTCTTCAAGTTTCTGCATGAGAACCAGACTTTAAGCAGAGGTATCGTGAACTATCTGCTCTTTCTTATGGGGGCATATGCGTTGATGATGGCGGGCCAGTTCATCTGGCTTATCAACGGCGATACCGCAGTTTTTGCATTATCGATAATAGTCGAGATGGTAGTGTACCTCGGAATAGTATTAGACGAAAAGAAGCTGATCTCTTCTAAATCGGTAAGTTGGCAGTCAATGCCGTACTGGATCTTTAGCGTTCTCTTTCTCATATTTGTGGTAGAGTTCTTTATGAGCGGAGTCGTGGCCATCCAGGTGTTTGGTCAAGGCTTTTTCAATGGGATCGTATCTGCGTCAACAACGTGGCCGCTTACGCGAATATTGAGCGCGGGCTTTTACGTTGGAACGATGACTTTCTTCACGGCATGGCTCATCAAAAAAGGCACGGAAATCAAGACCTTAATCGACGCCGGCATCGTGCTCTTTCTCCTCTCAATGATGGCCACAATCTTCATCAGCACAATCGTCTACCTCTACGTCCAACCATCAATTACACTTCTTGATCTGGTGACCATTAACTTGGCGGTGGCAGGCGTCGCAACTTCTGTCACTCTTTCTGCGACACGCAGGGGAAACGTTAGCCTCCTGAGGGATAAGGTGGGCAACATCAGGCTTCTTTTGATCTCGTCGATCATCGCCTTGGTCATCCTTTCTGAGGTGTTCATGGGCTGGACTTTTGCGCTTCTTGGCGGTACGGTATCGATTTCGAGCGGTTTGCAATGGGTTTATTCAGCTCTTATTCATGCTTCGAGCTCCTTTTGGTTCATTTTTATGATGTCCGCCGAGATGGGAATAACGCTTTTCTTCATAAGGAGCAGGCTGCCAAAGCCGTTTGTCTTGATAATGGCAGCTCAAACCATCGTAATGATTCTGTCCCCCACAGCGATTGGCAACTCTCTCTGGACCAGCATCTCCCTGGTTGCAGGGAGCGCCGTCATGGTTTTTCTTTTCATTTACGTCTTTGAGTTCCTATATAAGAATCGAACAATGGGTTCAGGCATACTGAACTACCTGCTCTTCCTCATGCTAGCCTACGCCCTAATGATGGCAGGCCAATTCATCTGGCTTCTCAACGGCGACGCCTCAGTTTTTGTCTTATCCATAATAGTCGAAATGGTGGTGTACTTCGGAATCGTGCTGGACGAAAAAAGACTTACTTCATCCAAATCCGCAAGTTGGCTAGCAAAGCCGTATTGGGTCTTCGGTTTTCTGGTGCTTCTTTTCGTGGCAGAGTTCTTCATGGGCGGAGTCTTGGACATTCAAGTGTACGGAGCAGGCTTTTTCAACATGATGATGTTTGCCTCTACAGCGGGGTCCTTTGTAAATGTCCTAAGTGCGGGTTTTTTCAATTTCATAATGTTCTTCACCAGAATAACCATGTCTCCGTGGTACCTGATAATGATGGGCATAGAGATGGGCGCCCTTGTAGCCTTCAGAATCAAGTATACGCGGGAGCTCGAAACTAAGGCAAGGCTCCTGCTTTTGATTCTCGCTTACGGCGCATACAGTATACTCCTGCCCATATTCTTAATCCCATCCGATGTCCTTAGGCAGACCCCGTGGCTAGGCTGGGCATCAGGGATAGGAAGCTCAGGCGCCATAACTTCAACCGTAGTAGCGGCGTTGCTCGGCACATTTCTAATCAGCGGCACACTTTCATTTCTTTTCGGTAGCAGGCAACTCTGCTCTGTGACCTGCATGGCTCCCCTCATGTACCAGGGAACGACGGTAGATGCCATGAACTCATGTGGTAGAACTTCCAAGCTCGCGTGCAAGCTGCACACGAACAAGATATCATCCGCCTACAAGACCGTTGTATCGGCGGTGTGGATCTCGTTGCTGGCTGCGGCTTTACTTTCCTACTTGGCATCTGCAGGAGTTTTAGGAATCTCCGTTTTCGGCATGGATCCTGCCTACTTCCTGTTCATGTTTTACTTCGGCTTTCTCTGGTACCTTATCTGGATGATGATCCCCTTTGTCGGGACGTACGGCTGCGCCTCAACTGGCATGTGCGGCTGGGGAGCTTTCAACCAGCTCATATCCCGAGCCGGGCTGTTTAGGCTAAAGGTAAAGGACAAGGCGCTTTGCAGCAACTGTACCACAAAGGACTGCTCGAAGGTCTGCCCTCTGGGACTCACAGGTCAGCCGGCGGCGTTCGCGGCCAAGGGCGAGTTCAAAAACTACAAATGTATTGGCGACGGGAACTGCGTTTCGGCCTGTCCACAAAGAAATATAGCTTTCTACGATGTAAGACATTGGTTGAGGGAGCGCGTGCGTAAACCCATGGCTGCCGGCTCAATCAGTTTTTTGACGCTCTTATCGAGGAACATTAGAAGAAGACCCTTCAGGAACATGGCAACGATACTGTGTTTTGCGTTTATTGCAGCCAGCATACTATCCGCGGGCTACTTAATCAGCGGAACCACCAACAGCCTTAACGTTGGAATATCGCGAATGGGCGCAGACATAATGGTGGTTCCGTCAAACTCCACAGCGGCAGGAGAATCTTTACTCCTAAACGGACAGCCAACAACATTCTTCTTTAACAACAGCCCAGTCCCAGAAATAATGAGAGTCCCCGGAGTAGCCGCCGTGAGCCCCCAATTGTACATTGCGACCCTCGGAGCCTCCTGCTGCTCTTTACCCGTTCAATTAATAGGATTCAATTCCAGTCAAGACTTCACTATTACGCCTTGGTTACAAACAAAACTTGTCGGAGGCTTGAAGCAAAATGAAATCATTGTTGGTAGCGCCATTGTAGGGAATGTAGGTTCCCGACTCAAATTTTATGGCCAAAGCTTCACCATTGCAGGAAAGCTTTCGCCCACTGGAATGGGGTTAGACGACACGATTTTCATGCGCATGCAAGATGCCTACGCTATGGCGGCTGAATCAAACACAACCGCAGTAGAAACTCTAAACATTCAACCCGGGCAGATATCCGCAGTTTTAGTACGTGTGGCACCTGGCTACAATATAGCGGGAGTAGCAGCTGATATTGGATCTACGATTTCAGGTGTTCAAGTTATTCAGTCTAGCGGGCTAGTAAACACCGTGGCGAACCAAATATCCGCGACTACTCAACTTCTGTATGTTGCTGCGACTTCGGTTACCTTGGTTTCTCTTCCTCTAATTGCTCTTGTATCTTCAATGGTGATTAATGAGCGAAAGAGAGAGATAGGTATTCTCAGAGCGACGGGTGCTACCAAAAGATTCATTCTTAAACTTTTCTTGTCGGAAGCGATTACTCTCGCCCTAATCGGCGGAATATTGGGTATTTTTTCCTCTTTCATCATGATTTACACCTTTCAGAATTTAATAACACTTAAACTTCAAATACCATTTCTCTGGCCATCTGCTGGTCAAACTCTTGCTGAAGCCGGATTGGTGTTGACTCTTGTAGTCGCTGCTGGAGCCGCCGCTTCGCTATATCCAGCGATTAAAAATAGTAAGTTAGAACCGTACAACGCAATAAGGAGCGGAGAATCTTGATTGTTGTCTCTGAACTTTCGAAAGTATACAGGAAAAATATTGGGTCAGTTGAAACTGAAAACTCTGAAGGCAGCTCTTACATGCGCACCGTTGACTATGTTAGAGCGGTACAGAATGTCACTTTTTCCGTTTCAAAAGGAGAGTTTGTGTTAATTGTAGGCCGCTCTGGAAGCGGAAAAAGCACTTTGCTAAGCATGTTGGGAGGACTCACCGCTCCCACCGACGGTGCTGTCAGGTTGAATGACAAAGATCTATGGTCTATGTCTGATGAGGCTTTGTCTCGTCTCCGAGCAGAATACATAGGGTTTGTTTTTCAGTTCTCAGGCTTGTTGCCCACATTAAACGTTTTGGAAAACGTGATGTTACCTACCCTATTTGTTAAAGCAAAAGAAGACCCATCAAAACGTGCTCGCAAACTTCTTTCAGATGTAGGACTTGATTCGAAGGCCCAGTCGTTTCCATCTGAACTTTCTGGGGGCGAACTCAAAAGGGCTGCAATAGCTAGAGCTTTGATCAATGATCCTTTGCTCATATTGGCGGATGAACCGACGGGGGATTTGGACGTGGACACTGAAAGAGAGATTATGGAGCTTTTCAAGGAGATTAATCGGCAGGGAAAAACTATTCTTATGGTTACTCACAACCCGGAACTTTCAAGTTACAGCAGCAGAGTCGTTAGAATGGACAAGGGAAAAATAAGTGAGCCACAGTCCGACTTGTCCTAAGAAGATGAACGATATTCAAACCTTGATGACCTAACACGTTGGCAAGGTATGTTTAGTTCATCCTTTTATCGTGGAGTCTTTGACGGCTTGGCAAAATAAACAGCCATTATGCCCAAAACGAATGGGATTGCGCCGAGAACCATTAACCCCGATTCGTTAGGCTGATTCGTCATCAACCAACTCATAAGGGTGTGGGCGCCCAGCCCAATGCCAATGATTATTCCACCTGCCAACGAAAGGATACACCCAACATACATTAACCATAATTTTGCCATAATTAACTCACTAAACTTTGGGGATTTCTAATACATAAGGTTTGCCAAATCCGCCTGCCCGCCCTAACAGAAATATATCCTTCCACGATGTGAAGCATTGGTTGAAGGTGAGGTTTCGGAATTTAGATAATAGTGCGCAATGAATCCAAGAAACCCACATTCTTATTCGTTCATTTCTCCGAGAATTCTTGCCAGCATAAAAATGCTATAAGATGCATAACTTGCAGCAAGCGAACCACATACTTTCATGTCAACTTCAACTTATTTAATCACAAAAACGATTGTCCTTTCATCAAAATGAATCAATTAAAAATGTCAAAAAATCGATCTAGGAAACTTTAATTACGCGATTCAAATAGAATTTATTTGAGGCTTTACAGTTGAATTTTTTCGGCGTAACTCTTACGGTACCAGGGTTAATCTTAACCTTGATCGGCTTGATTATTCTGTGGATTGTCGTTTCTATTCCTGTTTGGCTTGCCGGTAAGGCTGCTACTGGGGGCAGAGCGAGTTTCGGAGAGGCCATGCTTGCAACATTAGCTGGACCAATCGTTTACTTCATCGTTGTCTTTTTGGTAGGCTACTTTTTAAGTTCAGTTATAGGTTCTGTGGCATGGATTTTCGGCTACTTATTGGCGCTTTTAGCTTGGATTTGGGTTTTCAAAGCCAGTTTCCGAACAGGTTGGCTGCAGGCAATAATAATAGCCATTCTCGCATGGGTTATCTACATCATCCTAAGCATTATAATCGGGTACCTATTCAGAATATATTATCCAGCGCCATTCTTCCCAAAAATATAAAAAACGATGAAAATTAATGATCGTTTTGTGGAATAGATGTCAGCGTTAAGTTCCTGCCCGCTGGGTACCAAGGGGTCGGGAGGTTACGCTTCCTAAACTGTTCATGCTAACCAACAAATTAAAGCAGCAAATAATTAAAAAATCCGCGGGAGCAAATCTGAAAAAGCAGGGATTCACGCCCGGGCAGAAGTAGCCCGAGAGAGATTCGAACTCTCGTCAAGGGCTCCAGAGGCCCCTATGCTTGACCACTACACCATCGGGCTTCGATGCAAACACCAAACATGGTTCAAATTATTTAACTTTAATGTTGCGCTGCTTCGCCGCCGTTTTCCTTCTTCAACGCCTCGCGTACGCAGTAGCATTCTTGGCTAACCTTGTTCCAGTTGCCGCAGTGCCACAGCGTGTCAACTATCGGGTTTTTGTTTTGGGCGTGGCGAGTTGAACAGAAAACTTTTTGGGGGTACTCGTATGAGTTGTGGCTGTCGCAGTTGCCGCAGTACTCTCCACCATTGTTTGCGCTCATGGTTTCAGCTGCCCCTTGTCTGTTGGTTTTTCAAACCGTAAAACTGGGTTGCGCTTGAAGCCCTCGCCCAGCCGCTCGGTTGCGGAGGCAACGAGGAACGGGAAAACCATCAGTGCTTCACCTATAACCGTAACGTGATCTGCTTCGCCCTTCATTTTCCCCCAACTCACCGTCTCCTCCAGCGTGGAGCCGGATAAGCCGCCTGTTTCTGGCCGGTCCAGGGTGATTACAACAGCGTAATCTAAGCCTTTCTTCGACGCTAACACTGACGACTGGATCGTGTTGCGTGGCACTCCGCCGCCGAGGACTATCATGCCGTTTTTGGGTGATTTTGAGCTGATGCCGCATATGGTTGGCACGTCTTTGAAGGCATCAACTTGCAGCACGGGTTTGGCGGTATTCTGGGAGGCGTGGAGCCAGTGGATAAAGCCGAATTCGGAGTCGCGCACGGATGGCAGGAAAATGGGCACGTTCTCTTCGTACGCTGCTCTAAGTATGGAGTTTTTGTCGGTTAGGCGTTTGCCGATTTCCCAGCTGAACTCGTTTGAACCTAAGCTTTCCCCTTTGCGTTCCCGTGCTATATCATCGTACATTTCGGACAGCTTGAAGTCTAATTTGACGTAGTCTTCTTCGGGAACAAAAATGTCGTAGATGCGGAAAACATGGTACCTGTAGAGTTCATTGTCGTTTACTGCCCAGCTGCCCTTGTAGTGGTGTCCGCCTACGGCTTCGATGGCGTCGTGAACCATACATGCGCCCGTGCTAACGATTACGTCCACGAATCTTTTTCGGATCAAATCAGTGATTATGGCACGCATGCCCGCAGGTACAACTGCACCGGACAACGCCAAAAAAACAGTGCAGTCTTTGTCTTTGAGCATTTTCTCGTAAATATCGCACGCCGTTGCCAAGCGTCCAGCTCCAAAGGAGCCCGAGTTTTTGTACTGCTGCATCAGCTGGTCAACGGTTAATGCGCCGTTTATTTTTATGTGATTGACTGGAGTTTGGAGGTAATCTTTTCTTTCCATCCAAGGTGCGCCTAGATTGCTAGTTATAGCTGGATATGAAAATAGCTTTCGATATTTAAATGATGATAAACTTGGGGAAATGAGCTAGTTTAGAGTTTTGGGGAAGAAATTTTTTCCTGAATCTCTTTCAGCTAAGGGATTTCCTCTCTTCTTCTAAACATATCAGATTCCTTTTTAGTTATTTTTTTTTGAGAAGCACAAGGATGCCGCCTATGACGCATAGAATCAAACCGTTTAACCAGCCGCTGCCAGTTCGATTAGAGAAAAAATATAATACATTGGGCAAATACAGTTGATTTGAGGTTGAAACAAATGCCTATAGTTCAAGTTTCTGTTTGGGAAGGCATGACCCTTGAGAACAAGAAGAAA
This sequence comes from Candidatus Bathyarchaeota archaeon, assembly GCA_963828195.1. Lineage (GTDB taxonomy): Archaea > Thermoproteota > Bathyarchaeia > Bathyarchaeales > Bathycorpusculaceae > Bathycorpusculum. Next base: position 720,408 of record CAWHDT010000005.1, read on the forward strand.
ACAGTCGAAGGGATAACTAAAGTTTTTGAGGATTTAGGAGTTCCCAAAGAAGCTGTCGAAATCGTTATTTATGAAGCGCCAAAATGCAATTGGGCAACGGGCGGGCAACTGCACTCAGAAAGACTCGCCCACATTAAACCCCTGTAAACTAAAGCAAGGACTGACAATTAGTGTCCGAGAAAAAATTCAAGCTGTCAGCAAAAGTAAGCAGTGATAATCCAACAGCCATAAAACCAGTGTTAGAACGAATGATCGGCAACAACGGCTCTATCAAACCAACCGCCGACGGGTTCGAAGTCAATGCTGAATTCAAAGGTGAAAGCGCCAGAGACATAAATCGCATGCTGCTTTCTGAATTGCGTAAGGCAGAAAAGAAAACGAGAAGTCGCTCAGAATGGACCTCGGAAGACACCATTGAAAAGTTCTTTGACTACGCACTCAAGCAAACCAAAAAAGTAAACCAAAATTAAGCGCTTGCTCTTGAGAGGCACAATTCCCAAAGAAGGACAGCTCGATACACTGTTAATTTCCAGTTGTTTCCCGACGGTCAGAACACTTTTATAGTCAATTTTTCAAAGTTATATTGGTGATTATTTTTGTCGGATTTTATTGTTCTTGGAAACTGGACTGAACAGGGCATAAAAAATGTCACAGAATCTCCGGAAAGAGTCAAGGCAGCCAGAGAAATGATTGAAAGAGCTGGCGGAAAAATGCAGTTTTTCACAACAATGGGAAAATATGATTTTGTGCTTTTTGTTGAGATTCCCAAAGATGAAGACATGGCGGCAATTCTTTTGTGCGTAGGCAGCATGGGAAACATCCGCACGATGACAATGAAGGCTTGGGCAGAGGCAGAAGCCGGCAAAATGCTCACGGCACCCCACCCTTAGCTTAAGTTTGCAGCCATCTTAATCGTTTTCAAACTCTCCCTCTTTTCTTCGGTAAGGCATGTGTAAAGATGAGAAGATTTTATAAAAAATGTGAACGCAATGCATGTGCACAATCACAGCCAAAAATTGAAAAATATACAAATTCGCGCGTAACACACTGCTATGTCTTGAAGTAGAATTGCTAAAATGCTTGCGGGATTAGAGTTAAATGTGTACAAAGGTGTGACTGCATTATGACAGCCACAAATACTTAAGAATAATTTACAGTATATTTTTTTGAAAGATTATGTGCTGCTTACCAAATATGACATCATCGGACCTGATGAAAATTGCAGAGCCCAAAGAAGAGAAAGCCAAGAAAACCAAAGCCAAATCTCGTCTCGAATTAGCTATGTTGGCTGCGTGACGAAGCGAAATTACCAACACCACATTCGAGCTTTTTCTTCCTTGACAGTATGATTTAGACAGGACTCTGAAATTCTATTTGTTAAACTCTTAAGCCCGCTTTTGGCCCAAATACTTTATGTCCGCCTTTGACCGCAATATTTTTCGTACATTCTGCACTCGTTCAAACCGCTCAAAATTCGCCGTTGCTAAGATTTTTGGGGTTTGTAAATGCAGTAGGGTTCTTCCTCTAAGTAGTCTTTGCGTATGGATAATGCCCTTGCACGGCAACCGCCGCACAACGTCTTATATTCACATATGCCGCATTTTCCTTTCAGCGATTCGTGATTCCGCAACTGAACAAACAAGGGCGCTTCTTGATAGATTTGCTTAAACTTTTGTTGCCGAATGTCACCAGCCGAAATCGGCAGGAAACCGCACCCGAAAACTTCCCCTATGTGAGAGATAAAGCAGAAACCATTGCCCGCCATGCAGCCTCTGCCGCCTATCTCGGGCTGGTTGGGTTCCTTTTGGTGCTGAGCGATAACTCTCATGTATTGTGGTGCACAGGTCATTTTGATTGGGATAGGTGATGTGAGGCTTGCTTTGTAGATTGATTGTAGGGCTTCTTCGTATTGTTGTGGTGTTATCTCCATTGTTACTTTTCCGCGACCCGTCGGCACAAGCATGAAGACGTCCCATTCACGAGCGCCATTTTCAGCTGCTACCTTTTGAATGTTGAAGAGGTCACTGAGGTTATGCTGGGTTACTGTGGTGTTGATGCGGAAAGCAAATCCGCTTTGACGAGCCAACGCCATGTTTTTCATTGCCAAATTGAAAGCGCCGGGCACCTGCCTAAAATTATCATGCACTTCGGAGTTAGAACCGTCGAGGCTAAGTGAAATCATTTTTACGCCTCCTGCCTTCATTTTTTCAAAGGTGTCTGCAGAAAGGTTGCTTCCGCTTGGGGACATAACCACTCTTAAGCCTAAACTGGAAGCGTGTGAGGCTACTTCAAAGATGTCTTTTCTCTGAAGAGGGTCACCGCCGCTTACAATAAAAACGGGTTTACAGAACTCAGCGATCTGCTCCACTAAATCAAATGCTTCATGGGTTGTTAGCTGTCTTGGATCTGCCGCTTTTTGGGCTTCAGCTCTACAGTGGACGCAGGCAAAATTGCAAGCCCGCGTGGATTCCCAAGCAACAACTCGAGGTGCAACATCGCGGCTTTCAGATGAGTGCGATTTGTGAGCTCCGCTCATTCAGGTGCCCTCTTACTGGGGTCTTATTTCCTGCGGCGTTAAGTAGCAAGCAGGATCAGGCGCCCATACGTCGCTGTAAACCGCTTCCGCTCTGACTCTGAGGTTGCCGTTGCAGATGTCAAGAAACTGGCATTCGGCGCATTTTCCGTGGAGGTGAATTTTGCGGTTTCTGAGAGCATGCAGCAGAGGTTCAGAGTTGTCTGCCCAGATTTGGCTGAATCTACGTGTTCTGATGTTGCCCAGAGAGTAATGTTGCCAGAATTGATCGGGATGCACGTACCCATTGAAATCAACACAGGCTATCCCAGTGCCGGAGCTGTTTCCGCCGTTTATCTTTAGAAGCCTGAGCGCTTCGGCGGCTTTTTTCGGGTCCTTTTCTTTGAGTTTAAGGTAAAGATAAGCTGCATCAGCATGATTGTCAACAGTTAAGATTTCCGTGCCTAACTCTTTCTTGTGGAAATCCTCGGCTTTCTCTAAAACATAATCCATGAACTCTCTTGTCTGTTCATGCGTAAGATCGTCCTTTGTTATTCCGGTTCCCCGCCCCACATAGGCCAAGTGGTAGAGGCAGACCCTGGGGATTCCTTCAGCCTCAATGAGTTCGAATATTTCTGGAAGATCCTTAAAGTTGTAGTTGGTGACGGTGAAGCGTAACCCTGTTTTGACACCTGCTTTACGGCAGTTCCGCATTCCTTGAACTGCTAACTCGAAGGCTTCTTCTTTGCCTCTGAACTTGTTGTTGGTTTCGCCTATGCCGTCTAAACTGATTCCTACGTAGGAGAAACCCGCGTTTTTTAATTGCTCAGCCACTGTTTCTGTGATGAGAGTGCCGTTTGTAGATAAGACTGGTCTTAAGCCTGCTTCAGAGGCAAACTGCGCAACTTCAAAAAGGTCACGCCTTAGAAGGGGTTCGCCGCCAGAAAAAAGCAACACCTTAACACCGAAATCTGCCACGTCTTTTACGAAAACTTTGGCTTCTTCAGTGGTTAATTCGTTGGGGTATATTTTGTTCTCGGATTTTGAGTAGCAGTGTTTGCAGTTGAGGTTGCAGCGTTGGGTGGAATTCCAGACAACAACTGGTTTTTGGTGAGTTGCCTCGCCATACCGTAACTGGTCCATTGAGCCTGGAGTGCCGCACCAGAGTTTGGTGATGTTAATCAAGGATTATTCATCTCCTGAAAAATTTTAGGATGCATTGAGGCATTTGCGTTAAGCCCAGAGGAGCTATTGACGCCTATGTCTCGCTTTAGATCTCGGGTACTATACAGTATTTTATATTCGTTTATTGCGATTTGACCTGAGATTTCCTCAACCATACGTTGAACAACTTCCCGCTCTTTTCCATGGATAACCGTGTAGAGATTGAAGTTCCATCGTCCATCGACGGGTTTGCGTTCGTAGCAATGCGAGATTTCCTGGTATTTTGATAAATAATCTCCGATTTCTTGAACGCGGCTTTCAGGAACCTTCCAAGCAACAAGGGCATTTGCCGAAAAACCAACGCTTTTAGGTTTTAGCGAGGCTCCAAACCGCCGGATCATGCCTTTCTCTTTAAGATTACGCAAGCGTAGGACCACTTCCTCCGGTTCAATTCCCAACTGTTGGGCAATTTCACTGAAGGGCTCTGCGGTCAAAGGTATGCCTTTTGCCATGCCAGCTAAAATTTTGCGGTGAATTTCATCCATTTTTCATTCATCTCAAAAGTTCTGCTCATGTCAATTGGAAATGCACATTTATCTTAAAACGCCTAAGGGTTGGCAAGTCAAGAACATCTGGGTCTTTCATGCCTGTTTTCTGCTTGATCTCATCCAGCACCGCATTCACTTCGCCACGGCTTGAAGCAGCAAGAGTAAACCACACGTTATATTCGTCTTCACGTTCGTAATTGTGGGAAACGTTGTCGTATCCGTTTATGACGCGGGCAACATCATTCACTTTGTGTTTGGGAACCTTCAACGCAACTAAAGTAGCGACTTTTAACCCGATTCTTGAAGAATCAAAAACTGGACCAATCTTCACGATGGCGCCTGATTCAACAAGCCGCTTTAAACGCGACATAACTTCAGCTTCGCTTATGCTGATTCTGCGGCTTATTACAAGCCAGGGTTCCTGCACGAGGGGGAAGTCATCTTGAATTATCTGCAAAATTGTTCTGTCCGTTTCGTCGAGATTCACAGACGCTGACATTGTAGAATCGTCACTTTTCTCGTATTTATTCTGACTTGTGTTCTTTTTCACGGTTTCACCTAAAGCTTGGCTTTTAGAGCGGTTACTTATCCCTAGGCGGCTCTTGCTAGGTAAGTTGACGTTGCATATCGTATTAACCTTGCGGAAAAAATAGAATTAAGCATTAATTCTTGCTGATTCCGCAAAAGACAAGTTTTGTTAAGCTAAAAAAATCACAGCAACACGATGCTGGGATCAAACTTCAAAAATCTCGTCGTGACTGACACCCGAGCGTCTTTTACACCTGGAATAAGCTTGGTTTGTTTAATCAAGTTATTAAGGTGCTCCATGTCCCTTGCGACAATCACCGAAACCACGTCGTATTCACCTGTACTTTGAAACAAGTACTGCGTTTCGCTAAATGAAACCAATTGTTTGCAGGCTTCTTCCAAATGTGCTGGATCAATTTTAAGCAGGATTGCTCCGCTTACTTTCATGCCGACTTTGGCTGGATCAAGCAAGGCTGCAAATCGAGTTATGACGCCGTTGCTTACAAGCCTGTTGACTCGAAATCTAACTGTGGCTTCGGCGACGTCTAGTTCACGGCTAAGATCAGCAAAGGAAAGCCGGGCATTGAATTGCAGCTGCTTAAGTATCCGCTTATCTAAATCGTCCAAGCCTCTCTGAAGCCTCCAGTTAACCCTGTACTTTATGACAAAGATGCTTTAAGAAACTTTTCTTCAAAATTCCTGAGCACTATTTCTTCTGCCATCGAATTCTTTGGCGTATGGCACGGAAGGCTAAACCAACCGCGAGAATCGCCAGACCAATTATAACATATTCTGGCGGAAGCAGAAAAGCTAATCCTAAGCAGCCTATAAGCCCAGCTACTGCAAAGGCACGTGGAAAACGACGCTGATCGCCGCTTAACTTGAGTGCTGACACGTTGGTTATGGAGTAGTAAAGCAGGGTTCCGAAACTGGACACTGCAACCGCCGTTTCTAAGGGGGCAAAAGCCGCAACTACAAGCGTGATAGCACCCACAAAAACTACGCTTCTCCACGGGTTCTTGTCCCCACCCATTTTCGCCAAGCCTTTGGGTAAATCGCTTTCTCTGCCCATCGCAAAAGCAACCCGCGAGACACCTAAAAGATCCGAAAGTCCCTCGTTAAAGGTTGTTAGCAAAGCACCCCCGGCAACTAAAGCCACGCCAAAGCCGGCTCCAACCGCAATCATCATGGCTTCCAGAGGAGAAGATGATCTGGCAACTCCCGATGCCCCTAAGACTGCAATTGCGGTTCCAGCCACAAACAAGTAGAGCAAAGCAACTGTCCCCAGCGCTATCATGGAGGCTTTGGGGATGGTTTTTTCTGGGTTCTTCACTTCTTCCACCAGCGTCGCGATTCGGCTGTATCCGGTGTAGGCGAAGAAAAGCAGTCCAGTCGCGCGGAGAACGCCGATTACGCCTCCGGGTGCAAAGGGCGTAAAGTTAGATAGATGAGCTGAGGGCAACCCGATTATGGCAACTGCAAGCAATGAAGCAATCGATATGAGGACAATTACGCTTGTTACATGCACTGATCTGCGGATGCCCCAAGCGTCAAGCAAAATTATAACTGCAGCAATGCCGATCGCCGCCGTGCGCATGGGAATCGCTGGCCATACAGCGCTAAGGTAACTGCCAAATGCCAAAGCACTCACGCCGGGCCCCACGGTGTTTGCAACCAGAAACATCCAGCCCGCGATAAAGCCCCATCTTTCCCCAAGCATGCGGCGTCCAAACTCGTAAGTGCCTCCTGACCGAGGAAACACTGCCGCTAACTGGACAGAAGAGAGCGCGTTGCATAGCGCCACAAACGCTGCAATGCCAAAAGAAACAAGTATAGCTGGTCCAGCCAGACCTGCAGCGGGAGCTATTACTGCGAATATGCCTGCGCCAAGAATTGCAGCGAGACCAGTAGCTACAGCCTCAAACAGAGAAAGTTGCGGTTTCAGCGAATCATCTTGTTTTTTACCCACAAAAACCAATCATAATATGGGTAACCTTGAAATTAAAAGTTCCTAAATAAAATATATATCCAGCTACACTCTGCAAGCTGGAACGCAGAAAATTCGACGATTGACCAAAAATTTTTGCCATCCGTCATGGCTTTTCAGTTTCGGTTCAGAAAAGTTATTACGACCAACATCGTTGTTGCATTAGGAAACATCATGAATTCCTCCCACGTTACAAAGGCGTCTGAATCGGCTGCGGAACAGAGAAGAAAAATCGTACGCATCGGGCTTATTCAGTCAGCGGTTTCAGATAGCATAGCCGATAACATGAAAAAGACAGTGGAGAGAATAGAAGAGGCTTCAAGTAAAGGGGCACAAATTGTTTGCCTCCAAGAACTCTACCGAACCAAGTATTTTCCGCAAGAAGAAAAACAGGATGTCCGCAACTTGGCAGAAACGATTCCAGGAGAATCCACAAAAGCGTTCTCTGTACTCGCGAAAAAAAACAAGATAGTTGTAATTGCCCCTATTTTTGAAAAAGCCCCAAACGGAAAATACTATAATTCAGCCGTCATCATTGATGCTGACGGCGAAATTCTGGGTTCCTACCGCAAATCTCACGTACCTAATGACCCCATGTTTTATGAAAAAAACTATTTTTCCGCCGGAGACTCAGGCTACAGTGTACATAGAACTCGATATGCTTCCGTGGGAGTTCTTGTCTGTTATGACCAATGGTTTCCTGAACCTGCCAGAATCAACGCTTTGAAAGGTGCAGAAATCATTTTCTACCCCACAGCGATCGGCTGGATCAAAGGGGTTTCTTCTTCTGACGGGGACTGGCATGATGCTTGGAAAACTGTGCAGCGTGCCAACGCCATAATGAATGGAGTTCATGTTGCTGCTGTGAATAGAGTGGGTGAAGAGGGGCAGCTGAGGTTTTGGGGCGGTTCATTCGTATGTGACTCCTTTGGCAAGGTGCTTAAGGAAGCCAGCTACGCCAGCGAGGAAGTACTGGTTGTTAAGGCTGATTTGAGTAAAAATAAAGATATCCAAGAAGGATGGGGCTTCCTTAAAAATCGGCGACCAGACACTTACAAGCAGCTAACCGAAAATAATTCAGGGACCCAGCAATGAAGAACGAAAAAATTTTAAACAAGACCCCACGCGAACTGGGCTACTGCATGCCGCCTGAATGGTGTAAACATGAAGCAATCTGGTTAGCTTGGCCCCATGACCCCACAACCTTCACGTCGGGCGTTGAGAAAGTTGAAGCAACATACGTTCAAATTGTCAAATTGATCCATAAAGACGAATACGTTAACCTCTTTGTAAAAGACTCAGAAATGAAGGAAAAGATAACGGGTTTGTTCGAGAACGCTAACATTGATTTAAAGAGAATACGTTTTTTTGAATTTGACTACGCTGACGTGTGGTTTCGGGATTATGGCCCAATCTTTGTGTTGAATGGGGAGCAAAAGTTAGCGATGGTGCGTTGGATTTTTAATTCCTGGGGAGAAAAATATGAGGAACTGTTAAAAGACGCACGGATCCCCCAAATCATGAACGAAGCAATGCGTTTGAACTGTTTCGAGCCAGGCATCGTATTGGAAGGCGGCTCAATAGACGTTAATGGAAAAGGAACCCTCCTGACTACTGAGCAATGCCTGCTGAACAAGAACAGAAATGTCAACCTAAAAAAAGAAAAAATCGAGAAATTCCTGCAAGACTACCTTGGAGTAAATCATATCATCTGGCTGAAATGCGGCATAGTCGGAGATGACACAGACGGCCACGTGGACGATCTTGCGCGGTTTGTTAACCCCACAACCGTGGTGTGCGCTTATGAAGAAGGAAACGACGAGAACGCAGAAGCCTTAAGAAAAAACTATGAAATACTGTGCCAATCCACCGATCAAGACGGAAAAAAACTAAAAATCGTCAAGCTGCCAATGCCTGGGAAAGTCGAGTGCAACAAAAAAAGGCTCCCTGCAAGCTACACAAACTTTTACATAGGAAACAAAACCATTCTGGTCCCAACTTTTGAATCAGAAAACGACAAACCAGCGTTATGTATTTTGCAAGAGCTGTTCCCGAAAAGAAAAGTTGTAGGCGTAGACTGTGTTGACTTGATATGCGGGTTTGGGGCAATTCACTGCATCTCACAGCAGCAGCCAAGCGGGAAATTGTAAGCATCATCGATACACGATGCTTCAGATTTAAAAGTTATTTTCTTAATGTTTAGGGCATTTTAGATTCTGAGTTATGAGAGGCGGAATTTCGGCTTTAGAAGTGGTTTAGAACAAAATCCATCAAACGTTTATGTTTTACTAAAATGTCCACTAAGGCTCTTGTGGCTTTGACAATCTGCACATCGAGCAGTCGGGAAGCGGCGAGTGTAAATATAAAGGAGAATATTCCCAAGGGAATTTCTATGATAAGGTTTAAGGTGTGGAAAATCAGCAAGAAAAGAAGAGTGGGAAAAATGCCAAGTATACCCATTATGAATGAGCGTATAATGAAATATAGCCTTTGATGCCACACAGACTGCAGAAGCGCTTCTACAAGTGCCTTTTTTCCCACGTTCCGTTCGGCATCTGTGGCTGCTTCGTTTGCATGCTGAAGCAAAGTTTTCGCAGTAGGCATATCTGTCAAATGCAGAATCTTTATCATTTCATCAGATCCCGCAAGCTCTACCGAGCTTTTGCTCTCAACTTCATTCATGATCTTCTGAGTCAAACTATCGAATTCTTGGTCGTCGCTCATTGAGGTTGAAGCCATAACAAAAACCAGCTTAAAACTTGAATTATTTAGTTAGTTAATAACTTCTTTGAGTCTCTTTGAGTCTTAATAAGTTTTGATTTCTGAAAGCGGGCGGCTTGAAAATCAAAGTCAGCCCTTGCGTTTTCCCCATGTTGCCTTTTGAGTACAGTTGAGCGAGATATTTGGACGCGTTAGGTAATTGAGCTGTTATTGCTTGGTTGCAACGTATGGTTTGACCATTCTCTTCGGATCAACGATGCGTTCGAATTCGGCCTCCGTAACGTAGCCAAGTTTCAACGCTGCTTCCTTCAACGTAATGTCATTGCTCATCGCGCAATGCGCAATTTCAGACGCTTTATCGTAGCCAATAACCGGCACAAGCGCCGTAACAAGCATCAGTGAACGGTCCACGTACTCTTTGATTTTCTTGAGGTTCGGCTGGGTTCCCTCGACGAGGTACTTACGGAAGTTTGTGCAGCCGTCAGCCAAAATAGTGATTGACTGCGACACGTTGAAAATTATTAGAGGTTTGTAAACGTTCATTTCAAGGTAGCCACCAGCGCCTCCGAAGCCGACGGCAACATCGTTTGCCATTACCTGAACAGCTATCATCGTCAATGCTTCAGCCTGAGTCGGATTTACCTTTCCCGGCATAATTGATGAGCCCGGCTCGTTCTCGGGAATTATCAGCTCGGCGAAGCCTGCCCGCGGACCACAAGACATCAGCCGAATGTCGTTAGCTATCTTGTATAATGACCCAGCCAACGTACGCAACGTACCCGAGAGCTGCACCAAATCATCATGCGCACCCTGCACAGCAAACTTGTTCGGCGCACTTACAAACGGCAACCCCGTAAGCTTCGCTATTTCAGCGGCAGCCGATTCACCGAAGCCCGGCGCAGAATTAACGCCTGTCCCAACTGCTGTACCACCCAGTGCGAGGCGGTAAACACCCTGCAGAGCATTCTCAATTCGCCGGAGGTTGTCCCCAAGCATCCCCGCATATCCAGACCATTCCTGACCAAGCGTGATTGGGGTAGCATCCTGCATGTGAGTTCTGCCTATCTTGATTATGTCTTTCCACTGCACCGCCTTCGTTTCAATCGCGTCGTGAAGTTCTTTAACCGCTGGAACCAGTTTTTCCTTCACATTAACTGCTGCCGCGATGCACATGGCAGATGGAAACGTGTCGTTTGACGACTGCGACATGTTGACGTGGTCGTTGGGGTGAACTGGTGTCTTGCTTCCAAGAGGAGTGCCGGCGAGCTGGCAACAACGATTAGAAATAACTTCATTCACGTTCATGTTGAACTGTGTGCCGCTTCCGGTCATCCATACGTGCAGTGGAAACATGTCGTGATGTTGGCCTGCGAGGATTTCGTCGCAGACTTGAACGATAAGTTTGTGACGCGTGCTGTCGAGTCGCCCTTCCGAGCGATTCACGTTCGCTGCAGCTTTCTTCAGGACAGCGTAAGCTGTAATCATTTCGGCTGGGATTAGGTCCTTGCCGATGCTGAAGTACTCAAGTGAACGTTGGGTTTGAGCACCCCACAGCTTATCAGCGGGAACATCTACTTCGCCCAGACTATCTGTTTCCTTGCGAAAACCCGTCACCTGTTTTCTTTCTCCAGTCATATTTCAATACAAAGCCAGAGACCCTTATATGGCTATAAAGTTCCAGACTTTTTTGTTACCCCAATTGATTTAAACCCAATAGGTTCGGTTCAAAAAATGGGACAGAAGAAGTTCTTAGTCTGCAGCTTTTTTAGGGACAAATCTCAAAGTAAAGGGTATGGCTGCGAATAAAAAGAGGATAGTTTTGAATTGGAAAGGAAAGTTTCGTTTCGAAGCCAAAACCGAGACTGGACTCACAGTGAACTTCGACGCACCTGCAAAAAACGGCGGAGAAGATACAGCCCCCACACCAATGGAAACGCTCTTGGCGAGTTTGGCTGCATGTACCAGCTTTGATGTGGTCAGTATTTTGAAAAAGAAAAGACAAAACATCTCAGGTTACTCCGTTGAAACCGAAGCTGAAAGAACGGAAGGTCCCCCGGTTGTTTTCACCAGAATTCACATAAAATACATCGTTAAAGGAAAAGACATCAGTAAAGACGCCGTTGAACGAGCCATCCAACTCTCACTGGAAAAATACTGTTCGGTCGGAGCGATGCTTAAAAAAACGGTGGAAATCACCAGCTCTTACGAGATAACACAGGAATAATATGAAGCTAAACTTTCCCAATTTTGAGGGTCTGCCGGATGGGTTTTGGATAGATTTAACTGTCACGGTTTGCTCCTTTTTTGTGGTTTTGGAGATGTTTTAATTGATGAGGAAAAGTAGCGGAACAAAGGTTGCGATTGTTGGGGCGGGCTTTGTTGGTACCACTTTTGCCTATTCACTTTTGATTCGCAGTTTGGTCTCTGAGGTTGTCTTAATAGATTCAGATAAAGACAGGGCAGAAGGGGAAGTTATGGATTTGAGTTATGGGTTGCCTTTTTTGGAGCCTGTGGACGTTCGCTCCGGCGACTACTCTGACTGCATGGATTCAGACATAGTTGTCGTTACCGCGGGTAGCGCCAGAAAAAGCGGGCAGTCTCGCATGGAATTAGCAAAAGAAAATTTTGCGCTCATGAGGGAAGTAATCTCGAAAATCACCGAGTACAACGAAAAATGTATCCTGCTGATGGTTACAAACCCGCTTGACGTTATGACGTACACTGCCTTGAAGCTTTCAGATTTCCCCCAAACAAAGGTTATCGGAAGCGGAACAGTCCTGGATACGGCTCGACTTCGGTATGTGCTGGGAGAATACTTGCAGGTTGACTCAAGAAACGTCCATTCCGACATCATCGGGGAACACGGAGACAGCGAAGTGCCCGTTTGGAGCCTTGCAAACGTGGCCGGAATTCGGCTGAAAGAGTACTGCCCCCTTTGCAGTTTGCCGTATGAAGAAAAAATTTTCGATGACCTTTTCGTTAAGGTACGCGACGCTGGAAAAGAAATCATAAGGCGCAAAGGCAGAACCAACTACAGCATCGGCTTAAGCTTAACAAAGATAGTGGAAAGCATTCTCCGCAACGAAAACTCCATTTTAACCGTTTCATGCTACCTCGAGAACTATCACGGAGTAGAAGATGTGTGCCTAAGCGTACCCGCCGTCGTCAACAGAGAGGGCATAAAGAGAATAATCGATCTGCCGCTTGACCAAAAAGAAGAAGAAGCATTCCGAAAATCCGCTGACGCCGTCAAGGAAATCAACAAATCACTCGGTCTGTAGCCAGGTCAGCAAGAAACTAGAAGGTTAATTACCAATTTTTGATGAAAAAGTAGAAAACATTTTGCGACAAGCATTTCATTAGTAAACGTAAACAAGAAACGACTCCGAGGATCATTGGACGATGTTGAGCTGTTAGTCGCCAGCCCATATTGCAACGGGTCTTTTATTCAGGATCTTCTTCTTTTAACTTATCTTTGCTAAAATGGGTATCTATCCATGTGCTTGCCCATTTATTTACTATATTATCCAAAAAGCTTGATTGGTAAGTAATTAGAATTTTTGCTACTCGCTCCTCATCTTTTAAGGTGTAAATGTTTTCGTAGCCTATTTTGGTCCGCTCAACGATGCAGTTATCCAGCAGGTACTTTAAATAAAAAGAAACCGTTGAGGAAGACAACCCCAAAGTTTCAACGATAGATCGGTACTTCGCCTTCTTGTTGACAAGAATCAACATTACGATTTCCCTCATCCGCTTCTGCCGCAAAACTGAAAGCACCTTTTTATCCTCAGCCGCAAGCGGCTTATAGTAGTACCGAGTATAATGCTCAGACTTCTCCTCAATCACAACGCTCCTGCGAGCCATATAATTCAAATGATACTGAAGACTCGCCAAAGGCATACCCAAAATCCGCTGCAGCTGCCTAATATGCATACCAGGATTCTTCATAATAACCGCGTAAATTTTGCTTCTTCGCTTATTTTCTAAGATTTCGTCTTTAAACATAATTTCTTAGCCCCGTAAAACGCCTACGAGTTTAATCGAAAGAGAAGCAGCATCGATTAGTGAAGGAGGATTATTCGTGAATTTCACTTCTAACTTCTTTTAAATCAGCGTTATATAAAAAGAAAATGGGGGAATTTGTTTTTTCCCTTGATGTTTTATGGGTGTTTTCTTAGCATCAGCAGAGCCAGCGCAATGCCGACTATGATGATGACAACGATTATGGCTGCGATGGCTGGTACAAAGTACATGTCAGCGACGGATGTTGGGGTAGCTGTAGGTGCAGTGGTAGCTGAGGGTTGTTGCATTACGGTGAAAGATGTTTCAGCTGATGATCCATAGTAAGCTTGGCTTCCGGCGAAACTTGCGTAAACTGTGTAGTTGCCTGCGACGTCAGGTGTCCAAGTTAGAGTGAACATGCCGCTTGAATCAGTTGTTGCGGTGCCTATGACTCGGGTGTTGCCGTTAGAGTCTAGGACAGTTAGTGTCACTGGAACGCCCGTGAAGTTGGTTGGTTCTGGTTGCTGCTGGTAAACGTAGCTCATCCATTGGCTTTCGCTTGCGTCAGATGCGCATGGAACACCATGTGGGAAGTCCATTGCCTGCTCGTTTTGCTGTGTGCCCGCGGAAATATCCATCACTGTGCCACTGATTACTACTGGTTGTCCGTAGGAAAGCGCTGCTTGTGGTGCTGAAACCGTGGTTTCGCTTGGTCCTTGACCGATAACGTAAATTTGGTTGTCGTAGCAGTTGAAGAATTCTGCGTAGCCGTCAGCGATAGCAAGGGGTTGCATTGAGGTTCCCAGTCCAGCTGCAGATGAATCTGACAGTGTCCAAAGTAGTGCTCCAGTGGTTGCATTTATGGCGCGCATCAGTTCTCCTTGGTATAGTGGTTGTCCGTTGCCGTGTTCACCAGAAAATGTGTAAAGTACTCCGTCGGCAAATTCAGTGATGTGTGTTGGATAGAGACCCCAAGGTCCATTATTGTACATCTGTGTGGTGTTTCCTTCGCCGCCGTTACCGTAGGTCCACAGTAGAGTTCCGTTAAGCATTGAATAGCAGTAGACTATTCCGCCGTAGCCTGCAACGTAAAGATTTCCGTATGCTGGTACACCTTCTCTTGAGCTGTAGTATTGGAATCCTGTTTGAGCAATAGCGCTTGGACCCCAAACTAGGTCTCCGGTGGCAAGGCTGTAAGCAAGTCTCTGACCTGTCTCTTGATATGTCATTGTCCACTCGTTAGTGTATGGATCAAGCGGTTGAGTGTTCAACATTTCAGTAAGGTTACCTGATGGCGCTGCGTAGTCCTGAACCCACAATACGTTACCTTGTGATCCTGCTGCGTCGCTTAGACACCACATAACCCACGGGTTCTCGTTAGGATTAGCGTTCGCGATGAGGGCAACGTTGCTGCTGGTTCCGAGAATATATTCGCCAGGGATAACGCCAACGATGTGTGGTGATGCTGTGTTAGTTGATGTAACGCCTGTTGCGGTTGCAGGTTCAGATAAGTTTGTCGTTATCGTCGTGTTATAGTTGTATACACCGAATGTTTGGCAGTTAATGACAATGCCCATTGCGTTCGGAGGTGCTTCCAGTGGATAAGCGTTTGAAGTTGTGCAATTTAGGATTGTTGCGCTCTCGTTAAATTGAGCAATCCAGCCGGTATTTGTTGTGGTGCTCCAGCTGAATTGATAGATGTCTATCTCGCCGTTGTTAAGCATAACTTGGGTTCCTGAGGGAACATTTGTCAAGTTATATTCATCGGTGTAAGTAGCTGCGTTGTAGCCTATCCATGTACTTCCTGAAGTCTGCCATAGTATAGCTCCTGATGGTCCGTACTGGTTCTCAGTTATGTCATCGTAGACTTGCGCGAAGCTTGGGTAAAACACTGTACTGGTCCATAGGACTTTGCCAGTGGTCAAGTCAACCGCAACTTCAGGCCCAGTTGTTCCTGCTCCACCGCCTGTTTCTCCAGCAGCCTCTTGGTAAAAGAGTATACCATTGACAATCAGTGGGGCATTGTTTCTATCCTCGTATGACATGCCTGTGAAATATTGCATAGCAATTTCAGCGGGTTGTTGAGTTGGGTCTCCGGCTTGTGTTACGGATCCGCCGACTAAGCCGCCGAATTCTAGGGGTGCAGTCCACATTATGTGTGGGGTCATAGGTGCCGCGCCGCTTTCTTGTGTGAAGTATTCGTTGGCTGCTCCGCCTAACCAGTTAGATGCGACTGAGACCCAGTTTTGGTTTTCCTGGTATATTGGTCGTGTCCAGTAGGCTGTTGGAAGTGGAGCGTAGCCGCCGTATGGTACAGTTGCTGATGGCGTTTGTGTGACGGTGAATGTCTGTGAGGCGCTGCTTGGCTCATAAACGTCGCCGGCAGTTAATAGAACACCGGTTGTGGAAGTTGCGTTGACAGTCTGTACTTGTCCTGGATAGCTGAAATACAATGTATAGTTTCCGACTTGGCTGGGTGTGAAGGTGAAGTCATATTCAGATCCTGGGTTAGAAACAAGAGGCACAAAAGTGGTCACATTTGTTCCGTCGGGTTGAGTAATGACAAACGTGTAGTTTACGGCTCTGATTTCATTGGTGTAAGCTGCTCCGGATATCAGCGTATTAATCCAGCCGAATATGAGCATTTGTTGGCCGACACCGCATGGGTTAGGTTCAACATCTGTAAACGCATAAGTTTCGAGAGTCCACGGAGGCGAGTGTGCACTAGCAGATGGTATTAAAGTCAATGTTCCTCCAATTGAAACTGTTAAAATTACTGCAATCATTATAGCCATGGCTTTAGTTTTTATATTTTGCAATTTTTCTTTTCTCCTTAAAGTCGATGGTCAACATCATCATCCGTGCGCTTATAAGACTAATAACTCAATTTCAGAAATGAAATTAGCGCAATACATGTTTCTAGTATGTACAATCCCTGCACACGCAAAAGTTGGCAGCAAAACAACTTGGTTATTTGAATTCAGGTTACGGGTCAATCGATTAAAGTCAATGAACACTTTGATGTCCAGACTGCTTCTACTTCCCGAAATACCAAACGCTTTTTTATTCCACTTTTTAACTTTAAATTATGGTTTAAGGTTACTTGTTAATTAACAAAATTTCAATCAAGGTTGAAATTTTTGAAAAACAAGAAACACAACTATGAGGAAACGTTAAGGATAGGTCTTAGGCTATACCGTGGATTAATTTTAAACTCGTTCGGAAGTAAGGCTCCATTGTTTGGAGGACACAAGTTAACTTATAACTGTAACCTTAAGTGTAAAATGTGTCCCTTCTGGAGAAGATCCAGCGAAAACTTAAGCACCCGAAAAGAAAAAGAAATTCTAAAACAACTCTACGATTCAGGCGTTTGCGCTGTTGGGTTTGAAGGTGGGGAACCGCTTTTGAGAAAAGATTTGCCTGAAATTCTTGCTTATTCGCGCTCTCTGCCGCTACATACCAGCATCATCACTAACGGGACACTCCTCAAATCAAGGGTAGATGAAATAGCGCCATACGTCAACGGCATGGTCTTTGTTTCATTGGATGGGTTGGAGAAAACTCATGACCGCATAAGAGGCGTAGATGGCTGTTTCAAAAGAGCAATAGAGGGCTTAACAGCCGCCAAAAACAAGGTTTCCATAACAATCAACACGACCATAATGGCAGATAACTTTTATGAAGTGGAAGATTTGGTGAAATTGGCAAGGGAGTTAGGGGTAAAAATAGTTTTTTCCGTGGCGCACGAGTATCATGACATTGATGAATCTGCACCTAAAGCCGACGAAATCAAAAAAGTTGCTAAGCAGCTTATTGAATTAAAAAAGAAAGACTATCCTATTATGAATTCAACTAATTATTTTAAGGTGATAGCTAAAGAAAAAAACTGGAGATGCAAGCCTTGGTCGGTTGTCAATATTGGAACGGATGGTCGGTTGGTTCTGCCGTGCTACGTTCATAATCAGTACGAGACGAGCGCATCTGTTTTTGAGAACAGTATCAAAGCTGCTTCCTCAAGTTTTGACTGGAAAATAACGGATAACTGTGTAAAATGCAATCTTCACTGTTATGTTGAGCCTTCTTTGGTGCTTTCATGGGATTTACGGAGCTGGATAGACTGGATTTTCCCAGTTAAACCGTGAAAAGATGAATTTTCATGCGTCTATGGATTATTCCTCCATATCTACTAATACACCAGAAAATTATAATTAGGTAATAGGTATGTGATGAGAAAAGCGTTTTTGAATGCATTCTTGATAGCTCTGATGCTTAGCGGATTGGCTCTTGTCAGCAGTGCGCATTTTGGAAGGGCTCAAAGCGTAATAAACACCGGCGGCACAATTAGTTCTGACACCATGTGGACGCAAGATAACAGTCCATACACCCTTACGGGAAACTTGCTTGTAAGCAACGGAGCAACCTTAACCATCGCCGCAGGAGCAACAGTGAATCTTGACAACTACTATATAATGGTGAATGGAACGCTCGTTGTGTTAGGCTCTAATTACAGATCAATTTACATCAGCGAGGGGCAGATTATTTTTACCCAATTCAGCACTGGGTGGAGCGAGTTGACAGGTACCGGCTGCATAATCGAGAATGCCACACTTTATCAAACCTCAATATCCGACACAAACTCATTAAATATAAATAATGATTACATTACAGGCGGAATCACTGTTGCCTCATCTTCTGCAATTTCAAATAGCGCCATAACAGGAGATGTTGACGGCGGATTAATTTTGGGCAACACCATCAACGGCGAAGTTAGCGGTTCCACAATTTTAAATAACACCATCACGGGAGGAGTCGTGGGCAACGTGATTTCAAATAACATTATTGTAGGAGGGATCACCGCCAGCGGCAATGATGTTATCTCAAACAATACAATTACAGGCGGGCTCCCGAATTCCGGTAACGGCATCTTTTTGAGCTCGCAGTTCCTTGGAAGCAGCGGTTTTCCCGTAATCCAAAACAACGTGATAGAAAACGTGACTGTAGGTGTATGCACCAACGTTTTCGTTGAGGCTCTTTTCAGCGTCAACATTCCGCTGGTGCAAAACAACATAATTGCCGAAAACTCGGTGGGGATAGAGTTCAGCATTTACACTTCAGAGCTGAATGCAACCGTGGCTTCAACATCAATTCAAAATAACACAATTGCCAACAATGGCGTTGGAATTGAGTTGACGGGTTCCCCTTTAACATGCATAATTCAATACAACAACATAGAGGCCAACTCAAACTACAGTCTTTATTTAAGCAGCCCAGACAACGTTAACGCAACTTACAATTGGTGGGGAACAAACGATGCGGACGCCATCAACCAGACAGTTGACTTCACCTCAGGCACAGTTACTTTCGCGCCCTTCTTGATAGCACCAAACACCCAAGCCTCACCAAATCCAAACGCTCCAAATCCCACGCCAGCCCCAGTCTCTACTCCGTCGCCAACTCCATCGCCCACCCCGACGCCAACTTTGCCGCCTGAGCCAAGCGCATCCCCCACTGCAAACCCATCGCTCACCTCGACGGCGCCTTCCGTTGCGTCGGTACAGCAACCCACATTGCTGTTTCCAGTTGAGTTGACCGTTGTAGCAATGGCAATTGTAATCTTGGCAGTTGCAATTGTCGCGTTCATGCTGGGGAAAAAAGCAGAGCGAAACAGCCCCCATGCGGCAGACTTCCAAATATAAATTCAGATACTTTGCTTAACTAATCACCTTTCAGGCCGTTTAGGATTAGCAGATTTTCTTGAAGCCCATTTGTTTTAGGCATCTTTTTTCTATTTGGGAAATGCATTTTAACTTAATATCTTTGTACTATGAAGCGTTGGCTGGACGAAGGCTGCGTTTGAATGAAAATTAAGTATTCCTCAAGGTTCAGGTAGGTTATTTGCTGTGCCTACTCGAAACGCGATAGAGCATGTTGCAATGCGAGTTTTTCGCTTATTCAGTAAACTAGGTTTAACGGGGATTGTGCATTTGGTCGCTGAGAAGGGAACATTTTTGGAGTATTTTAAGGGCTTTGAGAAAAACCCTGCTGTTCGCGGGATCTTTGGGGAAGAAACAGAGGAAGTTCTAAAGAACCTGAAGATGGATTTCATCGCTTTTGGCTACATGGGTGTCAACGACAAAGATGGGCACTTGTTGGTGAATAAGCGTTACTTGAGCAGCGGCAGCAAAGTAGACATTTATCTTGATGTCATTCATGAACTCTGCCATGTGAAGCAGCACATGGAAGGCAGAGAACTTTTTGATCCGCGATACGATTACGTGGATAGACCAACAGAAATTGAAGCCTACCGCTACGCCGTGCAGGAAGCCAAACGCATTGGACTAAACGCAGCAAGTATAAGGCAGTATCTAACAGTTGAATGGATGAGCGACGAAGTTTTGGACAGGCTAATAAGGAACATGGGTGTTAACCTTGAAGAACCCTAATTTTCGCTCCACTGCAAAATTTTCTGTACATTTTTTGTAAACTTAAAGATGTATTCATCCATGGTTTCGAAATTTTTCTCAGACGCCCCAGTGCACTCCCGCAAAGATTTGAAAATAACCAAATCTAATTTACTATGCTCGAGATAAGTTTCTTTGCTATACGGCAGGCGAAGGGAAAAAGGGTTTATGCTTCCTTCTATAGCGGTTTTTCCTCAACCTTTCTTGGGCACGATTCCCCTTGTGGGCATAACGAATAAGTTGGGCACTGTTATGACCCCTCAATTCTCTGAACCTAAAAAATCGATTCTTAGCTCTACCCCTAACCTTCTGCACCTGTTTTCTTCGCCAATGCGCATTTTATTTTTTTAACGCTCATTACTCGTACGCCTAAGCAAATAACTTGATTTATCCTTAATTTTGTTTAATAGATATTGCTTAAAGATTTTGTCCTCCAGTTCACTAGATAATTTATAGCTAAGAATATTCTTACTCCACAGTGGCGAGGGCAAATGGAAGCAGCCACAACCAAGGTTTCCTCCAAGGGACAGATAATCATTCCTGCAAACGTGCGAAAAGCCGCCAGCTTAAAAAAAGGCGAAAGGATTTCGGCAATAGCAATAGATGACACTATTGTTTTGAAAAAAATAGTTGACAGGCCATTTGAGGAAACCATGAAACCAGTTTGGGCTAAAGTTCGGCAGATCGGCCTTGCGGAGGAAGACATAAACGCCCTCATCGACGAAGCGAAAACCAAAGATAGTTTTCTTTAGGCACTTGACGTTATTTATTGACCAATTTGGATAATTTTAACATTGACTGTTCCATTACATGCCAGTTGATAGCTTGTTACATTGCCTGGAACAATGAAATTGAACTGCATTGAAGTGTCATAGCCAGACGCGCCGTAGAGATTTCTCGCTAATTGAAAAGTTCCAGTAAAATTAGCAAGGCATATATTTGTTAGTGGCTGCCCGTTTGTTGCAACATAGAAGTCAGTCTCGTTTAATATCACAGGCTTGGAAGAGCTCATTTCAGTGTTGATTATTATACTTGTAGCCCATCCATAATATGAATCATAATAGTAATGTGCACTGTTTTCTGATATGTAATAACTCTGAGTTGGTTGGCCAGGGGAGTTTGAACAAGTTACGATTACTGATGGTTTACTATTACTACTTAACGTTTGAAAAACTATCACACCACTTGTTACAACAAGTACACAAATTATAGCTATAATTAATGTGAGTAGTTTCTTATTCATTTTTCAAACGCTCGTTATCGCTTAGTAGGTTGGTTTCTTTTTAAAACTTACCCTTCTAGTGCATCCTCAATTATCTGTCAGCACTTAAAAGTTTAAGCCAACCCAACAAATAAGAATAGATTCTTTGGAATAATCCAATTCTGAAATATGCCTTTTAAGCCTTAGAAGCAACTTACTTATTCAAGGAGAATCTTGCAGAGTTTTGCGGAAGGCTTCAGATTCCAATGTCAGCATTTGATAACCTTATAAAAATGTTGAAGCATCAGGGCTTCGTACTCTGGAAACATAAAATGACCCCAGATTCTGTTTTGGTGAAGTTGGCGAGCATTAAACCTGGAAAGAGCGAAGTGATTTCTCTTCGATTCGATAAAATACAAGCAGAATCAGCAAAAATCAAAAACTACGTCTTTTACGGCTACGATTAAAGAGCCCTTTACTTTTTTAAACGACGAATTCAACGCCTTCTAACGCCTTGAACCATTTATCCCCCGTTAAAAATTTCACTTTCATTTTTAATGCAAGATAGTATCCAAGAGCATCAGCGTAAGATATGTCACAGCCTTTTTTCTTTAGCTGTAATCTCAGCTTTATTGAACCTTCAATTTCATCCATTCCAAAGTCAACCGCGTATTTGGCAAACACTTTAACTACCTGAGAAGCGGCTTCTGCTCCATGAAGCTCAAGAGTTCGGTAAGATATTTCCACTAAATTCAGCTTGGTCAAAAAACCGTCGTGTTCTTCAAAATAAATCCTGTAATTTGGGTTATCGCTAAGATAAGCCAAAACAGCATAGCTATCGTAGAAGAATCTTGCTTTCTGCAATTATTCCCAGCCGCGTTTCATTTCGTCCTTTTCATGTTGCAGGTCTTTAAAGGGGTATTTGCCTCGAAGGGCTCGCACGTCCGATATTTTTCTAACAGTGATTTCTACCTCTTCCCCCTCTTTAAGACCCTCTTCGTCAACCAAAGCCTTCGGAAGCACTATTCCCAGCGAGTTTCCCCAGCACTTAACTTTCGCCTTCGCATTCATAATTATACAAGTATAACTAACCACCGTTAAACCTTTTGCAGCTTTCCAAATAAAAGCAATTCTGGCAGGCCCGATGGGATGCGCTTAATTATCAGACTGCGTCAAAACTCAGCGCTAAAGCCTAAAAGCATCTATCCCTCAAGCTATTGCTCGGAATCCTTTGTCACTTGTTTTCGCTTTTTTATGACTTCACCAAGCTTATTAGCATTCCAACTCCAAGAATGTTGATGACTCTTCTCATATTGTAAGCCAGCATCGTGAATCCGACCTCTCCGTTCACCTTCCTCAGGCCTTTGAGCAACAGGTATGCCTGATTGAACGCCCTTTTCATCGTGCCGAACGGGTGCTCGACAATCTCCTTTCTCCTCTTGAGCTTGCCAGATCCCTCATCGCTCTTGAGCCTCGCCCTGAGCCTGTCGATGACATCCTGATACTCCGACCTGAAAATTATCCTGCCCTGCTTGCTCCTCGTACATCTGCTCCTGAGAGGACATGCGGCGCACGCTGCTGTCCTGTATAGCCTGCCGCGGTTCTTCCATCTGCCCTTCCAGAAGCCCATCACCTGATTGGCGGGACAGACGTATACGTCTCTGAGAGGATCATACGCAAATCTTTGCGAGTAGAATTCAGGCGCTGGTACTCCCAACTTCTTGTTGGGCATGGTCTCTTCCGGTATGGCGACGTATGCGGTTATCCCATTCTCCTCACATTTCTTCAGCTCACTCCCTGTACAGAATCCCTTGTCTGCCGTAACATCCAGCTTCTCCACCTCCAGAATCATCTTCGCTTTCTGAGCCATTCCTGCGAGTTGGTACCTGTCGTTGGCGTCATTTGTGATGTCGTAATCGACCACAAGGTGGTTCTTGGAGTCTACTGCAGACTCAACATTGTAACAGACATCCAACTTCTGACTGTCGGTCATCATCAGTCTGCTGTCAGGGTCGGTGAGGGAGACCTCCTTCTGCCCTGTCTCCATCATCAAATTCTGAGACCGGACATACTCCTGCTTCTTCTCTTCAAGCTCGGCGAGCTTCTCCCTTAACCTGTCGATCTTCACAGCGGCGGTACTGCTATCATCGTCCTTAACCTCCTGTTCAGCCTCGTCGTTCTCCTCCAAGTTCTTCAGGTACTGAGCTATCTTATCTTCGACGCGCTTCAACCTCTCTGGTAACGTCTTCTCGTTGAGGTTCCTCTTTGTGGAGTTCACGGCCTTGAACTTGCTCCCGTCTATGGCGACGAGCTGGGCATCGTAGAGATCTAGTGAGCGGCAGAGGTAGACGAACTCCTTGAACACGGGTTTGATGCAGCCGACGTTGTCTTTGCGGAAGTCAGCGATGGTTTTATGGTCAGGGGTGAGTTTCTTCATTAGCCACATCACTTCAACGTTTCTGTGGCATTCTCTTTCGAGTTTTCGGCTTGACCTTATCTGATTCAGGTAGCCGTAGACATACAGCTTGAGCAAGTCTGATGGGTTGTAGGGCGGTCTTCCTTCCTCGTTTGGGATGGAGTGTTTGAAGCCGAGCTTTTCCAAATTGAGGCTGTCGATGAAAGCGTCTATGAACCTGACTGGATTTTCCCTGTCAACGTAGTCATCAAGTTTGTCTGGGAAGAGTACGGTTTGGTCTCGGTGTGTTCCGTTTATGTGCTCGCTCATGGTTGTTCGCTTTCCTTGTTGTCAGTTTCCGCGGTTGGTTGCCAGGGCTCGTTTGTTATGATGAGGTAGGCGGTTTTTCCGAGGTATTCCTTTGGGCAGGTTACTTTGGCGCCAGTTCCGTGAGGAGTGACTTTTCTCTTGACGAAGCCGACGATTCCTTTCACAGTTAGCTCGTTGGTGGTTTGAAAATTAACTTTCCTTGGCATAGTGCTCTATTAGAGCTATTACGTATTTATGTTTATTGCTCCCTCAAAAATCTATGGAGTTTTCGCACAGTCTGTTATTTAAGCGAATCCCTGAATGAGATCCTGAAAACTAGAAGAAACCTTATCCTCATCGATGATTGTATAGACAGGAGGAATCATTATGCTAGGAAATGAAGACAGCCTGGTAGTGTTATGGTCAAGTGGAGATAAAGAAGTCGCTCTTAAAATGGTTTTCATGTATACTCTAAACTCAAAACTGAGAAACTGGTGGAGTGAGGTTCGTCTGATTATTTGGGGGCCTTCTGCAAGGTTATTAAGTGAAGATAAAGATCTTCAAGATGAGCTACAAAAGATGAAGAATGCAGGGGTTATCTTGGAAGCTTGTAAAGCCTGCGCAGACAAATATGGAGTTTCGCAGCATCTTGAACAGTTAGGCATAGAAGTTAAGTACATGGGTCAACCATTAACAGACTACATTAAGTCAGGAAAAAAGATAATCACCTTCTAAAATCCGTGTGCTGACCATTATTATGGAGATCTGTAACTAGATATTTACTAGGGCGATTTTATGAAAATAAGAATTAAGATGTTTTCAGATTATATTTGCCCCTTTTGTTATCTTGGCAAAGCAATTATTGATAAACTTAAGAATCGATTTGATATTGAACTTGAACATGTTGGAATTGAAATTCATCCAGAAACTCCCATCAGCGGTGTTGATTTAAGAAAATGGTTTTCTGAAACGAGTGAGATGTATGAACATTTGAGGAGAAGAGGCAAAGAGTATGGTCTGAACTTTTGTGATATTAAGATACTCCCCAATTCAAGAAAATCTCTGATTGTGGGTGAATATTCAAGAAAAATTGGCAAGAATGAAGAATTTACGAATGAAATATTCAAAGCCTATTTTGAAGACTGCCTGAACATTGGAAAAGAAGAGGTCATCATCGAAGTGGCTAAAAATATTGGTTTGACAAAACAAGATGTTGAAAACGCTTTGGAAGATCTTTTGTACCAAAAGAGATTCGCAAATAACTGCCTTGACGCCAGAAAACACAATGTTACAGGTGTTCCAACGTTTATCATAAATGATAAATACTCGATAATAGGTGCCCAGCAAGAACAAACGTTTATAGAACTATTAGAAAAAATAGAGAAAGAAACTAACAAAATAGCGAATTTTCCTAAGGATTCTTTTAATACATTAAGTGAATCCAATGGCGGGCCCGATGGGATTTGAACCCATGACTTTCAGCTTAGAAGGCTGACGCGCTATCCGTACTGCGCCACGGGCCCGCTTGCGGGCACTCTAATGAAAACACTTACAAATATAATTTTATCCCTAAGTATCCGTATTTATTAGACAGTGCTCTTAAACAAAGCCGCAGAGTTTCTGATGTTTTACGTAAGCAATTGGCAAAACGCTTTTCAAAAGAGGGTTCTTAAGATAACGCTGCCGCGGAAGTAGAAAGCAAAAAAAAGAAGTTTTCGGGGGGACGCTAATTGTTAGAGGTGGCAGCAATGTAGTCAGCCACGAAAATTGTGAGGTCTGCGAAGTTGATTTTGCCATCATGATTCAAGTCGCAGGCTGGGTTATACGTGCCATTCAGGTTGTATTGAACGTAGGCGGCTACAAAGTAGGTGACGTCCATGAAATTGACTGTGCCCGTATGGTAGAAGTCTATTGGGCTCGCGTTTGGGGTTGATGTTGGAACCGGAGTTGGTGAAGGCGTTGAGGATGACGTGACGGTGGGAACGGACGTTGATATTGGAGTCGCCGTTGGTGCAGGAGTTGGGGTGGCAGGTGGCGCTACGTATGCATTGATGTAGTCTTGTCCCATAGTGTTCGGCGTGTAGCCGCTTGACAACAGCTCTTCGCCGTCGTAAGTTCCGCCTAAGCCGCTGCTGCTAAGCCAATAATAAGCCCCATCGCCGATTCCACAAGCATATTGAGCTGCGAGTAAATTACTCCACCAAGTCGCGTCATTTGCAGTGTTGCTGGACGAAGATAGGCATGAGCCTTCCTCATTAATTACCAAGGGCGCGCTGACGTCCATGCCGCTTTGTAGGCTTTGCAGTTGGGTTTCAAGCTGAGCAGTAGTCATCGGAACTCCGCCTGAACTCGAATCCTTCCCGTTCTGGTTCCAGTACGAAGTAAGATCTGAAGGCGCGTAATAGTAGAGGTGCGTTGTAAAAGCCAAATTCGTCGGGCTTCCGATCGCTGAAGATATCGCAGATGCCCACCCAAGCGTCTGACCGACGTTTGGTTCCCAACCGCAGTTCCACTGCATAAAAATCAAGTTCGTTGAGCCTGTGCTTCTGACCGCATTGTACATTGTGGTTAGGTATGTCATGTAGCCTGAGGTTACTGTGTTGGTTGATGAACCCATAGGCTCATTCCAAGCCTCAAAGATCACGTTCGGATAAGCTTTAAGCGCGTTAGCCATCGAAGCCCAGTACGCAGTCCAAAAAGCCTGCTCATTAGCGTAGCCATTTGTGCTCTCCTCATAGCTCAGAAACGCTTGTCCTGCACTGTCCCAGTTGCCGCACATTGGTAGTCCTTGCGATCCGGCTTGGTTAGGTGTCAGGTATGGGTCTGAGCTGAACGAGCCTGAGCAGGCTGTAAGTTGGTATGGTACAATGTTGACGTAGATGCCTGCTGCTTCAGCTTCACTGGCCAAAGTCTCAACGTAGCTCTGCACGTTTTCACCGTTCGCAGTACCATCAGCGCCATTTAGCATCCACCACTCGGGGTAAATGAAGACGCGTATCATGTTAACAGCCCAGACGCTCGATAGCTCTGTAAGCGTTTGGGTTACCGCTGTTGACGAGGCTGACCCCCACTGGTCGCCCCAACTGTCGCCGCCTCCTGACCCCCACAGAATCAGATCCGGCGACATTCCGGCTACGCCCATGCCGCGCAGATAAACTGGGTTGTTGTTTGAGTCAAGTATCTGACCGCCTGAAGTATGCAACGGCAATGTTGCTGTTGCAGCGTAAACGTCGGATGAGCTAAAAACTGCGAACATGCTTATGGCAAAGATTGCAATGCAGCATAGTCCCACTGGCTTTGCAAGCTTCCTCAAACTAAGAGCGTGAGCTATACTCACTAAATTTTGTCCTTTCATTTCCTCTCTCTTCCCGAATTTTTCTGATTTGGGTTTAAGTTAACCTACTTCGCTTGAACCCGAGCCAAATTTACAATCCATTAGATAAAAGCTTACCCTATAGACACCCTATAGATTATTTATCAAGCAACCGCTGAACAATAAACTAATGACTATTTACGTTTCGATAGGAAATTGCTATTAGTCCCCTAAGTTGCCGACTCTTAGTTTGTCCACTTCAGCCTGCTCTGGAACTGCCACGACTAAGAATTTGTTTAAGGTTTCTCTGCCATAGTTCACTTTAACTTCGCCTGTTTTAGCATCGGAATAACGGGCGGTTAATTTGGCAGCTGCTTCAATAGCTTTTTTGGTTTTTGGTCCCTGAAGAATCGTTATTGGACCGACAATTTCGGGCAACTCAAAGTATAGTTCATTTTTCGTTTTTCTGGCTACTAAAAGCTTGTTTTCAGCTTCGTTTCTTCCCACAACGATTTTGTTTTTACCCAACCGGAAGTGCCTCCCAACTCTGAGCAAAGCGATATCCGCCATGGAAATGCGTTTCTTGTGGGCGAAGAGGTCGCGGATTTTCTTTGCGTATTCCTCGTATGTTAGGAGACAGCCGCCTGCGGGACAAGGATAATCCTTAATGTTGAATTCCTCTGCAAGCTTGAACTGCGGCTTTCGTGACCGTCCCTGAATATCCAGCAGTTTAGATCTGTCAACTAAACCCTTCTTTTCAGCTTCCGTTTCCGGCAGTAGTCTGGCAGAAAGCGGCCTTAGAACCTTGCCTTTCAAACCGCCTTCTTTTTCAATCAGCATCATGGCAGGATAATGCTGAGACATAGGGCGCTCATCTAAAACTTCGCCAGTAAAAATGAAGGCTGCACCCATCTCTTTCGCGTATTTCTTGGCTTTTTTCATGAGGAAAATTCTGCAGTCGATGCAGGGGTTCATGTTTCTTCCGTAGCCGTGCTTGGGGTTGCGGAGCATCCGCAGGTAATCGTTTCCAGCGGCAACCATTTTCAGCGGCACATTCAACTGTTTAGCTGCATCCACAGCTGCGCAACCGTCTTTTTTGCAGAGGCAAAAGGGGCTTCTGACATTGAAGGCGGTTACTTCGATGCCTTGCTTTACAATCATTTCTGTAGCAAGAATGCTGTCTAATCCGCCTGAAAGCAAACCTAAAGCTTTAACACGAGTCATGTAGCCAATAGCATTCTTCAACCTGAATAATAATCTAACGATAAAGGCAAGAAGAAAAAACCCGCCGAAACAAGAATTATCTTACTAACCTCATTTGGGGATGTATACAAGTTGTTAAGTGAACTTGACTTGTTTGCGAAGCCCAGCATGTACGTTAAACCCAATCAAAGTTGACTTTTAAGCGAATCCCAATTGTCAAGAAGCTATAAAATCTCAGGGCTTTAATGAAGATGGCAAGGAAGCGCTTGGAGGAGAAACAATTGGTTGTTGAAAAAACCCGAAACATAATCAGCTTCCAAGAATACGGCAAACAACAGGAAGCTAATGTAACAGTTCGGGAGTGGAAAAATTATAAATGGCAACTAAAAAACTCGGTAAAAACTGTTGCCGCTTTCGAAAAGGCTACAGGCATCGCATTTACAGAAAAAGAACATGAAGAACTCGAAAAAACAATCCTCAAATTCCCCCTAAGCATAACACCCTATTATGCGTCGTTAATTAAGAAAGAAAATTACGTCAATGACCCCATATTTAAGCAGTCGTTTCCTAACCCAGCTGAACTAAAAATTTCAAAATACGACATGAAAGACCCACTACATGAAGACAAGGACAGCCCCACTAAAGGAATTACTCACCGATACCCCGACAGAGTCCTTTTTCTAGTCAGCAACCAATGCGCAATGTACTGTAGACACTGCACAAGAAAAAGAAAAGTCGGCGATCCAGAACATATTCCGTCAAAGCAACAGATAATCCGGGGAATCCGCTACATAGAAAACCACCGCGAAATACGTGATGTGCTGCTTTCGGGAGGAGACCCCTTTATGCTGCCTGACGATTTTCTGGATTGGATTCTAACGGAGCTAAACAGCATTCCACATATTGAGGTGGTACGAATTGGCTCAAGAATTCCAGTTGTTCTCCCCTACAGAATAACGGATGAGCTGGTGCAGATGTTAAAGAAACATCATCCATTGTGGTTAAATACCCAGTTTAACCACCCAAGAGAATTCACATTATCTTCCAGAGAAGCCCTCAGAAAACTAGCAGATGCAGGAATCCCCCTGGGGAATCAAACTGTACTGTTAGCAGGCGTCAACGACTGCCCAAAAATAATGAAAAAACTCAATCAAGAACTTGTACAAAACAGAGTAAGGCCATATTATCTGTTTCAATGTGACCTCTCAGAAGGGCTCACGCATTTTCGAACACCTATCGGAAAAGGCATCGAAATCATGGAAAGCCTCGTAGGCCACACAAGCGGGTTTGCCGTCCCCAAATACGTTATAGATGCGCCTGGGGGAGGAGGAAAAATTCCTGTTATGCCAAACTACATTGTCTCATGGTCCACAAATAAAGTGGTCTTAAGAAACTACGAAGGCGTCATAACCACCTACAAAGAACCCGACGACTACAAATCCATTCAGTGCCAAAGAAACTGCGGCAAATGCGGTTTACCTCCAAAACTAACTGAAGACGAGCAGAACGCCGTGGGCGTGGAAAAACTGTTAGCGGACACCGATGAAATATCGCTTGTGCCAAACGGAAACCTGCGGATGAAACGAAGAGAAAAAGCAAGCGTAGGAGGTGTTTTGAATACTTAAAATTAAAAATTACTTGAAATTCAAAATCAGAAGCGTACTGCTCAAAGACGTAAAAGAAGTGTATAAACTGCTTTTGGCAAACAGACCATACGTCGGGTTAAATTCCAGGTACACCTACTTTCTTTTAGCAAAAGATTTTTCCGATACCTGTGTCGTTGCAGAACAAAATAACAAAATAATCGCGTTTTCCTCAGGGTACCTTCCTCCCGACAGACCAGAAACTTTCTTCAACTGGGAAATCGCCGTTGACAAAGAATATCGGGGATACAGCTTACAGAAACAAATGCTTCTTCATCAAATCCGAATAACAGACGCAAAATATTTTGAGTGCACAGTGAACCCGTCAAATGAAGCGTCAAGAAGAAACTGCTGTCAACTAGCTCAAATGCTAAACACCAAATGCGAAGAATACCTGCTTTTCAGCGAAGCAGATTTCGAAAATGATGGCCACGAACCAGAAATTCTCTACCGAATCGGACCAATTGCCAAAAGTGAAGTAAAAAATTTAGCTACCATACAATAGACAACAATGTTGAAGCAACCTCACCTTTTTTTAATCAAAAAAAGAAAAGTGAAGGTTGCTTAGATTTGCAAAGGCGGAAATCTATTTTTTTCAACATTCAGAGCTTGCCTAATCCCCTTTTTAGCAGAATAATTTAAAAACTCATATGAAAATAAAATATTGTACTTATTCGTAGAGGATTGGACGTGGACATCAGCATCTTTATCCCCGTTTACAAAGAATCGAATCAGCTAGCATCCATGCTGAATAAGCTAAATTCTCAAAACGTAACGAAAGAAATTTTTGTAACAGTTGATGAGCCAACCCAAGATTTTTCAGAAAAAATAAAACAGTTAGAAAACAAAGACATCACATTCATCATTAACAAAGAACGCCTCGGGAAGGCAAACGCGCTAAATAGCACCGTGAAGTTGTCATCTGCAAAAGTGCTGCTTTTCCTTGATTCCGACGTTGAAGTAAGTGGCGATAACGATTTTTTGAGAAAAATCGTCATGGAAACTAAAACGGCTGATGTTGTTGACATAAAAAAGAGGGTTGTAAAAGGAAAATCACTTCTATCCAAGATGGCTTATTACGAGTACTTCACCTTCAACGTTAGCGCTTGGTTATCGTCAAGGTACATGCATAAGTGTCCCGCCGTGAACGGCGCAGCATTCGCGATTAAACGGGAAACATTCGAGAAAGTCGGCGGCTTCCACAAAGTCGTTGCCGAAGACATTGACATTGCCACAAGAGCGTTCATGGAAGACAGCAGTTTCTCATACAGCACCGATGTTGAAGTAAAAAACGTTGTTTACTCCGAATGGAGAAAATGGTTTAAGCAGCGTCGAAGATGGGCGATAGGTCAAGCTTTGTGGCTGCAACTTTGGTACCGTGACTTAACGAAAAAGTTCATTAAAAAACCGCAAGTTTTTCTGCCAAGCTTATTCTTCTTCTACCCATCCGTCGCGATTTTCTTTCTAAGCTTTCTGGTGCCAAACTTCTGGATGTATAATTCACTGCTGGTTTTCTCCCTGTTTTTGTCGGTGAAATTCAACATTTTACTACCTGTTTTTCTTGTTTCGCTTGCAACTGCGAACGTGATTAAAATACTGGTTATTTCGCTTTCCAGTTTCGGGTTAACTGCCGCTGTTTTCTATGGTTTCTCGAGAAAACTCGGTTTCAGGGAAATGAAGCTTCACGAATTATTCGTTTACTACTTTTTTTACTCAAACATATGGATAGCGCTGATAATTATCGGGTCGATCCAAGTGTTTGTTTTCAAGAAAAAAGTTGCGCCAGGCTGGAGAACTGAGCCGCCGAAAAGCAGCGCGCAACAAATCAGTCCTTCTTCATTGCCCGTGCCTTGAGCTCTTTAGGCATCAACTCGATAGCATATCGCAAAGCGGTCCTGGGCATGGTCTTCCGGTTTTTAAAGACGAAGTCGAAAACTTCTTTTTGGTGCTTTCGGCTTTCTTCTTTAAGCAGCCACCCGTAACCTTTCTGCACAAGGTCATCTTCATCATTCAACAGAACGTCACATATTTCGAAGGCTTCTGGCATGAAAAAACCTTTTTTTGCTGGAACAATAAGCGACACAGCCGCAGCCCGTTTAAGCCACCGGTTTGTTGAGGTAGCCCAGCTTTTCACTTCTGTTAAAGCTTCGGGGGACTTCTGGATTAAATCGCCGAGGGTGTGGTTGCAGAAGCTGTCGCATTTAGCCCAATTATTAATGTATTGCTCAATCCACATCTTGAATGTCGCCAAATCGTCTAGTTCAATGTGCTCGATGTAGTTGGGCAGCCAGAAAGAAACTATGAATGCTTCTTCAGTGAAGCCAGAACGGAGAAGCTCTTCGCATAGGCTAAAAATTGTTTGCTTGTCTTGGATTTTCACTTGTTTCCAATATTTTTTAGCAATTTTGCCGACGACTTCATTTTTAACGCCGTAGTATTTTACCTGTTCTTTAAAGAAACGCTGAAAACTATTTTGTATTTGCGGATCTATGTTGGCGTTTAATTCCTCTCTTATTTGGGCAAGAATATTGTTCATAAAGCTAAAGCGGTTTTTATGAATTATAACTTTTTCTAATTATTTTCTGCGGAAAAGATGAGGGCAAAAACAAAAAGGGAATTGACTGTTAGTAATCTTCCATTTGGTAGAGGTCGAGGTCGATGTTTAAGGGTTTTTCAGGTTCATGTGCCGATTCTAAATCGTAGAGACACCGCGTTGCTTTTTCCAGTCTACTTGTTTTTTTAACAGGCACTTTATTTTTAACCATCCTGACGTTCATTTTGTTTTTCGGTTTACGAACTACGTTTGGACCGCCAATAACCATCGAGTGGTCAATGATTTTTGGAGCAACCTCAATCTTCGCGTCGTCAAAGCCCAAAGGCTTTAGTGCGTCGTCATGCAAATTTTTAGTCAACGCCTTTGCGCCTCCATACCTCAGCACTGATTAAATCGCGAATTGCAACCCTGATGGCTTCGGCGCGGTTAGGGTAGAATCTTTCGTCTACCAGCTGGTCCAAAGCTTTTATATACGTTTCAGGCAGATACAGAGTAATTAATTTCACTTTAATTGTCCTCTCCCAGATTAGTTGGTAAGTAAACAAACGATGTGTTGTGGAATATACCTCTATATAATATGCTTTAAATATGCCTATAACATGTTCGTGCCTGCGCATATAAGCTTTTTTTGAGTCATGTTGCAGTTTTCTGTCTATTTCAGCTAAGAAACCTTTAAGTTTTTATCTCTTGTTGAAACATCTAACATACTGGTGTACATGGTCAATGCAGGTTTTCGTTAGAAGCTTCGGATGTTCGGCAAATACAGCTGACAGCGAGGTCATAGCAGGCTGCCTAGCGCAAGCAGGCTTCGGACTGGCAGCTTCAGAGTCAGAGGCTGACCTCCTAATCTACAATACCTGCGCCGTGAAAGGTCCAACAGAAAACCGCATTATCGAAGCTTTGAAGCGTGTACCAAAAGGCAAGAAGGTCATTGTCGCAGGCTGTCTGCCTGTGATCAGTTTTGAGCGGCTGCAACGCGAGGTGCGTTTTGATGGCGCAGTTGGTCCCTCAGGCGGCGTCGGAATAGTTGAGGTGGTTGCCCGCGTTTTAGCTGGAGAAAAAGTTGTCGAACTGTCCAGTTTGAATCTTAAGCCCAAACTTGATTTGCCAAGAGTGAACTCTAATCCAGTTATCAGCGTTGTACCAGTAAATTTCGGCTGTTTAGGCTCATGTGCCTACTGCTGCGTTGTTTTCGCGCGCGGCCGCCTACGAAGCTACAGCATAAAAGAAATTACTGATCGGGTGCGGTGCGATTTTGAGGCTGGCACCAGGGAGTTTTGGGTTACCTCGCAAGATACAGCTTGCTACGGACAGGATTTGCACATTAACTTGGCAGACTTGCTTGGGGCTCTTGGGGATTTGGCGGGCGATTTTAAGGTTCGAGTTGGCATGATGACGCCAAACATGGTGACTGACATGCAAGGTCGCCTTGTTGAAGCTTTTAGAAGCGATAAAATCTTCAAGTTTCTGCATCTGCCAGTGCAAAGCGGAGATGATGAAACACTCAAGCGGATGCGTAGATTTTACTCGGTTGAGCAGTTTAAAGAGATTGTGGCTGCGTTTAGGGCTGAGTTTCCCGACTTGACGCTTGCCACAGACGTTATTGTGGGTTTTCCGGGGGAAACAGCTGAGGCTTTTCAGAATACGCTTAAGCTCTTAGAGGAAGTTAAGCCTGACGTGGTAAATGTTTCGAAGTTTTTTGCTAGACCCAAAACGGCTGCGGCGCAGATTCAGGATGGTTTGGTTGATCGAGATGAGATTAAGCGTAGAAGCGCGGTCGCCGCAGAGGTGGCGAGGCGGGTTTCTTTTGAGCGGAATCAGCGTTGGGTGGGCTGGGAGGTCGAAGTGCTTGTCGATGAGAAGGGCAAAGTGGAGGGGTCGTGGGTGGGACGCAACTTCGCTTATAAACCCGTCGTTGTTAAAAGCACAGATAACTTGCTGGGCAAAACGGTTAAAGTTAAGGTTGTTGAAGCTTCAACTACTTACCTCAAGAGCGTAATATCTGAGGCATAAGGTCACACTGGAATACTTAAATAATTTCGGTCACTGTATTTTTGTTGTGTTGAGAAATGACGGATTCACAATCGAGCATTTACTTTTTTAATACTTTAACGCGTAAGAAAGAATCTTTTGTTCCATTGGAACCCGGCAAAGTGAAAATGTACACGTGCGGCCCTACAGTTTATGATTATGCGCATATTGGTAATTTTCGGGCTTTTTTGTTTGAGGATTTGCTGAAGCGCTGGCTTGTTTACCGGGGCTTCAAAGTTACCCACGTCATGAACCTAACGGATATTGATGACAAAACAATTAAGGGCAGCCAAAAACAGCAGATACCGCTCAAGCAATACACGGATTTCTATGTGAAAGCGTTCTTTGAAGACATTAAAGCGTTAAACATCCAGCCAGCCGACGTTTACCCCCGAGCCACCGAGTTCGTTCCAGAAATGGTTGCGTTAATCAAAACTTTAATGGAGAAAGGCTTCGCTTACAAAGGGGAAGATGGCTCAATCTACTATTCAGTCTGTAAATTTCCAAATTACGGTAAACTATCAAACATAAAGGTTGGCGAGCTTAAGGCAGGTGCACGGGTAAGCCAAGATGAATATTGCAAAGAGGAAGCCCAGGATTTCGCGTTGTGGAAGGCTTGGACGCCTGAGGATGGGGACGTTTTTTGGGAGACTGATCTGGGTAAAGGCAGACCAGGCTGGCACATCGAATGCAGCGCGATGAGCATGAAGTATCTTGGCGAAACCTTTGACATTCACTGCGGCGGAGTCAACAACATGTTTCCCCATCATGAAAACGAGATCGCTCAAAGCGAAGCTGCCACAGGCAAGAAATTCGTGAATTACTGGCTGCACAATGAACATTTGCTTGTTGAAGGAAAAAAAATGTCCAAGCGCTTCGGCAACTTCTACACGCTCCGCGACCTCTTGGCCAAAGGGTACGACCCGATTGCAATTCGTTACCTGCTTCTGTCCACACATTATAGGCAGCAGTTCAACTTCACTTTTGAAGGCTTAGAATCCTCGAAAAGCGCAATTGATAGGCTGAAGAATTTTGTTCGACGCTTATATGAAACAGACGGCAAGGACAGCAAGGGAAAAGTCGCCGCTTTTACTGAAAAGCTTGAGACGTGCTTCGGCGGTTCAATGGATGATGACTTGGATATTGGGATGGCGTTGGCATCATTGTTTAATTTTGTGCGGGAAATAAACAGTCTGCTTGACGCAAACATGGTAAGCAAACAGGAAGCAGCGGATGTCGGCGGTTTGATGATGCGGGTAGATGAGGTCTTAGGCGTTATCGGTAAAGTGGAAGTGGAGGAAGCCCTGCCAGTGGATATTGACGCACTCGTGCAGAAGCGAGAGGCGGCGCGAAAAGCCAAGAACTGGAAAGAAGCCGACGATATAAGAGCTCAGCTTAAAGCGATGGGTATTGTTCTTGAGGATACAGCACAAGGCATACGGTGGCACAAAGAGAAACCTTAAACAGCTTTACCTTCTAAAATCCATTCTTTTGTAGCATACTTTTCTTTGCAGAGCTTGTTTGCAAGCTCCACCTCGTATGGCGAAAGCTCGCCAGGCTCAAGCTGAATCTTGAGCATCGCCCTAAATCCCTGAGCCAACGCATTGGCAACGGTTTCAGGCATAATAGGGTGGCCGAGTTCGTTTTGGATGCTGGTGATTTTGCGTTTGGCGATGTCTGCGGCTTGAGTGCAACTTGCGTTTTTTAGTTTAAGAAGCTGAAACATTTTGGGCAGATCGACGCTTCTCAATACTGTGCCG
Source organism: Candidatus Bathyarchaeota archaeon (assembly GCA_963828195.1). GTDB lineage: Archaea > Thermoproteota > Bathyarchaeia > Bathyarchaeales > Bathycorpusculaceae > Bathycorpusculum. The sequence continues at coordinate 756,740 of CAWHDT010000005.1, forward strand.
TGCTGCAAGACGACGCCGCGGGTTATGGTTTGGCTGCTTCCTGAGATTTTTTTTCCGCCGACCGTCATGTTGGGGCAGTTTTTGGCGTCGCCGACGCTAAAGTCAGCCGTTATCCCCAATAGCCTAAGCGCATCTTTAATCGCCTCATAAATCTTGGCGTAAACCGTGGTTATGTCCGCCGTGCCCAAGTCAGTTGCTTTGGCGATTACGCCGTAGGTAACTTCGCCCTCAAAATCGTGGAAGACGGTGCCGCCGCCGCTTATACGCCGAACCACATCTACACCCAACTGCTTGCAAGCATCAAGGTAAACTTCGGCTTCGGGATTCTGGTTTCTGCCGACACTGACAGCTGATGGCTGCCAACGGTAAATCCGCAGGGTGTTTGGCACTTGCCCAGCAATCCGCGCCGTCAAAATCGCCTCATCAACCGCCATGTTCATGAACGCATTGTTGGTTTCAAGTGGAAGCAAACGCCAAGTATCCATACAATTCAATCCTTCCTTATGGAAAAATGGGTATCACTTAAAACTGTTATGCAACATGAAAGTAAAGTTGTTTTTAGCAACCCTAATATGTGTGCACAATAATATTTTTTGTGAACAGGGACCTTAATGCTCATCATTAAAGATTCAATGATCCTAATTCATCTTGCGGTAGAAGGCGTTTTGAAAGAGGCATGTATGATGTTTGGGCAAGTAATGATACCTTACGCTGTTCACAGAGAGGTAGTGGAAAAGGGAATTGACGCCAATCATGCGGACGCGTACATTGTTCAAAAACTCAAGAAAGAAAAATACATTCAAGTCGTTGAAGTAACTGACAATATGTTGATGGACGAACTGAAACAATATGGATTACGAGGCGGAGAATTGGAGGCTGTAGCCCTATACATTCAGGAGAAAGCCGACATAATAGCATCCAATGACGATAAAGTGAGAAAACTGCGGTTGATCCTAAATCTTAACTTAGTGTCATCTCCCGAAATTGTCTTCCTACTGGCAAAAAACGGAATTGTCACCAAAAACAGGGCAATAGAATGTTTACGTGAGCTTGAAAAAATCGGGTGGTTCTCAAACAATGTATTATATTCCATTATATCGGAGGTGGATAAACTTGAGTGAGACGACAAGCGTGGGAGTGAGGTTATCAAAGAAGTTTTTAGAGTACATTGACAAGGAAGCTGAAAGGGAAAGCGTAGATCGATCAGTCATCATCAGAAGATTAATAGAGATGGGCGCAGCAGAAGCTGAGAAAAACAAAGCGGCAAAACTCTATATGGAGGGCAAAATCTCGATAAGCGGCGCCGCTGAGATGGCTAAACTCACGATACCTGAGATGGTTGATTACCTTGTGTGCAAGGGTTTCAAGTCCGAGTATTCGATTGATGATTTCAGAAGAGGCGTAAGTCTGTTGGACAAAAAGCCCGAATAGCGAAAAACAAGAAGTTAGAGAACCAAGATGTACTGCCGCTGATTTTTTCAGTTAAGTTATCCAACGAACGGTAACAGGTGAACATGATGTATGAAAAACCAAAACGAGTCCGTTTTTGGCCAAATAAACCTGAAATAGACGTAACAAAAGTGACGAATTAATATTTTATTTCAATCAATTATTTGTCAATGGAACCCTAGCCTTTTTGCATCTTTCCCCATCTTTCAGTATCTGTTCCTATCTTTCTGTATCTTCTTACACCTCAACCAGCAAACGAATCAAACGCAAAACAAAAAAAGCAACCCAAAAACAAATTTTTCGCAAAGGACACCCCCCTACCTACTTTTTGTTGACGCACTCAGACACAAAAAGAGCAAATCATAAAGCCTTAAAACCTGAGCGTGCATTTTAAAGGCAAAGAGGAAATGTAATTGAAGGTTATCTGTGGTCCAGCGTCGAAGGAGCTTGCTGAAGCGGTTTCAGCATCGGTGGGTTGCCAAAGTATTCCTGTGGCGTCGAAGGTTTTTCCCGACGGGGAATCGTATGTGCGTTTGGAAGGGGATGTTAAAGGAGAAACTGTGGCTATTGTGCAGACAACGTGTCCGCCGGCGCAGGATGGTCGGCTTCTTCAGCTGGCCTTCATGGCTGACGCCGCGAAGCGTGCTGGTGCAAGCAGGGTTTTAGCTGTTGTGCCGTATTTGGCTTATGCCCGTCAGGACAAGATGTTTCTCGCAGGTGAAGGCGTAAGCGTGGAAACCGTCGCTCGCATGCTCAAAGCGGCAGGAATCGATGAGATATTGACGGTTAACATTCACTCTGAATCTGCCCTTGCAAAGTTTCCGTTTCCCGCCAAAACAGTCAGCGCCATACCGCTTTTGGCAAGGTACTTTGTAGATAAAGGCTTCAAAGGCGCGTTCGCCCTCTCCCCTGATAAAGGCGCCATGTACATTGCCCAGCAGGCGCAGGCAGTGCTAGGGGGAGATTGCGGGCACCTGAATAAAACCCGTGACCGATACACTGGACAGACCGTGCAGACGGCTGAGGGCTTAAACGTGAAGGGTCAAACCGTCATAATTTTCGACGACATCATCAGCACAGGCGGCACCATCGTGGGAGCAGCCAAAATCCTTCGCGAGCAAGGCGCCAAACACGTTTTCTGCACTTGCGTACACGGCTTGCTTATCGGCGACGCACAGAAACGCATCCTTGACGCAGGAGTAGAGGAAATCGTGGGGACTGACAGCGTGCCTGACGGTGTAAGCAAGGTTTCTTTGGCGCCGCTGTTGAGCCAAGAACTTAGGGCGCAAAAATAGTGGTAAAACTTTTTTTTCTTTTGTCAGGCGAGAATGAGTCGCTGCCCGCAGCGGAGGTTAAAGCTATACTGGAGGCTGAAGGCTATCCTTACGCGAATGCTGAAGAGTTCGATCAGGTTTTGCGGTTAGAAGCAGAAGTAGGCAGCGTAAAGGCGGTTCAGGTTCGGTCGGCGTACACTCGGGTTTGTGCTTTGGAGCTTTTTGTTTCAAACGCGAACCACGCCGACATTGCTAAGGCGGCTGCTGAAACCGACTTTAAATCCGTGCTTAAAGCTGGCGAAAGTTTCGCCGTGAGGATAAACCGCATAAAAAATTATGCTGACCAAGCGCTAAACACGATGGCGCTTGAAGGCAAACTGGGCAAACAAATCCTAAACGGCACCGAAGACACCAAAGTCAGCCTCAAAAACCCCGATAAAACCTTCTTAGGCATAATAAGCAGTGAAAAACTTGTTTTAGGCTTGAAACTCACCGATATAACGTCTAAAACCTTCTCGGAACGACGCCCCCGAAAAAAACCCTTCTTCCACCCGTCCGCAATGCCGTCAAAGATGGCGCGTTGCATGGTAAATCTGACGCATGCAAAAGCTGAGGATTTGCTGCTTGACCCGTTTTGCGGTACAGGCACTTCGCTTATTGAAGCCACCTACATTGGCTGCAGAGCGGTGGGGGTTGATGCGCAGAAGCGGATGGTTTTGGGGTGCAGGAAAAATCTGCGGCACTTCAACATTACGGCTGAAGGCTTAATCTGGGCTGATGCACGTCACTTGCCATTAACGAAGGCGGACTGCGTAGTTACTGACCCACCGTATGGACGCTCCTCAAGCACGCTCAAATCAACAACTAAGCAGCTGGTGCAGGATGTCTTGGCGTCTGCGTATGGCTTGCTGGGTATAGGGCAACGGATTTGTATTGCGTCTCCTAAGACATTAAACATTAAAGCGTTAGGGGTAGCATTGGGCTATAGGCATGTTGAGTCCCACTTCGCCTTTGTGCATAGAACGTTAACAAGAGAAATCGCAGTGTTCGAGAAGGTGCAAAAAGAGTGAGTATTCGCGTGGTGTTTTTGGGTACAAGCGGGAGCGTCCCGACATTAAAGCGGAGCTTGCCGTGTGTCGTTGTCCAGTGTCCAAAGGAACTCTGGATGTTTGACTGCGGCGAAAACACGCAGCGGCAAATGATGCAGGCAAAAGTAAGCTTCCACAAAAAACTCAAAGTCTTCCTCACACATCTGCATGGAGACCATGTGCTAGGGTTGCCAGGCGTTTTGCAGACGATGGCTCTGATGGACCGCAAAGAACCAGTCGCCGTGTATGGTCCGCCGGGAATTAAGGATTTTCTGGTCTGCACAAAAGAAACCCTCAACTTCGGATTAACTTTCCAAGTTGAAATCAACGAGATTCAGGGCGAAGGCACAATCCAAGACGAAGAAAACTACACTCTAACAGCCGCCAAGTCTAACCATGCAGTAGAAAGCTACGCTTACGCGCTTATTGAAAAGCCGCGCCCCGGACGGTTCTACCCCAAAAAAGCCCAAGCGCTGGAAGTACCTGTTGGAGAGTTCTGGTCAAAGCTTCAAGGCGGCGAGGAAATAACGCTGCCAAACGGCAAAGTGGTTAAGCCCAGCGACGTAATGGGGGCACCTCGCGCGGGACGCAAAATAGTTTACACTGGAGACACAAAGCCGTTTGATGCGTTTGCAAAGTTTGCGGCAGGAACCGACTTAGTTATTCACGAGAGCACCTTCGACGATTCACTAGCCGAAAAAGCCGCACACGACGGACATTCAACACCAAGCCAAGCAGCGGAGGAAGCAAAGGCAGCAGGGGCAAAAAAGCTGGTTTTGACGCATATTAGTGCACGGTATCCTGATGCAAGTTTGCTTTTGGAGCAGGCGAAAAAAGTTTTTGCGAACACTGTGTTAGCTGAGGATTTTATGGAGTTGGAGTTGCCGCTTAATCAAGCCTAGGCGAGAAGCTGCTTTAGTTTTTTGACGCTTTCGGAAACGTCTGTTATGGATTCAACAATTACGGATTTGTCGTAGCCGATTTTCCGTAGGGTTTGCGCGAACAAGTTGTAGTCGATTTTGCCTTGACCGATGCCGAGGTGCTGGTCATCTGAGCCGTCGTTGTCGCTTGCGTGGATGTGGACGATTTTGTCTGCCAGCAGTTGGAAGAAGGGTTCAATTTGGCCCTCCAAGTTAGCGTGCCCAAGATCCATCACGATGCCTACGGGCAGGTTTGTTTCTCGGTAGAAACGAGCGAACTCTTCAGGTTTACTCATGAAAAAATAGTATTTCGCGGGCAAATTCTCCAACGCAATGTTTACGCCGTATTCTTCTGCTGCCCTGTAGAGTTCTTGGATGCTGTGGTTGTTTTGCTTCCAGTCAGCGCCGGGGTAGAATTGGCCGATGCCTGTTTTCGCTCCTGGATGAAAAACCCAAACCTTAGCATCTATTGCGCTGGCATAAGCCATGGATTGCTTGAGCCGTTTCATCGATGCGTTCAGCATAGTTTTGGAGGGCGAGGCAATGTTTATGTCTGCGAAGGGCGCATGCAACGAGTATTCTAAGCTGAGTGTTTTTGCGGCTTCTTTAAGGGTGGCAACTCGTTTTTTGTCAAGTTCATGCGTGCCATCATCTACAACTTCAATGGTGCGCGTGTTCATGCCGTCTAAACGTTTAACCATCCGATTGAACGGTTCACCAAGACAGTAAAGCATCGAAACACCAACTTTAGCTTTGGGCATGCAACAGTTACCTTCCTGTTAAGAGATTAATTTGCTGCTTAAGAGTTTAAAACAAGCTTAATAACCTAATTGAAACAAGCGAAAAAATTAGACAACCCAAAAGGTTTTTTTCTTCAGATAAGTGGCTATTTTTTGAAAAAGACTATAGGAGTAGTTTTCTGCCCCACTGCGGCTGTGACCTAAATGAGTCCGGTCGGGTGGTTTTATACTGGACTTGCCTTACGCCCAGTGCCAGTTCAGTGAACTCTTTTATGGTTGTATATCGGAAATCCCAGGTTGGCGTTCCGCAGCGTATGCCGCTGCACATGGTGTCCCCGTAAACGTACAGGCGTATTCCGCCGTAGTCGTAGGCGGCCTGTTTTTCTTCGCCGTATTTTGGTTCGGAGAGCACTTTGAAGGGCCAGATTTTGCAGGCTTCAGGCTTCATGTTTTGCAGTGCGCAGAAGTAGTTGTTTGCGTGGTTACAGAGGAAGGCGCATGAGCCGTCGCTGCCCCGTTTAATGTAGAATCGGTCTAAGCCCGCCACGGTTGTTTCCACGCCGAAAGTTTTCGCTAATTGCAGCCATTCCGCGGCGCCTAAGACCACGCTGTAGAGTTTGCAGCAGTAACCGCATGCTTTGCAACGCCAATCCGCTATGTTTTGCCATGGAACAAACTGCATTTTTTAGAGAACACTCTTTGCAAGGTCATGAAGTTATGAGATTAAAATCTTTTTCTTGATAAAAGCAGATTCGTAAGAAAACAAAAGGCACCTGAAAAAACTAAACATTTCGGGAAAAAGCTCGCCTCCGCCCCCAAAAACTTGCTCCTCATATGCTATTGTACCGACAAAGTGTATCGACAAAACGTATTGACATCTACCGCCTGTAGATCCCAGTGGACAGAACGATTAAAACCAACCACTTGCGAATCTGATGGTGATAAAGAAACTAAAAAGACTACGGTTTTCTGTACAGATAGATTGTGTGGGAGGGATAGCCTAACTGGGGGTTTTCACAGAAGTTCTCAACTTTCTCGGGATGCCAACCGATAATCTCGTAGTCATGCGAGACCACACGTGCACCTTTTTTGAGGTCACTTTCAAGTTTTGGCCTGATTTTCTCGTTGGCGCTCGTTGTCAAATACAAGTAAACCACATCAGCCGAGCTTAAGTTGACTTCGAACATGCTGCTATTCATTATGGTTACTCTATCGTCAAGCCCGCTCTGGTGAATCGTGCTTAACGCTTTTTTCGCCAAATCTTCACGCAACTCGATGCCGACGCCTCGGGCACCAAACATTTTCGCCGCCATAATCACGGTTCTGCCATCTCCAGAACCCATATCAAACAATACTTCACCAGCCTTCAAATCAGCAAGCTTTAACATATATTCTACAACACTGGTTGGACTTGGAACGAAAGGAGCAATAAACATCTTAAACTTCACCATTTACTTTATGCTTTATGCCACGTAGGCGTCTTTTTTCGGAATCGGTCTTCTGGCTTCTCCGCATTTTGCACAACTTTGAGCGCATAAATCAAGGTATTTTTCTTCGTCCGCTGAACCAACGGCGACAGCTGCTTTCGTGCAGAGTTCGCTCGGCTCAGAACAGCCTTCTTCTTTGCATAGCTTCGAAATGTATGAACAAACTTCTTGGACATCTTGAGGTTCCAAGACAGCTCGGTTTGTGCGAACAAGCAAACATAGCTCCCTCGCCATAACACAGGTTTTAACGTATTTGATGCGTTCAAGAACTTCACTGCGTAAATTCTTTCGACTTATTTCCACGCTTCGTAAATCCCCCATGGCACCTAAGCAATTAAGCAAATAAGCGGCTGGCTTTAAAAAGTTGCTGTTATTCCATAAAAACATACAATTTAACAAAAAAAGTAAACTGAATCATTTTATCAAAAACGTTTACTTAACGATTTACGTTCAGCTTCCATAACCAACTCGTAAAATCGGTCTGAAGGCTTCGGTTCCTTTTCCAAAACAAGTGCAATATCCGCCGTTTGAACGCGTCGAGCACTTAATGCCACCGCAGCTGCTTTGCCATATTTTTCGATTAACTCAGCCGTACGCTTAGCCTGTAGCTGCAGCTTTTCCTCATCTTTAGCTAAATGTCCCTTTTTCTCAATTAACGGCGAAGCCTTTTCCTCATCCACTTTCAACATTCCAAGGGCAAAAGACCCGCATCTTGGGCAGTGGGGTTTATCAGGTAAGTCTTTGATGCGAATGGTCTCCATATAATCCCAGCAGCTTGCGCACACAAAATTGCCCGTTTCATTGAGCAATCGTGCTTTAGCTGCCGCTATGAGCATGGCACGCATTTTTTCAGGCGGAATAAGATCAGTTTTCATGCTTACCCGCTCGATACCTACTCGAGCTACTGGAGTAGCGTCTCCGCCTGTCGCAACAACTTGCAATCCCACGTCGCCATCACGGATCCGCTTTAGCACCATCACTAACCCGTCAGCGTCAAGGTCTTTAGAGAAAACCTCCTTCAGACCCTCTTCATAAATCAATGTACCTTCAAAACTCGAGATCAGCTTCTGGATGCTGACGTTGCTGAAGTCAGCCCACTTCTTCAGGGCGCCAAAACGCCTAGCCACCTGTATGACACGCCGTTTGAACAACCCCGTTTTCACCGTTGACCTAGTTAACGTGTCCTTAATTACCTGTGTACTCATGCCTTTGAGTTCATTGAAAACTTCAACCAGCCTCTCAGCGCTCATGCTGCCCATGGTCTGCACAAAAATTCGGTAAGGATCATGCTGAACCACGATACCTCGACCAAGCTTATCAGACAACACTTCTCCCAAGAACTGCGCTAAAGCACGATTAATCAAAGAACCAAAGTTGGAATGAATAATAACAAATTCACCCCAATCCTCAACTACAATCCGCCTTGAAGTAGGAACGGCAAAACCCGAGTTCACCTGCTCCACCGTCTCAGCCAAAGCATGCAAAATAGTCGGTGCATCAGCTGCATAACGCTCAGAAAGCAAAGCACTAACCTGATCTGGCGTAAATCCATTTTGAATTTTTTCTTCCACGAAACCGCGTATTTCCGCTAGCTCCTGTGCTATTTCATACGGGACTGGAATTTCTTCGCCTATCCAGCTGGGAATTGAACCGGTTGGGTCATCAACTGGGCGCACGTAAACTTTGTCTTCGGTGGCATGGATTATTTGCCATGGGCTGCCTCGTATGATGAATTTTGTTCCAGGTTTGCCGTACTCAGCCATGAACGCTTCGTCTAAAACACCGATTGAAGTGTCGGATGACTCATCAATCACGAGGAACTGCTTTTCCTCAGGGATCATGGATAAATTATCAAAATAGTACTCAAACAAAGCCTTGGATCGCTGAGGCTTCAAAGCGACCTGATCCTCAAAAGACACCCATGCCAAACGTGGAAACCGTTCATGCATGTACTTGAAGGCTTTTCCAACGTCTTCAATGGTTAAATTTTCATATGGGGCGGCGTTACGGGCTAATTCTAAAACACCGTTAAATTCTAATCGTCTATTCTTCAGCATCAAGCCTGCAATCTGATGGATCAAAACATCGTATGGTTTGTCTGGAATTTGAAGGGGCTCTAATTCTTCGTTAAGCGCTCTTCGTGCTATAACTAAGGCTTCAAGCGTGTCGTCGGAATCCATGCCGATTATTACTCCCTCGGCAACGTCTCCGTAAGTGTGGCCTGCCCGTCCCACGCGTTGAATAAGCCGGGTTACTTGCCTTGGACTCATGTACTGGATAACTAGGTCTATACGTCCGATATCTATGCCTAATTCGAGGCTGCTAGTAGCGATTAAGCCTTTCAGTTCACCCCGTTTTAACCCGGTTTCAGCAGCTATCCTTGAGACCTTAGCTAAGGAGCCATGGTGGATCGAGATTGGAAAATCAATGTCCCAAACCTTAAATCTTGAAGCTAAAACTTCCGAAATTGAACGTGTATTTGTAAATAAAAGAACAGATTTTCTTTTGCTCATGTAATCGCGAATAATACGAAGTCTAGCCGCCACCTCTGGATGAGTATAGATTTTTGTTGCAAGCCTGACATCTTCCTCAGTTGGCTTGGGGTAGATAACTTGCAGCTTCACCATTTTAGCAACGGGTACACGAATGATTTCGACGGGTCGCTTGTTGCCAACAAGGAATTGGGCGACTTTTTCGGGGCTGCCAATTGTGGCGGATAAACCTATCATTTGGAAGTCTTTTCCAATATGGCTTCTGACCCGTTCCAGCGCTAATGACAGCTGGCTTCCCCGTTTGCTGTCAGCTAACTCGTGCACTTCATCAATTATTACCCACCTTAAGCTTTGCAGGTGTTGACGCAAAATCCAGCCGGAAAGTATAGCTTGCAATGTTTCAGGAGTCGTTATTAGAATGTCGGGCGGGCTTCGGGATTGACGGGTTCTTTCTTTGGTTTCAGTGTCTCCATGTCTAACCGCAAGTTTTATGTCAAGACTGTTGCACCACCATTGAAGACGCTCAAGCAAGTCTCTGTTTAAAGCCCGCAACGGCGTGATGTACAGCACTTTTATGCCTGGAGTTTTAGGCTCCTTAAGAAGCATGCTTAGCACAGGCAGGAAAGCGGCTTCTGTTTTTCCCGTGGCTGTAGGCGAAATTAACAGGACATTTTTTCCTTCAAGGATTTTCGGTATTGTTTTTTCCTGCGGCTCTGTCGGTTTAGAGAATCCTTTCTGTTCAATGAGTCTTCGAACTGGCTTAACAAGCATTTCAAAAGCGTTTTCAGAAGTTGCCTGCAATATAAGTTGATCCTCGAATGATATGATAAACCGGAACTCTGATATAAAAAAGGTTAGGAAAGGTTTAGTAGAACTTCAGGTTTTTCTTAGCAATTTTAACTTTTAACGCTAATGTCTTCGTTAGTTGTTGCTGTTTTCTGGATATTAAAAGAGGTATTTTAAGAGCTTTCAACCATTTCATTTGATAATGTACGAGGGTATATACAAAAAATTGTCTAAAAATACCGTGGAAACTTGTAATATATATTGGAAAGGTATGGAAAGTTTTTTATTCTATAATGATAAACCATGGAGTCGGTATACGGAGGAAAATAAATGGCTAAATGTCCAAAATGCGGAACTGAAGTAGCAAAGACAAAAAAGAGCTGGAAAATGGCCGGTCGTCCAGATAAAGCTGGAAAACGCATGCAACTAGAAATCGGACTCTATGAGTGCCCGAAATGCAGCAACGTATTCCGCGAAGTTTTAAGCAAAAAGAAAATCTAAAATTGCAACCAAATCAAATTTAGTTGCATAACTTGCTCTCTTTTATTTTTTCTTTATTCTAAAAAGAGAAGTATTAAAACATAGTAACTCTTTATAAAAAGGAATACTTCGTAGCTGAGGCGCAAATTTGAGCAATTCAAAAAGACTCTGGAAAAACGATTATTTCAAAACGGCAGTTGCCATAATACTGATCGCTGCAATTGTCCTCAGCTTCTTATTCGGCTTACAGTTTGCTCTTCACACCCCTGATCCGGCGTTAACTGTAGAAAGCGGCAGCATGAGCATCCCCTACGACAGCGCCGACAACTTCTGGGACAGCATAGCCCACCCATTCGACCGAACCCTAAGCATAGGCGACATCATCATAGTTCAAGGCGTAAACCCAAAAGACCTAAACGCCAATTACCCCAACAGCGACATAATTGTTTATCACGACCCATCAGACCCAAGCACGCTCATTGTTCACCGAATAGTTTCAAAGCAAGAAATTAATGGTACATGGTACTTCCAGACGAAGGGGGATGGCAACGGGCAGCAATGGCCAGCGATACCGTCACCTTCCGAATATGACGGCCGCACTATTTGGAGTAGTGCCCAATATAGTAGTACGGGGATTCCGCAAAGCTACGTGGTTGGTAAAGTTGTTATGCGCATTCCATGGCTTGGTTGGGTAACACTTTTCATGAGGGATAATACTTGGGGTTTGCCAGTGATTATTGCTCTTATCATGTTACTCATTGTAATCGAATTTGTTGTGCCGATACTAAGAGAGAAAAAACCTGAACAACAGAACTCAGTGCAACCGCAGTGACAGATGCCCTCATAAGTAACATTTTGATAAGAACAAAATCTAAAGATGACACAACACAGCTTACTAACTGCGCCGTCCGTCCTCTCCTATGTTTCTCTATTATAAAGCGGTAAGTTTTAAAACACAGCAACTCTTATGAAAAGCAATACTTCGTCGTTGAGGCACAAATTTGAGCGATTTAAAACGGCTTTGGAAAAACGATTATTTCAAAACGGCAGTTGCCATAATACTGATCGCTGCAATTGTCCTCAGCTTCTTATTCGGCTTGCAATTTGCGCTTCATACGCCTGATCCGGCGTTAACTGTAGAAAGCGGCAGCATGAGCATCCCCTACGACAGCGCCGACAACTTCTGGGACAGCATAGCCCACCCATTCGACCGAACCCTAAGCATAGGCGACATCATCATAGTTCAAGGCGTAAACCCAAAAGACCTAAACACTAACTACCCTAACAGCGACATAATTGTCTTCCACAGCCCATACGATTATGGCATGTTGATTGTTCACCGTATAATTGGAACAGAAGTGGTTAACGGCACCACGTATTATCTAACAAAAGGAGACGGAAACGGGTATCCAGACACTTGGCCACAAACTCCGACACAGGGCTTAGACCCTTGGGACTACAGTTCTCCACCGGGAGTTCCAGCAAGCTACATAGTAGGCAGAGTCGTCATGCGGATTCCATTGCTGGGGTGGGTAACACTTTTCATGAGGGATAACGCTTGGGGGCTACCAGTAATAATCGCTCTTATAATGCTGCTTATAGTCATCGAGTTTATTGTGCCAATACTAAGAGAGAAAAAGCCTCAACAACAGAATACGATGCAGCCAAACCCATAGATGTCTTTATAAAAGTCAGGTCGATAAGGGATATTTAAAGGGCGTTGACCTAAGAGGGAAATGGATTGCCAAAAGTTAAAGCTACAATCAGCATCGAGAACGTGGTAGCTTCCGCAACGCTGAATCAGAAAGTTGACTTGAACGCCGTGGTAAAGGGTTATCCAGGTGTCGAATATCGCCCTGAACAGTTTCCAGGTTTAGTTTTCAGGTTGAAGCGCCCCAAAACAGCGACTTTAATTTTTAGTTCTGGAAAGATGGTTTGCACGGGGGCCAAATCGGAGAAAGAAGCTCGCAGAGCTGTCATGAAAGTTGTTAAGGAACTGAAGAAAGGCGGAATAATAATCATCAGCAAGCCAGAACTCAAAATACAAAACATTGTTGCTTCAGGCGGGTTAGGAGGCATGATAGATTTAGAAAAAGCAGCTTACAGCCTTGGCCATGCAATGTATGAACCTGAGCAGTTCCCAGGTTTAATATACAGGATGCAAGAACCAAAAGTCGTGATTTTGCTTTTTGCAAGCGGAAAACTCGTTTGCACTGGAGCCAAAAAAGAACAAGACGTTTATGACGCCGTGGAAAAATTGCATACGCTACTTGAAGAAACCACTCTCATATTTTACGAATAAACTGGCTTTACTGTTTCTTTACTTGTTTCAAGATTGTCTTCAGGTCATCTTGGTCGATTGCGCCTAATTCGTAGAGAGTGTCAGCTACTTCGCTTATTTTCAGCAATGTATGAAGGCTTATTCCGTTTTTTTCAAGCTGTTGGTTGCCGCCTTCTTCTCTGTCCAGAAAAACGACAGCGTCAGTTACGACGCCACCTTCATCTCTAACAGCTTCTGTAGCCTTTTTGAGAGTTAACCCCGTGGTCACTAAATCATCAATCAGTAAAACTTTGTCCCCTGATGCCAGAAGCCCTTCCACCCGCCGGTCTCTTCCAGTCAATTGAACGCCTTGGCGCACATAAAGGAAGGGTTTTTTGAGGTTATACGCGACCTGGGACGCAAAGATAACTCCAGTTAACGGTATTCCCGCCATTCTATCAAAGCTTTTAACCCCAATTTGTTTGGTTATGTATTCAGAATAGAAATCGCAGATTTCGCGGTAAGCGTCTGGAAAACTGGGAATCACTCTTAAGTCAATGTAGTACGGGCTTGCTTTTCCGCTAGAAAGTTTGAACACCCCAAACTTTATTGCGTCAATTTTAAACAATATGTTTGCTATTTTGTCTTTCTTTTCTTGTGCCAATTTGTCTATTTTCAACTTTTTCACTTCCTTTTTGATACCTGATATATTTTGTTTAGTTCAGGAATCAAGCATGCGGTCCTAGGCAAATCCTTTTGTATTATTTGCGCGAATTCTGTTTGGCTTGCCGCTGACGCTGTATGATAGGGCACTGCAACTTGAGGCTTAGTTAACCAAGCTATTTCGAAGCCTGTTTGCGGCGTGGCACCTGGAGCTATGCCAACTGTGCAAAAGACTACGTCGAATTTTTCTTTTTGTCCCATAGTTGATAGTTCAGGAAACGGTAAACTGTCGGCTGTATGGTATACTTTGACGTCGTCTTCGCTAGTTACTATGTAAGTTACGGGTGCTTGAGCTGTGTGGTTGCATTTTTCTGCTTTAATTGAGACTTCGCCGATTTTTGTTTCGTCACCCGGTTTGACTTCCTTCAGTTTTTCTGCAGGTATGGCGTGTTGCAATTTTTTAGTTGAGGCTGAATCAGCGATTATTATGCAGTTTGTCGCTTTCTGGGTTTCTATTACGAGCCTGGGGTCTAAGTGGTCATAATGCTCGTGTGTTATTAGGATAGCATCCACATTTTGAAGGGTTTTGGCTTTGATGTCAACTGGGTCAATGGCAAGAGTTTTACTGGGGGTTTTTAGGATGATGCCAGCATACTGGTTAAACCACACGAATAAGATAGTGTTCTTCTCTGGTATTTTCTGAATTGACAACTTGATCCCTCAAAGATAATTATGTACACAGCGTTAAAGAAGTTGCGTTATTCGTCTCCTTCATAAGAAAAATAACCGAATTTCATATTGTACTCGTGTTAAATGGAATGCTTTCGGTGCAATGGAAGCCTCAGATTCGACTCTTAACGTTGATCATTATGATGACTTGCCGGTTACGTCAGCCTTAAAAAGAATAGTGACTCAGCCTAAAGCCTTTTTGTCATGACATAGGCGTCTTCGCCGTCTGAATAGTAACCGTTGATGGTTCGGGTAATTTCAAATCCTAACTTTTTATAGAGCGAAATTGCCGCTTCATTTGTCACTCTGACTTCTAGGAAGCATTGTTTAGCTTTATAATATTGCATGCCTTCTAAAGCTCTGGTGATTACTGCTTGGGCAATACCTTTGCGCCTGTGCTGTGGCAAAACCGCTATGGATACTACATGTCCTTTTCTTATTAATCCGCCGAAACCAAAATTTGACAAGCCAACTTCAATACGGCACATGGTGTAACCTGCAATTTCCCCGTTTTCTTCCGCCACAATAAAGGTCTCAGGAAACCGTTGGTGTAAGTCCATAAAGAAAAAGTCACTATAGTTTTCTGGCAGGCACACCCGGTTTATTTGCATTACGCTTTGTAAATCGTCAGGGATGAATTTGCGGAGCTTAAAGGTTTGTTGCATTGTTTCGCCTTCTAAACCACATTTCACCGTTGCAACTTAAATGTTACGCTTTATAGGTCAAACCGTAATCTTTTTGTTTTCCGGAACAGAATTGTTTAGGTCTTTGTTTCTTCGGGCGCCATGAACACGGACAAAGTGTTGCTGCCTTGAGGCATCGCCCAAACTCTTGACGCTGAACCCGCAATTTTCAATGCTTCGGCAAAAGCGTCATTTACGGCTCTGGCTGTCTTCAACTTGAATATGCTTGTTGCATAGTAATCAGGCAAGGAAGATACCAGTATGATTTGATGGCCCTGGAGGGCTTTTAAAAGATAATAAGCCTTGTGACCACCCAAAACAAAGTTGCGTTTAATTTCATGTTCAACATTTTTTAAATCCCCAAAACGAGTCATCCAATCATAAAACACTGGATTCCCGTGCCCTTCGGGACATTCAGCGACAAGAATTATAACTCCTCCACGTTTAACTGCGTCCAATGCGTTGTCTAGCGCTTTGTAGGCTTGGTACAGATTCATATCTGCTGGATAACCGCCTGCACTTACAACTATTATGTCTGCTCGACGGTCCACTGTTACGCGGTACATTTCGTCAACCAGCTTTACGGCTTTCAGAAATGCCTGCTCTAAATCCCCCGCGAAAGCTTTTACGATTTCGCCTTTCTTGTTCACGACAACGTTTAAGATAAAGTCTACTTTAGCCAGTTTTGCTGCTTCCGTCATGTCGCAATGCACTGGATTATCTTCCAGAACTCCCGTTCGTGAGTTGGCGTGAAGGAGCATGGCATGATTTTGCTTGATTGTTTCTTCTCCGCATACCGCTGGCAAAACGCTTTTTCTGCCACCCCCGTAACCAGCATAATAGTGGAAGCCAACATCTCCCAAAAGCACTTTCACGTCTGCTTCGGCGAAAACGCGGTTAACATGAACTTTGTTGCCATGTGTCTTAGTTGTGCCAACATAAACTAAATCTTGAGCTCGGCAGTCGTGGCTAATGGTTGTTACCTGTTTAAGCGCTTCCACGCCAAGCAACGCCTTTGCTTCTTCAGGCTTAACCGCTCTGTGGGTCCCACAGCCGAAAATAACGGTGATATTCTTATCTTCGACGCCCGCTAGATTCAATTCGGCAAGAACCGGCAAAAGCATTGCTTCACTTGGTGCTTTTCGAGTTGCATCATCAACAACAATAGCAACTTTGCTTTCAGCCTTGGCAATTTCACTTAAACGTCTAGAACCAACCGGGATGGGGTCTTTTAGGGCTCGCTCAACCTCCGCCTTAGCATCCGCTGCACCCTCTCGTTCCGCAGGCTCTATAGATCCTAGAAGGTTTCGTGCAGGAACCCGGATGCAAACGTCTGTTTTTCCGTAGGGAAGCCAAATATCAACCATGCCAAGTCACATTAATTAAAATGACACGGCGCAGGAAACTATTAAGGCTTATCAAAATTGAGTCTCGGGAGATAAGTGCGGCAGCTTCTCTGTCAGCCGTTTTAACGCTACTCAAATCAAGAACCATGCAGCCTGCTCCGCCACCTCGATTCCTTGCTTCAGAAAGCTAAGTTCTTCCGCCAACCTTGTTTTTCAGCGGAAAATTTTGCTCTCTCAGTTTTCTTTTTTTGAAAAAAAAATAGGTTTTCAATCAAAAAAATATTAAAGCTTAAACAACCCAGTTGTTTCACTCTTACAGGAGGAAAAATTGATTGAAGCTTATCTATGTTGCAATAGACGGCATGGGAGATTTACCAATAAAAAATTTAGGCAACAAAACACCTCTGGAAGCCGCTGAAACTCCAAATATGGATGCTTTGGCCAAAAACGGCAAAACCGGGTTGATGTACACGGTGAAGAAGGGTGTTGCACCCGAGAGTGATGTTGCCGTTATTTCGCTTTTAGGTTATGACCCATTCAAGTACAGCACTGGCAGAGGCGTCATCGAAGTTGCTGGCGCAGGATTAGAAATGAAGGATGGTGATTTAGCGTTAAGGTGCAACTTCGCAACTTTAGGCCAAGGAAAAACAATAATTGACCGCCGAGTAGCAAGAACACTCACCACCGAAGAAGCCACCGAACTAAGCAAGGCAGCTAACGAACAGATCAAACTTGAATCGTACCCCGCCACTTTTGAGTTCCGAAACACATTGGGGCACAGGGCTGTTCTCCTAATTAAGGGCAAAGGGAAGCCTCTTTCAAGCAACATAACAAACAGTGACCCAGCCTACACAATAGTTGACGGCATCGGCGTGGCGCAGGCACAAGTTGAAATGGTGCTGAAAACATGTGAACCAACCGACAAAACGGAACAAGCCAAAGTTTCCGCAGCGCTGGTAAATGAGTTTATCGAAAAAACCCATAATCGGTGGGAAAATCACCGTGTAAACGTAAAACGTGTGGCTGAGGGCAAGCTTAAGGCAAATGTTGTTTTAACTCGAGATGCGGGGCATCTTCTCCCTAAATTCTTCAACATAAACCAGCACTACCACGTCAACTTTGCAGCTTTAGCAGATATGCATGCTGAACGGGGTATCGCGCAGTTGGCAGGCATGGACTCCATGCTTTTGCCGCCGCCTTCAGGAAATCTCCAGAAAGACTGCGAAATAAGAGTCAAAGCCCTGATAGACGTGCTTCCCAAGCATGATTGCTTCTACATTCACCTTAAAGGTCCAGATGAACCTGGACACGACGGCGACTGCGCCAAAAAAACACAGATTATCTCAGCCATAGACAAATACTTCTTTGGTCCATTGCTAAAACAGATTTCGCTAAAAGACAACATTATCTGCATAACCGCTGACCACGCCACGCCATGCGAACTAAAAGTTCACAGCGACACACCCGTTCCAGTTTTAGTTTCAGGCGACAAAGTAGACAATGGGAAAGCTGTCAAGTTCTCAGAGAAAGAATGTGCAAAAGGAACCTTAGGTACAATAGAAAGGGGATGCGAATTAATGCCAAAACTAATGGAACTAATGAAAAAATAATCTGGAAAACCTAAAATCTTAACCAGCGCATAGCATGGTTCAAACGACAATTTTTTAGTTATTTAAATTATTTTTTCGGGCGTTTGCTTACTGGAAAAACGGGGAAGCGTATCTTAGACGAAGCACGAAAATTAATCTGTTTTTGTAATTTCTTCAATTTTGTTTTTTCGGGTTTTGCCGCAAACATGAGACATCGTTCATCCTCAATTTCACAGCCGCATTTTTCAATTTCACGGATTTACGTGGCTTTTTTTCAGGTGAATCGTTGCAATTTTGGATTTCAGGCGGGCAGTATATTCATAAGCTTTTTGGGGTATTATAATGTGGGTAGAAATTAAATTTGGGGGTGAATAGGACGGAAAAATGTAATATTTGCGGCGCGGAAATTTCGGAAGAAGTTTATTATCTCAACGAAGGTTTATGTGAAAAATGCTACAATGAGAATTTAGAGAAAGACGATACATTTAGAAACGGGGATGCCTAAAAAGTAATAACACCCGTTTGCCGTTCCTACAAAATGGCAGCGGTAAAATCGATGTTTTAAACAAACCACCTGTGCAGATCAATGGAATGAACTTAAGAGAAGTTCAGGCGCTCACGGAATTGGAAACTATGGGTTAATTTTATATAGTAAATGAGTTGTTAAAACAAGAACCATGTATTTAATTCAATATTGGCGCAGGGGCTTTGTTGTATGAGGTTTTTCAAAAATAAAGGTCAGCTATTTCCAAGCAATCTTGTGGACTTTTTGAGAAAAATGGGAGGCATCGAAATTGAGTAGTGTGCCGCCAAAAATAACTGACGAGGAAGCGAAGAATGCCGAGATAATTGCTCGACAAGACCGCATACCTATTTGGTCTTTGTCTTTCCTATTCATTGGAATACTTGGAATGGGGTACATTTTTATCTTTTTTGACATATTCAACATTAACGTCTCATTTATTCAGACCGCATTGACACTGCATTGGGCAACATCGCCTACTGCGTCAGCAATTACGAGTCTGGAAGGATTCGTGGTACTTTTGAACCTGATAGGCTACGTTATAGGTGCGTTGATTCTCAGCCCGCTTTCAGACAGGTTCGGCAGAAGAGACATGCTGATAGTGACACTTTTGATAACAGGGTTAGGTTCTATTTTCAATGCGCTCGTCACCACATATCCTGAATTTGCCGCTGCAAGATTCATAACGGGATTAGGAGTTGGGGCTGATCTTGCAATCGTTAACTCCTACCTTAACGAAGTTGCTCCCAAAAACGGAAGGGCTCGATACACATCTTTCCTATTTGTTCTTGCAGGCATCGGAACAGTTCTCGCCGTTTGGCTTGGCCTAATATTAACTACGCCGGCGGCAGCGTTTCCTTATGGTCTTTCCTTCGCGGTCGGAGGAGCTGGCTGGTTTGCTACAAACGGGTGGCGACTGATGTATGGCATAGGCGGATTTTTAGCTTTATTCGGCGTTTTGCTCAGATTTGGACTGCCCGAATCTACCAGGTGGCTCATAACTCATGGGCGACCTAAGGAGGCGGAGAGAATTGTGTCGGAAATGGAAGCACGAGCGCTGGATTCCATGGAGGAACTTCCACCGTTACCGGCAGCCATTCCCATCGTTCAGAAGGTTAAGCCGGCTCCTTACTCCGAAATCCTAAAGAATAAACTCTATAGGAACAGAACCATTCTTCTCTTTTCAGTTTGGTTCTTCGGATACATGACAGTGTATATTAATGCAGCTGGGCTTTCATCACTTCTCGCTGGAGTCGGCTACGCTTTCCCCGAAAACGGCATGGTTGTTGCTTTAGGCATCTTTGGGTTCTTAGTAGCGGGTGTAATGGCTGCCTTTATTGGAGACAAATTGGAGCGAAAACTTTGGTTGCCGATTGCAGCCGTCTTCACCTTCATCGGAGGAGTATTTATCGCCTTTGGAGTTAATCATTTCGACATTGCGGTCACTGGCGCATTCTTAATCTTTTTCGGAATGGACTTTTGGATTCCAATAGCCTACACATGGGTCACAGAGAGCTTCCCGACGCGTGCAAGAGCAACGGGCTTTGCAATGGCAGACGGACTAGGTCACCTAGGAGGAGGAATCGGCTTGATAATTGTCGGGGCACTGATAGCTTCAGGTCTACCGATACTTACTCTGTTCGTCATAATTGCATTGTTCCAGATAATATCCGCCGTCATCGCACAATTTGGACCAAAGACCGCAAACAGGAGATTAGACGAAGTCTCGCCTTAAATCAAAATGGAGCCCCAAAGACAAGCTATTAGGCGAAAGGCATAGGTGAGAGGGCTTCGAGCAAATACACTATACATGCTCTGATGTCGTCTTCTCCTGAATGCATTAGCAGCATTAAGGTTGAACAGATTGGAGAAAGCCAAGTCCTTCATAATGCTGATGAGATAGCGGAAATTAACACAAGCCAATCGAATAAGGCAAGGCCAACGCGCAGATATTCTGGGCATTTATGACTTTGATGACACAGCAAATCGGGTTTAGAATCTGACATAAGCAAAGCTTCGCCAACATCAAGCATTTTTTATTTCGATGCCACTGGAGCGCGTCGTGTCCTCGTCTTTTGCCAGACAGCAAATGTTATCAGAACAAGCACCAGAATAATGATGGAAACTGGGGCTAAAACGGCAGAGCCGCGTAAAAGATAAGCGACACCTAAAATGATTACTACACCCAACGCCAATACTGGTGAATCGCCGACTAGAAAGTCCTTCCAGAACGAAAAAAAACTTTTAATTCCTTTCCAGAGCTTTTTTGGCGCTTTATCGGCAGGCATTATGCTTGAACCTCCATCCCACACGTATGAACTCGTTTGAAATAAGCAACTAATCCCAAGGTTGCGAAGAAAATTATCGCCAGGAGTACTAGTAAAAATATATCGCCCATAGGCCATTGGACACCAACCCCTTCACCCATCCAGAAGACCCCAAAAACGGTTAGCAGATTACCTACGCCCAACTTCATATAGTTCTCAGGTACTTTGGCAAGAGGCTTCGCAACCACAGCACCTATTACCGACATCACTCCTACACCGACAAAAGCCCCGAGCGCAGCAGTTCCTAGTTGACTATGACTTCCACTGGCTAAACCAAAACTGATTACAATCATGATGACTTCCATACCTTCCAAAAGCACGCCTTTGAAGCTGATGGCAAAAGCTAAGGAATCTCGTTGGCCTCGAAGAATCCCTTTTGTAGTTGAAAGCGTCGCTACTTCTTTGTTGTATATGTCGCGTTCGTTATGTATCGCCTTAAACCCCGTTTGTCGCAGTATAGCTTTTGTGAGCCATTGTAATCCAAAGATAAGCAGCAGAGTTCCAACTACGATTCGCAAAACATAGAGGGGAAAATACTGAATTAAGGCAGTGCCGACTACCAGCACAATCACAACTAAACAAGCTATGGCAAGTAATGCGCCTTCAAATGTGGAACGCCAGCCTCTAGTAATACCTGATGCCAAAATGATGGTAAGAGCCTCGACTGCTTCAACCGCGCTGGCCAGCGTCACTGTAATAAATAAAAGAACTGTACTTTGGTCAATCATGGAAAATCATGACTTCTTCATTAGAATGGTGATTTCGTTTCGCGCGTTACCTAAAAATCCTTCAGTTGTTCCCACATTATTGAAGCATGGGTCCTCAGTGAGTGGGTTTTTCGTGATATTCTCCTCGTCTTCAAACCAAAACATTTCTGGTCAGCGCTTTTACCTATGAATGTGCATGAGAGTTTTTTAGTCTTATGCGTGTTAGTTATAAGTAAAAGAGGAAAATGCCGAACAAAAATGCACATTGCCAATTCGTCTTAGCCGAAGTAGAAAAGAAGGGTACTTTTTAGTTCTTGAAATCAGGTTAAAAAATAGGCGCTGGCAGGTTTGGCTTCTGCCCCGCACCTTTCTCAACTAAGTTTTTGATGGCTTGCTAAAATATTTTTTAAGCGGATCCCAATACCACTCTACCCAGCCCTCAGCGGCGTCGTCTGCGATCTCTTCTGGAACATTCGAGTGCACCATAACAAGTTCTGTTCCTTCAGACACCTTACTGAAACACAACTCTAACCTGGAAGGGCCCGCGCCTTCTGGAAAATCAGTTGAAGTCCACTCTTGAACCGCCCGTTTTCCATCGTCTAGCTCAAGGTATTTCCCAAAAATGTACCCGTCCCAAGCCGTGAATTTGCCTCCGACCACGGCTTTGCCCGTGGCTTTGGTGCCTGTAAATTTGCTGTGTTTTTTCGGGTCAACATAGGCGTCATAAACCTCTTGGGGCGAGGCTGGGATAACTACTTTTTGTTTTATGGTTTTAACTTTTGCTTTCATAAAAAACCTCACCTACTGGAATAGTAGTTAGAAGGGTTTTTTAACCTTAACGTTAATTAGCCATTGGGCAAAAAAATGGGCAGATGCACCGTCACGAAAGGCCAACGCAGAATAGGCAGAACAATACGCAAGCTAGAGGGAAGCGTTGAGCTTAGCGCCAAAGAGAGCAAGGCGAAGGAAGCGGAGAAAAATTATAAGCAGCAAACTCAATCATCAGTGGGTTGCGCGGATGATTCGCCAATCCAGAACTTGCGAGACCCCTCAAAATGGAAAAAAGACGAAACAAAACCTTAGGAAACCCAAAAAGAAATTCAGTCGATTTTCAATGGGAAAATTTTAATTAAATTTAAAACGATTTGCTCAGCGAATCAAACGTTCAACAAGATAGAGATTTGGGAATCCATTTGGGGTTTACGGTTTATAGGGGCTTGTTAAACGCTGATTCGCCGAAGCAATTCTTATTTTCTGTTCTGCTTTGCTTATTTCTCGGCAAACAATATAGAGTCCTTTTAGTGTTCTTAAGAGTTTCACAAATATTCTATAGAAACTAAAAGTAAAGCTATATTTTATAAAGAAAAATTTTTATGAAGCCAATCATGTGGAGAATTTCTCAAAGCTGCTAATTCACGACTCGAATTGTTAAACAAACAGTGCCCTAAGTCGTTTCGACCACTATTAGATTACTTGTTAGCATTGGCGCGGTTTGTTTAAGTTTTTTAAGCTGGAAACGTCTATGTTTACTGGGGAAAGTTATGTCGGCTTCTTTAGACATGGAAAATGATTGGAATTTTAGGGTTTTTGATAAACGGTTGATTATCGCTAAAACCAAAAATGAAAGTGTGCGTAAAGTTGCGGTTTTGGATGTTTTGACGAATTTGATGTTTGCAGTTGAGGTACCTGACATGATTTCGATGCATGAGTTGAGTATCGACACGGAGTATTTGGCTAACTTGAGAGTGTACACCTCAAAAAATGTGGGCAGTGTAGACAACGGCTTTATCGATTTTTTTGAAGCTTTAGATATTGACCAAAACATCGAAGACTTCATTAAAGCGTACTGGATTTACCCCAGCAAAATACGTTTTGAACTAATCGATATTGAAGAGCCATGATCTACCGCAGTACCATGTTGACAAATTTTTCGGGGTTAAACAATTCCAAATCCTTATAGGTTTGCCCCACGCCGATGAACAGAATAGGTTTCTGAGTCACGTATGTCACGCTTAAGGCTGACCCGCCTTTTACGTCCGCATCTACCTTCGTTAGAATTGTTGCGTCTATACCGACAGCTTTGTTGAATTCTTCAGCCTGCATAACTGCGTCGTTACCAATCAGAGAATCAACAGCTAGTATTGTCAGGTCCGGGCAAACGACACGCTTTACTTTTATCAGCTCGTTCATCAGATTCTGATTGGTCTGCATCCTGCCCGCGGTGTCAACTAAAACAATGTTGATTCCATGTGATTTAGCATGGCTTACTGCATCATACGCTACTGCCGCGGGGTCTCCGCCGTAACTGCTTTTTATAACGCGGATGCCTAAGCGTTTTCCATGCTCCTCAAGCTGCTCAATTGAGCCGGCGCGGTAAGTATCGGCGCCAGCAAGCACTACAGAGTAGCCTTTATCCCGGAGAAAATGTGCAACCTTCGCGATTGTGGTTGTTTTTCCCGTTCCGTTAATGCCTACAAACATTAAGATAAAGGGTTCTTTCTTGGCGCGTTTTTCCTCCGCCATCTTGAGCAAATCGATTTTTTTGCTGGTAAGCATGACTTCTAAAAGCACTTGTCTGAGATTTTCCTCGACAATTTTTGTTCTATCTTCGAGGCGTTTCACTTGGACGCCTGAGAGGCGTTTTATGAGGTCATCGCTGATTTTTTCCGCCACTGGATAAGCAACGTCGTTTTCACACAGACTCATTTTGAATTCCGATAGAATAGGGTTTAGGTTTTCTGCTTTAAGCTCTGTGGTGGTAACTTTGTTTACTAAGCCTTTGAAACCTGACTTGAGCTTCTCAAACATCGCTTCAAGGTTTCCCTTCTCTTGCGTTGCCGAGCATGGTTTCCAGCCTGCTTCTGCCAGTGTTGATTCGGTCAGCCACCTGCGTAAATTGTTGTTGAGCGGCGTTCATGGTTTTTTCCAGCTCATCGAGGCGTTCTTTGAGGGTTGTTTTTGCTTCCGGTAGAGTTTTCTCCATCGATACCCCCGCGCCCATTCCAACAATTATTTTGTTTGTGTCTACAAGTTTAACTTTCACGTATGCGCTGCCGCCGATTGGAACCAGAAGTTCAGAGTTTTCTTTCTCCTTTTCAATTCCATCCAGCGTCAAGTTAGCGTAAGTTAAGTCGGTGATGGCGGCGTTAACCATACTGATTCTTTGCTGCAGAGCATCTGCTGTTTGCTCTAAATAACGCATTTCCAAGCTGAGTTTACGAAGTTCCTCTTCAGACTTGTCTCTTTGCGCCAAATGTTTATTCTCCAGCAACGATTTTCTTTAAAATCGGATTCTCAATCTGGTCTGCAGAAACTTCTTCCACACTGGTTATTTTGATGTGGCACCTTTTTACTCGGTGTCTGCTGCCTATTTCAGCGTAAACCTTCTCCACTGCATGCTCACTTTTATCTGCCAGTAATTCTCTTGCGAAGGGGGTGTTCAGCCTTGGCTTGCTGATTTGGCCGGTTACTTTGAAAGCCTTCATTTTTCTTCTTCCTGCACCACATCCAGCGCATTCCCAATAATAAACATCTCGGGTCCAGTGGTCATAGATCCAGCTACGGCGGCGTGTGAATTGGCAAGTAAACCCGTTCCAACGTAAGGAACACCGCAGTTTATGGTGCCTACGTCAACGGGAACTTTGAAAACGGTTTCTAAGATTTTTCTCTCCTCATCCTTCAGCAGCGGGTGAGCTAGAACGCCTTTGTTTGTTGCAGTTGCTAAGGAGCCAACGTAAGGTAACCCCGCGATTTCTGTTGGCACCGCTTCAACGCCTAAAGCTTCGGAGATTTGTTTTATTTCGTTTTCTTTAAAGCGAGGATCCACAACTGCACCTTTGTCGTTGGCTAAGACTAGGTTGCCGTAAGCTGTTTTTTTGGTCTCCATAATTGTAAGATTGCCTTCAAAGGCTGATTTGATTTGTGTGAGTTCTTCTTCGCGGACATAGTTTGGCAGCAACATCCCGTTTGAGTTTGCGCAGGCTAATGCTCCGCCCAGCACTGAGCCGCCGATGGATGTGTAGATCAGTTTGGTTTTTAGCCAATCTGCATACTCTTGAGCTTTCTCATGCGGAACCATTCTTGGAATCAACACTACGTTTTCGGTTGCCAACGCGTACACGCCGATGCTTGCGCTTCCAACTATGCTGGATAAATAAACCGTCAAGAACTAATTTCTCCTGATGATCAACGTTGATGGCGAAGTTTCATAGCACACTTCCTATTTTAGATTGCGGTACCTATAACTGTTTACAGTTTCAATTTGGGTTCTTGGTTGCTTTGCTCTCCATGCTTTTTGTGGCTGTTTTTTGGCGCAAATAGCAGGTATCCTCTTAGGCAGGGCAGTCAGGTTCGGGTTTTTAGGGGTTAGTTTGGGGTTTGGCGGAATTAAAAACGTGCGCATTAATATGCTGAATGCGTGGAGAAGTGTGTTGGCTCGGCATTAAGCGAAGTCTGAAACTTAAGTTGCCTTTTGTGAAAAAAAGTGCTGCGGTGCTGGCAAAACGAAAAATTGTGGGCTCCGCACAATCTTTTTAAAGTTGAAAAGAAACGTTAAGATAAAGTATGATTCAGCGAAGAGAGTTTAAGGTGGGTTTTAACTTTGACGTCTAAAGGTCCTTTACTTATGACTTCTTGGAGGGCAACCGGCTCCTGCAACGCCCGATGCCGATACTGCAATGTTGACGCTACGGGTAAGCATGCTCCAAGAGAAATGACTACAGAAGAAGCTTTCCATTTGGTTGATGAAGTGCACAAGTTTGGCGTAAGATGGTTCGGCATAAAAGGCGGAGAACCCTTAACGCGGCAAGACATTTTTAAAATTGTGGGCTACGCAAAAAGTCTCGGTCTAAACGTTTGCCTATTAACGAACGGATGCTTTGTGGACGGAAAAATTTACGATAACCTTGTTAAAAACCAGGTTTGGACGTCCGTCAGCATCGATGGACCCGAAGAGATCAACGATCAACTGCGTGGAAAAGGTTCATACAAGAAGGCGCTGGCAGCCATCGAAAAATTGTCTGAGGGCAAAATCCTAAATGGCTTAGCCTGTGCAATTACGAACATTAACTACCAGCATTTAGATCACGTTGCCGAGTTAGCCGACAAATACCATGCAAACTTTGTCTGGTTTAACCATCTTGTTCCCAGCGGAAGAGCGAAGACAACGATGGAGTTAACCCCGACGCCCGAGCAGTATGAGTGGACGCTCAACCACATATGGGACTTAAGTCAAAAGTACGAGGGCAAATTTGAAATTCACGTTCACTGCCCACATTATGCGCGTGTGGTGAAACAAAGAAACCCACCGAACTTTGACGAGTGGTATGAACATAAATTTCATGGAAAATGCACCTACTTTGCTTTCGGAGGATACGTTAGCGTGACCGAAAACGGCGATTTAATCCCGTGCTTCTACACTGATCTTCAGCCTTCGGAACCAATGATGCTTGGAAACATCAGGCAGAAAAGCCTCACTACAGCGTGGAAAGAAATTCAAGGATCGAAATATTACAGAAGCTTCCAAGACAGAAACGTGCTGAAGGGTAAATGCGGAGTCTGCGAATACCGCGAGTTATGCGGTGGCTGCCGAAACAGAGCTTACGCCTACACAGGAGACATCTACGAGTCCGACCCCGCATGCATGTATGTACCTGAAAGCCTACGCAAAAAATAGCACTCCGCCAACTCTTTTTCCAACTACAAAAAATAGTCGATTAAGAAAGAAGATTGTTTAAGGTAAATGGCTAACCGTAATTTTCGCAAAATCTGGCGGATTGATTGGGAAAGGATAGGTTGTTTTATGATTGGTGTTGTTTGATGAATTTGGAGAGGTTGATTATTTCGAGGTCGCCTTTGCATCTGGGGCAGGTTGTTTGGATTTCGGGTGCTTTTGCTCCGATTTTAATTGGCACTCCGCAATGGCAGCAGTAGTAGGTTAGGGTTTTTCCTTTCACCGCGAGGTTTTTGGTGAGGGCGCCTGCCTCTTTTTGCATCTGGGATTCTTTGTCTTTCTTTTTGTCAGGACCCGTTTTTTTCTCGGTGGAGAAGTCTTTGCAGGTTTCTGCTTGGACAAAATACGTGTTAAACCCGGCCTTCACAGGTGTCAGGGCTTCGCTGGTTTTTTTGCATGAATCCTCGTTGAAGTAGCCGCAGTCTTCGCATGTCTTCTTATTTTGATACTCTTTCTTTATTACCCAAAAACAATCTGCACAGTAAACTTTCTCCTGCCCATTTGCAGTCACAACTAATCCTGAACCAGAGAAGGATTTCTTGCAGCTACTACATTCAAACTTCATAGCGTTCACGTTAAAATTACTATTTATCTAACTTTTATTTATTGTTTGATGCTTGAAAATACCATAATGTACGCTGACGGGCAATTAATTTTTGCGGTGAGAAAAAAAACGTCGATAGTGTTAGTTTTTGACCTTGACCTAGGTCTTATCTTGATTTTACTATCGTGTTTTTTCGTTTAATGAAGGGTAAGCTCTAAGAGGGGGAGCATTATACTGCTTGGGTAGGTGGATACATTTGTCTAGAAAAGCAAAGAAAGCTGAAGGACTTGAACAACATAAAAAATTGCAACGCGAAAAAGATATGAAAAGAAAAGAGAAAAAACAGGTTTCACTTCCAGCTAAACATACGAAGGGCAAGAAATAAGTAGCCTTCGCTAAACAGCCATTTTCCTCGAAAATTTCATCACTATTTCTATAATAACGCGAAAAGTTTCAAACGTTTTAATGTACACAAGGATTTATGGATGCTTCTCAGATGTTCAAAAACGCGAAATAGAACTAAGAAAAGTGCTGGGAAGGCTATCTTTGCTTACGTCTAGACGTTTCCGTCGCAGTGGCAATGTTCGCGTTGTTCTGGGTCATCTGGTTCATCGAAGAAAAAGAAAAGTTTATGCCTATTTTTTCTTTTGGACATGTTCTTATCTCAACTTAAATTTAATATTGAACTGGTATAAACGTATTTTTGATTTTGCTCCCCTGTAGCTTGAGGTGTTGTTCCCAGCAGGTTTTTCGTGTCACGAGAGTTGTTGCCGACCGAGCGGAAACTAATTATTGCAGATAGGGAATTCCTCATGATGAGGAGTTTAGTGTATGTTCATTAAAGATCCTGTCTGTGGGATGCCTTTAGACCCGTCTACAGCTCAGTTCATGACGAATTTTTTGTCCAGGCAATATTATTTTGATAGCGAGTACTGCATGAGCAGCTTTGTCGAAGGCGCCAAAATCGCTTATTTCTCCATGGAAATCGGCGTAAACCCTGATATGCCAACTTACAGCGGGGGCTTAGGCATTCTTGCGGGCGACGTGATCAGGTCAAGTGCGGATTTGAGGATTCCGTTAGTTGCAGTGACTTTAATCAGCAGGAAAGGCTATCTGAGGCAGAAACTAACGCCTGACGGATGGCAGATTGAATCTCCCGAAGAGTGGGATCCTTCAAAGTTCATGAAGCTTTTACCCGAAACCACAATCGTCAAAATCGGCGGGCGCGACGTCAGAGTAGGCGTGTGGGTGTATGAGCAGGAGAGCCCAACGGGAGGAACCATCCCCGTGCTTTTCCTAACAACCGACGTTGAAGGGAACACGCAAGAGGACCGGGAAATCACTGATTTTCTTTACGGAGGAGACGAAAAATACAGGTTGAAGCAGGAAATAGTGTTGGGTATAGGCGGGCTGCGCATTCTTGAGGCGTTGAAAATTAACGTTAAGAAATATCACATGAATGAGGGTCACAGTAGTCTTCTTACTCTTGAGCTGTTAAAGAACAATGATTTAAACGCTGACAAAGTAAGGAACCTCTGCGTTTTCACCACTCATACCCCTGTGGCGGCGGCATTTGACAAGTTTTCGTATGATATGCTTTCAGAAACTCTTGAAGCTGAAATGCCTGTGGAAATTTTGAAAAAATATGGTGGGTCCGACAAATTGAACATGACGCTTCTGGCTCTAAATCTTAGCAAGTACACTAACGGTGTTACAGAAGCACATATGGAATTCTCAAGGAAACTTTTTCCAGGA
Source organism: Candidatus Bathyarchaeota archaeon (assembly GCA_963828195.1). Classification (GTDB taxonomy): domain Archaea; phylum Thermoproteota; class Bathyarchaeia; order Bathyarchaeales; family Bathycorpusculaceae; genus Bathycorpusculum. The sequence continues at coordinate 786,313 of CAWHDT010000005.1, forward strand.
TATCATATACAGGAAATAACTAACGGCGTTCACTCCTACAATTGGACCTGCCCATGTTTTAGAGCGCTATTTGACAGGTATATTCCTCGGTGGGCGAATGAGCCGGAGCTTCTGGTCAGAGTTGACGCTATCCCCGATGAGGAGTTATGGGAAGTCCACCAGATGGCTAAGCAAAATTTACTTGATTTTGTTCAAACCAGCACGGGGGTCAAGATGGACAGCGAAGTTTTAACTTTAGGGTTTGCTCGAAGAGCCACAGAGTACAAACGAGCCACAATGATATTTTCAGATCTTGACAAACTTAAGGAAGTTAAAAGCCAGGCTAACATTCAACTTATTTTCGCTGGAAAAGCACATCCGAAGGACACGGCGGGAAAAAACCTCATCAAAGACATCTATGAATACATTGACCGCTTGAAAGGAGAAATCGAAATCGTCTATCTTGAAAACTACAACATGGAAATGGCGGCGAAACTTACTTCTGGAGTTGATGTCTGGCTCAACACGCCCCTGCCGCCGTATGAAGCTTCAGGAACAAGCGGTATGAAAGCAGCACACAACGGCGTCGTCAACTTCAGCGTCTTAGATGGCTGGTGGATCGAGGGTTGCGTAGAAGGCCTCACGGGCTGGGCGATAGGTCCGCCGCCTGATCAAGCCATCAGCGAGGAAGAAAGACGAAAACGAGAACTTGGCGACCTCTACAACAAACTGGAATACCTCATAATTCCTAAGTTCTGCCAGCAGCGCGACGACTGGATCGACATGATGAGAAACTCCATTGGCAAAGTTGCATATTACTTCAATACGCATCGCATGGTGCGAAAATACGCCACAGACGCCTACCTTTAGACGCTGTCAAAGCTTTTTCCGACCAGTGGAGCAGAAAGCTTGAACTTAATAATACTGTTTCAACGGGTTTAGTGGGTCTGTCGCCAACTTTACGGAAGAGGGAACTAACATGTTGCGCCAGTCTTTTTCTAATTTGCATTCTTCAGCCCCATCAACATTGACGTGTTGAATATTGAGAGCATATTCCATCGCTTGGTCCTGTGGGTTTTCAAGCTGAAGCATCTGCTCAAGGCTTAAATTTTCGAAAGCGCGTCTAATTGGGCGCATCGAGTTGCCATGGCAGGAGATAGCCACGTTGCAGGCATCCTGTTGGAACCATTTTTTCAGCTGGTCGATAAAGGGCAAAGTGCGGCTTTCAACCATCTTGAGGCTTTCCCCTTCAGGAGGCGCAAAATCGTAGCCGCGGTGAATTTTTGCGAACCACTCAGGTTTTTCAGCTTTAAGCTCAAGTTTGCTTTTGCCCTGCAACGTGCCGTAGCACCGTTCAATCAGGCGGTCATCCACAAAAACTGGAACGTTGACGTGCGGCTTTAGGACAATTTCAAGGGTTCGCTTCGCCCTCAAAAGATGCGACGTAAATGCATAATCAATTTTTTGGTTTTCCAGCTGTTTAGCAACCTGCTGCGCCTGCAAAACGCCTTTCGGAGTTAAATCTGGGTCACGCCAGCCTGAGAATATGCCGTTGCTGTTGTCGGTGGTTTCAGCATGTCTAAAAACGAACAAATTACATTTCATAAACTTCGTCACCATGTAGTTGCGCATTTATGAGGACGCAAAATTTCTTAATTCTTTTATATTGTGTATTTCTATCGAGTTGCTCGCATGCTTAATTGTAGTTCTCATAGCTGCAGTGAACAAAACGGTTTCTTCATCCTCCACAAGATACATTTTGTGAAGTTGATTTGCAACTGCGGATATTTTGTCTTTCTCTTCCGTGTAGTTTATATAGACTGGATACACGCCGAATATTAGTTCCAGTTGTTTTTTAACTTTGATTTCAGGAGTGACGGCGATTATGGGTTGGGTAATCTTGAAGCGAGCTATCATCCGCGCCGTGTAGCCTGACCGCGTTAAAGGTATAACTTTGTAAATCGGCATACATTGGGTAATATCGCGGATTGCCCTGCTTACCGTGTCAGAAATGTTGATGTAAGGCGTTTCTTCAACGTTGCTTTTAACGGCTTTTTCATTTTCATTTGCTATGCGAGTCATCATTTCAACGGCTTCGACTGGATATTGACCAACCGCGGTTTCTCCTGAAAGCATTATGGCGTCGGACCCGTCAAGTATAGCGTTCGCCACATCACTAACTTCAGCGCGGGTTGGATTTGGCTGATTAATCATCGATTCCAGCATCTCAGTAGCGGTGACAACAAGCTTGCCCTTCTGATTACACAGTTTGATGAGAGCTTTCTGAACCAAAGGCACTTTTTCAGGTTCAATTTCAACGCCCAAATCACCTCTCGCAACCATTAACCCACTGGCCGCGTCTAAAATCTCTTTGACGTTTTGAACGCCCTCAAAATTCTCGATCTTAGCGATTATTCCGCCTTCAAACCCGTTGGCCTGGGACAGGTTTTTCACGTCCTCCGCGTTCCGTGTGAAGGAAAGTGCAACGTATTCGACGTCAAGTTTTTTTGCGAAACTTATAATCTCCAAGTCTTTTTCGGGAAAAGTTGGAACTGAAAGATGCTTATTGGGAATGTTAACTCCTTTGCCGTCTTCTATGACGCCGCCCTCCAAGGTCAAAAGCCGAAGTCTTCGCTCTTTCCTTTCAACCACTTGTGTCCTGATTTTACCATTATCGATGTATATCTCATCTTTAACCGATACTTCATCAAAAAAATCATGATTGAAACAGACTTCTTCCCCATCGAAGCCTACTTCAAAAACGTCTCCTTTGCTGACGACTTTTCGTTGAGATGCTCTAATTCTAATTTCTGGCCCTTTGATGTCAATTATTATGGGGATATCAGCAATTTCCCTCACACTTTCTATAATCGACTCGTATTGAGCGAGATTTCCATAAGCAGTATTTATTCTTACCCCGTTCATTCCAGCTTGGAACATTTTTTGAATCGTTTCCTTTGAAGAGCTGGCTGGACCGACGGTGCAGATGATCTTTGTTTTCTTCACTTAAACCTCTTCCTGCGCAAGCTAAAATGTGGGGACTCAAAGTTAAGGTTAACGGACTGACTAAGCCTGTTACTCGGTCGCTATGAAAACTCCGCGGTGTATTCACAATAAAACCTATATGGCACAAGCAACAAACAATAATTGTTCATTGTTTTAGGTGGTGTCCACTTTTGTCCAAAATAGCTGTAAGCAAAACTCAAATTGTTGAAAAAAAGAAAAACCTACTTAACAGCGTGTCCTTTGATAGCGGCTTCCATTTCTTCATAGATCTTGGAAGATACACGGGAATAACCGCGAATGGCACCGTTGAGTTCGCCGAAAAAATCCAGATAATACCTGTTCAATCCGTCAATTTCCACTTCCGTCGGCAAGATTTCCAAAAATGGTTCCGAAACACTATCGGCGACGAAGAACTAGCCAAAAGAATCGACCTGATTAAAGCAGATTCGCAGGATGAACAATTGAGAAATGAGCTTTCTAAAACGGTTCAACTGCGCGTCGCTGAGTTGGCGAGAGATCAAATGCAGACTACTTACTGAATAGCCGCAGGCGTGAGCGAAGAATCCAATGGACCCATTAAAAAAAGGCAGTAATTGACTACTTTATCAATCCACGTGGGCTTTTCTTTAGAGACCTCGAGTTCCAGCCGAGCCCTCTTTCCTTTTTACCTTTCCATCTATTGCTAAAATGCAGGTGTGAACATTACTTTGTTTTCAAAAGCCATTATGAAACGTTTTTCAAAGAGCTAACAAAAAAGAGGAAGGAAATGCTTTGTTTTTAAGGTTTTAAGTTGCTGCTAAGCCTGCTGCTGAGCCTGGAACCGAACTGACTGTGGTAACCTGCCATAAGCTTCCATCGCTGTATACTTTGAACCCTGTAATGCTGCCGCCGTTGAGTGCGTATAGGTACTGGCTGTTTTTGCTGAATGCCAAGTCAAGTGTGGGTATGTTAAGTTTTGCTTCTAAGGAGCTTGTCAGGGTTAATGTGGCGGGTCCTGTGATTGAGAATGTCGATATGGTTCCTTCGTGTGCGTCAGAAGTGTAGACAAAGCCATTATTACTGATGGCTACCCAGCAGGGTGCTGCACCATAAGTAGGCATAGAACCGCTGACAGTTCTCAGGTTCCCCTGGTCAGATAGAACATATGAAGTAAGCGTGCCGTCATACATGCCCAGACCGGCAGTACCAGTGCTACCTGCAGCTTCGCTAACGACTATAGTGTCGTAACCTGTGAAAGCAAATCCATAGGGTCCATCGCCAACGGAAGGATGAGTTGTCGGTGCACTGGCTACGCCCATTGAGTTTACTATGTATGTGTCGATGATGTTTGTGCCTTTTTCTGTAACAACCAGAACGTTTCCGTCGGGGTTGAATCCTATCTGCTCCGCTGAAGTACCAGATGCTGCACTCAGAGGTTGACTTGACCCAGCTAGGTAGCTTAATGTACCAGAATTGCTAAGCCAAAATCCAGCTATGTTTCCAGTTCCGCCAGCGTTCAGCACGTAAACCCAGTTGTTGCTGACAGTTAAGCTAACCGGCATAGATCCATGGGAACTCGTCTGACTCAAATAAGTTAACCAACCGTTAGACGCTACGCTGAAAACTGAAATACTGTTGCTTCCCGCATTAACAACTAGTAAAAAGTCGCCATCGCTTGTTAAGGCTATTGATCCTTGGCTTGCAAGTGCTGCTCCTGTTCCCATGCCATTTGTTGAGAAAGAGCTGACGTATGCTAATGATCCGTCAAAAGCTCGGCTATAGAACAGAACATGATTTCCTGCTGAAGCGTTATCCATCGTATATACGGCGCCGGCGTTTCCAAATCCTGCATTTACAAAGCTTGCCGCCACAATCATTGCTGAAACTGCAACTATAATGCTTAAAATTGCTAGAATTTTTCTTTTCATTAAAACACCACTCAACTCGATTAAACTTGAAACACTTAAGGAAATGTGGTAACTGCGAAACAGCAACAGATTCCCAGAAAAACCCCTCGGCTAAAAAGTTTTGTGGCGCTTGGTTAGACAGATTGATTAAGGGCTTCGAGAATTAGAAACCAAGCGCCAATTCGAAACAAAAAGGTAGGGTTGATTTGGTTCCCAGCATTGAGTTCCTTGTAGCGGCGTTCCTGCTTGTAGCTTTCTTAGCGGCTCTGCTGTCAACAAGGCTCAAAATACCGTACACTTTAGTTTTGGTTTTAACAGGCGTTATTATCACCGTGGTCGCGTCTTCTTTTACTCTGCAAGGCGGGTCTTTCGAGAGCCTGATTTCCCAATTAAGATCACTCAGCGCCCAACTTCTCCAAGGCGGCGGAGGCGGACTTTTCGTAGGCGTCGTTGTCCCCCCTTTGATTTTTGAGGCGATGATTCACCTTCGCGCCAGCGATCTGCGGGCTGTAATTAAGCCGTCGTTGGCGCTTGCAACGGTAGGTGTATTGATAGCCACTGGGGTCGGCGGACTTATCCTATGGAGGATTGTCGGTCTTTCACCGACTGTTTCTTTTCTTTTTGCCGCATTAATAGCCCCCACCGACACAGTTACGGTTTTGGAGATTTTCCGACGGGTCAAAGTTCCATCCCAATTAAGTACGCTGCTTGACACTGAAGCAGCCTTCAACGATGCGACAGGCATTGTCCTGTTCACCATAATACTTTCAACTGTCACTCTTCAAAAAGTAGCGATCTCCCAGACAGTACTCAACTTCAGCTTCACCCTTGGCGCAGGCGTCTTAATCGGGTTAGCTGTCGCATTTTTGGGTGAAGTGCTAACGAGCTTGATAGCGGACAGAGTGGCTGAAACCATCTTAGCGGTTGCAGTGGTGTACGGGTCATACGCGTTAGCAACAGGAATAGGAGCGTCAGGGCTGATAGCTGTCGCCGTTGCAGGCTTGTACTTTGGCAACTTCACGATGCGCTCCGCCATGGAACCTGCCTCAAAAGAAGCAGTGACGACATTTTGGCAGATCGCGGCTTTCCTGGGAAACTCGGTAGCGTTTCTTATCATCGGTTTAGATACAAACATCATCACTCTGTCGCAATCAATTCTGCTCATTGTAACTGCATATGCTGCTGTAACCATAGCCAGAGCCGCCACAGTATACCCAATCCTCGCAGTTTTCAACAAAATCGGAGACAAAATATCCGTTGTTTGGCGCAACATCGCTATGCTCGGCGGAGTCCGAGGAGCTTTATCCATTGCGCTCGTCGCCACAATAACCGCTTCAGCAGTAGTTTCCAAAGCGGATATAAACACTATAAACACGATGGTGCTTGGAGTTGCCTTCATATCAATCATGTTCCAAGTGCCTTTGCTTTTCCGCTATGTAAAGAAAAAAATACCTCAAACCGTCGGCACACCAGAAACAGAAATTGACGAACAATTCGAATTGATTGCCGCACATATGGAGGAAATAAGAAAACTGAAATCAGAAGGCAAAATATCAAACGAGGAATTCACAAAAAAAATCGAAGAAAACAAAAAGAAACTAGACGAGCTGATCGCAACCTCCCCCATCACGGTGGAAACAAGAAAAATTATCCGCGCAAGAGCTTCTGCATTATATAATTCTTTCCCAAAAAGACCAAAACGCAAAACAGAAGAAAAAGACAAAAACAAAGAGACATAAACCAAAAACTTTTAACGCCTATTTATTCAGTGTTTAAGTAGTGATTTTATGTCTTCTTTTGAGTCAATAGATGTTAACGGCGTTAAGCTGGGTTTTGTCGAGAAAGGAACTGGGGCGCCAGTGATTCTTATTCATGGAATTCCGACAGATTACAGAGCGTGGGCGAATCAAATGGATGTTCTGTCGAAAAGTTTCAGGACATTAAGTTACAGCAGACGATGTGCCTACCCTAACCAAAATAAAGATTGCACAAGCAGCACAATCGAAAACAACGCCGAAGACCTTGGCAAATTCATTGCTCTAAAGGAAGCTGAACCTGCACATTTGATCGGGCACTCATATGGCGCATTCGTCGCGCTCTACTACGCATATAAGCATCCTGACACTGTTCGCAGTCTGATCCTAGTTGAACCTTACGTGCCCACTCTGATTGTTAAAGACCCACAAAACCGCGGTGAAATATTGGAACTGCTGCTAAGAAAACCCTCTGTTGCACTTGCAGCACAAAACTTCTTAAATAAATCACTCAATCCAGCACTAAAATATCTCGATCAGGGAAACCAAGAAAAAGCAGTTGAAGCATTTCTAGACGGCGTTCAAGGGAGACCAAACTCGATAAGCCAACTTACCGACCCAATTAAATCGATGATGCTAAATAATGCAGAAACGATTAAGGAATTGACTTTGAAGCCGCCTCCATTTACGAAAAAAGAAGCAAACGCAATCGCCATGCCAACGCTACTGATCAGCGGAGAGAACACTGTGAAAGCTCTGTCGGCAATTGCAGAGGAAGTTTCAAAAAACATTCCCAAAATTCAAGTGGCGAAAATTCCGAGTTCGGCGCATTTTCCGCATTTTGAAAACCCAGACGCTACAAATGCTGCAATAATAAAATTTCTCTCTATGAAGACAACATAAAAACAAAGCGGCGCACTGCGCGGATAAGTTAGCGCAATTTGTCGCTAGTTTTTCCTATCTTATGAAACTGTTGCATTATTTGGGTAGCCTCTGCTTTCCCAATAGCCCAAGTAGCTTGTGTCGTTTGACACCTCGATTTCTGTTATCCACTTAATCCATTTGTATCCATATTGACCTTGGGCAACAAGCATGAAAGGCCACCCTAAATCGGGGGTAAGAGTAACATTGTTCATTTTGAAAGCAATCATTATGTTGTTTTGAATTATGTAGCTCATAGGAAGCGCCGTCGTGTACCCGTCAGAAGCGTGGAAAATAACCACCGTCGCGTTTGGGCTGGCTCCAGCTTCCTGCAGCAAATCGTTTACCAAAATCCCCGTCCAAAGAATGGTCGCGCTCCAGCCTTCAACGCAGTGAATGGTCACAACCTGCTGGTACACCTGGTAATTGTTCACCAACTCGTCGTAGCTGCTTTGAACCGTTTGGTTCACAAGCCCCGTGACGGTTAACCTGTAGGCCGTCTGGTTCAGGTACTGCGTCCCCTTGACTGTATTTTCATAAACGCTGCTGATTGACGACAGATTTCGACCCTGATACTGACGGAGCTGTGTAGGATACGATATTGTGGGCGGAGATACAAAGGAGGATTCAGCGACCAACCCAACAACTACAATAGCAATCAGTATGCACGTAGCGTAAAACAGTGACTTGTGAGCTTTTATTTTCTCCATTCTTTCTACCTGTGAAAAGAAATTAGCGCCCGCGTTTTTAGAATCCTGCGATAGAAAAGACGCTTGAAATCTACCTTTTCAATGACCAATCTTGCTTAAAATGGTTGTGCACCCGAATTCTTGTTGCATTGTCGTTTAGCTGTTGGAGTTAGAAAAACCAGTTAAATGAAGCTCACTTGAACACTTGTTGCAGCGAACCACCAGTTCCTCCAAGCCCTGATTATTCACTTTTGCTTCTAGAATATAGTAAGCCTCTTCTGTGCAATCGTCAGGGGAAATTGAGGTTCCGCATTCTGGACATTTGAAATCTCCGTTCTCGCCTGTTTGGGTCAAATCCATTATGTACACCGTTGTTTGCTTCACCCTCATGCATCCTTTCCCTCGTTTTGGTTTTCAACCACCATTAAGAGTAAAAACTATTAATCGATTTTCCATATTTACACACAAATCTCTACCAGATTCCCTCCAGATGGCAAAAGACTCGAAAGGCAAAAAAATGGTTAACCGAATTCAGCTTACAAGTCCGCAACTTAGCTTCACCCTTAACTTAATTGAATCATTTATGGCATCTGAAGAGCCTGTGTGAAAACCTGTTATAAGTCTCGACAAATTAGCATCTTGGCTTAATTGCTCTTTTACCGCAATCAGCTGTATGTTAATTCTTGGATTGTTTGGAAGAAGAAGAAAAACGATTCTTCCAAGCTTCTTCTTTTAAAAAAAAATATAGCGCGCGCTGCAGAATTTTCGCGCTGGCCAGTAGACACAAATGTAGTTGAGAGTAGACTGAGAGAGACCGCAAACCCGACTGCTGAGGCAAAAACCAGCTAAAAACCGACCAGCGATTTACAGCATATTAAAATAAGATAAACTTTGAGAAGAGTTTGCTGAGATGCCGGTTAAAAAAGCGTTTCCAATCACCATCATGTTCTGGGAAATGTCTACGTTTTCAGCGCTTACCTTATGCGAGGTCAAGACCATATGGAAGTCGTGTCCTAAAGTGTTCGGGTACAGCGCTGTCCAAACAAGTTTTCCGTCAACATAGAAATCCACTACGTGTCCGAGGCTTAAGTAGACGGCTTTGAAGCTGTGCTGCGTCAGCTCCGACGATTTAAGCGCGAGCACTGGTTGCCAAACGAAAAATCCAGGTATTTGCGGAGATTGAATGTAAGCGTACCATGTGTTGCCTGTTTCGGGAAGAACAAAGCCAAATTCGTCTCCCTTGTATTTTGTTGTGTCGTCGGCTGCAAAAATGGCAAATTGATCTTGCCCTGTGTTTGAGATTTATTTGATGCTGGTTGTTACTTGAGCACTTAGAACTAAGGCTCCGTCGGCTTGTATGGCGGTGTAGGATGCTATGTCTTGGTACATGTCTGTTCTGTTGCTGCCGCAAAAAATTGCCGAGTTGTCGCTCATTGAGGGCGGGGTGCCATTTGTGTTGTAAACGTTGAAAATGCCTGGGTTGTTTGCTGCCAAAACAATCCGGTTGACAACGTTTTGCACCTCAACTTGCGGAGACGCTTCTGTCGTATAATAGCTTAGGATGGGTTGAGCTACCGCTATAAAAGCGATTGCTAAAGCTAGGGCTATTAAGAATCCCCCTCGAACTCTCCCTGACATTGTTAGTAAGCGTTGATTTCCGATTCAACCTATAACACTTGCGGATAAAAAGTAAAAACTCAGTTACCCAATTAGAAATGGAGCTGACAAAAAATCTTCGGGAAAAGCAAGTAAATAAATTGCTCCCCACATCTATTTTGTTGCCTCTCCAAAAATGAGCACCCATAATGACGGACTCAACAGAGGAACGCAAGAAACACAAATCTTGCACCTATGACGATAGAGTTTTACCCAATTATGGAACAGGGGAGGCACGGGCGAAAAAAAGTCCCACGCCGAGAGAACTTGACCAAGCTAAAAGCAACGCTCAGCTATGCGGTTAAGTGTTAGGTTACGTGGGAGACAAACAGCCCGCAAAAAAGTTTAGAAAAAAATGATAATAAAAAAAGGTTTGGTTTTTGTTTTAACTATTTGGTTTGTTTTAACCCGTTGATAGATGTTGCCCGTTAAAGGTGATTGATTGGATTGTGGCTTCATCTATTTGAACTACGTTAGATGGTAGAGCTACGTATTCTAAGCTGGGTGAAAGACTTTGTCCGTCATGTATAACCCACCAGAGAAATTGAACAACTGCTGTCGCCTGAGCTTGAGTCATACCCGGCACCACATCAAGTTCCTGATAAACCAGCAAATACGTGAAACTAACTATGGGGTACGCTTGCGGCTCTTGAGCATTAAGGAGGTTGACGTTTGCCCAGCTTTGATCACCAGCAGGCAAACCGCTTGAGGCAACTGCTTCCACAGCATCCTGTATAGAACTAAGAGATGGCAAAACCCAATTCCCAGCGGGATTCTGAACTGCAGCAACGGTCATGTTGTTCTGAAGTGCATAAGCGAGTTCAACGTATCCGACCATATATGGGGTTCCTTGCACAACTGAGGCAACTCCAGGGTTCCCTTGTGCACCGATTCCTACTGGCCACGCCACTGTTTTGCCCTGTCCAATTGAACTGTTCCATTCACTGCTTGAGGCACTTAGGTATCCAGTGAAAATAAAAGTTGTTCCTGACCCGTCAGAGCGGTGAACTATCTGTATAGGTTGAGCTGGAAGCGAAGTGTTTGCGTTCAAGCTTTGAATTTCAGGATCATTCCACATAGTCACTATGCCTTGAAAGATGTCGGCGATGACTTTACCTGTAAGGTTCAGACCAGTTGGGACACCGGGCAGGTTGTATGCAATTGTGACTGCTCCGATGGTTTCAGGGATGTGTAGCGCGTTTGGAGCTTGCGCCATCTCTGCGGCGTTTAATGGTGCATCTGACGCGGCGAAATCTACTGTTTTACTTTCAAAATCGGTTACGCCTGTTCCGCTGCCTACACCGTCGTAATTGATTTGTACCTCTGGCTTAACCTGAGTAGTGTATTGGTTTATCATGGCTGTAAGGAGAGGTTGAGGAAAGGTTGCTCCGGCAGCATTTAATGTTATAGTTTTTTGGGAAGAGTTTGATGGTGGCTGGCTTAAGAGGCCGCTTGCCAAGGCACTGACGATTATGACAACGGTTGCGAGAACGGCTATACAGATTATGTATTTAGATTTCATTATTTTTACATCCTATAGTGAAACCTTAATACTGATGACATGTTATTCACTTGCATAAGAAACTTGTCTATATAAACTAAATTAACTTAGTGTATTCTAACTTCATCCCGAAAATATGAATCAAAAATTTGGTTCATGAAAGCATAAACAGTTAATATTCAAATTGAATAGTCAATTCTGAATCATTTGCTGCTATACCTCAAATATACAGTTCACAGGGATCGGAAATGAAGATAAGCGTAAAAACAGTAATTGCTTTACTAGCTACAACACTGTGCTTACTGCTAATTCTTAACTTTGTCTCTGATTCGGTAATCCAAACCAATTTTTCAAATATAGAGCAAAGCCAAGTCACTCAGACAATAGCAACAACTCAGGCTGCAATAATAAACATGGTTTCTGCGTTAGATAGCGAACTTGTTACCTGGTCCCAACTTAACAGCACTTACGAATTTATGCAAAACCAAAATATCGAATATTATCAGCAGACGTACTTAACGGCTTCTTCCCTGTCAAATCTGGGCGTAAACTTTGTGATTTTCCTAAATCAAAATGGCAATTTTGTTACCGGTGAGGGTCTAAACACAACGACGATGCAGCCGATGCAAATCCCGCAGGACATCATAACATTAATGTCAAACAACGGTTTGATTTGGAATTTAAAAAGCGTAGGCAGCGACACCAGAGGTTTTATTATGTCAGAGGAAGGGCCACTGATGTTAGCTTCAAGACCGATCCTTATGGCCAACGGAGCTGGACCAATAGCTGGACCCGCAATGGGCACTCTAATTTTCGCCACATATTACAACTCTAATGAAATCAAAAAACTAACATACGTCATGAATCTCCCAATGTCTATTGAGACCATCGGCAGCTGGGAAACAGAAAATAACATTCATAATTCAACCCTCTCAGCATCCTACATTAGACCAGTGAATCAGCAATACATCAATGGTTATGACATAATTGATGACATAAACGGGCAACCAATATTGGCCGTTGGGGCAACGATGCCAAGAACCGTTTACGACCAAGGATTAGCCACCATAAGTTACATTGACCAAGTCCTTTTGGTTGCTGGAATAATATTTAGTGCTATTATAGTGTTGTTTTTAGAATTTTCAGTGCTCAGGCGATTAAGTAAATTGACAAACGTTGCAAGTAAACTGGGAAAGCCAGAAAATCTGTCTCAAAAGCTACCTGTTTCGGGAAACGACGAGATAACCTGGTTAACTTTATCATTCAACGGGCTGCTTCAGGAAATACAGAGGCAAAGCCTCAAGCTTCAAGAATCAGAAAGAATGTCAGCGATTGGCGAACTGGCACGGCAGGTTGGGCATGACTTGCGCAATCCCTTGACCAGCACAAAATACGCAGCGTATTATCTTAGGCAGAAAGGAGATAAGTGCAGCGATGAAGATAGAGAAAAAATGCTGAATATTATTGAGGGTGACATTAGGCGATCTGATAAAATCATCAATGACCTTATGGAATTTTCAAGTGAAATGTGCTTGGAAGTTGAGAAGTGTTCGCCTAAATCACTTTTGAAAGGTGCCCTATCAAGGAGTCAAGTTCCCGAGAACATATCACTGAAAAATCATGCTTTAGAAACACCGACCATGTTGGCTGATGCATGCAAAATTGAGCGAGTTTTCACAATAATCATAAAAAACGCTGTGGAGGCAATGCCGAAGGGGGGAACCTTGGAAATACAGAGCACTCAGAAAGACTCTGACGTACAGATAACTTTTGCTGATACGGGCGAAGGCATCTCACCGGAGCTTCTGCCAAAAATTTTCTCGCCGTTGCTGACTACAAAAGCACAGGGAATGGGGATTAGCTTAGCAATTTGCAAACGTATAGTAGATAATCATGGCGGCAAAATAGAGGTTGAAAGCACTGTAAGCGTGGGAACAACGTTTAAAATTACTTTGCCTATTAAACCGCAAATACATCAACAGGACCAAAGAAAGCTTATGTCTAAACCAGATCCGTTGCTTCACTACAAAAACAGCGCAGTTATAACGCTCAATGGATCAAGCAACCTTAACAATAAATAACCAATTTTGGCTTAAGCTCATCTTTTCATTTAGACAGCTTAAGTTCTTTGACTCTCTAAATTTGCGTAGAATAATATCGAGAAGACCACGTCTTAGCTAAAAAGAAAACGGGTTTCGCAATCTCGATATCAGCGGCGTTTTTGTTATAAGCCTTTGTTTCCGATTTGGTTGTGATAAACGAAGTCTTCTATGTCCCTGCGTACCCTGAGGCTTTTGGTTGAGGCAGTGGGGTATCCTAAGCGGCATGTAAAGGCGATTTTCATGTATTCTTGAATCCCCAGAAGCTTCTTGAGTTCCGCCTCGACGTGGGGAGCTGCAAAAACGCTGAGAATCTGAAGGCTAACGCCTAAAGCTTGCGCCATAAGCCACATGTTCTCCATAACGCAGCCTAAGCTTATGAAACCTAAAACGTCGCTTGCCGAAGCAGGTGCCCTCTTCCTGGAATCGTATGTTACTATGAGAAGTGTTGGGCTGCCTCTGAGGGACTGGGTCAGCGGCATAGGTTCAGCTTGGCGAGCTGTTTCAGATATTTTGGCAGGGTCAACCCATGCTGGCGGAAACATTGAGCCCAAGATTCCGGTTTTCTTTTTCAAAAGCTCCTCTTTTGAGAATGACAGCTGTTCATAGTTTTCGCGCAGAAACTCTTCAGATATGCGAGATTTGATGTTTCCAATCTTTTCGAGCATTGCTTTGTCGTCAACCACGATGACTTCGAAGTTTTGCATGTTGTGTGCGGTTGGAGCCCACCTTGCAGCCTCTAAAATCTGTTTCAGGTTCTCTTTTGATACTGGGCGATTCGGGTCAAAGGGTGCTCTTGCGGATTGGCGTTCCTGAATGATTTTTAGGATTTCGCTCATGTTTATCCCTCACTTACTTTTAGGACTGCGCGGAAATGAACTTTCGCTGTCATCATCCGTTCAAAAGCCTCTGGGGCTTGCTCTAGCGGAAAGACTTCTACCATGGGAACCACATGTGTGAGTACGCTGAAGTTCATTGTGTCAGCGGTGTTTCCTCCAACCCAACCGCTCACGGAGCGTACCGCACGCATCAGCTGAACGGGAGAGATCTGTAGGGGTTCATTAACGAATGTTATAATTATCAATTGCCCATTGCGAGCGAGTCCGCCGACAAGATCCGATATGGCTTTGCTGTTGGGCGCTGTACAAAAGATGGCTCTTGCGCCGCCCAGCTTCATTAATTCTTCAGCCGCATTCACGGTGTTTGCGTCAAGGTAGATTTGGGCGCCAAGCCTTCCAGCCAGTGCTTCTTTTTCTTTGCCGCGCGATATAACGGCAGTCTTTAAGCCAAGTCGGACAGCGAACTGCAGCGCTAAATGACCTAAACCTCCGAAGCCTTGGATCGCAATTAGATCGCCGCCTTGAACTCTGCTGCTCTTCAACGCACCAAGAGTGGTTGCGCCTGCGCACAGGAGAGGTGCAGCCTCCACTGAGCTGAGCTCATCTGGAATGACCGTTAAGACATCCATGCGGGCCACCATGTACTCGGCGTATCCTCCGTCCGTTGAGATGCCCGTCGCTAAGGGGCTTTCGCAAGCCCAAAATTCCCCTTTTAAGCATGATTTGCATCGTTGGCAGTGTCCGCCGCGCCAGCCTACCCCGACTCTTTGCCCGACCTTCCAGTAGGAGGACTCGGATCCCAGTTTGGCGATTGTGCCGACGACTTCGTGGCCAGGAGTCCTTGGATACTGCAAACCAGGAAAATATCCTTGTTTAACGATTGCGTCTCCATGGCAGACGCCGCAGGCTTGTACTTTAAGAAGAACTTCATTTTCTTTCGGCTCAGGAATTTCTTTTTGAACCAGCTTAAAATCTCCGCCAGGGGCGCAAACTTGAATTGCTTTCATTAATGGCATAAAATTACCTTTGATTTTAATTTTATCGGTCACCTATAAACGTTGTCAAGATGCAAAAAGGCTGCGTCTATAAGCTGCGTTTAAAGGCGGAACTTGACTGTATGGCTTCTTTCTAACCAATATAGGAGCTGCACAGGAAAAATTTGCCTAAAAACTTGGTTTCATTATGAAGGATTAGGCATTCCGTTTAAGTCATTGGGAAATTCCACGGTGAATTGTGTGCCCTTTCCAAGTTGGGTTTCAACGGTTACTGTGCCATTTAATGCTTCTGCCAGTTTTTTCACTATTGCTAATCCGAGACCTTGTCCTTTGGCTTTGGTTGTGAATAACGGGTTGAAAAGCTTGTTTTTCACTTCGTCAGGTATTCCTGGGCCTGTGTCTGAAACAGTGATGAACACTTTCTTGTTTTTGCAGGTCGCGGTTATAGCTACTTTTCCTCCATTTGGCATGGCTTGCACAGCGTTTGAAGTCAAGTTTGTCAGTATCCTTTTCAGGTAAAGCGGATCAGTGTTCATTTTTGGAAATTTTGCATCTATGCTGCTAGAAACTGTTACGGTTTCTGGAACAGTCACAAAGGACAAAACTTCTTTGACGACTTTTTCAAGGTCTGTTTCCTGTATTTGCGGCTTGGGCGTTTTCGCGAAGTCCTGAAGGTCTTGCACGATTTTGTTCACGTAAGTTAACTGTTCCTCAATGAAACCTATGCTTTCATTTACATCCGCTTTAGCGGGGGTGTCAGGCAAAGATTCAAGAGTGGTTCTTGCCAAGTAGAGTTCGCCGGTGATGGATTGGAGCGGGTTGCGAATGTCATGGCCAACCATGCCCGCAGTCTCGCCAATGGCTGCCAGACGTTCAGAGTCTTTGAGTTTTTTGGTTCGCTCTTCAACCAATGCTTCCAAATGTACTGAGTATGTCTTCAACTCTTTTTCATTTTCTTCCAGCATTTCCAGCATTCGGCTGTTAGCGAGGGCAACTGAGGCAATTTCTCCAAAAGCCATTGCCATTTCGCGGTCGCGTTCGGTGAATCCTCCTTTTTTATTAGCCAACCCGATTACCCCGACCACTTTCTTTTCAATTGTCAATGGCGCAAACAACACATTGTCGAGTTGCACATGACCCTGCGGCATGAATTTACAATATTCACTCTGTGTAAAATCATTTTCAACTGCAGCTTCCCCGGATTTGTAGGCTTCAGCGCGGAGTCCACGAATAGGCATAGGAAGCGAAGGATCAACAGTGCAAGGTCGCCCTCCTGAATCCAAGAACAAAACATCGTTTTGTTTTCCATCTTTGCTTAAGAGGGCAACGTAGCCGGCTGTTGCTCCGATTAATTCTTTGGCGCCGTCAAATAATATTCGCGCCGAATCCTGAAATTCTCTGTTTTGCAAAACTGCACGTGATGCACTCAATAAGGCTGAAATCTCGGAGCTTCGTCGGTATGATTCTTCAAGAGAGATAGATAATTTTTGCTCTATTTTTATGCGCTCGGTGACGTCCCGGTTGCTAGCACGGCGGCCTATCCATTTGCCGTCGTCGTCGAAAACTGCTTTGCATGAATGAGCAATCCAACGTGTTTCTCCATCGCGGGTTAATATTCGAAAATCAACAGCATGCAATTCTTCTGTGTTGATTAAATCAAAATGTGGACCGATAATTGCTTTGTCCTCTGGGTGGACGATTTTTGTGAGTAGTGTGGGGTCTTTGATGAACTCGATGGCATCGTAGCCTGTGATCCTTTTGCTTGAAGGTGAAACGTAAATTAGGGTCCCGTCGGGTGCAATCCAGTATTCCCAATTATAAGCGAAATCAGAGACCGTTCGGAACTTAACCTCGCTCCCGCGCAACGCTTCCTCAGCAAGGGTTCTTGAAAGAGCTGATGCCAAGCGGTCGGCTATTCGCTCCCACATCTGAATCGTTTCAAGATTAAACATGCCTTTTCGTTTGTCATTTAGCTGAAGCAGCCCCAACCGTGTTTCTCCGATGGCCAAGGGAATCAGGGCAATTGACTTGTAGCCTTCGCGGTTGCAACAGTTTCGGGTTTTTCCACGCGATTCAGCGGTTGTAGTTGCGAGGAGTAATGTGGTGTTGTTTGTCCAGAAGCTTCCTTTTTCAGTGAAGAAGTCTTTGCTTGGATCAAACTTTCCCGATACCACGGCTCCGCACATGCATTCGATAATCGGGGTACCTTTAGAATCTCGGACAACGTACCCTGCATCGTCTCTGGCGCATATTTGGTTCTCCAGTCGGACATGTTCAGGCGGGAACCCACTTGTCACATAATATGGGTACTCCTCCCCTTCTTTGAGCCTGATGCCTACTGCTTCACATCCACACTGTTTCTGGAAGAAATCTGTAGCTGCCTTTACAAGCTCATGGGTGCTAGTAGTTGCGTTGGCTATTTTTAAGAATTCAACGGTGATTTCGCGTTCAGCTTCAGATTTTTTCCGTTCGGTGATGTCCTCTAAGACTGCAGCGAAATAACCTTTTGCCGGAGAGTAAACTGAAACATTTAGCCACAGGTTTAGGTATTTTTGGAAATGTTCATCCTTCTCTTTTTGACCCGTGAGCGCTACTCTGCCGTAAATTTCAAAAAGCTCAGGATTATCCTCTTTAATTCCGGGAATCACCTCTGAAACTTTCTTCCCAACAATCAGGTTTCTTTTTAAGCTCATTATTCTTTCAAACGCATCATTGACTTGAAGATAAACAAAGTCCACGGGCTTGCCTGCTTTATCAAATATCATTTGGCAATAAGCAAAGCCGTCTATCATGTTGGAGAAAAGAGAACTATATTCTGCTTCACTTTTCCGTAGTGCTTCATCAGCTTTTTTGCGTTCAGTAATATCGCTAAACAATGCTATGTTAGCTACGTGTTTTCCGTTCTCGTCAAATAATGGTGAAGCATTACAAGCTGCCCACAGAAGAGAGCCGTCTTTGCGGCTGGAACTCAAATTCTCTATACTGAATCTGTTCAGTTTCCAAGCTGTTTCTCATCTTCGGCACTTGTCTTTTTTGTTCTTCTTCAGACATGAGTTCAAAGCTCGATTTCCTGAGTAGTTCATCGACTGAGTAGCCGAACATTTGAGCGAGCCTATTGTTGACGAAGGTGTGGGCACCATCAGGTTTAGCGATGACTATACCTTCTGCTGCAGTCTCAACAATTGTACGATACTTCTGTTCACTTTCAGCCAACGCTTCCTCAGCTTTCTTGCGTTCAGTGATGTTTAGGGCTGTAAAGCTTATTCCAGTTATTTCATTTTGAGCGTTCCTTTTTGGTTCGAAGTAGACGTCGAAGTTTCTTTCTCCCAAAGGCCCCTTTCCTCTCACCTCTCGCTGTGCGGGGCTGCCTTTTGAAATGACTTCCTTTAAGCATTCCATTATGTCATTTACATTTTCCAGATTCATTCCAGTGCCGAACTTTTTACCCATCATATCTTCAGGGGTGTAACCTCCCTGAGGATTATACACCCATGTGAACCGGAGAGCGCGGTCTAGGGTGCCAACGGTTACGGGCGCATTTTTTAAGGTAAAAACAAACCGTTTTTCACTCTCTCTAAGGGTATCTTCCAATTTTTTGCGGTCGGTGACATCTTTGGAGATTCTCAAGGTTGTCTCAACAGTGCCGGCAACAGAAAATTCGGGAATGATAACATACTGATAAGTTCTCGTCCCTGTTGGACCTGGGACTTCAATTTCGCCCTCTTCTACCTTGCCAGTTTGGATTGTATTTTGAAGAGTCTTCGTCCATGTTTCGGCGAGATTTTGAGGTAAGCCCATTTCTTGATCGGTTTTGCCAACGAAGTTTCAAGCAGGTATTCCTGTTAATTTTTCAATAGCCGAATTGACGTACAAGAAGCGCAGGTTTCTGTCAAACCTAGCGATAATATCTGGCGAGTTTTCAGCAAGAGTTCGGTACTTGGTCTCCTCGATTTGCAATTTGCTTTCATGCTGTTTCAGTTCATTAACATCTATGAACGATAGAACGGCGCCGTCTATTTTGTTGTCTTCAGTTATGTATGGTCGAACGCGCATTTCATAAGAACGCCCATTTTCGTCATTAACTTCTTTGTTCACCGCGTTGAGGGTCGTTATTACTTCTGAGATGATTTTCTCCAAGTCAGGAACCGAAATGGCGAGATGCACGTTAGATATTGGCAGCCCAGTGTCGGAAGGAACGAAATTCAGAATTTTTTGAGCAGAAGGCGTAAAAAGTCTAATCTTTAAGTTGCAATCAACCATTACGACGGCTGGATCAACGTTCCTGGTCAAGTTCGTTACATTATCGTTTAGTCTGGCGAGTGTTTGATTTCGATTCTTCAACTCGTCATTCAAAGTGGTTAATTCTTCATTACTCGATTGTAGCTCTTCTTTAGCGGTTTCCAGTTCCTCGTTTGTACTTTGCAGTTCCTCATTGCTTGACTGCACTTCCTCCATGGCAGAACGCAACTCCTCGTTGGTTGCCTCCTGCGTCTCAATAACTGTCTGCAAATACTGCTTGGAAGAGTCCAATTCTTCTTTCAGTTCCCGAATTTGACTATTCTTAACGTTCTCGCGCCCCTCGGGCGTAGATGAAAGTTCAATGGTCTGACGCAGATGCGCAGCAGCAGAACTAACATCTTCAAACAACACCAGAAAGAAAGGCTCTTCGTATTGTTTCGCAATCAGGGGCATTACCTGAATATTTATGGTCTTTGATTGCTCACCGTATTGAAAGCGTATTGCCGCTTCTTTGATGGGCGTGTTCTCTTTTTTTGCTCGGTAAACTGCACTTTGAAGTTCTGGCCTCAATTCCTTCCGAATCATCTTTGCAACATTCAAACTTGCTTGCCCTGACTCGGGTGAAAGATAAGGCGTGATGTTTCCGCGGAAAACAAGAATATCTAAGTTACTGTTGACCAGAATTGCCGCAGGAACATATTCCGTTATTAGTATTCGGTCTACTTCGTCGCGTATAAGCGAGATTGAGTCTTTTTTCTCAGGCTCCTTGAAACCTTTTTTTCCAGCATAAGCAACCCCAGCCGCAAAGCCAAAATTAACGCCGGGCTGAGCTTTCTTTTTCGTGAAAATAAAACCTTTCTTGTTAACTGGTTCAAAAAGGGCGGTGGATTTGCCGATGCTTTCAGATTCGCCTAGAATAAGAAAACCGTTTGGTTTCAACGCGTAATGCAGGATGGCTACTATTCTTTCTTGAAGTTGCGTGTCAAAATAGATTAGCATGTTCCTGCAGCTGATAAGACTCAAGTTGGAGAAAGGCGGGTCGGCAGTTAAATCTTGTTTCGCAAATACACACACGTCTCGGATGAACTTTGTAATTTGATAGCTTCCGTTGAAACTTGTGAAGAAACGTTTTAACCGATTTTCCGAGACATTAGCTTCTATGCTTTTTGGGTATATTCCTTGACGTGCTTTATCAACATTCTTTTCGTTCACATCAGTCCCGAAAATCTGGATCTGCACATCGTTCGTGCCTGTTTCTTCGAGGAATTCTTGGAGCGCAATGGCAAAAGAGTAAGCCTCTTCGCCTGTGGAGCAACCTGGAATCCAAATTCTTATAGGTTCTCTAGAAGCTCGGTTTTTTAGAAGTTCAGGAAACAGTTTTTCCTTCAAAATCAAGAAGGTTCTGGGTTCCCTAAAGAAACTGGTTACGCCGATCAGCATGTCATCAAACAATGCTTGCAGTTCACCGGGATGCGTTCCCAAGTACTCTGCATATTTCGTTATGTTGTCTACATGATTAATAACCATGCGTCGCGTAACTCGCCTGTTGACAACGGCCTCTTTGTAGTAAGTGAAATCTACGTTGAATGAAGATTTTAAAAGTGTGAAGATTCGCCGTAAACCCGTTTCTTTTGCAGTCTTAGGCTCCTGAGACACTATTTCGGCGCGAACCAACTGAGGGGTCTTAGCGATTTTTGAAAGCTCCTTAGCAATCTTATCAGGAGAAAGAACAAAATCGACGGCGTCGGCTGATATAGCGCTTTGAGGCATGCCCGCATATTGCGCGGAGTCTGTATCCTGGGCAAAAGTGATGCCGCCTTCTGCCTTAATTGCTTTGAGCCCTTCGGTACCATCCATGCCTGTTCCTGAAAGCACAATCCCGATAGCTTGAGTTTTGCGTTCCGCAGCGAGAGAACTTAAGAAAGCATCAATCGGTCTTAGAGATTTACCCTTTGGATTAAGCTTTAAAAAACCATCCGACAGGGTCATGGTTGTCCCGGGCGGAATGACATAAACATAATCGGGTTTAACATGCAGTCCGTCCTCAACTTGGAAAACGAGCATTCTTGTAAATCTGGAAAGAATGTCAGTCAACATGCTTTCTTGGCCTGAGGCAAGGTGTTGAATTATCACAAAAGCCAAACCCGTGTCAACGGGTAAAGACTCAAGCAGCTCCTTAAAAGCTTCTAAGCCGCCTGCAGAAGCGCCAATTCCAACAATCGGAAACTCTTTAGGAAATTTACTTTCAGAAACGTTCTGTTTTTTTAAACCGTTTTTGTTATTACTCTTTATACCCGTAAATGACCATCCAACGAATCCGTTATAAATCGGTTTCCAGAAAATAAGTAACTCGCATAATTAATATCTTTTCAATCTTAAGCTGAATAGCAGTTTACTATTACCGAACAAAAGTGAATTATTGTTAAGGAAAAATGGAAAAGCTCTCGAATTCAAATTTCCTTTTCATAACTACCTGATTTTTCTAAGGCGAAAAATAGCTTGATTCGTTTAACATTTAGAGTAAAACGTTTTTTATGCCAAACTATTTAATTACCTTTGCAATTTACTGATTATTAGGTGTTTGAATGCCTCGGGCGTATGTGTTGTTTAATGTTGAGTCGGGTTCAGAAGATACCGTGTTAAAACAGCTTAAAAACATAAGCAACGTCGAAGAAGCCTATGTTTCCTATGGAGTTTACGACTTGGTTGTACGGGTCAAAGCTGACACTATGGAAGAACTGAAAGATTCAGTGACACATAAAATTCGGAAGATCAAGCAGGTTCGCTCGACTTTAACGTTGATAATGATGGAAGAATAATCTCTTTACCCTTTTATTTTTTAGATTCCATCCCTGATTTAGCATTTACGTTTTTTGAGTTTTCACCATCGAATCCAGAGAATTTACGTTTTTTCAGTTAAAGAGGCAGCGACGTGGGTAAAGATTTAAGTGTGACAAATATGCTTTATGTGCAAGGTGCATTAAATGCCAACTCACGGAAGCTTATCTAAAGCAGGAAAAGTCCGCTCTCAAACGCCCAAAATCCAGGCGACACCAAAAACATCCCCGAGCCCAAAAAACCGAAACAGACGCAACTATGAAAAACGCACGATCCTGCAACGGAAAGCAGGCCAAAACTGGATGTAAGCTCAGAAGCAAAACTGTTTTTTAGCTTAAATGTTCTCACAACGTTAGTGTAGTTTATTTATCCGTTAACTAAACGTTATTTTGGTATCTTTAACCTTGAAAAATGAAACTGCCCTGCGAGAAATCATCGAAACCCTTAAGGACACATCCCAGCCCACATGTGACGACGTTAATCGCCTGAAAATAAAAACCGCCGGCAAATATCAGCTTGAAGAGGTGCCTTCGAACGCTGATTTAATTAGCCTTTTAACTCCCAAAGAAGCAAAGCTTCTCTTGCCCATTTTGCGCAGAAAAACCACCCGCACTATCTCGGGTGTCACAGTGGTCGCGACCATGACTAAACCTTACCCGTGCCCCCAATCTGAACCGTGCGCTTACTGTCCGGGCGGTCCAGCTTACGGTAGCCCACAAAGCTACACGGGACATGAACCTGCAGCCATGCGCGGAACCCAAAACAACTTCGACCCGTACATGCAGGTAAGAAGCCGCATCGACCAGCTCACGGCGATAGGGCATAAAGTAGACAAAATCGAGCTAATAATCATGGGCGGAACATTCCCAGCCACACCCCCAGAGTACCAAACTTGGTTTATCCAACGCTGCCTCGATGCAATAACAGGCAAAACCTCGGGAAGTTTAGAAGAAGCCAAATCAAACGCGGAAACCAGCGCCGTGCACAATGTCGGTATAACCGTGGAGACACGTCCAGACTGGGCTAAGCAACCGCACATAGACGCAATGCTGGATATGGGGGTAACGCGGATCGAACTTGGGGTCCAGAACCCTGATGACGAAATCTACCGTTTGGTGGGCAGAACCCACACCGTAGCCGACGTGCAAGAAGCAACACGTATCGCAAAGGATGCTGGACTCAAAATTGTTTACCACTTAATGCCTGGAATGCCCGGGTCCAACTCACAAAAAGACCTTGCCGCCTTCAAACGGGTTTTCACTGACGAATCTTTCAAACCAGATATGATAAAAATTTACCCATGTCTCTGCATTGCGGGTACAAAAGCGAATGAATGGTATCAAAACGGAACCTACAAACCCTACACAACGGAAGAAGCCAAGGCGCTTATTGCTGAAGTCAAAAAATTCATTCCGCCCTGGGTAAGAGTCATGCGTGTTCAACGGGACATCCCTGCAGGACTCATTTTGGCAGGTGTCAAAAAAAGTAATCTTCGTCAACTTGCCCAAGAGCAGCTTAAGGCGCAGGGCTTTAAATGCCAGTGCATTCGTTGCAGAGAAGCCGGGCATAGATTAGCGGTAGACCATGTGAGGCCAAACGTAGAAAAAGTCACCGTTCAATCCTTCACTTATGACGCTTCTGAGGGCAAAGAAGTCTTCATTTCAGCAGAAGATAAGGAAAATAACATCTTACTGGGCTACTTGAGGCTACGTGTTCCATCTCCGAAAGCTCACAGACCAGAAATCACGACTACTTCATCTGCCATTGTGCGGGAGCTTCACGTTTACGGTCCTCTTGTGCCTGTCGGAAAACATTCTGCGGGAGCGTGGCAGCATAATGGTTTTGGCGCAGACCTGCTTAAGGAAGCCGAACACATCGCCCGCGAGGATTACGGGGTCAAAAAGCTTTTAGTTATCAGTGCGTTAGGAACAAGACGGTATTACATGCGTTTCGGCTACGAACGTGATGGAGTTTACGTGTCCAAAAAACTGGAGAATCTTCATGAGTGAACTTGAAAATTCAGGTTACAAAAGCCTGGCGTTGGAAGCCCTAAAAAAGGCAGACTGCAATATCGGCGACATAGTAAGAGTGAATAGCAAAGGAAAAACCTACGAAGGCATCCTTATACCTCGCTCGGAACTGGGCGAGGGCACTGCTGTTATAGTTAAAATGAAAAGTGGCTACAACATCGGCATCCGCGTAACGCCAGAAGTTAAAATTGAAAAAATCGGGAAAGGAGCAAAACCTGCCTTCGCATCGCCACCTTTGCCAAAACAAAACCCCGCCTTGCCCCATGTCGTCATAATGAGCACGGGCGGAACAATCGCCAGCCGAGTTGACTACCGAACGGGAGCAGTCCGTTCGGCAATCTCTGCAAGCGACTTATACGGCGTTGTACCTGAACTTTCAGACATCGCCAAGGTTGACACTGAAATAGTTTTCAGCTTATACAGTGAAAACATCACTCAGAAACATTGGAAAGAGCTAGCTGAAACCGTCTCGAAACGCATTGAAGCGGGAGTGGACGGCGTTGTAATTGCGCACGGTACAGACACGATGGCTTACACTTCAGCCGCCCTAAGCTTCGCACTGCAAAACCTGCCTGTTCCCATCATAGTTGTCGGCGCTCAACGCTCCAGTGACCGCCCAAGCAGTGATGCAGCAACAAACCTTATCGGCGCAGTGAAAGCCGCTGGAGAAGCCCCATTCGCCGAGGTGGGTTTAGCTATGCACGAATCCGTTTCCGACATAGCCACAATTGTTCACCGCGGAACAAAAGTCCGAAAGTGCCATACCAGCCGAAGAGACACCTTCAAACCAGTAAACGGCTTCCCAATCGCCAAAGTAAAAGACCAACAAGTAACCATGCTGACAAAGCATTATCAGCGCAGGGATACAGCAAGAAAGTTGGTTCTGAAACCGAATTTTAGCGATAAAGTTGCGTTAATCAAGTTTTACCCCGGGCTTGACCCAGCAATCATCGACTGGTACGTCAGCAGAGGCGTAAAGGGCATTTTGCTTGAAGGCTCAGGTTTGGGTCATGTCAGCAAATTCTGCTTTGACGCCATAAAAAACGCGGTCGCAAACGGCGTGGTGGTTGCTTTAGCTTCGCAGTGCATTTGGGGCAGGGTAAACATGAACGTGTACGACACGGGCAGAGACCTGTTATCTTTCGGCGTAATCCCAACCGACGACATGTTCCCAGAAACAGCCCTTGTTAAACTCATGTGGGTCCTCGGGCAAACCGACAAACCGCAAGAAGCCGCCGCGCTTCTGAAAATCAACATTGCTGGAGAATTCTCGCCCAGAACGCTTCCCCAAGATGACATCTTTGTAGGAGGAGAAAAAAGTGGCAATTGACTACGCTAAAGTAGGCTTGAAAGTTGGCTTGGAAATCCACCAGCAACTAAATGTCGGCTCAAAACTTTTCTGCAGTTGCCCCCCTGAACTATTCAAAGAAGAACCCGAAATCACGTTTCTGCGTCAACTGCGACCAACCCAGAGTGAATTGGGGCAAGTTGACCCAGCAGCGTATTTTGAGTTTCAGAAAGGCGTGAGAATTCTCTACGAAGCCAACAAAACCAGCTCATGCCTCGTCGAGATGGATGAAGAACCGCCGCACCCCATAAACGTCGATGCTGTCGAGGTGGTTTTAACCGCTTCTTTGATGATGAATATGCAGCCTGTAGATGAAGTTCACGTTATGCGCAAAACCGTCATAGATGGCTCAAACACCACTGGTTTTCAGCGCACATGCATCATCGCGCTGGACGGCTGGATTAAAATTGGAGAAAAAACCATTCCGATGCAGGCCGCAAGCCTCGAGGAGGATGCGGCGCGCAAAACTGGGACGCAAGACGAGGGAAAAACCATCCGTTACCGCATCGACCGCCTCGGAATACCTCTGATTGAGGTTGCAACCGCGCCGGTAATCTACTCGCCGATGGAAGCGCAGGAAGTCGCCTTTGCTATAGGGAGGATTTTGCGGGACACTGGCAAAGTGATGCGTGGGTTAGGCACGATTCGGCAAGACTTGAATGTGTCTTTGCCAAACGGCGCCTTAATCGAGATTAAGGGTGTTCAGGAGCTTGAGTTAATCTCAAAGGTGGTGGAGTATGAGGTTCAACGCCAGCTTGGGCTTATAGAGGTAAAAGAGGAGCTTTTGAGGCGCGGCGTCAAAGTTGAACAGCTAAAACAAGAATTCGTCGATGTCTCAAGCATCTTTAAGGAAACCAAATCGAAAGTAATCAGAAAAGCGGTAGATAAAAACCAGAAAGTCCTAGCTATTAAACTGCCTAATTTTGCCGGGCTGTTGAAACGCGAGCTTATGCCTGACTTCCGCGTTGGAACCGAGCTTTCGGACAGGGCTAAGTTCTGGGGCAGAGTCGGCGGAATATTCCACACTGACGAAATGCCCAACTACGGTATCACACCCGAAGAAGTAAACGCATTACGAAAAGCGGTAAATGCAGGTGATTCTGACGCGGTGGTTTTCGTTGCTGACACGGCAGAAAACGTTTCAGATGCATTAAAAGCCGTTGCTGAACGTGCACAAGAACTATTGACGTGCGTTCCCGCTGAAACGCGGACGGCAAAAGATGATGGGACAACACGTTATATGCGACCTCGACCTGGAGCCGCGAGAATGTACCCAGAAACCGACATACCGCCCCAGCTAATAACGGAAGAATTAGTTGAGAAAGTGCGTTGCAACTTGCCTGAACCAGCGGAAAAGAAAATCGCTCGGTTGATAAAGCAGTACGGTTTAAACGAGAAATTAGCTAAGCAACTCTCCGACTCAGAATACAACTTTCTCTTCGAAGAAGCAGCAAAGCAAACTGGAGTTCAAGCCTCAACCATAGCGGCATTTCTGACTGAAACCCTGAAAGCCCTAAAACGCGAAGGCGTACAAATTGACAACGTTAGCGAAGACCAAATCAGAAACATCTTCAAAGCTGTCGGCTCAGGAGACCTTGTCAAAGAAGCTATAGCAGACGTTTTCAGTTGGCTCTCCAAAAACGAGACCAAAACTGTGGCGGATGCAGTAGCTGCTTTGGGCTTGCAAATGTTCACTGAAGCAGACTTAGCGCCAATTGTGGACCGCATTATTGCATCTAACCAGCAGACTGTTGACAAGCTCGGCAAAAGCGCTTATGGAATGCTTATGGGCGCGGCAATGAAGGAAGTCCGTGGAAAAGCCAATCCAGAACTGGTAGCTAAACTTCTACGCGAACGGCTCAAGTGAAAAAGACCATTCTTACGGGGCAATGGAAAAAAATAAGGTGTATCGTACTAATTTAAGGAGACACAAAAATGGAATCAACTATTGAACTTCTTTCTAATATTGAAGGAAACGCCAAGTGGATTAGCGATAACTATGAAGCATTAAAAAAACAGCGTAACAATGAATGGGTTGCAGTTTTAGACAAGAGCGTTATAGATTATGATAGGAATTTTAGCAAACTTGTTAAACGGCTCAGAACCCGATTTTCCGAAAGATATAATGAAATAGCTTTAGAATACGTTACAAGCGAAGAATTGAATCTTATCCTTTAGAGGAGGCTGCATGTTTTGAGAATTCCTTTCCGCTTTAAGGAAGGAGCGCTTGAAGCAGCTTACGTTTACGCAGTACTTGATTCTGAGCCTCTTCACATTTACGCCTCTGTTGAATTCCTGCTGGATACAGGTGCCGTTAAAACTATTGTCAGCGACAGAGATGCTAACAAGCTTGGGATAGATTACCAAATGCTTGAAAAACTTGATTGCGGCATGCTCGGTATAGGTGGAACAGTTGACACGTATGTCCTGAAGGGTTCAAAGCTAATTTTTAATACAGCAGACAATAAAGCACATGTCGAACGATTAGATCAAGTGTGTTTCCTTAAGCATTCAGAAATAAATGAAAGAATTTTAAGAATCCCCAGCGTTTTAGGGCGCGATGTGCTCAACAAATACCTGCTGAAATATGACAAAAGACAAGGAAAAGTGTATTTAACTGATGAAGGTCTTTAAGCAATAAAGAATATTAAATGTTTACAAACGTCTTTTAATTAATCACCCATGAATTTTACAACCACGGAATCGGTTTTTCAAATTTTTTCCATGCACAAATGGCGTTTCGCCGCAAATCCTAAAAAGGCTAAGCAATGCTTATAGCAAGTAAGTGGAAGAGTTAAAATGAAGCGTATTGAAGCACGTATAAAAACTCCTTTCGGGGAAGTTGTTATTGAAGGGGAGAATCCTCAAGATATCTTGGATATGTTGGGGGTTATTCCTGAAAACTTTGTTGAGAAGCTGTCTGATTTTGTTTCAAACAAGCTTACGCCGTCGGGAGCACAGTTGAAAGGCATAGTTGAACCCACAACGGAGGGACCCGTCATCGTCACCCGAGAAAACCTAACCCATTACGAAGCAGTCGGCTTGGTTCTTTATGCGTCTCAAGACCGAAAAAACACTGCCGCGCAGATTCAGAAGCTTTTGGAGTCCAGCGGAATAAAAAGCATGGTTCCGGCTCGGCTCAATGAGATGACGAAGCGGGGACAAATATTCAAACCCGACCCAAATAAACCTGAGTTTAAGCTTACCATCCAAGGCGAGAAATGGGTTGAAGAAGAGGTTCTCAAGAAGCTCAGAGGCAAAATGAGTTGAGCCAAAAACCAGAAAAAATCCAAGTTCAAATCAAATACAAGGATGTTGAGCAGCAGTTTTCCGCTGACCCTCAAGACGCTTGGCTCATGGTAAACCAGTTTTTTAAAGATTTCATTCCCTCCTTCGAAATAGCCCAGAAACTTTGGCTCAGCATCGACCTCAAGCAGCTCGCCAAAGACTTAGAAGGCATTGTGGCTTTTTCAAGCGAAGGCGCAAGCATGTTGGCGCCTAAGAACAAGTTAACGGATAATGAAGCTTTGTTGATTTGGCTTGCAGCGCAGTACCTTGGGAACAAAATAGGAACACTCAGCAGCGACTCGCAATCAAAAGATGAGCTGCAGGTTAAGCTTGGGAAAAGCGGCAAAATCACCAGCACACGCCTGGGCGAACTGGCAAAAAACGGCGTGGTGCAAAAGACCGCTGACGACAGTTTCAGGGTAACAACTTACGGGGTTAAGCAGGCGCAGAAAGAAGTTATTCCAAAAATCAAACAAAAAATGATTTGATTCGAGATAAGTCGCTAATACTGCTAAAAATTTGTTGTTCCCGCCCTATAGGGTTGCTTTCCAAGCCCTATACCAGAAAAGCAGCCTGAAATAAACCCTGAACCACACCGACCTATAGACCTACATAGTATTTGTGCCAAAAAACAACCCCAAAAAGAAATAGGAACAAAGAAGAAGAAGAAAAATTGTTTTCACCAGCTTCTTCTTCTTTTGAATAAATATGCCGAGAAGAACAACAGTTGTTTTTTGGGTGTTGTTGTTCTTTCAAAAATGAAAAATAGCGCCAGAAACCACCCACAAAAAAGAGAAATCTTAAAACTCTGTTATAAATTCATCCAAAAAAAACCTTAAATTTTGGGTAATCTGGGAAGCAAAAACGTATATTACTTGCGAGCCGCACATTTTTTATTGAGGTTAACTCATGAATTTTGCCACGTTTTTGCCCATAATATTTTCTGTTCTAAGCAGCTTGGGGCTTAGCGCAATCAGCATTCCACTTCTCATCGTTCTGGTCATAATTGGCTTGATAATAATAATTCTGATAAAACTTTTTCTAATTCTGATTCCCGCAATCATCATCGCCGCCCTCGTGTATGTCTTTACTGGAGACCTTTTTTGGACAGGTATCGCCTTTGTGGTAGTGGCTCTTTTATCGATATTATCCAAAATCTAAGCAACCCTATGCATTATTTCTTTTCTTTTTTATTCTTAGTTGACGATGAATTTCTCATACTTGTTCTAGTAAAAAAGCAATAAAGAAGATCAGTTATTTCCCAGCGCAGAGGATGTTTCATAACGCTTTTATATTGGGTCATAGGTTCATGGATAATACAAACACTATACTAGGAGACGGTAATTATGATGATGGAACCAAGTAAAAAACCGCTTAACGTTCTCATAAAGCAGTTGCATGGAAACATTGAAGTCATTCTTAAAAACGGTTATGATTATAAGGGAAAAATGATAAAATGCGATGGTCACATGAATATTCTTCTTGAAGGCGCAACTGAATCTAAAGATGAACAGTTAATGACGAACTACGGCAACGTTCTGCTTCGCGGAAACAATGTCCTCTACATTGTACTGGACGCCGATAAGCATTAAATAGCTAAACTTCTGGTTTTCCCAGTCACGTAATCGTAGGCTTCTTCAATCGCTACTTTTACGTTAAATTTGCGGTTGAAAAAAACAAGTACGTTTTTGAGGTCTCGCTTAAGCAGTTCCTCCGCATTTGCATGATCAGTCGTAACGTATTGCGGCCAGTCAATAATGAGGATGTGCCCGTCAGGTTTCAGGATAATGTTGTATTCGCTGAGGTCTGCGTGAATAACATGTGCTTTCAAATACGCTTTCCTGACGTTGCGCATTATTTCTTTTAATATTTTTTCTGGTTTTTGGATCTCTTTATACTTGGATAATTCGGCTCCTTCGATCATTCCCATGGCAATAACATGTCTGTTTTGGCTTATGGGCTCTGGCACTGAAACACCGTTTTTATAGACAAGCTGCATCGCTTGGAACTCTTTTTCTGCGGATACGTGTGATTGGAAAAGCCATGTTGAATGCTCGCGTACGTAGCCTCTTTTTCTTCTTGTCTGCCTAAAGCTTATTCTACCCAGTCTATGAAATTTCACTGCTATACGGTTACCGCCTGAGCTTAATGCGTCAAAAACATCTGCTTCTTTTCCAACGCCTAAACTTTGCCCAAACGAGTCAATTACGCCTGCCTTGACCAGAGTATTTATCGCGAGGGAATCGTAGCCAGCCTGGTTTAAAGTGTAGCCCCTGTAAGCGCCTTTTGTTCGATAAATTAGTCCCAACTTGCTTAGTCTGCCCAAGGTAAATTCGATGCGGTCCATCGGCAGTTTAGCGTATTTTTGGATCTGCTCTATGGGGACATATTCGCGTTTGCTCATTGCAGATTCGATGATATTTAGTATTCTGAAGTCTTCACTTTCAAGTTGTCGGAATACTTTGACGGCTACTTCAGCGCTTGACATTGAACTATTAATGGGTGCTTTTCACTATAAAGAATATGTTTTTCGAAGTATTAACAGGGGTTTTTGAGTTGAATTTATATGGGTGTATTTGCAAGAATGGTTAAATAAGCCAAAACATCCCATAATTAAGTAAACAGGTCTAACGTAATATTTGGTTTTGAACCATGGCTGTAGATCAAGAAAATATTTCCAAGATACTTTCGATCCTTTCGCACCCTTTGCGAAGAGAAATACTGCTAAACCTAAGCGAAAAAGGCGAGTCTTCTTTCACTGACCTGCTGAATTTGCTGAAGGTTGATACTGGAAAATTAAGCTTCCACCTTCGCGCCCTAGCCGCTTTCATAGAGCAAACGCCTACCGGCAAGTACAAGCTAAGCAGAGCTGGAGAAAACGCGGTCAGAGTAATACGTGATGTTGAAGGATGGGCGGAAGTTTCGGATGTTCAAAGAAAAGAAAGCCAACTTCCTATTGCGTCTTTCAAAAAACGGGTTTTTGCTTTTCTAATAGATTTTGCAATAATCTTAGCGATCACGGTAACGATTATTTTTCTGCCTCAGGTTCTTTCTTTGTCCCCCGCAACTTTCCTAAACGGGGGAATCAGCGTCGTGCTTTTCACCACTATTGGTCTACTTTGGCTTTACTCCACTCTTCTTGAAGGGTTTAATGGTCAAAGCATAGGAAAACGCGTAACAGGATTAAAAGTTGTTAGAACTGACGGTAAGAAAATGTCTTATGACCACGCCGCGATAAGGAACTTCGGGAAAATTTTGCCCTTGCTACCGTTTGACCTGCTCTTTGGCTGGTTGCTCAAGAACCCCACGTTTATGAGGTACTTTGACAAGTTTGCGGGCACAACCGTTATCGACTTGCGCGTTCATTTCTCATAGTGTTCTTTTTTCGTTTTGACGTAAAATCTTATTTGTTGCAGACGCCATTAGACTCTTGTGAATTCACATGAGCGAAACAGAGTTGAGAGTTTCAAAAATTAAAGATGGCACAGTGATTGACCACATCAGAGGCGGATATGCTTTAGATGTCATCAAGATTTTAGGAATTACGGGTAAGGAGAAGCGGGTAATCACTATAGGAATTAACGTTCCAAGCAAACGTTTCGGAGTTAAGGACATTGTCAAGATTGAAGGTAGAGCACTTAACTCTCAGGAAGTTAATAGAATAGCTTTAGTGGCTCCCCACGCGTCAATCAACATTATTCGCAGTTACAAGGTTGTTGAAAAACAGGAAGTTAAGTTGCCGAAAACAATTGAAGGCATTGTTAAATGCGTAAATCCATGCTGCATCAGTAACGGCGGTGAGCCTGTGGTCTCAAAATTTTACGTTAAAAACGAGGATCCCTTATCTTTGAAATGCCATTACTGCGGCATAATTTTAGAGCAGGCGGATGTTCTGCAGCAACTCTAATTATCCGTCTTCATTATCTTTCCCTGCGCCAACTCAAACAAACGTTTAAAATCTTTTTGATTAAGAACTGCACCTTGATTTATTCCTGGACACTCAAAAGTAAACTCAAAAATATACAACCCTTTATCCTCATCGAATTTTAACTCGAATGGGTAAAACATGCAAATTAATGGTCTTAGGGAGTAAATGGTGCATTGGTTATCTTTTAAGTAGACGCATTGACCTTCATTTGTCTTTTTCATTTCATAAACATAAGGATGCTTATCTTTGATTTCTATTGAAAAATCATTTATGGACTGGGCGGTGTGGCGGGCAATTTTTCCGGCTTCAGTTTCTAAGAGGAGAATGTGCCTTGTTTTTTGTTTTGTGTCACCGCAGCACAACCCACATCTACTGCACGCGAATCGAACATTAACAGGGAAGATAAAATCCACTTTTGCCACAAACATGAATTAAGGCGGTGAAATAAAAAACTTCGCAGGTTACGTTTTGCTTTCTTCAAGCGCTTTGTTGCGGTGACCTTCCCCATACTGGAAAGGGCGGCTAAAGTTTTTCTCGAGTTTTCCCTGGAATACTTCGTCAAGGTCCATGTTGGGGCAGGCTAAGCGGCTTGCATCTAAAACATAAAACAATACGTCGATTAGTTCTTCAGCTATTTTCTCTTCAGGCAACCCCTTTTTCCATGCATCACTTGCTTCGCCTAGTTCTATGAAGGCAAAAAGCAATTTTTTAGGGATATCTTCAGGCTTATTGTAAAAGCCTTTAGCAATTACGAGCGATTCTATCTGCTTTTTCATCTCTTCCAAATTCAACTTCAGGTTCCCCTTTTGCATTGACAAAAACTATAGCCCGCTTACTTATAGTTAAATCTAGGCGGCGGAAGTTTGCAGGTTGCCTGTGACTGCCAATACGCAACCACAAATTCTTATTTTCCCATCCTGCACCAAGAATATTGTCGAACAGAAACGAGTCGTTTGGTAGACAAACCTGCTGCCAAGATATGGCTCTGTCTCAAATCTGCACTATGGGGCTTAGGCTCCCAAATGTGTATTTCTGGGCATCCTTTCAGGCAAAAAGGAAGTCTGCCAAACGGCACCTCAAAACTTGAAATTTCTTTTAACCAATTTTTTTGTCTGCATGCCATATTTGTGTTGTTTTTTTGGTGTAAATACTAGACCTCCTCTTAGGGTAGGCTGGCCAGATTCAGGGCTTATTTCAGGTTGTTTTTTTGGTTTAGGGCTCGAATTAACGTTAAGCTGAAAAGTTCTTTGCAAATTTTAGTATATAAAGGGTTGAACTGATCGCTGTTCACAATTTTTGGTTAAGCAAACTTTTAATTTAGTATTTGACATTAGGGGATAAGCGATAAAGTATGGCTAAGTTAAAATGCAAGAAATGCGGAGCCGTCTTCGAATACTCCTACAAGCCGTTGGCTTCACTGGTGCATGTTGGACCATACAAACAAGTCCAGTGCCCAGCATGCGGAAAAAACAGTTGGCAAAACGCATATTCATCCGTTAAAGACCCAGTAACTTGGCCTCCCGAAGCAAAACAGCAGGAGCAGACCGCCCCGCCCCAGTTAACTGAGGAGGAGCTGGAAAAGAAGCGCATCGAAGAATCCAAATACGAAAAAACCTGAAAAGAATAGCGAAATCAGTCTTTGTATGTATTAATATTTCCCAAAAAAATTAGTTTAAAAACTGGTTGAGCGCACTATTTTTTGGTGCTAATATTCTTCTTGCCTTTTTATTGTTTTGCCCCTTTATTTAAGAAGTCATCAAAAATCGACAGCTTCCGAGACAACTCATCTAATTTTGCCGGAGTCTCAGGTTCATTGTATACCTGAGTGAACGCTTTCATGCTGGCGAAAACGGCAAAATCGACTGGGTCAACATCCTCAGGGATCTCGCCGAACGCTGAAAACTTTGCCATCAGGTTGTTTTGTAGCTCCATGTAGATTTTTAATGCTGCCTGCAAGTTTGCGTCTTTGGGTTTGAAGTTGAAGGGTTGCTGGGGAACGTATCTGGTTGCCGTGGCTCGGTAGAGTTTCCTCTCTATATTTCCAACTTTTTCGGTTCTTGAGAGTTCTACTACGTTGGCTTTGAGGAGTTTCTGCATTCGTCTCCAAAGCTTTAGTGTGGGCAAGTCGAGTTGAGTGGCAAGTTGGGAGATTGATTGTTCGTTTCGGACGAGGTTTTTGACTATTATTTGATTGATCGGGTCTGAAAGTAGCGTTGTGCTTTTTTGATCTAGGGCTTTTACCAGTTTCATATGTTGAAAACGGTTTCATCTAGCTTAAATACTTATGTGCCTTGTCATATCGCCATACAACGCAGCGTGAATTGAATGAGTCAATCAATCGGTTCTCTTACCGGATCAAACGGCGAAATTATCATATTGGTTGCGGTAGCCGTTGTTGCCGTGGCCTTTAGAATTTTCCTCATGAAAAATCAAGGCACACTGCGTGCTAAATGTCCCAAATGCAATGCAGTGTTTGATGCTTCACACAGTTTCCCAATCCTCCGTTTAGGACCTAAGAGACCGCTCAAATGCCCCGCATGTGGCAAAACAAGCCTTATGAACGCGCACGTGAAAGACCCAATCACTTGGCCCGCAGAAGAGACTAAACCTCAACAAACGTCACAACAATTGGCGGGCGAAGATTTAGAGAAGCAGCGAATAGAAGACTCTAAATACGAAAAAGCCTAAATCGTATAAAAACTGGTTGTAAAGCATGATTGACACTGAAAATCTCACCCGAAAATTCGGCAACCTAACGGCTGTAGATAACGTCACCCTACATGTTGACGAAGGCGAGGTTTTCGGTTTTCTTGGCCCAAACGGAGCGGGAAAAACCACCACAGTGCGCATGCTCTGCTGCCTAATAAGCAAAACCAGCGGCAACGCTCGTATAGGCGATTTCGCCGTTGACAACGAATCAGACTGCCTCAAAATAAGAAAAATGGTGGGCATCTTGCCTGAAAACGTAGGGTTATACGACAGCCTAAGTGCCTACCGCAACCTTGACTTTTACGGAAAACTCTACGAGGTCCCAGAGGCGAAACGCAAAGAAAACATTGAACATCTCCTGCGGCTTTTGGGAATTTGGGAGCGCAGAGACGACGCAGTCGGCACATTTTCGAAAGGCACTAAACAGAAAATAGCCATAGCCCGAGCTCTAATCCATGACCCTCAAGTGTTATTTCTAGATGAGCCTACGGCAAATTTGGATCCTGAGGCTTCAAAAACGGTTCGAGATTTCGTTTTGGACCTAAAAAAAGAGAAGCACACCATCTTTTTGAACACTCACAACTTAGACGAAGCGGATCGGCTATGTGACCGCATTGCCATCCTGAAAACTCGCTTAATCGTGGTTGATTCACCAAAAAACTTGGAGCGCAGCCTGTACAACCGAAAAACCATCGTTCACCTTGCCAGTGTTACAAGCCAAGTTTTAGGCGCCGTGAGGGGGCTTAATTCAGTGAAAAACGTGAAAACCAACGAAAACAGGTTAATTCTCGATATAGATGATCCAGAGAAGGATAATCCTGAGGTGGTGCGGGCGATTGTGGCGGCGGGCGGCAACATCCAATACGTTACGGAGTTGCGGTCCACGCTTGAAGATGTTTATTTGAAATTGATTCGGGAGGCTTCAGTGCAATGAGATTATGGAAGTCATGGATAGTAACTTCAAAAGACTTGAGCGTCTTTAAGAAAAACAAGTATATCCTCTACTCCCTAGTTGCTATGCCCCTTGCCGTGGGCGTTGTGCTTCCGAGCATTTTCATATTTGCTTTGCAATCCCAGGCATCCACGCTTACACGAGCTCAATTCATCAGTGCTGCTAATTCAGTCGCAAACACAGGCTCGATATATTTTGTTTTAATACCTGTGGTTCTTCCAGCGATAATGGGTTCGTACAGTATTGTAGGCGAAAAAATCGAAAAAAGTCTTGAACCCTTATTGGCTACTCCGACGACAGACGGCGAAATACTGTTAGGCAAAACCTTAGCTACCTTGCTTCCAACGCTGGGAGTAACCTGCATCGGCACAGCAATATTCGTAACGATTATGGACGTTTGGTCCTACATTAAACTCGGGTTATTTCTACTTCCGAACACGGATTTTGCATTAATTCTGGGCGTGATGGCACCTTTAGCTTGCGTTTTAAGTGTCGAAGCCAACGTCATCATATCTTCCAAAGTAAATGACATCCGTGCAGCTCAGCAGATAGGAACATATGTAGTTATCCCACTGATACTTCTACTGGTTTTTGCCACCCAAATCACAACAATTCCCATAATCCTGCTCGTCTTAATTGTGTCCACAGTGATAGCCGTCATAGACATCGCATTGTTCTACCTAGCCAAAACAACCTTCCAAAGAGAAGAAATCTTAACGAAATGGAAATAGATGCAAAAAAAATTTTGGTCACACAGTTTTAATTTTGCATTAAAGATAGCTTAAGAAAAAGAGGCTAAATCCTCAAACACCGATTAAAACGACTTAAAACTTTTTATTTTAGGGGTTTTCAGTGAATTTTGTAAGCTGCCTCTTAGTTAATCCTGCTCCAGGTGTGGCGTCAAGTCTTTTATGCACCCTTCCCTTTTCGAAAAGAAGCACAGTCGGGTAATATTCAATTGCGTATTTATCGCATAAATCTGGTTTATCATCCACTACAACGCTGATGCATTCCTGCGGATTTGTTTTGGCATATTCCTTAAAAACGGGAAGGAATGCTTGGGAATATGGGCACCATGATGCGTAGAAAAGTACATACGCTTTCTCTTTGGAATTTAAAACCTCTTCGATGTTTTCTTCAGCTTGCTCTCGCGGTCTCTTACTCATTTTTCTTTCACCTCTCGCGTGGGCTCTCGGTCTGTCTCTTCTGGATAGTGGCTGCTGTCGCAGAACGGTTTATTTGTGGATTTTCCGCATCGGCAAAGCGTCACGCGATTTCGCACTTCGTAGAGTTTGCCATCAGCAGAGTACACTGGAATTCCGCCGCGAACCCAGTAGGGTCCACTGACGCCTTTGCTTGGATCCTCAATTACGCCTATCGACTTGGCTAAAACAGGCTCAAGTATCTTATTAGTTGTCTTATCTACAAGTACAAGTCAACCTGAAGGGCAATCGTAAGCATTTTCCACCGCGTTTTTCTTAGCCTTCGGATCGCTTGACTGAGGAATTGCATCCCAAATGTCGCCGCCTCGATGGCAAAAACGAGCTGAAGCACAAAGGATCTCCGCATCCTTCAACTTTAATCCGGGGCCATCAATTTCCTTAGCCGTTTTTTCGAAAGGTTCATTGTCGCTTACTTCTGTTCCGTCAAAATTCACTTTCACATGCGTGCTATCGCAAAACGGCTTGTTTTTGGATTGACCACACCGGCAGAGAATATAATTTTTTGTGGTATCAAAGTTTTTTCCTACAAGCCATGTGGAGGGTATACCTTGTGCGTCACATGATATTATCGCAGTAAACAAAGGGACGCCTCCTGAAACCAGACAGGGTCCATTCTTGAGGATGGTTATTTTGTAGTCTTCTTTTGCGTTTGAATTCGTCAACAAACCCTTTTACCTCACATTTACTGAATCAAAATGAACATAATAAAGTTGCTACAATTAAAAGTTGGAAAATAAAAAATGTTTAGGAATTCAGCGGGCAAATCAGGCTTTTTCACTGTAGCTCTATAATTTCAGAGCGTCTTAATTGCCGTTTTGCTAATCCTGCGAAAACCTTGTAGAATTCCTTTAGGGCAACCCGATATCCCTTATCCATGAAGGACATGTCTAAGAGATTGTCCACCCAACGAAGGCTGTGTTCTGCGCATAGAAACATCAGTTGCTCGTGTAGTTTGTTCACTTCTGTTTCTCTGAACCAATCTTTGTTTTTGAGCCGACCCAGCGGAACAAAGAATAAAGGCACAATTAGGCTTCTGCAATCTTTTACATCGTCTATAAGCTCCATCGTTTTTATGATGTCGTCTTCGGTTTCTTCAGGGAGCCCAACGATAAGTGTTGCCGCTGGTATCAACTTGTGATCATGCATTATTCCAAAGCCTTGCCGTGCAACTTGAGGCCACTCTTCAGGCTTAAATGGAAGCGCTTTTGCAGGCATGATTTTCTTCGCCAGTTCAGCTGAACCAGTTTCAACGCCGATTTCTGCTCCCCACCAGGCTTGCTTCTGAAGGATAATTTCTGAAAGTTTAGAGACAAGTTTAGGTTTTGAGGCTACGGCGGCTAATGAACAGTGGCTCCAACTAATGGCATGAACCTTGCTCATGACTGACTCATGAAGCTTCAGAAGTTTTTCGTCATTAGGCACTGCGTTTTGGGAACCATAAAGCATTACGTCTTCAGCATGCAAGCAAATAACGCGGTGCTTCCCCAATTCGACATTGACGGTTAATTCCCGCACGATTTTGTCGTAGGGGTACCAACGCAGGGGTCTGAGGGTAACATTGCAGAATTCGCAGCCCCGGCAGCATCCTCTGCCAAGCTCAATTAGGCCATTGACGGATGGCTGAACAATGTCCGGTATATCTTCAAGCCGAGGTGCATCTTTAGCTGAGACTTCATAATGAGACTGGAGCGCCTCGCCGTTTATTGCTGATTTGAATATTTTTCCTATAATGTTTTCTGCCTCGCCCTCTACTATGCAATCTATCACTTTTTTTTCAACAAGTTGTGGTCTGTAGCGGAACTGCCATGCTCCTGGTCCGCCAACTATTACCTTTATTCCGTTTCTTTTTGCTTCTCTGATGATGGGACTGGTTACTAACGCATGAAAGTGCCTTGCCAAGAACGGCTCTTTATGGAAAACGGATGCCAACGTGGTTGATGCTGGACCGAAACCAAACGGGTCCATAGTGTGGATACCTATAACTTTGGCGGTTTTAAGGTATTTTCGAAGGTGCTGGGGGCTGACTGTTAAAACGTTTAAGCCTTCTTTTATCAATTGAGCTTCGATTTTTCTTAAGCCATAGGGCGCAGCAGTTGGCAACCCTTTGTTTGTCCTTATTGGTGGAAAAAATAGGTAACTGTATAAGACATCGGGGATAAAATTGGAAGGAGCGCAGGTCCCGAATCCTAAGAATTCGTTACCGTGGTAATTGCTCATCAGTGTTCTATCAGCAGTTAAGAGTATATCTGGATCTTTGTTTGCCATTTGGATCATCCATGTCTAACAGGTATCTTTCTATTATGAGTATGTAAGATACTATGTAGTGGAGATTTAAATTATTGCTGCATCCAAATAAACATTACATCTTGCGCAATCTTGGCTAACGAAGGATTCGTAAATGCATCGCGGTTCAATTTGCAAAAATTTCTAGGTTCGCACTAAGGTGTGCATTCGTAAATTCACCATGTATCGATTGTCTATCTGGATGTTTTTTAGGCTCAATATTGTTTACAATGTTTCAATTTTTATGTGGTTATGTTTATATATCTCTTGTTTTACTAAACAAACGTCAAGTAAACCATTAGGGTGTGGGAATTTTGGGCTTAAAATCGAGTGAAAGCCCACTGAAAAAATTAGACGAAGTTGATCTGCAAATCGTTCGCGCATTGGAAGAAGATTCACGTGTAAGTCTGCGTAAGCTCGCTCGCAGAGTTGGGATCACCCCAAACGTTCTGCATAACCGCCTTAGTTGTCTTGAACATGAAGGAATAATTCTCGGATATGTACCCGTGGTTGATGCAGCTAAGATGGGTTACGCCTTAACTGCCATTATTATGATCCAGGTTGAAGGCGGACATATTGTTGAGGTCGAAAATGAAATTGCCAAAGAAAACAATGTTCTATCCGTTTATGACATAACTGGAGAGTATGATGCAATCGTCTTCGCCAAGTTCAGAGATAATGCAAGCCTTAACGGTTATCTAAAGAAACTTTTGACCGAGCGCTTCATAAAGAGAACCACCACGCTAATTGCGTTAAACGCCGTAAAAGAATACAGCAAAGTTATTTGATTGCTCTTCTTTCTGAATTGTTAAAAGCTCATATCATTATAAGATTAATCGTTACTCTTGAGCTGCGGACTAAGTGCAGAAAATTGTAAATACTTCTTTTGCTTGAGCGAGTATTACTAAGATTGAAATCGAGCGAGAGGTTGTGAGTTGAAAAGTATTAAGGGTATCTTGGTTGTTGGCGAAAGAAACATTTTCATGGAGTTAACACAAATTATCGCCATCGCAACAGAAGCTAACACTCTTGTGTACAGCATGTTCAATGTAGATGTCAAAGAAAAACAAGTAACTGACGCCATGCATGCCATGCAGTTGCTTGAGAAAAAATCTGATGAAATTGCCTTCAAAATAGGGGAAGACATTACAAGCGGCGCCATAAGTCCCAATATAATAGATGACCTGCTTAAATCCGTCCAAGTTGCTGACGACATAGTTGACCTATATTATTACCTCAGCAGAGAACTGGATCGAATGGCGAAGGTGTACTCAGCCGGTTTCGAAATGAAACGTCCCGGCTGGGACGATGTATATGTTAACATTCTTGCACTCGCTGAAAAATCTCTCTTAAAGCTAAAACAGGCACTCTCCTCATCTGATGTTCTAGAGATTTTGGAGTTGCGGAAAGAAATTGAAGCCTTGGAAGAGCATGGTGATGAATTAAAGGATGATGGATTTGACAGATTGTATCTTATGACGCCGAATCTGCATTATTTACAGTTCTTTCATTATTCTGAGCTTATGCACAAATGCGAC
This sequence comes from Candidatus Bathyarchaeota archaeon, assembly GCA_963828195.1. Classification (GTDB taxonomy): domain Archaea; phylum Thermoproteota; class Bathyarchaeia; order Bathyarchaeales; family Bathycorpusculaceae; genus Bathycorpusculum. The sequence continues at coordinate 828,014 of CAWHDT010000005.1, forward strand.
GACGTACTTGATTCATGCGAGGACCTCTCAGACTTGATTGTATCCGTGGTTACTTCCATCCTTAAGTGACAGGCATGCTTTGGCTTTCACTCATTATTCTAATTTTGACTTTCGTCACGGTAATGTTAGTAGCCGGCAACAACCTGTCCGCATGCGTTGGCCCCGCCGTAGGCTCTAGGATAATAAGTAAACGTTTTGGCATGATGCTGGGCGCTGCAGGATTTTCTATAGGGCTCGTTGCTCAAGGCGTTGGAATGACAAAATCCGTAAATGTCCTATTGCCCAATGGGGCGTTGCAGTTTCGGGCGGAAGCTTTGCTGGTGGCTATACTAATTTTTGTTATTGCCGACTTAATCAGAGTGCCAGCGTCTATTAGCATGTCGCTTGTTGGTTTGCTGGCGGGTCTATCTGTTGCAACTGACACATTTACAAACAGTGCGTACGTAGCTAAGGTAGCTGCCATGTGGGTTGCTGCACCAATAATTGCTATTGTTTTTGCTTTTTACCTTATCAGATTCATAAACCGTGGCTGGCCAAAAAACATTTGGCGCCGACTACAAGCCTACAAAATCTTGCTTATTATCTTAGCGTTTTCCACTTCATACGTTTTGGGAGCTAACACGCTGGGATTAATAGTTGCCACAGGCGGCTTCAACGTAACCACCGTCATAGCGTCGATTGTTGCAATATTTATCGGAACATTCTATTTGAGCGCGGGCGAGATTCGCAGGGTTGCCCAAGAGCTTTTTCTCATGAGGTACCCGAACGCGACAGCAACACTTGTGGTTTCGACGGTTCTTGTTGAGGTAGCTACGCTTTTTAATATCCCCCTTTCAAACACGCAAGCCTTGGCTTCTGCAGTTTTTGGAACAGGCATATCCTACAAGTCCAAGCTCGTCTCAGTTAAGCCGTTTCTGCTAATAGCGTTAAGCTGGGTAATTATTCCAGTGCTAAGCTTCACACTAGGGTTGATCATAGGTAAGTTTTAGCAGGGTTTTGCTATCTTGCTTAGTATGTATGTTTATGCTTTTACCATTCTAATTTAAATTTGTAAAAAGTGCCTATGCTTCTTTTTGAAACAGCCTTGAAAGCAACAACAACAATCTTGCAGCAAAAATTTTCTTTTGCATCATTTTAGTTATTATATCATCAAAGTGCTAGATCGATGTCTGGCTCAATTCATCCATGGTGTCTTCAACAATTATGCTCAACGCTCACCTATGCATGAAACTATGAAAATAAGGAAAAATTGTTCAATATGTCGCGTAATTGGCATTATTAGCCGACACTGTGATGAACTGCGGGGTATGCAAACTGCGTTTTTTAGTTTTTAAGATAATCGGGGTATCTTGCGGATAAAGCATTGCCGTGAGATTTATCCATGCTTGAATAAATTTTTGTCCTTCTTTGGTTGTAAGGTACTTTTTTGTGCCAGGTTGAAGTTCCAAAAGATTTGATACTTGAAGCTGCAAAAGATAGCTCTCAAGCAACTTGAAACTTGTGTTTGTGCTTCGCAAAATGTAGGTTTTTGCCTGGGGCATTTTACATAGTTCAAGAATATCGTTTAATACCTGTAGATGGTTTCTTCGATTTTCAAAAATTAAAGCTCTTTTCAAGCGCTCCACCGCTTAGATGATATCCATTCGGTAATATGCTTGAAGTTGCTCTTAAGCTTTATTCCTAAATCTTAAGCGTTAATTTATCTGCGTTTAAATGCTTTCCACGCAAAAAACGTTACTGCGGAGATTAGAAATGCTGAGTCCAGCATGTTTGGGAATGACGGAAAGTAAACCCATTGATTAAAAAACGTTACGAATTTCAGAGCTATACCGATTGTTCCGCATAAGAACATTATCATCATGCAATCTTGGAAGAGTTGACTTCGGTTGTTATGAATTGCTTTCATGTTATTGTCCCCGACCAAGGCAATATTCGCTGTGTTTTCTTTAAGAACTTTATGGATATTCCCTAATGATTGCGGGTCTGCTTTTGCCATCAAAAAGGTTAAGTTATTCTGGTCGCTGTTTCGATGACAAACCCTTTTTTACCTATTGTGTAAGGTAGGCTTCTTGAGGGGACAAAGGCGCCTTTCATCTTTTTTACCATAATATCCTGATGCGTGGAATCTGTCGTCCATGTAGTGTTGAATAAGATGACGCCGTCAGAGAAATGCTGCATAGCAGTTTCAGCTTTTGGATCCTGCATCCCCTCAGTGAGCAGCAGCAAATGGTATTCTTCGCTGTCTTTGTTTTGTCGGGACATAGCCGTGAGCAGGCTGATGGCTTCTCCGATTTTTCGGCTTAAGAGCACTTCGGAAATGGAGTCAATAACGACTGTTCGATGCTCCCCCATTTCTTTAATGACAGCTTCTACCAGATCATGAGATTTCGCTAAGGTCTCAAATTTCCAGTTTCCAGTGGCTTCCAGCGGCGCTATATCCCAGTTGAAGGCGGCCATATCTGCTTTCACGCTGTCTGAAGTTTCGTTTACCGTAAAGTAGGTTACTCCGATCTGCTTTGCTCGGGCATAGGCGATTTGGCGGGCAAAAACTTCATTTCCCGACCCAGGCAACCCTGTTAAAAGTAATATTTTCGGCGGCAGACCTCCAGTTAAGAATTCGTCGAGACCTGCTATTCCTGTTTTTACAAGTTTCATGCTTGATTTCCTTCTCGAGTTTTTAATGACTCATTTTTGCATCTTTTTAAGTCAACTTGGCAAAATCATCTTGCTCTTTTAAAACTTTGTGTAGTTACCAGTTTAGCGTTGACTCTTCTAGAGCAATGATTCGTTATCTGCCTTATAATAATTTATGTGGAAGATTGTTGCATATCGCTTTTTAAGCAAGCGCCCGATAGTTTCCTTAAGAAAGGAGTGCTTTCTTAAATGATTTTTAGGAAATTTCGTAAAAATTTAAAAGCGATTTCGCCAATAATTTCGGTGCTACTAATGATTGCCATTGCAGTCGTAGCCTCACTCGTAGTATACGCATGGGTAATGGGCTACATAGGCTACCAAACCGGCAAGACAGGAGATTCGGTACAAATACAGAGCGTTAACATGGCTGGTGACAGTCTTACTACCGTATATCTTCAGAACGTTGGAAGTACTACAGTAACAGTCAACCCTTTCGTATTCGTTAACGGAGTAGAATATACGGCAACACTTACTCCTGCTGGCGCATTAAATGAGGGATCTACTCAAGCAATCACTTTGACCACACCACTTGCGCTAACAAGCGGGCAGATGTATACAATTAAAGCAACCGTCACAGGCGGAACATACGGCCAAATAACACAACAGGCACCATAAAAAGTTTTTAAAAACGCTTTCTATTTTCTATCCCTTTTCTTTTTTAGTTTACAGCATAAATGAAGATTGATGTTTATGGTACTTAACAAACAAATAAAATTCTTTAACCGAAAGAAGTCTTCAAGTGTTACACAGAGCACGGTCATCGAAGATAATGTCGTGGAGACTTCTGTTTTTTCGAGCTTAACTGACGGCGCGTCTGGAGCAGAAGTGCAAGCTCCAATTAAAGATGTTACTGTGCTGGAAAGTTACATGCTTAACGCGCCTTACGCTTCTGTTCAAGTTACACGAGACATTGTTGGAGGCAACGTCAATTATGTTGTGGAAGAACCGAAACTCAGCAAAACTGACCTCGCAAGTCTCGAGCGCTTGAAAGGAATTTTAAACGAAACATTAGAGTTTAGACCAAAGGAACTGCAATCAAAGCAGGCCGCTGGAGAATATCTGGTGAAAAAGAGCAATGAAATATTCGATGACTACCATTTCAAGTTACCCCCAGACACTAAAGGCAAGTTGCTCTATCATGTTCTCAAAGACAATCTTGGTTTCGGGAAAATAGATGCGTTAATGCATGATCCGTTAATCGAAGATATTTCCTGCGATGGAGTTAACGTGCCCATTTATATTTGGCACCGAAAATTCGAATCCATTCCGACAAACGTTCTTTTTGAAACCGCTGAGGAACTTGACACTTATGCATTAAGACTTGCTTACCTCTGCGGGAGCCATGTTTCGATTGCGCAGCCAATGCTTGATGCATCCTTGCCGGATGGCAGCAGAATTAACCTAACATATGGAAGCGAGGTTACCCGTAAAGGCTCAACTTTTACTATAAGAAAATTCAAGCTTGACCCCTTCACGGTTACAGATCTTGTTTCTTTTAAGTCTCTCTCGCCCGAGATGGCTGCTTTCTTCTGGTACGCGGTAGAAAACAGAGTTTCGATTTTGGTGGCGGGCGGAATAGCGGCTGGTAAAACGACGTTGCTGAATTGCTTGAGCATGTTCATTAAGCCAGATTTGAAGGTTGTCTCCATAGAAGATACCCCTGAACTGAATCTTCCCCATAAAAACTGGATTCCCGCTGCTACAAGAACCCATTTTGGGCTCGCAACGGAGACTTCGGATATCACCCTTTTCGATCTGCTAAAAGCCGCACTGAGACAGAGACCTGACTATATCATTGTGGGTGAAATAAGGGGGGCAGAGGCTTACACGCTTTTTCAAGCAGTAAGTACAGGCCACCTTGGAATGTCTACGGTTCATGCGGAATCGGTTGAGTCAGCTGTATACAGGTTAGAGTCGGCGCCAATGAATATTCCAAGAACACTTATCGCCGGAATAGACATAATTCTTGTTCAAAAACGAGTCGAATTAAACGGAAAACCAGTGAGGAAAACGGTTGCCACCTCAGAACTAGTGGGTTTAGATCCGCGTTCTGGAGAAATCTTGACAAATGAAGTTTACAGATGGAACCCCGCACAAGACACTTTTGATTTTACTGGTAGAAGTTACATTCTGGAAAAGGTAGCTGAAAAAACAGGCGTAACCCCTGAAGAAGCAAGCGAAGAAATCCAACGCAGAACTAAAGTGATCCAGTGGCTAGTCAAGAAAAACATTCGGAACTACAAAGAAGTCTCTGGCATAATCCGAAGTTACCTAGAAAACCCCGAGCCCATATTAAAGGAGGCTCTAAACAACGAATAAAACGTTGCTGAACATATCTCTGAGGGTATTTGACAAGGTTCCGACGAGTTTTCTTTCTTCGTTTACTGGTTTACAGCAAAACCTGGCTAAAGCTAACTTGAAGATTACCTTTCAAGTGTACGTGGGATTAATGGTTTTCACTTCATTTCTTTCAGGAATTGCAGCGTTCACGTTAGCAGCGATTTTGTTGCCTTCAATTTTCCTTGCGGTCCCAGTTGGTTTACTTGTCTTTCTTTCATCATTTGGCATCTGTTACGCTTATCCCCAGCTCGGCATCTCTTCAAAAGCAAGAAAAATAGACGCGAACCTTCCGCTAACAGCAAACTTTATGGCCGTTCTCGCCAGTGCCGGTATGCCGCCTGAACGAATTTTTCGTTCCTTAGCTAACGTTGGAGATGAGTTTGGTTTAGGTGAAGAAATGGGCAGAATAATAGGCGACATTGAATTGTTAGGTTTAGATCTCAATGAAGCCTTAAAAAAGGGTTCTTTGAGGTCTTCGTCACGAAAGTTTGGTGCGTTGCTTGATGGGGTAGTAGCCACGACTCATGTTGGCGGAGATTTGGCTGCTTATCTGCGGGAAGCGGCGGACAAGTACAAAAAAGTAAGAATTGCATCGATGAAGAGTTACTTGGAGGGCTTAGCTGGTATGGCTGAAGTCTACGTTAGCTTCATGATTGCTCTTCCGCTCGCACTTGTGGTTATGCTCTCGATAATGTCGTTTTTGGGCGGTGGCGCATCATTGTTAGGCAACATAAATCCTCAGATGATACTTTTGCTCTTAGTGTACGTAATAACGCCAGTGGGCTGCACCGTACTTTTATTGATGATTGATTCGATGACTCCACCGAGGTAACGAAAATGCGGCAAATATCAAAGAAAACACGGCAGTTCACCGTTGCTGTCTCCATTATATTGATTTTCATAGATGTTATCATATTAGCGGTAATTGACCCAAATATCCTGACAACTTACGCAAACGAAATTTTTCTAATCGCGCTTCTTATAATCTTAATCCCCTCAGCCATACTTGACTACGAAAATCAAAGATGGATGTCGGCGATAGAGGATCAAATGCCCCTTTTGGTACGCGGAGTTTCGGAATCTCAGGAAACAGGGTTGACCTTAGTTAAAGCGTTAGAAAAAGTGGTTGACGACAAAATGATTGGGCATCCGCTCTCAGATGAAGTCAAGAAGTTGACGCTTCAAATGGCTTGGGGCGCATCTTTCGAAACCGCTCTGACTAACTTCAAAGAGAGAGTAAATTCGCCAATAGTGAACAGGTTCTGCGCTTTAGTGCTTGAGGCCAGTCGTTCAGGAGGCACAATAAAGAAGGTTTTCGCTGCCACGTCGGGTTTCATGGAGGAAATGAAAGACATGGACAAGGAAACCAGCGCCCAGATGAAACCCTACATAGTTGTAATTTACGCGGCTTTTGCCGTCTTTGTCGTTGTCGCGGTCCTTCTTGTGCGGTCTTTCTTTGCTCCCGTGCAAGGTGCGCCGCAAATCATGGGCCAAGGTGCAGTCGGCAGCATTAGCGGATTGAAAGATTTCTTTTACAAAGACATGCTGGTTTCTGGGGTTACCGGCGGTTTGATGGCTGGAAAACTTGGAGAGCGGAGAATAACAGGCGGCTTAAAACACGCCATAATTCTAACGGTCGTGGGATATGCGATATTTTTCATCGCGATTCCGCCAGTTTGGATGTGAAAAAATGAGAAAGCTTTACAGAAGTAAAAGGGGCCTTTCAACGGTTATTTCAACAATTTTGATGATAGTGGTCGTTATGGTTGGCATGGCGGTACTGTTTGCCTACGTTACGGTTTACGCTAACAATTACCAGACGGGAACAGGCAGCTCCATTTTGGAGTCCTTGACAATAGAGGACGTTTGGATACAAAATTCAAACACGGTGCAGCTTACTGTTTACAATACGGGAACAGCAACAAACTTGGGGACAAATGTTGATCTGACAGTTGCGGCGATTTACGTAAATGACACTGCGCTAACCACAACTAATTCGTCCTCAGGATCGATTAGCTCCAACGTCTTAGTAGGCGCTGGTGATCATGTTTCGATTGATGGTTGGTATTGGTCCTCTGGAGGGTTCCAAAGTGGAAACACTTATGCTTTTAAAATCGTGACCGCGAGGGGTTCAAACTTTGAAGTGCAATACACGGATCCTTAAGATGGAGTGAAACAGTATTATGAAAAGACTCATAAAAAATCGTAAAGGAACAGCTGAAGTAATCGGCACCATGTTGTTCATCGTTATATTGTTGTTCTTCTTCACAAACGTCTATCTGTGGCACGATACAGCCACCAAAGATGCAAATCAACTTTTCTTGCAAAAGATTGGTGCGACGTTTAAAATAGAACAAAACGATGGGACTATAGTCGTCACAGCTAACGGTGGGTCAGACATCGCTTTATCTAGATTATGGATAATTGATAACACTTTAAACGCGCATTATTACGCTGACTTAGGGAACGTGCAGGTGTCAGCGGGAGGGTCTTTCAATATTACTTTTTCAAATGAAGAAAATTATTATAACCCTTCCAGTCCTGTTGGTGTGAACCCTCCGCAGGACGGCAGTATGCAAGTTAATTATTATCCGCCTGGTTACTCCATTACAATCGCGGTTATAAACACTCTAGGCGTAGAAGAATCTACCACTTTCCAGCCATAAATCATATTTAAATGCCCCTTTAACCTCTTTCAACTTCAGATCATACCTGCCTACATGTTGAATTATTCTCGGTGTCTACTGAGACTGCGTGAAAATTCTGCTCGTGATTTTTTTTTTAAAAAGAAGAAGAAACCCAGAAAATCGTTTTTCTTCTTCTTCCAGACCATCCAAGAATTAACATAACAAACCGATTGCGGGAAAAGAGCAATTAAGCTAAGATGCTTATTCGTTGGGGCGTATCGCAGGTTTTCACACAGGCTCTATTAGCTCGTCTAGCAATCGGAGGGCTGATTTGAGCAATGCAGCAACAACGAATTTTTATTTTGGCTTTGAGTAGCGTTCCCTGACTTGAACTCTAATCGGGCGGATAACATTTAAACCAGTGACTATCCATTCGCCGACTTCTAAGCTGGATAACTGCTCGCCGCCGCCACCAACCATGTTTTTGAGAAACGCCAAATCCTCTGGATCACTAGTTCTCCCGACGATTAGGTTTACCATTTTGGATAAAACTTTTCCGCCAAGCTCAATTGGATGAGACGAAATGAGAATAGATGCTATCCCGTTTTTTGCCATTAGTATTTCTTGAATTGCCTGGATGGGGAGATTTTCTGCATCTTCAACCACCAAAAGAAAAGGCTGCACGTTTTTTTCTCGTCTACTTTTTGCCAAGGTGTTTACAATGTTTGCGTAGTATTCGCTTTTTTCGCTAAGACTCAAGTTTTCGGCAGTAATTATTGTGACTTGGCGCTCTTTAATTTTCTCAGCTACTTCACTATCATCTTTATCAGCGTTGATTATTGCGGTTTGGAACTTGAATGAATAGTTTTTTGCTGGGTTTGAAGCCGTAGCTATTGTGGAGTATTCGTTGTTTGGATCCAAAATGACTACAGGCTGGCTGGTTTTGTTGGCAAGCTCCTCGATTATTACTGTGGCCGTGTAGGTTTTTCCTGCTCCATCAAGAGCAGAAATAAGCGTATGCTTGCTGGTTAGGTCAGCGGCATCTAAATAACAAGTTACTTGCTGATCACTTGTCGTCTCTTGAGAAGCCCCAAAAATTTCGGCTTTGCCCAAATAAAATGGCTGCGCACAGGCTTTTCCATCGGTCCCTCGGCTGAACACATCTTCCAAAAATGAGGCGTAGGGCATGTAGACGCGGCTGCCCGGATTTGGAGGCACAAGTAGTCTGCGTAGCGGCTGAGCTTCATTTCTCAGATCGATGTAACCGATTATTTGCGCCACCGCCAACCTTTTGCCTATACGGTCGCCGATGGTTGAGCCTGCAACCTCTTCATAACTGGTAATTTCTTTAACCTCAGCAAGCACCTGGCATGGGTCGCCGTACACTGGATGGTTAAGGCAGACTATATCCTGTTTTTCTATAGTTTCACGATTTTTCGGTGGACTGACCAAAAAGTTGAATTGAGTGGTGTTTGTCTCACTGCTTAGCAACCCAAAATGTTCTTTTATGCGTATGTTCGCTAGATCCATAGAGCGCTAACTCCCTAAAATTATGCTTATTAACTTATCCGAGCGGGAGGATTTTAATATATCGGAAGGCAAGCCACCGCTTGGATTCAATTAATGAATTGGCAAGAATTGATTTTTTGCTGAATAGCTAGCGCTCATTTGGTTGTGGAACAATCCTCCACCCTTCCTTATATACTGCTCGAAGTTACCTAGCTTCAACTGGAGAGAAGCATTTTAGCGATTACTCTCTCTCCAAAACAGAAAAGGAGAAAAAATTTTTTGCGAAAAAATATCCGATTTATTTCTTCAAAATCAGGCGTAACCAGAATGATTGTCATTACGCTAGTTGTAATTATTGCCGTCAGCGGTTTCGTGGCAGCCTTCGCGGCGCTGATGTTACACAAGTCTGCACCCTCGTCAACACCTAATTCCACTCTTGCACCCACGGCAACGCCTACTTCCTCCCCTCCGCCCTCTGCAAGTCCCACCCCTATTCCAGTAGCAAACCCTTCTGCATCACCCACATCTGCGCCAACGCAAGCCCCAACTTCAACGTCGCCAACAACAGCACCGACAGCGGTACCAACAACGGCACCCACCGCGACACCCACTCCGACTGCTACACCCACACCAACGCCTACACCCACGCCAATCCCTACGGCAACGCCGACTCCAAATCCTAATTTACACACAGTCAGCTACACAACAATGATGACTGGAGCCGAGATTGATTATTGGGATACAAGTGCTTCAAGCGGATATACCGCTACATTGCAGGATACAATGACTGTTACAAGCGGGAACCAACAGCTAAGCGTATGGGCTGAAAGTTCGTTGAATGATGTTAATTCCAATCTTTGGATCTGGAATGTGGAATTTGTGAATAGCACATACTTTCATTATTGGGTAAACACCGGAGGAGCCAACGGACCAAACGGTTATTTAAGTTGCATAAACGGCGTAGTTTACGTAATTGTAAGCAGCACATCGATAGAGTTTATAGGTGCAACCTCAACCACAATAAACACAAGCGTTCAAAGTCTTGTCCAAATTCAAACAATAAACGACGGCGGCAACTTCAACGGTGGAGCGTTAAACATAGGGATACAGTAAATTTGTCATAGCTTTCTGCGTTAAGTTCTCCGCTTAATCCTTGTTGCCAGTGGAATTTACTGTCTTGATTGCAGTATCTAAGGTGCACTCTTGGAGCCATGGTCACTCTATCCGTTTGCTTTTTCCATTTCTCATTTTCAACGGTTCACTTTCTGGTCGGAGTGACAATGGGACAGATCTATTCGACCTCAAATAGGACACAGTTAATTACGAATCCGCCACCCTCGATCATGAAGAACCCATGCCAAGGACAGCTCACTAGGCAAGAAGAAGTCCAATTATTAAAGTTCGCCATTAAGCCGCTCAACAGTTTCTTTTGTGAATAGCCGTTATCCTATTCCATCTTCAATTCCTTATCCGTCAAAAAAATCTTTAAACTTGACTCTCAACTTAGCGCATTACTCACTAAGAATGTTTCTTGCATGATCCTCTCTTTAGATGAGCATTTTCCCACTCGCAAAGTTAGTCAAGAGCAAAGCATAATCTGAAGGAGCTCAGCAGATGGCCTTCAGAGTCCAGGCGGTAACTTTTGATTTAGCATTAGTTTAATTTGTTTTAGCAATATGCTATATCTCCTTCCAGGAGTTATAAAATGGAATTGAATACTTTGTTGGGTTAGTTTTCTGAACAATTGGATAAGCTGATTAAAAAATCCGAGTTAACTTTAGATAATTTGAAGTTTGAGGGGCAAGATTCAATTTAGAGTATCCTTTTAGCAATCTTTTCCTTTACTTCAAAATGAGTTTGAAACAAGCTCAGAAAAAAATTTGTATTTGCCCCGAAAAATAAACCATTTAAAACTGACGATTCTAAATACTAAAAAAATAAAAAATGGGGGAAAGATTAGATAGTACAGTTTACTGGTGTTAAACTGTAAATGCATTGCTGTATTGCTTGTTTTGGTAGCCAGTAATGTATAGTTGGACGCTGCTCGATGGCGATAGTGTGATTGTGACTGAGACCTCCGAAGCGACGCCGTCCCTGAAGGTTATGCTTGTGGAAGAGGTTATAGTGCCACTGGTGACTGCTAAGGTTTCAGTTCCTGAAAGACTTGTTATCGTGTTTCCATCTTGATCTTCTGCTGTGATCGAGGCAACAGTAAAGGCGTGACCTGAAGTTTGAGTAGTGCCAATTGTGCTAAAGACGAATTGGTATAGTGCTCCCGGATTAACGGTGAATGTATTGCTTGTTCCGGACTTGCCGCTGCCACTTGTTGAGATTGAAATAAATGATCCTGCTTTAGTAAGGGTTATTGAAACTGTGCAAACGCCTGCCGTGAACGCACCTGTGGATGTTGGGCTGATGGTTCCAGTTGATATGGTCAACGTGTTGGGACCTGCGTAGCTTGTGACTGTGTTGCCGTATTGGTCTTGAGCCGTAATGACTACGTTGAAGGCTGTGCCCGCAGTTTGAGTGCCAATGTTTCCGCCGCCATTCGCTGTGATTGCAAATTGGGAGAGAGTTCCCGCAGTAACTGTCAAAGATGCAGTTCCTTTAGCTGTTCCATCAGTAGCCGTAACTGTCCAAGTACCAGCAGTTGCAGAGGTGTAAACGTTGTCGCCAGGATAATAGCTCCATGACCCACCAGCCCCGGAAGTTATGCTCCACGTAACTGAGGTTGTGACGCTCCATGTGTTCCCGTATGAGTCAGTTGCTGTAGCGGTGTAAGTTTCTGTGTTCCCCGCCGCGATGGATGCCGATGAGGGAGCCACTGTTATGCCCGCAATAGTAGCAGAATGGTTTACTGTGAATTGGTTGCTCGCTGCATTAATGCCTGAGGCTGTATCTTTGATGGTGATAACATCAGTGGTAGTCGCTTTTGTGATTGTAACTGAAGCAGTTAATACTCCAGCATTAAATGAGCCGGTGTATGTGAGTGACCCAGAGGTATCGGTCAATGTGTACGGACCAGCATAGCTTGTCAGGACATTACCGTCTTGGTCATACGCGGTTATTGTTATGCTGAATGCTGTGCCTGCTGCCTGAGTTCCGATGTTACCGCCGTAGCCGCCTGTGGCTGTAAATGTGAAGTCTTTGAGGGTTGGCGCGTAAACAGTGAATGTGTTACTTGTGCCTGGATGTCCGTTTCCGTCATTTGTCGAAATTGAGATTGTGCCTGCGGTGTTGAGCGTAACTGAACCGGTCCATACGCCTGCTACAAACGAACCTGTAGTTGTTGGGCTGATGGCGCCTATAGACGCGGTCAACGTGTTGGTGCCTGTGTAGCTTGTGACTGCATTTCCGTATTGATCAACAGCGGTTATTTTTATGTTGAAAGCTTCGCCTGTTGCCTGAGTGCCAATGTTGCCGCCGCTGGATGCAGTGATGTTGAAGCCGCTGAGGGTTGGAGAGTAGATAGTGAACTGCGCTGTTCCCGATGTGTACCCAGGAGTAGCGGCTGTGAGTGTGGGTGTCCCAGCTGTTGTGTCGATGTAGTAGAAATAGTTCTGGCCATAGTAGAATCCATTGCTGACTGTGATTTGTGTGATTTTAGTGTACACGCCGTTAGCTAAGGTTGCGAAATAGCCGGTGGCAGAAGATGTACTAAGTTGGACCGTGATAGCCGTGCCCCCATAGTGAGCACCGCCCGTAGTTTCTCGTTGCACTTGGATTTCGGTTATGCCCTGTCCAACTGGTTCAGTTGCTGTGTTGGGTACGAAGATCAGTTGGTATTGTGTGACGGTGAATGTTGTGACTGCTGATGTCACTCCTGTCACTCCTGTGGCCGCGGCTGTGAGAGTTGGAGATTCGTATTGTGAATCGCTGAAGTAGAAACTTGCAGAACTCGAACCGGCTGGAATTGTAATCGTAATCGGGGTAGTTGTTATCTTCGTAGTCGGATTACTATAGAAAGTTGCTGTAGTTGCGGGATTTGACGTCAAGGTAACTGTAACGCCTCCTGTTCCAGCATTAACCGGGTTCCCATATTGATCTTGCAGTTGAACCGTAATGACGCTGGAAACCGTGTTGATGGGCAATATTTGGCTTGCACCAACGGTGTAGACAAGTTGAGTTGCAGCGGCACCGCTAACTGTGAACGCGTTACTTTGCCCAGTCTTGAGTGTGCCTGAATCAGTCGCCGTAATAATGTCACCTGTATAAGCTGCCGTGATAGTCACCGAACCAATGTAGACACCGTTAGTAAACGAACCTGTATTCGACAGTGTGATTGAGTTGGAAAGGTCACTGAATGTCGCTGGACCAGTGTAGCTTGTAACTGTGTTGCCATAAGCGTCTTGAGCCGTGATGGTTACAGGGAAAGATGTACCAGCAATCTGCGGACTACTAATAGTACCAAAAGCAAAGCTTGCTAAAGCGCCTGGATTAACATTGAACTGGCCGCTCTGCCCAGTCGCACTTGAACTTGAATCAGCCACCGTAATAACATCATTTGTCCACGCTTTCGTAACAGTCACCTGACTAGTCCAAACACCAGCAGTAAAGGTTGCACTCGCCGGACTAACTGAGCCCGAAAGATCAGTTAACGTAGCTGGACCAGTGTAGGTCGTAATAGTGTTGCCATAAGCGTCTTGAGCCGTAATAGTTACGCTGAAAGATGTACCAGCAATCTGCGGACTACTAATAGCGCTAAAAGCAAAGGTTGCCAAAGCACCAGGATTAACAGTGAATAGGCCGCTTTGACCAGCCGCACTTGAACTTGAATCAGCCACCGTGATGACGTCGTTCGTCCATGCCTTCGTGATAGTCACTTGACCAGTCCAGACTCCATTAGTAAACGCACCAGTACTTATTGGGCCAATTGAGCCAGAAAAATCAGTTAACGTAGCCGAACCAGCGTAGTTTGCAACAGTGAAGCCGTTTGCGTCTTGAGCAGTGATAGTTACGGTGAAAGCCGTGCCAGCAATCTGCGAAGCACTAATGGGACTGACTGAAAAGCTTGCAAGAGGACCATACACCGTCAAAGTAGCAGTGTTAGATGTAACACTACCGATTGATGCAGTCACGGAGTAGATACCATCTGAAGGTTCAGTCACTGAATTTCTGGCAATCGAAGCACCATTAACACTGAAAGTGGCGGATGAGGTGACGTCGCCCATGCTGACACCGTTCTGGTCGTAACCCGTAGCCGTATAAATCTGAGAACCGCCGACAGCAATAGTTGCAGGTGTCGGGCTAATCGTTATGCTCGTCAGAATGTGCGCGACAACGAAAGTAGCAGTTACAGTGCCAGCGCCATTAACAGTTGCAGTAGTAGAAGCCGAAGTCGCATCTGCAAAGGTAATTGATCCAGTCGCGCTCCAACCTGAAAACTGATAGTTAGTACCCGCAGTAGCAACAATCGAAACCGGTCCAGCGGGGATATTCTGAGTACCACTCGGCGATGTTGTTCCAGTGCCACTTGTGCCAAAAACCACCTGATACGTAATCTGAGTGAAAGTAGCAGTTACAGTGCCAGCGCCATTAACAGTTGCAGTAGTAGAAGCCGAAGTCGCATCTGCAAAGGTAATTGATCCAGTCGCGCTCCAACCCGAAAAAGTATATCCGCTGCCTACAGTAGCCTTGATGGTAACTGGTTGGCCTGCAGTGTAAGATCCACTGGTGCTCGGTGAAATTGTTGAACCACTTCCGCCGCCGCTTGTGGTGAAGCTTACCTGATAATCTGTCTGAGTGAAAGTAGCAGTTACAGTGCCTGCACCATTAACAGTTGCAGTAGTAGAAGCCGAAGTCGCATCTGCAAAGGTAATTGATCCAGTCGCGCTCCAACCCGAAAAAGTATATCCGCTGCCTACAGTAGCGGAAATCTGAACTGGACCCGTGTAAGATGCAGTACCACTTGGGGAAATTGTGGAAGAGCCTCCGCCACCGCTTTCAGCAAAAGTTACCGAATAGGATGTTCCGCCTGCGTAAGATGTGCCAGTAGTCGTCATGAATGTTCCGCTAGTTGTGACTACTTTGATTGTAACTGGTCCACTGGAGGACCAAGGAACAACAAGTGCTGCAGTTTGACCCTGAGCAATAGTTACTATTTGGCCGTTTGATGATAAATCTCCAGTTGGCGTGACGGATGTTATGGGTACCAGCGTATCGTTTACGTATACGGCGCTAGCTGTATTGAGTTGCACGGCTCCTATGCCGGTGTTCTGTACATAAATAGTCAAGCTACCAGATGCTGAAGATAAACTCTGGATGTCTATGGCGTATCCTGCTTTGGTGGTGCCGCCGCCTATGTAACCCATTACCCATGCATAGACAACAAGCGAAGCCACCACGGCAATCGCTATCAATAGCAAAACTGAAATTATAGGTGATATAGCCTTAATAGAATGTCTAAGTTTAGTTATTTTTCGCAAAAAATTTTTTCTCCTTTTCTGTTTTGGAGAGAGAGTAATCGCTAAAATGCTTCTCTCCAGTTGAAGCTAGGTAACTTCGAGCAGTATATAAGGAAGGGTGGAGGATTGTTCCACAACCAAACAAGCGCTACCAAAACCGCAAACTCAAGGTTCTTGCTCATTAAAAGGTCAGTGCTCAAAATTCTAAGCGACGTTAATCGTGTGTCCTAACGGTGACTTGAACTTTATTTTTTAGGCAGTGGAAAGAACTGTCGTCAATTCGGCTTATTG
This sequence comes from Candidatus Bathyarchaeota archaeon, assembly GCA_963828195.1. Classification (GTDB taxonomy): domain Archaea; phylum Thermoproteota; class Bathyarchaeia; order Bathyarchaeales; family Bathycorpusculaceae; genus Bathycorpusculum. The sequence continues at coordinate 843,879 of CAWHDT010000005.1, forward strand.
AACCAAAAATGATAAACGGCACCCGATGACAACAGTTAACTTATAATCTTAACTGTAAATAGGAAAGAAACATGAGCAAAGCTACAGAGATGGCAAGAGTTTCAGCTCGGGGCGGCTTTAACATTCTATGGGGATTAGTTGTTTCTACGTTGATCTCTGCTGTGGGCACTATAGCTATCACTTACATTTTGGGTGCGGAAAATTACGGTTTATACTCTATTGCAATCATTGGGCCCACATTAATCGCCACTTTCCGAGATTGGGGAGTCAACTCAGCTATGGTAAAGTACTCTGCTCAATACAACGCGGAAAACAACGACAAAATAAGAAGTATTTTTATTTCAGGCTTAATTTTTGAGGTCGTTTTAGGTTTATCGCTTTTCCTTCTTTCGTTTGGTCTCTCCCCCTTCTTAGCCTCAAGTCTTCATCGCCCCGCGATAGTTCCGTTAATCCAAATTGGCTCTATTTTCATCCTGACTGGCGCGCTGGTGAACACAGCATCAGCCGCATTCACTGGCATGGAGATAATGCATCTTTATAGTGTCATGCTGATAATCCAATCAATAATCAAAACTGCTCTCATAGTCGCATTGGTGCTTTTAGGGTTGGGCACTCTTGGAGCTATGATGGGTTTCACAACGGCTTCTCTGATCGCGGGGCTAACGGGCGTACTTTTAATGTGGACAGTTTACAAATCCTTGCCTAGGCCAATCAACAGCAAACTCGAAATAATGGCAACAATTAAAACCATGTTGCAATTCGGTTTACCGGTTTCAATAGGCACCATAATTACAGGATTCCTAGCGGTATTCTACAGTTATATTCTAGCATTCTATGTGACTAACAACGCAATAATCGGCAACTACAACTTAGCGATAAATTTCGTTGTTCTAATCACATTCTTCGCTACTCCCGTAACCACAATGCTGTTTCCCGCATTCTCCAAACTTGATTACAAAAAAGACCATGAAACTTTAAAAAACGTTTTCCAGTATTCAGTAAAGTACGCCTCACTCATTGTCGTGCCAATTACAGTCTTGGTAATGACGCTTGCGCAACCCGCGATCGGCACCATATATCAAAACAGGTATACTGACGCTTCGTTGTTTTTGGTTTTGTTATCGATTACTTATATTTATACTGCTTTCGGAAACTTGAGTGTATCCAATTTGATAAACGGGCAAGGTTACCCAGGATACAACATGAAATTGTCTATTCTGACTGTTGTGATAGGTTTCCCAGTGAGTTTTCTGTTGATTTCTAACTTCGGCGTCTTAGGCTTAATTGTTACTTCCTTAACAGTTGGCTTACCCAGCTTGTTCATAAGTTTAAGATTTATCAAAAATAAGTTCGGCGTATCGGTAGATTGGGTTTCATCCGCGAAGATTCTTCTTTCGTCTGCAGTAACTGGAGTTTTAACTTACCTTCTGATTTCCCAATTGGCTTTTTCTAATCCTGTAAGACTTGTGATAGGCGTAGTTGCCTTTGTTTTCATCTTCGTAGCCGCAACGCTTCTTACTAGATCCATTAACAAAACCGACGTGGCGAGTCTTCGACAAATCGTTAATGTGATGGGGCCACTTCGCAGACCATTGGGCTTTCTGCTAAATATAATTGAGAAATTAATGAAAATTCTTCACACAAATTGAATGGGTGAAAAAGCTGCCGCAAGTCAAGTCATTTAAAAAGATTTACTGTAACAGTTGGGCTTCAACTATGTTTTCTTCTTTTTCCGTGGAGAACTTTCTCTGTGCTAAGCTGGCTAGGATCCTGTATTTACCGCAGTAACTTCCGCCGACGTGCGTGCACGTGTAGCTTGAGCTAGAGTAAAGGCTGCATGAACGAGTGAACCTGCATTTATTTTCCTGTTTGTGAAAAGGCGACAATACATTTCTTTTAAGTATTGGTTTCGTTAAATTTCACCTTGAAAAGAAATCTCTGCTATGCTATTTCTTTCCAATCGCTAATATGACTATGTGGTTGTGCAATCACAGCCACAATCGAGTTTCAATGTAAACTTTTTTAAGTGATAATGCCCTGTGATAATTAAATAGCTTTACCCTAAGTGATTATTATGAAAGCACTTGTTCTCAGCGGCGGAAAAGGAACCAGACTTAGACCTTTAACTTTCACCTGCGCTAAACAGCTTATTCCAGTAGCTAACAAGCCCATATTGGGGTATGTTCTTGACCAGGTGGCATCTACCAAAATTAAAAAGGTCGGCATTATAACTGCGCCCGAGACTGGACAGTTCGTTAAGGACTACGTTGCTGACGGCTCAAACTGGAACCTTAAAGTCAACTATATTCCTCAGGAACCGCTTGGTTTAGCACACGCAGTCAAGACTGCAGGTCGTTTTTTAGGGAAGGATTCTTTCGTCATGTGTCTAGGAGATAACGTTACAGGTCAAGGCTTGAATTCGTTCGTTAAAAAATTCAAGAGTGAACATCTTGATGGCCTTATTATCCTGAAAGAAGTCGAGAATCCGTCGAGTTTCGGCATCGCTCAGCTCGACGACAAAGGCAATATTACAAAGTTAGTAGAAAAGCCTAAAACGCCGATGGGGAACCTTGCGATCATTGGCACTTACCTTTTTACCAACAAGGTTCATCAAGCTATCGAGAGAATAAAGCCGTCTTGGCGGGGAGAACTGGAAATTACCGATGCAATCCAAGAAATGATAAATATGGGTTTTACGGTTAAAGCCGAAATCTTAGATTCCTGGTGGCTTGACACAGGCAAAAAAGACGATATTTTGTCGGCTAACGCTCGAATATTAGATGAATATGCAGAACGCGACATCAAAGGAACATTAACCAACAGCGTTGTAGACGGCAGGGTTAAACTGGAAATTGGAGCAAAAATAGTGAACAGCACTGTTAGGGGGCCATGCGCAATTGGAAAGGACGCGTTGATTGAAAACTCCTTCATCGGGCCCTACACAAGCATAGGCAATGCCTCGGAAATTATTAATTCTAACCTTCAGTATTGCGTTATACAAGAAAACGTTGTCGTTAAAGATGTGGAGCGGCTCGAGGATAGTTTAATCGGCAAAAATGCGAAGGTGACGAGAAATCAAAGGAACAGAACCATCAAGTTGCACGTTGGCGATTACTCAGAAGTGGAAGTTTAGCCCGAGAGAATAACAACTATTATAAATATTTTTAAAACATATGTTAAACAAGCAAGCGAGGGATGTTAACGTTAAAAGGGATAAGAATTAAACCGATATGTCGATTACCCGACGAAAGAGGCTTCTTCACCGAAGTTATGCGTACCGATTGGAAAGACCTGTTTGAAGAAGACACAATTGCACAAGCAAACCATTCGGTCACTTACCCCAACATCATCCGCGCTTGGCATAGGCACCTTAAAGGGCAAACAGACTATTTTTTAGCTCTGAAGGGGTTAATAAAAATCTGTGCGTTCGATGAAAAAACTGAAGAAATAAACGAGATTGTCTCGAGCGCTTTAAAGCTGCAGGTCGTCCGCATTCCCGGTCACTACTGGCACGGCTTCAAAGCACTCGGCGATGAACCCGCCATGCTACTGTACTTCACCACCAACCTATACGACCCCGCTAATCCTGATGAAGAACGGCGACTTTGGAATGACCAAACCATTGTTCCCAAAATCGTCAACGGCAAGAAGAACGATGCACGCGTCGGTAAACCTTGGGATTGGAATTATCCCCCTCATAGGTGATAATTATGAAACTGTTAGTTACTGGCGGTTTAGGATTCATCGGAAGCAACTTCTGCAGGTACATGCTTGCAAAGTATCCTGATTGCGAGTTGATAAACGTTAACAAGATAGGCATAGGAGCTAACCCAGCTAGCCTTCACGACGTCGAAAACGACAAAAGATACACTTTCATAAAAGGCGACATTTGCAATCCGCTGCTCATAAACAGGCTGATTCACCAAGTGGACGCAGTTGTAAACATCGCTGCTGAAACTCACGTGGACCGAAGCATCGCTGACCCCAACGTGTTTTTGCAGAATAATACGGTTGGCACATTTACAATTCTTGAAGGGATACGCAGGCACAATCACAAGGCGCGGCTCCTGCAGGTGTCCACTGACGAGGTATACGGCGAAGCACTTGAAGGTTCATTCACCGAGAATACTCCGCCCAAGCCATCTAATCCCTATTCAGCCGCAAAAGCTGCCGCCGACATGTTCGTGCTATCCTACTACAAAACTTACAACTTGAACGTGTCCATCACACGTTGCACAAATAATTTTGGTCCATATCAACTTCCAGAAAAGCTGATTCCCAAAACAATTATCCGAGGGCTAAGGAATCTTCCGATCCCGATTTATGGGTCTGGGCAAAACATCCGCGACTGGATTTACGTTCAAGATCACTGCGAAGCAATTGCAACAGTTCTTGAGAAGGGAAACGCTGGGGAAGTGTACAATATTTCAGCTGGAAACGAAATTCCAAACATCGAGATCGCAAAAAAAATTGTCGCCTTGCTGCATAAACCAGAGAGTCTGATTACCTTTGTGGAAGATCGCCCCGGACATGATGTGCGGTACAGTTTGGATTCTTCAAAATTGAGGTCCACTTTGGGTTGGCAGCCCAAGTGCAGTTTTGATGCTTCTTTGGAGTCAACTGTTCGCTGGTACCTTGAAAATGAGCATTGGTGGACGCCGTTTGCCACAGAGGTAATTCTTCACCCTACACCCTGGAAGATAGGGGGTCTACATTGAAGCTCCTAATCACTGGCGCCAGTGGTCTCTACGGCTCCAAATTAGCTGAGCTTGCTATCGCAAGAAATTTTGAGGTTTATTCCTGTGACGTTCAGGAGATGCCTGTTTGTGGCAATTTTGTAAAGTTTGACGTTTCAAATTGGGAGCTGGTTAATGAAGCATTTAAACGGGTTAAACCCGACTTTGTGGTTCACGCAGCTACCCTTACCGACGTGGATAAGTGTGAGTTGAACAAGGAGCTTGCTTGGAAAATAAATGTTGAAGGAACAAAAAACATCGTGGAAGCAGCGAAAGACGCAGGTTCTTTTCTGATTTATATTTCAACCGATTACGTTTTCAACGGTGAAAAAGGCAACTACACAGAATCAGATGCCCCTGACCCCATCAACTATTACGGGTTAACCAAACTTAAAGCTGAAGAACTGGTGAAAACCCAATCGGAATATTTTATTGCGCGGCCAAGCGTAATTTACGGTTCAACTCCAGCCGCTGGAAAAGTCAACTTTGCTCTCTGGCTAATCGACTCCCTAAGAAAAGGCGAACGGGTTAAAATTGTAACTGACCAGTGGAATACGCCCACGTTGAACACCAATTTGGCTGAAATGACACTTGAAGTTATCGAGCGCAGATTGACTGGAACTTTTCATCTTTGCGGTGCAACGCGGGTTAGTCGTTTCGACTTTGCTGCTTTAATCGCTGAAGTTTTTGGTTTGGATAAGAGCCTGATTGATTCGGTTTTGTCTTCGCAGTTTAAGTGGCCTGCTAAGCGTCCGATGGATTCGTCGCTTGACACATCCAAGGCTCAGAACATTTTGCGAAATAGACCTCTTGAGCTCCACGAAGCTTTGAAACAGCTAAAATTCGAGCTTTCACGGAAAAAATCAAAATGAAAATTTTAAGCCTGACCCGAACAATAAGCTTAAAAAAACTTGTTAGCGTGCCAAGTTTTCCATGAGTTTAACGGAAGTGTTATGTGTAGGCTCACCTATCTTTCGGCTGATGAAACAGACCAACGTTAAGCAGATCGCTAGGCAACGGATCCAAATACTCTTTGGGCAAGCAAAACAAATCGGCAAACTTAATCCTCAGTTAGCTACGCGGTACGTCAAATCTGCAAGGCGGATTGCTATGGCTGCCAGAATTCGTTTGCCTGCGGATTTTAGGCGTGAAACCTGCAAAAACTGCAATTCTCTGTTCGTGCAAGGATATAATTGTCGGGTTAGGATAAAGCAGAAAAGAGAGCCTCACATCGTAATAACATGTTTAAACTGCGGCAACCAAACGCGGATGTTGTTGGGTAAGAAAAAGGAGAAAAAAGAGTTTGAGCAAAATAACCACCAGAATGAAACGGCATGTTAAACACGTATTGAAAGATGAGAATCCAACCATTTGGGTTGGCAAAGACGGCTTGACACCTCAGTTGATATGTGAAATTGAAAAGCAGCTCCAACAGAACAAGATGGTTAAGGTCAGAATTTTGCCTGCAGCTTTGACTGGAGACAATACTGCTCCGGTGATAGCCGCCAAGGCTGCCGAACAATCTGGCTCTGCACTGGTTGAATGCAGAGGACACGTGTTTATCCTCTTCAGAAAACGCAAAACGGCAGAACCAACAGAGTAAAGTTGGGGCGCCAAGAATTCAACACTCAAATCCTTTCACTCAACAGATTAAAACTATCCAACTGAGCTGAACAATATTTGGCAAGCACACGACAAATAAGTAAAGCGAGGGTGTGGTGGCTGGCCTTCCGCTATCATTTTGTGCCTCCCAGCATTTTTCCCGCCGTTTTAGGTGGCTTAGTCAGTTGGGCATCCAACGAGGGGTTTATTCCGTTTTATTTTCTGCTTGTGCTCGTCGCCATCATCATCAACCACATCGCGCTGAACATGACTGACGATTACTTCGATTTCAAACATAGCGTAGACAAACTTAAGCCGAACGAAAAAAACCCTTATACAGGCGGCAGTGGCACCCTAAGCAGCGGTCTTCTATCGCCTAAAAGTATGTTTAAAGCATTTACAATTTGTTATTTAATCACCATCGCAATTGGCGTCTACCTGACCTTGACCAGAGGCTTACCTATTTTAGCATTCGGGCTTATCGGGGTCTTCTGCGCTGTCTTCTACACCGCCCCGCCCATAAGCTTCGGCCACCACGGTTTAGGTGAACTTGCTATGCTAGTAAGCTTTGGTCCAGTAATCGGTTTAGGAGCCTTTTTTGTGGAAGCTCGCACTGTAACGCTGCAAGCGTTCTTTGCAACTCTGCCTCTTGGAATTATGTTATTCTCCATGATTGCCATAAACGAAATTCCCGACGTTAAAGAGGACCGAGCTGCGGGGAAACTCACTCTGGTGGCGAGGTACGGCAAAAAAGCGGGCGCAAAACTCTACGTTGCCAGCTGGGTCTGCACATACGCAGTAATTGTAGGTTCAGTGGCGTTTGGTATTCTTCCGATTTACACACTTCTTGCTTTGCTTGCATTGCCCCTCGTATACCGCTCAATTAGGATACTGCGGCAAAACATTGATGACCCAAGGCGCATGGCTCCTGCAAACCTTGACATGATAAAAGCCCACAGCATCACCGCCTTCGGTTTAATCGCAGGCTACGCAATCCAAGGGCTGCTAAATAAGGCAGCGCCATTTCAATTAATAGTCATTTTAGTGCTGCTCGCCGTCGCCTATGCTCCAGTGGCGTGGTTGCTTCTCAACACAAAGAAAAAACTTGAACCTTAGAGTCACGTCGAATCTTCATTGTCTGAAGCTGTCGATTCCGCCGCTGCTTTCTTACAGCTTAGCCCTTTTTGCGGACTCAATGCAATTGAGGTTATTGTGCTCTTCACGCCCCTGATCTTCATGATCTTGTTTTTTAATACATCGCTTAATTCCTCAATATCTGACGCGCATACAAGCATCACAAGGTCGTATTCTCCTGTTACCTCATAGAGTTCCTCAACGGCATCTATTTCGAGGAGGGATTGAACCACTTCATCCATAAGCGTTGATTCAACAAAAATGTTTACAAATGCATACAATTCATGCATCTATTTCTCAGCAACCATCATAGCTTCTTCGATTTTCAACTAGGTAAAGACAGTATTGTACTTTTCTATACGCTCTCTCGCCGTTTCCTGGCTTTAAGTTGCTTAAGTTAAGGTTGACTGGAACTTCTTTCGCTCTTCCGTTTTACTGTTAACCAAATAAAACATCCGCCCCCCTCCCTACTATTTACAATCAAATCTGCTAGGTAAAAAGCAACACAAACACTCAGGCACTACTCATCAATCATCTGCCTTAGATACCGAGATAAGCTGGTTTGGTGCCAACAGTAAACACGACGTATCTGCCGGTGCCGAAAAACGTGTTAACGCCCGTCAAAAAAGATTTCACTTGAACAAGCCCTGCGCTGCGAAAAATCTCATTCATCTCTTTAACTGAAGGCGTATAAAAAACTCTGTTCAAAGCGTACTTGCTAAACCACCCAGATTCAGGACCACAAACAATCACTTTTCCGTTCGGATTTGCAACCCTAGCTAACTCTTTTAACACTTTTTCGGGGTCAGGGAAATACTCTATGGCTCCAACAGAAATAACTGCGTCAAAAGAACCATCGATAAACGGCAGGTTTTCCGCGTCGCCCCTTGAAATTGATAGCGTTGCCTTTTTTGAATGTAGGTTCTTAACTGCCCTGTTTAACTGCACGGGATTCATATCTAAACCCACAACTTCGCAAACGTCTCCCCTGCCCAGAATCCCTGAGGTAGTGTAGCCTGTGCCGCAGCCGACATCAAGCACCCGCAGGTCAACGCCCATTTCAATTTGGCTTACCATTTCATTTCTCATCGTGTCAGTGTAAAGATAGGGGTTCAAAATGTCGTAGGCAGCCGAAAATACCCTGTAAAAATTCAGCGCTTTCTGCTTATCTGCAAGTAAACCCTGCGTTTTCTGGGTGCCATCAGATGCTGCTCCTTTTTGCTTTGCCCAAACATAACTAAAAGCTATGAAACTCATAAATCCAGTAAGTAAACTTGCAAAGAAAAACAGGACTGAAGAAGCAATCTTCTCATTTGATTTGTTGTTCACGGGTTAATTACCACGTTGCCCCACATGCCGAGTGTTACGTGTCCAGGAACTTGGCAGATGTAGTTATAGTTGCCTGATTTGGTGACTTTAAAAATTACTGATCCGGTTTGGTTCACTTCTATTGGGACTGCGCCGCTGTCAATTTGTGCGCCAAATAGCACTTTTGCTGAAGTTTGGTTGGTTGTGGTCAATGCCCAATTGTGAGGCATGGTTCCTACGTTGATGACGGTCATGTTTACAACGTCGCCAACTATAAATGTCAAGGTTGGACCGGGCGCAGTTATAGAGGTTGAGCTATTCCCAAACCCATAAACAATTAAGGAAACCTGCCCGGCATACAGAGTTACAAAAACATTGGGCGGAGGCAGCGGCTTTGGTGTACCGACGCCTGCGAACACAGCAGCCGCCAACAAAACAAGAATCCCCAAAGCAACAAAACCCGTGGTTAACAGTTTTTTGCTGGCTCCTGGGGTTTGCTCATAAAAAATGTAGACTAGCAACGCAAAAGCGATGAGTTCCGCGCTCACAAGAAACCCGAAAACTCTCTGCTGAGTTATGAAATCCAGAAGCCAAATGGAGATTCCTACGATGACAAGAAAAGTTATGAGGGAAAAACGCGATTAAACGCAGGGGGTCGCCGGTACGCTTCATTGCTTTGCCCCCGCTCCCTCATAGGCTAAAACATATTTGCGAAGCATCATGCACATAAAAAAAGCCGAGGCAACGAAGCTCGTCACAGCCATAACGAAAAACGGCGCATTCGCCAAAATGTTAGGCAACATGTTCACTGCTGACGCCAAAGAAACTGAAGCAACCACCAAGAAAACAACGAAGAGGGCGGTGAATCTATTTAGTATGCTTTCGGCTGCATTTCTGGCGTATTTGATAAGGTGTTTCTTTCTTTGAGCAGACACCATGTTTTGGGCAGGCGAAACGGGTTTTGGTTGGCTGGGCAAAGTAGATGTAGCTTGTGTGTTGGTTGCTTTTGTTTTTCCTCTCCACCGATAAACCGACAGCACGGCAGCGGCAGTTACGGCGGCAAGTCCGAACAAAACTATGACAGCCTGATAATTAGGAATTATCCGTCCAGGAGTCAAATAGCCCCAAATGGTTAACGCGATAAGCTCCACGATTAATACGGACCCGATTGTAGCATAAAATGGTCTTTGGCTAAGGTCGCGACGTTTACTATGATCGTAAAACGGCATCAGGAAAAGAAGCACCCCAAAAGCAATCACCGCCACCAAAACGTAAACTGCAGCTGGACCCTCAAATACCTGGATTTTCAGAAGCTGATAAAGCCACAGCAGGTACCAGTCAGGCTGAACAGTGATTGAGCCAGCGGTTGCAGGTGAATATGCAGGCGGCAAAACGAGCGGGAAAAGCGAGGCAACTGCAAGCAAAATAGCGATGTAAACGCTGAAAAGCATGACGGCGTAGAGGAAAACTTTTGGGAACCACGGCTGGATCTTGTCTGATTTCGGTTTTCCGTATGCTGGCACGTAAGCTGGACCATGTACCTCGTACATGTAAATTTTCAATCCAAGTAGACCGATAATGGCTAATGGAAGGAAGACTGTGTGTATGTGAAGAAAGGATATTATTTCTGAATCATTGCTGCCGGAGCCTACTGCAACGAACTTTCCGAGATTTGCTATCCCCGTTGGGAAAAAGTTGAGGAATCCGATGGCGACGTCGCTGGCAGACTTTGAAATTACTGTCCACGGCAAAAGATAGCCTGTTATGCCGAAACTAACCACGACAACGCCTAATGCGATTCCTACCAGCCACATCAAATCTCTATTGCCTTTGTGTGCACTGCCAAAATAATTTCTAACTAAGTGCAAAAAAGTAAGCAGAATCATCGCGTAAGCACCGTATAGGTGGATGGTTTCCACGAGCGAACCCAGAGGAACCGAGCTGATTATGGAAGCCGTTGACGAGTATGCTTGAGCGGATGTGGGGACATAGTAGAGAAGCATGAATATGCCTGTTGTAGCCTGCAAACCAAAAGTCACCGCCAAAAGCAGTCCCAGCCAGTAAATAGGGTTCATCGCGAAGTCTGGAATTGGCTTAAGCGGCGTCTTTGCGAAGCCGAACTTCACGTCAAACCAGTCAACAAGCTTGTCGTAGGCGGTTTTCTCGGTTTGCTCACTCATGCCTTATCTCATCCCATAACGGTGGATTGAGTAACCAATTCACCCTGCAAATCATACTGCATCACAGAAGCGGGGTTAGTTGTTCCAGGCGGACCATACCCAAAAATCGTAGGCGGACTCATACCGACAGCGCTTATATCGCCCGTAGCCGAATCAAGCTGCAGTGTAACCATGGGGACTGGCCTTGGAGCGGGGCCGCCGATTACTTTTGCGCCGTGGACAAAATCGTATTGCGATCCGTGGCAGCAACAATAGCCCATAGGAATTGCGGCCTTGTATGTGGAGTTGCAAACTGGTGAGCTGCCTGGCGACAAGAAACCGTACTGGCAACCTAAATGCTGGCAAATGGCGCTGAAAGCCACTATGTCACCGTTCGGACCGATGCCGCCGGTGGCAGCTACGCCTAATTTAACGAGGTAGTTCGGCGTGTTGGTTAATGGATAATAGAAAACAACTGGTGTGAGGTTTGTGAGGCTATTTACGTTTGCGACAGTGACTATTGGCCAAGCTGCCACAGCGGTTGGCGGAGGCACAAACGTTCCAGCTTTCAAAGTTGACAACAAGGCTGCAACCGTTACTGCTCCTCCTGCAGCGGCTGCCAACTTCAGGAAATCGCGCCTCTGCATACCAGCGGGTTTTGGTTGGGCGGGAATAGGCGCTTGGGGCCCGGCAGGTATTCTTTCAAGAGTTACGGGGGGTGGAACCTGCGTAAAAGCTTCGGTGAATTCGCCGACAAGAGGGTATCTGAAAACGTTATCTTCGCCGTGAGGGGCTTTTTTTATGGCTTCAGTCAAATCCTCGCTTTGAGTGTGCATACCCATGTGTTTTCCTTGGGGCCAAAGCTTGCTGCTTGATAAATCGTAGACTTTGCCTTTGAAAACTATGTATAACGGGTGACCGTTTAACCCGTCGAATTGTTTCAAATCGTCAGAAGCGAATTTCTTTACCTTAGCTTCACCCATAAAAACGTCTCACAGCTTATAAGCAGTTGAAAACCTGCTTACTACTTAGATTCTTTTTAAAGATAAATCTTTTGGCTGCCAAAATTTTGCTCTTTGATTTTTTAAGCATTCAAAACCTGAACATAGTCTCTTGCTGCCGCCGAAAAAAAAGTTGCTCGCAACGTTAAGAAAGAAAAAAATTGTTTCAAAAGTATATGTATATAAAATTCCTTGACAATTTGACTTTTTTATTCGGTGCGCAATATGAAATCTTCATCATCGCAAAGGCTTCAAAATGCCGACGGAAAACAAAAGGCGAAAACTGCTGCGTGTATGCGTTGCGGTGTTTGTCTGCGGGTTTGTCCTCACAACTTGAGTCCTGTTCTAATCAAAGAAGCTTTTGAAAAAGGCAAAAAGGAAAAACTAAAGCAGCTGAGAGTGGATCTGTGCGAGGGCTGCGGAAACTGCAGTTACGGTTGCCCTTCAAGAATCGATCTTAGAAGCTCAGTGCTTAGAGCAAAAGCTTCGCTGCGTTAAAAAAGCTTTAAGAGCACTAAATATTTTCTTTAACGCAGGAGTCAAGGTTCTTGCCTAAGCAGTAATTCCGCTCAGAGAATATTTATATTAGGCTTCATTGTTTAACTGCAAGGAAAAACAAAGGATTCGAGCAATCTTGACTACTCCTCACGATGTTCCAGCGTCCAAATTCATCGATCGTTTATCCAGGTATCTTAAGGAAAATGTTGATGAAGTTCAGCCTCTTCCATGGGCAACTTTTGCCAAAACCGGAAACCATGTAGAAAAGCAGCCGCAGAACCCGAACTGGTGGTACACACGAAGTGCATCTATACTTCGTAAAGTCTATGTGTATGGTCCAATCGGGTTGGAGAAACTGCGTTCTGATTATGGCGGAAGAAAGAATAACGGTGTTAAAAAGTCGCATGTTGTTAAGGCAGGCGGAAATAACATTCGTAAGATTCTTCAGCAGCTTGAGACTGCGGGATTAATTCAGACCTCTCGGCCTCAGGGCAGAATCATGACTCCTAAAGGGCGCAAGTTGCTTCAGGAGGTTGCTGGAGACTTGCATAAGGAAATAGTTAAGTCTGTTCCTGAGCTCAAGAAGTATCAAGGCGAATAGTTGCAATGTCGGATGACGAGCTTGACGCAATTCGCAGAAGAAAACTTTCATCTATGCAGCACAGAGCGAGTGATGAGCAGAGGCAGTCTCAGGAAGAGGCGCAGTTTGAAGCTCAAAAGCAGGCGTTGCTGAACAAGATATTGTCGCCTGAGGCTCGGCAAAGGCTAAATAATCTTAAGATGGTTAAGGCTGAGTTTGCGGAGCAAATTGAGTTGCAGCTGATTCAGATGGCGCAGGCAGGTAAGTTGCCTATTCCGTTGTCTGATGCTCAGCTTAAAGGTATATTGATTCAGCTTCAATCACGGAAGCGAGAACCAACAATTAGAAGGATATGAAAGTATGGCGCGTGTTAAACCTACAGCGAAAAAGCTTCGGCTAGCTAAAGCTGGAAAAGAATCAGCGGGTGTTCCCACATGGGTGATTGCCCGAACTGACGGTAAAGTTAGAAATAACCCTAAGCAGCAGCGAAACTGGCGAAAAAGGAAAATAAAGGCGTAGGAGACGAAGGGCTAAATGGTCAAATTAGAGGAACAGAAAGCTAAAGAACAAGAAGAAGAAGTGCCTGAAGTTAGCGAAGAGGGAACCGTTGAGAAAGAAGAGCCTGTAGAGGCAGAAGTGGCTCCGGCTGAAGTGCAGCCCGCCGAGGAAGAGGCTGAAGAGGAAGCTAAGCCCAAGAAGAAGAAAGAGGAAGAAGAAATTGTTGAAGAACGCACCTACACGATTCCTCTGTCAAGAGCGCTGGTTAGGCCGCCGAAAAAGCGTGCTCCACGTGCAATGCAGCTGATAAAGATTTTCATAACCAAACATATGAAGTTGGAGATGAAGGTTTCTGAGGAAGAGGAAGAAGAGGAGTTGCCTCAGCTTATAATAAGTCAGGAAGTTAACGAAAAAATCTGGGACCGCGGCATCGAGAAGCCTCCGCGAAAAATCCGGGTCCGCGCAGCAAAAGACAAAGACGGCAACGTAACCGTCTACTTAGCTGAAGCCCAATAAAACATCTCCTCAACCATTTTTAAAATATATTTCGGTTATGCAATAGACGTTTTTGTGCATATGCCCCGTATCTGGCTTTTGCTGTAAAGTTTTAATTTTGAAAGAACAACAACACCCGGAAAACAACTGTTGTTCTTCTCGGTAATCAATATTTTTAAAAGAAGAAGAAGCTTAGTGAAATCGTTTTTCTTCTTCCGCCTGTTTCTTTTTCGTGACGATTTTTTGGCACACAAACTAAGCAGGTCTAAAGGTGAGCAGGTTTGGTCAGGATTTGTTTGGTTTGCCCCTCTATAAAGGGGTATAAATGGAGTTTTTTGCCTCTTTATGAAGAGGTGAAACAGGCTGACGTGTAAGGTACAATAAGTTCAACAAATGGCAGTCCTGAGTGCGTTCAGGTCTTCCGCCAAATTTTGGGGTGCTACTGCTTCCCTCAGAAAACGAAAAGCTAAATGCTACGGGGCAAAAAATGGTGATTAAGCGGATTTAGCCGCGTGCCAACCTTGCTATGTCGCAAAAAGAGCGGGGGACGCGCCTTTGCAAAGTTAGCAGCCAGACCCACTTAACAACTGGCTCTTAGCTGTTTGCTTGTTCTTGTTAACAGCATATGATTCTTGTAGATATAAGAAAATGTTGTCACATAGTGAAGCAACAACCGCTCGGCAACTGAAACGATTTGGCGCCGAAAAAATTTTATTTCAAAATAAATTTGGTTGCCTGAGGCTTTTCGGCACCTAAAATATGGTGAATAGCTTTCCTTGTGATTATAGATGAAGCGGTTGCTACCTAAGATTTATCGTGTGGGCCAAAGCAAGGGCTTAAATGCTTTCACTTTATTTTATGAGAGAAAATGCGCACTCAGAACCATTAAATTCACATTGTACTGTTTCTGGCGCTAAGATTCGGCGGCAAATATCAATGTTGCAGAAAACTTTACTTTATAGTGCAAGATACAAAATAATCTGTAAAAACATAAAATCAGTATGTTACCTTGAAACACTTGCCGCAATTTGGGCAAATATAGGAGGCTAATCTGAAGTAAGAGTTTTCTATTTTCTTTTCAGGTGCCTCAATCTTCGATCCGCAATTAGGACAGCTAACATTTTCAAATGAATTTTTGAAAATAATCACCGGTTGTAAGATGGCAATGTACAAACTGCTGAAAAGAATAAAAGAATATGTGTGTTGCATCAAGCAATCACACAGATCCGGATGTTAACTTTCAACTGAGCCAATATCCCAATAATTCGAGTTAATGAAACGATTTTTTGGTAAGAATCTTGCAAAAGAATAAACGCTTGGGCGAAACCGAAAAGGAAATCGAGCGGATTACTCGCCATTCTATTTTCTCGTGAGTACCTAATTTGAGTCATTAAATTCATCAAAACACAGGCGTATTTTTTTCTCTGTCGATACGTACATTATTAATACTTGGTCACTATCTATTCATGAATAAGTAGCTCAGATGAATTTAGTGTAAAGCATATTGAGCCATCTTGGGGTGTGCAGTATTATCAAAAAAGCAGAGAGAGAGAAACACTATAAAGGAGTTCCGCATATGTCTAAAATCGAAACATCGGTTATCACTGTTGGAATTGGCGCTTCAGCTGGCGGCTTAGAAGCGTTCAAGGTTTTGCTCGAATGTTTGCCTGTCGGAACGGGTTTGTCTTTTGTTATAATTCAACATCTTGCTGCAGGCCAGGAAAGTATGTTGACCGATATTCTTACAAGATTTACCAAAATCCCTGTCCAAGCAGTCAAAAATAGGCTGCCCGTTGAACCAGACCACATTTATGTGATCCCGCCTGGAACAACAATGACTATAGAAAACAAAGTCCTAAAATTAAAACCGCAGGGCAAGGTTTTGAAACCCATCGATGCTTTCTTTGTTTCGCTTGCTGAAGACTTGAAAAATCAAAGCATAGGAATTGTGCTCTCCGGAACAGGCTCTGATGGAACCGAGGGACTAAAAGCTATAAAAGCCCATGGAGGAATCACTTTCGCACAATCTCCCGACTCAGCGCAATACGGCGACATGCCTCAAAGTGCAATTTCAGCCGAAGCGGCGGATTTCGTTTTACCTCCAGACAAGATCGCCATGGAGCTTTCAAAAATTGCCAAGAATCCCCAACTTGCACGAAGCGAAATTGCAACAAAAGAAGAAGAAACTGTGGCAAAAGAAGAAAAGTCAAAGAAGGAAACAGGCTTAAATGCCGTATTTGCTATGTTGAAATCCACTTTCAATGTCGATTTCTCGCACTTCAAAGCGACTGTGATAAATCGGCGGGTCTCTCGTAGAATGGTAATTAATCACGTAGATAAAATGAACAATTATGTGGAGTACTTGCGGACGCATCCAAACGAGCTGGAAGCATTATACAATGACATGTTAATTGGAGTAACGAGCTTCTTTAGAGAACCTGAAACATTTCAAGCATTGAAAGACACGGTGTTTCAGGGGCTGATCAAAAATCGACTATCTAAAGATCCAGTTCGAGTTTGGATTCCAGGCTGCTCAACAGGCGAAGAAGCCTATTCATTTGCTATAGTAATCCAAGAATATCTTGATGAAAACTCCATAACTGATCTTCAAATCCAAATTTTCGGCACTGACGTGAACGAAAAAAACATTGAAAAAGCAAGACAGGGAATTTACCAAAAAACCATAGAAACCGACGTCAACGAGAGCCGACTGAAACGTTTCTTCATAAGCTTTAGCGGTAACTATCAAATCTCCAAAACCATCCGAGACAAGTGCGTTTTCGCAAAGCAAGACATAACTGCTGATCCGCCCTTCTCTAACATGGACCTTCTCAGTTGCCGCAACATGCTCATCTACTTTGATGAAACCCTTCACGACAGAGTAGTACCAACACTACATTACGCGTTAAAAGCAGGCGGTTTTCTTGTTTTGGGGCAATCAGAAAGCATAGGAAAATTCGCCCAGTTATTTGAACCCCTAACCAAAAGGGGCACCATATACGTCAAAAAAAGAGCTCAACCCAGCGTCGCTTTTGGCCTGCAACCCACAGCTCCATACTTTAGAGCCAGAGCAGGTAAAGAAGGCGAAAAGAAAGATGCATTATCAGCGTTAAAAGATGAAGTAGACCGTTTGTTGATTACACAATATGTTCCTGCAGCATTGCTAGTCAACGCTGATTTGGACGTTCTTGTTTTTCGAGGAAACATTGCGCCTTATGTTTTGCCCGAATCTGGATTAGCAAGCTTGAATTTAGCCAAGATTTTCCGCAAAGAATTAAGATCTGAGGTTCAAACGATAATCTACAGGGCAAAAAAAGAGGATAAACCTGTTAAAGAAAATGCTATTCGGTTTGATTTTGGTGGAGAGCAAAAAACAATCAATATTCAGGTTGTTCCACTGCATGTCGCGCAGTATGAGGAGCCTTTTTTCCTTCTCCTCTTTGAAGACGTCAGTTCAGCGGCGGCACTTCTACGGCAAACTATGACGTTAACTTTTACTCCCGAAGGCAGAGAAGGCGTTAAGGATCAGCAGAACAGAGACCTTCGGGAGGAACTGGATTCTACTAAGCAGTATCTCCAGAGAGTTGTAGAAACTCAAGAAGCCACAAACGAAGAGTTAAGAACAACCGTAGAAGAGGCACAGTCAAGTAACGAGGAGCTGCAGAGCACGAACGAAGAGCTAGAAACGACTAAGGAAGAGCTTCAGTCGAGCAACGAAGAATTAAAAACGTTGAACGATGAAGTGAAAAATCGAAATCAAACGCTTGCACAATTGAACGATGACTTAATCAACGTGAATAGGAACATAGATCTAGCAATCGTTATAATTGACAAGGGTTTAAGGGTCCGGTGGTTTACTCCTTCTGCGCAGAAAATTCTGAATCTTTCACCGTCAACAGTTGGATTACCAATCACTAGTATCAGACTAAGCGTAATGGTTGAAGGCTTGGGAGCTATAATTTCCGAAGTGATTTCTAAACTAAGCAGCATTAACAAAGAAGTGACCGATGAACAAGATCACCATTATGAAATGCGAATACGACCTTACATAACCCAAGAAGACAAAATTGACGGCGCCGTCTTGTACTTTGTGGATATTGAGGATAGAAAACAACTCGAAAAATCTCAACGTTTGGCGGCTATAGGCGCGACAGCTGGTATGGTTGGGCATGACATCCGAAATCCACTGCAGGCGATAGTCAGCGACGTTTTCTTGGCAACGTCAGATTTAGCGTCGTTCCCGGACAAGGAAGAAAAGCAAAGTATCCTAGAGAGCTTAGAGTCTATTTCGAAGAATACAGATTACATTAACAAGATTGTGGCTGACCTTCAAGACTATGCAAAGACGATTAACCCTGTTGCTGCGGAAACCGATTTAGAAGCCTTATTCGAACAATTGCTGCAGGAAAAAGCTGTCCCTGAAAACATCAAGGCTTCGTGCAGTGTTGAGAGAATCGTTAAAAAAATTATGGTTGACTGTAATTTGCTGCAGCGGATTCTTGAAAATCTGGTTTCAAACGCAATTCAAGCTATGCCCAATGGAGGAGAACTTGCTCTAAGCGCACGTCGGGAAGCAGGCGACGTAGTAATTTATGTTCAGGATACGGGCGTTGGCATCCCTGATAGGGTTAAGCCGAAGCTTTTCACTCCATTTTTCACCACTAAATCTAAAGGTCAAGGTTTAGGATTGGCGGTTGTCAAGCGCATGGCTGAAGCGCTGGGTGGAGCCGTCTCGTTTGAGAGCCAGGAAAGCAAAGGAACAACCTTCCAAATACGTTTGCCAACAAAAAACTAAACGACAAAACACTTAACGAGTGACAAAAGGATCTGGCGACAAGTGATGGCTTTAGAAGAAATGAATGAAACTGACACTTTTGCAGTCCAGAGGGAAAAAGACTCTTCTATGCAATGAAAACTTTCTTTTGGATCAGGCAAAGTTTTTCTTCACACTCAGCCCCCGCCCGCCGTTACGATCGGCGAGTATATTCTAATCTTTCTGGGAATCGGATACATACTGTATGGACAACGAATTTACCTCGAAAATGAACCGAATGACGCACAAACGAGGCCTCAATGAAGCAAAGACAGCGTAGAAAACTGCGCAAAAAAGAAATTCAGGTTACATTTTTGCCTAGAAGAAGCCCAGATCGACACTAATCAACACAATTTACACAAAAACGCACATGACCTGCAGACAAAACCAAGCCTAAATCAAAAAAGCAACCTGAATTAAGCCCTGAATCTGACCAGCCTACCCTATGAGGGGGTCTAGTATTTTCACTAAAAATCCATTGTAAATATGGCATGCAGAAGAAGAAGAAAAAAACTTTTCCAAGGCTTCTTCTTCTTTTGAATAAATATTTTGCCGAGAAGAACAACATTTGAATTCTAGGTGTTGTTGTTCTTTCAAAATTGAAAAATGGCGCCAGAAACCAACCACAAATATGCAGCTGACAACCCAAAAACTCTAGACAGAAGCTGAAACAAAGAACAACCATCTTAAATCTAAGCTAAATGTTTATATTTCCGTGCGTTTTTTGCTTATTTCCGAATTAAAATAAAGTTCTATTAAAGGGATAATATATGGCGTATTTAACAACAACAGGTTCAGGACAGCCCGTGTTGATTCTGAAGGAAGGAACAACTCGGAGCAGAGGCAAAGAAGCCCAGAGAAACAACATAATGGCGGCCCAAGTCATCGGCGAAGTGCTAAAAACGACCCTTGGCCCAAGAGGCATGGATAAAATGCTTGTTGACAGCTTAGGCGACATAACAATCACAAACGACGGAGCAGCAATCCTAAAAGAAATCGACGTTGAGCACCCAGCAGCAAAGATGATGGTTGAAATCGCAAAAACACAGGACGACATGGTCGGCGACGGAACCACAACCGCGGTTGTGCTTGCAAGCGAACTGCTTAAAAAAGCTGAAGAACTGCTTGAACAAAACATTCACCCGATCATCCTTGTCAGCGGATACCGCAAAGCGTCGCAGAAAGCCATCGAAACCATAAACAAAATATCTGTTCCGCTGGACATAAACGACCGCAAAACACTCCTCAAAGTCGCGTTAACCTCGATGAGCAGCAAATCAGTGGGTTCAGCACGCGATCACCTTGCAGAAATATCCATAGACGCGGTGAAACAGATTGCGGAGAAACGCGGCGACAAAACCATCGCTGACATAGACAACATCCAGCTTGTCAAGAAAACAGGCAAAAGCCTCCTTGAAACCCAGCTTATCAGAGGAATCATCATCGACAAAGAAGTCGTTAACCCAGGAATGCCCAAGACAAAAGAGAACGCGAAGGTCCTGCTCTTAGACGTGGCGCTGGAGATAGAGAAGACAGAGATCAGCGCTGAAATCCGCATCAAAGACCCATCACAGATGAAAGCGTTCCTTGACCAAGAAAACGACATGATGGAGAAGATGGTTACAAAAGTCAAAGCTTCGGGCGCAGACATCGTTTTCTGCCAAAAAGGCATTGACGACATGGTCCAGCACTTTCTTTCCAAAGCGGGCATAATGGCGGCTAGACGCGTGAAAGAGTCAGACATGGAGAAACTCGCGAAAGCTACAGGCGCAAGAATAATCAGCGACCTCGACGACCTCAAAGCAGCAGACCTCGGCTTAGCAGGTTTAGTGGATGAACGCAAAATCGGCGACGACAAAATGATATTCGTCGAAAAATGCAAAGACCCCCATAGCGTAGCCATACTGATCCGCGCAGGACTCGAACGCATGGTTGACGAAGCAGAAAGAGCCATAACCGACTCGCTATCAGTGGTTTCAGACGTGATTGAAAACAACAAAATTGTTCCAGGCGGCGGCGCAGTAGAAATCGAAATATCTAAAGAACTACGCAAGTACGCAACAAAAGTCGGCGGAAGAGAACAGCTTGCAGTGGAAGCATTCGCAGACGCAGTCGAAGTGATCCCACGCACGCTTGCAGAAAACGCAGGCCTCCAACCCATAGACATCCTCGTTGAACTGCGCTCAAAACACGACACAGCTGACGGCAAAAACATCGGTATCAACGTTTTCACAGGCAAACTGCAGAACAGCATCGAAGAAGGAGTCATAGAGCCACTCGTTGTCAAAGAACAAGCCATCAAATCAGCAGCCGAATCAGCAGCCATGATACTTCGCATAGACGACGTCATAACAGCAAAATCACCAAAAAGCGGCCCAGGCGGACCCGGCGGAATGCCAGGCGGCATGGGCGGCGAAGAATAAACCAAACCCAAATTTTTCTTTTTTAGTTTAACCTATTTTCAACATATCCGCACTAAAACCTAAATCATAAGAACCAAAAAACTGCTTTTTTAGGCAATCAAAAAGATATTATTCCACATTAGGGATTCTGTTAAGTGGTGTTTCAAACTAATTTTGTGGTGAACAGAAATGGCGGAGCTAAACCAGAAAACTGATGTTTTAATCATCGGCAGCGGACCGTCGGGTTTAACCGCGGCTATTTACACGTCGTGGCTCGGGTTAAAAACCGTGGTTTTAGAATCGGGAATCGCGGGTGGAAGAGCTTGGTTAGCTCCGAAAATCGAGAATTTTCCAGGCTTCGAGCTTGGCATTAAGGGCAGCGAGCTGGTTGAAAAGATGCGTTTGCAAGCCTTGCGTTTTCACGCGGAAATCAGGGAGGACGAGGAAGTTGTGGGTTTAGAGTTGCAGGGTGAGGTTAAACGTGTTGTCTCGCGAAAGCAAACCTATGAGACCCACGTTGTGATTATTGCGACTGGAACGCAGAGAAGAAAACTGTTGGTTCCGGGGGAAACCGACTTTATCGGTCGAGGCGTCAGCTACTGTGTAACTTGTGATGGACCTTTTTTTAAGCGTGCAAAAGTGATGGTTGTCGGCAACGGGGAAGAAGCCGCAATTGACGCGCTGTTTCTATCTGAAATCGCAGAAAACGTCATGCTGGTAACTAATGAGGGGGAACTGGAGATTTCTGGCACATTAATTGATAGGCTGAGAAATAAACCCAACGTAGAAATAATCATGGGCAAGATAACCCAAATAATGGGTGAGCAAACTGTTAAAGCAGCGAAAATACTTGATTTTGGTTCTCAGCGTGAAGTGGACAGAGAGGTTAAGGGGGTTTTTGTTTCTTTAGGCGGCGTTCCCTTGACTGCTATTGTAAGTAACGCTGGAGTAGCCACTGACAGGAACGGCTGCTTAACTGTTGATCGCCAGCAAAGAACAAGCGTCGAAGGGGTCTTCGCGGCTGGAGACTGCACTTGTGGCGGAATGCAGGTGATCACGGCTGCTGGGGAGGGCGCGATGGCTGCGATGCGTGCTTCAGCGCACGTGAGAAGAGTAAATGTTTAGTCGTCATGCGTTTGTGCATGAATTTGTGTTTTTGTGTTATTCGCCTGAATTTTTTGGTCATTTAATGATTAATTTTTTATACTTCTAGTGAACACTCAGGTTTAACGATTCATTGAGGGGGAAGGGGAAGGCTTGACAAGTATAAAAAAACGGTTAGACTACGTCCTAAATGAGCTTTCAGTTATGAACAGTGAACCTAACGAAGAAGCGTCAAGCAGCGTGGCGGCGCAGTTGTCAATTATTAAAGGTGCCTTCAAAGAGTCAGATCACTACCCAGTATGCTGCTTCAATTTTGATGCTTGCTACAGAATAGTTTGCGATGTTCAGGGTCCATTGGCGTCGGAGGAATTCATGAAGAAATGCAGAGCATGCCAAGCTCAAATTAAGCAGGCTCTTGCAGTTCTATCTTAATCGGTTTCGGCTGCTTGACCGCCGCAATAGTTGTTGCCGTCGCTTTACAGTCACACATCTTTAAAGCGTGCCTTTTACGTTAAATTGCTCGGCGAAAAAATTATGATGGAAAGAAACGAAAAAAATATGGCGCAGAACGAAAGAACTATGCAGAAATACCTTGTTTTAATCAAAGTGGATACAACAAAAACGTTGGATTTCTTCAATTCAATATCAGCGCTTTCAAACATGCCGGCTCCAGGCGTGAGGCTTGACGCAACCTACAACGTCTTTGGAAACTGGGATTTTGCCGTGTGGTTTGAAGCAAACACAAACGAAGATGCGGTTCACTTCGTCGGGGAACAAATCCGCTCAATAAAAGGCGTAACTGAAACAGTTACAATGCCAGCAACAGCCGTCAAAGAATACCCAATGAACATGTAAAACCCAAATCTTTCTTTTTTTTCTTTTTCGTTTTGCCGCTGAATTTTGCCATAAATTTTTCTCTTTTTCAAAAGAACAACAACACCTAGAATTCAAATGTTGTTCTTCTCGGCAAAATATTTATTCAAAAGAAGAAGAAGCCTTGGAAAAGTTTTTTTCTTCTTCTTCTGCATGCCATATTTACAATGGATTTTTAGTGAAAATACTAGACCCCCTCATAGGGTAGGCTGGTCAGATTCAGGGCTTAATTCAGGTTGCTTTTTTGATTTAGGGCTTGCAGCGTTTGCAGGCTGATCACGCGTTTCATGCGTCTTTTGTCGGTTTTTTCTAACGCTTAGCAGCCTTGAGCATTTATGATTTATTCATCTTCTTAGGTTCATGGGTGGGCGTTTTGGGTTCCGTCGGAGGCAGAAATGGTTATTTTTGTATATTTTGAATTATACATTTTTAAAATATACAGTTGGCGCCAGCGGCGTTCGCTATTTTCGCAAAGTCGTTTAAAGAGAAGAGTTTGGAAGATGAAAATGTGCGGTTGTTTGACTTAAAAGACAACGAAAACCTGATAGCTTGATTTTGGCGCTATTCTTTCAAGTCGTCTTCTTCGTTCCTCATTTTGTCGAGCTCCGCCTTAACTTCTTCGACGGTGGCCACATCTGAGTATGCACCCGCCATATCCCAAAACGACTTTACAGGCTTCAACAGCAAACCCTTCTTCTTCTCCTCAATAACAAAGGTTGACCTGTCCTCTATCTCGTATTTTTTGCGCAACCAAAGGGGAATAGTAATGTGCCCGTTCTTTATTTTGACAACCCTGTTTTTCCTCATTGCGATTTCCTGCATACCTGCAATTAGAGAAACTTAATTGTGGAAACTCGTTTTTCATATCCAAGCTGTTTGGATTTCTTTGATTTGCTTGATGTGCTGGTCATCTGTGATGCAGACTGCCTTGAGCATAAGTGCCGTGGCGGCAATCATGCTGTCGCCCATTGAAATATGGTACTTGTGCCGCAGCTCAGCGGAGATTTCCGCTACTTTGCTATCAACTGGAACTATTTTAAAATCTTGTTTTACATAGGCAACTTGGGTTTTTGCGGTTTCTCGGTCGTCGGTCTCTATCGTGTTGTTGTATAACTCATGAATAACGACAGAGGAAACATATTTTTCTTTTCTGGTCATTTCTGCT
Organism: Candidatus Bathyarchaeota archaeon; assembly: GCA_963828195.1. Lineage (GTDB taxonomy): Archaea > Thermoproteota > Bathyarchaeia > Bathyarchaeales > Bathycorpusculaceae > Bathycorpusculum. The sequence continues at coordinate 868,247 of CAWHDT010000005.1, forward strand.
CTTATTTTCCTGCGCGTCTCTTCATCGGTTGTTCTGTAAAGCTCGATGAAGAATCGCGTGTCATAAACTGCCGTTTTATTCATCGTCTTCTTCGTGCCTGAGCTTGTAGAGTAACTTGTCCATTTTTTCCGCGGTTGCGGCATCCACTGGGAATGCGCCTATCATGTCCCATATTGTTTTTTTCGGCTTAAACAGTATGCCGTCTTCTGTGGCGATTACTGTGAGTTTAGTGCCTACTTCAATTTTGTATTTTCTGCGCAGCTTCACGGGGATGGTGGTTTGGCCTTTTTTGGTGACTACAACTTCGGCCACGGCAACTTGCTTCGCGTCAGCTTCTGTTTTCTCGGCTTTTTTTCCGACAACTTCACTTTCCAACTTTTTTCGCCGTATTACTTTCAGATACGTATTACCTTTAAGCATTGCGGAGAAAACTTAGGTCACTGCAAACGCGGAAGCTGCAGTCATGTGTGTGGACGAATAAGAGCAAGAAGAGCCTTCACGTCACTCAAACTTTAAGCCGCAAAGTCCCAGCGAATGGGTTGTGTAGAAACAAGTGGTTGAAAAATTATTTTATTTATTTATTATTTTTTCTATTCTGAACGAGAAAAAAGAAAAAAATTTGTTAGTTGTTCGCTGGCGCTGTACTACATCATTGGCATTATTTCGAGGACTTCAATGCTTGATTTCGGCATCATGTAATGCGGGTGGTTGGCGATTATCGCTTTCACTCCGTCCATGTTTTCTGCTTGAACAATAGAGTAGCCTGCCACTTCAGTTTTCCCCTTAGAACTGCCTGTCTTAGTAAAATTCACCCCGTTTCCCAACATGTTTCCGTTATCAACGATCGATTTTCCGCATTTCTTAAACCAAGCCATCCAAGGCTCCATTCCTTTCTTCATTTCCTCGGGACTACTCGCTTTCATTTGAGCTTCAACGACGGATGCTGGCGCCATGTACAAAATCATAAATTTCTTCAAAACAAATTCACCACTTAACTAGTAGACAACCCATCTTTTTATCATTATCGCCCGGAACAAAATCATCATGCGCTGCCCGCCATATTCGCGAAAGAGGAGTCATTGGGCAAGAGATATGAGCATTATTTTATGTTTTGATAAGCTGCTCAGGGTTGCAAAGGCTTTTTAGAATAAACGCCCCTTGCAACTATTGTGACCCTTATGAGTCTACTTGAATCAGCCGATTTTATCATGAAAAAGAAAATCCTCTCCATGCACGAACACTACGACTTCGAAGACCTCAAAGGCAACAAACTAGGCGAAGCCGACGGCAACCTCGTCCAGGTCCCGCCTAAATTCCAAGTCAAAGACACCCACGGCGCAGAGCTTATGGAGGTGCATGGCAAAGTGTTCTCGATACGCCACGAATTCACCCTCCACGGCCAAGGAGGCGAAATGCTGGGAACCATAAAAAAGAAAATAGCCAAACTCGTCGGCGAAGAATTCTGGGTAGAAAAAGACGGCGTGGAGTTCATGCGCATCTACGGAAACTTTACCCAGCACGAATACCAATTCGAAGTCGCCGGGCAGGCGGTTGCTTCGGTCCACAGGAAATGGGTAACCCTAAGAGACCAACTAGGAGTATCAATAACAACAGAAGCCGACCACCGAATAATAATCGGAGCCATAATCGTAATAGAACACATAGAAGTCACAGAAAAACAATCATCATCAGGCTCAGGGATCGGGAACATTCGATTTTAAGAATTACTCAAGACCTTTTTTAACCGAACACTAGAAGTTGTCGGGTCCTAATGTGCGACGAGCACCTGGAATAGTTGAACCGAGCCCACTTATTTTCCAGTTCTAAAAATTGACGGATCTATTTTTTGAATATTGACTTTCAAGCCTCTGCCAGTAAAACTAAACTTTATGGTATTCGCAATATTGCAGAAGAATTCCAAATAGGTAGTAGTGACAATAGGCATGTCTTTGTTATTAAGAAGGTCAAAGATTAGCTCAGCAAATTGGATGAGTGCTAACATGTCTATTTTCGTGGAGCCGATGTAAGAATCAATTACACTAAACAGAGATAAAATGCCCGTCACATTCTTTTTGATTTTTACCTTGTTCTTTTTTGAGTTTTCAGTCAATCCAATAATATCTTCAGTTAGTTTTCTGATTTGATCTTTTTTCTCCCTCATAACGTTAATCAAAAAACTTAAATTTGAAACCGAATAAAATTAACTAATGATTTGAAAATGAAAATAACCATTGAAACAAATAATCCTGACATTCCACTTTACAAAGTGATACGATTAATCCATAAATACTGTGACGGAAAAGGCATTGATTATATATCTTCGCCTATGGGAGTTAAGTGCAAGGGATGCAACTCAGGCTACGTTTCTCTAAGAATAAAAAGTGATGTAACCCTTGTCAAACACTCACGTTGTAATGGTACAGGTGTTGACCGCCAGAATTCCCTGATAGGTGTTGAATGCCAACCTTGTCACGGAACAGGTCTTGTTCCTAAAAAAATCCTTACCTATTAAAGGTGGAAAACTCGTTTAGTACAGCTAATTTCCATGTTTCTGGTTGTCCAATACACTGATTTTATCGCATGATACCCTTTTCCCCTGCTTGCCTTGCTTCTTTATACCCTAATACTCGGTTCAAGTAACCTCTATACCTGATTTCAGCCTATTTTACCCTGAAAATAGCCTATTTTTATGAGTATATCCCTTTACTCGTAGGGATATACGCTATACCTTTTGATATTGATACTTATGATACTTGCGTATATCTTAACGCTGAAAAGGATATGACAATGCCCTGCCTAATCAGGCTCATTTTAAGCAGGGCAGGCACCCGTCAGTCGCCAGGAGGAGGAGGGGATTAAAATTTAAATCATAGGCAGTTATTTTTTGCGTTTTTCGCATTGGAGGATACTTTTGGGCAGATGAGGCATTCTTCAAATAAAAATCTACGCTGTAAATCATTCATTATTTATGCTTGGTAAGGGTTAACAAAATCTAATAAGTACCTCTTTACCATATGAATAATAAAACTCCCATCAAATGGTGGTACATTGCCAGTTAACTCAAACAAACCAACCGCTTGGAAAACTGACATTGCGCAGTCGGTTGATTTCTATAATGCTTGGTTTATGAACTTTGCTCCCAAAGCCTATCGAGACCAGCGTAAGATTGCGACCAAGCAAGTTGAAGAAGCATTGAAGATTACGACAAATCTTACTAACTTAACATCGAAAGTGCTTATAGATAATCCTTCTCTTGTAGAAATGTTGCGGATGGTAACTGCTCCACCGATTGCCAGAGATCGTTTAATTGGATTAGCGGAAGTTAAACCAAATTTAGTTGATAGCATAGAAATTAAAAAAAGATTGCCACCTCGAATGGGCCGGGCAGAAATTGAAAAAGATCTTGAAAAAATCAGTAAATTAATTGTGAAAATGGTTGATAAAGACATTTTTATTTGGTTGGCAGATAACTCAAAGCCACAAATTGAACAAGTAACCAGAGCTTCTTTAATTATCGCCGATCGCCTGTGTGGGTCTCAATCTGACCCCATTATAAGAAATGCTCAAGAGAAAAGACAATTTCTTTGCATCAAGACATGGCTTGAAAAACGAGGATACCGCGAGGTCAAAACACAAAATCTAACTATAGATAACATGAAAAAGGGTACTTATGCCTTCCGATTTAACGTTTCTACGAAATTAAATAACGGAGAAAGAGAGGTGAATACCTCAATTGACATTGTAATTAAACCAAAATCTAGTCTTTCCAGCGAATTACCATTGCTGATTGAAGCCAAATCCTGCGGTGACTTTACTAACACAACTAAAAGGCGGAAAGAAGAATCGGATAAAATTGCGAAATTAAAAGCGACATATGATAAAGATGGAAAGAACTTCCGTTATATTTTACTACTGTGTGGTTACTTTGATACGCCTTATCTGGGATTTATGGCTGGAGAAGGATTCGACTGGATCTGGGAGCACAGGCTTGACGATTTAGGGGTCTTTGGAGTTTAGCATGGAAGAACTTTCTGTAAAAGAGCGTTTACGCCTCAACGCGCAAAGCAATATAGATATGGGTAAACTACACCTCGAAAGAAACAAACTTGGGCAATTTGCAACCCCTTCACAATTAGCCATTCAAATGCTTACATTTGCCAAGCAACTTGCAGACTCCGAATCAAAAATACGTTTTCTTGATCCGGCCTTCGGTACAGGTGCTTTCTATTCTGCGCTGTTAAGCATTTTTCCAAGTTCAACGATCGATGAAGCTGTTGGTTTTGAAATAGATTCGGATTATGTTAATACTGTTAAAGACTTATGGGCGAGCGAAAAATTAACGATTTATACAGCTGACTTTCTACATTATCCCTCTCCAAAAAATGAGAGGGACCGTTTTAGCATGCTGATTTGTAACCCGCCCTATGTAAGACATCAGCATATCAAGCCAGATGAAAAGATAAAGCTTAACGAATTAGCTCATCAATCTGCCGGTATTGTGTTAAGCAGATTGGCCGGACTCTATTGTTACTTTCTACTATTATCTCACTCGTGGATGCGCAAAGGTGCATTAGCTGGCTGGCTAATTCCAAGCGAAATTTTGGATGTAAATTATGGAAAAAAAATTAAGGATTATTTATTGGAACAGGTTAATGTCCTAAGAATTCATAGATTTGATTCATCAGAAATTCAATTTGATGATGCTCTTGTCTCTTCTACAATTATTTGGTTTAAAAACGAGGCGCCTCAAATTAATCACATGATTAATTTTAGTTATGGCGGAACATTGTTGTCTCCAGCTCATTCAATGCAGATACCTGTAACCAGACTTCAGCAATTGCCAAAATGGTCTTTCCTTTCAGTTACCTTACAGGACGAAAAATTCACTAAATGCTTAGGCGATTTTTTTAAAATTAAAAGGGGGGTAGCTACCGGTGCCAATCATTTTTTTATAATTAATCAGGAAAGCGCTTCAAAATTAAAGCTTCCGTCTGAATATTTGAAGGCTGTCTTACCACCACCTAGATGCCTTAAGACGAATAAAATTGAAGCTAATCAATCAGGCCAACCACTTATAGATGAGCAATTGTTTTTGGTTTCATCAGATTTACCTGAGGAAAGCATAAAAATATTATATCCAAGTTTTTGGCAGTACTTAGAAAAGGGAAAAGAGGAGGGGATCACTGGTCGATATATTTGTAAGCATCGGTCACCTTGGTATTCACAAGAACGACGACCACCAGCAACATTCCTGTTTAACATTATAGGGCGATGCAACAATAAGGGACGGAAACCATTTAGATTTATTCTGAACAAGTCTTTAGCTACTGCTACAAATAACTACCTCATGCTTTACCCGAAGCCGACCCTTGCGGAGCAGTTTGAGAAGAACCCGAAATTATTAGATACCATTTGGAATATCCTTAATGAGATTCCAACGAGCGAACTTTTACGAAATGCTCGTACTTATGGAGGCGACATGTATAAACTTGAACCTAGTGAACTTGCCAGAGTTTGTTCAAGTAAATTATCACTATTCTTATCAAAGAAATTATAGTTTATCCTGTTATTGAACACTAAAGATAAAAATTTGCGCTAAAATCACTTCTCACTGGAGCAGTCTGGGAAGTAATAGCGGTAAAGAAAATAGTGAGGCAAAATATAGCCTATTTTTTGCGTTTTTCGCATTGGAGGACTTTGGGGCAGATTAGGCATTCTTCTTGTGTCAGCATGGTTTCTCCTGGGGCGTGTAGGAGTCCGCTGAAGTGGGCGCATTTGGCTGGTGAGTCGAAGACTATGGGGTACTCTGTTGGTTTGACGCTGACTATTTTTTGGTTTAGGGTGGCGATTTCAAGTTTGCTCATGCAGAACGGGCAGGCGTAGTGGGTTTGCCGGGGGATGACTGTGGTGTCTGTTAGCACTGTTGGTTTGTCGAATGTTTTTTCGCATCCCTTATAGGGGCATTTTAGTTTTTCTTCGTGGTTGTGCCCGTGGAAAAGCTGCATCTCTGTCGCCTCCCTTATTTGTTTACTTCGAGTGTATCAATATTTAATAAACGTTTCCACGCAGAAACACACCGAGAATACCCGCACAACACAACTACACAAAACAGCACCCGACCACTTCAAACCCAAAACGTCCGTCAAAAGAAAAGACACACGCGTCCATAAAACCCAGACGAAGTTCATTGATAGGCAAGCAAGAAGTGCTCAAATTGGACAAACACACTCGCATAGCCCTAATATGCATCATATGCGTAGCAGCCGCCCTCACCTCGTCTCTCCTCACAGCGGATTATCTGTACCGCCCGCGATCCAGCGGCGTTCCCGACTCCCACATCCAAGACTTCCCCAACGTTGAGGGCGTAACAAAAAACAACGGATACTACAACATCTCCTTAGCATTCATCAACGTAACAGACAATGAAACGCTGGAAAACATCCTGATTAACCCGCAAAGCAGCAAAACAGTTGCTGACTCAACCTTCTACCTGAACGGCACCGCCATAAGCCAGCAGGACCCAGTTAGCTGCAGCCTAAAGAGCGGCGACAGCCTCCAAATCAACCTCACTTTGCCCGTCACCGAATTCGCGTCGGGGTCAACAATTACGCTTCAAGTCATGGGGAACAGCTTCGGCTGCGGCAAAGCGGTAGTGCTCCAGTAACAAACCCCGCCAATTAATTTTCAACAAATGTAAACCTAAAGCCAGATTATTCCACACTTTCTTAAAGCAAAACAGCATAAAACACGTCGCCTATCCACTTTTTCATAATAATTATGAACAAATCTCAACCACCCTTATATCCGCCCACGACTCATTGATATCAAAAAGGAATGGTGGAAAAAAAATGGAAAAAAATTCCCCAAAGAAAAACCCTCCAAAAGGAGAAATCCTGTATTTCCCGCATGTGTAGGTGACTAAAAAATGATTGCAGAAACAAGCGTCCCTCTGTTTGTGTTGTGCACAAGCTCGTTAACTGCAGGCTTCATTTACTATAACATGAAATACCGAAAATTCCTCAAAGAAAACGTAGCCCACCAAACCCAACAAAACAGGAGTGACCAAACAAAACTCAAACTTCAGTAACCCAGCCAAAAAACCCAAAGTTTTTTGAAAAAACCCCCCCTTTTTTTTAGCCAACGCATCGTTTATTTGAAGTATCTTTCTTTGCGCTTATGAGCTTTCCAAGGGGTAAACGTTTTGTGAGAAGCTTGCTGCTAAAGCTTCTGTGTTTTGTGTGCCGAGTATTACGTATTTGCCGCTGTTTAGTTGGATGATCAGGTCGGTTGAGTTGGTTGAAACTACGTAGGCTGTTTTTCCGTTTCCAAGCGTGTATGTGCCGATGTTTGTGTTGCCGATGTTTGTTCCAGCCACTTTATTCAAAGAGAGGTCGCCTGAACCTATCTGTGCCACGTAAGCTGAGGCTATCTCGGTTGATGTAACCTTAATGTTTCCGGGACCGCTGAGGAGAGGAGTTGCTACGCTCACATACCCCGAGCCTACAGTTATCGTGGAAGCACTGCCAAACGAAGAACTCAGCAAAAGCCCAACCGCGATAATGGCAACAACAGGGATAACTGAAATAGCGAAGCCTCTAGCCGTTTTTCCTTGACCTACGCGGCGATACAACGCGATAAAGGCTACAACGGCGACTGCAGCGATAATTAGGATTATGCTCAGACTTGAGGAGGACTGAACCGTAAACTGTTCAACAGACATCTAACCGCTTTAACCTCTCTTCACACTTGATCTCTCAGGTTTTAAGTAGGCGTGGGATATTTGTATTCGTATTCATCTTTTTTCCGTTGGTTCTTGGGCTTTCGGAATGCTCCTAGAAGTGCAAGAATAACTCCAATAATGATGAAGACTATGCCTGCAAGCGTTAGCAACCCTAATGCAGCTGTTGTTGCTAAGGGCGCATTATCAATTGCTAATCTTGTGTTGGGTTGAGCGGAGGAGAAGATTACGTAGTAATAGTTGCCTGTGATTGAGGTGTAGGTTTCGGTTCCTGCCACAGATGAGCTGGTAGATAGTGCGTAAGAGCTGATACTAGTTGAATTAACCAAAGTTAGGTCTTGAGCAGGAACTAATCCGCCGACTGATGGAGGAGACCTCACAATGATTGTTGAAGATGAGTTCAAAAGAATCTCGCTTGACACGTATTCGCCTGGGTTCGGCTGATTAGAAACTTTTATTGTACTTGTGGACCCTCTCAAACCAATCGCTCCAGACGCAAAAAACGCAATTCCAATGATTAATAAAACTACACCTATTATCATGCGAGTTCTCATATGTCATGCCCTCACCTACATCTTCAGGCAAGCTATTTAAGAATGCTGATACCGTTATCGCTGCATTAAACGCCTATCGCAAATGGATAAGGACCAACGCGGCTCCTTCAATACCAAACTGCCCGCGGAATTCTCGGAAAAACAGTCATTGCTGACCACTCTATACCTGAATTATAAAAATCACGAATACTCAGCCGCCTAAGACGCGGCCTGCTGCTTACGAGGCATAGGCCTATGCCATTTGTCTAGGTTATCGTTAGGCTTATATCGATTTGTATACATATCAGATTATTAGTTTACAGTGTGGTGTGCATATGGAAACAGAAGTCTTGTCTGTCAGAGTAAAAAAAAGCCTCAAACATGAAGCTGAAAGGCTGGGTATTGACATAAAAGCTGCCGTAGAAGAGCGTCTTGAGGAGCTTGTCGAGGAAAAGAAAGCCAAAGCCAAAAGACGCGCGGAAGAGCTTCGTCGCGCTATGGGAAACGTCACAGTGGAAGAGTGGATAAAAGACGTCAAAGAAACAAGACAAGAAATGTAAGTACCTACTAGACGCATCCTCATTGTACCCCCTGCTGCTTTCTGGAGAAGCCTTCGACCTCGAGCAATGTGCAGTAAGTACCCTGACGGAATATGAACTAGGCAACGTACTTTGGAAAGAAACAAGAAGAAAGAGAATTGACTTCAAGCTGGCAGCACAAACTTTTTCGGACGCTTTATCAGAACTAAAGAAAATCGGAAACGGCGGTATAGGCGATATTTTGGTAGTGGCGCTGGAAAGAAACCTTACCTTTTACGATGCCTCGTACGCTTACCTCGCAGAAAAAGAGAACATGGAACTAGTTACCGAAGATGTTGATTTGATTAAGAAATGCAGGTGTGCTATTCACCTAAAAGAGATGGAGCTAACTTAACGGGCTTGTTTGGTAAATAATGGAGCCTCGAGCGGGCTTTGATCCCGCGGCCTGCTGCTTACGAGGCAGCCGCTCTACCAGGCTGAGCCATCGGGGCGCTCCAATGGCTAATCAGTGAAGCCCAAGTTTTTAAACTTTAGCAAAGCCGAACCAAAACATTTCTACGTGGAAATGCATTGTTCTGCATGCAAAAGTGCGCGTGTTCATTCGTTGCGCACCTATGATGAATCATTGTTTGGTGTCTTTTAGGCTCATCTAGCAGACCTGGGAGAAGGATGTATAAAAAACAAAATCTCCTAAGCGAAGCAAACGTTGAGGTAAGAGTCAATTTTAAAAGACTTAATCACCCTATGTTTTAACCTGAAGTTTTAGCGAGAGTGAAGATATGAGCGACGACAAAGCAAAAAACGCCAGCCCTAACGCAGCAAACACGGGTATAGGTGAGCGAAAAATAATCGAGATCATCGCAAACTACCTAGACGCCATGCCCAACTCCCCCGTGCCCTTCGGAGACGACGTATCCGCCGTAAACATAGACCAAAAACAAGTAGCCGTATTGAAAACTGACATGCTGGTGGGAAAAACCGATGTGCCCCCAAACATGAGCCTCTGGCAAGCCGCCCGAAAAGCCATAGTTATGAACATCAGCGATTTTGCATCTAAAGGCGTTGTGCCCACGGCGGCTCTTGTGTCGCTTGGGTTACCCCGAGGCCTCATGCCCAAAGACATCGAGGAAATTGCCCGTGGACTTAACGCTGGAGCACGAGAATACGGCGCCTACGTTATTGGCGGCGACACGGGTGAAGCATCAGACTTTATCGTTGCAGTTTCCCTCTACGGAACAGCAGACAAAACCGCGCTGATGCTGCGCAGTGGCGCTAAACCCGGCGATATTTTGGCTGTTACGGGTTTCTTCGGCAAATCCGCGGCCGGCTTACGTTTGCTTATGGATAAGCTCTCGGCTTCGGCGGATCAACGTAACGTGCTGTCCAGTGCAGTTTGCATGCCTAAAGCCAGGCTAAAAGAAGGCTTAGCGCTTGGCCGCTCCGGCGCCGTGTCGGCTTCCATAGACTCCAGCGACGGTTTAGCTTGGAGCCTACATGAAATCGGAAAAATGAGCAACGTGGGCTTTCTTGTTCAAAGTGTCCCCGTCGCCGACGAAGTACGGCGGTTCGCCGAGTTTAACCATCTTGACCCCATGGAGCTGGCGCTCTACGGCGGCGAAGAATATGAGCTTGTGGTAACGGTTAAGCCTAAAGGTTGGGTTGACGCGGAAGCTGCGGTTGAAGCGGCGGGCGGATCTCTTTTGCCGATTGGCAAGGTGACTAAGGATACGCAGATGCTTTTGGATGTTGACGGCAAGAAACGCGGCATCGAAGCCCGCGGCTGGGAACATTTTAAAACTAAGATTTAGCTTGGCAATCAAGCAGGTAATTGATAACGGTTATGCATGAAGCTGCCAAGTAGGGTTGTTTGCCTAAACTGATTTTTTCTCCGTACCTAAGCGCGAACACTTCGGCTTTTTTAGGCAGCCCCACATGGTCACCGAGCACAAAGACGGCGTCGTTGACCAGCTCTGCTTCAGCAATGTTTTTTCCGCCCTCTTCCAAAACGTACACTCGGCGGCTCAAAGCTTCCTTCTTAAGCAGCGCCTCAAAACCCATCTTGTCAACGTTGATGCCCGGGTGAGGTTTGCCAGCGATGACTTTTCTTAGGATTTGCTGCCAGGTCTCCGCGTCCGTGCGCACGTCGTAGACGGTGGCGCCGTCGATTTTTATGTGCAGCGGCGGGTTCGGCGGGCCATTGAGGATGGCGTGGAAGGTTACATCTCGACGTATGCCGTGGGACAGGAAGAGGCTGGCTTCTATGCATTCGTAGACTATGTCTAATCTCCCCGCGTCGTGCAGGCTGCTGAACGCTGAGCTGGTTTTTCCCAAGCGCGAGAACAAGATGAATGCTCTTGACAAGGCGGTCACAGTTTACTGGTACGTGAACTTTCCTTAAAGCGCTTTCGAGCCAAAAGTGAAAGCGGACCCAAATCTTTACCTTACGATGTTGAATAGGACCAGAAGGTTGTTGGTGACGACTACTGATAGGAATATTATTATGCCGAAATAGGCGATTTTGAGTATTTGAAACGCTATTTTGAAGGAACATGAGTTTTTGTTTGGGGACTGCATGAGGATTTTCTGCGCAAAAATAAAAAGCAAGCCGACCGCAACAGTTACTGATAACTTTAAAATTACAAAAGCCGGAAGGTTAGAGCTGACTAAACCCGCTAAGACTGGGTTGAGCTCCCGCGTGCCATAGTACAGGGTTCCTATAACCGTGGTTAAGCAATCCATCGATCCCATAAAGATTAGAAAGAAACTTGGAAGAGCTTGGGTGCTCTGCAAACGTTTTTTCTCCTGTCGCATTCAAAACTTTTAGCGTGCAACGTCAAGGCTGCTATTTGGGGATTCATCGTTTCTTAGAACCAGTTTCGCAGGTTTCAGCGGAGACTGTTGCTGCTCATTAATATGATGGTAGAATGTGTTTTTATACCTTCACTAGTCCGATTGAGGAGCTATTAGAGAACGGGTAGCTCGGAAACTATCCAAGCTTAAGCTTGATTTTCGCCATTTTTTAATTATTGTTTGATTGCGAGGGACCTTTGGCGATTTGGATACAGCTGTTGCCTATTTTGCCTGCGCTGTTGTAGTTGTGTTGAGCATCTGTTCAGGAGTTGTTTGATTTGATAATGTTTATTAGCTTCTGAGGCACCCGAACTAACTATATGGTGTCGCACGTAATACGATATGTTGCGTGTGACCAAAAAAATAAACTGCGGGGAAAATTAAAAAATGAAAATCCGACGTAAATTATTATTATCGTACCTTTTGATTGTTGCACTTTTCGTTGCGGCAGGAGCCACCATAACCTACAACACACTCCAGATGGCGGAGCTTCAAAACACAGCAAAGACACAACTCGAAATCAACAATAACGCTTACGCTTACCAGCAGGGGCTCGATCAGATCCAATTCGGCACTTTGATGTACGCTTCAGACAACACAACCGAGGGACAAAGCATAATCGTGGCCAGCGCAACAATTATGCAGCCAGCTCAAACCTACCTGGTCAGCGCGTTGGCAAGCAACCCGGCGCTCCTCGGCGAATTTAATCAAGTAGTAAGTTTGGAGCAGAACACGATTAATGGCGCCATCAGCCAAGTTTACAGCCTGTACGTCAGCAATGAAAACAGCACACAGAAATACGTTGACATGTGGAGTCAACTCACCGTGCTTATGAACGCCGTCACTTCAGCAGACACTAAACTCTCCGACGTCCGAAGCACCACCTTAGCCAACGTTGAATCTGCAAATACAGACGCACAGAATTATTCTAACCTAAGCTTGATAGTTGCAGTAGTGTTCATAGCTTTAATCTCAGTGGTCTCAGTTATCTTAGCTGTAGTTATGGGTAACCGCATCACTAATCCACTTAAGAAATTGGCTGACATTGCGCATAAAGTAAGCGTCGGTGACCTCAACCAAAGATTCTACCTCAAACAAAAGATAGACATCAAAACAGGCGACGAAATCGACGAACTGGTGGATGCCTTCAGAAGAATGGTTAACGCTTTCCGAATGACCGAAGCACTCAGCAACGAAGCAGAAGCGCCAAAGGAGCCGACGTAGCAATGACTGTAGAGCAAGATTTTCTGGCAGTGCTCGCCGAAGATTTGGGGCCAGCTGCTAAGACATTTTTGCTCCGTCAATGCAGAAACCACCTAAACAAAGAACCTTGCATGCTTCAGGAATCTGACATCGACGATTTAGCAAAATGGTGCCATATCGGAGTTCAAGCGGCGCTTGGCGCTCAAGTCGCGGAGAACGTCAAGAAAGGCTTGCTGACGCTAAAGCAGAAACCTTGAAAACCCACATTTTTTTCTTTTAATTTCATTTTTACCCGATTAAGTTGCCCTTTAATAATCGAAGAAATTATGAAACAGCCTTCAGGTTGATGCCATCTTTGATTTTAAGCTTTGATTTTGAGTCATGGCGTGTCTTGCCCGCGATTAATATTTGTGTTGATGTAAAAATAACGCTCTGTGTTTTACCTATTTAACTGGTTGGCGACGAGTTTTATTTTCTGGTGTTAAGTGTCCAGAAGCGGAAAAAGGTGTTCTAGGACGAAATTAATATTTATCCGTGGCAATTTGTAATTGGGGTTCGGCATGTACAAAAAGGCATTATTAGTGTTTCCCGCAGTTATCGTGCTGCTAAGTTTTTACTGGATTAGTAGTGCCTTAGCCTCCGCGGATTCTTTTTCGACCAATATTGAAGCTTTAGTTGTTGGCATATCGGTGCTTGTTATCTTAACTGTGGGATTAGCTGTTTACCTCTTAAAGAGAAAGCCTTTGAGCAAGGTTTTTTCAGCGTTTCTGATAGCGGTGCTATTGGTTTCGGCTTTATCTGGCGTGGCGCTCGCGGTTTTAGGAGCGGAAAGCCCCGTCGCACTGTCGTCTCCCGTTGAGTTGCAGACTAATTTGAGCGGCGAAATGGGGTACTGTGTCTTCCAGCTTGCAGATGGAAGTTTGGTTTTGAACTCATCCAACCAAACCTGCACGTTCCTCATAAAAATAAGCCCTTCAAACCATGTTTTGTGGACAAGGACCATCAGTATCGGACAAGAAATCACGAATCTTACTCGTCTTTTGCCTACAAGCGACGGGGGCTTCGCTTTAGCGGGGCTCGTGGGCAACATGTACGTTTTGGTGAAAACCGATTCGCAGGGCAACATCAAATGGACCAAAATGTACAGTTCAGGAGCACCCATAAACTATTTCATGTCTATCATTCAAACTGCTGACGGAGGCTTCGCAATTGCTGGTTTCGGCGAGAGTGAGGTGGAGGGTTTGGGGTCGATTTGGTTTGCTAAAACGGATTCCTCGGGGAACCTGCAGTGGAACGAAACGCTTTCTGGGCAGGTGGCTGCTTGCCCCTCAACTATCATTCAAACCCCTGATGGCGGGTACATTATGTCTGATGACAGCTATTCTTTTGTTCCAAACAGGGGTTTCTTCACGCTTACCAAACTCAACGCGTCTGGATATGTGCTTTGGAGCAAAAATTACGGTGGCGCAGGTTACTATCTTGAACCCGAATGCAACTACGCCATTGCCACGAAAGACGGCGGCTACTTGCTGTTGGGTTACCTTTGGGATCAGTGCGCGTGGGCAGTCAAAACCGATGCAGAGGGCAATATGCAGTGGAATCAAACCTACGGCGCGAAAGACAGCTCAATAACTTGTGCCCTTGAAACCCAAAGCGGAGGATATGTGCTCTTGACTATTTCAAACCTTACGCAGGTCGGGTTAATGACAATTGATAAAAGCGGGAATGAAATTTGGAACATGACCCTTCCTGGAGTCACGTTGCCATGGGGATTGGAGGCAAACTATAATTCGATTATACCCGCAAAAGACGGCGGCTACATCGTGGTAGGCTCAAAAAACGGTTCTGTATGGCTTGCAAAACTCAACTATCAGAATAACTGGTCAATTAAGCTTTAACTGCTATCGAGTAAGATTCAGCGTTGTCTTTTACAGCTATTCCAATTTGATTGTGAGATGACAAGCCAAAGTTCTCATTTAATGCCCGATTTACTCTGGTTGAGGTGCCAAAGCGCTCAGAATCTGCTTGTGGTCGATTCTTTTTTCCATGAATATGCTGATTTTGTTTTGTCCCAAGCGGAGGCAGAGCATCTTGAGGTTTTTACCTTCAACAAGTATGTTTTCTGTGCCGCCTAACCTAAATGTTGCAGCCAGCGTCTCTGCAGCGTCAAACGTCTGCGAAGACAGCATAGCGTACTCGATTATTTTTGAAGGGTCATTTAAGTCAACGGTTGCTTGTAAGTCACTTCTGAGGATGAAGCCGGCGACGTCGTTGCATTTTCTGATTTCTTGAACTGCTTCAAGCAGGCTTTTGTAGTCGGAATTTTCATGTTCAACCTGTGGTTTTCCGTCTTCTTGCGCATCGATAACTATCGCGTCTTGAACTGTTATTGTTTCATTCATGGCTCTTTTCTTAGACATAGCTTAATCCTCTTGATTATTCAATACTGGCTTAATCAAAACCAGGGCGCCTTTCTTGGTTCGCAGCGCTTGTTGAAGTTTCTCTGGAATTTGGGTTACTCCTTTGCCTTCAAGCTGGGCGTCTTTAATGGGTTGTAGTTTGCAGCGAATTTTCTTGCCAAAAGTTGTCTCTTCGACTGTTACTTCTTTGATTTCTTTTTCGCCGAACATTTCTTTCCAGTGGGCTATGACGAGGTTGTCAACCCGCACGTAATCGGGATTTCCCAGTAATCCGCCTAAACCCCCGAGGTTTTCTACCATAACCTGGATTACAGGCGCTTGCCGCGTGTATTCTTGAAACCCTTTGAATACGTCGGTTTTGGGTGCCACTTTGTGTTCGTTCTTGTCTTTTGTTTTTTCGACTGGCCTGTCAGGTTTGTTTACTTTTTCAGTTGGGGCTGCTTCTGGCTCTTCTGGAGCTTCAAGAACTGGCTTGATGAGGACCTTAGCGCCTTTCTTGACGTTTAGTTCAGTTTGAATTTTCTCTGAAAGCTTAACTATGCCGCTATTTTCGTATTTTGTGCCTTTGAAGGGTTGAAACTTGCACTGTGAAGTTTTTCCCGTAGAAGGAGCTTCTAAAGTGATTTGTTTGATAGGTATATCACCGTACATTTCTGCCCACTGAACAATCAATGCACTATCGATGTATGCGGTTTTAGGATCAATCATGAATCCTCCGATAAGTGTGAGGTTTTCAACCGTGTATTCGCTTAATTGAGCCGCTGGAGCCATCGGTTCTGGTATGTAGGTTTCGTGTTCAGACTGCAAGACAGGTGCTTGGGGGCTGTTCCTCATTGTGGGGTAGATGTTCTGCAGTATCTTTAGGGTTGTTGGAATCATGACTCGTATTAGGTTGGAGATTGTTTTTTCGTCAGCGTCGTTTGCAGCAACAGTCGTTATGTAAAGGTCGTCGAATTGTATGATGTTAATTTTGGATTCTGTGCCGCTGAAAGTTACTGATTCGATTCCGCCCAGCGCGTTGGCTTTTTCGGCGAGCGCGTGGAAGGTTTCTTGAGCAAGGTTCATTGTAATTTCTGTGGTGTTTTCGTCTTTGGCGACGATTTCGCCGTTTTCTCTAAAAATAAGAATATTGGAGATGTCTGGACAGACGTTTTTGATTTCGTTAAGCGTGTTTTTTAAGGCGAGGTTGCAGGCTTCATTGCTCATTTCCAGAGTGCTCCTTTAGTGGCAGTTACGATATTTTGAATAAGATACGCTGTGGGATGCCTTCGTCTTCCAGCACTAGGTACTTGAGGCCTTCGGTGTCGCCAAGTTGATCCAGCCACTTTAATGCGTCGCGCACCTTCTGCAAAACCAACAAGCGTTCTTGATGGCTGCGCACGACTGATTCTATGGCTGTTAACTCGTGGAACGCGTTAGCGTCTAAAATGATGTTTAGTGAGCCAACGGTTATTTCGCCTGGCGTATCTGTGGAGCTAGTTTTTTTGCCTGCCAGCTTCATTATGACTTCACGGACTTTTTTCGATTTCTCCGCCAAAGTGCGAATCTCATCCAAACGACGCAGATACTCACCCAGTAAACTTTTGGTTTCAGACAGATCCTTGTCTAAGGCGTCAGCTATTGACTGCGCCGAATTATATTCTTTAAGTTGTGTTACCATGATTTTTTACCTCCGAAAGAGAAAATAAAAGAAAGAAAGGATTGTTGGTTCATTTTTGCCTTACCCCCGAATTTCAAAGTTTAATGTTTGTAGAAATTTAAGCGGTTGGCGTGCCAGTGTATGTGTAAGAATATGTTATCGTGTTGCCTTTTGCAGTGATCAGATCTATTGTATATTGAGCAGTGCTTGTGAATGACAGGCTAGCACTTGTAAATGAGATTGTTAAGGTTCCAGACTGTCCTTTGGGAATATTCCATGGTGCTGTTGCAGTTCCATTACTTATTGTAGCTGCATTTCCATCGATGGTTGCACTTGTTATGGTCACTGTATTAGTCCCAGTGTTCTGAATAGTAACTTCTACTGCGGTGGCATTTACATATGTCGTGCCTGTAACTTGTCCTTGCTCTGCGTTGTTCATGAATCCAAGGGTTAGTCCTCCCATCCATGCTGCGACGACTACGCTGACTGCGACTGTGACTGCGATGAGTATGATTGAGGCGATGACTGGACTTAGGGCTTTGGCATTTTTCTTAAATTTTCTAAAGTTTTTTGCGAAGTTCATTTTTTTAAACTCCATTTTGGTTTGCTGAATCTATCTTCGGTTTTTGCCCTAATAAATATTATGACTTAATAAACCATATTATATGTTTGTCCAACAAAACTACAACAAAGCGCTTACTCAAGAGATTTCAACAAACCAAGTCAGAAGGTTAACTATACAAAACGGGGGTTAAAGTTAAAGAAGTAGAGGATAAAAAACTGTTGGGAACCTATTTTTTTAGGCTTCGAGTTCGTCGAAGAGTGCGAGAAGAAGTTTTGCTATTTTTTCGCCGAATTCGGTTTTGAGGTAGTATTTTTTGAGTGGATCGATACGTTCGCTTTTGGCTAGGCCCAGTGATTCGATTTCGATCATTCGGGCTCTGAAAGTGCCGTCGCTTAGGGTCAGTTCATTTTCTCGCATGAAATCTTTAGCCTCTTTCCATTTGCCTCGGCCTGCATAGAGTAGCAGCAGGCAGTCGATTGCGTGGTCCTTCTCAAGCATTGCTTTTATGGCGGATAACTTTGGGTCAGTGAGCACATGCTTGATTTTCTCGTCGTTATTCTTTGCCATTTTTTACACCTTTTTTATTGTTATCAAAATTGGCGTCTGACGCTTTTAAAGCATATTGCGAATTACGAAACATATCTGTTGACGCCTATCTCCCGAAACCAATTATTACGAATAACTCCTTTATAAATTATACCAAGCAAGCAATAAAAAACTTGTAAAAATAAGCAATATGCCCCAAAAAATATGTTAAAATCAATAAAGCTATAAATTTTCTAAAATTAAATGGTTAAAGTCAAATAAAATTAAGCCTGCGAGTAGCTGCCGATTGCCATGCAGAAACAAAAGACTTAACAAACCAAACTTAACTATAAGCCTAACAACTACAGTAGGAAGAGGCAAAAAAGTGGCTGCCAACACCCAGTACGAAGTTCCGACGTGGAACCAAATATACGAAATGCTCCTATCCCAGGCCCAAAAAATCCAAAGCGGCGGCTACAAACCCGACATCATCGTCGGCATCGCCAGAG
Source organism: Candidatus Bathyarchaeota archaeon (assembly GCA_963828195.1). Classification (GTDB taxonomy): domain Archaea; phylum Thermoproteota; class Bathyarchaeia; order Bathyarchaeales; family Bathycorpusculaceae; genus Bathycorpusculum. The sequence goes on from CAWHDT010000005.1 coordinate 886,768, forward strand.
GCGGGTTAGTTCCCTCGCGCATCCTCGCCGACCTACTGGAAACCAGGGATTTCGCAATAATCACAATAGAATACTACGTTGGCATCGGCCAGAAAAGCAAAGACCCCGTTTTGAAACAGTGCCTCCACACGCAGTTGCCCGACAAAAAAGTGTTGTTGGTGGATGATGTTTCTGACTGCGGCAGAAGCCTGCAGCTTGCGAAAAAGCACCTGCAAGATCAAGGCGCAAAAGAAATCAAAATAGCGACCATTTATTGCAAACCCGGAACCATATCCACGCCCGATTATTTTGAAAAAGAAACAAATCACTGGATAGTTTTTCCGTGGGAAGCAAGAGAAACCATGGCGAAAATCATGCAGACGGCAGAAGGCAAACGCGCCATGGGAAAGGAAATTTCAAATCTTGTAAAAGCTGGGTTACCAAAGCAGTTGGCTGAAAAACTGCTAAATGACGGCAGTAGGAGCCAATAATGCTTTATCCGCTAAGGGAATATGGCAAATACGCTGAGATAACAGGGTACAGAAAAGTGGAATTCGCAAGGGCAGACGAGTTCCTCAAAGCAAACCGAAAAGAACCCTCTGAAAACGTTAACGTTCAATTCTTCGACGCCAGCTTAATCGCCACAAAAGAACACCTGTACTTCGCAGCCCTAAACGCACTGCAAGCTTTCCAAAACAAAACAAACCTTTCTAAAAGCCTAGCCATGGAAACAATGCTTTACGCTTCAGCTCAGCGGCAAATAAAAAACGCCATTCGACGCTTGGGCATCACGCCTGAAACTACAAGCATAGCCGCAGTAATAATCGGCGCTGACACAACTCAACTCGCAGCCATGCTTGAAGCAATCACCACATGCGTCGGCGGGGAACCTAACGAGAAAGAACTGGAAATGTCAAGTTTTAAGGAACAAAAAATCATAGAAACCTTTCACATCACAGACCAAGAAATAAAATCCGTTATGAAAAACGAAAACCGCTCGGAAGCAGTGATTAACTTGGTTATTGAGCGAGTGGCTCTTCTTGCAACTCAACTGTGAATTAAAGCATCTTCTCTTTGACAACCGCCAAGATGTCGCTGGGTTTAAGCAGAGAAACCCCCGTTAAAGCTCCAAGAACCTCAATCAGCAAGATTTTGTCAGGATTTTCAAGATCAGCTTTCCGATTCAGGTTTCCCGCCGCCGCCTCAATAATTTCTTGAGAGTGCAGGGTGGTGAAGCGTTTTTCAACTGTAACGCGGAACGTTTCCTGCTCGCCGATCCCGGCGGCTAACTCTTGGGTTACCCGTTTTATTTCCTCCAAATCCGTCGGCACAACACGTTGAATCGGCAAGATTCGAAGGGCGTAGCGGAACTCGTAGGGGCGTTCTTTGAGGATGCTGCGGAATTTTTCTATAACCACGCAGGGGTCAAGCGTTGTTTTGCCCACGATTAAGCCTCTGACTTTGGTCTTGCTTACTTGCGCTTCCGCGTCCCCTAACTTTTCTTTGAGCAGGAAATGCAGTTCGTTGCACATTGGCCGCTCATTCCCACGTGAAGTGGTGGCTAACAGGTTAAAGTCGCTAATCATACCGAGTTCTCACAGAAGGGAAGATGCAAGCAGGATATTTCTGCCTTATCATAAAATGTGGTCAAGAAGGAAGAAGAAGAACGTTTTTTCAAGGCTTCTTCTTCTTTTGATAAAAAAATTCCCCTTTTGTTTTGTTAGGAGGGAAAGCAACTGCCCACATTTTTCAACGTGAAACAGCGTTTTTTCAGCAGTCTGAAATTGCAGCATGTGCTAAACTATTGATTTTTGTAGGTTGGTGTGTTTTGGGAAAGTTTTAAATCCTTAAGCTGCAATCCTGACTATGTAAGGTATTTGAGTCTTACTGGATGGACGTACATGACTCTGAGCCTCGGGTATTTAACTGCTAAACAGAAAATAATGTGGGACCTAAAAAGCAGAGGACTCCAAGAAGCCAACATCGCAAGAAAACTTGGCGTAACCCGCCAAACAGTCCACGGAGCCCTCGACATAGCCAACCTCAAAATCGGCGAAGCTCTAGAGGAAACCGCCAAAATCAACAAAATCGAAACCCAAAAAATCGACCCCGACAAGGGCTTCCTGCTCGGCTATAGCAGTCACTTCAAAACCCAAGCCTTCATCACATTCTCAGCCAAAAACGGTGTCCAAGTCTGGTACAAACACGAAGGCGACTGCGAAAAATGCAGTCAACTTCAAACCTGCCGCGATGCCCTGCTCTCAGAAGCAAAAGACCGCAACTTCCTTCTGTTGGACGATACGAGCAAGATTTTGCCCTCCAAACTCGCAGAAGCCCTAATCGCGAAAATAACTGGTGAGTAGTTATGAGTCTACGAAAGAGGTTCAGAGATTTCAGGGATTGGTGCCCCCAACCGCCAGACCGTCTGCCTACAAAACTAAAACGTTATTCCATGCCCATCGCTGCGGTGGTTACTGCGACCCTTATTTTGTCTGTGACATTTTTGGCATTTTCATCAAGCTTAATGCCGTCTGCTCCAATCGTTCCTTTAGTTAATGCGCCTGTTTCGGCAACTCCCACGTTACTCTGGAAATACAATATTAGTGCATTTGAAGGACTCTACGGAGCTTCTTCTCCTGTTGTGGTCAACGGCGTAGTTTATACAAGCGAGGAGAACAACTACGTTTACGCTTTAAATGCAACCGACGGCACCCAACTCTGGGATTACTTCACGGGTGAGTGGCCTTCTTCTCCTGCAGTTGCCAATGGTGTAGTTTACGTTAACACGGAATTTTCCATTAACGCTTTGAACGCTACCGACGGTACCCAGCTATGGAGAAACGAGCCACAATACGATGTGCCAGTTGGTTTCTCCTCTCCCACCGTTGCCGACGGAATCGTCTATGCTGGAACGACCAACTCTTCAGACAATGGTGATTGCAACGTTTATGCTATAAACGCGACTAACGGTAAAACACTTTGGAGTACTCCGTCCTTAGCTGGCTACGCAATCGTTAACCCATCCCCTGCAGTCGCCAATGGGACAGTCTATATAGGTGCTGAGGGCGCGTTTGGCTGGGCGATTCCTGCTGGCTATCCAATAGCCCAGATTTGCTATGGCGTTTACGCTTTCAATGCTACGAGTGGAGCCCAACTCTGGAATTACAACACAGACTACTCAGGTTGGTCGCCTCCTGTTGTTGCCGGCGGAGTTGTCTACTACGTCTCAGAGGAAAATAACTTATATGCGATCAATGCCACGAGCGGCGCAGAAATATGGAATTACACCCCTGTTTACACGGGCTCCGGAAACGGAGTTAGTCTCGAAAACGTTGATTCGTCTCCCGCCGTTGTTGACGGCGTCGTGTATTTAGGCTCAGATTATGGTAACGTTTACGCTTTCAATTCATCCAGCGGCACTATAATCTGGAACTGCACGATTGGCGACGGAACTCTGTCAACTCCCACTGTCGCCGATGGAGTTTTGTACGTTGGTTCAACAGATAATAACATTTACACTTTGAACGCCACAAACGGCGTCGAACTGTGGAGCTACCCCACCAGCGGCGCAGTTGATTCTCCCGCTGTGGTCAACGGAGTGCTCTACGTAGGCGGCGGCAACAACATTTATGCTTTGAGGGTCACACCTACGACGTCTCCTTCGTCTAAGCAGTCCAACCCCCTGCCCATTATAATCGGCGTAGTAGCTGCAGTATTGATTGTTGCCACGGTGGTTCTTTTGACGTCTCAAAAGGGACTGAAAACTAAAACAGCTAGTTCACCAAATACACAAGACTCTTCATCAATCGTTTCTGGTCAAATTTATAAGGGAAAAATAGCAGGTGAATAGCTATGGGTTTACGTAAGAGACTTAGAGACTTAAGAAATTGGTGTCCAGAACCGCCAACCCCCAAAAAACCAAACAGCTACCTATCGTTTCCCAGAGAAAAAAGTATTCGGCATTCTTTATGGTTTAAAATTTTGGTTGTAACAGGGATAACTGTCGTTCTTGTGGCGGCATTGTTTGGCTACATGTTTTTCCAAAATGCAGTTTCCCAGCAGCCCGCACAGAATGTTTACGCGACTAACCCAATCAACGCCATAGTCATAAATGCTGACGGCACGGTTTCGCCGGGGGCTTCGGGCACCATGCCGATTTCAAGCAGCGGAAACGTCTACTACATAAATGGCGCTTTAGAAGACGAACTTATCGTAGAGAAAAACAATATTGTGATAGATGGGTCAGGTTTAGCCAGCACATTTAACGGTAATTACCCCAATCAAAACATCATTCAACTGCAAGGGGTCAACAACGTAACAGTTGAAAATGTCGAAATCAGCCCAGCCTTCTATCTAATCTACCTTGATGATGCTTCAAACTGCAAAGTAGAAAACTCGAATTGCAGCCAAATAAACTTGGAAAATTCAAATCACAACGTCATTTTGGACAGCGAGGCCACTTACGTTTGCAGCCTGCGGACAGCCTCAAACAACACCATCAACAACTGCGGCATCGGCGGCTTTGACATCGAAATGAACTCCAACTACAACGTTTTCTTGAACAACAACTGCACCCTGGATAATTCAAACCGCATAACGCTTTATGACGCATCATACAACCTGTTTTTCGGCAACACCTTTGGGACCTGCTTCCGATGGGTATACATGGGCACCTCCGACAAAGGCGCCACTACAGGTAACCTGTTTGTTGCAAACAACGTCACCACAGGCAAATTAATTATTCCAGACATCTTGGTGGGGAAGAACACTTTTTACCACAACAACTTTATCGATTTCGCTTGGAACGGCTCCGCCACCACCGACTCAGCCAACACATGGAGCAGCAACGGGCAAGGCAACTACTGGAGCAACTATAACGGAACAGGCACCAACGGCGTAGGCACCACACCTTACATCATTGATGCAACCAACCGAGACGATTATCCCTTACTGGAGCCAGTTAATATTTCACAGGAAAATATTCCAACAGGCTACTTATCAGAGTTAGGCGAGTAGTTTATGGGTTCTCGCAACGATTTAGAAATTGGTGTCCATCCAGTGCCAAAATGATGAAAGATAACCCTGCGAAAGATAATTTTTTAGTTTAATCCTTTATTGTTGATTTTGACGAGCTAAACTTAGCTCTTACTTTTTATATGAAGTACCCATTTAACTAAGAGCAGATCAAAATGAAGTCTTCCACCAAAAAAATTTTAGTCATAGGCATTATTGTGCTTTTTATAGCTTCAACCGTAGTGGGCGCGCTCGCTGGAATAATATAATTTCCTGCGCATTTCAAATAAATTCTAAAATCTTATAGAGTGCCTTTTCGCTGAAAAATCGACAACGTTTGGGTGTATAAAATTTGATTGCATGGACAACCACCACTAAAACCGTTTTATGTTTTGCACGTGATGGCGGTTGGAATGATTGTTTTTAACTCGACGAAATACGCCCTCAGCATGCTCTGCCCTTTTTGTGTGATTCGATATTGCTTTCGGGGTTTTCCTTGGGCGAGCTCCCAGCTTGAAGCGATGAGCCCCTGATTCTGCAGGTGTTTTAGTTCTGTGTACAGAGTTGAGGGTCCTAATCGTACGCCGAATTTTTTATCGACTGCCTTGAAAAGGGCGTAGCCGTGCAGGCCTCGGTCGGATGTGTCGTTTATTATGTTGAGCAGGATGCTTTCGAGGATGGCACCGCGGAAGATTTTTTTGTTTAAAGTGTTCATTTTTCTTTTCTCCTTGAATGGGTTTGTAACCCCAAAAAATTAGTACATATCTTAAGAGTGACGACTGTAGATATAAAATAATGTTGTAGCTACATGCCTACCACAAGTATTGTAACCCGCTAAACCTATGCGAAGTGGAGTTCGCAAGCCCTACACCAATGTTGACAAAGTACGTTAATTGATTTTTCAAAAAGCTATAATATACATCCAAGCGATAACGAGCTTCCATAACATCCAAGAAGGGAGAGAAAATGAAAACACGCGATTTAGGAAACATATTGGCTTCTATAAGTCTTAAGAGGATTGCAAAGCCGTCAGTTCTGTGCATCATCGCAATCTTTGTCATAAGCACACTTACAGTTTTGGGCTCAACCGGAGTACAGGCAGCAACAGCGACAGCAACGCTTCCGCTGCACACTTCAGGAAGCCAGATACTTAACTCAAACAACAACCCAGTCTACCTGCGCGGCATGGGCATAGCCGGAATGACGCCCGACCTCATCCTATGGGGAACAGGCGGCGGCGACAGCTGGGGTGACCAGTGGGGGTCAGCCTCGTCAACAGCAGTAACTCAAACGTTTACGGAGTTGTCAACAGTCTGGGACGTTAACATGATACGCGTCTTTATTTACCCTGAGTGGTGGATGCTAAACGGCGCTGATGGCACTGCAAACGGGGAAAACGTGCAGAGTTACGTTGAAACCTTAGCTAGTGAAGCTGAAGCAGCCGGTATCTACATTGACATCGTGCCCTACCAGTTAACTGCCTGCTCGGGCTCATTTAGCTCAGACCCGTATCTAACACCTAACCAGGCAGGATCCCAAGGACTGCCTATGTGCGGCAACTGGGACAGTGCAGGGCAAGCATTTTTGAGCTATGAAGAGAGCCAAAACGGCTACGCTAACGAACAGGCATTCTGGACTGCATACTGGACGTCTATGGCTAACGCATTAAAGGCTTATCCGAACGTGATCTTTGAGGCTTGGAATGAGCCTATGGGTTCATCTACCAACACGGTGACTTCCGGGTACATGACTTACCTAACCACGATGTACAATGCAATTCGAGGCACAGGCGCAACCAACTTGATTTTCATGCAGTGGAACTGCGGATGGGAACCAAACGTTGGCCAAACACTGGGCTGGGCATCAGCTATATCTTCAGCGATCGGAAGCCCAACGAATTTGGCTTTTACAACGCACCTCTACTACTACGCGCCCTCTGATCTTACTCAGTTTTGGGATTCAAGCGGAAGCGACTCTTCAGGCGTTCCTATGACTGAGGCTCAGCTTGAAACGCAGCTGCAGGGCTTACAAAGCGGCATGGACGTCACCGCGCCACTGGTCATTAATGAGGAAGGCTCATGCCTATCATCATCCAGCAATACCGCTAATGATGCGACTTGGTGGACTAATCTGCTCACAGCCCAGTACTCATGTGGAATCGGCGCAGGGGCATACTATTGGCTAAGCAGCAGCGGACTTGGCGGAACCTACGACGGCGAAGAACTACTGACAAGCGGGTACACACCAGATACAATGGGACAAGAATACATCAACGCATACGCAGCGACAACAACCTCCACACCAACCCCAACGGCAACACCGACACCAACCGCAACCCCGGACCCGACACCAACGCCAGCACCAACCTCCACACCAACACCAACTCCAACCCCAACACCAAAACCAACAGCAACACCAACCCCAACCTCAACACCCACGCCTACTCCAGTGCCGACCGCGAAGCCAACTCACAGACATTCTTCAACAACAGTACCAACTCCAGCGCCAACGGCAACTCCAACCCCCACTCCAGCTCCAACAGCAACACCCAACCCAACACCAACCCCTGCACCAACGGCAACTCCAGTTCCCACTCCTACTCCAACTCCTACTTCAACATCTGCTCCAACCGCAACACCCAACCCAACACCAACTCCAGCATCAACGCCAACTCCAATTCCAGTTTCAACACAAACGTCAACTCCTACTCCAACCCCAGCACCGACAGATAACCCGACGCCTAACGACATCACAGCACCTGCGAATTTCCCGACGCCAGTTGTAATCTCTGCACAAATTCCAGAATCAACTCCGTCTCCGCCAATGGAGCCAACTCCACCATCACAAACAACGAGGACATCGACATCCCTAGTAGTTCAGCTAAATCAACCTACAACAGCTCCATCGACGCCAGAAAAAACTAAAACTACTTTGCCAACGCACCCAAGACCTGATCCGAAAATCACGTCAAAACACCTACACCCGCCACACAAACATTACCGCCAAAATGCTCCCAGAAACGCGGGGTACACCTTCAGCAAGTCACGATTTAACAATGTCATTTTATTTCTAAAACTCTAAAAAATTCCTTTCTTTTTGGTAAAACCGAAAAAGAGCAATTGGCACGCCATCACTTCAACGTTTCTAACAGGTTGGGTTTCTGATCCTGAAACGTTAAAATCTTTTAAAATTCAAATAACCGTTGAATTTAGAATAACAAGCCTGGGTGGGTCAGCGATATTTGACGATTTCTCACAGCTTAGGGCTCGAAGCCGTCGCCTCACATCATCCCGACCCCTAACAGGGGGCTTGGAGAATTTATCTATTTTGTTGAGCCAAAAAGCATTTTTTGCCTTTTGTTTGCAGTACGATTGACCTATTTTAATGCTGCCTCAAAATTTTGGTTCCACTAGCACAGCGGCAGCTGAAAAAGCCGTTAGTGTGCACGGAATTGGTGGAAAAAATGTGCAGGCTGCATGTTTGTTTCAAGGCTGTATGCTCTAGATTAACGACATTTGACGAATCTAAATGTTTAAACTGCCGAGGGGATAGGGTAGTTTTAAGCGTGTTATGTGAGGTGAAAAAGAGATATGATATTCGAAGAGGAAGATGAATGGGAAGAAGGCGAAGATGAGGAATGGGAAGAGGAAGAATGGTAAACTAGCCGTAAGGTAATTTCAACATATTTTTCTTTTAAGTTTGAAAAAAAGTCATTTTTAAGCCTGTTTCCGTAATACTTAAAGGTATATACGCGTAGTATATACAACGAGAGAATATGACTCAAACGGTTTTCACTGTCAAAATTCCTGAAAAGCTAAAGAAGGAAATGAAAGAAATCGACGGCATAAATTGGAGCGAGTATATCCGCGAATGCCTACAAACAAAAGTGAATCAGCGAAAAATGAAAGCAGCCTCCGATAAACTAGATGAAATCCGAAAACGCAGCAAGCCGACATCTACCGCGGAAATTGTAGCTTGGATTCGAGAAGATAGGGAACGATAGGCTTTTCATGCATGTTGTAGATGCAAGCGTTGTCGTAAAATGGGTGCTTCCTGGCGAACCCTATGAGGTAAGAGCATTAAAACTGAAGCAGGATCACTTGTCAGAAATTACTCATTTGTTTGCACCCTCATTTATGCTGCATGAAGTTGCTAATTCACTTTGGAAGGCAGTACGACAAGGAAGAATTACTCAAAAGGACGCCTCCGAAGCCTTGGAGGCGTTGAATAACCTGCATGTTAGTTTTCATGAATTAAATTGGTCAGATATTTCAAAGGTTTTGAACATTGCACTCAAAACGGATCTAACCGTTTACGATGCAGCTTACCTGTATGTTTCAGAAAAAATGAGTGCTCAAGTAATTACAGCAGATGACAAAATGTATCAGAAAGGAAAGGGGCAGTTTCGAGTGCTACATCTGAAGGATTATTCATAAATCATTTGTTAAATTTATAACCCACATATCTAATTTCATTACTGGACGTTTAACAATGACCCGTATCGCCGTACTCAACCAAGATAAATGCAAAGTCAAAAAATGCAACCAGGTCTGCGTTAGCTTCTGCCCTATGGTTCGCAGCAGAGTTGAAGCCATCAGGGTTGAAGGAGACAAAGCGGTCATATCTGAAACTCTTTGCAGCGGCTGCGGCATCTGCGTCAAAAAATGCCCGTTCAAAGCCATCAGCATCGTGAATCTTCCTGACGAACTGGAAAAAGATTGCAGTCACCGCTTCAGCGAAAACAGCTTCAAACTTTTCCGTTTACCTATGCCTTCACCAGGCACAGTGCTGGGTTTGATCGGGCAAAACGGCATCGGAAAAACCACTGCTCTTAAGGTTTTTTCAGGCGAAATCAAACCTAACCTTGGCAAATACGATGACCCCCCTGATTGGCCCGAAATCATGCAGTATTACCGCGGGTCAAGCCTTCAAGATTACTTCCAAAAAATGAGTGAAAAAAAACTCAAAGTCAGCAGCAAACCCCAGTACGTGGACAAGATTCCCAAAGCTGTCAGCGGCAAAGTCGGGGATCTGCTTGAGAAAGTTGATGAGCGAGGGCAGCTTGACGCGATTTCAGAGGAACTTGAGCTTAAAACAGTTTGGGATAGGCCTTTAGAGGTTCTTAGCGGCGGGGAACTTCAGCGCGTGGCGGTTGCAGCTGCTCTGAGCCGCGAGGCAGATGTTTACCTTTTCGATGAGCCTTCAAGCTACCTTGACGTCAAGCAACGCCTTATTGTTGCGAGAGCCATAAGGAGCCTCAAAGAGCAGCAGAAAACAATAGTTGTCGCCGAACATGACTTAGCCATCATCGATTACCTCTCGGACCAAATCTGCCTCTTTTACGGCGAACCAGGCGTCTACGGTGTCGTCTCACACGTCCATGGCGTCCGCACGGGCATAAACATTTACCTGCAAGGCTACATTCCAGACGAGAACATAATGTTCCGCAAAGAATCCATCATTTTCCACGAGAAGCCGCCGACCGCAGGCACCAACCTGGGCGAACCGCTTCTGAAGTGGGAAGGCATGACGAAAACTTTCAAGGGTTTCAAACTTGACATTGAACCGGGCGAAATTAAGATTGGAGAAATCGTCGGTATCTTGGGGCCTAACGGTATCGGAAAAACCACTTTCGTAAAAATTCTCGCTGGACTCGAAGAAACTGATGAGAAACAGAAGCTTGGCGAGTTAAAAGTCAGCTACAAACCCCAGTACATTGCGCCCGACTATACGGGCACGGTTGCTGAACTGCTTATTAACGTGGCAAAAGAAAACTTTACCTCAAGCTGGTACAAAACCGAGATTGCCCAGCCGCTACGGCTTCAGGTCTTGATGGATCGAAACGTGATGGAGCTCAGCGGGGGTGAACTGCAAAAAGTCGCCATCGCCGCGTGTTTAAGCCGCAAAGCTGACCTGTATCTTCTCGACGAACCCAGCGCCTATTTAGATGTTGAAGAACGATTAAACATGGCTAAAACTCTGCGGCGGGTTGTGGAAGCCCACGGCATACCGGCGTTTGTGGTGGAGCACGACGTTGTTACCCAAGACTTCATTGCCGACCGACTGATGGTCTTCAACGGCGAGCCTGGCGTGAACGGATTAGCTAATCCCCCGACTAGCCTAAGAGGGGGCATGAACACGTTCCTTAAAGAAATGAACATCACATTCCGCAGAGACTCAGTAACCATGCGGCCTAGAGTAAACAAGGAAGACTCGCAGATGGATAAGTTCCAAAAAGGAATAGGCGAATACTACTACACAAAGACAACTAAGCCCGAAACAATCAAAAAATAAATCAATTAAACGTTATTTCGTTCCATGTAAACCAGTTTCTTCTATTTATACAAGTTTAAAGCAAAAGTCACCATTTCTTAAGCCGCAGCTCAGTCAAGAATCAGAGGTTTCCCCCAGCAAAGTGCAGTTAACTTAAAGAACAAGCAGCAAATATACTAAACAATCTGCAATAGCAAAACAAGGAAAAGAGTGGTGTAAGCAGGAAGTGGCTCAAGCAACCTTTGAAGAGATTAGTGCATCTGACTTTTTCTATCGCAATAGGGACATTGCGGGTTTAACTAACCCTTCACGCGCAGTATTCGTCGCTATACGAGAAATTGTTGAGAACTCCTTAGATGCGGCTGAAAGCCAAAAAATCCCGCCAGACATATACGTTCGCTTGTCTTACGAAGGAGAAGCAACTAAAGAAACCCAAATCTACAAACTTAGGGTTGAAGACAACGGCAGCGGAATACAGCCAAGGTTCATTCCATCCGCTTTCGGTCAGGTGCTCTATGGCAGCAAATACAAGCTCAAACAGACAAGAGGCACATTTGGCTTAGGCGGAAAAATGGCCGTTCTCTACGGGCAAGTCACCACGCATCAACCCGCCTTCGTGACCTCTTCCACGGGGCAAGCAAAAATCTACAGTTTCAAATTAATGATTGACATCCAAAGAAACCGCCCAATAATTATCGACCGAAAAGTCCTAATCAACAAGGACAATTGGCGTGGAACCATAGTCGAGTTTTCCCTTGAAGGCGACTATCTTAGGGCAATGCCAAAAATTCTTGAATACTTCAAACAAACAGCTATGGTTAACCCATATGCGAATTTGACATTTGTTGATCCCAAAGGCAGACTCTACAAGTTTACCCGTGCCACCTCCGAGATGCCTGAGCCGCCGACAGAAATACTGCCCCATCCATACGGCGTTGATGTGGAACTGCTGCAACGGCTAATCCAAATTACAACCTTTAACAACATGGAAGATTTTTTGAGAGGCCACTTTCACCGAGTTGGTGAAGTAACAGCTGTCAAATTTTTGATTTCGGCAAATTTAATTACTTTTTCCTGCAGCGAACATGGAAAACTTGAGTATGACCAAATAAACTGGGTTGACAACCGACCTCTTTGCCCAAAATGCAGAAAAGTAGCTCAATCTAGCTCCAAGAATCCCAAGAAGCTTTCCCATGAAGAAATCGTGCGGTTAATGCAGAACCTAAAGAAGTACAAGGATTTCTTGCCGCCTGACGCCAGCTGCCTCTCACCTTTAGGCGAGGATTTGCTCCGAGCAGGCGTTATGAAAGAGCTAAATCCTGAGTACCTGGTGGTTCATCAGCGCAAACCCTCCACTTATTCGGGTCACCCATTCATCATTGAAATGGCGATTGCCTACGGCGGAGGAGTGCCAAAACGTGGAGCTTTTGTGATTTACCGCTTTGCAAACAAAATCCCCCTGCTCTACGATGAAGCAAGCGACGTTTCTTATCGAGTAATCTCCGCCATGAATTGGCGAAGATACAAAGTGGCGCCTGACATGCCAATCGCAATCGTCGTTCATATTTGCAGCACAAAGGTCCCGTACAAAACTGTTGGAAAAGAATTTATCGCTGACCGCCCCGAAGTTCGCCGTGAAGAAGCCAATGCTCTGCGTGAAGTTGCCCGCCAGCTTCAGCATTTTCTGTCACGTCAAGAGCACGTTCACATGGAAAAGAAACGTTTGGGGATTTTCAGCAAGTACCTACCTAAAATAGCACAGTTTTCTGCAACATTGGCCGGGGAAACGCGTGTACCAGATATTGAAAAACTATTGAAGAGTGTGCAAAAATATGGCGCAGAAGAAAGCTAAGATAATTGAAAAACAAAACGAAGTCATCGCTGGTCTACGCGACTTTGGGACCAAAATTTACAATCAGCTAGATCAAGGTGTTTTTCCAACCATTAACATGCCAAGCCGCTCCACCGAAAACATCAATTATGACCCAGGGCTTCGGCAATATATTTTTGGTGAGAAAGTCGTCAGCCGCAGCGCCCGCAACATCCGCCACATTAAGCCATTCACACAGCTTGCTTGGGCAGCAATGTTTAGTAACGAACTTACGAGCCAACGCAAAACCAGCACGCTCAGAGACGTCTACTATTCGGCGCAGGCATACGAGATGACTTTTACAGACCAGCAGGAATCTAACAACATCATCACTGACCTGGAAACTTTAACGGGGTTTGCGCGAGAAGACTTTCATATTTTTCCAGAGGAACGAAGCGCAATTTTCGGCGACTTAGATATCGGCTACACAGTTCCCGGATATGAGGGTAAAACTTTGAATTTAACCAGCCACCCAGACGGCGTGCTGATCGGTCCAGCCTTGACTTCAGCGGAATTCATAAACACGAAAGCCGACAAAGTCATAGCAATCGAGAAAGGCGCGCTTTTTACAAGATTCATCGAAGAAAACGTTCACAACAAGCACAAGTCCCTTTTAATCTCGTGCGGTGGACAAGCGCCAAGGCAAACCCGAAGTTTCATCCGCCGCCTCCATGACGAGTTGAATTTGCCAGTTTACATTTTAACTGATGGAGACCCCTGGGGAATGCACATCGCCCAAGTCATCATTTCGGGCTCAGCCAACGCGGCGCACCTAAGAGAGCTGAACACGCCTGATGCGGTCTGGAGTGGAGTTTGGGCAAGCGACATCATCGAATACAAATTGCCCACTGACCCGCTGGATGAAGTGGATATTAAACGGTTATACGAGTTGCAGAAGGACCCAAGATACCAAAATGACCCGCTGTGGCAAAGAGAAATAAAACTGTTCCTAAAAATAAAGCGAAAGGCAGAGCAAGAAGCTTTCAGCCGCTACGGATTAACCTACATAGTTGACGAATATTTACCCACTAAACTAGAAGCCGCCACTGAAAAGAAAAAATAAGAATCCAATATTTTTAGAAAATGTGTTGTAAATAGAAACAACTTTGCTTTTTCCAAAAAAAAGAAGTTATTATCTAAATCTTAAAAATAAAGAGAAAGGCTGAACAAGAATGTTTCAGTCCGTTCGTTCAATTCTGCATTGTTGATGAATACTTGTTATGAAGCTCAAAATAGTGCTTACATCATGGGTGCTGCAACTTTCGCTTGTTTTCCCACCCAAATCTTTACTGTTGCTTCATTGCTCTTCATGTCGACCATTCCTTCAACTTTAGCTTTGGTGTTGTTTAGCCAGCTGAGCTTTGGCGAGTTTGTCATAAGGGTAACTTCACCCGTGAAATTGTTTTGTTTTCCGGTGCCTTTGCCCCAAATCATTAGTACGTCGCCTTCTTTGGTCATTTCAATTGATTTGCTTTCCCACTCGTTAGTTCCATCTATCTTCATCTTGACGTCAGTTGTTTCAACGTGATTTGCCTGATATTTATCACTTTTAGCTTCCCCACTTGAATTGTACTGGACCATTGCGCCGTCTTGACTGAATTCTTTTATTATGGTAGCATCGGTTTTCTCTTTTATTTCAATTAACATTTCTTTTTTTTCCATTAAAAACGCCATTTCATAAAACCCGATGACACAATTTATGCCTATGTGACTGTGCTAGTGCATCAACGAGGATTTATTGATCTGATCGAGACATTCGCCAAAATAACTGCTCGTTCATGTCTGTAGCGCTAAAGCTCATCAATCCTTTGCTTATGTTGCCTAAATCGCGTTCGACAACAAATAATTTAAATTACCCCTCTTTGTTTATGTAGCCATTAACACGGAGAGACAGGGCGTTAACATCTATGAGTGAAGAAGGAGACACATTCTTTGTATCCCTTGCCGAGAAACTAATAGGGGTACTCTTAATCGTAGTCGGCGGCATAATGATTTATCTCACCACGACAACAAGCAGTTCAAGCGGTCTTGGCGATTTCACGTTATTCTTCGGTGTCCTGAGCGTCATCATGGTTATCATCGGTCTCTTTCTACTTCTTGCGAGACCATCCGAATAACTTCTTTCATTCAGTAACCGGTAATATCCGCGTTAAACCCGCCAAGAAGCGTAATCATCAAGAGCGAAAGTGCTCTCACCAGCTTTATAAACCGAAAAATCATTATGAGTCGTATATAACTTATTGTGGACAGGGATTTAATTTATGCCAACACGCCAACCAATAGTATGCGTATTAGGACATGTAGATGCGGGAAAAACCTCGCTGCTTGATGAACTGAGAAAAACCAGCGTGCAAGCGCGTGAAGCAGGCGGAATGACTCAGCATATAGGCGCAAGCTTCTTCCCCGTTGAAACGCTCAAACAGCTTATCGGTCCCTACATGTCTAGTTTCAAAACAGGTATAGAAATCCCCGGTCTTTTGATTGTTGATACGCCTGGGCATGAGGCTTTCACGAACTTGAGGCGCAGAGGCGGAAGCGTCGCGGACATAGCGATACTTGTCGTGAATGCGATAAAAGGTTTTGAAGCTCAAACTTTCGAGTGCATCGATATTTTGAAAGCCCGCAAAACCCCGTTTATCGTTGCTGTCAATCAGATTGATCGCATTCCGGGTTGGGTGCCTCAGCGCGGCGAGCCTTTTTTGAAGTCTTATGCTTCCCAATCCAGTTTCGTGCGTGAAGCGGTGGATAACCGTCTATACCAGGTGATGGGTGAGTTTTCGCGTTTAGGTTTCAAAACTGACCGGTTTGATCACATCCGCGATTTCACGGTTAACGTGGCTTTGGTTCCGACCAGCGCAAAAACCGGCGAAGGCTTATCAGAGCTAGTTATGGTTCTGGTTGGACTGAGCCAGCAGTTTCTCAAGAAACGTTTGGAGACAACAGAGGGCGCAGCTAAGGGTACAGTGCTAGAGGTAAAAGATGAACCAGGTTTAGGCTTAACTTTGAACACTATTGTTTACGATGGCACCCTACATAAGGACGATTTGATTGTTGTCGGGGGACGCAACGGGGCGCTTTCGGCTCGTGTACGCGCGATTTTAGTTCCAAAGCCCCTTGATGAGATGAGGGATCCGCGGGACAAGTTTACTTCAGTTGACTGCGTTTTTGCCAGTGCAGGTGTTAAGATAGTTGCGCCTGATTTGGAGGGCGCTTTGGCCGGTGCACCATTATTCGCTGTGCCAACCGGTGAAGACCCCGCTAAATACAGTAAGCTTATCACTGAAGAAATCGGCAGAATCAGGATTGCCAAGGAGATTGAAGGCGTCATCGTTAAGGCAGACACACTTGGCTCGTTAGAGGCCATGGCTGAAATTTTGAAAGCCAACAACGTTCAGGTTCGAATCGCAGACGTCGGGGACATCAGCAAACGCGACGTGATTGAGGCATCAGTTGTGAAGACGCGTGAACCGTTAGTCGGCGCCATTTTGGCTTTCGGCGTCAAAACTTTGCCTGACGCAGCGGAGGAAGCAGAACACAACAACATTCCTATTTTTAACCAACCCATCATCTACAACCTGATAGACGCCTACATTCAGTGGGCTAAAAACAAGCGCGAATCAAAAAGCGAAGCAGAATTTGAGGCACTTGTCAAGCCGGGAAAACTTATGGTTTTGCCCAACTGCATTTTCCACAGAGCTAAGCCGCTTGTCGTCGGCGTGGAGGTTTTAGGCGGGCGGTTGCAGCCGAAGTATGGCCTTATGCGCAAGGAAGACAGCAGCGATTTAGGGGAAGTTGACCAGATTCAGGACCAGGGCAAAGCCGTGCCGGAAGCTAAGGTCGGCATGCAGGTGGCGATTTCGATGGATAAGCCGATTGCGGGCAGGCATATATTTGAAAAAGACATTTTGTACGTGAAGGTGCCTGAGAAGGACGCTAAAGCATTGTTGACGACACATGCAGATGATTTGACGGCGGATGAACAAGAAGTGCTAAAAGAATTCATTGCGCTTATGCGTAAGAAAACTCTGTTTTGGGCTGGAGTTTAAAAGAAAGGTTTCGCCCATGTTTTGTAGCTGAATTTTGTTATTAATTTTCATTTTTGAAAGAACAACAACACCCGAAATTCAAATGTTGTTCTTCTCGGCAATCAATATTTCAAAAGAAGAAGCTGGTGAAATCGTTTTTCTTCTTCTTCTTCTTCCGCCCGGTTTCTTTTTGTTGCCGTTTTTTGGTGCAAATAGTAGGTAGGTCTATAGGTAGGCGGATTTCTGTGCAGGGCTTAATTCAGACTGTTTTTCGGATTTAGTGTTTGGATTTAAGCTTAAGGCAGAGAAAAAAATGGTTTAAAGCCTTACAGAAACTGCTTCCGCCCATACTCCGGAGACCAGACACTGAATCACTTAGGCTTTTCTTTAAAGCATAAAGTTAAAATGCCGTCAATACAGAACGGGAACAGTTCCCCTTCGCTGCCTTGTTTCACACACAGCTGTTTCATGTCGCATTTCGGGCAGATTTCGCTGCTTAACTGCGCCGAGCTAATTTCTAAGAAGCTTTTTTCTTTAAGGGTTTCGTATGCGAATTTCAAGTATTTTCCTTCAGCTATCCGTGGGACCTCATATTTTGCTGCTTCTACCCCAGCTTGGATGGCAAAGTGTTCGTAGAGTCTTTCTTGCGCCTTTTTGGGAGTTACAGCTTTTGCATATCCAAACTATATTCTTCTCAACATTTGGTCCATGATATTTTTGTGGCAGCAAATGCTCAAGCGTCAAGTCCGCGGTTGCCCCACAGAAAACGCATTCGTTCGTATACTCCCGTTCTTTGACGTATTCCCTGATTTCATTCCAACTAATGCTGCCCGACTTAAGCTGCTTAAACTTGTTCATAACAAAACCATAATCTTTCTTGCCGATGCCAGCTGAATCAGCGATTATTTTCGCGTACTGCCAATAAATAAGGTCCTCAATGGTTTTAACTGCAGCTGGAGGCATGGATTTTTGTCCCCTTGATTAGATGAGGATAATAGCATTTACTCTTTAGCTTTGCTTTTCTGCTTTTGTTTATTTTTCTTAAACAGCATAATTTCGTCAGTTGAAATGTTGCAGGCTTCTTGCGATATTTTGATTCCACCAAAAAGGAGAGCAAGTGGGCTCTCAACTTCTTTCAGTTCTTCTATGTATTCTTTCGGTATTTTCCTTCCGAGAAGCATGCATGCCAGTAGCAAGAAGTCTTTATCTTGCTTATCAAAATCGTTTAGAAATGCATACGACCCTATTATTTCCTTTGAGGCAGCTTTTAAATCAAAAGTCACCGTTGGCTTAACAAAAGCTGATACATCATCTCTGTAAGCGCTGTTCTCGTATCTCTTGGTCAAATTTAGGTAGTGGGTTTTTGGGTTGAAAACTTTGCGAGAACGGTAGAAATAGTAAAGAAACATCTTTCTTATGATAACTGGATTTGGCTTAAGTTTTGAAATAAAGTACAGGTCGTATATGTCTCTCCCTTTGCTTCTTTCCATTAGCGCTCTTAAGTTTAGTTGACGTTAATTCTTCCAAAGTATAAGTTGTTACATTGGCAACTCCATCCGGTGTTTTTATTTGTTTTTGAAGAGGCGGAAGGATAGGAAAGCGCTCTACATGAGAAATTTCGATTTTAATATTTTGATTGGTGCCAGCAAGGGTTCTGTATCTGGCCTTAATTGTCGTCTGCTCATACCTGTGTTTTGAGTGAATGATGCAGGCAGTATCATGTTTTTCTAAAAGACTGCATAGCTGCTTTCTGATTGCTTGCTTTTCTTGTAATACTTTTTCTTTAGGTCCTATATGGTTAAAGTCAAGATCCACTGAAAGCCTCGATGTTGCCCCCAAATACAATTTGTTTATGGCAGTTCCGCCTTTCATAAACAATCGTTCGGATAGGAAATCGTTTTGGTATATACCTTGGAGAATTGCCACGAGGCGATAGTCTAATTCCGCGAAAAGCAAATCTGAAAGTCCCTGCTCATCTGCCCAAACTCTTAGGTCATGACTAGTTAGCTTGAGCAAATTGCACCACTACCTTTACATTATATCTCAAGAAAGCCCGCGTTGTTAATTATCCCCCATTTCCTCGATATTTCACCTTGCATCGGTCCGTCGATGTCAAGACGATAAACCTTAGAGCTGCTTAACGCCAAAAGATCGTTAAGAATTGTCTGGTCAATTTGAATCTTTTTTCGTTCTCTTAAAAAGTCGATGATGAAACCTATTCTTTGAGCAAGGGCATGGTTTTCAAATTGAGTTATATACTTAACTAACTTTTGCCAATCGAATTTTTCCGTTGAAATGGCATTTAATAAAATCCTGATTACTTCTGCAATGCCGCTGCTTAGATCTTGCCTATCCGCACAGTCAACGATGGTTTTCTCAATGTCTGAGACCTTTAGGTTGATATCTGAGTATTTAGTTTCCTGATATCCGAAAAACCGCGATTTCTTTATGTTGACAAAAACCAGATTTATATTTCCAATTTTTATTGGCCTCAATTGTTTGAGTACAGCCACGGTGGTTTTAAAAGGCATTTGTTCAGCTATGCCGTGAATGTGCGCAGCACTATAGTAAGCGATATAGTAATCACTTTGCTTCATCAGTTCACTGACTAAAACCAAGGGGTCAGCAACATAGCTTTTCCTGCCATAAAGTACGTCTGCAGGGATGATTACGTATTTTCCTCTTCCAACTCTCTGAGCAGCACCTTGCTTTGCCAGTTTTGACAAAATATTCTTGGCACGCGAATTCGAGATTCCAAGCGTTAATATCAAGTCTTCGACTTTAACAACAGTATACCCTCGTTTCAGAAGAGCGAAATATGCGGTCTGTTGTACTGGGCTGAGCTTCACTACAGCATTTCTGCCGTTTTCATTTTTTGCAATATCTTGCGGTAAACCTAAATCGGCAAAAGTAAGGGTGCTGATATCTATCTTTTTTAGAGTATCCTTTAATTCTGAATTTATCCCCTCGCAAATAAGAAAAACTTTTGCGTCAGGATTAACTTTTGACAACGTTGATTTGTATTCAACGATTTGTCCTACGCTTAATCTGTTACACTTAGACGCTTTGACTTCGATATAGTAATCGATTCCTTTCGAATCTTTCGCATGTATGTCAAAAGTACTATTACTTGTAACCCGCTCATTTTGATTTACCAGCTTGAGACCAGGAAAGAAACGAGGCAAGTTATCTGCTAAGTAATTCTCAAGCGCCTGTCGATTTGAATATGGTTCAATCTGACTTTTCATATTCACTACGCACTTTATATGAGGTTCATTATGTATATAAAAGGTTTCAGGCTTTCCCTAAATTAATTCAGCATTATCATTTCGCGCTTTCTTTATGCTTGCTGCTTCGATGATTATCTTGGCTATAAACTTCGGGGTTGAGAAAGCGTTTTATCCCCAAAAAATGGAGGAAACCTTGACTTATGGTGCATGTAGAATACGACCCAAAAGCCGATGCTATGTACATTTGGTTGAGAAAAGCCAAATATGACATAAGCGAAGAACTAGCAGAAAACGTAGTTATAGATTTGGACAAAAACGGGCGAATCATAGGTATAGAAGGTTTGGATGCTTCAAAGAACTTGGGCAAAGAGCTAGTAACTAAAATCATTAATACGGAAAAAATAGCTGCGACAGTTTAGATGACAAATGGTTTACATTGCCGGGTTCTTGCGGTTTTCTATTTCTTCCTTCGTCCAGTCATGAAGCACCAGAGCCATCCAAACGTAGTTGACGTAGGGAACGCCTATCATGCTGGCTTCAAAACTAAGTTTCGTAGCTACTGTCAATATATGCTCTTTACTCATCAGCATTTTTCTATCTCACGCTTCTTTGAACTGTTTTTAACTTTTGGTTAATAGTTAGATGTCTCAAGAAATAAATCTTATCTAGTTAAAATATAGGTTCCAACGGAGAACCCGCTTGATTCTATAGGCTAGAGTTCCTAGCCGCCGCCTACTGGTGGCAGAATAGCCAGCACATCCCCCTCTTTGAGTTCTGTTTCTAAACCGTTCTGCGTTGATGTGCTGTTTCCGTTAACGAGAAATTGGAGGAAACCTTTAGGTTGCTGCGTTTTGCCGTCGTAAACATACTCTGCGAAGGGTGTTCCGTATTTTTTGGAGAGCATTTTAAGAACCAAGTCAACAGTAACCTTCTCACCACTAGTAAAATTGAGCGTTTCTTCTCTTTTGCCTGCGATTTCTCGGAGGCTTGTGAATAAGCGAACTTTAACTTGCAATATCTCGCCATAATGATATTGACGATTGTAGAAATTAACTTTACGAAGCTGAAGTGTAGAAACAGTTTGATACAGCAAAGGCTTAAGCCAAACCAGATGTTGAGTTTATCTTATGTCTTCCAAACCAAAACGTAATCCGAAGAAACACTCGTTTCGCCCAGCGATGGATGAAGCCAGCAGCCCAATGCACGATGCCCATATAAAAAAGATACGGGAACAAGAAAAAATTTAATCCCAAGCAAACCCTAAAGCCTACTGCAACTTGATATTGATAGGCTCGGTTCACTGTGAAAGGCTTAAGCGTAAAAATAGTGAAGGCAAACATCGGCGATGCAGAGGAAATTTTGGCGCTTCAAAAGTTGGCGTTTCAGAGCGTAGCGAAGGTTCATGGCGGCTTTCAGATTCCGCCGTTGACTGAAACCCTTGACGAGTGGAAGGAGACTTTTAAGACCCATGTGGTTTTGAAGGCGACATTGGATGAAAAAATTATCGGCTCTGTCAGAGTCTTAGCCAAAGAGGGCACTTGCTTCGTGGGGCGGCTAATAGTTAACCCAGACTTTCAGAACCTTGGCGTCGGAACGAAGCTTCTCTTAGAAACTGAGCTTACTTTTCCAGCCTGCGGCAGGTTTGAGCTTTTCACAAGCAGCAAAAGCGTAAAGAGCATTTATCTTTACGAAAAACTCGGGTACAAACGATTTAAAACCGTGGAAATCACCGACGACCACAAGCTCGTTTTTCTCGAAAAAATAAGGTGAACCGACTTGTTTATCTTTCAAGCCATTTTAGAATAAAGGTAAGCTAAGAGGGGAACCAGCGTGAAGTTAAGTTTATCCAACGGCTTATTCAGCAAACTCAGCATAAACCAAAATTTAGCGGCGATAAAGAAGCTGGGCTTCGAAAACGTAGAGTTCAACATGAAATCTATCAAAAAGGAACATGACACCGACGTTTATCGGGAACAAAAAGCCTTAGCCGCCTCAGGTCTGCACTGCCTGACTCTTCACAGCGCCATCATGCATGTCAAAGACCCCATAGAGGTCCACCAAGCGGTTTACTACGGCAAAGTCTCGCTTGAATGCGCCCGCGCCCTCGGGGTTTCGCTGATGGTTGTGCACTCGGACGTTTCAAAGAAGCTGCCGCGGAACCTTCGGGAAACCTGTTTGGAGCAGATTTTTAATGACGAAATCAAGCCTTTTGCTAAAAAGTTGGGGGTCAGGTTGGCTCTTGAGAACCTCTCTTACACGTTCAACGGGTTTCGGCAAGAATGTTGAGCAGCTTGAAGAAGTGCTAAACGTCATAGACCCCCAGCGTGAAATGGGGATAACTTTTGATTTGTGCCATGCGCTTGAAAGCAAACAAACAGACAGCCTGCTTGACAAGTATGGGTCACAAGTCTGCAACGTTCACATGGCTAACAAATCACATGTGCCCTTCACCGAAGCAAAACCCGAACTCACAGCCTTCCTCTCTAAACTCAAAAGTTACAGCTACGGTGGTCCAATAACGTTGGAGCTATCCCACAACAGCACAATTGAAGAAATCGCAAAAAGCAAAGCCCTCTTCGAAAAGCTACTGGCACAGAATTAACACTGCTGAAACAGTTTCGACTGCTTCGGCGCATCAATTATTTTATCCATTTTACGACGTTTGGTTTGTCTCTATGTCCTGCGCCTGCTTTGCCCTTTGGGTAGCCAAGGATAAGAGGCACCTGCATTTCGTAGCCGCTCGGAATTACCGCTTTTTTCAGAATTTCAGGATGTGTCTGGTACAGAATTTCAATCCAGCCCATGTAGCATCCGCCTAAACCCAATTCGTGAGCTTTCAAGAACATGTTCTGCGCGGCGAGCACGCTGTCCCTTAGGTTAATTTGGCTAAAAGTCTTGTCTGGTTCCGTGCAGATGAAAATCAACACAGGAGCATTATAACAAATAATATCTTTGTCCGTCTCGAACCGTTCGGCGAAAGCAGGCATCGCTGCCTTTACGGCTTTTTTGGTTTCTTCCGAAACAAACTTTATAGTGTCTTTATTCTCCACAACTATGAAACGCCAAGGCTGTCTGCCCATTCCAGTTGCTGCCCAAACGCCAGCTTCAAGAACTGCTTCAACAATGTCCTTTGGTACGGGTTGATCTTTGAAAGATCTGACGCTTCTTCTGCCCTTAATACAATCATCAAGCTGCATAGAAAAAAGGAAGAAGGATGAAGTAAATAACTGTTGTGCGCTGCAGCAAAAACGCCTTTTGACTATATAAATCCGCCATTTAGCTGGTTTAGCTTGAATCAATCAGAAACCAACTGGATTACCCAGCAAAGCGCAACATTCTGCTTTAATTGATGCCCTTCTTAGAATTTCAAAGTTGCCCTCAGACGCCTTGGGTTAACCAAAAGATCAAGCCCATCTAAAGAGCTCGTCACTTGAACGTCAGCCGCTATCAAAGCCTCAACAGCACAGCCTTCCCTGCCTGACACGATAATTCCAAGCTTTGCAGCCTTAAGCATCTCGCGGTCGTTCATGCCGTTACCGAAAGCAACAACCTTCTCCGCTCCAAGCCCCTTAACGTAATCTGCTTTTTGGGCATCCATTTCTTTTTCTGCGAGAATGTGAAGCGTGCAGTTAACGTCTTTTAATTCTTCTTTGGCTTTTCCAAATTCATCAGAAGTCAAAACCACAATTTTCAAAAACTCTGCAATTTTGTTTAATTTTTGTTTAACCTCAAGCGGCAGGTTGCCATCCACGGCTAATGTTCCGTTAAAGTCAGAAACCAAATATTCCAGTTTCAATGGACCAAAACCATGTATATCAATTTCAAGCATAAGCATCACTACCAAAAAAGTGTCTAGCCCACTATAAATTTGCTCACATGCGTCGTTCACGGGGCAGTTTTTGAAACGGGGTTTATATGACGTAGATGTCTTGGATGGTTACTAAGCCGTTGTCGCCAACTATCCTCTTAAGCTCTGGCAGAAGCGGCTCAAGCTTTGACTGCTCATCAATAACCTCTATTATCAGCGGCATGTTAACTGTGACGCCTTCAAGCTTCAGGGTTGATTTGCCGCGTTTCCCAAACCCGTCAACGCCCGTCCAAGCAGTGGCGCCGCTGACCCCTGCATTTTTTAAAAAATCGATCACTAGATGCTCAAGTCGTTTGCCGCCAACCTGGTCATTTCTTTTGAACCTGATTATGACGCTCCACATTTTCTGCATCATCTACTTATCCTCGCCATTAAGATGTTGCCCACCGCGATTCCGCCTAACACCGCGGTTATAGATAATCCAACGTTGGCAACTATGTTTAGCGCTACCAAGATAAGACGGTTGCTATCCATCAAGTTGGCGGTTTCAAGAGCAAACGAAGACATGGTTGTGAATGCTCCGCAAAAACCCGTAGCCACAAGCAGCGAGTAGTTTGAATCCAAGTTCAAGGAAATCGCCAAAACCGAAAACAGCCCAAGTACAAAGCTGCCTATAACGTTTACAGCTAAAACATTGATGGGGAGTCCAACGATGGTTTTGGGCGATGCAACCATTGCGTAACGCAGAAAGGCTCCGGCTACTGCGCCAACCGCTAACAGCACGAATTCTATTATCGTCATTTTCATGTTTACCTACCTGTAGTTTGTTTAGGTAGGCATTATCAGCAGCCATCTTTGGTGCGGTTCTGACTCGGGGTCAAGGCTAATGCCATAGCGCAGATTTTAGCTCCAAAAAACAAGCGTGCAGCTATTATACTTATTGGCGCCTGAACGCAGATTTCTGTGGTTAGTCAATAAACTTTGACTACACTTAGTCAAGAAAACTTTACGAGAACCCTTTTAGGAGCAAGCCGTCCCAACAATAAGTATGAGCAGCAACAGCAAAAGCCTCTCGATTCTCTTCGTTCTTCTCTTAGCAGTTTCGAGCCTAATGATGGCTAAACCAGCATTTGCTCAGACACCCATGTCTACAATTCCTTCTGTTCCAGCCTTCACTGTTACACTGACAAACGCATCCTACTATTCGCCCGCAACCTACTACACTGACCCTCAAACAGGTGCGAACATCACTGTGCCTGGCTCTTTTTCAAACCTTGAAAATCTTACTTTTACTATTCAAAATCAACCTACCGCGACTTTTTACGTTATCCGATGGACCACACCCTATACGGCTGGTTGGAACAACATACATAGTTACTATGATGGACGCGTGATGAATGCAACTCTTGAATCGTCTTCTGGCTCAACAACTACATGGGTTATTTCGGGTACATACGGCTCATTCTTGCTGTATGGTGAAAATTCAAGCCAAAGCACCTCGGTGAATGGCTACTCCTTTGCCAATTCAGATGAGATTGAACTTAACTTTGAGAGTGGAGCTACAATAGAATTTCAGGTGCAAGCGATAAATGGTTCTCCTCAATATACGGACCCATATCCATACTTTGCTGAGGAACAGTACTATATTATTGGTGGAGCAAGCGATTGGAGCAACACACAAACCATAGCCATACCTGCTTCTTCTGCCTCTGTTTCACCAAGTCCTACCCCTGCCCCGTCAACTTCAACGCAAACGCCTACTCCGACGCCAACCTTGACATCTGTTATCAGTGCCCTTAACCCATCGCTTGAATTAATAATTATTATAGCTCTTGTCGTAATCGTGTTCTTGTTGGTCACCATTATTATCCTAATGAGCAAGCGAAAACCCGTTAATTCAAGCCAGCAAACCGTTTCCAACGGAGGGACGTAAACATATGGGCAATATTAGCAAGGGTTTTGCATTATTCTTTATTCTAATCATGGTCACTTCAAGCCTAAGTCTGATAATGGTTAAACCTGCCTTTGCTCAGACACCTACACCTCAGCTTCAACCAATACCTTCGCCTTCTGTTCCGACGTTCACCTTGCAGCTTGCTGGTCCTTCTTTTACTGTGCCTACAACTTACTCGTTAAATCAAAGTTCGGGACAGATCGTGGCTGACAATGGCTAAACCGTTGAATACAGCTACATAGTAATAACAATTAAAAATCAACCTTTCATGCCCTATGAAGATTTATTAGGAAATTTCATTTCTCTTTATTATAATGTTCAAATCAAAAACAGTACTACAACCAGTTGGAAGGATATTTACTCACCTGGCATAAATGCGTATCCAACGCAGTCTACAGATTCTAATTCCACCAGCACATCAATCCTTGCAATAAGTTTTGCTGGTACCCAAGTCGATATTCAATTACAAGCAATGATTGGATACATTAACAGTTCGTTCGAATATCCCACCTTTATCAACCCCGTTTATTCATTTGTTGGTCAAACAAGCAACTGGAGCCCAACGCAAACAGTAACTTTACCTGCAAACATTCCCTTAAGCCTCGCACCTGCTTCGACATCTTCAACTACAACGCTATCTCCAACGCCGACCGTTCCAGAGTTATCAGCGTTAGCAATTTTGCCCATGTTCTTTGTTGTGTTCTCAATTTTGGTTATTCTCATGGTAAGAAAGCAATCCGAAATTCCATGAGCGAGCGCTCCTTACAAAATTAAAAATTAAAGGGTGAATATGCTGATTAATCCTCCAAAGAACTACTTATTGAAAAGCAATCGAATTCTTTTTTCCATCTTAACATTGCTGCTTCTTTGTAGCTTGATTGTTTTTGCGCAACCACCCGTTTACGGCCAATCGTCTGGCGCTTACGGCCCAGTTTCTTCCTTTAGCATTATAATGAATACCGCCCCACCTTCTGGGGTTTCTTTCGGAATTTGGATTTTCGCTAAGGATTCACAGGGGAATGACGTTACCAACTTTACAGGCACTGTTAATTTGACAATATCTTCTGATGACGGCGGAGTAATTTCGTTGACATCAGGGAACTTTGGGAGAGGTCAATGGTGGCAACTAGTAACTCTATATTGGCCGGGTCATGTCACAGTCTTAGTTGACGATGGAAATGGGCACACAGGCTTTGGACAACTTGATGTCCAACCGCCTCTTCCAACTCCTACATCATCGCCCACGCCAACCCCAACACAACCCCCAACGCCAACAATTGCCCCGACTCCAACCGTTCCTGAGTTATCGTGGTTAGTAATTTTGCTTTTGTTTTTTTCTGTGTTCTCAATTTTGGTAATGCTTAGGTTAAGAAAGCAAGCTCAAGCATCTTCGCCTTAGCTGCTTCTGTTTTATTGTTGAAAAATGGCTGTTCCGAAACCTAAAATAAGCTGGCGACAAAATTATAGCCATTTGAGGCAGAATCTTGTCATCCATTATTGAGGACCTCATTGCAAGAAAAATTTTCAATAATCGCGGAGAAGAAACAATAGAGGTTGATGTAATCACCACGGGCGGCTTCGGACGGGCATCTGCTCCCGCTGGAAAAAGCCGCGGAAAAACCGAAGTGACCTATTACCCTCAGGGCGGAGTTGAGGCTGCCGTAAAAAAAGTTGACGATTTAATCGCGCCTGAGCTTGCAGGGTTGAACAGTGATTTTCAAGAGGAAATCGACAACACACTGCACGAGTTAGACGGCACCGCAGACTTCAAAAACATCGGGGGAAACACCGCGTGCGCCATCTCGCTGGCAAACGCGGAAGCAGCAGCGAACTCTCATGGTTTACTGTTATTCCAGTTTATCGGCGGAAACGCGGCGACAACGCTGCCTTACCCATTGGGCAACTGCATAAGCGGCGGTGAACATGCACGGGGCAAAGCGCCTGACATTCAAGAGTATTTGGCGTTGCCGCATGGAGCTGAAACGTTTCTTGAAGCCCAAACCGCCAACACCCAAATCCACCACAAAATCGGCGAGACACTAAAGAAGAGAAACAGCCAGTTTAACGGCGGAAAAAGCGACGAGGGCGCATGGATAGCCAACATAGACACTGTGGATGCTTTTGACGTTATCGCTAAAGCCTGCGAAGAAGTCGGCAACGAGATGGATTTTGAATGCGGCTTCGGCATTGATGTGGCTGCTTCCTCGTTTTGGAAGCCTAAGGAAGAAAAATACGTTTACACTAATGAAGGCAAAAAGCGTGACTCAGCTGAACAACTCGAATTCATGCTGGAGCTGATCGAGAAGTACCATCTTGCCTATGTGGAAGACCCTTTCCATGAGGAGGATTTTGAAAGCTTCGCTGCTTTAACCCGCAAAGCCAAAAACTGCTTGATCTGCGGGGATGATTTGTTCACTACGAATACTGAAAGGTTAAATAATGGAATAAAGATTAACGCTGGAAACGCCATCATAATAAAAGTCAACCAGATAGGCACGGTGTCTGATGCAGCGCAAACGATTGAAACTGCACAGCGGTACGGCTACGACCCCGTCATGTCGCATCGTTCAGGAGACACGTGTGATTGGCACATCGCTCATTTGGCTGTCGCCTACAACTGTCCCCTAATCAAAACAGGCGTTGTTGAAGGCGCACGCATAGCCAAACTAAACGAGCTAATCAGAATCGAGCATTTCCTCGGCACAAGAGCCAAAATGGCTGATTTAAAAATACGTTAAGTGAAGATGAAAAAATGTCTGAAGACGAAAATAAAGCGAATGAACCAGTAGAGAACGAAGAGGAAAACCAAGAGGCACCTCTCGAAGAAGAAACTTTCCAAGAGGAACAACCCGCAGAAGCTGAAGAAGAAACCCCGAAG
Organism: Candidatus Bathyarchaeota archaeon; assembly: GCA_963828195.1. Taxonomy (GTDB): domain Archaea; phylum Thermoproteota; class Bathyarchaeia; order Bathyarchaeales; family Bathycorpusculaceae; genus Bathycorpusculum. The sequence continues at coordinate 915,798 of CAWHDT010000005.1, forward strand.
GAAGCCCCGCCTGCAGAGGAGCTCCTCTTACCGAGAGATACCCTGCTTTCCGCAGGCATCCACATTGGCACAAGGACGAAAACCCTTGACATGGAACCCTTCATTTACCGTGTTCGCCCGGACGGGTTATTTGTGCTTGACGTTAAAAAAACGGATGATCGAATCAGGGTCACCGCAAAATTCCTTTCACGCTACGAACACGCAAAAGTAGCCGTAGCAGCGACAAGGCTGTACGCTCAGGAACCTGTCAAAAAATTCTGTGAACTAACAGGTTCAACACCGCTTATCGGCCGCTTTATCCCGGGGCAGCTTTCTAATCCGCAGTACCCAGGCAGAATTGACCCTGAAGTCATACTTGTTTCAGATCCAAGAGCAGACGCACAAGCCGTTAAAGAAGCCTCAAAAGTCGGCATTCCAATCGTCGCATTATGCAGCACAGACAACGAGTTTTCAGGCGTAGACCTTGTTATCCCAACAAACAACAAGGGCAGACGAGCATTAGCCGTCATATTCTGGCTACTTACAAGGCAAATCCTCCGCGAAAGAGGCGAATTAGCCCAAGACAAAGACCCACCAGCAACCATAGATGATTTCGAAGCTAAAGTCACAAGAGAAGAGGAGGAGGAACCCTAAACAGTTGCCGACGATTCGGCGCCCCACCGTAGCAGGTCAATTTTATGAAGGCGACGCCGAAGCGCTCAGAGCACAAATTAAAAACTGTTTCCTCCACAAGATAGGTCCACAGAAACTTCCAGAAGTAAACTTGAATTCTAAGCCGCGAAACATCGTTGGCTTGATTTGCCCCCACGCAGGCTACATGTATTCTGGCCCCGTGGCAGCGTCGGCTTTTTACGAGTTAGCCCTAGACGGCAAACCTGACACCGTGGTGCTTCTGGGTCCAAACCACACTGGTTACGGCGGCGCTTTAAGCTTGATGAATGAAGGCGTCTGGCGGACTCCGCTGGGCGACATAGAAATCAACACTGAAATAGCAAACCAAATAACCCAAGAAACCAGCCTCATCGACGTGGACGAACTCGCTCACCGCCGTGAACATTCTATCGAGGTCCAGTTGCCCTTTCTGCAGTTCCTCTACGGCAACGCATTCAAGATTGTACCGATCTGTTTCTTAATGCAGGATTACGATTCCGCCGTTGAAGTAGGCATGGCGCTTGAGGAAGTTTTAGACGCCACAAACACCGTGGTTATCGCTTCTTCTGACATGACCCATTATGAACCAGCCAAAACCGCGGCGGCAAAAGACCAAGCTGCACTCAAAGCCGTCACAGACATGGATGCAAAACGCTTCTACGAAACGGTTGAAGCAAAAAACGTCACAGCCTGCGGTTACGCGCCCATAACAGCCCTAATCACATACGCAAACGGGGTCTGCGCTAAGGCGGAACTGCTGAACTACCACAACAGCGGCGACATAACAGGCGACCACTCAAGCGTGGTAGGCTATGCGGCGGTCAGCTTCAGAAAATAAGTGCCTAAAATTTTTGGGTCAAATCGAAACTGGATTGTTTATATTGAGTCCCATCGGGTGAGGGCTTCTTGCCGTTTCTTTTCGTCTTTAAGCTGCTGTATCTCCTCGAATAAGCTGATTGCACGAGTGAACTCTGCATCGTATTGTTGAATTGTAATCTGCATTTCTCTGCTCCAGCTCAGAAGATGGGGATAACAGGGAACTATTTGTTTTCCGCCTGCGGGTGTTTCGAACCAGAATTCTTTGAACGCGCCGGTGTTGCTTTTAGTTGTAATGTTAAAGCCAAATTCCTCTAGCACCGCACCCAAATGCCCCAGTATGTGTCTCACAGCGTGGTCAAGAACTTCTGAGTACCTGTCGGCTACCTGCTTATACTTGTCAATTGGGTCATGCATCCCCGGTTTTAGGTGCCACCACAACGCTGGGTTATCCAATTCGTCTCGAACTATTTTTTCTGTGTTTTTAACTAATTCGTTGACTTTAGTTTTCATTCTTGCTATTTTTTCTTCGCTCATTTTTAAGGTGATTTCAGGGGACTTGGTGACGTATTCTTTGGCGGTTTTCCTGTACCATTCAAACGTGAAATCAACTGTCTGTTCAGTAAATTCTTTTTTTAGTTCTTCCATGTGTGAGCGAAGAGGCGAAAGCTCTGCTTCTTTTCTCTCGATTAAAACGTTTGTTTCTTCATTCATTCCCCGGAAACCTCAAACGCCCCATTTTTCGAACACGTTGCCAGAATATTTCTATATTGCTTAGGTCATAAAAGACTTTTTAACTATCAATTCATCTTTACCGAATAACTGGCCCCACCATTACGTGGGGAGCCTGGGGGTTACAAAAGTAATCAAGCGGCAAGTCACTATATAACTAAGCGGTTGTTGCATCATGCTGTAACCACATTACCTTATATTTTCTAACCACATAACTATGTTCAAGCGAGAAAGGTACGCGGAGATTGCCAGCAAAAGTTGGGCGATCTGGCTGCTGACACGAGACAAGGCGTCTTGCCCACCAAACTTTTATGCCTTGTCCGTGCAAGCACATGGCTTGACCGACCTAACCTCTCTTTTTGCCCCTCAACACAAGCGTCAAGCTTGCAACATCCACGAAGGGATGTTTTTTATTTGGATATGCAATAGCTTCCGTTCAAGGTGCAACTATAAATGGGTAAAGGGTCAGGTTGTGGAAAACCATTCGACGAACGCTCTGATAATTAAAGTTTTTTGCCTTGCTCTTTAGTAGCTCCGCTTGGCTAAGTCGGCAAGTTCTCTTTCTCTTCCAAAAGAAACTTCGGGTCGTGTTTGGTTGGTAATTCAAACAGGGTTGCTACGTTAATCCTTCCGATATCGATGTGATACTTAGTATCACGTGATACTTAGTATGATATGATACTTAGTATAACATGGTCTTTTACATTGCGCTGAAAGAAGGATATCAAGCTGCACCTAAGCCCTGAAAAAGAATGTTTTTATTACAAATACGGTAATAGCTACACTTTAAGGTGTAAAGCAAATGGGTAAAGGGTCAGGCTACGGAAAAGTAATTTTGTTTGGCGAACACTTCGTCGTTCACGGCGTCCCCGGCGTTGTTTCTGCAATTGACTCCACAACTGACGCCGAAGTAAAGAAGGCGGCAAAAGGAATCAACGTTAAAGACGAGCGGAAAACCGCTAAGGGTTACAGCGAAGAAAAACGGCTCCAGCAAATCGAATCAATCGAGCGAATGCTAAAAGCCATGGGCATCGACCCGAAAACTGGGCTCGACATTTGGATTGGCGGAACTCTCCCGGGTTTCAGCGGGTTGGGCGCTTCTGCAGCAAGCAGCGTTGCCATCGCAAGAGCCGTAGCCCAAGAGCTAGGCATGCAAATTTCCGATGAAAAAATTAATCAAATCGCTTATGAGGCGGAGAAAGCCTACGCTGGCAACCCCTCAGGCATCGACAACACTGCCGCAACTTACGGCGGGTTAATGTGGTTTAAAAAAGACACGGCTGGTGGAGGAGACAAGATTGAAAAGCTGCACGTGCGCAGGCCAATCGAAATTGTCATCGGCAGCACGGGCAAAGTCGCAAACACCAAAGCCATGGTGGAAGGCGTCGCCGAACGCAAAAAAAAGAACCCGACAAAATATGACCCGATTTTTACGCAAGCTGAGAACGTGGCGTTTGCAGGGCGGAAAGCCTTGGAAAATTACGACCTTAAAAAAGTGGGGGAACTTATGAATGAGAACCATCGGCTGCTCCAAGAAATCGGGGTATCCAGCAAAGAACTCGACATGCTGGTTGATTTAGCTCGAAAGCAAGGCGCCTTCGGCGCGAAACTCACAGGGGGAGGCGGGGGCGGCTGCATGGTGGCGTTGACGCCGGGAAAGGAGCTGCAGGGAAAAGTTTTAAGCGCCATAAAATACTTGGGCTTTGAAGTGCTGAGCACAAAGATCGGCGTTGAAAAATACTAGGTGAGCAACTTGGGCTTTAGAAACTTTATAGAAGCGCTGGACAAAAAGGGCGAATTAAAAAGAATCACAAAACCAGTTTCCACCGAGTACGAGTTGGCTGGGATAATCAGCGCTCTCGGCGAGAAGCCTGTTTATTTTGAGAAAGTGAAGGAGTCAACTTACCCCGTTGTAGCGGGACTTGTCTCCTCGAAAGAATTAATCGCAGAAGCGCTGGGGATACCCAAAGACAGGTTGCTGCCTAAACTTTCCAGCGCCATCGAGCATCCTGCTCCTCCGCAAACAGCTGAAAAAGGCAGCTGCCAAGAAACCGTGGAGCCCGACGTTGACTTAACCAAACTGCCAATAATGCGTTACACGGAGAAGGACGGGGGAAAATACATTGCTTCAGCAGTAACCATTGTTAAAGACCCAGAGTTGGGCAGAAACATGTGTTTCCACCGTCTGATGCTTAGGGACAAAAACCACTTCGTCGCCCGCATCGTGGAAGACCGCGGCACCGACACAGCGCTCAAAAAAACAGGCGGCGAACTCGACATAGCCATCTGCATCGGCAACTCAACAGCCGTACTGCTTTCAGCCGCCACTTCTCTGCCCAAAGGCGTGGATGAACTAGGTATGGCTAATGCGCTGGAAAAAACTGAAGTGGTGAAATGTAAAACCGTCGATTTGGAGGTGCCGGCGGATTGCGAGTTTGTGCTTGAGGGGCGCATCACCAAAGAGAAGGCTTCTGAGGGTCCATTTCTTGATTTAACAGGCGTCGTTGACCGCGTACGCCAGCAGCCAATCATAGAAATCAAATGCGTTACTCATCGAAAGAACCCGATTTACCAAACCATACTTGCAGGCAAAAACGAGCACAAGTTCCTAATGGGCATGCCAAAAGAACCCACCATCTTCAACGAAGTCAACAAGGTCTGCCAATGCAGAGACGTCTATATCACGCCTGGCGGATGCAGTTGGCTTCACGCTGTGGTGCAAATCAAAAAACAAAACGTTGACGACGGCAAAAAAGCAATTGCCGCCGCGTTTGAAGGACACAAATCACTCAAGCACTGCGTCATAGTTGATGAAGACATTAACATTTACGACCCGCACGACGTGGAGTGGGCTATCGCAACAAGGTTCCAAGCCGACAAAAACACAGTTATTCTTTCTAATCAGCCTGGCTCATCACTTGACCCCTCAGGCGACTTAACAGAAGGCAAAAAAGCCACCACCGCCAAAGCCGGCTTAGACGTGACTGCCCCGCTTGTGACAACGGGGAAGGGTTTCAAGAAAGAAGAATACGTAAAAGTGGACTTAAACAGGTACCTGTGACAAACATGCAGTTAACTAAGCAAGAACAAAAGATGCTTGAAGGCGAAGAAGGCTACGCAGTTCGCAAAAGCATGGAAATCCTCACTGCACTCGGAGACATTTACGGGGCAAAAAGCCTCATCAAAGTCGGCAGCGTCCAAGTGGCAGGCGTATCCTACAGTAACCTCGGAGATGCAGGCTTAGAATTTCTGAATGAGTTGGCAAAAGACGGCAAAGTCCGCGTTCTCACAACGCTCAACCCCGCCGGGATGGATTTGGAAAACTGGCGTAACCTCGGCATAAGCCCCGAGTTCGCTGAGAAACAAAACCTTGTCATTGACGCTTTTCAGCGCATGGGCATACTGGTCAGCTGCACCTGCACCCCCTACCTGATCGGCAACCTGCCCCTCTTCGGCGAACACGTCGCATGGTCAGAAAGCTCCGCAGTCACCTTCGCGAACTCGGTGATTGGCGCAAAAACAAACAAGGAAGGAGGACCATCGGCGTTGGCTGCAGCATTCGTTGGGAAAACGCCCTGTTACGGGCTGCATCTGGATGAAAACAGAGTTCCCGACATCCATGTCCAAGTAAACGCGGAGTTAACCAAGCTTTCAGATTGGGGCGCATTGGGCTATGCGATTGGCAAAAAAGCCGAAAACAAAATCCCCTACATAACAGGCATAAAAACCACCGATTTGGACGAACTCAAATCTTTCTGTGCTTCAGTCGTTACTTATGGCGCTAAACCGCTCTTCTACATCAAAGGCATAACACCTGCCGCAGAGCAGCAAACCCCGCCAAAAGAAACAGTGACGATCGACAACGCCGACATTAAAAACGCTTACGACAACATCAACGACCAAGTAAACGACATAGAACTGGTTTGCGTCGGATGCCCGCACTGTTCAATTAACGAAATCGCCAAAGTCGCTGAGCTGATTGCGGGTAAAAAGGTGGCTGGCGGCACGGAGTTTTGGGTTGCAACCTCTCGAACGGCTAAGCAGTTGGCGGATAAGCGTGGCTACACGCAAGTTATCGAGGCAGCTGGAGCCAAATTTGCCTGCGACACATGCATGGCTGTTGCGCCGCTGAAGGGCAGGTTCAAGTCTTTGGCGACGACGTCTGCGAAAGGCTGCTTCTATTCGAGGCAGAACTTGATGAAAACGAAAATGGGCAGCATCGAAGAATGCGTAGATGCGGCGGTGACTGGAAAATGGAGCAGCTGAAGGGCAGATTAATCTACAAAGGCACTGCAGAGGGCGAAGCACTCGTAACAACCCAGCCTATATCCTTCTACGGGGGCGTAGACCCGAACACGGGCATCGTGCTGGAAAAGGGGCATGAACTGCAGGGACAAAGTGTGAAAGGCAAAATCTTGGTGTTCCCAACTGGCAAAGGCTCAACCGTCGGCTCTTACACGCTGTACCGCATGAAGAAAAACGGCGCCGCACCCGCTGGCATGATTAACAGGGAATGCGAAACCGTTGTCGCTGTGGGCGCCATAATCAGCGAGATCCCGTGCGTTGACAAAATTGACATCTCAAAAATCAAAACAGGTGACAAAGTCCAATTAGAAAATGGTACTGTTCGGGTGTTATAGATTCTTGGTCGCTTAATTGTTATATTAAGCTTTTAAATAGAAATAGGATATAGTTGAAATCAATGAAAACGCTTGACGAAATAAAAGCCGAGATAGAAACTTTGAAGCCGACACTGAAGAAGCGCTTTAAAGTGGAAACCATAGATATTTTTGGTTCATACGCTAGAAAACAAGCCGACGAAAAAAGTGACATTGACCTATTAATAACATATTCAACTATTGATTATGATTACTTTACAATTCTGGGGTTAAGAAATTATTTAAGACGAAAACTGCACATGAAAGTTGATGTTGTTTCCAAAGAATTCCTAAACAAGCACATAAGGGACGAGGTACTCAAGGAAGCCATTCCAGTATGAAAAGAGACCACACAGAAAGAAGCCCTCGCCTTTACTTGACTGAAATTGTCAACGGCATCGAAAAAATAGAAACGTATACTAAAGGTTTGACCCGTGAAGCATTTCTGAAAGACCGACTGAGAATAGATGCAGTGGATGCAAACATTCGAAACATCGGGGAAGCCACCAGAGTTTTGGCGAAGCACCCCGCCATCAAATCAAAATTCTACTATTATCGCATACCTTACAAAATGTTAAGTGAATTAAGAACAGAGCTTGGACACGAATACTTCAGTTCAGACCCCAACGCCATGTGGAATATGGCAACGAATATCTCGCCTAACCTGAAACCTCAATTTAAAAAAATCTTAGAAGAAATATAATTCAATAATACCGACAAATCACGAAATAATTAAGCACTATAAACAAGCGTAAAGGTTACTGTAGAAAAAGGGTAAAATTTATTTGAGTAAGGCTAAAAAAAAGTTGGATAATGAATTACCAACTAAAGTGTGAAAACACTTTTTGTTGATTAAATGGCTATGCTTTTGTCTGGTTAGATGCATCTGCGACACGCGTATGTGTAGCAAGATAGGCGGAAACGATGCCTATCCAGAGAAGGACGGAGACGAGAAACAACCGTTCAGTTAGCCCGCCTATACGAGCATTCAGGTGTGGGAAAACGAAAGGCAATCCGAATTCAATTACCCAGAAAATTATGACGATTACCGATAGTAGGAGGGCGATGCGCTTTAAACCCTCAAGCCCTCGACTTTGCTTCATTTTCAGCGAGATTGCCCATGTTCCAAAGGCTCCACCGATGAAAGCTATGATGGCAACGACAAGGTGGATTGCTCCATGCCACGATACAAGGGTAGCGGGCACGTCAGTTGGGAACACGGCAAGGAGTAATGCTCCAACCGCCCATACACCCAGCAAAGACAAGCCCGTCCGAAAAGGCGATTTTGCGATTCCCTTTACCGCTAAGGCTTGAAGGAAACCAAAAATAAACAAAAGCGAAAGGACTCCTCGATTGAGGAAGTTTACTGTCATGATAAGCCCGAACTTGCCTACAGCGAGGTCGCTTTCCGCTTGGCTTATTGGGTTATAATGTGGCGGCAGAATCTGAGCGATTATGTCGAGCACCACGTAGAGAATGATGCCTAAAATGACGCCCCAAAAAAGCTTAGAAGGATCTGTTTTCTTGAATTTATCCAATGCTGGAACCATCAACCAGTAACGTGCTCATGTTTATTGCTTTTTTGGAACTCTTTGACGTCTGGCTTATAAGGGAATTAAATTTTCAAAAACATTTACCCCGAACTGGCATGACGGCGGCATAACTCAATCTGTGTTGAAGCCATAACCTGCAAGTGCGGCGGCTAGACAAAGTGGCTGTCCTTTATGCCGCAAAAATAATAAAGATTAAGGCTTAATCTTTAATTGAAATAAACAAATTCTAAATACTTTTGTTACACTTAGAAACCATGGCAGCCAGAGTTATGCAACCACAAGAAAAACCAACAGGCAAAAGCAAAAACAGTGAACATAATAGATATTGCTGTTCCAATCCTAATTGTAAGAAAGTCTTCTCAAAGCCTAAAATAATCAAGTATTACGTGTGCCCCTCTTGTCAAACAGTAATCGACATGCCTTTCGAGGATTCTCCGTTAATTGCCCGAGAAAAACCTGTTCTCGAAAAAAAAATTGTAGCGCCTGAAAACCAAAAAGAAAGCAATCAAGACGAAAAACTACAATTGATGAAATCCTTAAGGATGCAAGTTTCAGAATTGATCCTTGAGCTGGAAGCAATAATGGACCAACCGTCAACGGGCCAACTGACAACAGACCAACAGTCAACAACTGATAATGAATTGGCATTGATGGAAAAACCTGAAGAAAAAGAGATTGTGGAAGAAGAGGAACAGTTAACAAGCCAACAGGCAACGGCTGATGATGAATTGACATTGCGGAAAAATCCTGAAGCTTGGATTAGAATAGTGGAAGATTTAGCCAAAAAGAAGGTTGCAGTAGTCTTGAGATTCGAATAGCTCGGAAGATGGATGCGGCTTACAAGTTTTTGAGTTCTCTGCTGCAAAACTTTCCAGGTTTTTTGAAGCCAATAGATTCTTTTGTCTTCTAAGACACAGCTTTTGTGTTGTTCTCGGTAATGCTTTTCAAGGAGAGCCAAAATATCATATGTAAAGGTGCAAAGAAATTGAACGAGGCGAAACCAGTAATTCTAAAAATCGGCGGCTCAGCCATCACCGATAAAACAGGGGAATTAGCCGCGAAAACAGAGATCATAAACCGTTTAGCGGAGGAAATCAAGCGAGCTGATCTTGACAACTTGATTATTGTGCACGGCGGCGGAAGCTTTGGTCACCCGACTGCGGCGAAGTACGGCATAAAAGACGGGTACAAGGAAGACCCAACGCAAAAACTCGGTTTCGCCGAAACCCATCACGTCATGACCGTGCTCAACGGGTTAGTTATGGATGCGCTTATTTGGCATGAAATTCCAGCCATAAGCATCGCGCCCTCGTCTTGCATGATAACAGAGAATGGCAAGATTAAATTTTTTGACGAAACCGTACTTAAATCAATGGAAAAAATGTTGTTTAAGCCTGTTCTTTACGGCGACGCTGTTTTAGACGATAAACTGGGCTTCACCATTCTCTCAGGCGACCAGCTGGTTGCTTACTTAGCCATCAAGTATAAAGCTTCAAAAATCGTGGTCGGCGTCGATACAGACGGCTTGTTTGACTGCGACCCGAAAACTAACCCCAACGCTAAACCATACAAACACTTAACGTTGGCGGAACTTAAGCAGATTCAGCCAAAGCTTGGGAAAGCCCAGGGCACAGATGTCACAGGCGGCATGGCGGGCAAAATAGCTGAACTTATCCCAGCCATCGAGCAAGGAGTCCGCGTTACCATTACAGGCGCTACAAAAGGCTTATCCATTTACCGCGCATTAACGGACCAAAGCGTTATGGGCACCGAAATCGAGAAGGCGTAACATGGCTCAAGAAACAGGTAAACGCAAAGCCGACCACATAAAAATCTGCTTAGAAAAAAAGTCACAATCAAAAAACGGCTCCTCAGGCTTAGGAGACATCCAGCTGGTTCACCGCGCCCTACCTGAAGTAGATAGACAAAAAATCGGCTTATCCACATCTTTCTTTGGCAAAAAATTTTCAGCCCCGCTGATTGTTGGCGCAATGACGGGCGGAACAGAAGAAGCAACAAAAATTAATGCTTCAATCGCCGAAGCCGTTGAAAAGCTTGGGTTAGGCATGGGTGTGGGAAGCCAAAGAGCAGCCATCGAAAACGCAAAACTTGAAAAAACCTATTCAGTTGTGCGTAAAAAAGCGCCAAATGCCTTTTTAATCGCAAACATTGGTGCAGTGCAGCTTGTATATGGATATGGCTTAAAAGAAGTCAAAGCAGCCGTGGAAATGATAGATGCTGACGCGTTGGCTATTCATTTAAATCCGGTGCAGGAAGCGCTTCAGCCTGAAGGACAAACCAATTTCAAAGGTGTTTTAGCGCGAATCGGTGAAATCGCAGGTGAACTTGACAAACCCGTTATTGTTAAAGAGACGGGCTGCGGTTTTTCAGCGGAGGATGCGAAAGCTCTTGAGGCGGCTGGCGTGAAAGCCCTCGATGTTGGCGGTTTCGGGGGAACAAGTTTTGCAGCTGTTGAATATTCCCGTTCAGTGAGCCCGAGTAATGCAGGGGAAGTTTTCTGCGATTGGGGCATACCTACAGCCGTAAGCCTTATTGAAGCAACCCAGAGTGTGAAGATTCCCGTTGTTGCTTCAGGCGGGGTTAGAAGCGGCTTAGACATTGCTAAGTCTTTAGCTTTGAATGCAAGTTTAGCCAGTGTTTCTCAGCCGGTGCTTGAAGCCGCTGTCAAAGGGGCAAAGGAGACTCAGCAGTTGCTTTCAGGTTTCATTGACCAATTGCGCACTACAATGTTTCTTGTGGGCGCTGAGAACCTTGAATCCCTAGCGAAGGCGCCTTTGGTGATTGCTGGCAAAACTGCAGAATGGCTCAACATCCGAGGCTTTGACACTGTGAACTATTCGCAGAGGAGCAAGGTAACAGTTGAATATTGAAAAGTTTCTTGAAGAAAAAGCCCCATTGATCGACAAAACAATAGAAAAATACATTCCAAGATGCTTCACCAAAGACGCCGTGCTCTTCAAAGTTAACCCGCCCATGTACAGCTACAATTTAGAGCCATTAAACAGGGCAATTGCTGAACCCATCTGGGACATGCTTGACCGAGGCGGAAAAAGGTGGCGCCCAGCGCTTTTCCTGCTCATATGCGATGCATTGGGCAAAAAACCGGATTGCTGCTTGGACTTCTCAATTATACCCGAAGTCATACACAACGGAACACTAGTTATCGACGACATTGAAGACTCCTCGGAAATGCGACGGGGCAAACCGTGCACACACAAAATCTTCCAAATGGACATCGCCGTCAACGCTGGAAACGCCATGTATTATCTGCCTCTTCTCCCGTTAATGGCGCAAAAAACACAGCTTACCGCCGAAATTGAACGTGACGTTTACGAAGTTTACGTGCAGGAGATGATTAACCTCAGCATGGGGCAAGCCATGGATATTGCATGGCACAAGGGCATCGCAAACGCCGACAAGCTAGGCGAAGAAGATTACTTGCAGATGTGCGCTTACAAAACAGGCACTCTTGCCCGTATGTCAGCGAAAATAGCGGCTGTAATAGCAGGCGCCGACAAGCCGCTGGTGGAAAAACTCGGGCGTTTCGCTGAAAGCATAGGCGTTGCCTTCCAAATGCAGGATGACATTTTGGATGTAACAGGCGTTGAATTCGCCAAGAAGAAAGGCGGCGTCGGGCAGGACATTACTGAGGGAAAAAGAAGTTTACTGGTTATTTATACGCTAAAAAAAGCCGATGGCGCTGACAGAGGACGGCTTCTTGAAATTCTTAATATGCATACTTCCGACCAAGCTCTACGTGACGAGGCAATCGCTTTGATGCAGAAATACCAAGCAGTAGAATACGTTAGGAGTGAAGCGGAGAGGATCGTGGATGAAAGCTGGATTGAAGCGGAAAAGCTTTTGCCGACGCCGCAGGCTAAGGAAAAATTAAAACAGTTCGCCGAATTCTTGATTAAAAGAAACAAGTAACTTATGCGAGCGTAAAAAATTTGGCACTTGAAAATGACTCAGAACTGAAAGAGCTTATTCGCAAAGCTGCATTGCTCAATGCCGTTTCGCACGACGGCAAAGCGCAAGCAGGCGCGATGGTTGGCAAAATCTTGGGCGAAAGGGCAGACCTCCGCTCTAAAATAAAAGAGCTCTCGACAATAATCAGCACAATCGTAATCGAGGTAAACAGCCTCTCCTTTGCAGAGCAAAAAGTAATTGTTGAGAAAAATTGGCCTGAAACACAGAAGAAAGAAAAGCCCGAAGAAAAACGTCTTTCGCCGTTGCCTAATGCAGATAAGTATACTCAGATTGTGACGCGGTTTTCCCCAAACCCTGACTGCGTTTTGCATTTGGGTTCAGCAAGAGCTATACTTTTGAGCCACGAGTACGCCCGCATGTACAACGGCAAATTCATCTTGCGCTTCGAAGATACAGACCCCAAAATCAAAAGACCCTCACTAATTTTCTATGACAGCATAAGGCAGGATTTGAAGTGGCTTGGCTGCAAAGTTGACGAGGAATACATCCAAAGCGACCGACTACCCATTTATTACGAATACACGGAACGGCTGATTCGCAACGGCAACGCCTACGTTTGCGAGTGCCCGCCTGAAGAATTCAGAAAAAAAACCATAGCTAAAGAACCCTGCCCATGCAGAATTCTGCCGTCATCAGAAAACTTGGAACGCTGGAACCGCATGCTCAGCGGCGGATACGCTGAAGGTCAAGCGGTTGTTCGAGTTAAAACTGATTTAGAGAATCCCAATCCCGCAGTCCGCGACTGGCCGGCGCTGCGCGTCATTGACACAAAAAAGAATCCGCACCCGCGAGTCGGAAGCAAATACATCGTTTGGCCCCTCTACAATTTAGCCGCCGGCTTAGATGACCACCTTATGGGCATGACACATATCATCCGCGGCAAGGAACATTACACTAACATGGTTCGCCAAAAATACATGTATGAGCATTTAGGCTGGACGTACCCCGAAGCCATCCATTACGGCAGACTAAAAATCACAGGCACTTTCCTTAGTAAATCAAAAATTATTCAGGGCGTAAAAGACGGCATCTACACCGGTTTCGATGACCCGCGCCTCGGCACTTTTGCGGCGCTGAGAAAGCGGGGAATCACCCCTGAAGCCATCAAAAAAATGATAATCGACGTGGGAACAAAATCAAACGACGTAACGCTGAGCTGGGAAAACCTGTACTCCTACAACAGAAAAATCCTCGACGCAGCAAGTAACAGGTACTTCTTCGTGCCCGAACCCGAAGAACTTAAAGTTTTGCATATGCCGAAAACTTTCGATGCCAAGCTCCCTTTGCACCCTGAAAAACCTGAACGGGGCTTCAGAGTGTATGCGCTTGCTCCAAAGGGCGAAGAAAAATCAGCAACACTTTGGGTTTCAAGAAAAGATGCCGAAACGATGGAGAACGGCAAAGTAATCAGGCTTATGGAATTATTTAACGTCAAAATCGACGGCAAAACAGGTAACTCGGTGACGGCGACGTTTTCCAGTGAATCCTATGAAGATGTTAGAAAAATCAAAGCTCCCCTAATCCAGTGGATACCCAAAGGCGAAGAGTTCCCTTGCCAAGTGGTTATGCCAGACGCCTCATCTACCCAAGGCTTCGCCGAGGCTGCCTGCAAAAAGTTAAAGCCAGACGCTGTAATACAGTTTGAACGCTTCGGATTCACGCGGATAGATGAAGTGAACCAGAAACTAATCGCTTACTACGCCCACAAATAGAAGATGAAAACATGAGAAAACTCGATAAAGCAATAATTTGGCCAATCTACTTCGACGTTTCAAAATCAAGGAAAAAAGGGCGGCGTGTCCCAAAGAACTTGGCAGTGCAGTTCCCAAAAATCACGGAAATCAAAGAAGCAGTTGACAAACTAGGCCTCAAAAACGAAGTAAAGTTAGAGGCTCATTTCCCCAAAACCCATTGGGCAAAAACTGGAATGCTGCTTGTTGAAAAGAAAGAATCTAAAGAAAAAATAATCCAGAAAATAGCAAAACAACTAGTGAAGATTAAAAGCGCAGCTGTTCAACCGAAGAAATTTTAGCTTTTCTCTTTAGCAGCCATTAAGACAGCGTTGATTACGCCGTCTTTGCCTGGTCGGCTGGTGACTTTTGCAGATCCCAACGCGGTTTCTATTTCTGCGCCTTTAGTTATTACGCCTCTTCGGTTGTAGTCAACGTTTGCGCCGTTTCTGACAACTCGTGTAATTTCGGTTTTCTCTGTTTTGCCGCTTTTAGGATCAGTTACTGAAGCAGACTTGTCGCTTAGAACTTTGACTCTTATGTTGCCGCCTAAGCCTCTGGACATTTTCCTTCGGGGTGCACCGAGAATTGTTTCTGCTGGGTACCCGCCTGCCTCGTACTTTTTCTTTGACCTGTAAGCTCTTTTTTTGCCGCCTGTAAGTTTTCTTTTGCGTAAACTGCTATGCGAAGACATAATCTACATTTCCTTTTCGATAATATCTGATTCGAGTAGTCAGTAAAACCGCTAATTTCCATATAAACATATCCATTTTAAGGCACTTCTTCTCCTGCAAAATTGAACTTCTTGCCCAGTTGAACTTAGAAAATACTTGCCAGAAACCCAAAGGGAGACCATCGGGTAAGGATTTAGCGACAAGGGAAAAGAGCGATTTGAAGACTCAAAATTCCGTTTTCCTTTCAGCTCATTTTAGAAAGCAGAAGCGTGGTAGTTTCTTTCTTAGATTGCGCAAGCGCAACGAAAGCGTTTAGAAGACCTTTCTTAGAAGCATCCAGAATTTCAAGTGAAACAAGCTTGCCAGATTTGTCACAGCCAACGATTACGTCATTATCAAGCAATTCTTCGTCAGCTAATGCGCCTTCTTTGACCTTAACAGTAAGAACATCTGCTTCTGCATCATACTTTATTATCGAAGTCATTTTTCCGACTGTTTCCTTTGCTTTCGCATTTATGTTTCTTGGTAGTCTTTTAATGCGTCGCCGAAAATGCGTTTTAACTCTTTCTTCATTAAGCTGGCATCCTGGGTCAACCCGAAGTAATCCGCAAAATACTCAGTGGTTTTTAGCGCCATGGAGCGTCCGCTTCTTTCAGCCACAATCAACCCCATATCCTTGAGCAGCTTCACATGGCCGTAAGCATGTTGCCCCCTAACATCAATTACTCTTTTCTGAGAAACAGGCTGCCGCCAAGCAATGTAGGAAAGAGTTTTTAGGGGTCCCGAAGAGAGAAGGGGTCTGTTTACAAGTTTCTTTATTAACGGTGTATAGTCGGCTTTCACCTGCAGGACGTAACGTTCATCTTTTAGGGCTAAAATTTCAAGCGCCGTGTTCCTCGCCGCATACTGCTGCATTAGAGTTTCAAGGTATTTTTGTACCTTCTTCTTCGAGCGGCTGCCTATAACTTGGCATAACTCGTTGAGGTCCAGTGGGCGACCAGCCACGTACAGCGCTGCCTCTAACAACGCCAAGCAATGAGCTTTCCGCTCGACATCCTGCGCCTGCTCCAAATCAAGGTTTGAATCAGCTGCTGCTTGTTCCTTCGGCTTTTCCAACGTTCAGTTTCCCCACGGCAATGTATAATTCTTCTGTCTCTTCATTCTGCCATAAACTTACTAAACCATCCTGAGCTAAAAACAAGAGATAAATAAACATTCTTAAAGCTTCAATTCTTGTTGCGCCCTTCGATAGGGTTGAGAAATCGATTATGCCGGCACCCTTCACTTTCTCGCATAAAATAGCATACAACTTGTCAACCTGCAACTCAAGCTCAGCGATAAACTTGTCAAACTGCGGCATCAAATCTGTAACCGCTGGAAGGATAGGATGCTGCTCCATCGTATGGTCCAAATGAAGCAGTTTTTCGCCCTTCAGCACATCATCTAAAACCTCAAGTAAATGCTGTATAGTGGTGGATGTCAACTCGTGACGCAGTGGCAAGAACAGAGGCGGTGGAACAAAATCCTGCGGTCCCTTAGACGGCAATGCAGGTGGCTCTTGCAGTGAAAGAAGCAACTTTGACTTCATCAAGTAAATAAGCGCTGAAGAATCTAATGCTACACCTGAGGCTCGGAAATCAACTTTATCCGTCCGCTCCATCTCAGCAAGAAACGAACGCAGCAGGTAAGAGATGTTAACGTTCCACGGGGTAAGCTTCTCAAGCTTGCTTACTTCAAACAAAATGTTCCAGGGTGGCCGAAGATAAAACGGCTTTCTCAGCGGCGACGTTGACATCAGCTTGGTGCCTCCGGTGGAAACTTTGCAGTGACAACATTGGAGACCCCGTTGCGTTCGTAGACCCCGTAGACTTTCTGCGCCTTGTTAACCATTTCAGGGCGCAAACTGATTACTATAAACTGCATTTTCGCTGCTTCTTCGAGAAGCACTTCTGCTAGCTTGGTCGTGTGGTAAGCGTCCAAGTGCGCGTCAACTTCATCTAAGATAAAGAAGGAGGCTGGCGTGAACTCTTTCAGCGAAAATATGAAGCTGACCGCCGAGACTGAACGTTCGCCGCCGCTTGCCCCACTCACGACTATTGAGGGTTTGTTGGGGAACTGCACAATCATATCTATGCCCCCAGTGAAGGGTTCGTCTTGGTTTTCAAGCTTAAGCGTAGCTTCTCCGCCGCCTGTGAGTTTGGAGAAGTACTGTTTGAGGCTGGTGTTGATTTTTTCGAAGGCGGACATGAAAACCTTGCGTTTTTTCGCTTCGATTTCATCCATGAACTGTACGATGGCTTGTTTTTCTTTCTCTAACTCGTTTAAGCGCACTGACAATTCCTTGTAGCGGGACAGTTGATCTGAGTAGTGGGAAAGTGCAAGTTGGTTTATGGCGCCTATTCTCTCCATTTCAAACTGCATCATGCGGATAGTTACTTCTGCTTCCGCAACCTGCTTCTGGCTTGTTTCTAAGGGCTGTTCGTAGCCGAATTGGCGGAGTTGAGATTGAAGCTGCTGGAGACGAAGCTGACTGGTTTCTATGCTTAGCTGCTGTTGATTCAGCAGTTTATCTGCTTGTTCATACTCGAAATCAAGCAACCGCAGCTCCGCGTCAATAGAGTCTATTTGGGAAGTGAACTTTTTGGATTCTTCACGCGCGGAAAAGACAGCGTTTGAAAGCTCGACGCGGCTTTTTTCGAGCTCTTCGATTCCTTTCTTTAAAGACTCGCGCTCTTGAAGTGCGTCTGCAACTTCTTTCTCAAGTTTTTTCTGTTGCTGTTCAACTTTAACTATCTGTATTTTGATGTTCTTGTACCCGTTTCTTAGAACCCTGTCAAATTGTGACTGATAAGTGGAAATCTCCGTTTGGGTTGACCCTGAGTTTTGACGAAGCTTGTTTAGTTCTTCTCCCAGTTTTTCCCGCTGAACTTCGAGTTCTTGAATGTGGGTCACATCGGTTTTCAATCTTAAAGCGGCGATCTCCGATTGCAGTCTCTGGTCTGTTCTTCTTATGCTATTTCGCTCATTCATGTAAACGCTCATGCGCCCTTTGTATGCTGCTGCTTCACGTTCAAGTTTGCCGCCGTACTTTTCTGTGTGGCGAATGTTGAATTGGGTTCTTTTGACGCTTCGTTTGATTCTCACTATTTCCCTGTCTAAGGTAGCGATGGATTCTGAGAGGCGTGTCATTTCGATTTTGCTTCGGGTGATTTCTTCTTCGATGCCCGTAATGTCTGTTCCTCTTTGGGTAAGGTGCGTTTGGAGGGCTTTTACAGCTTCATCTAAGCTTTTCAGGGCGTTTTCGCTTGGAATTATAGTTGAGAAATCTATTGGCGCACGGTAATAGCCGCTTTCAAATGCGCCAGGTTCATACAAGTCACCGTTGATTGTGACGGCTCGGTAGCCCTCGTTTGAAAGAGCAAAAGCCACCTTGTCGTTTGAAACAACTACTGTGTCCCCGAAAACATAGTTTACTGCCAATTCATAGTTGCTCTCATACTTCATGAAGCTTGCGAGGGCACCTATCACGCCTTCTCTGCTGGGTGTCCCTTTGTTTTTTGGGTTGATAGCTCCCTGCAGCGGAATAATTTTTATCCTGCCCAGCTTCATGCGCCTCAGCGTCTCAGTACAGGTGAAGGCTGAATCGATGTTCGCTACAACCAAAGCGTCAAGCCAACCCGTCGCCGCCGCTTCGATAGCTTTCTTGTAGTTTTTATCGATTTTTATCAGGTTACGCAGCCTGCCGTAAACCCCGCTTATCGCACCGACATTACCCATTTCCTCTATGCTTCTCAGAGCTTTTTCTTCAGCAGCTATGGTTGCCGCAAGGTCTCTTTGAGTAGCAAATTCGATAACCGCATCTTTAGCTGAGCTGGCGATTTTTTCGGCGTCAGTGATTTCTTTTTCCACAGTTTCTTTCTGGATTTTTTTGCGTTCAATCGTGTGTTCAAGATTTTTAAGCGAGTTTTTCTGGTCCTTCTGAACTTGCTCCAGCTCACCCAGCGACTTCTCGATTTCAACGAGACTTGTTTGGAACTTTTCTTTTCGCACGGTTAAGTTTTTGAGTCTTCCACTGCACAGGCGCAGGGCGGCTTTATCTTTGGTGTATTCTGAGCGCAGATACGCAAGCCGCTTGACGTGGTTTTCGATTTCAGCCTGCTTTAACCGTATCTGCTGATTATTATCGTCTAGTCCTCCCCAAAGCTGCGCAGTTTCTTTAGCCGCTGCCTCATGCTCTACTTCCTTTTGAGCCATCATGTCCTTGATTTTCGCGTATTCACTGCGGAAGGCACGGATTTTCAGCCGGTTTTCCCTGATTTCCTTCCTGATGTTTTCTTGCTGGAGAAGGTTGTTTTCGCCCACCCGCTTCAAACTTTCAAGGCTGCCCTGCCCCGAATTAATTTTGCTGTTTAACTCTGTGAGTTTAGATTTTAATTCTCCAATCGTTATTTGGACCTTAAGAACTTCCGAACCGCCCTGTTCAAGGTTTTCGCCGCTGAGTTTTCGCCAGTCAGATTCGATTCCATGTCGTTTAGACCTGCGCAGGTCACGTTGGTCTTTTAATTTGTCAACTTTGGTCTTCACTTTTTCGGTTTGGCTGTTTGATTCATTTATTTTCGCGTTTAGTTGTGTTATGTCGCTTGAGATTTTGATTGCTTGGAACTTTTTGGTTTCAGTTTGGATGAAGTTGTACCGTAGGAGCTGGTTGCGTTCGCGTTCTAAATCGTCGAGGCGTTTTTGCACTTCGTCGATTCTGCCCATGGCTGTGCGGATTGAAATGTCTGCGGCGCGAAGTTTCTCCTCAGCCTCCGCCTTCTCAGCGTCGTATTGCCCGATTCCAACGAGGTCTTCAATGATTCTTCGGCGTTCAAGCGGGTTAATGTCAGTTAACCGAGTTAGTGTGCCCTGCGGGATGATGTTTTGGCTTATGCTGCTGATTGAGCTCATGGAGAGAGTTTCTGTGATGTAGGTCCTAGACATTCTTCTGCCGTTTAAGCGGTAAACACTTTGACCGTTCTTGTAGACTTCGCGTGAAATCGTGACGGTAGTTGTGTCGACTGGCATTGTCCCGTCTGAATTGTCAAATTGGATAACTACTTTAGCCATTTTTGCTTTTTCTTCGCCTGTTTTGCCTGAGCCGTGAAAAATCAGTTGAGCTGCGTTTTCCGCGCGGAGCCTCCTTGTGCTCAGTTCTCCAAGCGAGAAAAGCACGGCGTCCATGATGTTGGATTTTCCGCTGCCGTTTGGTCCTGTTAAGGCTGTGAAGCCTTTGTCCAAACCTATTTTGACGGTCTGGGGCCCAAAAGACTTAAAGCCTTTTAATTCGATTTTTTTTATGTAGGGCATTTAGTCTTTATCCTCACGGCAAGCAGTCTACACTATATTATTTTAACATCTCATCAACATACGTATAAAAGCTTATAGCATTGGGGCTCGAGTTCACACTAAGCGTTTCAAAAACAAATTGTGGTTTTGGAATAAAAATAGGACTGCAATGTCAAAAACATAAACGCCCGCTTAGAAACAGCTGGGAAGACCAACATCCCCTGGGCCAATCCGATAATTTTTCTTATTTTTAAGGCATCCAACTTTACATTTCCGTATCTGTGCAGCTTAAGCGCGATTATGCCTATTTCAGGGTTTATTAATCGATTTTAGACGGAAAATTAATATTATGCGCATGTGCATGGGTTTAGGAAACGTTGGTGACGTAATTGAGTTTTGGAACAAAAATTTTTAGCGGCGTTCAAGAAGTGTTGGTTTTAGCGTTAATGATTGCCGCCGTTTTTGCGCTTTTCTACGTTGACATGAGCATCACGCTCAAAGTAGGCATCGCAGTGATAGTGTTCTCAGTAATCTTCCTAATGACGTTGGCGACCCAAATTCTTCGACAGCAAAAAGACACCAAACCCGCTGCCTAAAACACGCTTTCACTTTCACTCCACCCTCCCCTGTTCTGCAACGTCGTTTCGACGATGCTTTAAAAAGGGTTCAACGCGCAATGCTGCTTTGTCTATAAACAGGGAGAACAACAGATGTCTCAAAGTTTAATTGTCAAACCTGCAATGGCTCAGCCACTATTTTCTTTAAACATGCCAGGTGTAGACGAGCTTTTTCCAGGATTTGCACCAGGCGACTTCGCCGTGCTTTACGGGTCGCCATCCGTTATTTCATTAACTTCTTTGCTCTGCATAAGAGCGCAGTTGCCAGTGCAGCTTGGCGGCTTAGGAAGCAACGTTGTCTTCATCGACGGCGGAAACACGTTTAGGCTCTACAAAATCGCCCGTTTAGCCCAACTTCACCAGCTTAACCCAAGGCAAGTGCTTGAACGCATCTTTATTTCAAGAGCGTTCACAGCTTACCAGTTAACTTCTCTTATACTGGATAAACTAGAGGAAACCATAAGAAACTACGACGCCAAACTCGTGGTCATTTCAGACATAGCTGGATTCTTTTTAGATAATGACATTCCAAATGAAGAGGCGCAAAGAGTCTACAGCCAAATCATCAGTTACCTTTCAAGCTTTGCCAAAAAACACCAAATAATCCTAATTGCAACTTACCTTCCCTACTCTGACAGCCAAAGAAACAGTCTACTTCAAGAAGTAACCTGTTCAAAAGCAAACACAGTATTATCTTTCACCAAAACCGCCTACACGCGAGAAGTGGCATTGGAGAAGCACCCATTTTTCGTTTTAGGCACCGCTGAACTCCCATCCGAAAACCTGACGCTGACCGACTTCATGGGCCCCTGACGAACAGTTGAGTAATTGTAAAAAACGCGGCTGAATTCTCCTTTTATTTCTTGTAGGCGTCATTCGTACATTTTTAAGAAAAATTATTGGAAATCAATTTGTTTTTTAAAAAAAGTTATGAACAAGTATTAACTAGCTTTATATTTATCTGAACACTCCAATTGGTAAAATCAAAATCGGTGTTATTATTGAAGAAAACTCGAAAAACCAGCCGGAACATTGAAGAACAGATTATTGTCGATGCTCAAGGAAAACCACACAGCATCTTTCAAAAAAGAATTTTTAAGAAAAAGCAATAAATACTTAAACGAACGAATTTTAAAATAGGCAGTTTTCTCTTCTTTATTTTGTTCCAAGCCGTTTCTTGTTACTGATTGTTGGTTTTTTCTCCGATTTCACCCATTTTTCCAAAAAAATTGTGTAATTTATTCGTTTTTTTTAAAATATTTGGGTGCTTTGATAAGGTTAAATGGAGTTTCTTAAAAAAAAAGGAAAAAGGGATTAAGTTTTTTTCCAGAACTTGATTGTTCTGGATTTGGTGGTTTTGGTCGCGGTTGTGTCATCTTCGTCTTTGCCTGGGAATGGGAACAAGCCAGAGGGCTTAGATTTTGAGTTAACGCGGAAGTAGATTAAGCCTATTGCCAACCATATTGCGGTGCCTGCGATGGCAAAGATACCTTCTGATGATGAAGCTCCTCCGCCGGCAAAGCTAAGATACACAATAGTAGCCATCATGACGGCGTTAGCAGCGAAGCCTGCGATTGGAACTACCTTGCGTTTCAGTATGTTGCTGCGTTCTTTAGTGAATGCGATCAGTGCCACGATGTTTGTTATTCCATACAGTAGGAAAGTACCGAAGTTTGATAGCAACGTAATTGACGTCAGGTTCGTTATTGTCAGTACTCCGAAAGACCCTATAGCAGCCGCAACCGCTGTCATCACCCAAATTCCGATTGCTGGAGTGGCGTATTTTGGGTTCAGCTTGCTGAGTTGATAAGGCACTTCAGTGTCTCGGCTGATCGCGTAGGTTACTCTAACGCCGGTGTTCATGCATGCAAGTGTAGTGCCTAATATTGCAGCGGCCACAATCGCCGCTATTATTAACTCCAGTGTGAATCCGTTGCCGCCGAGAAATACGTTTCCGAGGTTGCGAACCATATCGCCGATGGGGGCGCTTGAGACTGCGGCAGCGCTAAATCCTCTGTATACTTGGCCATTTTGCGTTATGGTGTAGCTGCTGTTCATCCATGCTTCAGCGCCGAAGTATTCAAACAGATAAGCAAAGGCCCCTTGGATAATCAATGACAGAATGATTGCTTTTGGAACAACTTTTGGGTCTTTGGCTTCTGCGGTGTATGCTGTTGCGGATTCGAATCCGACTAGTACTAAGATAGCGATGGTCGCTTGAAATAGCACAGTGCTAATGTCATGAGGTGTAACTATTCCGCCAAGACTAGAGAACGTGAAGGATACATGCTGTGGATTTGTAAAACGGAAAACTAATGCCATGCTAGTTATGACGACCAGCATTCCGATTTGAACTACGTTAAGGAGAACGTTCGTTTTTGTTGATCCTTGAATTCCGCGGTAAGCAATGGCGCCTGTGACAACTGCAAATAAGCAGGCTATTGCGATTTCGCCTAAGGGTGAGATGCTGAAGCCAAGTACCGATAAAATCCATGTTAGCAAGATGGACATTGCTGCAACCATGACTCCTGGATAGACCCAGTAGTAGAGGTGAGATATCCAGCCGACCCCGAACTTTGCGTTTCTCGCTGAAGTGTTGCTGGCTCCGTTGTCTAGTAAGGCTCTTTGAGCAAAGTAATATGAACTGCCGGGACCCGCATCGGGGTAACGCCGCGCTAACCATGAATAAGATGCGGCAGTTAGGAACGCCAAAATTAATGCTAGTGTGAGGCCAAAAAATATGTCGTTGGCGGTTGAAGCGCCAGACGGGGAGGTCTGTGCGGCGTTTATCTGGAAAGTGAGCCATAAGAATGCTCCTGGAGCTATTAAGGCCATGGCGTTTATCGTTATACCGCCTAGGCTGAGAGTTTTTTTCAATTGGGTCTTTTGCGTCTGTGTGCCTGTTGAGTCAGTAGAGATCTATTTTCCCTCCTCGGAGCGTCAAGCTGAAAATATCGGAAAGTAGCGATTTGCCTTTTTTAACGAGCAGCGTGTCGTGCTTTCTGCTTGATTTTTTTACATTTGGAGATTCCATTCTCTTTTTCATCTAGTAACACCGAACTATTGGTACATAAAGCAAGTTTAGGGAAATATAAACCTAATTAAGATTTGTTCATAATAATTATGATTGACTGTAAGTATTTCCATAAAAACAATAAATTTATGCACAAAAGCCCATTAATTGACTTATTCATTGCGCAAAAAGAAAAAATTGAATGCAGGGAGATAACTTGTTTTGAGGCGGCTCAATCAATTTCTTTAAAAAAGAATATCAACAGATCTCGGATTCCACAATTTTTTCTTACTAACTTTAAGCGCCGTACAGCAATTTCGGTGCCATAAATGACTTTGTGAGGAAATTTGAAGAGGCAGCTTAATTTTAAAAACTTAGAAAATGTTGCTGAGCGAATAAACTCAGGAGGGTAGTTTGCCATTTTTTATTTCTGAGCGAAGTCTGTAGCCGATTGTTGCTATTGAACCGAATATAACACATGTCCAGACTAAATCTAATAATCCCAACATTCTTCCACTCACTTGTCATTATATTGAACAATTTTTGTTGGAGCATCAGCCTATATAAATGTAATTGTGAAGTGTTCATAACTTTTATGAAAAACAAGAATACTGTGCAATCAATTTTAAAAGAATTAGACGTTTGGCTTGGAAATTTTAGTTTAGTTGGGCATTGGACTACGCCCGTCGTATGATAGAAAGCAGAAACCCTTTAAGGTTCTTTTCTTGAGAGAGAAGTCAACCGTTTCTTTTTGGCAAGAAATCTGTAATTCAGAATAATATCTTTTCAACATGTTTTCTTGGCTCCACGGTTATGAAGCATTCATGTTTTCAATTATACACCGTTTTCATGTAAATTGGTTCAATTTTTCTGAGAAATTATGTGCAAATCACAAATAGCTTTATTAGGTAAAGACGTTATGAGTTAGAAAGTTAAGGAGAAGAATAAATTGCAGAGCTTTACGACCCTGTTTCAGATGAGAACTGGATCAGCGGCTTTCGCTTTTCTAAATCGAAGCTTTTCGATTGAGAAGCGGGCAAAAGTTGAAGGGATTTCACAGTCGTAAAAACGCGCGATTAGCGAATTATGGTGATTTATATGAAAAATATGTGCACTGAATGTTCGTTGCGAAATGCTCTTGGAGATAGCATTGATTCAACAGTAGAGATCATTTCCCTTGCGGAAAGGATAGTTTAATTATGAATCGGTTGTTGGCATCTGTTAACATATTCGTGGAGCCGTCCCAAAAAGATTATGTGTTGACAGCTCTCGCCGAACTCAAAAACATCGAAGAAGTCTACGATGTGGCGGGAGAGTACGACATAGTTTCTTTAGTTTCTGCCTCTTGCGTTGAAGAGTTCAGGGATGTGCTACATAAGAAGATAATGAAGATTAAAGGCATAAAGAGCACTATTGTAACTATAATTTTGCAGCCTCACAAAGGGCCAAGATGTTTAGCCGTAAAAGCTAATACTTCAGTTGCAAAATAGATAAAAGGAGCGGAAAGGAGCCATAGTGAATAAAAATGTTTTCTGGAGTTTCGGATTGATTGATAAATGCAGTTCAAGCGCTGGCAGTCGTTCTAATTATCGGTGCAGCATTAGTTTTAGCGAAGCTTATAGCGCCATACCTAGTCGCAGTTTATAATCGGAAACCAAGCCGTTTAGACAAAATATTTAATCCAATTGAAAACTTCATTTACAAAATCATCGGCGTAGACACAGAGCAGACAATGGGTTGGAAGCAGTACTTCCTAGCAGCCCTATATGTGAACATTGCTATGATCATCATCGCCTTTCTAATCATGGTCTTCCAAGGCAGCTTACCCCTTAACCCCATGCATTTCCCCGACATACACCCAGACCTTGCCTTCATGCAAGCAGTCTCCTTCGCAACAAACACAGACCTTCAACATTATAGCGGCGAAGCCACATTCTCTTATCTTAGCCAAATAAGCGTCCTCCAATGGCTTCAATTTGCCTCCCCAATCACGGGAATATGCGTAGGCATCGCATTTATCCGAGGATTAATCCCCACTTCAAAAGACATGGGTAACTTCTATGTTGACTTTACCAGATCTATTACAAGAATTTTCTTGCCCCTAGCCTTTGTAGCTTCAATCGTCCTTCTCGCTTTGGGTGTGCCTCAAACTCTCAGCGGCTACACTACATTGACGACTATCCAGGGAGCTTCACAAACAATTCTATCTGGACCTGTTGCTTCCCTAGACGGCATAATGCAATTGGGCACAAACGGCGGCGGCTTTTACGGTGCAAACGCTGCGTACCCCTTCATGAACCCATCCCAATTCACGGACGTCATCATGATACTGCTAATGCTTCTGCTTCCTCTAGCTTTGCTCTTTGTTTTCGGCGAAATGATAGGCAAAAAACGCGAATCGATACCGCTTATTGGGGGCACTTTGATTCTTGGCGGAGCTTGTCTAGCTTTAGCGTTTTCTCCATCGCTTCCCGCGGTTGGTCCGGGAATTGAAACTCGGTTCGGCGGTTTCTCTTCCACTTTGTGGACTGTAATAACAACCATGTGCACAACTGGCTCTGTTAACGCTTCTCTTTCAGGTATTCATCCTCTGGGGATAACTTCTGGTTTCTTGGGGATGTTCATTCAGTCGATTCCAGGCGGGAAAGGAGTTGGAATGATGTACATGGTAATGTTCGTTTTAATTACCGTCTTCGTTGTTGGGTTGATGTCTGGAAGAACCCCTGAATACCTAAGCGTCAAAATCACTGGCCGCGACGTAATGCTCGTCATGGTGGCTTTCCTACTCCACCCCATTACCACACTAATTCCAACAGTGACGGCGTATGCTTCGGGCGCAGCGGCATCCATTGGCGTCAACGGAAGCTCTACAGGTTTCACACAAATCCTTTGGGAATTCACGTCCGCAGCGGCAAACAACGGATCTGACTTCCTGGGCGCCCAAGCAAATACCCCATTCTTCAACATAGCTTGCGCCATCGTCATTTTGGTAGGACGTTATGGTCCAATTCTAATCTTGCTTGCACTCTCAGGCTCCATGATCGGGCGAAAACGAACTGGCACCACCACAGGACTCAAAACCGACACATTGCTGTTCACCGTGGTTCTAGTTGTCAGCATAATCATACTTGTAGTGTTATCCTTCTTCCCGTTCTTGGCGATTGGACCAATTTCATCATTCTTCGGAGGGTTAAAGAATGGCTTCTGATGATGCGAAAACTTCGGTGCCCGTAAAAAGTGGCGAATCAGCCTCTGGAGGAATGGTGCTCTCTAAAAAAGTGCTGATTGACTCGTTAATCCGTTTAAGCCCTAAATCACTGCGCAAAAACGTAGTGATGCTGATAGTTGAAATCACCTTCTTCATTGTGGCAGCAATGGCTATCGTTCCACAGGCTTTCGGGTCAGTAGCCAGCGTCAACCTACGAGGCTTCTATATTGCGGTCGCCGCAATTCTCCTTCTAACAGTTTGGTTCAGCACACTCTCCGATGCCCTTGCTGAGCAACAGGCAAAAAGCACAGCCGGCGCCCTGCGAAAACTGGAAACTGAAGTGCCGGCCAAAAAAATTATAACAGAAGAATGGACGAGAAAGATAGTCGATGTGAAATCGACTGAACTGCGAAAAGACGATCTTATCCTGATTGAAAAAGGAGACGTTGTTCCCCTAGACGCTGACATACTGGAAGGAATTGCCATGGTTGACGAGTCACTTGTGACGGGCGAATCCGCTCCGGTTCGGAAGGCACCCGGAGACTCACTTATCGGAGGCTCACGACTAGTCAGCGATACCTTGACCGCAAAGGTCACGACGAATCCTGGCGAAACCTTCATTGATCAAATGATAAAGATGGTTGAATCCTCCAAGAGACCAAAGACGCCCAACGAAGTTGCAATAACCATCGTGCTGATTGGATTAACCGCCATCTTCACCATCATAATACTTACCTTGCTAGGCGTGTCAGTGGCGCTGGGTTTGGGCGCTGACCTCTCCGTGCTAATCGCACTTTACGTTTGCCTCCTCCCAACAACCATCGGCGCTTTGCTTCCAGCTATTGGACTTTCAGGAATGTCCAGACTCTACAAGAGTAAAATAATTGCAAAGTCCGGCAAAGCTATAGAAACCGCTGGCGACGCAGATGTCGTTCTCCTCGACAAAACAGGCACCATCACTGTGGGAAACAGGCAAGCAATTAAGTTCGTACCTATGGAGGGATTCACCGATGAAGAAGTGGGAGAAGCAGCTTTTCTTTCGTCATGGCATGATGATACTCCCGAAGGACGCAGCATACTCAAACTCGCATACGAGAAAGGTTTCCTACCAAAAGAACTGAACTCTCTCGCACTTTCAGAAACTTACCCGTTCTCAGCCAGCACCCGCACAAGCGGAGTAAAAATAACCAACGTAGGCTTAACGCTTCCAAAAGGCGATAAATCAGGACGGGACCGACTGAGAATCAGAAGAAAATCCTCAACAATAACCGATCAAAGCGTTGCAGCAACTATTGAGCCTGAAATTGAAATCTTCAAAGGTGCTCCAGAATCGCTTAAAAAAATTGTAGATTATATTCCTCCAAACTATGACCTTATCGTGGACGGGATATCTGCGGAGGGCGAAACACCTATAGCTGTAGCAAAAAACCGCCAAATCATCGGAATAATCAGGCTGAAAGACGTACTAAAAGAAGGCATAAAAGAAAAAATTGCGGCGCTTAAAGTAATGGGGATACGCCCCGTTATGATAACTGGGGACCAACCGCTCACTGCAAAAAATATCGCGACCGAGGTTGGAATCGACGAATATGTAGCGCAGGCCAAACCCGAGGACAAGTACAACATCGCCAAGAAGGAGCAAGCTGAAGGCAGAATCGTCGCAATGATCGGCGATGGAAGCAATGATGCCCCAGCCCTTGCAGCCGCCGACGTGGGTCTCGCCATGAACTCAGGCACAGAAGCTGCTAAAGAGGCAGCGAACATGGTTGACTTAGAATCGAACCCAGCAAAAATAATTGATGTTGTCATGCTTGGAAAACAGTTGCTTATGACTCGAGGCGCCGTTACTGCTTTTAGCATAGCCAACGACGTATCCAAGTACTTCGCAATCATGCCTTTTATCATGGCAACAGCCATTCCATCGCTAAACGCTCTGAACATCCTACATTTATACAACCTGCAAAGCGCCGTCCTGTCAGCTCTCATATTCAACGCTATCGTCATTCCGCTTTTAATTCCGCTTGCCATGCGAGGAATCGCTTTCAAACCCACAAGCACCATGAAGCTTTTCCTCAAAAACACTTTAATCTACGGTGTGGGCGGCGTTATTGTGCCATTTGTCGGAATTAAATTGATAGATCTATTCCTTGGAGGAGTACTTCACTTTTAGGAAGCAAAGAACATGACAAATAAACAAAAACGAAAATGGAAACTGAAGAGTCTGAGACCGATTATAGGTTTAACAGTGGTTTCGCTGTTGATTTGCGGAATACTTTTCCCACTTGTAATCACAGGCATAGGCCAAGCTCTCTTTCCCTATCAAGCGAACGGCGAACTTGTTCAGCTTAACGGGCAAAATGTAGGATCTGCTCTTATAGCTCAAAACTTCACTTCGCCCATGTTCTTCGAAGAAAGAAACGAGTCACAGTCAGCGTCAGGCGTAGACCCCGACATCACTCTCCAGCAAGCTTACTCGCAAATACCAGGAATAAGCAGTGCAACCGGAATTTCTGTCGGGTCCTTAACAAATATAGTGAATCAGAATCAGCAGGGAACGCTTTGGATCTTTGGCAGCCCATATGTTGACCCGCTGCAGCTTAATCTGCTGCTGATAAAAGATTACCCTTCAGTTTACAGTAACTTCACAGGGTAATATTCAGCCTTGGCAAACCCCAAGATTTGCTATGAGCTAAAACAAGCGATAGCCTTTTTAACATATGTCCAATTTTTCTACATATAGATCGTCTGTTTGTAACGTAAATGATGGAAGAACTATCTGCATGTAAGATAAAGTATAAATATTGGAAACTGATGTTCAATTGCAACGACCCATATGCCAAAGCTACTAGCATTCGTAGATATATTTGTTGAATCTCCAGAAATGGATCAAGTATTAGCCTCGCTTGCCCAATTGGAACACCTCGAAGAACTATACGAAGTCACCGGCGAATTTGACATCGTAACCCTGGTATCAGCCGCCGACATAGAGGAATTTAGAGATATTCTCAAAAACAGGATAATGAAAATAAAAGGTGTAAAAAGCACTGTAAGCTCAATCGTCCTGAAAGCGCACAAAGGACCAAAATGCACCGAAGATAACGCCCCCGCAGCATCTTCATCCGTTTAAGAAAAACAGCGCTCTTTTGGATTCAGCACAGCATTTTCTTTTAAGTTGATTCTTTTTTAAAAATTAGAAAAAAAGATTTGGAAAAATTGGCTTTCTGTCTAAAGTTACATTGGTGACAGGACGATGGATGTCTCGGTACGGATTACACTGGGGTCTTTTTCGATTATTTTGTAAACAACTTGGTTTATGTCTTCGAGCGCTGGAGCTTCTAAAACGATTATTGCGTCATATCGACCGAAGATGGCGTCGGCGGAAACGATGCAGGTCCCTGTGACTTTTTCTTTTATTTTCTTAACGACGTCTAGTGATGTGCCTGGTTTGGTGCTTAAGAGTATGTATGCTTTCAATTTTTTTTACCTCTTTTTTCCCTTTTTTCGTTTTACATTAACAGTATTAACGTATTACCACATATAAATTTTCTGCTAATTTTAGACGTATGTCGAGTCTTTATGAAATATTATGAACAAATCACAACTGCATTTATATTTAGCCGAGCAAGTAACTAATTATAAAATAAAATGGTGAAAATATGTTTGGAATAATCGATTTAGCTTCAATAGCCACAATCATCGGTTCATTTGCCTTTATCGCATACAGCATCAAACTAGAACTCAAAATCAAGGCCTAACAAACGAAAACTCCATTGCACCCTCAAAGCCCACACAAATCATCAACTCGAAGACCCAGAAACGCACTCCCTAGGTTTTCAGTCTTACAAAAGCTAATCGCCCCCTTTTTTTAGCCATAAATTTATTCTATGATACCCATGCCCCCCAGAAACTTTGCAAAAACTAAATGTGGGCATCAGCACATATTTTTTAATAAAACAATAAAAACGGTCCAAATGACTGCGCTGACTCGCTAAATAGCTAATTTAGCGTTTGCGACTTATTTGAGAAATCTTTTAATCTTTGACCGCAATTATTCATCTTAGCGGATTACATCCGAAGAATTTAACCTTAAAGGTGATTTTCATGAAAACAGCATATAAATTAGCTATACTTTTTGTTGGCTCGCTAATGTTCTTAGCAGCTTTTAGCTCAGCGTTTGCTCTTCCTGGTTCTATGACTATGCCGGCAATGGTTCAATTGAGCTATAGTAACAGCAATTGGTACAGTTCAAACTGGAGTGGATACGCAGTAAATGCTTCGGCTGGCTCGGTGACCTCTGCTAGCGGATCATGGATTGTTCCCACAGTAAGTGGAGGCACGGGTACCGCATACGCTGCGTTCTGGACAGGTATTGACGGCTTTAGCTCAAGCACAGTTGAACAAATAGGCACTATAGCGCAAAGTAGCAGTAGCTTCAGCTTTAGAGGATCAAAAACAACCGTAGCTTACTACGCTTGGTACGAGTTCTACCCTCTCGAGTCAATTCAAACAATAACCACAGCAACCACACCAACAGGAACTCCGGCCACAGTAATGCCCGGCGACATAATCTCTGCAGCGGTGACTTACGTATCTGGCACCACATTTACCCTGACTATTAATGACAAGACTCGAGGATGGACCTTTACCACGATGGGAAGCCAACCAGGCGCAACTGAGTCTTCAGCAGAGTGGATTGCGGAGGCACCCTCGTCAAATATGGGAGTATTGCCACTGGCAAACTTTGGTCACGTTAACTTTGGAAAAGACTACACGTCTACTGCAATGACTTGCTTTGCTACGGTCAACAGTGTTTCCGGCGGCATTGGTTCCTTTTTACATGGAAGTTCTGTTGCAAGCTCTACTGAAGTTCAATCGTTAACAATGGCCACTGAGATGGGCTTCGGCAGAAACGTCATCATTGTTCCTGAAGCTACGCCATCAGCACTATCATCAGACGGAACTAGCTTTTCAATTACGTGGGACAGAGCTTAAGGCTAATCGCTAAGAATTAGCGAGCTAACCCCTTCTTTTTTTGCAAGCATTGATCGAATCTTCATTCATTATTCAAAATCTTCTTTTTTGACAATTGTCCTTTTAATCTCTAATTATCGAGTAATTATTTTAGCTTTTTAATTTTTTACTAAACAATGATTAAGTAAAATTAATAAGTTATGAACAATTCATAACCACACTTAAATTATCGGCAGACCTCAATCTTTACTGAGGAACATACATGTGCTCCTTTAAACTTCGGAAAATGGGTCGCGCATTAAGTTGAACCAATTCTTAGCCTCCGTGAATATTTTCGTTGACCAATCTCAGAAAAACAACGTACTAAACGAGCTCTCAAAGCTTCAAAATGCCAAAGAAGTCTACGAGGTAGCAGGAGAATACGATATAGTTTCGCTTATCTCCGCGCCTACCCTTGAGGAGTTTCGAGATGTCTTGCAGAAACGGGTTATGAAAATTAAGGGAGTAAAAAGCACCATAACCACCGTGATCCTTTGTCGTCATGAAGAGATTATTGTTAAGGAAGCGAAAAACGATGCCGGTCGCCGCTTGACCTAATAGGGAAGGAAAAGCATGCATAAATGTCCAAAGTGCGGCACTGAAATGGAGTCAAAGGGTGAAATTGAGGAGTCAGGCCAGCCTCAAAGTACTTTTTTCCAGTGCCCCAAATGTAAAAACATTGAGCTAAAAGCAAAGCACTTCAACAATTGGTTCCGTCTAGACTACCCTTAACTAAGCTATTGTGGGCGTCCACTTGGATTTGAACTCGGATCTGCCGTGAAATTGCTTGCTGCATCATCCAAGCTTCGAGAAAGGGACTCGCGAGTGATGCAGTCTATCGTGAGCTAATTAGTTGAGAAAAGAAACAACGTAGAGGAAAATATCCGTTTTACAGGCTGGCGAGTAAGTGATAAACTTTTCAGGAAGCTAGCGTATGTTTACAATGTTCAAAACCCAAACTATGGAGGATGTACAGTATTCCTATTTACGCCGACTTCCACAATCACACAACTTTCTCAGCTGACTCCACAACTCCGCCTAAGGTCCTAGTGGAATCCCTTAAAGCCCACCCCTATGTAAAAGCAGCCGCAGTAACCGACCATGACACGATAGCAGGCTTAAAGGAAATCCGAGAACTCGCGGCACCCTACCCAGACATCCTAATCATTCCAGGAGTAGAAATCGCCACGCGACAGGGAGACGTCTTGGTTTTGGGGGCGCAGGAGTTGCCGCCTAAGCCTTGGGATATCGAAGATATTGTAGACTTCGCTCGGGCAACGGGCTGCGTTACTGTCGCGGCGCATCCGTTTCGGCAGTTCGGTTTAGGCGATGAAGTTGCGGACAGCGGTGTGGATGCAGTCGAAGTCTACAATGGCGTGTCCTCGGGGTTGGCTAACAAGAGGGCATTGGACGTTGCCAGAAAGCTGAGGTTACCTGGAGTTTCAGGGAGCGATTCGCATCAGCCTTCAGAACTGTTTTCTGTGTGCACTCAAGTCCAAGCCTCGCTAAAGGTTGATGAAATCTTGGATGCTGTAAGGAAGGGACATGTTTCAGCGTTGCCTGCCGGGAAGCCGGTGCGTTTTTAACGACGCCCCACGTTTGATTTGCTTAAGATACAAAAAATTAAGTTATCTTTTCATATTTTTTTATTATCTTTCTGTATCTTTTTATATCTTTTAAAACCTTTTTACACCATAACCAGCAATAGATTCAAAACCTAAACTAAAAAAGCAACCCAAAACATGCTTTTCCTGAACGAGAAGAGATAGCCTATTTTTTGTATAACAAAAATGGCAAAAGAAGCAAAATAGGCTTGTGGTGGGGCCGCTGGGTTCCAGTCGTGCACACGTTAAAAGGTACCACATCTTTAGCGTTATTTTAGGTAACCTCCTTGCGGATAAGCTCTTTAAGTTGCTCAGCAAGTAATGATAGCTGATGATTCTGGGTCTGGTCTGATGCTTCGGTTATGTTTCCTCTAAACATTGCGTCTTTGGTAAGTATTTCTTCTGGGTTTCCGCCCCATGAGCGTATGATCTCCTTTAGCTGGTCAATGCGGTTTACTTCGGTTTTTGATCTTATTGCTATCCCAGAGGTTGAGTAGAGATTTCTTAGAGTCTCGATTCCTAAGCTTTGGACATCGGTGTATGTGTCGATAGTGTGTCCCATCATGTATTCAACTAATTCGGGGTCAATCTTTGCGATGCTCATTTGGCTTCGGAAGAATTTGCGTAGGCTATGAACTCTTACGCTATACATCCAGCTGTTAGGTAGTTTCTGTGCGATTTTTTCGCCGACTACAAGTTCGTGTATTATGTCTCGTACGGCTTTTTCGGTAACGCCTAAGACCTTGTCTGCTATGCGGCTGTTACGGATAAGTGGGGATTCGTCTGTTAGCTGCTCGGGCGGGAAATACCTGTTGCCTCGTTTTCTTTCTCCGATGTAGCTTTTTAGTAGGCTGCAAGCTTCAGCGCCAAGGAACGTATCGTAGTCGTGGTATTTGCCCTTGGTTATTTCTGCTTCGACATGAACATGGATAGGTATGCGATTTGCTTCTAAGTCCTCGCGCACGTGACGGTATTTGAGTTTTACAAAGGTTCCTATACGGAATCCGCCTGTAGCTATGGCTGCGATGATGAAGGCTTCTCGGGTGGCGGAATTATCAAGCATTGTGGCTATTTCTTGGGGTTTTGGCGCTCTGTCTTTGTAGGTTACTTTGCGTTTTAATGGTTCGTCGAGTTCAACTTTTTTGACGCCATTTGCTCG
Organism: Candidatus Bathyarchaeota archaeon; assembly: GCA_963828195.1. Lineage (GTDB taxonomy): Archaea > Thermoproteota > Bathyarchaeia > Bathyarchaeales > Bathycorpusculaceae > Bathycorpusculum. The sequence goes on from CAWHDT010000005.1 coordinate 950,559, forward strand.
GTAAAAGGTTTTTACTGCTTTAATGCGGTTGCATACAGCATTGGGTGCTAGACCTGCATCTTGAACTTCTGCTAGATAATCGAGTAGAAAGCCGCAGTGAACTTGAACGCGTTGCGGGTCAGGTATGGCACCAGCGGGTTTAACGTCAGCTATTATTGTGTCGGGGCTGTGTCCTAGCCACTCAGCGTATTTTTTTAATTTTGTTGAGTACATAAGGCAGCTAGCTTTTGAGGCTGAACAGTGGCGCAGAAAATGTCTTGCCATTTTTTGCATGCTTTCATATTCGAAAATATAGGGAATTATGCCTGGTTGATGCTCGATACAGCTGCGTACGATGTAGTCGACGAGTCCTTTCTCTTGGGCGGCTAAGATTTTTTCGAGTTTTATAGTTACTGGTTTTCGTAGACGGTAGCCGTTTAAGCTTTTTTCGATGGCAACGGTGTCGCCTTGGATTATCAGCGGTAGGTTGAGGCTTTTTAGTTCTTCAACAGAAAGTTTATGGTTTCGGGTTATAGGAGAGGTTACGGTAGCTTTCGCTATAGATATGGTCAAAGTTGTTTTTTCTCCTTCGCTGTTTTTCCCGGAGTATTTGTGACTCCGTGAGTTTTTCGCTCCGATGGTCGGAACGCATACTCATCATTAACTGTAGGCTTTGCTGAATTTAAAACCCATTTTAAATTATTTTGTAATAGAAGAGGAGTTGCTTCCACGATACAGTTTTTCAAAATAATAAGCCCATTAACATTCTTGTCACGACTTGGAATAGCCCGATCATTCTCAAGAAGTAACAACTCGCCGGTTTCCCCTTTTACCCAGCCAACAGTCTCACGCTCTATCGCTTCAGCTTTGGGACTTTGCATATTTTTAAAAAACACATGATCTTTGTATCGAACATAGACGAGTGGGCATAGGGGGCTGGCGACGTCGGACATGGTAGCATCCGACTTACAGTTATTTGAACCGGCTTTGGTGCCAAATATGCAATCTGGGGTAGATGCATTATCCGTAAGCTCAGCCATTCCCTCCCACCTTTCAATAACTCATCTTTTTCCCGAAGTTAATTTACGGATTTAAGTTTGACCTTTTTGAGATCTTCGCGTTTGACTAGTTCCCAAGGAACATGAGCGACTAGTCCGCAGCCCTTATAGCGGTAGAAAAATTCAATTTCGCAGTGTTCTGAAGGAATTAAGCAGGGTTTGTACATTTTTACGTAACATGCGCATGCGTCGCCTAGGCAATCGCTGTTTTCCTGCTGTGGATTAGCAGCGGCAAAAGGGCAAACTTTAGGATTTTCCATTAGCTTACGCCTCCGCTCGCCCCTTTGCTAAAGTCTTCAAATTCCGTCTTGTGAATCATAAACACTGGTGCATGATACTTGTGCGGGTCACCGGGTCGTCTTTCAGTTTTAGGAACCTTGTGGTCGCGAGGGCATTGCAAAAATATGTTGCGCTCTGTCTCGTAGACTTTTTCGGTTTTACCTGAGCAAAGCGTGCATCTAAAATTCTTGCTTTTCAAAGCCGCTATGCCTCGCGACATATTGTTTTTTGGTATTTTTCGGATAGTCTTCTTAAGCCATCTTTTATGGCTTCAGTTCTGCTTGAGTAGCCATGCGCTCCAACTAAGGGATCTAAGATTTCATCGACCAAGGTTTTTGGCAGCTTTACTGTTACGTACACTTCTTTCTTGCCCATTTAATCACCTATTAATAATAGCATAATAAAAGGGGTTCCACTTAAGCGTTTATTGCAATCTATTAGTAATATATTGCCACCAAGCGAGTAATTTATTAACAGGAATTGTTAAATAATAACCTTAGTAATGCATTACTAATCAAATCGTGATTGAGTTGCCAAAGAGAATAGAGAAAGACCCCATAGAAGGAAACTACACAACAATCAAGCTGCCAAACGATATAGTTGTTGAAATGGACAAGTTAATCGGCAAACACGGATTCAAAAGCAGATCCGAAATAATAAAAGACGCCCTAAGAGAACTTTTAAGCCAGTACAAAATGGCAGAAATGCCGCGCTTCGAACACTACAACATCGACGCAGACGGCGCAAGAATAACAGACCGCAAACTCCACATGATAGCAGACATCTACTTCAAACCAGAAGGGATATTCTGCGACTTAGACAAAAGCAACGACTGCGAACACATCGACTTTGCCCTAACAGTCCCAGCAATCCAAGAAATAATCAGAAAAAAAATAAAAGAAGGATGGAAACTGCCCGACGTTTAACAGCCACTCTGAGCCAAAAATCTCAAGAGCATGCGTTACAAGTCAGGATGTCTCTTAAGCAGCCAGGTCTTTTTACGCTCATGCCCCGCGTAAGTGAACCGACAGCTTGATTTAGCGGCTGCCTTTTTTCGCAGCTTTTTCTTCCTCTGTTACTTCCTCTATGCCGTTCTCAGTTATCTTGTAGATTTCTTCACCCTCCGGCAGATACGGGCTTGAAACTAGTCTCGCAATCCGTGTCGATCCACTTTTCGGCTTACGCAGGTAAACCCGCGTTTGACTTGTGTGGCCTACAATGTTTCCGCCGATCGGATGTATAGCGTCGCCGAAGAACTGGTCCGGTTTAGCCATAACCTGATTCGTTACGACCGCCACGCAGTTAAACGCTCTTGCTAAGGAGATGAGTTTGTGCATGTGCTTGTTTAGTTTCTGCTGTCTTGGGGCTAACATTTCTCTGCCCAGGTACTCATTTCTGAAGTGCGCGGTGAGAGAGTCCACGATTATTAGTTTTATGTTGTTTTTCTTGATAATTTCATCGGCGTTTTCTAAGAGAAACATTTGATGATCAGAAGTGTAAGCCTCAGCGTAAATGATGTTTTTAGCTACTTGCTGAGGATCCAGACCTAAATGCTCTGCTATCTGCACTATACGTTCGAGCCTGAAGGTTGTCTCAGTGTCGAGGTAGAGTGCGCCGCCGCCTAAGCCGCCGCGTTCAGCAGGCAACTGCACATTTACGCATAGTTGATGGCACACCTGGCTTTTGCCGCTATCACATTCGCCATAGAACTCCGTGATGGTTTGTGTTTCTAAGCCGCCAGCCAAAAGGTTATCTAAAGCTTTGATGCCGCTGGTCAAACGCTGAACAGCCTGTCTTCTCTTGAAAAGTTCATCAGCCCTCACAAAGGAAAGACCCATCGTGGAACGTGCTGCACTAATTATTTGAAAAGCCTTCTTCTCGCTTACTCCAACCGGCTCAAGTTCTCGTATCGTGGCCATCGCTAACGATTCAACCGTGTGATAGCCGAGTTCCTGGAGTTTCTGCGCAGTGGCTGGACCAACACCCGGAAGGTCTTCAATAAACTGGTATTGGCTCTTGGGCGACTCAGTTTCTTCTTCAGGTTCCTCTTCGATCAATTCTGGCTCTGCTATTTCTGGTTCGGGTTCAGCTGCTTTGTTTATGGCAGGTTCTTTTGGTTCTAACTTCTTTTCTTTCTTCTCTGGTGCAGTTTCTTCTTCATGTTTTTCTTCTGTTAATTCTTCTACTACTTCTGGTTCTTTTGGTTCATCTTGTTTGACTGCTTCAACTGCTGGTTCAACG
>CAWHDT010000006.1:0-58612 GCA_963828195.1 Candidatus Bathyarchaeota archaeon
TTGTTTAATTGCTGTTGCAAAGGGCTGAACTGTCGTGTTCAAATAGAGTGTTGGCACTTCAACCCAAACGGTGCTATTATATTGCAGCCAGATATGTGGATCGTTCTGAACTATGCCATAAATTGTAACGTCATTTGACGTATAGTTGCTGACCATTGACGTTAAATTTAGAGATTCTGGCGCGTTTGGATCAAGATTTTTTAGTGAACCTTGCATGCCAAGGGTTCTTGTATCTATCATGTTAACACCGACTGTGTTGTATAGTTGCCGGGCGGTAGGAAGATTTGGCCAAGCACTCGTAATTTCGCTTGAGCTTAACGGGATAGTTGCAGTTAAGACACTTGAGCTAGAACTGTTTACATCAGTTGTTTCTGCCTTAATTTCGTGAGCCATTGGAATTGTCACTATAGACAAAAGCATTATAGCGATCAAACATACCGTTATTTTACGCATTTTTCTATCTCCTAAAGTTTGGATAATTTTTTCATTGCGCTCCTCTCTCAGCGCTCCTGTTTTCTACACGGCGCTCGACATATTATTTCTACGCATTAGGACAAAGCAACCTGCTGTGAAACAAAACAGTTTACTAATTTCAAGCTAAAACAAGTGGATGTCCTAAAAATTGTACAGGTCAACTATAGTTACACAATGCGTTCAAATAATGGAAAAATCTGAGCACCAGACATTGTACTCGTTTTATAGGCTCCCTTTAAGCCATACTTTAATGGTTTCATAACAAAAGATCGAAAGAAATAGAATGGTTGCAAAAACTGAAAAATAGTAATCTGGATCGAGAAAATCAGGCTTAAGAAAGGTAAGCTCGATCATAAGGACTACAAAGGCAAGGACAGAGTAAAAGAGGTATTTTGGAATTATGAAACGGCTAATTTTTACGCAATTATCCAACAATACCCTATTGATAACATATTTACCCGCTTCTTTTTTGACTAATCCAACTTGCTCTAACTTTGAGAGATGATACTGGGCTACAGAAGGACTGCTTAGTTTAAGTTCTCTCTGAATTTCTCTTATACCGAGCGGCTTTTTTGACCTAAGCATAAATCGATATATGTCAAATGCCGTTCCTTTAAGCGCGTCAGCCGACTCCTTATCAGTTAACGTTCATTCCCCCCAATACAGAGTTCCGCCTTCGTTATGAATTATTCGGTTTAGCAATTCTTGGTCGAAGGTGTCAAACGATTGTACAGAAATTAGTACAGTTCTGCCTAAAAATAACGTTAAATAATAGAATTTTTATTACAAAGGTTAAAGTACAGTGCCATAGAGACTGAATTAATGATCGGACAAAAACTTAAAAGCGGATTGGCAATAATTGCGGCTGTTTTGGCGGGTTTTCTTATGCTTGGACTAACTTACTTAATTTTCCCAAATATCCAGAACTTTAAAGTAATTGGTGAAACAGGAACTTCGCAGACTCCTTCTCCGATTCCTACCCCTAACTCTTCTACTCAAATTTTTTCAGCGCTTCTTTGGATAGGACTGGCGGTTGTTATAGCAATGGCTGTGGCGGGAAGCTTACTTGTCATAAATCGGGCAAGAAGCAGAAAAGGGACAGATAGCGCAAGTAAGTATTTTGCTCAGGATTCCTAAGAGTTGCCAGCCTAAGGTCGAGCCATATTTGGGAGTAGATTTTAATATGAGGGACATCGTTGCAAAAGAGACCGCTGATGAGACAGTTCTAGATATTGTTTTGACATCAAAGAAACATGCTATTAGTAGACGCCCTGAACAGACGGCGTAGTTGCCCTCAGTTGCTTAATACAGCCGCAATGGCCTAAAACCACCTTTCTAGTGCTAGAAAAAGGCTCGGTAAAACATTGTTACTACTAACAATCACCCCGTAAAAACGCAAATGAGCGAAATTCAAAACCAATCGGTAAAACCTTATTTTTAACTGATTTTTTTAAATTATTCATAGGCGCGCGCGTTAAGAATGTTAAAGTTAATCTTCACTTTCACTGATCCCTCTACTGCTCCAAAAGTTCGTTTCAACATTTACTTTTTAAGTGATTTCACCCAAAAGCAGTACCCCCAAGTGAATGCCTATGATAAGAAATTAGATTGTCTGGAGGCTTAGCAAGCATGGGTAAGACCGTTGAATCTTTCAGGATGGCTTTGGAGGGAGAGATTAACTGTTGGAGCGGCTTCGCTAGAGCCTTACGCAAACCTGACAACGAGGCTTTTGATCCGCTGATGGATATGCGCAGAACTTATGCTTCAGAGAGCAGCTGCGCAACTAGCCCAATAATCTTTGAGCCTATGGTTATGTCTATTCCGCTATTCCAGCAAAAGAGGATCAGGCAGCTGGAACAAGAACTGCAGGCGCTCAAACCTGAAGCAGCCAACCTTTCGAAAAGCTATGAAGCAAGGGTGCCACTTGATTCCAAACCTGAGAATATCGTTCAAGCTGTTGCAAATGGAGGTGAGCAAAGACGGTTGTTTTAATTGTAAGACGGACAGTTAGAAAGCCTGTTTCAGAAGCTAACAAGAAAGAGTGGTTTAGCCAGCTTGAGGATATAGAGTTTGTTTTTCCCAAGGAATACAACAAAATCCTGAGCCCTGTCTTTAGCCAAGACTTTGACTTTGACGCTAGATCCGACAATGGCGAAATAACATTTACCTTAAGACCTGCGCAAAAACAGCCTGAAACAACTTCAGAAACCAAAAAACCCAAAAAAGAGCGCATAAAATCGTTCCAATCATCAAAAATGCTTCCACAGGTGAAATTGAGTTGCGTCAAATGAAGATCAAGCTCCAATTCAGCAAAAGCAAAAGAGACTACTTGCACGGTAAAAACACCTATCTATCTGATAAGGTGTCTCTTCATTTTCCCAAGAAAACGCACGAGTTTTTCATACCGCTTAAGGGCAGACATTTAGCTATCGATGTTTCCCGAAAAGATAAAACAGTTCTTATAACGCTAACAGAGTTAGATGAAGACTAAGCCTCTGATTTTAGCTCCGTCTTTTTTAGAATGGCAAGCTTTTCCCCCGCATCATTTTTGTTTACTCAGAAAAGCCTGAAATTGCACCCGTGAAAACATTCCTGTATACAGGAATCAGCCTTTTGACCCTCGGCAAAATTCATCTTAAAGCCAGCCGCATCTCTGAACTTTTAACATAATAAATGCAATTATGCAAGCCTAAAATCACTTCTGAATTTTACGCTAAGGCATTCCTGTATACAGCAAGATTTTGCCCCAGACAAAGCGCCTCGAAATTTCTGAAGTAATGTAATAAGCAGGTTTCATCGCCTTGTTTCTCCGCTTCCTGAGTTGGAGGGGATAGAAAACTTTGGCGGGGAAGAAGAGTAAAGGCACTGAGCTTGCAGTGTTCAAAGGCAGAAAACCTGACTTAACACGTGCCATACTCTTAGCCCTGTCCAAAGAGGCTCTCGTAAAATACGATGTCCACAAAGCCATGGTTAAACTCGGCTTCAAAGATACAAACTACGGAACCATAAAGAAGCGAATATTGATTCTTGAAGAAACCGGTTACGTCAAACAGGTAGGCATTAGAAAAACTCAGCCAGGCAGCGAAGGCATCCTCTACGAGGCAAATTTCAAAGCATGGGCAGCACTCGAACAGAATAGAACCAATCAGGACAAGTTATTCGAGCTCATGAACGAGATGGATGCCATTGAATATGTTGCCCTGCTGGCTCGAATACGAGCCCGCAAATCTTAAAACTATATTCTAATTAGTTATCAGTGAGAGGGATGTTTTTGGTTACGAAGAAAAAGATTGGGAACAGAACGGTTTTTCTCTGCGACATTTGCGGTCTTGGCTACGCAGACAGAGCCACCGCTCAAGAATGCGAAGATTATTGCCGAGCACACCACGGATCCTGCAGTGCCGAGATAAGCGCAAAAGCAGTTTACCTTCCAGGCGCACCAACATTGCCCGAAAGAAAATAATCGCCTTCGAAGAGCTCGCCCACAACTCAAGTATTTAAACAAATAGGCTCCGTAGCAGGGGCTTCAAAAAATACTATTTTATATTTGCAGAATAAAAAATACTATTTTTTCCGACTGCCAGAATTCCTTTAGCTAATCGGCGCAACATAGTGTTAGGTGACACAAAAGTGGTAAATATAATTGAGGATTGGGATGTCCTCGCGGAATATGCTGGGGAAAAGCTTGGTTTCTACCAACTCCTTGGCAACGATGGAACCATAGAAGTTAGAGTCCAAACAGGACGGATCGGCTACAAAAAAGAGTTCAAGGCAGGCGACGATCCGGAGCTTTTGAGCATTCTTGATTTCTGCAAAAAACGTCGCTTCATTCAGATAAGCGAGCATATGCGAGACGAAGAATTCTTCAAATAAGAAGGCTGAACCTATGACTTGCGTTTTAGAAGAACCCACGACAAGGCCTGAGGTTGAAAAGGCGCCATACAAGAAACGGCGAAAACCCTGCCTCGTATGTGGTAAACAATCTGCAGGAGTCGCAAGCTATGTCTTCATGGCGGACGGTACGAACAAAATTGGCGTGCCCTTTTGCCAACTGCACCTAGAAAATCAACAAGCGTATTCCAGACCTGTCTTTGAAAACCAAGATGCCTTGGACCTCTTCAAGAAAGAACACCCTGGCCTTTTCAAACGCTCAGTGCAGGGCAAAACCATCCTCTTTTTACAGCCGCCAAAAACCGACGCGGTTAGCGTAACTTAAACGTGTGAGGAGGGGAGGGAATGGTTGGACTTACCGCAGAGGCAAATTCACTTGAAAGTAGCCAAATGAGCTCTCAGTCCAGTCCCTGTAAATGTAAGTCAGAACCCGCCCAAGGTTCTGCAAACACCAGCCCCCTAAACCCATACTCACTAGTTTATGTGCGCTATCAGGACCACGTTATTTACAAGAACGTTCTAAAGCCTATGGCTGAACCTGCAGAACGTGAAACAGTCGGTTGGCTGACAAAGCAAAACGAGGAAATTATGCTAATTGAACATGACAGAACTATTCAAAACAGCGAAATATCGAGCGGCCAAGGTAACGGCATCATTATCCTCAAAAACTGCATCTTAGAAATCCGCGAGCTACCCTTACAAAATATTTCAAACTGCTCTTTAAATTCTCAAAAGACCATAGGTAAAGGTGAGTATGCGCTTTTGCCAAAGAAGCGAAAAACTCAACCTTCCCGAAACCAATGAAGGAAGCAAACAAGATGCAAGCACTGACCATAACCCACAGCCCCCTCGGAAAAAAACTCAAAAAACCAATCGAACTATCTCTTCCTGAAACAACGTCGGCAGCTGATCAAAGACTCCAGCAATACGTAATTACAAGCCTCTCCGCAAGAATGCCAGCCTTAGTTATCCTTGCTTTCGACAACACCTCAGTGTTAGAGCTCGCAAAACACCTGTTACGTCACAGGACAGCAAGCGAACAAACGCTCTACCAATACCTCTACGGCATCCACCGCTTCTGTAAATGGACAAACACACCACCGGACCAGCTTGTCAAAGCTTGCCAAGACCAAGACGGCGACCCAAACCCCAAAGCCCTAGCTAAATACGGCCGACTTCTCGATGACTTCGTAGGAGAGCTTCAAGCAGAAAATCTTGCTCCTGGCACCGTTAGTAACCACGCTAAAGGGGTCAAAGCTCTTTTCCGCGCAAACCACCTAAGACTCGAACTGGACTACGCCCTATCAAAACGCATCATATACAAAGACCGAGCGCCCACACCAGAAGAAATCGCACTCATAATTGACATGGCAGAAATCCGCACAAAAGTCCTAATCAGCACACTCGCCTTAGGCGGATTCAGATCAGGCACCCTAGTTAAACTCCGCTACCGACACGTTAAACTCGACTTCGAAAGAGGCATAACACCAATCCATGTGCACGTCGAAGCCGAAATTACCAAAGGAAAATATCACGACTACGACACCTTCCTATCCCAAGAAGCCGCTGACTACCTCAAAATCTACCTGCAAATGAGGCGCATCGGAACTGACAAAATGCCGCCAGAAATCATAACTGATGAATCACCGCTGATACGTAATTCACAATCAAGAATTCCAATTCCAATATCGACATCCGCTGTACACAAACTTATCCATGACCTATACGTTAAAGCAAATATACTTCCGCGAGAAACGCTAGGAAGACGCTACAACCTACGAGTTCATAGCATTCGCAAATTCTTCCGCACCCAACTCGCTGCCCTTGGCGCCCAACCAGACTATATCGAATACATGATGGGCCACACGATTAGCACCTACCACGACATTGAGATGAAAGGCATAGAATACCTGCGCGGAATCTATTCAGCATCTGGCCTTTGCATAAAACCCAAAACACGCCTAAGCAAAATCGACGCCTTAAAAGAAATCATAAGAGCTTGGGGACTTAACCCAGAAGAAATCCTAACAAAAGAAGCACTGCTCAAACCAAACGCAACAATCATCAATCACCAACAAGCCGAAGAACAACAACTACACCAACTCAGCTTAGCCCTAAAGAACCAACTTATAAAAGAAATCCGAGAAGACCAAAAATGAAAGCGCAACAAAACCATAAAAAGTATAAATTAGCCTCTAGAGGGTATTTTATCCCGGGCTACCAGAACTCTCGTACTCAAATCGATGGGTTTTTGTGTTTTCAATTATTTCATAGAGGTTTATGGGGAATTTGTCCACACAAGCGTCACAGTCCAATTGGAAACGGTGCCTTCATGATAAATAACTATTGCAACTCTCAAAATCTGTATTATATAAAGTGGAACCCGAAAAACCTGAATTTTTCAAAGTTGTTAAGGAGTCAGCGTTTAAATAAAATAAGTCATTTATCAAATATGCTGACGTGCCAAGAAGAGTGCTAACTTGAGTCATACGCATGAAATGAAGAAAACTCGTGTATCATTTATTGAATTTGATGATGTACTCATTGCTAAATTGGCTAAAGACACGAAATACTTTGGTGAAGGCAACTCGAAAGGGAGAGTGTTAGAGTTTGATTTTGAGTATTGTCTTGGCTGCGAGCTAAGACTGCTTGATGGAGAACCGGTTATGACGAGGGATATTTTAGAGGAAGAGTTTGAAAGATTGGTCAAACACGCAAAAAATGGCAAGTATGTAAGTTCTGAGCAAACAACTCTGCAACATACTGATTTTGAAACGCTTGAGCGATTAATTAAAAGTGCTTTGGAATTTGGGAAACTAAGAGAAAAAGTATCTAAAAATTAGGCGACTTGGAGTTCGTTAGTGGAGATTTGCGAATTTTTTCGTGCTCTATTAGAGTGCTTCATCTTCTTTGATATCCGATGGCTTGAGGTAGCGGTTTAAAATGGGTAGACAAATTGTACAAATTAAGACAGGATATATGCTCCGTATTTTTATATGATCTCTTAATAGGGCAAGTGCTTGCAGTGATTCAGGTACAAACAGAGCCTTGAAAAAACAGCGCCTTTATCCGAAAAGCTCAGTTTTGGGTGATTTGGACTAATGCTTAAATGTAATTGAGAGAGTAGATGACGCATGCGATACATGCAATGGCGAACAATTAGTTCATTTGGCTATGTTTTTGGCGCGCTTTTCGCTTTATTGGGTCTCTACGGGTATTTGTACTATAAAACCACCTTGATCGGCACGCTCGGTCTAGCGTTTACTCCTTATCAAAATTACGCTATTCCGCTGGTAATCGCTGGAATCGCCCTGTTAATCGCGGGGTACGCCGCAGAAAAAGGAGCCAAAAAGAAAACAAAAAGCTTGGAAAAACAGCAAACGATGGCAACCACAAGTGTTTGCCCTGATTGCGGAGAAAAGCGGGACCTTGACGCCCAATACTGCAAAAAGTGTGGCAAAAAATTCCAATAAATGCAGTTTTTCTTGCTCGTTAACCCATTATATCTGAGCCTAAAGACAGAAACGCAAAAAATATAAGTGGCTTAACGGTAACGCGTTTTAGTCAAAGCGCGGATGTTATTGAAAAAGTTCCTGCTGGGTTTATATGCGTTTTAAGTATCAGAAAGCCCTCATTCTGCTTGGTATTCTGCTACTGGTTTTCTTAACTCCCGCGTCGTTAGTGGCTAACTGCGAAAAAACCTCGGCTTTTCAAGCCCAATACGGGCTCCTCAACCAAAAATTGTACGTTTCAATCCCGCCTTCCCTCTACGACTATTACAGCAACATGAGCCACACCGTAAATACTGACAGTGATTATGCGAATTTTGTAACACCTCAAGCCGTCGAACCCATCGCAGCCAGCATTCAAAATCTCACTCGCAATTTGCCCCACAGCAACGAGCAGTTTGCAGACGCCGTGTTAACGTTGGTTCACCAAATTCCCTATGTCATAAACGGCGCGGAGTATCCTGCTGAAACTCTTGTAAACAATTCTGGAGATTGCGTAGGCTTGTCGATCCTTGCGGCTTCCATCATGCAGGCGGGCGGCTTAGCTGTTGTTCTGATTCTTTATACGGGGATAAACCCGAGTCACATGAATGTTGGAGTTTACCTTCCCTACACGCCGGTCTATCATACTGCTGGGTTGAAGCCCACCGATTTCGTGTATGACAATAAAACTTACTGGACAGCAGAGGCCACCCCAGCTGAAAACTGGAAAGTTGGAGACCAATCTTCATCTTTAGCCGGCGCGGTAACTGCGATTATTCCACTTAACGGCACCGAGCAGTCGCCAGGACAGGTTTCCGCTGGTTTCAAGCCTTTGGTTCCCTCGTCTATAACTGTCAGTTTGTCCCAAGAGCAATCAAGCGCAAGTACCAATATATCTATAGAATCAAGTATTGCCGAAAACCCGCGTTCACTAATCATTTCAGGTTCAATTTCACCCGCGTACCCTTGTGAAAACGTAGCCGTATACATTACCAGCGGATCCTCCTACGACTATTTCAATACGTCTACAAATGACAGCGGCGGGTACATGTTGACTTGGAACTTCACCTCAGCAGGCACATATTACGTTACTGCAAGTTGGAGTGGCGATTCAAATTATGCTGGCTCCGACAGTGAAACCCTTTCAGTTTTTGTCGGTCCTGAATCATTTGTCCAGTTTGGCGCCCCCAGCTACAACTACATATATGGGCAAGCAGCATTTGCGGCCTACTCAATTCAACCTATTCAAGGTGTAAATGATTTTCTTGGCATCCCATTGGGAACAGCCGTTTCGTTCAGTTACGATTTCACCGTCCTTCAAGCTGGGCAGACAGGATCCAACGTTCAAGTGCAAACCATAACGGTGCCCGCAAGCACCGAAACAGTAAGGGTTGGCAGAACAGGGCAATTTACAACAATACAGATACCTCAGGAAACATTGACTGTTCCGGTAAATGTGCCGCAGGACTTGGTGCCGCTGATGTTGCCAAACGATTTTAACGAAACAATAAACAATCAGTTTTGTTTTATCCTTCAGAACAGCGGTGGGAACTACAGCTTAAACGTTAATGCACTTGACGACTACGAAATGTCTAACGCATTAAACGTTAATGGCAGCAATACGCCTTTCCTGAATGCTTCTTTAAACATAAAGCAAAATGTCTGGTATAATGATACAACAAATATCTCTTCCAACGGCATAACTTCCAATTTATACGACTCAAATGGCACCCTGATAGAGAGCGATTCAACTCCATACAGTGCAGCAGACGGCAACGAACTGATTTTGCAAATAACAAACAACGTGGATAACGCAGTAATTTTCAAAGATTTAACGATTAACACGGGTAATAATGCAGTTCAACAGCCTAAAGGCAACGAAAAAGCAATTCATACAGGCGGACCCCTCTTTTCATACATTATCTTGTCAATTGTATTGGTTGCAGCTTTTTCAGTATCGCTTTTCTTTGTCAGGAAAAAAAGTCAAATGAAAAACTCAGTAAAGTGCCCGCAACAAAAAATGTGACGGCGAATCAGGTTACCCTAAGATTCAGTGGGGCTTAGAGCAGGCTTTTTTTGTACAAAATTTTTGTACAAAAGGTTGTGGGCTGTGGCTTATAGGGTTGCGCGGAACCCGCTGAGTACCTCTTTGATCGATTGAATAAGTGTGTGCTTAACCTGCACTGGCTCAGTTAGTTTTTCTAAGCGGTCCACTCGCCAGTAAATCGGGGGGTGGCTGTCTAATCCGACCCATTCTTGCAGACGGAAACTTGGCGTGCGCTCGAACAGAAGGCGTTGAAAACCGATTTTTTCCAGCGAGTGCGCTAAAACCTGGGGTTGCCCCATCATTATAGCGGACGTTAAGTCAGCGCGGGCTTCGAAGAATTTAGCTATGAAAAATATTAGCGTCATAACTGCGAAGAAGTAGACGAAGAACAGTACGGACAGAAATATTTCTGGGAACAGTGCGAGTAGGACGTAGAATCGAAAGATGAACTCGGCGCTTAAAAGTCCGAAGAGGATAAGTGGGTCTCTGCCTTTGAGGTGGCCGAACTCGTGTCCTAAGACGCTTACGACTTCGGGTTCATCAAGCTGTACCAGCAGCCCAGTGGTTATGAGAACTATGCCTCGTTTGGGGCTTGGTCCAGAAGCGGCGGCGTTGGGAACCATGGTGTTTGAAATAACGATTTTAGGTACCTTGTAGCCGAAGCGGTCAGCCACCTTCTTCACCAGCTCGTAGACGTTGATTTTTTTGGCTGACAAGCTGCCTTGCCGGCAAGACACGTTGTATTTGGAGAAGACACCTTCTGCTTCGTTGCAGTCGATCGCTCCGTGTTTTGCTATGATTTCGTTGTAGACTTCCTTTTTGATGGCTACCAGCTGCTCGGGCGGAATTTGTTTGTAGTCATCCAGCGTGCCAAGCGAGCCTATTGGCGGCTGATACTCCAAGAAATGAATATATGGGTTGTCTTTGGTGATGGTCCAGTCGCCTGATCGGGCGATGAATTTGTCAGAGTAGAAAACAAACACCAACTGTGACCCAATCAGGATTATTGGAGCAATCCAGAAGTACTGATGGTAGTAAGTGTAAACAACGATGAATAATCCTAAACCTAAAACTATGAATACAAACGAGAGAAGAACTTGGGTTTCCAAAAAGATGCGTTGGAAGCTTTTTGGGTGAAGCGTAACTTTTTCGGGAACAATTTTTTCTCCTTCCTGCCATGCGAAGTACCATGTGGCTTTGCGTGCTTTTTCCTCGAACATCTGCGAGGCAATAACCATATCCTGCCTTGCCTGAGCTATTGTTTGCTCCGTTATCTGAGAGTCCAGAGGCGTTATTGTCATGTTTACAGAGTCGGTGCCGACTACTTCCACTCGGAGTATTTGTTTTCCCTGCGCGTCGAGGACACTGTAAGCGATGCGGCTGCTGTTTGGGGTTACTTCTTTGGTGATGCTGGAGAATCGCTGCTTTTGCGGAGTCAAATATTTTGTGTATATGAAGTCGAATAGTTTTTCGTAGTAGCTGGGCGGAACTTCGGTGTCAATCTTATAAGAAGAAGACAATGTCGCTGATTCTCTCCAAAAGCAAAGTGCTTCAACTTAACTATGTTTTTCTTTATTTATTAACACTGCGGGTAAATAATGTGTAAAAGCCAAGGTTTTCGCCAGTTTTCAAAGTCAAGGTAAAATGAAATTTGTTGCCTCCGAGTTAGGAAGACTCTTTGCTCTCGTTGTTATGTGCCGTGGAATCGTTCGTTGCGAGTGCTTTTTGCTCTTGCACTTTCTCAACCATTACGACTAAGCCTTTCAAAGCCTTAACGTTGACTTTCGCGCCCTTCTCAATATCTCCTGATGACGATTCAGCGCGCCAAGTTTCCCCCACGACTCTTACTTCTCCCTTAGGATTAAGGTCAGTAATAGCTACTCCGATTTTGCCTATCATGGCTTCTGAACCTGTGAGTCTGGAGCGCCGCCGAAGAGGCCCAATCACCCATCTGACATATGCGCCAGCGAGAACCCCGAAAACTACCAGCAGACTAAGCTCTATTATTGCGAAATCTCCAAACGGCGACGGCGAATAAGGCAGGTTAAACGATAAAAAGTATATTCCGAAGGCGCCCAGAACTACTCCGGCTGCTAGGGCAAAGCCGTGTCCCAGTTTCAACTCCGCAATAATCAACGCAGCTGCGGCGATTAGTATAATTATGCCTAAAAGTGAGGCGCCCACCACTTCAGCCCCAACTAAACCAGCAACTATAGCGATAACGCCCAGTATCGTCAGCAGTATGGTGGGGTGGAAAAAGTCTATCACAACCGCAACGATTCCGATGAGAAAGAGGATGCCGTCCAGAATAGTGTTGCTTAAAGCGCTGAGAAGCTGCTCGTAGAGGTTTTCACTAAGTGTGACCTGTGGGTTCCCAGCTAAACCGAGTTGATTGATTGCGTCGGAGAGTGAATTTGCTGTGCCGTCAGCTACATTGTACTGGACTGCTTGGGTGGCTGAAAATGCCTCGTCAGACTGAACCATGTAATAGACTGCGGTTGTGTTGCGTCCCCACTCCGTTGCTAAGGCTTGCATGTAGCTGAGGAAAAAAGCTTGAGTGTGATTTTGCTCCAGCGCTGTGCCGCCAACCACGATGGGCGTGCTGGGACCGATAGCTGAGCCTGGACCCATAAGAATCATGTTACATGCCATAGCTATGTAGCTCCCAGCGGAAGCGCCAAAGCCGTCGGGCACGACGAAAGTGTAGGTCGGGATGCCCGTTGCGTTTGCTGCCTTTATGGAGTCAACAATGGATTGCATATCGCTGACGAGTCCGCCGGGGGTATTCATCTCGATAACTATGGCGGCTGCGTGGTCACCCTGTGCGGTTGAGACAACACGCGCCATAAACGTGGATGCGCCTGGGTCAACAGGCACGTCGAAGTTGGCTATGATGACGGGTCCGCTCGGTGAAGCCACAACCTGGGCAGAAGCGGTTGCCGGGGAACCTTGGAAGCAGCCTGCAGCTAACAAAAAGAGCAATGCACAGATGAAGCCTATGATGGAGACCCGAATGATTCTTCCTTTATGTTTCAGCAAGTTTCCTCTATTCTTGGCTAATCGGTAAGCTACCTATAAGCTTTGGCGTGGCTAAAAAAAAATTCAGTTTCCAATTGGCAACACCTAAACTCTTCGAAATTATTCTTCTTTTAAAACAGGTGCTTTCATCATTAATCCGCTCGTGAAATTCTTCTTGATTAAGGATTTGACACCGACATACTCTACGAGCGGGTAGCCAATAAGGACCTGGCTCCAAAAAGTCAACAATCGACTTAAAGTCGTTGCAGCCGCAGCAATAACGATGGGAACACCGTATAAAACGAATAAACTGGTCATAGCGATTTCTACAGCGCCAACTGGAAAGCCCGCCGTAACCGTTTCGACAGTTGTGATAATGCAATATATGGTCGCTAAATCGATTATGGAGATGCCGGTGAAATTAAGAGAATAAAAAACCATCAAGTAAACGATTATACTGAAGATCCAAGCGGCTATAGCGAAGATAACTGGCTTTAGCAGGCATCGGGGGTTAGCCTTGAAGGTTTTGAATGCGTTGCTGAAAGACAACATGGAATCAGAAATTTTTTCTTTTACATTGGCAAGCGTGCTAGGATTCTTTGTTATCCGTTTCGCTATCCACAGAGAAAAATTAACTATTTTTTTCCCGGCGCTTTCCTTAAACGCGATGATGAAAACTACTGCTAACACAGCTGCGGTTCCAATTGAAACTAAAATAATAGGTGTGACCACGTAGCTTGGCAATTGATGATAAAGCAAAAGCAAAAGAACGCTGATCAGTAAACCGCCCGAGTAAACAAAAGTGCTGATGATGCGTGAACCCACCACTCCGCCAGCGGCTATTCCTGCGTCATTTTTTGTTTCATTTTGCGCTAAGACAATTCGCGTTAACTCTCCGCCGACTGTTGCGCTGGGGATAACTAATTCAACAAAGTTTCCAATCCAGTTGTAGAGTATGATTTTTCTGAGGTTAATTTTAACTTTTAGGGAAGTGAGCAGGTTATGCCAGATTAAAGAGTCAAACACTATTGATAAAAGAAAAGAAACTACGGCTAAAGAGAAGAACAGTGAATACTGGTACACGTTAAGTCTGCTAAGAAGAGTAAAAAGACCTTGAAAACCGACAAAGAACCATAGGTAAAGGATGAATGCTACCAAACCGAGAATCATGAAGGCGATTGGTTTGCGTCCGGCTATGGGCGTTTTTTATTTCACCTGTTTTCTTTTTCGAAGCTCGACAAATTGGAAAGGCCAGCCAATCCCCCTCAAAACATTGAATCGCCATTTCAAGACGATTAGCCACAAGCTTCTGACTATTTCACCATTCTACTACATTTGGTAACATTTAAACATCCAGATTTATGAAATGGCTGGAAAAAACTGTTTTTCTTCAATCCCTTTGACCACTTGTAACGTCTGAAACTTTACCGCGCTTTTTCCAACAGGATTGATAAACAAGCGAGCAAAACCACAAAACCCCACGCGAAATTCTATTTGTATTCTGTAGTTTGCCTTGAAATTTGGCTACCAAAAAATATAATTCGGTCACTAAACATAATTAAATTGGTGTTTTTGCTTTGTCCAGGTGTGACACGGTTATTCTTAAAAATCTTTAGGAGGCGATATGAATGGAGTTTGTAAAGTTAGCATCAATAAACGATATAAAACCAAACAGTTTGATGGGTGTAACAGTGAAGGATCAAAAGATTTTGCTTGCCAACGTAAACGGAAACTACTATGCCCTCGGCGACAAGTGCATGCACAGAGGCTGCCAATTATCCAAAGGAAAACTTGTAGGAGAAACAGTTGTCTGCCCCTGCCACGGATCCACCTATGAACTTAAAACAGGCAATTTTACTAAAGGACCCACGAAAAAGCCACAACCGATGTACGAATTAAAAGTTGAAAACAGCGAAATCATGATTAACCTGTAGCTTACCTTTCGATCAGCTCAATCAGCGTTCCATCAGGGTCCTCGACGAAGGCGATCACTGGTCCGTTGGGTCCAAGTTTGAAGGGCTCATCGGTAACAACCACCTTTTCTTTCCGCATGAATGCAACAGCTTTGCCAATGTCGGGTACTTCGAACCCTAAATGATCAAACAGCCGCTCCTCATAATCAGGCTGACTAAATTTCTTTTGATCACGGAAAAAGGTTAATTCAAGCGTGCAGCCTTTTTTCTCTGGGTCTTGGAGAAAAACAATTTCGGCGTTGGTCCGCTTAATTTCCATTCGGCTCTGGACTTTTAATCCAAAAAATCTTGCGTAAAAGTCAATGGATTTCTCCATGTTACTTGTTCGAATACTTGTATGAACAAACACTTTCCTAACCCCGCTTCTTTATGTTTGAACTCGCGTCGTTATAAGCCCTTTGCTTTGGAAAAAACCGGGTTCTTGGGTGGGTTAGTTCAAATCCAACAGCTTATCATAATCGCATTCATTTATGCTGATAAAAAGAGAAGCGGAACATAAAACATAAGGGTGGGCAATATTTCTTGGAAGTTCACGGTGGATCACTTGCGTCTAGGCGAAGAGAATGGGAAAAAAGCTGAATTTGAGATTACCCTCTCAGAGCTTAACCTGTTTTTCAATCACTCTTCGGACATACTTGTTTTCATCGGGTTTGACGGCCGCTATAAACAAGTTAGTCTTTCGTTTGAAAAAATTCTCGGTTGGAAAAAGGAAGAAGTAGTCTCAAAGCCGTTTCTGGATTTTGTTCATCCTGACGACCGCGAAAGATCCGCTGCTGAGGCCAAAGCTCGCCAAACAGGTCATGAAACAGAAGAATTTGAAAATCGCTACCGCTGCAAAGATGGCTCATACAGGTGGATTTCATGGGATGCCCATCCACTGCTGGAAAAACAAATGGTCATGGGTGTAGGTCGAGACATTACTGAGCTTAGAAAAGCTGAGGAGGCTTTATCGCGGCAAGCTGAGCTTATTGACCTTAGTCCCGATGCTATAATCGTGGAGAAGCTTGACGGCACAATTTCTTTTTGGAGCAAAGGCGCAGAGAAACTGTATGGCTGGGCAAAAGACGAAGCGGAAGGACGAAACATCCACAGGCTGTTAAAGTCGGAGCTTCCACAACCGCTTGAAGAAATTCAAAACCAGGTTAAGCTGGAAGGGAAATGGTCAGGTGAAATTGCCAGCACATGCAAAGATGGAAGCAGGGTGGTTGCTCAGAGTTATTGGTTAGCCAAGTTTGGGGCGGATGGCAAAGTAATAGAGATGTTGGAGTCAAATGTGGATATTTCTGAATTGATACGGACGCAGGCTAAGCTTGAAGAGTCAACAATTCAAATTGAAGAATACGCCAATCAAATGGAGCAGCTGGCTAAAGACAGAGCTGAGAAGTTGAAGGACGCTGAATGCTTGGCTGCTGTCGGCGCCACTGCAGGTATGGTTGGGCATGATATTCGCAATCCACTTCAAGCTATAATTGGAGACCTCTATTTGGCCAAAGCAGAGTTGGATTCAACGCCTGAAAGTGAAGAGAAAAAGAATGCGCTGGAAAGTCTGGCGGAGATTGAAGCAAATATTGATTATATCAACAAGATTGTGGGTAACCTGCAGGAATTCGCTAAACCTTTAATTCCGAACATCGAGGAAACCTGCCTTGAAAAAATACTCTACTCCACATTGGCTAATTTGCAGGTTCCAAAAAACGTAACGATTGAACATTCAATACAAGAGGGTTTTCCCAAAATCAAAGCTGATAAAGCTTACTTGCAAAGAGTACTCACGAACTTAGCTAACAACGCGATGCAAGCTATGCCGAACGGAGGACAACTCACCATTACGGCCACCAGCGGAAATGGCAAAGCCTTCATATCTGTTGAAGACACTGGCGAAGGCATACCTGAAAACGTAAGAAGCAAACTGTTTAGGCCTCTTATGACGACGAGGTCGACGGGCCACGGCTTTGGCTTAGCTGCAGTTAAAAGGTTCACAGAAGGAATGGGTGGATCGGTCTCATTTGAAAGCGTAATTGGAAAAGGAACTAAATTCTTAATCGAACTGCCCACCTGTTAAACAAGAAATATGTCAATTAGGAGTAACCGTGCGCACAAACCCAAGTTCTTCAATAGGGCGAAATATCCACTTTGTCCCACTCAAAGCCGATGGATATGTGGTAGGCACTGGTTTTAAGCTTCGAGAGAAGTTGACGCAAATTAGTTATTGTTTCTCCCTCATTGCCCTTTTCACAGATCAAAATTGCAATGACATTATGAGCCCCGTAGGATTTCCACAGAAGCTTCATATGTGGAAGTTGCTTGAGGGCCTCGATGACTTGTTCAGTGTCTTCGTAAGCCGCCTCCATGCCTATACTGATCGCTGAGAGATTAAGGGCTTTAAAGTTTGGAACTGCCATAATTTTCTTTTCGATGACGCCGTTTTTTTCCAGTTTTTCTATTCTTCTGTAGACGGTTCCCCTTGTCACATTTAGGGTCTTAGCCAAATCGTCATAAGAATGAATCCCGCTGCAAATTTCATGAAGAATCTTCTTGTCCAATTCATCCAGAACTATTGACAAAAACGGTACCTCACTCTAGCATATATTTCTCAGTAAGTTACTTAAAAAAATATTGCATTTTCACTCTTACTTGGTTTTCAATTTAATACGAAGAAAAACTCTTAAAATAGTCATTTTTCAGAGATATTTGTACTATAAAACTGTAAAGAAACGTAGTTTGTATCATGCGGTAAATACTAATTGCACATTCATGCTAGATCCATCGATAGGGGGCGTCTTTGAACGAAAAAAAATTCGCCGGAAAAACACAATTCTTTTTCGAAACCCAAAGTTTTCGAGGTAAAAGAGGGAAATAATCAGGTAGACGATTCTGACCAACAGGAACTTCTGCAGATTTTGTATGTTGATGATGATGCCGTTTTTATGAAAGTTGCGAGGATGATTTTGGAGTTAGAAAACAAGTTTGAGATTGACACAGCAACTTCGGTTGATGAAGCTTTCTGCAAACTGAAAACCCGACCTTATGATGCAGTTATCTGCGAATACGACATGCCTATGAAAAATGGTTTAGATTTTTTGAAGGAACTGAGAGAACAAAAAAATGAGATCGCATTTATTATTTTCACATGCAGGGTCAGAGAAGAAGTTGAAGTTAAAGCATTAAAACTTGGCGCGGATTACTACATTGATAAGAACGGTTCTCCTGAAGCGGTCTATCGTGAATTGGCGAATGCAATATGCAGGACGGTAGCACGTAAGAAAGAAACTCGGTCAAAAAGGAGGAAAGCACCTGCCTCATAAAGGTTATCGAACAGGGAACTGTAAAGTCTGTTCTACATTTATCCCTGATGGTTTTCTCTGTAAAGTTTTGAGGCATAATTGTTTTTCTGCTTTTTTGGAAGGGGCTGTAACTAAAAAGAACGTCCCAATTTATCCTGTTTTGGCAAAGCCTAAATACGAAATTGGAACAATCAAGTTGCATGCCTGCTCTCCAAGAAATCTGGGGTGTTCTGACCTATATTTTGACATTCATAGCTGGAGTCATATCACTAATGCTTGCTGATGCCCTGAGCAATTATTTGCACAAACCAAAAATTATCATTGAAACAGTTAGCAAAAAAATAGAAGACACAAATAATCGCCGCATAAGCGATTTAGGCTTCGTTGTTAGCGTTAAGAGAAAAATGGTGAAAGACGCAAGAGTTCGATGCAATGGTAAAGAATATTCTTGGGTAGGCGAGAAGGATGATACTGTTGAAAGAAAAGATTTGTATGTAGGTGATATTCCCAGCAAATTTTTCCCTTTTGAAGGCACTCTTGAGTATTTGGAAAATGTCACTGTTGAATACTTGAAAAATACATCTAAACTTCCTTCTAATTATCATTGGGCTTTTTTTGCTGATAAGAAACACAAACCCCTTCTTGGTTTGTCGAATAAAGGCGTGTTAATGACACTTAGAGATAAGGTGACAAAGGAAACTATACTATCAAACGGAATTGTTCTACCGAGGTTTGAAGAACTGCCAAAAGATTTTCATGCTTGGGATGTGCAGGCATCTTTAAACGTTAATAGACTTAAAACATTCGATGTTTCTATAAGGTTAATCGGTGAAGGCATCGAAGAAGAAAAGGACTATGTGATGAGCCTTTCTTTTTATGCTCTTAATATGTCTGTAATTGAGGATAAATTAGCTTTAAATCAAATTAAAGTGAACTTAAATCTAAAAAGTAAAAAAAGATTTCATTTTAAAAATCAGGATTTTACGCTTGCGTTTTGAATTAGGGTTTTCCATTTGTTTTCGCCTTCTATTGTTATTCCGCATGCTTCGCTCGGAGTTTTACCATCTAACGCTTCATGCGGTCTGATATAGTTGTGGAATAACTGATAACCCGTAAGAATGGTTGTTGCATCCATCTTTAGTCCTCTCATGGTTTTTTCTCTGTCACGGATTTCACCGTTCATTCTTTCCATCTTGTTATTGTTGTGGTCGCCTCTCAAAGTGATGTGTCTTACGTGTTGTGTTCTTGGATTCTTCAGTGTCCAAAATTCCTTTTTGTAAGCATCATGATAAGAGGCTAATCCATCAGTTATGAAAGTCATTGGTTTTTTACCCATCAATTCCTTAGACATCCTGAGAAGGTTTCTTGCATCATGTTTGTCTTTTGATTGTGCTACCTCTTGCGCTATCCAAAACCTTGTCTCATCATCCATCATTGAAAAGAGGTATTTCATGTTGCCTTTTACCTTGATGTAAATTTCATCAGCTCTCCAAATGTCACCAACTTTGGGAACTATTTTTTCAGTGTAGTCTTTCATTAAGGCTATGTACTTTTTAATCCAATTATAGACCGTTTGATGTGAAACTTCTACCCCTAAAAGTTGTAATGACTCCATTGTGTTTCTCAAGCTTTCTCCGCTAAAGTACAGTTGCATAGCAGAGGTTATTGCTTGAGGGTTATGTTTCATGCGTTCAAATCCAATGTTGAAAGTGAAGTCTTTTTGGCAGTTTTTACAGTGGAAAACCTGAATATTCCCAGCCTTGTTTTTCCTTATACCGTGCTTCACAATGTTGGGAGAAGCACAATAGATACATTGGGTAAGGTTCTCTATTGGAGAGATTGTTCTAACTTTCACTTCTGCTCTCATTGATAATGAAAAGTTTACGGCGTGAATGTGTTTGCATTCTACATGTCGATAATTAAAATCGGCACAGTCGCATAACCATTCTCCGTCAACCTTGTTAATGGTGTATTCGCCATTGTTAGATTGAGATTTCACAACATAGAGATAATCGTCTATTCTGTTTACTTGTCCGTTGTGTTGGGCTATTGCTTGACCCCGCATTTCTCTTGTGGTTGTTAGTTGTGCCATTTTGCTTACCCTTAAATTTACCTAATAGCACACCCACTTATTAATATTTAGGTGTATTGTTGGGCAAGGGTTTAGGTAAATTAATATACTGCTTAACCCATAAATACACCTAACAAGAGGTAAAGAAAATGGGCGAAATAACAAACCTGAACAAAGCAGCCTCAAAAACAGAATCCCTAAGAACAACTGTTCCCTCAAGCATCATTCACCAATTCGGCTTAACCGAGTGGGATAAACTTGAGTGGATTCTGAAAGCTGAAGGTGGAGAGCTTATTATTCAAGTTAAGCCAATAAAGACGGGAAGAACCGAGTAGATAATTTATGGCATGCCTCGAAAGTTTACATGGAGAATCAAGCCTTGAGAACTTTACAGAACCTCGAACAGTGCGCGTTACAGAGGACGTCTACGCTTATCTCCAGAAGCAAGCCAAAGAAACCAACTACACCATACCCGGATACATCAAACATTTAATTGAAAAGAAAAATATGGCAAAACGGGAAAAAGAAGTTTAAGGCTTTTAGATTTTTATTTTTTTTATTTTTGTTTTTACTGAAAAACGCGCAACGAAAGATAGTTGCTTGGCAGAGGGGACGGCGAGTTGGAGACTATGATAGGAAAACAGTTGGGTTACAATTCTTCAGCTAAAGATTCTTTTGGGATTGTTCATCCAAAGTTTTATTCACAAGCTTGTCTGCCATTTGGATGTACGGGTTGGTTCTTGGAACGTTGACAAAACAGGTTTTCCTAAAGCCAGCTTTCAACTCTGAAGCTTTTCGCCATAGTTTGCGCAGCTCGGGGTTTTTTACGCTGAATTCGCCTTTGAGCTGTTTTGCAACGAGTTCGCTGTCGAGGTGGCAGGTGACTTCTTGGGCTTTGAAGGCTAAAGCAAATTCCAGTGCAGCTATCAATGCCTTGTATTCTGCTTGGTTGTTGGTTGCTTCGCCGATGAACCGTGAATCTTCTTTGATGATCTGCCCAGCCGCGGTCACTGCAAGATACGCGATGGCGGCGGATCCAGGGTTTCCTCTTGCGCCTCCGTCAGAGTAAAGGGCTAAACGCTCAAGCATAATACTTCCTAACGGAGCTTTATTATTTAAATCGTTAAGCAATTTTTTGGCTAAACAAAAGTCGCAACCCCCAAGAAGCTCAATGGAAAACATCTTCTGGTGATTTATACCGGTGATGGGGCGGAGACAAAAGTTATAACAACTTTTATAGCATCATCTGCTCAAGAAATTATTGATAGTAAACTTGAAACTGACATTTGGGTGGAGATTAAATGAAGGTGCAGTATGATCGTGGAGCTGACATTCTTTATATTAAGCTGAAAGGTTCAAAAATTATTGACACTCGGATGCTGAGTGAAGATTTTTACGTTGACGTTGACAAAGACAACAATTTTGTCGGTATAGAAATTTGGAAAGCCTCTCAAAATGCTATATTGCCGATTTCTAAAGATATTGCAGCTGAAGTAAAATCTGTCCTTGAGAGATGTGCATAGTTTAAATTTCCAACCAGCACTTAATGTGGAAGTACTGCGCCGACACCTGAAGGAGCCGTTTGCATGCAACGCGCTACTGCCAGAGTTAGTGCCCACGTCATGTCGTCATGGCTGTTTTGTGGATGGCTGAACTGTAAATGTCCGCTTTTGGAGTAGGTGTATTGCTGCTCGTTTAGTTGCTGGCAAAGGCGGCGGTGATACGGGATGGCTAGGCGGTTTTGTTCCATGGCGATTTTTAGTGTGGCAAGCATTTCCTCTTTGGACTGCACCGTAAACGTTACCCCTTGCACGCAGTTTAAGCCCTGATTATGCATCTCTTCAAGCACGGGTTCGCCCACGCCTGTTTGATCTACAAGCACGCTGCAAAAGCCGTGGAGTTTCTGGTTTGCACGCGCCAAATGCCCGATGACCTGGGTGTAGGGCGTGTTAAGCGGGAACTCGTAGAGGTAGATGAGTTTGAGGATGTTGTTTTCCCGTTTGAGGACGGCGACTACGCTGTAGTCCTGCAGCTTGCCGAAGTCAACGCCAGCATAGTATTCCGCGCTGCAAAAATCAGCTTCAAGCGTGGGATAAAGCTCCAAATTCAGCTTCTGCGCAAGCTCCACGCAGCCCCGAATCAAACTTTGCGGCAAATAGCTGTTTAGTGCTTCAACGAATTCGGCTTCATACTCCATCACGTACTGGTCCACAGTCATGTTCAGGCGCATTTCATCCAAAAACTCTTTCGTCACCAGCGGACATTCCTCAGACTTGACTTTGTGGACGCTGTACTGTGGGTTGGTGAAGGCGCGGTAGAAGAAGTGGTTTTTGTCCCAGGGCGTGCTGAGAAAAACTGCATAGCCCTGCGTGGTTGTGAGCATAGGGAAGAGGACTTGCGTGATGACTTTTTCGCTGACCCAAGACGCTTCGTCGCAGATTATCATGTTTGCGCTGTAGCCTCGGAGGCGGTGTTCGCTGCAGGGCAAAGCGATGATTTTGCTGCCGTTTTCAAAGCAGACCAGCGTGTGGGTGACCCGTGCCAATTTGGTTCTGAGGCGGGGCGAGGCGTAGACGAAGCTGACGATGCGGTCAAACATAATCATGCTCTGCCGCAGGCTTGGCGCGGTGATGAGCACGGTCATTTTGGGGCTCATGTCGGCGAAGTGCAGGGCTTTCATGGCTATCGACGTGGTTTTGCCCGTTTGCCTACCCATGCACGCCACAATCCGTTTGCTCTTATCCTCCAAAAGCCGCGCCTGATACGGGTACGGTTCCACCCCCAAGACGACGCGGGCATAGTCGACGGGCCCAGCTATCTGCACCTCTTCCTCCGCGATGACCTCTCTGATGGCGCGGTTAACCGCTTCAAGTCGCCGGAGCATTCTTGCCTGCTTGTAGCTGCGCCAACTGCGCTGTAATCTCGTCAAGTCTCTTGTCAATTTTCTCCCACTTCTCGTAGCCAGCCAGCAGAGGCGCGTAATCCTTTGCTGCTTGGAAAATTATTTTTAGCCTCTCCAGCGCCAGCTTGTCAACCTGCTGCGTGCGGCAGATCTGGTCGTACGCGGTGCTGTACAATTTTACGATTTTTTCTATGGTTAGGGCGTCTGCGGCGGGTTCGACGGCTTCGACTGTTGCGGTGGTTTTCGCGATGATTAAGGCTTCGATGTTGACTTGTTTGCGTATGGCTTCGTAGGTTCTTCCTGGGAGTTTGCCGCTGGCGTAGATCTGCTGGGTGCCTAAGCCCTGCTCGATTTGTTCGCGTATGATTTGGTTTTCTTGTTGTGTCCAGTGGGTTCCGCCCAAACGGTTGCCTCCTTGTAATAAACGCTTGCCAGTTTGTATCATGCATGACACACCCAAGTATAAACATTGTCGACAGCAAACACACAAAAAAACTCAAGCTACCCGCAAAAACTCCATAACAATAAACAAGAAACAGCCAAACCCACTATTTTTTGGCCTTAACGGTATCGAATTCCGGATGTTGTTATTGCTGGTTCCTAAAAAAATCGATTAAAGCAAAGAGAGAATTGGAGTTGTTTTTTGGGTTTTAACCGACAATCTGCGTTATTTCTTTTATGATTCCTTTTTCTACCTCACGTGTCCATAGCATTTCGGGCACGTCAACGACGAGAAACAGCGCGTACGTAAAGAGGGCTTCAATTGCCGCTACTGCCAGATTCTGAATCCATTTGCCTATGCCTACGGTGATCGTAAAGTCGTCAGGCTGCCCAGATATTAAAATGGTGAAAGCCCTGTCCGCAGTTATGATGTCTCGCAAGAACCCGGCTTTCTGCGCTTGTATAATTATTCCCATCGGCACAGTTTTTGACTGCATTTTATACCCATCAGCTGATAACTTTTTAACAATCTGCTGTGATAATTGATTCAAATCCTTGTTTTTTCCCTGAAAATGCAGAATTTTCTCAGAAATTACCTCGCCAGATGACAAACAAAAACCTCAACAAGAATTAAGCTAGCGACCAATTAATACTTTCTCCAAACAGACCTTACCGACCATGCAACTCCGAAAAGCCAGCTACCACAGGAAACCCGCCCATAACAGACAATAACTTCAACATGGAGTCAACATGCAAAGTCGCATTCCGCCCATCCCAAAGTCGCAACCCGCCAAGCCCTTCAAACCCCAAACCAAAAAAGCAACCCAAAACACAAAGACCCAAGCCGGAAAGTCGCAACTTACGCCAGCCCAAAAGTCGCACAAAAAAAATTTTTAGAAAAAAAGCCCTAAAAACCAGAACAACCGCCGTTTTGTCTGTTGTTATTGTTGTTGTACAACCACATTTGTTTATGAGGTAAAAACGATATAGGTCACTTTGAACAGAGAGGAAGGTTGTTTGACAAGCAGTTTACTTGGATCGGCGAAGCTGAATTCTCAGGAGCTTCAGTTTGCGCTTCTTAGGCACGATAAAGAGTTAAGCCTTACTAATGGTTCGCGAAGGGGAAAGATGGATATTGTGGCGGAGATTCTGCTTTTCTGCGAGCGGCAGAAAACGAAAACCAGCATTATGTACAATGCAAACCTGAATTATTCGCAGCTTAAAAGCCAAATGAACGCGCTACTCACTCAGGGTTTGCTTGAGAAACAGCAAAACAAGTATGTTACGACTGAAAGAGGATACCGTTTTCTCGAACTGTTCGCTCAAATAAACGATTTGCTCGACGAATTCAAAAACGTCAAATAAAAAATTTTTAACATCAGAAGCGGACAGAACATCAATTCAGCAACCCATTTTCTTTGGCAAAATGACGCTTTTTCTTCGATAGGTAGCCGCATTCTGAAATAACCGTTTTAAACGTTGACCGCTAAGCTGAATTTATGATAGACTTGATCAACGTTGAAATCGCAATTGCAGACGTCTCTTTCTTTGCAGCAGCCCTAATTTTTGTCCACATCTTTGCCGAAGTTTACGATTGGTGGTACAGCCGAAAAAAGCACCTGTCAAATTTGAACTCTGATTATTTCAGCGACTCCTTCAAAGCCGAAAAATAAGATAAAACCTGCCCAATCTGCTCTTCAGACATGGATAAAATGGTTTTAACTGCCGCTTTCTGCTTTGGCGAAGAAGAAACCGCGATTGTTGCTAACGCGTAATCTAAACTTGTAAAGAGAGGTTCCCATGGAATGCTGACGCGTTTCCCTTTCAGGTTGTAGAGCGCAAGGACAAATGCGCTGGCTCGGCTTAAGCTGTCTTTGAAAGATTGAATTGCAGCGCCGATTGCTAATGCATCATAGTCTTTACCTGAGAGAAAACTCTTAATTGTCTTATAATTCTGTTCTAAATTTTGGATTTCAGCAAAAAGATCCTGTTTGATTCTCGATTCCGTATCGTCTTGCATGATTATCACTCTTCTGTATGTACAGAAAATCAAGTAAATAAGACTTTTTCGATTTTCTTCAAGTTCGCAACTATTTTCAGCTTGAAGATTCATTTTTTTCTTTAGCCACCCAAACTGAGCAAAAAATCACAATCATTCCCTCAATTTTGCCCTCAAAAACTTTTAAAAACTGAATCCTCTTCCTGAAAACGTTCAATTCCTCAAGCTCATCAAAAGTCAGTCAGCGAATAAAGCAAAACTCTTAATAGCCAATAGCTTAATCACAAGTTTCATGAGCCAAACCAAGCAAACCGAGCAGAAATGGCAAACTAAATGGGAAAACGCCCACGTTTTTGAAGCTGACCCAGATCCACAAAAAAAGAAAATAATGGTAACTTTCCCATTCCCATACATGAACGGCCCACTTCACGTTGGACACGCATTCACAGCTTCACGGGTAGATGCTTACGCCCGGTTCAAGCGTATGCAGGGTTACAATGTGCTTTGGCCTTGGGCTTGGCATTGGACAGGGCAACCTCTTCTTGGAGCAAGTCAGCGAGTAGCAAGAGGCGACGAAGCCTTCATTCGGGTTCTCCGCGAAGTTGACGGCGTTCCAGAATCAGAACTGAAAAAGTTTGTCGACCCATTATACATGGCTCAATATTACACTAATGAGGGACGCTTAGCCGTTAAAAGCATAGGTTTCTCAGTGGATTGGCGCCGTGAATTCACCACTATAATGCCGACTTTCCAGAAATTTGTGGAGTGGCAATACAAGAACCTAAAAGAAAAAGGCTACGTTACGCGTGGAACTCATCCTGTGGTTTGGTGCCCAAAAGACCAGAGCCCAACGGGCGACCATGACCGACAAGTAGGCGAAGGTGTCACACCCGAAGAGTATACATTGATAAAATATAAGCTGAGCGAGAATACGTTTTTGCCCGCCGCAACTTTCCGTCCGGAAACAATCTACGGAATAACAAACCTGTGGGTAAATCCAGACTCAACATACGTAGAAGCAGACGTGAACGGCGAAAACTGGGTGATCAGCCAAGAAGCCGCAGAAAAGCTGAAAGAACAAGAAAAGAAAATGCACGTAAAACGCTCGTTTAAGGGCAAAGAGCTTATTGGCAAAACGATCGAGAACCCAATAACGAAAGGCAAGTTTCCTATTTTGCCAGGCTGGTTTGTTGACCCAAAAACTGCTACAGGCGTTGTTTACAGCGTACCTGCCCACGCACCATACGATTGGTTGGCACTAAAGGATTTGCAGGAAAAGCCTGAGGTTCTCAAAGATTTCGGCGTGGACCCCGAAGCGGTCAAGCAAATCAAACCTATCTCGATAATTAAGGTTGAGGGTTTCGGCGAATACCCAGCGGTTGAAATAGTTCAACAAATGGGGATCAAAGACCAAAATGACCCTAAAGCTGATGAAGCTACAAAACAACTCTACAAGAAAGAATTCCACAGCGGGGTTCTAAAACAGAACTGTGGACCATACGCAGGTAAATCCGTTCGAGAAGTAAAAGATACGCTTATAGCTGATTTCCGCAAGCTCGGCGTTGCAGACGCGATGTACGATCTGCCCGAGCAAGTGGTTTGTCGATGCATGACCCAGTGCATAGTGAAGATACTCTCAGACCAATGGTTCCTAAACTACTCCGACCAACAGTGGAAGGCCAAAGCCAAAGATGCAGTTGCTCAAATGACGATTTACCCTGACTCAGCCAAACAATCATTTAACACAGTAATAGACTGGCTACGCGAGTGGGCTTGCGCCCGAACCACGGGTTTCGGAACTCCGCTGCCCTGGGGCAAAGGCTGGATAATTGAGACATTAAGCGATTCCACAATTTACATGGCGTTCTACACCATAAACAAACACATAAAACAAAACAACATAAAGCCAGAAGCATTAACTCCCGAAGTCTTCGACTACATTTTTTATGGCAAAGGCAACTGTATTGAACTATGCAAGACGGTCGGAATAAAAGCAGATTTGCTTGACGCGATGCGAAACGAGTTTCTGTATTGGTACCCTTTTGACCTGAGAAATTCAGCTAAAGAACTTGTGCCAAACCATTTGACTTTCTGTGTATTTCACCATGCCGCCCTTTTCCCGCCCGAGCACTGGCCTAAAGCGATGGGGGTAAATGGCATGCTTATGGTTGAAGGCAAACAGATGCACAAAAGCAAAGGCAACTTCATAACGATGAAGGGTGCCGTTGAAAAATATGGAGCTGACGCCACCCGAAGTGCACTGCTGCTGGGAGCAGAGGGCATGGATGACCCTGACTGGCGCGCAGAAAACGTAAGCGACTTGCACAGCAAATTTGAAGCTTTATGCAGTTTAGCCAGTGCAGTAATCAGTTCAGCCAAAAAAGAAGATGATACAGTGCTGGAGCGGTGGCTGCAAAGCAAGCTTCAACAGCGAATTAAGGGCGTCACAGCCAGCTTAGATGAACTTAAAACCCGAACCGCCCTGCAGATTGCCCTGTTTGAAACATGGAACGACCTGCGCTGGTACATCCAAAGAAAAGGCAACACTGAAGCTAAAGCTCTGGGTGAAGCCGTGAAAATTTGGGTTAAAATGCTTGCTCCTTTTGCGCCTTTCATCTGTGAGGAGCTTTGGAGCAGAACAGGCGAGGAAGGATTCATCAGCCTGGCAGAATGGCCCAGGTTTGATGAGTCAAAAGTCAATTTGGCTGCAGAGGAACAGGAGAACCTGATAATTGATGTTATGGCAGACACTTCCAATATCCTGAAAGCCATGAAGATTTCGCCCAAACGAATATGTTACTATACAACTTCACTGTGGAAGTGGCAGGTGTACTTGAAAGTTTTAGACAAAACCTTGGCCGGTGAGGCAAAGATTAAGGAGTTACTGAAAGAATTTGCCGCCGACAAAGACCTGAAGCCACATATGAAAGACATTGCAGGTATGGTTCCAAGAGTAATGAAGTCTTTAATAAAGCTGTCAAACGAAAGAAAAGCGAACATAATAAAAATTAAACCTGTAGCTGAGAAAGAAATTTTGGATAATGCAGTTGGCTTTTTGAAGGAACGCTTCAACGCTGAAGTATCCGTTTACGATGAAGATGATGAAGGCCGTTATGACCCTAAACACCGCGCAGTGATGGCCATGCCTTATCAGCCGGCAATATACGTCGAATAAACTTTACTTGTTCTTTATTTAGAGCTATTTTTTTATGCTTGCTTCAGGTAATTCTTCGCGGTTTTTCAGTTTCTCATCCAGCAGCATCAAAAGCTCTTGAGGTTTTACAGGCTTAACCAAGTAAGCATCCGCACCTTCATCAAGCGCTTTAACGCCTGTTTCTAAAGATGGAAAACCAGTAATCATTATTTTCACTGTGTGCTGTAATTGCTTTTTTAGTTTAGCAAGTAAATCTGTGCCATCCATATCTGGAAGCCTAATATCAACCAGTGCTAAGTCAAAATGGCGATTTTCCGCTTTCTCTATAGCTTCTTTTCCAGTTTCTGCAACGTCAATTTCATAACCGCTTTTTTGAAGAATACGCGTGAACGTTCTAAGTATCGATTTGTCATCATCAACAACAAGTATTGTTTTTTTAATTCCCTGCAATTAAACACTCTTCCTTCGTTTTGACACGGATACTTTATTCAACCCTTGTTTAAGGTGAACTATAAGTCATTTAAGCCGTTGTAACATAACCAAGCCCATGCTTGATTGGATGTAACAAGGACTTATACCCTAACCTTTGGGTTATGCTAAAAGATGTTTTTCGAGACTAATAAATACTATCCCCCCTTAAGGAATTTTCGGGCAGAAGCAAATAAACAAAAATCTCTTCAAAACGCCGGTATAAAGAGGGTATACTATTTGCTAGAGAAATTCGCCAACAAAAAGAGGCTGAACCGTTTTTTTTTACGCTGTCACGTTAATTAGATATTATTTTGACTTAAAATCATTATTTGAGAGAATTGCAGATAAACGGAAAGTAAACGCAAAGGTTAATAGATATAATCGAATTTTACCGATGGTGTTATTGCTCATGTCTGCTCAAATTTGTGCCGCTTGGGTCGCAGCTGATTCAATTCAAAAGATGAATATGCAGATGGTTAAGAATGAAAGTTTACATTAGAACATCAGCCAGGCTTCATTTAGGACTTATTGATTTAGGAGGCGAGCTGGGCAGGATTTTTGGGGGGATAGGAGTAGCCGTACATCGTCCTAACGTTATTCTTGAGGCTGAATCGTCCCCAAATCTTGAATTTAAGGGCGGAAAAAGTGAAAGTTTAAGGCAAATTGTGGATATTTTTCTTAAGAAGTATAACTTAAAACCCCAAGTTTCGATCAACGTCAGGCAAACTATTCCCGAGCATGTTGGATTAGGATCTGGAACCCAGTTATCGTTAGCCGCCACCGTTGCATTGTCAAAGCTTTTTCGTTTAAATGCCTCGGTTGAAAATCTTGCTCAACTAGCCGGAAGAGGACATGTTTCTGGTGTGGGAACCGCGCTTTTCGAACATGGCGGTTTTGTTGTTGAGGCTGGATTAAAAAGTCAAGGAAACATGCCTAATCCCCGAGCTTCGGAAAGCCTTCCGCCTGTAATATTTCGTCAATCATTTCCCGAAGATTGGTTTTTTGTTGTAGCCATACCTGACGTTAAGAAAGGATTATCTGGCCACGAGGGAAGCAGCGGCGTTTAAGCATCTGCAGCCTATGCAACGAGAGAAAGCCGCCCTCATAAGTCACCTGATAGTTATGGGTCTGCTTCCGGCGCTAAAGGAAAAAGACATAGAAACTTTTGGAAAATCCTTAACTGAAATTCAAAGCATAGTTGGCGACTACTTTGCGACTGTTCAAGGAGCACGATTCTCAAGCTCCTCAGCAGGAGATTGCATAAAGCATATGCTGGACAATGGAGCGCACGGTGCTGGGCAAAGTTCTTGGGGTCCAACCGTTTATGGACTTGCCCAAGGAGAACAAGAAGCAAAAAAAATATGCATTTCGACCAGACGGTTCCTGCAGGAAAATGTTGGTGGGCAAGTATTCTTCACAACAGCAAACAATAAAGGAGCATACATAAAATCAACCCATTCATACAATCCGAGTTCAGAAAAAAATCAAGATTGTTAGTAATGAATCTGGGGGCGAAACGTGAACTTTACTTTTGATGATTGGCTGCCGTGGTATAACAGAATCCTTGAAACCTTCAAGTACGACCAGTGTAGAGACCAACTCGCGGCTGAATTATTGAGTGGACTGTTGAGCGGGAGGGCTGGTGACGTGGCTGAACTAAGGAAGATAA
This sequence comes from Candidatus Bathyarchaeota archaeon, assembly GCA_963828195.1. GTDB lineage: Archaea > Thermoproteota > Bathyarchaeia > Bathyarchaeales > Bathycorpusculaceae > Bathycorpusculum. The sequence continues at coordinate 30,886 of CAWHDT010000006.1, forward strand.
TTGAAAATAAGCCTGTGATCGTTTTTGGCGCCGGCCCATCTCTCGAAGAAGACCTCAAACACGTCATAAAAGAAGGGCTTCTGCAAAAGACAGTGACCGTTGTGGCTGATGGAGCGACAACAGCTTTTATTCAAATATCCGGAACAGCGCCAGATGTCATCGTAACCGACTTGGACGGAGTAATCAGCGACATTATTAATGCCCAAAAACTTGGGGCAATCGTGGTTATTCATGCGCACGGAGACAATATTGATAAACTGAAAAAATATGTCTCTGAATTTCCCACAGCAATAGGCAGCACACAGACGAAACCTTGCCCCGAGGTTTACAATTTTCTTGGTTTCACAGACGGCGACCGCGCAGTTTTTCTAGCAGCGGGAATGGGGGCTAAAATGATTGTGTTAGCTGGTATGGATTTTGGGTGGACCGTAGGCAAATATTCTAAGAAGCATGTTGTTTCTATTGAGGTTAAGAGAAAAAAACTCGAGATTGGTAGGGAATTGCTTGAGTGGCTAGCTGTTGAAACTGGCGAAAAAATAAAATTTTATAATATAACGTTGAAAGGGGAAAATATTAAGGGATTTAGAAATATCAAACCCGCGGACTTACAAAGCCTTTTTTGAAGCGAAAAAGCATTGGAAAAACAGGTTCGATCGCTTGGCGCTTTCAGGGTTGTTTGAAAACATCTAATCCTTTTTTAACGGTCTCGCCGAGATAAAGGTTATCAAAGATTGTTCCTTCACTTTCTCTTAGCCTCATAGTTCGGATTATTTCTTCGAATTTGCCCTTAGCTATTCCGTTCGCGAACACTGCGGCGCCTTCTGCAGCCTGTTTAGACACTTTTGCCTCGCCCTGAAATCTCACGACACCCACCTGTGATCCGATTTCACCAAAGAAATCTTGTAACCTAAACTTTATTGCTTCGAGGAACTCGGGCATATTTACAAATCGACCGCTAAGCATCACTTCTTTTGGCTTGAGAGCGGGTAAAAGTGATGCCACATCCTTAACTATCGATTCCATCATAAGGTTGTATCCCTCTTTCACTTTTTTGTCGCTTTTAGCACGATTAACGAATTCTTCTAATGGTTTTGTGGAATCAATTCCTGCAACTGATGCACATCCTCCATCGAAAAGCAACAGTTTTGAGAAATCTTTTACTGTGTTAGCAAGGGCGTATGCTAACTCGGAATCAACAAATCCCATGCCTAAATAGGAGGGGAAACCCGCTGTTCCAGCCATGGCGTCAACTATTTGGCCATTTTTGATAGCCATCGCTGAAGTGTATGCGAATCCTATTTCCAAAAGGATAAAATTGGTTTCTTCATACGGGATTTTTAGTCTTTCCGCTTGATTCTTAACAGCTGAAACGGCGCTGAGAACTTTATCAGATGTCCCCATGTCTATTTTGTTAGCTTTCCTGTATTTGGGAACAGAAGTTAAATGAACCACCGACGGCGTAAACCACACCGCTAAGTCTTCGGCGCACTTCATCATCTTCATTGCTTCTCGCAGCCCAACAATCTTCAGTTTCCTCTCCACGTCAGCCTCGGTAACGAATGTTGCTAAAGAGATATCCGCGTAACTTGTGTCTCTTGCTTTCTGCAGAGGCATCCCGTAGCCTGAAGGACCCACAATTGCGTCTATGCGACCGGCGGTCTGTTGAGTCGCCCTGAGCTTTTCAACTATGAGGTTGGGGTTTTTGGTTATTTCTTCTCTGGGAATGGCTAAGTCGATTAAAACCTCGTCGCTTTTGTCGTCGAAACCGTAGATATCCATGGTTTTTGTGCCAGAATCGATACCGATGGCTTTGACCATGTTTTTACTCCCTGGAAACTGAAGCGCCAGAATTATTTGCTCTAGTGTAAAATACTTCTCCGCTGCCGTTCTTTTCCAAGTACTGCGTTAACTCTTTGGTTAAGCGTTTGGCTTCTGCTTCGCCTTGCACGATCGAGTAGAATGTTGGTCCCCAAGAAGTTTGGCAGGCGCACGAGCTATGTTGGAGCATAAGTTTGATGCCGCCGTCCACCACTTTGTTACGGTAGGTTCCTTCTTGATAGGAACTCCAGAATTGCCCGAGCTTTTGGTTAAAAGCGGTTAATCCTTCGCCAAATTCTTTAACGTTTTTCTCGACAAAGGCAGGCATGATTTTAACTAAAACTATCCTTGAAAGTTGGTCGGATTGCTCCTTTGGCATAACTTTCAGGTTACCCAATATCTCATCTTCTTTAGAGCGCATCTTTGCTATTTCCGCTCGGGATTCTTCGGGGATTGCTACCACGAAAAACCAGTCGTCCGGCATGGCACTTTGATAAATGAGCGGTGGAACCATCTTTTCTCTTTGGTCAACTTTGAATCCGCCTTCAATTATGAATCCGCCCGTCTTAAACGCGTAGACGCCTAAAGCGGTTATTGTTCCTCTGCCCATAATCACTGAGACATCTTCAACCGTTAAATTCAAGTTATAAAGTTCGGATAACCCAACACCTATCGAAAGCGCCAAAGTGGTGTGAAAACCTACGCCGACAAACTTTGGTATCTCCTTTTTAATGTGGACTTCTGCGCCTTCTATGTGGGTTTTTTCCACAAAGCGTTTCGCAAATTTGTATGCATCTTTATCTTCAGCTTTGATTCCTTTGGCTTTGGCCACTTCAACTTCAAGCGGAAGGTCAATAGCGAAGCCTACGGTCCCATATAGTCTTCCTAAATCGCCTGTTAAATCAAAATTACCTGTGTGTAAATGTGCCGGAGCACTTATTGTCAACTTCTCCAAATAAATCAACCAGCAATTTTTAAAGACGCAATTAATTGAGTCCATGCTAATAAACCTATTAGATTAGCAAATTATCTTACACAATCGAAACTGCATCTTTGCTTGTACGCCGGGACATGACCAACATCTGGCCGCATTGAAGTAAAACAAATCGGAAAATCTCAAAGCAAAGAATAATAAGCCATATCACCATTGCGGTTGACTTGGGAACGGTTTAAATGGTGGAAACTAGAAAACTTGGGGCCAAGGGGCAAGATGCTACGGGGTTGCTGACTGTTGATGTGCAAAATCAAAAGCCCGAAAACGAGATTGAACTAGAAAAAGTTGGCATTGAAGGCTTAAGAAAACTGGTTTCTTTGAAAAGGGCAAAAGCCACCTACAACGTTATCGTTACCATAAACAGTTACATAACCCTGCCTGCTAATCTGCGCGGTGTTCACATGAGCCGTTTTGTTGAATCCGTTAAGGCAACACCGACCACTGCATCTTCTATAGAAGATCTGGCTGAACTTATTTCAAAACAGGCGTTGGAGAAACACGGGTTTGATTGTCAGACTGAAGTTTTCGGTGAACTTCCTTATGAGCGGACAAGACCCAGCGGGGAGAAAGAAAGTTCTATTGCTCAAATGTTCGCTAAATATTCAACTAAGACGCAAAAGAAAACGGCGGGCATCCAAATCAACGGAGCATTAGCCTGTCCATGTTCAAAAGCAATGTGCAATGGCCTAACTCACAACCAAAGAGGCAGCTTAAGCGTTGAAATAGACTCTAACCAAAAAACCCAGCTGCTTGACGTCATCGAGATTTGCAGTCAAAGTTTTAGTTCACCAATATTTTCGCTGTTAAAGCGGTCTGAAGAAAAGAAAGTGGTGGAACAAATGCATGAAAACGCCCGGTTCGTGGAAGATGTGACGAGAAAATGCGTGCAGCTGCTGCAGGAGAAGTATCCTGGCAGGTACTGTAGAGTTAAATGTGTAAGCATAGAGTCAATCCATGATCACAACGTTTTTTCTGAGTGGCGTGGAATCCTGTAAGCGATGGTGCAGCATGTATCGATTACGAGTTGAAGCAACCTTTGATGCAGCCCACAACATTCTCATGTCCAACGGGAAATGTGAACGGCTTCACGGGCACACGTGGAGAATGGAAGTCTTTGTTGCTGGAGAAAAAAATGTGTCCACAGGCATGGTTGTAGACTTCAATGTTCTAAAAACGAATCTGCAAGAATTAATCGAAAAGCTTGATCACACATACCTAAACGAGATAAAAGAACTCGGCAACCCAACATCTGAAAACATTTCAAAGTACGCTTTTGACCACCTAAAGAAAACAATACCTGACGCTGTTAAACTCGAAAAAGTAAGAGTTTGGGAAAGCCCAAAAAGCTGGTGCGAATACTCAGACATAAACCCAAAATAAAAAATAAATCATGGCAAAATGCTCAGTTTTTCCTAAAGTTGTCTTTTGCAGCTGGATTTGTTACAATTTTTCAATTTTGAAAGAACAACAACACTTGGAAAACAACTGTTGTTCTTCTCGGCAATATTTCAAAAGAAGAAGAAGCTGATGAAAACAATTTTTCTTCTTCTTCTGTTCTGCCATATTTGTGGCGGTTTTTTGGAGTAAATACTAGACCTCCTCATAGGGTAGGCGGTTGGGTGTGCGCTAAGCCTTCTCTCTGGTCTGCTAGATGATTCTATTAGATGCCAAACACTATCCAACATAGAGCTGCAACGAACGAAAACTCTGCACCGCGCATGCAGAACGATGCATCTCAATGGGATATCAGTTTTTGATGTAGAGAAACCTTGAAAAGAAAACAATGGGCGTTTTCAAAAAAAGTTTGAAATTTCTAAAATAATTATCAGTTACGTCTTGTCAACGGTTCGCTCATACTTGATGCGTCAGTGGTTACTGAGGTATCAATTGAGAAACAGGGCTCGGGTCGGTTGCTTGCAAAGTTAAGCGTTATTCATTTGCTGTTGTCAGCTAAGGGGTATCTGCTCATGGCAGCAAGCATAACTTCGCTGAAGCTTTTTTTGCTGAGGTGACGGGCAAAATCGGAAGTGGCTATTATCCCGACCAACACGTTGTTTTTTGTCACGGGAAGCCGCCTTATTTTGTACTTGACCATTTTCCTTGCAGCATCTCGAAGCGAAGAATCCTCCTCGATTGTAATAAGCGGATCCGACATCACGTCAGAGACTTTTGTTTCAAGAGGCTTTTTCTGCGCCATAACCCTTCTAACCAGGTCCCTCTCAGTTACTATGCCTTTGGCTTCAACCCCTTCCATAACAACAAGATCCCCGACATCCTGCTGATGCATCAATTTCGCTGCCTCAAATACAGTGCACTTGGCATCGATTGTGATGACGTTTGTTGTCATAAAATCTTTTACAGTTGGCATCAACTACAAAGTCTATAAACTATCTATAAAAGTTTTGCGCTGCCACAAATCCAAGCTCATATTTTTGAAATTGCAATTCTTTCTGATTGAACGCGAACCGTCATTTTGGAATTAATAGCTGTTGTTTGAGGCGGCTTTTTTGCCTTTCCAAGGCCACAGTTGCGACGATATCTCGATTTGGTTTAATCCTGAGCTTTTGGCTTTGATTTGCGGTTAATCAGAAGCGAAAGTGAAGCTACAATTGCCGCCGTAATTACTAAACCGGCTGCAGCACCGTAGATTGCGTCAAGGGTACTTGACTGGGAAACTGTGCTTGGTTTGGGTGTGCCGACGACGATTGGGGTTCCAGTAAGGGCTGATGCGGGAATGGTGGAGGAAACCGTGTCTGGGGCAGTAAATGCTGTGGCAACAGTAACCCAAGCGTTGCCGTTCCAATACGCCATTTCGCTGCTGTTGGTGAAGCTTGGGTTTGTAATGCTGATGGTTACGTAGATCTCTGAGCCAAGTTCGCCTCCGTTGGAGGTGACTTTGACATCATAAAAGATCGCGTTGCTAACTGAGACTGCGCCTGTTCCCGAAGGCTGGTTGCCGCCATAGGAAGTTGACGTAACATTTACCAACGTTCCTGTTTGAAGTGGACCGCTTACTGTGACGTTTACGCCAGATGTCGCCGACTGATCCACTGTCACGGAGTTGTAATTCGATGTTCCAGTTGCGGTTGAATTGGCGTTGGGCATGGGGGAGGTTGACGGCGTTAGGTTAGATGTTGAGTTTGCGTTGTTTGATATGACTGAAATAGTGTTGTCAATTGGGTTGGTTACGAATATTTCGCCTTTTGCTGAATCATACGTCAACGCTCCTGGAAATGTTCCTACAATTATGTTCGCTACCACGGTGTTGGTGCCGTCTGAAACTGCCGAGACTACGTTGCTGCCTTCATTTGATACAAATATTTCCCCTTTGCCGGCGTCATATGCCAAGTCTATGGAGAGGCTGAAGCCTGTGGGTACTGTTGCGACCAATGTGTTGGTGATGTCTGACACAACCGAGATAGAGTTGGAGTCAACATCGCCGACAAATATTTCGCCCTTACTTGAATCATACGCTAAACCTGCAGGAGAGTTAGCGACAGTCACGTTTGCGACAACAGTGTTGCTGCTGTCTGAAACAACAAAAACCGTGTGAGTTAAAACTCCGTTTACCCACGCATGATTACTTATGAAAACTTCTCCCCTGCCCGAATCATAAGCCATCCCATAGGCATTAAGTCCCTCTAACGTTTCAACAACCGCATTGGAGCTATCCGATATAACCGAGACTGAGCCAGCGTTATTGTTGGCTACAAATATTTCGCCTTTCCCCGAGTCATAAGCCATATCAGTAGGGTCACCTCCGACAGGAACTGTGGCAATGACCTCGTTGGTTTTATCCGATATCACGGCAACCGTGTTGTTGCCCGGGTTGGATACAAAGATTTCACCCTTGCCCGAATCATAAGCTACCTGTGATGGGCTGCCTTCAAAGGGGATAGTTGCAACAACCGCGTTTGTGCTGTCTGAAATGACAAAAACCGCGTCGTTTGAAGTGGCTACAAATATCTCCCCTTTACCTGAATCATAAGCTATCCCGGATGGCGCCGTATTGAGCGTTATATTAGCAGTAGGAGACAGATACCCCGTTGTCTGCGGTTGCACTTCAAGCGAAACCACGTTGCTCTGGCTTGGCTCATAATAATTTCCATCTACTGTTTGTCCACCAAAAGTAACGTAAAAGCTGTAATTACCTGCAGCGACGGGGTTGTAAAGGATCGATATTTTTCCTGAAGCATCAGCTGAAAAGCCTCCTTCTGTTTCCGTTTCTCCCTCGAAATCTATGTGGAGCGTAAAATTGATCGATGCATTAGCAAACACTTCATCGGTTGCAGATGAAGGTAAGATTAATCCATAGGTAACATTAACGATCTGGAAGACGTTGGCAACGTTGGGAGTCAAGGTGAGAAAGGTTTGGGTTGCAACTGACTGTGGCGGCTGACTTGACGATGGAGGCGGCGTTGGAACCTGTGACGGTGATGTGGTTGGGCTTGGCGATGCCGAATTGACTGAATTGTCTGGTATTACCGACACTGTGTCTGCGTTGCAGTTGCCTATAAACATCTCTCCTAAGCCTGAATCATAGGCTAAATCAACGGGACCATCCCCCACAGGTATAGTTGCTACAACGTTATCAGTGGTGTCAGATATCACTGAAACTGAATTGCTGTTGGCGTTAGTAACGAATACCTCGTTTGTTTTAGAGTCATAAGCTACGTCGTAGGGAAGGCTTCCAACTGGCACCGTGGCCACCACGTTGTTGGTGGTATCTGAAATGACTGAGACGGTGTTGGAAAGTTCATTAGCTACAAATATATCGCCTGTGCCGGAGTCGTAAGCCACTCCAGATGGTTCATCTCCCACAGAAACTATGGCTACGACATCGTTAGTGCGGTCTGATATCACAGAGACGTAATTGGACTCAAAATTGGCTACGAACACTTCGTCTGCTCCAGAATCGTAAGCTAGGCCTGATGGTTCAGAACCCGTCGGTACTGTGGCAATTATGGTGTTTGTGCTGTCAGATATAACCGACACTGTATCTGTACTTGCATGATTGCTTACAAATATTTCACCCATGCCAGAATCATAAGCCAAACCCAAAGGATACATTCCAGTAGGTATGGTTGCAACCACCGAATTAGTCTTGTCCGATATGACCCAGACACCGCCGTCTAAGCTGGAGTTAGTGGCATAGATTTCGCCGTTACCTGAATCGTAAACTAGTTCCGCAGGGTTAATTCCCGTTATGTTTGCCACCACACTATTGGTGCCGTCAGAAATCACCGACATCGATCCGTAATTAGCAACAAAGATTTCGCCGAGGCCAGAGTCGTATGCTACCCCAAAAGGAGAGCTTCCTACTGGTATTGTGGCGAGTACCCCAGCAGCGTGGATTGTGCCAGCTGCCGACGAAGCAGCTATCATCACGCAAAGAAGCGAAACAACACAAGATACTTTCAACTTCATTCGAGTCGGCTTCCTGCTCACACGTATTTTTGACTGGACCCTACAAAATTAGTAAGCAGGTATATGCGTTAAAAGAGTTTTCGTCAAGCTTTCTTGACTAACCTCCAAGGAAAGTTAGTCAAGATTTGTTGACTAACTTAAGAAGCAAGCAATCGATATTTAGCAGCCTAAACTACCTTGTTCCCCGCCCTAAGAGTTTGGAGTTAGGTTGGATTCGAATAAGTTTGCCAAAAAGATACGTTAATATTGCTGAGATAACGAAAATGATACTGCCGCACTAAAATAGTGTCAGAAACCAATGCCGACTTAGCAGCAAACAAAAACTTAGAAAAAGCGGCCGGGGTGAGGTAGCTTGGTAGCCTAGAGGCCTGTGGAGCCTTTTGCCGGGGTTCAAATCCCCGCCCCGGCCCTCCTATCCTCCGAACCAGCGAACAACTAAATTATTGAAGTACTTCGACTTTGTTTCGGCAACCGGTTGTCTTGACGTATTTGGCGTCCAATAGGCTCTTATTAGGATCCTATAATGAACCAGTTAGGTAGGCTGTGAGAGAGAAAGAGAGCGAAGAATCAACGAAAAACATGGCTGCATTCAAGTTGCTAGTGGCAACGTATTTATCGTAAAATGTTGTTTTTCAATAAAGCAGCTTAATTTGTGCAGGGGTCGCCGAGCATGGTCAAAGGCGTAGAACTGCCCTCCCGAAAAAGGGCGGCGCGCATGCTTCAGGAGCCTATCCTGTAGAGGTTCGTGGGTTCAAATCCCACCCCCTGCACTTTTTGCTTATTCGCAAATAAAAAGTAAGGCATATTCACTTAGGTTGGGTTCAAACATCCTAGTCCACATTGCTTTTTGGACTTTGCAATGTCAAACTCCCATTCAGGTGTTTAACCATCGCTGGCAAAGCACCTCGTTTTGCTCTTAACGAAAATTATTAAAGTAATAAAACCTTCACTATTTCTTAACAATAGGTGAAATGATGATTTTAACTGTGGCGTTACATAAACCGAAGGGACCAGCGGAAGAAGCGAATTTCTTGAAGTCTTTGGAAGAATATGGCGACATTCAAAGAAAATACCAAGGACACGAGTTGTACGCTGTTGGAAAGGACGATAAAACTGGTGTTTTAACAGTGGTTTCACTTTGGGCCAGCTAAGAAGATATGATGGCTGCCCGAGATGAGATGCTTATGTTTCGGAAAACATTTGATTTCCAGGCCAATCAAGTTGGACCGACGAGGTACTTCCAGGGAAACGCTGAATTTGTTGAAATAAGCCTAAAGTAATTAATCGCTTGACCACTTCGATGTTGAAGCAAAAGCGACCTTGGCAAAGCGCAGGCATTTGACCGCGTTAAATTTAGACGTGTGTTTAGATATAACCCCTGCACCATTAGAACATAATCCCATTCTGCCAAGTTCATTTTAAGCCAGCGCTGGAGCGATTAATCCAGTTTTCTTTTGCGCACAACCGCATTGCTTAACCGTCAAAAGCCGGCTTAGCTGCTTAGCCCTTGGATGTTCGCGACTTGTCCCGTGTCTGCCCATACCCCGACACCTATGCTGTTGATTCCTCCAGGGTAAACCTTGTCGAGGTACAGCGTGATGTACCAGTATGGTACCAAGGTAAGACCTGTTTCTGGTTTAGGATAGAACACTGCCGAAACAGGCTCTTGAAGTACGGTAAAATTGGAAACTTGTACTCCATCTGTGGTCCAAGTAAACGTGCTCGCGGCATTTCTAGCGATTTGGATTGCTTGGTCTTGGGAGACATTCATCTGGGCGTTGCCAATTGAGTAGAGTTGCCAATCGTCGCTCAAAGAGGTCAGGATGCCGTTTTCAAATGTTATTTGAATGCTTTTGGCTGCGAAATCAACATTATTCTCTGTGTATAGCAAAGAGTACTGGGCATTGTCTCCAGTTGTAGTAATTTCCAGTTTTACATTGCCCAAAGTTTGGTTCTGCTGTGTTTCGGTAGCTACCGACAGGAGTTGGCTCATTTGGTATAGGTAGGAATAATTCTCGGCAGACTCGTACCTTGCTATTACGTCTCTTACCGCCGTCAGGAAGTCAGTCGGTTGATGCTCGGTGTAAGTCGGAGTGAAAGCCGATATTCCTTCAATAATGTTAAGCTGAAAAAGCGAAAAGTTACCGTTCCTAAACGTTAAAACCGCGTTAATGTTGCTTGCGTTGTTCACAAGAGAGTATGTCATCACTTCCTCAACAATGCCATCCAGGTCGGGTGCAGGTCCCACAGTGTCACTAAGGAGAGAGACTTGATATTTTGAGACATCTATCTGAAAAACGTTCTTTATAATGTTCATCGCCTCATCTGCGGAGCTACTGCCCGAGATCAATTGCTGATTTTGAGATTGCACTTTTTCAAAACTAGCCCCCAGATTGTTGTAGTCCTTAGAGAGCTGATTGTAGGAGGCGTATTGGGCGAAAGACACACTTGCAAAAATCAGAATACCTATTATGAGGATTGCATACAGCGACTTCCACTTCAAAGCCAACGACGTGAAGCTTGTCTTTTGAACTGTGGGAGCTTCTTCCGCTCCTTTCATCATTACAACAGCAGCTTGTCCGAAACTGGACAATATGTATTTTCCGTCTTCCTTCTTAACTACTAGCTCGCCGAGGTTTTCAAGGTGATAAGTCACATGTGGACTTGGAACCCCGAGGTTATCAAGAATCTCGGAAAAAGTCATCGGTTTTTCCGAAAGCATCCTGAGGATTTTGCGGCGTGCTGGATGCTTCAAAGAACTGAACATAGTTGAATAGCTTTCTTCCTCGAAATCAGACATCCCAAGCACTTTGCTACACTAAAGAAACCCAGTTAGATTAATTTATCTACAAAAAAACCAAATTCCGCGTTTAGTCAATAAATGCAGAATTGCAATTATTTAGTACATTTTTCTTGTGTCAACAAACCTTTACAAAAACCGTTTTATCACAAAGCCTACCCACGTATGTACTGTCAGAGGAGCAAGATATGAAAAGATTTGGATCTGAACAAGTTCAAGCTCTCGCTTGCGGGTCTGTCGCCGGAAGCGGGGTAAAAAATAGTGATTTCGTCGATATGCTCAGAATGCTGGATGCGAAGTGTCGAAAGTGCACCCCAATAACTCCTCTTGAATGCATTTCACGCTGCAAAACTTGGAAGTTGAAGAACGAGCTCAGAATACTTCACAAGAACCTTGAAAACCCAGATTTCACGAAAGACCTGATGAACGCGCTGAAAAACGAAACTCGGCTCCACATTCTTTTAACGATTGCTAAAGGCCAATACTCGGTACATGGGCTTCAGCAAGAACTCAGAAAGACGGGTTACCTGCACAGTCAAGACAACATAGTTGACGAATATTTGCATCCATTGTTAGACGTTGGACTCGCCCTCGAATCTCAAGACCAATACCACACGACAACGTTCGGGAACAGATTGACAGAATTAATCGAAAGTTCAGCGAACATAGTAAGCTTGCTCCCTCCTCACTCAGACTGCTACGAGGAAACCCTACTCAAAGCTTTGCGAAGCGGACCCAAAACCTTTGAAGAAATAAGGGGGTTTTTCTCCCTGAGGATAACCGCGCGAATCTTAAGGCGACTGGAAAACGTGGGTTTGGTGGAAACGTCTGAGGACAGAGCTTACATATTTTTCTTCAAATCAAAACGCAACCCTGCAAAAGAAAAGCTTTCCTCGGCACAGAGCAAGGTTTACCAAGATTTAGCTGACGAGGGAATTTCTGCGCAAAAACTTGCCGAAAAAACAGGATTTGCAATGAGAACAATCTACAAGCTTGTCAAAGCACTTAAGGGAAAGAAGCTAGTGTTTGTAAGAAAAACGCCTAAAACCTATTGCTTGACTGCTAAAGGCGAAAAATTGGCGTCGATTCTTGATGCGCTCTATATTCTGGTTGAGGAAACGCTGAGCTCCTCTGAACAAGTCTTCAAAGACAACGAAAACACAGCTCCATCGGTCTCGGGTTTATCCGCCGAACCCTATTCAAGCCTGCCAAGTAAACTAATTTTGCCAGCATTAGAGAAGATTAAAACGGTGGGGCGTTCTCAGCCGGAGATGTATGTGGACATCTTAGAGGTTCTGGCTCGACGAGGTCCGTTGAATCTGACATTGATCATGCAAAACGCTAACGTCACCTGCAGCGAGCTGAGAGAGTGCCTTGGCTTTTTGGCTAAGCAGGGTTTGGTCGAAGTTAAGTTTGTTCGAGAAGAAAAAAAAAGTCTATGAGCTTACACAACTCGGCATTACAGTGCTTAAACAGTTCGTTGAACTCAAAGAGGTCTTGCCTTTAGTTGTAGAAACAGGAGCAAGTTTGGTATGAGAAAATCTCTGATCCCAGTTGTATCCTTAATTCTTATTTTGTTACTATCAACCTTGATAAATATTCGATTACCCATCGAAACAGTAAAAGCTCAACAGCAAACTCCTCAATCAATTTCGGACAACTTTAGCACCGATTCAGGTTTATGGACCTATTTAGGCAGCGCATACAGAGACCCAACAAACCAGGACCTTGTCCTAACCAATTCTGGATACGATCAAGCTGGAGTTGCCTTTTTCAATTATGCAGTCTCAGGCTCTTTCACAGCTAACTTCAGCTACTTAGCCGGTGGAGACTACTCAGGAGATGGGTTTACCATGTTCTTTTACAAACAGCCGTACTCAACATTCAGTAATGGGGGCGATCTGGGTTTCAACACTCAAGACGCAATTATTCCAGGGTATGGAATTGAGTTTGATGGCTGGCAAAACATACCTGGAGACTTCCAAGGCATAGCTGGCGGCGTACTGAATCCATCAACCGGCGACCCGTCTGGCGCCTACATTGGATTGATACAGAATTCTGTCGGAGACCATTTAGCATATACCGCTAATGACCCAAGAGTTGACGACAATCAGTGGCATCAAGTATCTGTACAAGTTCAAGGATCTTCTGTTAGCGTTTATGTCGATCAAGGATTGGTCCTTCAATGGACTGGAACCCTGAACACAACCTACAGCGGGTTTGGATTCAGCGGAGCAACTGGGCTCTTCACAGACTGGCATTTAATAAGCAACTTTTCAATCACTACCCAGAATTTGCCGACACCATCCCTCACCACTTCCTGCGTAAGTTCAGTTTCTCAGTCCAGCCTAAACGTCAACATCAACGGTTACTTAACCTATAACGGAACAGGCATTTCGGGCGCACCCATTTTGCTGTCTTACAGTGTTACCGGCGGACAGTCTTGGGAAGACCTTACCCTCGTAAATACTGGTTCTGACGGCAGCTACTCGACTTTGTGGTTTCCGCAAGTTACAGGTGACTATCTGTTAAAGGCTGTATACCAAGGTGACGACAATTACTTAGGCACCGGCAACATCGTTAACTTTGTTATGGCGCCAGGCACGGAACAGAGCATTTTCTCGGTAGAATCAAACTTTACAATATCTGCGCTTGCTTTCAACTCTACCAGTAAAGAATTGGACTTCACAGTCAGCGGACCAGAAGGCACAACAGGGTACTGCGACGTCTATATCCCCACATCGCTAATGACCCAAGTTTCTGACCTCTCAATCCTCCTGAACGGAAACCCAATATCGTACAATGCAAAGTCTCTTGGGAATGCCTGGCTGATATCTTTTAGCTGTCAAACTGGCACAAGCGAAGTGACGCTGGGAATGAATGCTGCGGATACAATTGTGGTGAAAGGAAACCAACTTATGCAGTGGATTCCGTATGGAGTAATAATTGCATTGATGGGAATAATCGCAGTTTTGTTGACATACAGAAAAACAAGAAAAAACGCAAATCCATAAACAGCAGACACACTTTCTTAAGTGTATTTTTTTATTTTACCTAAAAGCAGAATACAAAGACAATCTATCTTCGCGTGAGCTAAATGTCAACTTATGAGAATTTGATGGAGCAAGTGAAAGTTGTCTTGCTTGAACATTCCAAAAGTGCAATGGAGCGATCTAAGCAAGCAGTTAGATGAACATAGTGAATATGAGCCTCTTCATGAAGCTTCGGTATTTTATAGAGGAAATTGCATAGCCATATTTGTGCTGCTCAAGGAAAAATACATGACCTGAAAAGAATCAACGGCTAAACATTTGTTTTTAATTAAGCAATCTTTTAAACTACTAACCTCCATAGAGATAGATATGCCTCAAAAAAAAGCAAAGATGATTGTTGCGGAACTAAAAGAAAGAAGCGAAAAAGGTCTTGCTTTAGCCAGTAAAATTTTGCTGCAAGAAAAAATGGAGCCCCCAAAACTACTGAAAGCCTGCAAATATTACGTTGACAATTGGCATGGATTTTATCACCCTGGTTTGTTTTCAATGGCTTGCGAAGCTGTTGGTGGTAATCCTGATGATTCGTTAGATGCACAAGCCGCAATAGCTATTATGGCTGCGGCGTTTGACCTGCATGATGATATTTTAGATAGGTCTAAGATGTCAAAATATGAAACTCCGACCGTTTATGGAAAGTTCGGCATAGAGACGGCACTACTTCTTGGCGACGCATGTTTGATTGAAGGCTTTAAGATTTTGGTTGATTCTTTGGCAAACCTTCCGGAAGAAAAAAGAAAGCACGCATTGCAATCAACTAAGGATTTACTTTTTGAAGTAGGCAACGCACATTCTGTGGAAATTTACACTAAACAAAGTGCGAACATAACTTTAGAACGCTACCTAAAGATCTGTGAACTAAAGGGTGCATCTATGGAGGCGTTTCTGATGCTTGGAGGACTTTTTGGAGGCGGGAATGAATCTGAAGTTACTTGCTTGTGCAGATTGGGACGAACTATAGGTATTCTTGTCGCATTGAGAGATGATCTCGTTGATGTTTTTGATGCTGATGAACTTCGGCAGCGAGTTTTAGTTAAAGATTTACCTTTACCTCTTCTGTTTGCCTTGCACGAAGATAAGATGAACACTAAGATTAACAGTATTCTCTTGAAAAGACGAATTACACCAAGCGAAGTTCAAGAAATTGTTAATTTTACCTTACACTCTGAATCCGCGACAGAATTAAAATGTAAAATGCAACTCTTGATCGAGGAAGGATTACCCTTCATAAACAAACTCTCAAACAAAAAGTTACAGAAAAAGCTTCAAGCAGTTGTATCAGTTATGCTTGAAGACTTAGATTCCATTTAGTCAAATCGGACCGGTATATCCTTCTTTTTTGAAGCTTTCATCCTAGTCTCCTCCGTATAAGTGTACAACAGATATGCTATTAAGCCTTGTGTTGTACACAAATACAGTATCACTAATTAACAAGAGTTTTATGTTAAAACCTCATTATTCACGATACGAGATAGAATGAATTCAATTAGGACACTTAGGAGTAGGATCTTTCAAAAGGAGACAGCCCCGTCCTTTGTTCTAGTTCTGAATTCCTTTGTTTGGTATGTGCTAGTTTATTTCGCTTTAAGCAACATGATTACACTGAATTCTTTCAAAAACCAGAGTCTAAGCTTGTTCGCTGCCTATTTTATAGGAATTACAGTTGCGGCAATTGCCGGTTCAAAAGTCTCTGTTCGATCACGTGGAAATCTCCTAAAAATATGGGTATTTTTAGGAGCCATAGCCACTTTTCTATTAGCACTAGTCTCTCCAAGCGCTCCAATTTTTAATGGATTAGTAATCGCTTTCTTGGGCGCCTCCATAGGGTTGGGATTACCCTCTTGCTTGAGCTATTTCGCAAAACAAGCGGCAATTGAAAAAAGAGGATTAATAAGTGGAGCAATATGGGGTGGGGTTGCGTTTTGCGTCTTAATCTTGGGTATACTGACAAATACGCTTGGGGCAATAGATTTAATTCTTATTCTAGGCGCGTGGAGGCTTATTGGCGGAGTTATCTTCTTTTTCCTCGACAGAAAACCAGTTGTTGCTGAGGTGCAAAAAATCCCCAGTTACCTATCTATACTCCATAAAAGGGAGACTTTGCTATTTTTGCTGCCCTGGGTTATGTTCTTGGTAATTAACTTTACAGAAAAGCCCATACTTCAGCATTTTTTTGGTGCAACCCAATATTCATTTGTTGAGGCTGCAGAGTTTGTCTTTATAGGAATTTTTGCCTTCATAGGTGGGCTCGTTGCTGATATTGGCGGAAGAAAGCGAGTAGTTATCGCTGGCTTCGTCATGCTTGGGTTTGAATATGCAACACTCAGTGTGTTCTCAAGTTCAACAAACACCGTTTTGGTTTCTTACATATTTATGGTTCTTGACGGCATAACCTGGGGTTTACTTTTCTCAGTTTTTTTTACGGTTGTTTGGGGAGATCTTGGAGAACACTACGAAAAAGAAAAATTCTATGTGTTAGGTGGGGTTCCGTTGCTTCTTACTACTTTCTTGTCTGTATTAATAACTCCATATGCTGCGTCCATTCCGATAGGGACCGCTTTTACGGTTGCAAGTTTTTTCCTTTTTGTAGCTGTGATTCCATTAATGTATGCGCCTGAGACCTTGCCTGAGAAAGCCATGCATGAGAGAGATTTGAAAGGTTACGTTGAGAAAGCTCTTAAGCAGGTGGATAAGGAGACGGGCAAAAGCAATAAAAAAGACAAAGCTAAAAATGAAAAAGAAAACAAGACAGAAAAAGATGAGGCCGAAGAGCCCCCCGGGTATGAGGAAGCTCGGAAGTTAGCGGAAAAATACTATTAAGCCAGCACTGTGCACAATTATGGCATGTTCTTCCACGTGATCCTCACCACCGAATGCAACTTACAGTGCAGGTACTGCTTCGGCGAATCTTTAGATGATTTTGACGAGGACTTCGACGACATAGAAGTTGTGTATGATTTACCCAAAAAAATCAGCTATGACGTGGAGCTGCTGGATAAGTTCTGCCGAAAAGACCCTGATTGTGTCTTAACTTTTTACGGTGGCGAACCCCTGCTGTGCGCCGATAAACTCAGGCAGGTAATGGACAATGTTGACGCTAAACTCTTTATGATTCAGACAAACGGGTTGCTTCTTGACAAGTTAGAGCCAAAATACGTTAACCGTTTTCACACAATTCTAGTTTCCATAGACGGGGAAGAAGCCTTAACTGATTACTACAGGGGAAACGGCACTTTCCGCAAAGTCATCAATAATCTAAAATTAATCAAGCAAAACGGTTTCAGCGGAGAATTAATTGCCCGAATGACAGTAATGGAGAAAACGGACATATACAAAGAAGTCCGCTGGGTCTTGAAGAATGACGAGTTCTCTTTTTCTTCCGTGCATTGGCAGTTAAACGCTGGTTTTTGGGGAAACGATTATCAAAGACGCAACTTTGAGGAGTGGACAGAAAAAAGCTATATTCCTGGCGTAAAAAAGCTTGCAGAGTTCTGGGTAGACCAGATGGAGGAGAAGGGCATCGTTTTGAAGCTTTACCCTTTTCTAGGCATCGTTGACTCGTTTCTGCATGAAGAAAAAAATTGTTTTATGCGTTGCGGCGGAGGCTGGATAAATTACGCCATTCAAACAGACGGTTACATAATTCCTTGCCCGACGATGTGGGGTATGAAAAAGTACTATTTGGGCCACATAGAAAATGTTGAACCCAGTGAAATAAAGAAAATTTTTGTCGAACAGCCGCCATGTACAAACTGCGCAATTATGAACGTTTGCGGCGGAAGATGCTTATACGCAAACATAACTAAACGGTGGAAGGATGAAGCTTACGGTAAAGTTTGCCACACGGTTGCAGAACTCGTTGTAGCCGTAAAAACCGAGGTCCCGCGGATTCAGCGCTTGCTCAAAAACAAAAAAGTTAACCTGACGGATTTTGATTTCATCAAGTACAACGGATGCGAAATAATTCCGTAACTTTTGGATTCATCCATCTGTGTTAGACGCTCGTATCCGATTAGCAAAGAGCATTTATAATTATAGCTTTTTGTAAACCACGTCTCTTTCTTTCACTGGTTGCAACACTTTTAATCCTATGCTTTGTCCGCCTTCAGCACGGGGAAGAGCTTTACCCTCTGTTTGCATAGACTCTACACTTTGCTCAAAATCAGTCGAAGGTCCCTTTATGAGTATACGGTCCCCTATTGATAACGGCAACATTAATTCCACTACAGCCACACTGATTTTAGAAAAGAAATGTGCCACATGCCCGATCTCTATAATAGCATCTTCTACCACAGCTTTCTCCCTCAAGGTTTTTACTAGTTAGCTTATACCATAAAAGCCTTATGTTTTATATAATAAATAGAACTAAATAGCAAAAAATTAGTTTTGAAACGTTATCACGAATTTTCTGTCAAAAATGGGATTAGTTTTTAAGTAAAAAGCAACTGCTAGGTTGTTTAAAAAAGATAAGAAAAATCGTAGTGGTTTAATTATTTACCATCCTGAGGTTGCGTCTTCACCCGTTTGATCCAAGGCCTTCTTTTCTTCGTCTCCAACATCCTGAGGCAAAGTAACTTTATGACTACTTTCTTCAATTATCTCTTTCTTCTTTTTGCGCTGCCGAATAGTAATCTGACCCTTCTTTCGCTCTTCTTCCAAAGCTGTCACCTCCCAAAAACCCGAAAAAAATTTGCTCTTGATTTTGAGAAA
This sequence comes from Candidatus Bathyarchaeota archaeon, assembly GCA_963828195.1. Taxonomy (GTDB): domain Archaea; phylum Thermoproteota; class Bathyarchaeia; order Bathyarchaeales; family Bathycorpusculaceae; genus Bathycorpusculum. Next base: position 49,685 of record CAWHDT010000006.1, read on the forward strand.
AAGCTTATTTTATTTTTTAGATGCTTCGCAAACCTTTGTTCAACTCTGCCACGGACATTTAAAATCATGTTCTTCAACAAATATTTCCCTGTTCTCGCAAATTTCCATTTCTCGTTTATCGATTAAGCAAGTTTGCGTTTTTCTACAAAAGAATGACTTGACACTTGATGTATTAATATGCGTGGTTGTGGCATAACAACAACAATTAAAATTATTGAAATAAAACTTAAAAGGAAATAAAAAACTGGAGTTTTTTTGGGGCACTTAAGGTTGTTCAATTGACAATTCTTTAACTCTGGTTTCAATGAATTCAGCCACTTTTTGCTCACTGAACTCTTTTTCGCCTTCTTGTAATTGCAGCTGCTCTTTAACTATGCTTAGGAGGTTTTCGATATCTATGGGTTTGATCAGGTATGCATCTGCATTCTTGTTTAAGGCTGAAATAGCGTTTTGCATCGATGGGTAACCTGTCACCATTATTTTGCGGGTCCTAGGAACGGTCTCCTTAATTAATTTCAATAGTTCTACCCCTTCCATGTCGGGCAATCGAATATCCAGTAGTGCAACGTTATAGGCTGCGTTCTTCGTTTTTTGAACAGCTTCGCTTCCGGTAGCTGCTAAGTCAACAATGTATCCTTCATCCTCAAGTATGGTCTTCATAGTATTTCTTATGTTTTCATCGTCATCGACAATGAGGATTTTGGCATGTCTATCCAAATTTTTTCACCTCCAATTTCGGTTTTTGGTTCGATCGGCAAGGTAACTTTGAAAGTTGTTCCCTTGCCCATTGCTGTTTTAACTGTTATTGTCCCCATATGCGCTTCAACTATTCGTTTGCATATAGCTAAGCCGAAACCCATGCCTTGCGCCTTCGTAGTGCACAGCGGGGTGAAAAGCTTCGGTAAAACCTCTTCGTTAATGCCTACGCCGGTGTCAGAGAAAGAAAGTTCCAAGACGTCATTTACCTGTTTACTAGCAATCGTCAATTTGCCACCGTTTGGCATCGCATCAATGGCGTTTTTGATAAGATTTGTGAACACGCGTTTCATTTTGTCAGAATCTACCTTAAGCCTTGGCTTCTGTCTAAGACGATTTACAATTTTCACTTTTTCTGGAACCTGCACCATAGCTAAAGATTCAAACAGCAAAATCTTTGATGACTCTTCCTTCAACTCTAAATGAATTTCTCGTGAGTAATCCAAAAGATCATTGATTATTTTGTTTGAGTAATCTACCGCATTTGTCGATTGTTTCAAGCATTTCTTTAGCATGAATCTCTGATTTCTGCTCCTTTCTTTTTCAAATAGTAAGCGGAGTTTTTGATTCCTGACAACGGATTACGCAGATCATGCCCAACCATCCCAGCCAACTCGCCGATAGCTGCAAGGCGTTCGGTCTTGACGAGTTTTGTCTGGGTCTGTTTTAGCAGTTCAGTTCTTTTTTCGACGAGGTCTTCGAGCTGTTTAATTTTTGTTATATCCACTGCAAGCTCTAAAACGGCGACGATATTGCCTTTTTTGTCTTTCATTGGGGTGGAAGTGATTTCAAAACGTCGGGTGTCCCCCTCTGTTGTAACTGTAGCTTCATGTTTGTCAATGTTTGCGCCGTCAAAAATTTTCTTAACACCGCAAGACGGGCAAATCGAGTTACTTCCTGGTATTATTTCGTAACAGGTTTTTCCTTCTATGTCGCCAAACGTTTGTTTTGAATATGGGTTAGTCCAGATTATCTTGTAGTCTTTGTTAACGAGCATTAGGCCAGCGCTAATATTCTGTGTCACCGCTTCAAACTTGTTTTTTTCCTCCTCGAGTTTTTCCTGCAACTGCTTCTTTTCCGTTATGTCAACCGTAAGCTCTAATGCCGCTGTGACCTTTCCCTCGGCGTCCTTAAGGGGAGTCGAGATGAGTTCATACCAGCATGGTAGACCCTTTTCATGTAAGGTTTTATTGAAGTACTCTCGAGAGTCAAAAGGTGCGCCCGCAAAGATTTTTTCTGGTCCACAGCCTGGGCAATTTGTCTCTAGCGTATTAAATGTTGAATAGCACGTTTTGTTTGTGCTATCTCCCGAAAGATTTTTCAAAAAGTTGTTTGTCCAAAGTATGCGGTAATTCTTGTCAACTATTACCAGCCCAGCACCGATGCTTTTAGTGATGTCTTCAAGCATGTCACGTTCCTGCTTAATGGAGGCTTCCATCTGTTTCTGTTCAGAAACATCTCTGACAATCGCAACAATACAGTTTTTATCTTTCAGCTTAACTGAAGCTACTGACAGGTCAATCGGAATTCTTGTTCCATCTTTTCTTGCTGATGTAAACTCAAAGCGTTTTTTTGAAAATGAACTGTTCTTTAACTCGGTTAGTAACGCTTCATGATTTTTGCGTCCCCACTGTGGAATGACTAATTCAGACAGTTTGTCGCCTAACGCCTCTGATTCTGTGAAGCCGAAGATTTTCTCTGACGCCGGATTCCAGTAAATAATTTTGTCTTCTTCATCCACTAAAATGACGGCGTCTAATGCAGAGGTGCTTATGGCGCGGAATCGCTCTTCGCTCGCTCGAAGTTCCTCTTCAAGTTGTCTGCGTTCGGTTATGTCTTTTACTACTCCAACCGCATTCCATTTGCCGCATAATTTTATAGGTGAAATTGACAATTCAGCTGGGAATTCGGTGCCGTCTTTGCGGAAACCCAATAGCTGAACGTTTCCAAATGTGAAATAGCCTGTTCCCGTCTCAGTAAATATCTTTACACTTGATTTGATACGTTCTTTTCCTTCTTTGCATAAAGTGTTTGGAACGACGAGTTTGTGTATGTCTTTTCCGATAGCCTCTTCGCTTTTGTAGCCGAATATTTTTTCAGCAGCGGGATTCCAGCATGTAACCCTGGCTTTTTCATCCACTAAGATCATGGCATCCTTCGATTCTTGGAAAAGTTTCCTATATTTCTCCTCGGATTCTTGCCGTTGTTCGTCTATTTTCGCAATTTTTACCATTAGTTGCCCTTGCAGTTTTCTTTTTTCTGTTACATCATGTAGAACGATCAAGTCGGCTTGCTCTCCAAAGTAATCGATTCGATTGCCTTTCGGCTCAAAATATCTGCGCTTTCCATTTACGGAAACTGGGATGTCGTAATTCTCGATTTTTTCGCCTTTCATTCTTTTCTGGAGTTGATTTTTAACCAGTGTCTTTGTTTTTTCATCAATTATTTTTAAATCTTCGATGTGGTTACCTATTAATTCCTCGCTTGATAGTCCAAGAAGAATGGTTGCGGTTTTGTTGACAGCCAGCACAACTCCTTCTTGGCTGAAGACCATGATAGAGTCCGAAACGAAGTTTAGGAGCTCCTGAAAATTGTCTTTATATGCGCTGCTTCTGCTTTTCCTCGGCATTAACCCAAACCTCTACTTCACCTAATTTCCCCTTATCTTCATAACAGAGCCTCACGAGCTCAACATACTGTTTAAACGTCAAATCGGGAACAAGCCAGCCTGGACCATTCCATTCGTAAAAGCAAGCGACTTTTTTCTGGAGCTTCTTCATGATTAATATCTCTAAATACTTGGCTGCCACGCCGAAAATTCGTTCAAGCGCATTTGAAAAATCATCGATTCTGTAAGGAATATCCTGCTTTGGAAAAATGAACTCGTGCTCCAAGTGAAAGTAGATTGAAGTTTTCACGTTTTCTCCTAAACTTAAAAATGCTTCATCTACAGCTTCCAGTAGAACAGCTTCAAATTTTTTGGATCTCCCATCTCTACTCAATTGTACATCCCCGAGTCTGCCTTTTCTCTCACTGGTGGCTTATGGACCAATTTTTTAGAGTTACTAATTCTAAAACGAGGGTAAGAGACTAAAAGCGTTATGAATTTCTAATTATAACTGCTAGTCATTAAGATGGCTAAACGATTTATTGTTAGATTCTGTGTACATTACGGAAAGCATAGCGTTTGAAATCATACTGGTAGCTTTTATCGGTGAAGCCGTTTTAAAAAGTGGTCTGATCAGCTTTTCACTCGGCAAGTTTTTAATCTTTTTTTTGGGATGCAAGGTCATCGGCGGCTCTAACCAGCTTCTTTTAAAAACATCTATCTCCACTGATACAAAAATAAGCATTAGGCTGCTGACAGAAAGATGGGGATACTTTGATATGAAAAATACGTCAAAAGTGCGAGTATCCCTATGTAATCAAAACCAAGCATGCTTGGAGTGCTTACATTTGTTGACAACCAGACAGCGCCTGCGTTTGTTTTATTGCGGTTTCATCTCTTGACGTAGTTTGGGGATGTTAAGGTTTTTATTACGGCTTGGCTTGTTTCATTTAGCTCCTCTGAAAAGCATGTATCTGACTGGGGCCGTCGTCTAGCATGGTTCAGGATACGTGCCTGGGGCGTACGCGATCCTGGGTTCAAATCCCAGCGGCCCCACCAATGCTCACGTTAAAAAGTACCATTTTTTCCCCTCTTTTTATTCGCCTAATTTTAAATCAACCAGATTAACCGTTCATCAATCAACTTCGTCAGAAATTTTTTACTGTATGGATTGCTTTTTTTGGTGTGGTCGTTGCGCGGAACCCAACTCGACGCGTAAGAACTCAATTGGTCAAATAGCTTCAAGCTGCGCTTGCTCTAAGTTCCAGCCCAGAGGAGGCAGCCCCAAATGAGCTTTGTCGCTGATTCGTTTAAGCCTCCTTGTCTTCTCGGATACTATCCCTGCATAAGTAATCCGTCATCAAAATATTGCGCAGTAATGGACACTTGCTCTAAGGACTTGTTTTTCTGCAAGTTTGCAAAGCTTGCATATCCTGACGGGACCGATATCTCCTGCAAGACCTACAGTTTTAGTGATCGGAATTGTACGCATGGCGGCGGATCCTGTTCTAGGCGAGCATGCCTTGAGCATCGACGTTTTGGGGGGCACTGATTATTTTGGTTGCTGTATCTGATAACTCAACAGACAATAGTAGTAACTTAAGTGTAAACAGTTTAGTGCCTTCTTTGCAGGATAGGCGTAATAAGATTAGCAGCCGCGCCTTTTCAGTTGAATCCCGTGTTTTTCATATTATCGATGCTTCTGAAGTGGAGCTGCGTCCTGCTGAGATTGCTCGAATACTCCATAGCGATAAGAAACCTAAGGAAATAACGCCTGGCCAGTACTCCACTGTCCGGGTTGTCTGTAAGAAACTGCTTGATAAAGGTAAAGTTGTGCAGCCGTACCAGGGGGCTTACTGCAACAAAATCACCCACACCGTGCGGTTCGTTCCACTTTGCGTGCATAATGTGACTTTGCTTGCGAAAGTCTGTCAAAATCTGAAGCATTGGGAAAATGACGAATTCATCGGAGGCGTCAAAATTCACGTCTGCTTTGGTAAGGAACGCAAACAAGTCACTGGATATATTGCCTGTGATGTCGGCGGGATGAGTCACGATGCTTGTCTTTTAGCACTTAACAGGTGGTTTGAGATCGTTGAGGGGCGGCTGGGTTATTGTCTGCAGGATTTGGTTTTGCAGACGGTTGAGTTTAACAAGGATTATCATGGCAGGCGCATTGACGGCTTTCAATGTGTAACCAAGAAGGATCTGTATGGGATTATTGATCGGACCTATCAGAAGGAAGAGGACGTAATCCGCCGTGAGCGGAAAGTTACCCAGCCGATGAGCATTAACAAGTTTGAGGCGGAGATCCATCGGGGCATTGAGGAGATCGGACTTAGCCAGGAACGCTTTGAGCTGCAGCAGGAGGTTCGGCGGAATAGTGAGGCGATTAAGTTTACTAATAGCCGTATTTTGGAGGTTGAGAAGTTGACGGGGGCGATTTATCAGCATATGGTTAAGCTGCCGGTTCTGGATAGCGGCGTAGCTGAAAAGTTAGCCGCGGGTATTGAGCGTCTTAATGAGGCTTTGATTCGACTGGGCGATGCAGACGTGGATCCTAAGCGGTTGGATGAGAAGCAAAGTAAACTCGGGGAGTATGTGCGATGAGTTTGCAGATGACGGTTGATTGTCCTTGTCGCCATTGCCCCTGGAAGATGCGGAGCGAATGTGATCATTACAGGAATGTTTGTTTGGAGATCCGTAGTTGCGCCCGCTGCGAGCAGGGGCTTGAGCGATGCATTAAGGAGGCTTCTTGTTGAATCGCAATTTTTGCGCCATTTCGGATGTAGAGTTCTGTTTAAAGTTTTTAAGACTTGTTTTTAGGGGCTTTTTTGCATGGTCTTTTTCCATGCTTTCGTCTTTGCCATTTCTTAACGTGTCTGATCAGGCTAAGACACCATTATTTTCCGTGATGTTTCAAGGAGTCGGTATCCATGATTGAACAAGACGAGCAAATATCTGGCGAAAACTCTGTTCAAATAGAGGAAAGCAGCGTGGGAAAAGTCCGTAAAAAGGATCCGCGGAGCATCGAAAACAAGCTGGGGCGCCAGAAATGGCATGAAATTAAAACTGATAAGATTTATGCTCAGAATAAGCAGATTCTTGATGAGCTGCGTTGGATCCGTCACCGCTTGAAGGCGCTGGGTGAGAGTGATATCGATATGCCGATGCTTGAGCGGTACGCTTTCCGTGATCAGGTTGACAGCGAGATTTTTCAGCAAATAATGACCACTGGGGACTCTGGAATTTTCCCGAAAGATGTAGCCGTGGTCGCAGGGTTGGCGAAATATCATTTGAGGTATTATGACGTAAGCCGTCGCGTTGTGAGGATGAATAAGCGTCTGCATTTTGAGGCTGGCGAGGCTTTGTTTGAGAAGCGCGGTCACAGGTGGGCAGTTACCAAATTTGGTTTTGAGATTTGGGGTAAGAGCAAAAAAGAATTTGACGAGGAAGTAAAAGAGGAAGGACCAAAATATGGGGAATCATGAGAAGAAACGTGCTAAAAAGCGTCAGCAAAAGCAACGTGAGTTATTGAAGAATTTAGGATTATTTGGTGACAAAAATGAGTGAAAAAAAGACAAGTTTGAAAGTTCCTCTTCTTGATGATTTGAAGCTTGAGGATCTTCGGCTTTTGAAGCATCATGAGGGCAATCCTAATCGGATGACTGTTAAGCAAAAAGAGCAGTTGTGGCATAGTTTGCAGCGTTATGGTTGGCTGGTTCCAATTATTACTGATGCCGACGGTATTGTTGCTGATGGTGAGCAGCGCGTTGACGTTTGCATTGCCCATGGCGAGTTTTTTGGTCCTGTTTTGCGAAGACCTCTTACTGAAGCTGAAAGATTAATTGTTGGCCAAGAACTAAACAAGCTGCGAGGTAAGCATAATCGGGAGGCAGACCGCGCAGAGTACGTGAAAATAGATGGTTTGGGTGAGCGATCTGAGTTGGAATCGTTGCTTTCTGCTGTGGGCGAAGATCTTTCTAAAATACTGGGTGGTAGCGTAGAGCTTGGCGGTAGTAATATGATTCCTGAGACCTGCGAAATAGTGATTCGCGGTTTTAAGGGTAAAAAGTTCGATGAGCAGGCTCAAAAGGCTGCTTGGGAGAAGCTTACGGCTGAGGGTTATGACGCGGGGTTGCTGAATCTATAGATGCCGTCTTTTGATTTGGTTTTCAGTTGGCATGCTGGTAATACTTACCGGGAGCAAGCAATTACCAGTACATATGATCTTAAAGACGTGAAGCTTGAGAAGCACCTTAAAGGTAACATTCCGATTGAAGGCCTAAACTTGGCAGATAGGCTGCATTGTTGGTTCATCTGGGAGCGGAAAAACAAGTATTGCTCGGCATTGTTGGCCAGAGGCTTATTATGCGGATCTTAAAGAAAGATACAAAGAGCCTTGTTTTCTAAATGATTTCCCGGCTGAACTTACTATAAGTGAGCTTGGCGCGGCATTATCAAGCACTGGCTTTAGTGAGCCTCCTGCATGGCTGAAAAGCTATAGTGTGTTGAGTCAGGGGCAAAAGATGCGTGTTGATATTGCGCATGCGCTTTGTTTGCCTCAGCAGCTCGTAGTTTTTGATGAGTTTACTTCAGTGATTGATCGGAATGTTGCTCAAATAGGCTCTTATGCGATAAGCAGGGCAATTCGGCATCATCCAGGTAAGCAGTTCATTGCGGTTACATGCCATTTTGATGTCTTGGATTGGCTTGAACCTGACTGGATGTATAATGTTGATACCGGAGAATTCTTTGATTATACGAATGTAAAAAAAAACGATGTCACCCCCAAATTATTCTCTCAGTTCATAAATGCGGTTTATCCATGTGGCAGGGCTTTAGGGAGCATCATTATTTGAATACTGACCGCCTTGGTGCCGGTGTTCGCTGCTACGTTGCCAAGCTGGGAGATAAGCCCATTGCGTTTATTGCTGTTGCGCACGTGCATATGCTTGTTAATTATTTTAGGGTTAGCCGATTAGTGGTTTTGCCCGATTACCAGGGCATCGGTGTCGGGAAACGTTTACTGAATTTTGTCGCTGAGCTTTATACATCTCAACTGCCGGAGATTCCTTTCTATCTGGTTACGAGTAATCCTCAGCTCATCCGAAGTAACTTGGAAGGTTGGCGAGTGAAGCGTGTTGGCCATGGCTCCAGTGGCAGAAATGATAGCAGGATAAATCGGGAGCTTGTGAAGTCAAATTCCAAGCGACGTCTAAGCGTGTCTTTGCAGTATATTCCGAAGCATAAAACGAGCGAGGCATAAGATGGCTAAGGGCAGGACACGCAATCGACATAAACTTCGGATAATTTACGATATTCTTGACTGCTGCAGTGCTAAGCCCTTAATTATCTCGCATATTGCCCGCAAAGCTAACGTTAGTAGCTTGCCTTTTTATGAAGTAATTGAGGGGTTAATTAAATCGGGTTTATTGACTAAGCAGGAAATCGGTAAATCTACATTCTATAAGACTTCGCCTGCCGGTCATGACTTCATTAAGAAATATCATGATTTACTTTTTATGGTTAAACCAATGTTGGACGCTTCTGAAACGTTTATT
>CAWHDT010000007.1:0-334863 GCA_963828195.1 Candidatus Bathyarchaeota archaeon
GGAGGAAAGCCTAGGTGGCTGTAAATCAAGCCTTAACGGTTTCGGAGTTGCTGCAGGAGAATTGGGGGCTATCAAGTCCCCTGGCTGCTGCAAATATTTTGTGGCCTATAACTCGCATGGATGCGATTGGGGTTACTCAGGGAAAAGGACCCTTGCAAGTAGCTGTCTATAACGCGAGCCCTAGCAAGCAGGTGGATGCGCTTAGTCGCGAATGTTACTTGGTTACTGAAAAACTTGTCGTTGACATAATTGTTGTTAACGCTAGCCAAAGCACAGCCGATTTAGCCACTGCAGAATCCACTTTGGAAGCATTGCAGGCTGAAGTTACCCGCATCATACACTTACAAGACCCAAACTATGCAGTAACCGGAGAGCCGATTCACAGTAACGCAACTGAAGTAACCCGCGTTATGATCAACATTGACGCCGTTTACTTCAGCATCTCAAGTTAATAGGCAGGTGAAGTGAATGGCAGAACTAAAAAGGGCGGCAAACCAGAAATTTAAGACAAAATTTAGCTCTTGGATTGTGACTTACAAAAACGGTTCTCAGGTTCTTGTAGAGCACAGAGTAACGAAAATAGCTTAGGAGAATGCAGCGGGACTGCATCGTTTTTTTCAAGCTACTAAAAAGGAGACCTTTATATTGAATTTTTTAGCTTTGAAGCAAACTCTTCAGCGTGTTTGAGGTCTTCAGCGTTAGGTCTGCCTTTATTCATTCCACCAAACCGACCATAGATGCGATTAGTGTTAAAGCCTTTGCAATTAAACTCATCAACAATAGTGTAGCCTTTAGATTGCAGTTTCTCCCTAAGTGCTGTGTGAAATTTACCTGAAGTTTTCCCAAATAACAGCGAATCAACACCCACAAAACTTGTTGAGAAAATGAATGCATTTTTATCTGTGACTTGAGGGAGTTTATCAGCCAGTTCAAGCAGACTTTCGTGGTGTTTTTCTCCAAATATTCCTGAGCCGAACCCTACTAAGTCAAACTGTTGAAGCTCTTCGGGGTTTGTTTGTTGTGGAGTCTTTATTTGTGCATCGAGAACCTTTGCCATAGCTTCAGCTACCTTCTGAGTGTTATTGTGATGGAAAGAGTAACAGACTATCAGAGACTTCATAGTGTAATCGACCTATCCAGCTTCATTATCTGCGACTAGTATTAATTTTCTAGCTAAGTTATTTGCGTGTACCGGAAGATTCGCTTCATTTTATTCCGATGGTTAGGGTGAATCAATATGGGTATTTCTCTCCAGGTTAATTTGTCGAATTTTGATGCAAAAAAGAATTGCCTGAGCTGTCTTTGTGAGCAGTATCCGGAGGCGGTTGGGCAAGCTATGATGAATGTTGCCCAGAATATTTTGGCGACTGCAAACACGTTAGTTCCAGTCAGAACAGGCTATTTGAAAAGCACCATAGCGATTGAACAGCCCAGCAATTTTCAACTTAAGGTTAAGGCTACAGCGCCATACGCATATTATGTTGAGTTTGGAACAAGGAAAATGTCTGCGAGGCTTTTCCTTACAAACTCGGTTAATCAGCATCTTGGCGATTTGGCACCGGAGATTGAGCAGCAAATCCAAGATTTGCTCAAAGGCTAACTTTTCTTTATAGTAACCAAATGTAATCGAGGTGAAAAAATATGAGTACATCTACACCAGTCCTAAGTAGGTTAGCCGTCGTTCAGGTAGGCGGGACAGCAATCGGCTTTCTAACGGATTTTACAACTGACATCAAGGCAGAAGTGATCAAAGAATACGTTTGCCAAACAGCACCAACACCCGCTTTTTTGGCCAGCGGCAACCAATCCAACACATTCAAGGCTTCAGCACTCTTTGTCCCATCACTCTATGCAGCATTGCTAAATGATGTTCTAAACGGCACGGTCGTAACGGTTATTTGGGGACCACAAGGAACAACCACCGGAAACCCGAAAATCACATACAACAACGTTATCTTAACTGCTTACAGCGTAAAAAACGGGCAGAAAGGCACCATTGCAAACGATATCAGCGGCGAAGCCCAGACCATAACGCCAGGCTCATTCTGAGTTTACTTTTTTTAAATTTTCGATTATAAACTAATGAGGTGATTTGATGAGTGAAGAAAAATTTGATACCGAAGGTTTTGAGAAACTTAAAGCCGCATTTGATGAGTACGAAGCAGAGCAAAAAGAGCGTTTCAAAAATTTCAGCGTAGGCCTGCTTAAGAGCAGTAAGGTTCCGCAAGAGGCTAATGTGCCTGGCGCCGGATGGGTAAAATTCGTATTACTATCCCATAATGAACTGAGCGATTTAGCCAAGTTCTACAAGGACGATCAACGCGAATTTGAACTTCAAGCGCTTCTGATGATGATGAAGCCCTGCTACCCGGACTTAGCAGAGAAGGATTTGCGTGATGCTCCTTGGGATTTGGTGCGTGCTCTAGAGAAAGCTTTGTTGAATGAGGGTTTTTTACCGCGTCAGGTGAGGCGGTCAATGACTGGATTTACTGGAGCAGTGAAGCACAGCGGATCGCAGCCGTCATCAACCTCTACCACTACACCTTAGAATACGCGGCAAGCTTGACGAGTTTTCAACTTGAGTTTTTGATTCAATCGGCAGTTTGGTATCATAAATTAACTGAGGGTTAAGTTTGAGTGGCGCTCCTGCAGAAATAGACATAGTTGCAACTGATGATGCCTCAGATATTTTCCAAGAAGTCAGCAGCAACTTTACTGAAATGAGCAGCAATGTCAGCGAAGCTTCTGGAACTATGAGCACCGACGTTTCAGATAGCATGCAACAAACTGCAAGCTCAGTTTCAACCATGGCGACAACGGTGACGGCTGACACTAGCCAAATGCAGGATTCCTTCAATCAAGCCGGAAGCACAGCCCAAGTAAGCATGAATCAAATAACCGTTAGCACCGGTGAAGCAAGCGATGCAACAGACGCATCAAGCCAAAGTTTTAGTCAAAACGCTATGCAGATGAACAGTGCAGCTATGAGCGGTGCCATGCTGTATATGGCTGTAAATAACATCGAGAACGCGCAAACATCGCTTGCCCGAGCAAACTTAACAGAAGAGAAAGCGGCTAACTCAGTTACTTTAGCGCAGCAAGCCTACAATGTTGCTGTTGCGAAATATGGTGAAACCAGCATTCAGGCACAGGATGCAGCGAATAAACTTAACTTAGCTATTGAAACTCAGCAAGTAGATCAAGAACGGGTCTCTGAAGCGAGTCGAAATTACAACAGCACGTTAATGATGTCAGCATTGACGGTTATTCCCGCAGTCATTAACGTAATAACTCTTGCAAGCCATGCGACTCAAATGTGGGAAGGCGCCCAGGCTGCTCTTGATGTTGTTATGGATGCTAATCCGATTGGCTTAGTTGTACTTGCAATAGCTGCCTTAGTAGCTGGCGTAATTGCGGCTTACACCTATTGCAAGCCCTTCCGCGACGTCATTAACGACATAGGAAGCATCATAGGCGGAGCAGTTCTTTCAGCAGTTAACACTTTAAAAACTGCAGGAGATGCCTTATGGAACGGGCTCAGCTGGGCATACAACAATATTCTTTTGCCGGTAGCTAACTTTTTCAAAGAAGTTTTGGTCGCCGACTTGAACGTGGCGTTAATACCTGTTAAAGCCTTTGAGACAGCCATTGGCGCCGTCGCAAATGCAGTGAAGCCCTTGAGTGATTTAATCGGGGGCTTAGGCAGTGCACTTAGCCACTTGTGTTTTGCACATGCAGCACCTGCAGCTGAAGAATTCAACAAGCAAGTAACCCAGAGCATCTCTCTGAGCGACCAATTAACCCATAAAACCAACACTCTTGGCTCATCGCTTCAAGGCTTAGCTGGAAACGTCTCAGTTAAAGGCGGAGGCGGAACAAGCAACATAACAATCGGCTCACCCAACATCACAATCGGCAACATTACCGGCACAGCATCACTTAAGCAAACACGAGATGCAGTCAACAAAGGGATCTGCGATGCAATGTACAAGAAAGGCATAATGAACAAGGTGACATAGACGAGCTGGCAAATAACACAAGGATCCACAACAATCACGTTGCCTTATGCGCCACAGACTAACACTGATGAATCTCCGACAATTGACGACTCTTCGATCAACATACCCGAGCAAGGAACTACGCTTATTTCAGTCTGCAATGACGTGCGCACTTTAACAATGGAGGGCTTTTTCTACATAGCAGGCTCTAGTAAAAGCACTATTGATACTACGTACATTATTCCCTTGCTCAGCATGCTTCACTTACTCGTCACTTTAACAACTCCACGACCCAGCCTTAATGCCACATGGAAATTTGATAAAGCAACTTTCACAGAAACAAAAGACTACTCAAACCAACCCGCAATCAAATTTACCCTTGTCTTCAAATTTGCTGCAAACTACGTGGTGCTATAGCGATGTCGTGGACCATTCAATATTTGTCTGGCAGCACCTGGGTAACAAAAACTGACGCGGTTATTGATCAGATAGTTGACGAGATTAATGGCCAGCTGGGAGCAGCTGGAGAACAGGAACTTGACTTTGTTCTTCCAAATACTCCGGCGAACTTGGCTTTTGTTCAAACTGATCAGCAAATTCAAATTCTCTGGGGAGCCACAAGCGTCTTTGCTGGATTACTACGGGCCTACAAAGCAAAATTCCTCAACATCACAGCGACGGTTTACAATAGCGTTTTTGAATTAATGAAAAAGCAGACAATCACTGGCAAATACAATAATGTAGCTGCATCGTCAATATTGGCTGCAATTTGCGCGGCTTGTGGCATGACTGCTGGATCCTGCCCGACAACCGCCATTAGCACACAATTTAATTCCACGGACTGCTACACTGCAGGGCTTAATGTTGCCAATATTTTGGGCTTAAATTTGTTCAATTCTGGCAACACAGTAAATATCGCTGTTAAGGGCAATCAGACTCCCACGGCCATAACAATTGACACTGAAAGCGAAGTGGACATAGATAGAAGCAAATCGGGTTATGATGGCGTAATTATCCGTGGTGTCGATCAGGCTGGGAACGTAATTACAGGTTCAGCGGGAAATACCGGTGCGGGTTACAGTGTCAAAACCTTAACCAACAAAATTGCTATGAGTCAATCTACTCTAAATAGCCTTGCAACTGAATATTTGCAAAGTCTCCAGCAGACCAACAGCGGCTCGCCTCTCGTATGCGATATTTCTCAAGCAGCACTGCTCAACAGTGGCGATTTAATTACTGTTACGAACGGCGCGGCTTTTGGGCTTTCTGGAAGCTACGAAATTGCGACCATAACGAAAACTTTGACTAAGGCAACTATTGAAATTGTGCATTCAGTTAACGATTTTAGTAACTTAGTTGATGCTCTGGCTTCTGCAACCACTGCTCTCAACACTTTGCCCATAAGCAGCGATCAGGTCCAGGGTAGCAGTGTAAGTCTGCAAAGCTTACAGGCATTTTATCATCTGGGTGAAGGCTCCGGTGCAGTTGCCACCGATTCAAGCTCTGCAGGAAATAACGGATCTATAGGTTCTGGTTGCACTTGGGTTCCAGGACCTGAAACAAAAGTTTTAATGTTCAATGGCAACGGCAGCTACGTTGACATACCAGGCAGTGACGTAAATTTTGGCGGCTTATCCGCAATGACTTTCACTGTATGGTTTTCGCCGACGTCTGCAGCTCAAGGCTACCTCGCGTATAAGCCTAACCAATTTTACGTTCAGGTAAATGCAAATGGCAGCATAATTTTCGCGCTCTACATTGGCGGAGCTTGGGTAACATTATCAGCTCCAGCTGGTTCAGCTACGTTAAATGGTCGCCTCTTTTGCGCTTTCGTCTACGATGGAACTAACATGTACATTTATCTCAATGGACCTGTCCTTGTGCAGCAGGCTCAAACAGGCGCTATTGGAAGCAGCACAAATGATACCTACTTGGGCGCTGAAACTGCTTCTTTAGGCGGTTTTAGCGGAGTAATTTCAGAAGTTATGTTTTTTGGGCGTGCCCTCGGGGCGCAGGAGGTGTATTCGCTTTACTTTTTTCCCCTTATTAGCTACCTAAAAAGCGGTGGCATCGGAGCAACAACTTGGAGCGTTTACATCTTAGGCGATCCAAATGGCTCTTTGAGTTTAAGCGGATTGCAAACGATGGCCGCTGGATCACCCTGCACCGTGTCTGACTCTTTGAATGCTGGATTTAGCTTAAGCTATTGGCTTTTAGACGGAGTGCAAGTCACCGGGAACCCTTACACGATTCCAGCGCAAACTGCTGGGTCATGCCACGTTTTGCAGCCCGTATCCGCCGTTACTTCTCCACCTGTGTTTTGGTTTGCAAGCGTCACAACAGGCAACAGCGATATGAAAGAGGAAGGCGACATGGGCGACGCGATCCTTCTCAATGACACAAGCGCTGTGCGAGCTGAAACTAACGTAATCACAAATCATTAGGAGAAAAAACAAATTGTCAACTGTAATTAGAGGCCAGCAGGGCGGCTCGACCGGAAATGCTGTTGAAGGCGGAGGCTTCTGCTTTGCATCAACAACTTACTCCGAGGGATGCAGTAAAGGTCCGCTTGACGCAGCCCTTCTTGAAAATGGCACTAACATAACTGAGGGATGCACGGCAGGTCCGCTTGACCTTGGGTTTCTTGACAATGGAGTTAATGCGGAGTGTGGAAATGATTCAGGGCCAAGTCGCTCTGATGCTCCCGCTTTTCCGACAACAGGCACATACGGAAACACCAACACTGGAGCAAGCTACACTCCCTGCATAAACGACATTGTTGGAAGCATCTTTACAACTCCAACCGTATCGGGCGCGATCCATGTTACTGGAATCCACGCACTTGTACAATGCGACACAGCTAACAAAACCTTCAACGCTGCAATTTACACGGCTGCAGGCGCTTTAGTTGGACAATGCAACGCTCTGACAGTTGCCTATCAAGCAGGTTCACAACTCATTATGTTTACTCCAACAAACGCGATACAACTTACATCTAACACAACCTACATCCTAGTTATTTGGTGCAACAGCGCCTCAGGAAACGGCGGTCTATTCTACATCGCTGGAAGCACAAATCAAGGCTACACCTACGCTTCGGCGTATTCGTCAACTTTTCCAAGCAGCCTCGGAACAATCACCTACAACAATGACGAGTATTGCGTTTACGCGGATTACTACGTGTTTTAAGGGGGTGAATAAGATAAAATGTTGACTTTTTATCAAAACTTGAAACCTCAGATAGCTAAGAAGTACAGAAACAAGCTGATGCTGCAGTGGTGGGCTGTTAAGCAACTTCTAAAAGGAAAGCTGCGGCTACGAAACACTTTCGGCGACGAGATCAGAGTCAAAGATGAAATCACATGTTGGCAAGGTGACAAACTTCAGTTCCGAACCAAAGGACACATAGTTTCCTACGGCTTGACGTTGATTGTAAATTATCTTTCGTTCGCGGGTACCTCTTCATCAACGGCAGCCTATGGAATGATGTACTCATGGTATATTCGATGTGGAACAGGAACAGGAGCCACTGGACAATCAACCATTGGGTTGGTAACGATTAACTCTACCGCGCCAAACACCATGTCTGGAACAAACAGTAACCCAAGCGCCGGACAATACCGCATCGCTTGGACGGCAACGTGGAATTCAGGTACTCTTTCGGCAATCACTATTACGGAATTTGGAATGTGGTGGAATAACGGTTTCGCTGGCAGCCCTACCGTACCAAGCTTACAGGGTTTTGGTTCTAACTATATCTACCAATCCGGCGGGGCTAACACTCAGTTTGCTTCTCGCATAAGCAGTACAGACGGCGACTTCACAAGCTTCACCGTAAATACATCCGTTCCTTTGACGCTTCAGTGGAACTTAACTTTCACTTTCGCTTAGCTCGAGATAGATACCAAAAAGGGCTTAACCTGAAAGTTTCTTGTTGAATAAAAGAAGTTGGTTTGTACAAGGGATTGCTGCGTACAGCCGGGGCTCCGAATGTACGTGGTGGCATGATCTTGGTTTTTCCTAGTGATTTAATCACGCTATTTGATGGGAGGTGAAATCAAAAATGAAAACTACAAATAAAATTATAGCTGTTCTTGGAGTAATCGTTACAGTCTTAGGGATTACGGCTTCTGTTGCAACGGGCATAGGCTACTCAGGTATCGGATTAACAGTTGTTGGCGTTATCTCTATTGTTAAAGGCAGCGAAGAACTCATAGATGGCAATCTAACTGACGCAGTAACAGACATTGTTAACGGCTTCAATGCAGTCAAGCAGAATGTTCCACAAGCAACACAAGAAGCAAAAACTGCAACTGAAACTTAAAGTTTCTTTTGTCTTTTCTTTTTTTTAATAAAGCAGCCTCATAAGTTTAAAAAACGGAGCTGATAGTAAGCTCGTTTTAAGTCTTTTTTTGACATTTAACTTGTTGTCTTAGCGGAAGCTACTTAACTTCATAGATCAAAAGAATAGATATAATAAGTACATATTAAATCGCGAAATTCTTTTTGACAGCTGTGATGAGACTAAACGGTAAAATTTTCATAATGAGAACCCTTAAATTTGCATAGCATTTTGATGTTAGTGGGTTTTTTTCAGTGGATTTAGTTATTGCCTATAGGGTTACAGAGATTTTTGTTCACTTCACCTTTAGCAAGATTAAAGCCAAGTTTCAAGATTTCGCCAAAGACTACGGCGCCCCAGTTCCATTGTTTGAGTGGTTTCTCTTCTTCAGTTCTTAGCCAATTTTCCAAAGATTTTTCACCTAGATG
This sequence comes from Candidatus Bathyarchaeota archaeon, assembly GCA_963828195.1. Lineage (GTDB taxonomy): Archaea > Thermoproteota > Bathyarchaeia > Bathyarchaeales > Bathycorpusculaceae > Bathycorpusculum. The sequence continues at coordinate 8,769 of CAWHDT010000007.1, forward strand.
AAGTATAGTGTACGCTACGTAATCTGAAGCTTCTGCTTTGCGACATTTCTCATTAAAGTTAAGTGGTAGCTTGACCAATCTTATCGGAACTTGCATGGGCGTTATTGGAACTATTTTGTACTCCATTTTTTTCCACGTTCATTTTTTTCTATAAATCAGTTCGTTGCCTTTGAAATTCTGCACCACATACCAATAATCCACTCATGTGATTTTCAACGTGGAATTTGTATGCTTGAGCATTTCCAATTTTCCTAGTTGGAATTGCAAATCCCATTTTGATAAGCTTTTCTAAGGCTTCTTTAGTTGTTTTATAGGATAGGTTTGCTGACTCAGCTAACATGGATATTGTTTGCTCCATGTTTCCTACAATTAGAGCCTGATCAAATAATCTGGCTGTAGGTCCTCCAAATATGCTTGAGAATGGTCCTCTTGTGGCATACTCTTCTGCATCATTTTTTTGTTCGTTTTGTTCTTTCGTTAATGTTTGCAATTTTTTTCCTCCTATAAGCCTTCTCTAATTACTTTACTACTACCTACTATAACACCAGTAGATATAAATTTTACTATAATACAATGAGTTTGTAAAAAAATACAATGTATTCAAAGCTTTAAAACATACCGATTCATAATAGCTATCCATGCCAGCCAAAAGCCTTTCATCCCTAAAACCAAGAGAGAGAAAATTCGCTGGCTTTATTCTTAATAAATTGTGGACTGATAACTATTGGTGTGGTGAAGGTAGACGACAACACTTAGGGCATACTTCAAAAACAAATTTGCCCAAAGGGCTCCCTCGCAGTGATGCTGGTGAAGTGCAAGAGGTCGCTGATAAACTTATCAAATTGGGCTTTATTTGTAAAGTAAGTGCAACCGGAGATATTCATGTATGTGCTAGTAGATCACCTGAAAAAATAGACGATGGCCTTGTTGTGGTGAATGAATATAGGGCTTCAGTTGGTCTAGTTCTTTTGGAAAGAGACCAAATATAAACTTTAGACTACTACCTAATGCAAATTATCGTAAAAGCAACATGAGAAATTAATTCTAGAGAAAACTGCATAAAACATTTTATATTTATTTGGATTCGTAGGGTCACTTATTATGCTCTCAGGTATTCCACGCTCTTGGGCGACTACAAAGTAAAGTAGCACCCATAGGTATAACATCATTCTTCTTTTTCAATGATGTTTTCATAAATTAGAAGATACTTCCACTACTTTAAGCAACTTTTTGATGGTCAAAAGTCTTAAATCTGCATAGCATAGAAAATAATCAGTGATTAGATTGATTGATATTTTCAATCACTTTATTGTCCATTGACCTAAACTTTTAGGATAAGGCTGTTTTCAGAAATTCAGCCAATTTAATAGTCTCGATTTCTAAATTGCAATATGGACATACTTTTAATTGTTCTAAACTCGTTTCTCTTTCAACCTTTAGATTACCACCGCAGTGTGGGCATCGATACACAGCTACAATCCCTTCTTGTCGCAATTGGCGTAATAAGTCATTTACATCAATGTTCTTGATGATTATTTCCTGTTTAATTGTTGGCGTCTTGGAATCAGGAGTGTATTTTCCTTGTTCCCAAGCCCCAATATTGAGAGATATTGGGGCAACGATAAATATTAATTGGTTATTTGCAATTTGGATTGGATACATCTGGTTTTTATGTATGAAAACCTTGAGTTCCTTCCAACGAGTGCCAAAAATATCATTCATGCAATTTACAACGCCATCAACCAATCTTCGGTCTACAATTGTTTTTCTTAGACCAACTATGGGTCCTCCGTTTGCATTGACTCCGCAATCAAGCGAATCCAAGGTTACTTGCAGGAAGTTTTGAAAATTGACGTTATTGACGTGCTCGATAAATGAACTTGATGTTATCATAATTATTCTCAATTCGTCGGTTGCATATTCAGTTAATAGAGGCTCAGGTAGTATAGCAAACGTCATTGGGTTGACCCTTATGTTCCATTTGCGTCCAGTCCACTCCGACATATATTGGATAACTTCTTTGTAGCGGGGAGCAGTCTTTATTGATACTTCGATAGAATTTTGTTGCTCTTCAACATGGCTTGTTGTTTGTTCTTTCTTTTTATTTGTTCCAAAGAGGGGTATCTCAAAGCACCAGCAGTTTCCATTCACAAATGTGCGGATGTCCAAATTAATTTATTGGTTCGTTTAAGTATTGTTGGGTTAAAATAGTTGGTCATGAACACGTTTGCTCAAGGGGTTAAAATGTACTCAGCAGCTAAGTATTCACAATCAATAAGTCTTAAATCTGAAAAGCGTAGAAACAGCATTGAGTATAAAGAAGCACAATAGCCTTGGTAAAGGTAACATGCCAATTGAGCCTTTAAGATGTAAAGTATGCGGTGGAATGTTAGACGCTAACTTAAAGTGTCCCTACTGTGGAGCGCTTCACGTTAGAGTAAACAATATTATTATGGTAATGAAGATATGCCCTAAACACTTAATCGCTTATTCCGCTAACCTCTGTCCTAAATGCAGTCAAGAAAAAAAAGCAGAGTCGGAAAGAAAAGAAAAAGAAAAGCTTGAGTTTGAACACTGGAAACAACGCCATTCAGCTTTCCTAACTAAAGCAGGACTCGTTAAAGAGGAAACATCAAAATGACACTATCGAGCGCTGTTCTTATTCTTGTTGCCATTCCGATTGTAATATATGCAAAGACTCCTTATGAACTTAAAAGGCATTAAACGGTTAGGGCTATTACCGAGTACATTCAAGGGTTAAGAATTTCGCTATTTAGAGAAGATAAGTCTTAAATCTGAATAGCGTAGAAAATACCACATTAGATAAGAAATGAATTGGCATAGATGGTCACGACAAACTTGCAGAAATTGCAAACATTTCCCTCTAAACATGGATAGTGTTTGTTATGTAGATGAAATGGGCAGAAAAATTTTCACTCAATGTGTCTATGTGAAATATAATGTCTATCCAAATACACGGGCATGTGAACAATTTACAGCAATGAAGGGTAAAAGTAGAGAAGAACAATTCAGTAAACTATTAACTTCATTGATACCTAAAAAATAGCCCTACCTTTTGTTTTTTAAAGCATGATAAGTCTTAAATCTGCATAGCATATAATAGAAAAATTGTGAGTGAGGGAATCAAAAATGAGAGAAAAATCAACTACCGACTCTAAAAAACCAAAAGATAACGGTGACACTGCACCTTCGCATGACGAAATCAGATACTCAATCCTAACGATACTTTACAAAAAGGCAGAGAAAACTCCTTCCGACGCCACAGTAAGCAGAGAACAACTTGGAGAAATTTTAGGTGTAGAAGACAATAAAATTGACTTTAATTTAAAATATCTTGAACAAAAAAAACTCATAGACCGACCACAATTGTTTCAAGGTTCATATAAGTTGTCAGCAAGAATAACTGCCGATGGAATAGACATTATAGAACATAAAGAAGAAAACAAGAAGCAATTTCCATTTTTAAGTGCGACAATCCCTATACAAATTCAAAATAAATTTTGTCTTATTAACATCGGCTAACATCGCTTAGATCATGTGTGACCGCTAAAGAAGTTTGATTAGCCGAAAATATAAGTATGGGTATGTTTTTTGGCTTTAAGCAGTTTGGCTTTTTTTTAATCAGTTGTTTGTCTTTGTGACCTTTTATATCTCTTTATTTCCCCAGAATCCCTTGTTTGAAACCCGATTTCGTCAAAGTTTATAACACCATCATTGAGAATAATTATGTTATGAAACTTTGCAATTGTTACTGCCATCTGCTCTGGAACATGTCCAATTTCAGTAAACTCAGCGTCATTAAGGATTTCTTTTTGATATTTTGGATTTACGTAGATTTTTTCTATTTTCTTCCCTTTCGTTTCATTTGCTCGGATTAATTCCCTAATATCATCCGTTATGCTATTTTTATATGGCATTTTGAAACCTCTGTTTTGGCTCTTATTGTTGCTGTGCAGATTTAAGACTTTGCACGTTTGGCTATTTTCAACTATTTTTAATCAAACTGTTTAATTCGCAAAACATAGAAAAAATCAAAGAAAAGAGGTTTAAAATTCTGTTCGCTCTTTTGCCTTAGCGAATTTTTTAGCCATTGTCGGCAGAGCTAAAACTTTGCTCATGGTTTCAGTTGCTACGCTTATTTGAGTCGTGTTTGCTTCTATTTGCGCTTTCAGTTGCTTGTTTTCGGCTCGTAGTTCTGTGATTAGCTCGTTCTTTGTACTTGTCCCTATTGTGTGCGATTTCTTTATTATACATCTCAAGATCGATAACCAAATCGTCGAGAGGTCGCCCCATATCGCATTCCTGAACTTTTCTCTAAGCATTAATAATCATACTACTTTCGGTGCAAAAGCTGTTGCGGAGCATGTGCGTTTTGCCATGCAAGTACTTCGATTGCAAGACCTTTAATAGTTCTTAAACACAAAAGACTATATTGTGCTTATTCGCATGGACAAGTTGCGTTTAGCTTGAGCTACTCCGTGAGCATGCCGCTAACATCAGCGAAGGGTTTGACTGGTGAGATAAAAAAATGAAGCAAGGAACAACAAAGACGTTGAGAGTTGGCTGCATACTTCTCGTTATCTTTTTCTTATCTTTCACATTATTGCAGCCAATTCGAGCGCAGACGGTAACGGCGACGGTACCCGTTGGAAGCTTCCCTGGCGGTGTGGCTGTAACACCCGACGGCGCATACACTTACGTAACAAATACTGGCAGCAACTCGGTTTCGGTGATTAGCACGGCTACGAACTCGGTGACAACGACGGTACCCGTTGGAAGCGATAGCGGTCCTAATGGTGTTGCTGTGACGCCCAACGGCGCATACGCCTACGTAACAAATGAGGTCGGTTCGGTGTCGGTGATAAGTACGGCTACGAACACGGTGACGGCATCAGTAACCGTTGGAAGCGAGCCTTACGGTGTGGCTGTAACGCCTAACGGCGCATATGCCTATGTTGCAAATGAAGCGCAACACTCGCCCAGCAGTACGGTGTCGGTGATAAGTACGGCTACGAACACGGTCACATCGACGATAACCGTTGGAAGCTGGCCTTCTGGTGTGGCTTTTACGCCCAACGACGCATACGCCTATGTCACAAATTACAATAGCGGTTCGGTGTCGGTGATAAGCACGTCTTCAAATACGGTGACATCGACGATAACCGTTGGAAGCGAGCCTTACGGTGTGGCTGTAACGCCTAACGGCGCATATGCCTATGTAACAAATAGCGGCGGCACTACGGTCTCGGTGATAAGTACGGCTACGAACACCGTGACGGCGACTATACCTGGTTTAAGCGGTCCTTACGGTGTGGCTGTAGCGCCCAACGGCGCATACGTCTATGTCACAGATGGCAGTGGCGTTCAGATGATAAGTACAGCTACGAACACGGTGACAGCGACGGTAACCGGTATAAGCGGTTCTGGTGTGGCTGTAACGCCCAACGGCGAATACGTCTACGTGACAAACGCCGCCAGCGGTACTGTCTCGGTGATAAGCACAACTGCTCCGACTGCGAGTCCAACTCCGTCTCCAACTTCAATCCCGACGCCAACACCATCTCCAACTGCCGCGACAACACCAGTCCCAACTTCAACGCTAACTCCCGGCCCGACAGCAACGCCAACACCAACTTCAACGACGTCTCCAACATCATCGCCCTCACCGACCCCAATCCCGACGCCTTCATCGACTTTATCCACAACACATTCACCAACTTCGCAATTTATTGACTATGTTTTGATCTCTGTAATCGCCTTTGTCGGGGTTTTCTTAATATCAATGACTGTAGTAATTGATAGGCAAAAAAATAAACCAGAAAACAAAAAGCCAGGCACACAAACAAAACAAGAAGGAAAAGAAAGACAAAAAACTCAGCAAGATAATAAAGGGTCGTCAACGCAGCCAAATCCAAGTTCTGGTAATCCGTATGAGATTTTTGGAGTTCCAAGAAACGCCACCAAAGATCAAGTCATAGAGGCATGGAGAACACTCTCCAAAAAATATCATCCAGACACTGTTACGGATAAAGAACCACGCGTGCAAGAACTTTTTGCTATAGAGTTCGATAAAATACAAAAAGCTAAGGAACAAATTTTTAAAGCTAGAGGTTGGAATTAAAAGCCTTTACAGCGCGACGGACGAAAGTTGTTGTAAACATTTTTTTTGATCTCAATCCTTAAGTTGTTAAATCTATTCCAATTTAAATTTAGGGTTGTCAATCACCATACGCTTGAATATCTTAAAGTGACCATAAAAACAGTATTAATAATAAATCCATGACGGAATAAATCTTCACTGGATGCAAGTATTAATGAGAAACTTTGTGAGGTTTCACTCTGTGTCTATACAAATAAACGGTAATGCCCAGCTAGAATCACACACACCGAAAAGAAAGCAAATGACCAACCCAAGACATGATAGCGTTTCAAAACTTTTTGGGGTTCTGTCAAGTCTGCGGTTATAGTTATTCTTGTTCTTGCTGTAAATTTTCGGTTGACAGTTACTATCAAGAGTCGGTTGAAACATTACAAGCCCTCTTCCAAAGTTATTTAAGTCAGCGTAAACTGACTAGTCCGTTGAAAAGCAAGGGAGGCGGAAGGTCATCTTGGTAGGGGTAACTGACATGTATTATTCATTTCTCGAATACCTCGAGGAGCAGAAAGAAAAGATTTCGGTTCTACAGCTGTCTGGAAGAATAGAGGGTTTCCTTGTAAAAGAATTCGTTTATCATGTTTACAAAAAAACCAAAGGAAAAAATTTCGTTCTAACCAATTACGGTTGTGGAGAAGATAAGCAATACATAGATATATGCTTAATTCGAGAAAAAAGCAATTTCAAGCCAGAGAAAAATGATAAGATTGAAGCGAAATACGAGATTTATGGAATGATTGAAGCGAAATACATAAGAAATAGGCAGAGATTTTTCGATTATGATGCAAAGGACGAGATAACTGGTAGCTTGACAACCTCCAAGACAAGCCTCAAGAGACAGTTGCGTGCTTTTGAAGAATCACACCAAGGAAAATGCGATGTGAATTTACTATCCAAGACAAATAACATCTACGGATTAGTCTTTGCCTCCTATGTAAGCGAAGAAAAGGATGAGAAAGAAAAGAAGGGATTTTACCAACGGGTGCTGAAAGAGGCAAGTGATAGTTTCAGATACCACGACTTAACTAAACCCTATTTTAACGCCATTTTTGATGATGCGGAAGTAAAAGTCTTAGAGTCTACTTATTACATTACCTTAAGAGCAGGCTTGTGGGTAAACGCACAGAACGCCTCAAGCTTTGGCTAATCGAACACTCCCAATCCGCATCAACCGATTTTTGACAGGCAGAGAAAAACTAGGGATTAACTGCAGACTTGACAGAGCCCATGAGAACATGCTATTTTAATGAAGTTAATTTTCACTTTCACTAACCCCTCCACTGCTCCAAAAGTTCGTTTCAACATTTACTTTTTAAGCGATTTCACTCAAAAAAGGTAAGCCCCAAGTGAACGCCTATGATAAAGAAATTAGATTGTCTGGAGGCTTAGCAAGCATGGGTAAGACTGTTGAATCTTTCAGGATGGCTCTGGAGGGAGAGATTAACCGGTGGAGCGGCTTCGCTAGAGCCTTGCGCAAGCCTGATCGGGAAGCTTTTGATGAGCTGATGGATATGTGCAGAACGTATGCTTCAGAAAGCAGCTGTGCAACTAACCCAATCGTCTTTGAGCCAATGGTGATGTCTATTTTGCTTTTTCAGCAAAAACGGATTAGGCAACTAGAGCGAGAACTGCAAACGATCGAGCCTAATGTAGCGGATCCTGAACCAGCCAGCCCTTCAGAAAGCTGTGAAGCAAGCGTGCCACTCGAATCCAAACCTGAGAAGAACGTTCAAGCTGTTCCAAGTGGAGGTGAGCAAAGACGGTTGTTTTAATTGTGAGACGTACAGTTAGAAAACCTGTTTCAGAAGCAAGTAAGAAAGAGTGGTTTAGCCAGCTTGAGGATATTGAGTTTGTTTTTCCCAAGGAATACAGCAAAATTCTTAGCCCTGTGTTTAGCGAAGACTTTGACTTTGATGCTAGATCCGACAATGGCGTGTTAACGTTTACCTTGACGCCTGTGCCAAAACTGCCTGAAACAAACAAGTCAGAATGCAAAAAACCTACAAAACAGCGCATGAAACTGTACCAGTCATCAAAGATTCCACAGGTGAAATTAAGTTGCGTCAAATGAAGATCAAGCTCCAATTTAGCAAAAACAAAACAGACTACTTGCATGGCAAAGGCACCTATTTTTCAGACAGGGTATCACTTCATTTTCCCAAGGAAACGCATGAGTTTTTCGTACCGTTTAAGGGCAGACATTTAGCTATCGAGGTTTCCCGAAAAGACAAAACAGTTCTTATAATGCTAACAGAGTTAGATGAAGACTAAGCCTCTGGATTTACTCCGTCTTTTTTAGAATGTCAAGTTTTTCCCCCGCATCATTTTTGTTTGCTCAGAAAAGCCTGAAATTGCACCCGTGAAAACTTTCCTGTATACAGGAATCAGCCTTTTGACCCTCGGCAAAATTCATCTTAAAGCCGGCAGCATCTCTGAACTTTTAACATAATAAATGCAATTATGCAAGCCTAAAATCACTTCTGAATTTTGCCCAAGCCATTCCTGTATACAGCACAATTTTACCCCAGACAAAACGCTCCTCAAAACCTGAGCTAACGTGATAACCTAGTTTCAACGCCTTCTTGTCCTCTCCAGAGTTGGAAGGGGAGCAGTAAACTTTGGCGCCGAAAAAATGCAATGGTACGCCGCTTAAGGTGTTTAGTGGCAAGGAGGCAAAACTAAATCGCATCATACTGCTCTTGATTCTGCTGAAAGTACTGACTAAGCACGAAGCATTCCTTGAAGTTAGGCGCATTAAGGGGTGTAGGCATAAGACGTCTGGGACGGTGGGTAGACGTATCAATGCGTTAAGCGAGGGCGGCTACATTACCTCTATTGGAACGAGGCCTTCAAAGATTCAAGGAGAATGTGAATTATATGGAATAACCTTGAAGGGCAAAGCAGCGCTTCGATTTGATAAGAAAAGCAATCAAAAATTCTTAGATACGGCTAACAACCAAGAACTGTCAACATTCCTGGATATTTACTAGATAGCTACACTCTGACACAGTTTTCCTGTCTTTTCCATGATGAAACTAACATGTCCGTTTTTGGACAGGTATCTTTGCGACCCCTCACAAAGATGCGCCATCTTTGCAGCGATAGATCATTTTTATTCTTAGCCTGCAAGACATGGAAGGTGACAACAAAGTGGTAAATTTAATTGAGGACTGGGATGTCCTCGCGGAATATGCTGGGGAGAAACTTGGGTTTTATCAACTCCTTGGCAATGATGGAACCATCGAAATTAGAGTCCAAACAGGTCGGATCGGATATAGGAAGGAGTTCAAGACAGGCGACGATCCTGAGCTTTTGAGTATTCTTGATTTCTGCAAAAAACATCGCTACATCCAGATAAGCGAGCACCTTCGAGACGAAGAGTTCTTCAGATGAAACTGAGGGCAACAGCGATGTCTGAGGCAAACACCGATTTTCCAATGGGGTCTGCAATTAGCAGAGTAAAACTCAACCTTTACCGCTGCGTTGTCTGCGGCGAGTTAAGGGCAGGAGCTACAGGCTACGTTTTTTACCAAAGTGGAAGAACAAGACTGGGCGCTCCCTTCTGTAAAGCACATCTTGACGAAAGCCATCAATATGCTAAACCCGTTTTCGAAAATCAGCCAGCGCTAGAACTTTTCAAGCAAATGTTCCCGCAAACTTACCGTGAAGACGTAGAAGGCAAACCCATTCTTTTCTTTAACACTTACAGGCTCAAAAAAGCTAACGAATACCTAAGAAAACTTGGAAAACTACGTTGAGAGGTGGGAGGGAATGGCTGAGCTTACAGATGCATCTACCCCAGATTGCATATTTGGCACCAAAGCCGGTTCGAACAACTGTAAGTCGGATGCTACCATGTCCGCCGGCGCCAGCCCCCTAAACCCACTTCTCTACGTGCGTTACAAGGACCATGTCATTTACAAAAACATTCTTCAACCCAACCCTGAGGCTATTGAGCGGGAAACGGTTGGTTGGCTAACCCATCAGAACCAAGACATAATCCTCATCGAGCATGACAGAACCATTCAGTGCCAGGACGTTTCGAGCGGTAAAAGCAACGGTATTATCATTTTAAAAAGCTGCATTCTGGAAATTCGACCATTACAAAAAAATTCAAAATGGAAATTAAATTGCCGACAGCCTATTGTTAAAGATGAGTATGCGTTCCGGACATCGGAGCGAAAAACTCACAGAGCAAAAAGCTCCAAAGGAGAGAACTAGATTGCTACAGCGCACAGCACCTTTAGCCTCCGCTATAACCCGCAACCGCAACCTTACCGTTGAAGAACTAAAAAGCCTCAACCTACCGTTGATAATCCAAGGCGAAACCGTCACCATCGAAAGAAGTATAGACGGTTGGAAGCTCAGAAAACCGATCACAATACAACTTAGCAAAATCGTAGCTGCCCAAGAAAAAGGACTCGTTGACTACATCATACGCTCATGCCTAAAGGACCGCTCAAGCATAATCCCATACATCTTTGAATACCAAAGCATGCTAAAGATGGCACGACACTTTCTACGTCACTGTTCAGGCTCGCATGCCAGCTGCCTAATGTATACAACCAAAACCAGAAAATACGCAGAATGGCTAGGCCATAATCCCGATGTAATAATCCAAGACGTCAAACCCGTCGGCGCAATCCCCGACCCCATAAAAGTACAGAGCCACTGTGAATTTCTAAGCGACTACTTAGCCTACCTCCAAGACTCAGACCTTAGCTCAGGTGCAGTCAGCAACTATGTAAAATCAGTAAAAACCTTCTACCATGCCAACGGAATCAAAAAAGTTGAACTCGACGAACCGCTTAGCCGAAAGGTAACATACAAAGACCGAGCGCCAAAACCAGAAGAAATCGCATTGATGCTAGACAAAGCCGCCGTACGAGAAGCTTTCATCGTTGCAGCTATCGCATCAGGCGCCTTTCGCGAAGGAACCTTTACAAAACTCAAGTACCGACACGTCAAAGAGGACTATGAAGCAGGCCGCGTACCTATCCACATTCATGTTGAAGCCGCCATAACTAAGGGAAAATACCACGATTACGATACCTTCATCAATGCAGAAGCCAGCCAGCTCCTAAAACTCTACATCGAAGACAGACAACGAGGCGGAAGATCAATGCCCCCAGAACAGTTAACAGACGAATCCCCGCTCATCAGAAATAGCCAAGTCACAAACAGAGCATTAGGCGTCAGCGAGAAAACTATCGGAAAAATCGTCCACGACCTAGCAGTTGGCACTAAAGTCTCAAAGAAACTACCTAACAGTTGGATGTACAGCGTCAGAACACATAGTCTAAGAAAATTCTTCCGAAGCCAGCTCAGCGCAGCAAAAATCGACTCGGAAATCATTGAATACATGATGGGACATACAGTCAGCACCTATGAAGACGTACAGAGCTTAGGAATAGAAACCCTCAGAAACCTCTACGCAACAGCCGGGCTTGCGATCAGACCAAAAACCCAAACAAACCGCATTGATCAACTCAAAGAAATCATACGAGCGTGGGGAGGAAACCCCGAAGAAATCCTATCTAAAGACGCCCTGCTTAGAGGCAACATCACAGAAGCACAGGACCAAACGCAGAACCATCAGCTCTCGATTCTTGCCGAAAATCTCAAGCAGATTATCCGTAAGGAGGCTACGGAATGACCCAACAATCTAGTACCTTTTCGCACATATGCCAGAAAGTACCGTCGGACCCGCCTCTCCAGAGGCGCATTCATCCCGCTTTTAAACTGCAAGGCTCGAGCGCAAAATTCATTGTGCCCTTTTTCAGATCTCTGTTGTTGTACTATAACAAGGGTTAAGATAATTTACCATGGTTTTCAAGAGGTTACATAGTTGCGGAGTCACCCAGTAAATAGAGCCATATCGACCGCTGGAATTTCAAATGGTTTTTATGTAAAGACTGCAATAGTTAGGTGTAGGTGTTTTGTATGGTTGAAGATTTTGAACAAGACGATTTCGATATGCTTGACCCGTCAGCAAAACAGGTGCTTATAGCGCTATCTCAATTTGAGAAAGGTTTGTTGGTGAAAGTGGACCTCATACATAGAAAGACAGGTTTGATGCCTGAAGGCCTTAACGACGCAGTGAGGCACCTGTCAAAAGCCAAGCTCATCGACATACTTGAAACGCCCAAAAGAATGGGGCCCTACGAGTTCTACGCCGTCGAAATATCTGATTTCGGACGGGAAGTGCTCGCAAAATTCGGGTAAGCTACTTCAGCTTCAAGTTATTCACTATTTTTTTAAATAATTACTCTTATTTTTCCATCTTTGCCTTCTGAGGCAAGAGATTCAAAAAAAAACAGCTGTTTGCGTGTTTAGATTGATTTTCAAGTTTCATCGTCTACCATGGGGTCCCAATCGTCGGGCTCCACGACTTCTTCTTCGTTGTCGTCGGTTTTGTCGTCGTTTCCTTCAAATTTCGGCATCTTTCCACGTGCAAACATAACTATAACAACTGCAACGACAATCACAGCAGCCACGGCTCCAAAAATTGCGTCCTGTGAAACATTTTGAGACGCTGTTTGACCCCCTACTGTTAGGGGATTTTGAGAGGGCGATGGCGTTGTTGCTGTTGCCGTTGTTGGTGTAGGTGATGATCCGGTTGTTTGTGGAGTGGCGGTTGGTGAAGGTGCGGGGCTTGAAGTGGGGGTTGGTGATGGAGATGGCGTGGGTGTCGCTGTGGGAGCTGGAGTAGAAGTAGGAGTTGTATCTGAGGCTGGCGAAAATCCCACGTAGATGTTGTATGAAGACTGAATGTTGGTGAAAGTGTACGAGTTGACGGCGCCAACTGAAACGCCATTCACTGCAACTTCAGCCACACTGTAGCCAGGGTCCGGTGTGAGAATGAAAGTTTGGCTGCCGCCGTAGCTAACGGAAAAAGTTCCATCGGGACTGATTGCTCCGTTGCCGCTTGAAGAAGCACTGATAGTCGGATCAACCGTAAATGAGTTGCTAACTCCAGTGTGAGAGCCATCAATCGCTGTTATGGTAACGCCTAAGCCAGGAGTCGCCACCGCAATTGAAGTTATTTCGACACCGTTAACGAAAGGACTCATAACACTTGGACTAACTGACCCTGCAGAAGACAAAGTTGGGGCGCCACTGTAGTTTGTAACCGTGTTCCCATATTGGTCTTCTGCTGTAACGGTTATGGTGAAGCTCCAGGAAGAAATCTGGGGACTGGGTATAGGGTTGAAAGCGAATTGTGTGAGAGCTCCAGGATTAACCGTGAAGTTCCCACTTGCTCCTGTTATGCCTGAATCAGATGTGGAAATTGTAATTCCTGAACCGGCTCCCGTCACTGTCACGGAACCCGTCCAGACGCCGTTTTTGAAGGCGCCGCTGCTGGTTGGAGTAATGGTTCCCGTGGAAACGGTCAACGTGTTGGTTCCAGTGTAGTTTGTAATGGTGTCGCCGTATGCGTCTTTAGCCGTAATTGTTATGCTAAATGACGTACCCGCTGTCTGAGTGCTTATGGAGCTGAAAACGAATTGATTCAGCAGAGAAGCGTTGACTGTAACTGAGACAGCGGAGGAATTCACAGAGACGCCTGTGTTGTCTTTCACTTGAAGAATGAAGCTCCATGAACCTGTTGCTGTGACGTTTGAGGTGGCAAAGCTGAAGGTGGCTGAGTTTGAACCTGCCGTGACGTAGCTTCCGCCTGGAGCCCGTTCAAACCATTGATAGGTGTAGGGAGATGTTCCTGTTGTCACTGTTGACGAGGTTAAACTGCATGTCTGGCCCTGATTAACTGTGCTGGGAGACGGTGTTACGGTCGGCGGGGCCAATGTAGGGTTCACGGTGACCGAGACTGTGTTCGAGGCTGGAGATGTGACGGGGGTAGATGCACTATCGGTTACTTTGCATGTTACAGAATGCGTGCCTGCTGAAGCAGTGTAAGAGTAGCTTGCACTATTGGAGCCGACAGCACCGCCGTCGATGTACCATTGATAGGAAAGGGTGCCTGAACCGCCGCTGGCAGTTGCAGCAAACGTTTGAGATTGGCCAGCATCCATTGTGATTGGACCAGCAGGAGCAATACTTACTGTCGGCGAAGCAGCTACGGTAACTGAAGCCGCGGCTGACTGCGGTGAAGTCGAGTTTAAGCTGTCAGTAACAGTCACAGTGATTGAATAGGTTCCCGCGGATGAAGGGACATAAATAAATGTTGAGTTCACCTGACCGCTCTGAAGTACAGAATTAACATACCATTGATAACTCTTGTAAGATCCTGATCCGCCGGCAGGGGAGGCAGTGAAAGTTTTGTTCTGTCCAAGATCCATTGTCCAGGAAGTAGGCGACACAGTAGCTGTCGGAGCAGTATTCACCGAAGCCGTGGCGGGGGCACTCAGAGCTGAGGTTTCATTTAAGCTGTCGGCAACTGTTACAGTGATTTGGTAGGTACCTGAAGCAGTGGGAGAATAACTAAACGTGGCAGCAGTCTGTCCGCTTTGACCGGTTCCGTTCACATACCACTGATATGATGAGTAGCTGCCTGAGCCGCCTGTGGCATTTGCTGAAAACGTTTGAGATTGACCAACATTTAAAGTCACAGAAGCCGGCGACACGCTTACGGCTGGATCAGCAAAAACCGTTACCGAAACTGCTGTGGAATTAACGGCAACTTGGGAACCTGCGTTATCTGTGACTTGAAGCTCAAAACTCCATGATCCCGCGGTTGTGGAGGTTAAGGTAACATAAGTGTAGTTAGCTGAAGTTGCACCTGTAATCGCTGAGTAAGAAATGGAGTTAGGAGCCTTCTGAAGCCATTCATAGACGTAGGGGCTTGTACCGCTGGTTACTGCGGTAGAGTTTAAAGCAAAAGTTTGACCCTGATCAACAGAAACTTGGGAAGCAGAAACAGCCGGAGCAACCAGCGCAGAGTTTACAGTGATGTTTGCTGGGCCGGATTGAGGTGAAATGGCTCCTAAACTGTCAGTAACAGTCACGGTTATCAAGCGGGTTCCCGCAGAAGTTGAGGAATAATTAAATGTGGAGTCCACTTGGCCGCTCTGCAGCACAGAGTCCACGTACCACTGGTAACTCGCGTAAGATCCGGAGCCGCCAGAGGGAATAGCGGTGAAAGTCTTGTTCTGCCCAACATCCATCGCCCAAAAAGCAGGCGACACAACAGCTGCCGGAGCGGCATCCACAGTAATCGTTGCCGCGGTTGAGTTGACTGCTGCTTCCGTAGCATCGGTCACTTGGACCTGAAAAGTCCAGTCTCCAGTAGTTGAAGCGGTAAAGGTATAGCTCGGCAAAGTTGCGCCTGTAATCTGAGCGTAAGAGCCAGAGGCAACCTTAGAGTACCATTGATACGTGTATGGAGAAGTTCCCGTTGATACGGCGGTGATGCTTAAAGCGCTGTTTTGACCCGTGGCAATTGTGGTGGGTGAAGCGGACGAAGTTGGAGCGACCAGCGCAGGATTAACCGTTACCGAGATGGCAGTGGAATTCAATTGATCAGATGGATCGCCTAAGTCGGTTACTAAAACCTCAAACTGGTACACGCCCGCCGCCGTAGCCAAAAAACCGTAAGTTTGGCCAGTTGCGTCGGAAACGTCTGAGAAAACATTTGATCCCGGAGCCTCAATCATCCACTGGAAAGAGAAACCGTCGCTGGTGCCGCCGGAAACAGTAACTGACAAACCAGAGGTTTCACCGATATCGATGGGTGAAGCAGAAGCAACCGCTGGACCCACGCTCAAATCGTCGGCTTTAACTTGTATATTTGTAAACGCGCATATTGATAACGAAAATAGTAAAACGAGTATGAGAACCTGTAGTTTTTTCATATTATTTCATCCACATTTGACTTGACTAAAATCGGCGCCTAACTCTTCAGATTGGAAAGTTTAGCTTTCTCGATGTACATGAATCCCAGAACTTGAATAGTTCCAGAAAACGCAATCGTTTTGCTCTTTTGAAAACCAGAAGGCTTCCTCTACGGTGCTTTCGCAATTCTTTTGTACATGCTGAAAAAGCGTCATCATACATTATGTAAAATGACTGTTAAAAGTTTTGCTATCGCTGCCCCTGCATGCTTCCAAGCGAGCGGGTGAGCAAAAATGTTTCTTCATTGTCGTGCTCGCGGATTCAGAGGGATAGATTTTAAGAGGTAGCGCATAAATAATGTACCTTGAAATCCTTACTGTAAACGGTGGCTTGAATGACTTGTGCTGAAGAATTGGCGAAGTTCGTGGTTTCATCTTCCTTTGAGGATTTGTCGGAGCAAGCTGTGAACCAGTTGAAAATCAGGGTTCTTGATGCGTTGGGCTGTGCAATCGGCGCCTTTTCGGGTCAACCAGTGCAGGCTGTGCGCAGGCTTGAGAGCGAGTTCGGCGGTTTACCCGTCTGCACTTTGATAGGAGGCGGAAAAAGCCCGCCGGACAGAGCAGCATTCTATAATGGCGCTTTAGTCAGGTATTTGGATTTTAACGACAGCTTCCTCGCTAAGGGCGAAACATGTCACCCAAGCGACAACATTGCTTCCGCGCTTGCCGCGTCAGAATATGCTGATGCGTCAGGGAAGGAATTTTTGGTTTCGTTGGCGTTAGCGTATCAGGTTCAATGCAGACTAAGCGAGGTTGCGCCTGTAAGAGACAAGGGTTTTGACCATGTTACCCAAGGAGCATACGCGGTGGCGGCAGGCGTATCTAAGGCTCTCAGACTGAACGAAGCGCAAACTGCAAACGCTATAGCTATCAGCGGAACCGCACTTAACGCTTTACGTGTAACACGCACCGGTGAACTCTCCAATTGGAAGGGGCTGGCGTACCCATTCATGTCTTTTTGCGCTTTGCAAGCTGTTTTTTTAGCGCGAGAGGGGATAACCGGTCCGCTTGAAGTTTTTGAGGGCAACAAGGGCTTCATGGATTCTGTAGCTGGGCACTTCAAGATTGACTGGAGCAAGGAAAATCTGGAGATAGTGAACCGAACCATACTGAAAAAATACAATGCTGAGATACATTCTCAGTCGGCTATAGAATGCGTTTTGGCTATGAGGAATGTGGATGGCGTGAAAGCTGAAGATGTTGACTCGGTTAACGTGTCTATTTTTGATGTTGCTTACAGGATAATCGGGGGCGGAGAAGAGGGAGAAAAAAGGTTGGTTCGGACAAAGGAGGAGGCAGATCATAGTCTTCCATACATTTTGTCAGCCGCATTAATAGACGGCGAGGTTGGTCCCGAACAATACATGCCCCAGAGAATAACTCGAAGTGACGTGCAGACTCTTCTGAAGAAGATTCAAGTTTATCCTTCAAACGAATTCAGCAACAGATTTCCCGACGCTATGCCCTGCGTGATAACGGTTCATCTGAGAAGCGGAAGAACTGTTACCCGAAAAGTTGATGATTATGAGGGCTTTTTAACTCGACCCATGAGCCTATCGCAGGCAACTGAAAAGTTTAGTGCACTCACTTCCCGGTTTATAGATCAAGATAGAAAAAACCTAATCGTGGATGCGGTTACTCAACTTGAAAACATAAAAATACGTCAAATGATGGAGCAGCTAAATTTCAATCCCAGCTGACGCGCACTAACGAGCATGATTTTATGGATAGTGCAGCTGCTTGCCCTTCCAGATTTCTGGGTCTCCCCACAACTTTGTTTTCCACGCTGTGAACTCGACAATCTGCGAGTGATCAATGAATAGATTTACGTTTCTTCCGAAGTTTTTGAGATACCACTTAAACACTGGAGGATCGGACGCTTCAAACATGAGGTTTTTGAATCCGAATCGGTCAACAAGTTTCTTTATGGCATCGGTTTTCCACTCTTCTGGAGGCAAATCCTCAGTTAAGCCTTCTGACTCGATCATTATCATTTTTGCGCCAGCTTTCAAATGAGAATCAACCTCTTCAGAAAACTCGTCGAAGCTCTTCATTTTCATAGCCTCTTCGTATCCGGCAATGTGAGTTCCAGCGCCTGCGCCAATCATCATTGAAACCTCCGGTTTCGGTTTCATACCCAACTTTTTAACTTGGCGAACAATCCTGATTTGGTCTTCCACAGGGATAGACGCTAAACCGCTTGAGACCTCGACAACATCGAATCCGAGCATCTTACATTCTTCCAAGTACTTATCGACGGCTTCACCTCCCTCAACAATTACCCTCTCCACAAACCCGCCAGTAGACACGTAAAGCTCGTGTTCGTGGCAGAGCTGGATTATCTTCTTCACTCTTTCTTTTGGAAGCAGCCTCATGGAGCCGCCTGCAAACTTGTACCCGTCCACGTAGAAAGCCCAGTCTTTAAGCAAATCCTTCAAATATCCATAGCTCACCGCTGAATAGTAAGGTCCTCTGAACTCGATAACGCCGACCTGTCTGGGTTTTGGCGGCGGCATGTCTATTTTCACAAATTCAAAAGCTAAATTATCAGAAGACATACTAGAATCAAACCAAACTTTTTATTTATACGTTACGCAAGAGCTCAATTACAAAATTCGTTTTTTGCAGTAAGGCTCTCGATTTTGGCCCCATATTTGTGTTGGTTTTTTGGTGTAAATACTAGACCGCCTCTTAGGGTAGGTTGGTCCGATTCAGAGCTTAATTCAGGTTGATTTCTTGGTTCAGGGCTTAAATCAAGCATTGAACACGGTGGCTCCTGAAAACATGCAATATAAAGCTCCGTAAAAGACGCAAGCGTCAAAAAAACAGGCAAGTCTTAAATCTGAAAAGCATAGAAAAACCTCAATTTTTAATTATTCTTTCCATTAGTAGTACGATTATACCAATAATAGTTGAAAGAATCCCTATAGCTATCAAAAGCAATGCAATGGCAAATGGTAGGTGGGTTAACGGCTGCCATTCAGAAGAATCGGGTACATAAGTGAGTTTATTTTGAATATATTTTGTCAGCATAGGCACTGCCAAGAAGTTGAAAAGAAAACCAGCAGCCATCAGAATCAGCCCAAAAATGGTTATTATTACAGATGGCTTAAGCATTTTCCTTAACCATTTGTTTTGAATTCTAACAATGCCTTTCTCATTCGGTGGAAACGATGAGAAGCTCTTATTGGCACTACCTATATTTTACACCCCATCGTTTGAAACGGTTTGCTGACTTGAATTAATGGGCTTTCGTTTTCTCATATAAATTAGTAGAAAAATAATAATTGCCAACAAGAATGCAATTACTATAAGAGCTATAGTGGTTATTAGCAAAGGAGATGCGTAAGAAGCACTGCTAACAGTCGTTAAAGTTGGAATTGAGGTTAGCGTTGGAGTTGAAGTTGAAGAGGATGGGATAGAGGTAGGGCTTAAGGGGATGCTAGCGGGTATGCTTATTGTTTGTGTACTGCTCCAAGCGCTTGTTTGACCAACAAAAACATAATATGAAGGATAACCATTGGTGAATGTCTGAATGATATATCCTATCATTGCTTGAACTTGGTAATCAAGTGAATAGCTGACACCATTATCCCCTATAGGAAATGATAGATTAGTATAATCGGAACCTGTTGATTGTGTTGGAAAGTTTCCGCCATTATAAGTGCTGAAAAGGTCATCGAAACTGCCACTTAAATTCGGTTCTTTGTTTTGAACATTATAGTAGAATACATTACTATCGGTGGGCGCGAAAGGTTGGTTTTTGATAGTTAGCACTATGTAGCTGTATTTGTCATAATAGCCAATTTTAGCTACAATCTGTCCTGAACTTTGGTTTAATGAGTAAGTTGTAGGCACAGTGTAGGAAGGACCAGCAAGCTGTATAGTGAATGTTGGAACGGAAGGCGTGGGTATTGTTGAAGGCGTAGGCGTTGGTGTCTGAGCAAATGCTGGTTTAGCCATTATTAGACTTGAGGCGGCTAAGAAAACGATAAGAAGCAACGGAAAACTCTTGCTGATACGACCCATACTCAGTCTTACAGACGGTGTGATGATAAAAGGATTCTCGTAAAAGTTTCTTGACTACCCTTGGTCAAAATTTATTGACTAACTGCTCTCTTGCTTTTTGCCATCGCTTGGTTACTCAATAAGAAATAGAGTAGGCACTGTTTGAGCATTTGCAGGGTTAATTATTAGCAAACTTGCACGTGATATAGCCCTGATTAGAACCAGAATTAATGCAAAACCTCTTGTTGATACTACCCATACTTAGCCGTAGAGACGGTTGACGATAAAAGAGTTCCTGTAAAGATTTCTTGACACAAAAAACATGCGACAATATTACCGAGTACATTCAAAGGTTTAGGCTCCATTTTCTTCTATGGTCTAATTTAAATATTAACGATGTTGCTCTTGTCACTTTGAGATTTTATTTTGTAGTCAAGGCTTAATGTCTGCAAAACTTTTTTAGAAGCCTTCACTTTGAAATTAGTGAGAGTTGGCTAGCCAATTCTTAAAGCACCATATGGATGTTTTATATTTGAAGTTTATCTGTGCATTTTGCGACACTTTCACTTTTGACGAGGAAAAAGGCGACTTAAGAGCAGAATTGCCGCCGAAAATCAGTTTGGAGCAAATACCGTCGGATTGGCGGTGCCCAGTCTGTGGACATTGGAGGGGCAACCTCAAAGAAATCAGCGATGAAGAATACACTGAGAAAAGAGCGAAATATGAAAAAAATTATCCACCAACAAATGAAAACCCCGTGAAAGACATCGTTTATTATCGTGACATCGCCAGAAAGCAGCTTGCACGGGTCTGCGCCGTCAACAAAGTCTGCGACGGAGACCCTGACAGGCTCTGCCAAGGCATGAAGTATGGTAAACCCGTCGGT
Organism: Candidatus Bathyarchaeota archaeon; assembly: GCA_963828195.1. Classification (GTDB taxonomy): domain Archaea; phylum Thermoproteota; class Bathyarchaeia; order Bathyarchaeales; family Bathycorpusculaceae; genus Bathycorpusculum. The sequence continues at coordinate 29,689 of CAWHDT010000007.1, forward strand.
TTCGGAGGCGCAGGACAAGGAAAAACCTGGAGCGCAAACTTTGAAGCTCTCTCGCAGTACAAGTTGAAAATGCGTGTTATCAAGGAACACCGTGAACCCCAATTTGAAACCTCATTTCTCGGAAACAAAATCGCGATTCCCGTGTTGGCGTCAAGCGTCAGTGGAGCCTTCCTGAATATGAACAATGCTTTAAGCGAAGAGGAATTTCAGCGGGGCATGATTGAGGGCGCTAAGCAAGCTGGCACAATTGGCTTAAGCGGCAACACCGTTGATGCACCCGATCATCCTGGAATAGAAGTTGTTGGCAGAAACGGCGGCTGGGGCATCCCAGTTTTTAAAACTCAATCGCAAGAGAGGCTTCTGGAGCTGTTCAAGCGGTGTGAGGAAGCTAACGTTTTGGCTATCGGGGTTGACCTGGACGGTTACGGATCCACGAATTGGGCGATGAGGGGCAAGCCGCTGTATCGGAAAAGCGAGCGTGAACTCAAGGAGCTTGTGGACTCCACAGAGAAGCCGGTGGTCTATAAGGGCATCATGAACGTTGAGGACGCGGGCAAAGTGGTTGATTCAGGTGCTCAAGCATTGGATGTCAGCAATCACGCAGGCAGAGTAATGGATTGTGGGCAAGGCGTGGCAGAAGTTCTCCCAGACATAGCAGAAGTTTACAGGGGAAAAATAGCGATTATGGCTGATGGCGCCGTGCGAACGGGCTTTGACGTCCTGAAGCTGTTGGCTTTAGGCGCGGATGTGGCGTTGATTGGCAGGCCGCTGGCGTGGATGAGCCTTGCGGGCGGACCTGAAGCAGTTGCTAAGTATCTCGACTACGTGAAGAAGGATTTGCGGATGGCTATGGTGATGACGTGTTGTGACACGCTGGACGAAATCAGCCGAAAAATCTTGGTTTCAAATAAATGGAGTGAAAACAAAACATGATTCGTGAGTATGATGCGGTGATAGTTGGCGCGGGAATCGCAGGGTTAACAGCTGCTCTTAAAGCCTCAGAAACCTGCAATGTAGCTGTCATCAGCAAAGTGTATGCTTCCCGCTCTCACAGTGGTTCAGCTCAGGGTGGTATGGCGGCGGCTCTTGGCAATGAGGAGGAGGACCGCTGGGAATGGCACATGTTCGACACGGTGAAAGGCGGCGACTACCTAAGTGACCAGGACGTATGCGAAATTCTTGCGCGTGAAGCGCCCCAAAGAGTAATTGAATTGGAGCATCTTGGCGTGCCTTTTAGCCGCAACGGCGAAGGCAAAATTGAGCAGCGCCGCTTCGGAGGGCACACTAGGAACTTTGGGGAGGCACCTGTTCGGCGTGCTTGTTACGCGTCCGATAGGACTGGGCGCGTGATTATGGATGCCCTGTATGACCACTGTTTGGTGCGGGGGGTAAAAATTTTCAACGAAGTCTTCGTTAACTCGCTGATGACGTCTGAGGGCAGATGCTGCGGCGTGTCAGGTTACGAGTTGGCGACTGGTAAGCCAGCGGTTTTCCATGCAAAAGCGGTTTTGCTTGCCACGGGCGGCTGCGGGAGAATCTTCAAAACAACGTCGATGTCTTTTGCTGCTACAGGCGACGGCTTTGCTTTAGCCTTCGACGCGGGGATTCCTCTTGAAGACATGGAGTTTGTCCAATTTCACCCTACAGGTATCCACGGTTTAGGCATCTTGGTTAGCGAAGCGGCAAGGGCGGAAGGAGGCATCCTGCGGAACGGAGTAGGCGAGCGGTTTATGGAACGGTACGCGCCGACATTAAAGGACCTCGCTCCGCGAGACATTATTTCAAGAGCCATCTTAACTGAGGTCGCAGAGGGTAGAGGCGTCGAAGGTTCAGACTACGTTTATTTGGATTTGACTCATCTTGGCAAAGAACAACTGCAACTGAAGCTTTCGGAAGTTACCTCGTTTGTGAAGACATATCTCGGCATAGATGCAAGTGTATCGCCGATTCCTGTGGCGCCGACATGCCACTACATGATGGGAGGAATTCCTACTGATGCACTGGGACGTGTGCTGGCAGACGGGAAATCAGCCGTCATGCCGGGGCTGTATGCGGCTGGAGAATGCGCGTGCGTAAGTGTTCATGGAGCCAATAGGCTGGGCACGAATTCGCTGGTTGATCTGGTGGTTTTCGGCAAACGAGCAGGAGCAGACATCATGGAATACGCAGATAGGAACCCGTTGCCACCTTTACCTGCAGACGCAGAATATGCTGTTTCATCAAAAATTGCCAGAATACTGGGCACGGCTGGAGGGGAACGCGTGGCAGAGGTTCGTGACAACATGCAGAGGACAATGACTCAATTGTGCAGCGTCTTCCGTGACAGAAAGGGCTTGGAGCAGGCGCTGGAGAGAATTCGCGAGTTTCAAAGTAGAGCAGCTAATTTGGAGTTAACGTACAAGGGAAAACGTTTCAATTATGAGTTAGAGGAAGCGCTGGAGTTTGAAAACATGCTTAAGCTAGCAGAAGTCATTGTTTACTCTGCTTTGCAGCGTGAAGAAAGCCGCGGAGCGCATTACCGCAACGATTTTCCCGCCCGAAATGACGAGGCTTGGCTTAAGCATACCTTAGTTTTTCCTACGCCAATAGGTCTTGAGGTGCAGCATAAGCCTGTGGTTGTTACGCGTTTTGAACCTAAAGCAAGGGTGTATTAATAATGATGGTTAAATTGAAAATTTTCCGTTTCGAACCCCAAAACGACAGAGAACCCCACTACGACGCCTTCACGGTGGAGGCTAAACCGACGGATAGACTGCTGGATTGCCTCAACAAAATACGCTGGGAACAAGACGGCAGCTTAGCATACCGAATGAGTTGCGCACACGGCATATGCGGCTCAGACGGCATGACTATTAACGGTGTTTCAGCGTTGGCTTGCCAGAAACTGGTCAAAGACTACGACGCCGACAAAGAAATCCTAGTTGAACCGCTAAGCGTTTTTCCAGTCGTTAAGGATTTGGTGGTGGATATGGAACCGTTTTTTGAGAGAGAAAAATCAGTGCATCCTCCAAGCGGCATAATGCTGACCGACGCTGCAGAGGGCAAAGAACACCTGCAAACCGTTGAGCAGCGCCTCCAGTTTGACGACGACATAAAATGCATAATGTGCGCCTGCTGCGTCTCTGCCTGCCCCGTAAACCAGAAAGAAGACCCAGCATATGTGGGTCCGGCGGCGATTGTTCGAGCGCACAGGTACATCTTTGATAGCCGCGTCAAAGACATGTTAGAGCGCCTGCAGATCATGGATAAGCCACATGGTGCCTGGAGCTGCAAAAGCTACTACAAATGCACAAGGGTTTGCCCCAAAGAAATCCAAGTAACAAAGCACATTCTGGAAGTAAAAGCCAAAATTCTCAGCGAGCTACGTCCAAAGAAGTAGCATCTGAAGTGAGCAGCGGTACAGAATTTGAACCCGCGTACAATGCTTATTTGAGAGCTATTGCCCGCTTTGAGAGGGGAACGTATTGGCAGCCGATTTTTCCGCAGTAGTTGCCTCTGTATTCTGATGTTGGGCGGTAAAGTTCGGGTTTGATGGGTGGCTCAGGAAACTTTTCTTCAATTATGTGTGCTGCCCACCCTGGAATTCTAGCTACTGCAAAAACTGGCGTGAACAAATCGTCAGGAATCCCCATCATGTGGTAGACCGAGGCGCTGTACAGGTCAACGTTGGCGTAGATTTCGCCGCCCTTGCGTTTCCGATACTCACGTTGCGTGATATCCTCAATCTCTTTAGTGATAAGGTACCATTTGGGGTCACCCGTGTCCCTTGCAAGTTTCTCAGAAATATGCCTAAGCAAATCCGCACGTGGGTCTAAGGCTTTGTAAACTGCGTGCCCCATCCCCATAACTCTTTCATGGCGGTCAAACTTTGATTTGACCCAAGCCTCAACGTTAGCTGGGTCTCCGATTTCTACAAGGTTCCGCATGGTCTGCATGTTGGCGCCTCCATGCAACTCGCCCGAGAGTGACCCAACCGCAGCGCCGACGGCAGCGTACATGTGCGCCCTAGTTGAAGCAACCACTCTAGCCGCGAAAGTTGACGCGTTAAACGAGTGCTCGGCATGCAAAACCAAAGCCGTGTCAAAATCTTTAGCGATTCCTTCATCAGGCGCCTGCCCCGTGAGCATATAGAGGAAGTTTGCGGCGCGGTTGAGCTTTGAGTCTGGGTCGATGGGGGAGAGGTTTTTTCTTATTCTATCCCAAGCCGCCACCACCGTGGGTAACGCCGCTATGAGCCTTATGGCACGTTTCAGGTTGGCTTCTTTTGAGTCATCTTGCCTTTCAGGGTCAAAGCTTGCCAACAAAGACACAGTGGCTTGCAGAACATCCATAGGCGAAGCCGTGTGTGGAAGCTTCTTTAATACTTCGATAATGCTGTCAGGAAGCTTTCTTTCCGCCGCAAGTTTCTTTGAGAACTCTTCAAGCTCAGCGCCTAAGGGCAAAGTGCCGTACAATAGGAGATAAGCGACTTCTTCATCTGAGGCATAAGCCGCTAAGTCATGAATGTCAAAGCCCCGGTAAGAAAGCTCGCCTTTAGCACCGTCGATAAGAGAGATGGCGGTGTCGGCGACAAGAACTCCACGCAGCCCAATGTCCTTTGTAGAAGATGAAGCAGCCATAATTTCAATCAACCCTTGCCCGTAGAAAGATGGGTTTTTGCGCGGCTGAAAGCAAGCGAGCTTTGCTGCCGCAGTTTAGGCAGTTTAAACGTAAAAATTGCGTTTCAAAACACCATTCGGTATGTTGCTTGGCGGGCAATAAAAGAGTTTGTTGTAGTAGCTAGGCGACCACAGTCTTGTTACGCCAAATTATCTGAGCGAGGGCTTACTTACGGCTTTAGAACTAAACCCCCAACTGCGCTAACTCTTTGTCCAAATAAGTTACTCAAATCCGACCAAAATTTTTGTTTAACTTTTCTTCCTCAGCAAGAAATCCGAAAAAGTTATAGCTCCAAGAAAAGATACTTAAGGTGTGATTTTATGCAGTTTTTAACCGTAAGCGACGAATCCGGCGTTCAACATAAAGTTCTTGTTGTTTCTTTAGGCGAAACTGAAATGAATCACCTTACAGGTCAATGCAAACTATGCCGTCTATTTCCGTTTAACCGTTGGTTCAAAGTGGGCACCCCTATGTTATTGTCGATTTTGGCGGTGCTGACTCTTGGAAAACGGTAATAGCTCTCGACGAAGTGTCTGAGAACGGGGAGAGGGTGGGCGATGAATTGGCGGTTGGAGACGTTTTAACGGTGATTTTAACTTCTAATCCAAAAGCAGTAAACATCTCTAAAGATAAGGTTTACATGAGCGTGCTGCCGGAAGAGGTTTTAGCCTTCAGTTTCCTCTACACGGCGGATATGGCAGAAAACTACGCGGTGTTCAAAATGTTCAAGCAGCCCAAAAGCGAATAAAAGCAGGGCTAACTTCAAGACACATCTATTTCAGGTAACGTAGAAACCAGTCTGCCGCCAGTTTAGAGACCTCTTCAAGTTTCCCAGGTTCCTCAAAGAGATGAGTTGCGCCTGGAATAATTACTAGTTTTTTTTCAGCAGACATTTGCTCCATAGCCTGCTTATTTAACTCTATAACCTCTTCATCTAACCCTCCCACCAACAGAAGAGTTGGCGCCGCCACTCTGCGTAGATAATCAGATGCTAGATCAGGTCGCCCTCCACGCGAAACCACAGCGGCAATGTCGGTTGGAAGCTCAGCAGCCGCGATTAAAGCTGCAGCAGCGCCCGTGCTTGCGCCGAAGTAGCCGAACGAGCAGTTTTTTGTCTGCGGGTCTTTTCTAAGCCATGTCGTGGCACCTACCAGGCGTTGAGCTAGCAACCTGATGTTGAACCGGTACTCGCCCGTTTCTATGTCCGCTTGGTCTTCTTCATCGGTAAGCAGGTCAAACAGTAATGTCGCGATTTTTTGAGCGTTGAAAACTTTTGCCACATACTGATTTCTTGGGCTGAATCTACTGCTGCCGCTTCCATGCGCGAATAACACGACGCCTCTGGCGCCTGAAGGAACAGTTAAGTCGCCGGCTACAACTACGCCGCCGACGGGAATTCTAACGGCGGTTTCTTTATGAATCATGCCGTCACCATCCCCGCTGGCTTCTCACGGCTTTTCTGTTTGCTTTTTTTAAGCAGCTCTATTACTTCCTCGTCTGTGGTTTGGCTAAAATCCGAGTAGAATTGCCCTATAGCTTCGAAGTATTCGGGAGTGTAGAGGCATACGACGCGGTCAGCTTGTTTCTTTAACTCTGTAATGGTTGAAGGTGGACCAACGGGAACAGCCACTGTGACAGTTTTTGCGCCCCTGTTTTTGACCGAAGCCAAAGCCGCCTTCATGGTTGAGCCTGTGGCAATCCCATCATCAACAACTATAACGTCGCGACCTTTCAAGTTGGGGTAAGGCTCGTTCTGCCTGTAAAATTTTAGTCTGCGCTCGATTTCGAGTTTTTGCCGTTTACTTTCCTCTTTAATATAGTCCCGTGGGGCACCAATATAGTTTATTAGGTTTTCATCAAGGATTATGGTGCCGTCCTCAGTCATTGCGCCAATAGCCAACTCAGGATTGTCTGGAGCACCAATTTTACGGGGAATAATAACGTCCAAAGGAAGATTCAGGGCTCGGGCAATTTCATAGCCGACAACCACGCCGCCCCTTGGGATAGCTAAAACAATCGCGTTTTTGCCAGCGAAACCTGCTAAGGCTGACGCTAAACGCTTTCCAGCTTCAATCCTATCACCAAAATAAGCCATAATTTCTTCCTCAGAAAATTCTCTGTACACATTAAAGCCCCTTGAAGTATAAAAGCAGTATTATTCCGTTTACAGGCACCTCTTACATCAAAGCTTCATCCTTGAGATCTTTAAGTGCGGATTTAAAACGGCTTGAAATCAAATTATTGGTAGACTTGGCTTTTAAAAAACGGGGACTCATCTTAAAGCAAAGCCAAAGAAATTGAACGTTAAGAATTCCACTTTTCGCCGATAAACCCGAAAACAAAAAACAATTGTTTTAGGGCTTTTTGGTCAGCACCTGGTTTTCTTTGTCGAAAGCGAATTCGCTGAATCTCTGCGTGTAGTAGATCTTCAGGTATTCGCCTGCAAACTTTGCTTCAAACGGAAGATCTTTAGGTGAAAGAGCCTTTTTCTGTTTTAATTGTTCTTCAATGGCTGCTTCCGCCGTTGGATAGTTAAGCAGAAACTCTTTCCACTCATTGTAAGCCGCTAATGTCTTCACTGCTTCATCAACGTAAGTCAGGTAGAGGGGCAAGTTTTCCATTATTTGGTTAATCTTGTAGTTAGATGGGTTTGAGAGTGTTTCTGCCGCCTTCTTTAAGCGTTCACGCAGGGTGCTGTTTTTCTCCCACAGATAATCTTTTGTCGGTAGCAAACGTTCAATCGAGTCTTCCTCGCTGATCAATTCAGAATACAGCATGGAGAGCACGTCTTTGGAGATGTTGAGGAAAGATTGGATGTCATCGTTTAATTCGACAACATCCACGATGTTTAACTGGTCCTTCTCAATCTTGTTCTCAGCTGTCAACTTCATTGACTCTGCTTTTTTGGAGTAATCCAGTACTTTCGGCAGGTTCTCGCCGAAAATCGCGGGCAAAACCTCATTTTCACTGTTTAAGTCCGCAATCGGCGTTAAGGAGGTTTTAAGGTACTTCATCGAATCCAAAATTTCAGCGCCGTACTGTCTCTTCCAATTATTCAAAGAGCTGTACAGTGCCTCAATGGCAATCCAAGGCGACTCTTTTTGCTCAAGCTTCTGCAGCGTGAACTCTATTGCTCTGCTTTTCTCTGGAAGATCTGGGTCATACAGTGGTCGAATGATTCCATAAATTGGCTCGGCAACTTGAACAACGTCTTTGGCAAGAACTCTTCCGCCGTCCAAGATTTGTTTGATGGCGTCTATTCTTGCATCAAGAGCCATCTCTTTTTGAAAATCAGGGTTCACCGTTGATTTCACTTGTAAGCCGCTGCCTTTTAGTTTTCCAACCCAGTCAGAAAATTCACAGTTAACAAAAATCTGGTATTCCGACAGTATCGCGTTTAGTTCCGATTCTAAACCGTCAATGTTTTTGCTTAACTTGCCCAGCTCCTCCAGTTTCTCATTTAAATCTGCTGGTTCGAAGTAGTGCATCGCCGATTTTTTCAATGTGTCTTCAAGAGAGTCTTTGATAACCAGCATTTTTCCTTCCGGAGCACTTACGTCAACTGGAATGTTTTGTTTAACGGTGTCTAGTTGTTCCTCAAAAGTCTTCAGTCGATCCATGAGGGCTTGAGTTTTCTCCACTATCTCTGGGTCTGTCGCTATTTGCTTAGGAGTGTACTCGATGAAGGCAACTGGTAGGGTAAAGAGAAGCGTCGCTAAAGTACCGAACAGTATTGTGCCGCCGCCGACGTCAGCGGTGTAAGCCAAAGGCGCTTGGAGAGCGCTTAAAAGAATAAAGAACAAGGCGGCTGCAATGGTGGCGGTGAAGCAGGGAAAAAGCTTGTTGCCTTCGCCAATCAGGCTTTCTTTAACGAAAAGTCTTGTAAAGAAAACAAGTGCAATAGCAAGCCCTGCAACTATAACGATGAACATGATTAAGCCGGGGGCAGAGTCAAGATACTGCGATAACGCCGCGCTGAGGGTGCGCCCGTTGAAATTTGGAGTCCAAGTGAGTTGACCCGCAATTGAATAGACAACTTGCGACGTGTCGTAGAGTCGAAACTGACTGATTGTTGTATTTAGATTAGTGAAAATTAAGTTTAAGGCGGTGAAAAGCGGTGGGCTTGAACCGGGCGTGTTCCACCAGTCTGATCTCAGGATTGGGGCTACAGTGTAGGTGTAGTACTGGAGAATCTGAAGTGGCACAGAGATTAATGTGTAATAAATGATTGTTAGGGAGACGTATCGTTTGAAGTATACTGCTGAAGCCAAAATAATTGGGATAGCTAAAAAATATGTTGACCCTGAGAAAAGCATGGTAACAGCTAATAAGCCGAAATCAATTGCGAGAGCACTTCTGTAACGGTGAAAAATAATGGGTAACCCAACAAACAGCGCCATCCACACAACTACTACAGCAAGACGATCTGTTGTGCTTCCAAGAAACGAAATAAAATAGAGTTCGGCAAGATGATACAGCAGACCTATCCCAACGATGGCGCCGCCGACAGGCATTCCGAACAGTGGATTTTGAAAAGTGAGAAATGCAACTAAAACGGCGAGGATAATCGGCAGGGGTTGAGGAAAAAGAGGCAGATAAGACATCGCCAACGCCATTGCGACAAGTGTTACTAGAAAAGTAAGTATTTTCAGCGGTTGAGATTCAAGGCTGCGGTCCTGTGCCTCCTTATCTTTTCGCTTCTGGCTCGCTGTTTTGAACCAAGATATCAAGCCTTTTTTAGCGGAGGAGGGCTTCGTCAAGCAATCAACCTAAAGCCTTATTTTAACTAACTCTTCTTAAAGGTTATGCAGGTACCTCGGATGAGTAATGAAAAAATCGATTTCGACGTTTTAGAAAGCATCAAGAAGCATACAGAAACCTTAAAACCGCTACTGCCTAAGCAAGCATTGGTTTGCATTGGCGAATACCCCATTAAGATATTGTTAAAAAAACCCTACGTAAACGACACTAACCTAATGTCGCCGATTCTCCTTGGGAAATCCAGCGAGGAGATGTTTAAATGGATTCCAAAAGGCTTTGACCCGCTTCTTGTTTTAGGATTCGAAGACGCAAAAATTGATACTCACTTTTGGTATAATGTATTGCCATTTATTTCTCAAGACGAAACGTTGATCGAAGGTATAAAGAAAAAACCCATTGAAAAACTGCAGGGCGCAATAATGGTTGCGTCCGTTTGGGATGGAATCGGCAGCGCTTCACTGCCAGCGCTTATATCGAAATTTAAGGCTTCAAACATAAATTCGCTGTCCTTAGCTATATTGCCGTCAAAAATACAGACTACAGACGCATACTTCAACGCTCTTGCATCGTTGGGGATGTGTGCGTCCAGTGATGCAGCGGTTGTAGTGCTTTTGGAGAGAGACTTGCTTGAAAACTATGAAGGAGTCGATAGAAACGGCGTCCTCATAAAAGGTAGTGCGGTTGCCAATTACCTGATAAACCTGTTCATAACTAAGGAAACACTTGTCCAAGAAATATCAGAGTTTTCCAGGACATTTAACGTCAAAATGTACTCTGTTTTAGTGGCGACAGGTGCAAGCATAAAAATTTACGGTTCCTTAGAAAACATGTTAAACACAATGTTGCTGAAGCCTTTTTTAACTTTTGATTTATCAAGCGCTTCACTGCTTTACGTTCTTCTTCGCATGCCCAAAAGTCTCAAAGATAAGGTTCCGAGAGAAAAAATCGAGTTAGCAACAGCAAGCTGGTTTAAAGAAAAAGCTAACCTTAAATCCATATACATAACTGAACCCGTCTACGTTGAAGACCCAAGCGACCGAATCGACATAATCTTATTCATCGGCGGCTTCGACACTGAAAAAATGGTCACTGAATTAAATAATAAGGTCAAAAACATGAAAAATCGAGCTGTACAAAAAGGATTCTTAAAAGAGGAAGATTGGCAAGCATTTATGAAAAATTTAGAAGAGCAGAAGGAGCAATAAAATCCTTCTAAAGTTTACTTTTTGTTTTGGCTGCCGTTGACGCGTTCGTTGCCGTTATTTATTTCCTTGATGATCTGCGTTGCGTGGACTCCGTGTTCAAGTAGGTATGATCTGGATAGGTGTCTTTCGAAATCACTAGATTTGTTGTAGAGCAACGCCATTTCGTCGAAGGCTTCCATGTCTTCGGGTTTTCCTCTGCCGCCAAGAACAAGCACTCTTGTTTCCCAGGGATCGCGTGATTCAATGACTCGCACTGTGATTGTTCTTGACACTTCGCTGGTTACGTAGCCTGCTAATGCAACATAAACTTCCTGAGACATTTCTTCAGTCCACAATTTTGGAGGTGATTGCACGGTTACCCAAAGGTAATCGGTTTTGTAAACTGGTTTATAGCCCATAACGCTTGGTGTTTTGAAGGTTCTGATTACGCTTTTCATGTAGTCTTTAAAGTGTTCCATGTCAAGTATGTCTTTGAATATGACATCTTTTGTGAGGCTTTCTTCTTGTTCAGTAAGTATTTTGAAGATTATTTTTAGTTGCTCGCTTTCGGTGAGGTCAGCTGACTTTACGTAGTATTTCTTAGGCGCAGCGATTTCTGCTATCTTTTCTTTGTATTCGCTGTGCAAATCCACAATCTTATTGAGACGTTTCCGATAGTCAGATACAAGTTCAAATCTTTTTGCTAATTTCTCGTAGAGTTTAATTGTACTGTCAACTTTGGCGAGGCTGTCAAGCGCGTAAGATTCTTCTTCTTCTATCCTCTTCAGGTCGCGGTCAAGCTCCATTAGTTGTTCTCGGGCATAACGTTTTGAACTGAAGGTTTTTCTCATTTGCCGCTCCATTTTTGATTTGTCGAATTCTTTGCGTTTCTTTGTCTCTTGCACCCTCATGACTTCGTTGTCGAAGTTACCTCTTTTCTTCATACGGTTTGACATTATTTCGTTTATGTATGTTACGTGTTCATCGATCATTCTTGACTCGTCAGATGGAGTTCTAAGAATCATCTGAATGACAAGGTAGATTGTTGCAAGCTCCGCTTGTATGTCTTTTAAGTCTTCTAGTTCAGCTTGCGATTCTGGAAGAGCTTCATAATATCTTATTAATGCTTCAGTGATGTACCTGGTTTCGTCATAGAATTTCAAGATGTTCAAGGATTTTTCTGCAAGCTCGGCAAGATTTACTAAATCCTCCAAAATCTTCTTTTGCCTCAAAGTGAAGACTTGCGAGCTGGGAATCAACTGCTTTAGCCGATCTAAAATAACTGCTTTTTTCTCAGAGAATTCTAAATGCGTTTTTGTCAGGGTAGTGAGTAACGTTTCTAGATTGTCCAGTTTTCTTGAGCCTTCTTTACGTAAGGTCAAATTGATTATGGCGTCCTCGATTGGCCCTGTTTTGGACATCAACTTTATTGTGGAAAGGAACTTCATGATTTCGCTTAACCAGTTTTTAACCTGTAACTCAACGCCTTTGACATGTAATTCTCTGTCATCTTCAAGCCGCGGATTACTGTTAATGATTGTCTTAAGTTTTTCATCGAACTGCTCTTCATTGTAAGTGCCTGTTTTTATAAGATAATTCTTGAACAGGTCGCGTGTTACTTCAGAATCCACTTTTATAATGTCGTTAACTTCGTCAAGAACATCGAGTTTTTCTTTTCTAAGTTCTTGGAGAAGTTCAAGTCCCTCAAAATTCAGTTTGTACGCTGATAGATATTCTTCCACTGGGTAAACTACCTTAACCATGCCTAAGGTGTGCGCTGAATTGTTGGTAAGTCCAACTTCTGTACCGATTCCGCCTAGGAGATCTGCCAAGTCAAAATCCATTAAGGTGTAGAGCATGTCCACAACCATATCGTCGAGTTCTTTTCGGGCACTAACGATGTTGCCTACTTTTGAGAAAGCAGGTAAAAGCGGCAAGTAAATTAGTGCGTTTAAAGGATTTCTATAGTAGTCCCCGTAGTTTTGTATGACAAAGTCATTGTAATCCTTATTCAACAGCAAGGTAAGCTCGTTCATTGATACGAATGCGGAGCATCCTTTTGCAGGCGGATCATCCCCGCCGCATGGAGTCACAACGAAGGCTATGATCGGTACCCCTGAACCTAAAACTTTTCGCAGGTGCCGGGCAAAATCAAAGAAAATGCCGCTTCCTGTCCCCCCGCCTAATCCGTAAACCACAACCACCGTCGGCGTAATTATTGAGGATAAAGCCTGCTCTTTGAACGAGTTTATGCAGCTTCTAACGATTCCAAGTTGATAATAGTTTAAGGCATAGATCGCTTTGGCTAAGGCTCTTCTTCTTCCAGCCCCGCCTGCCATTGGCGGAATAGCCATGGTTGATTGGAGCCATGGACTGAAGTTTTCAAGTTTTGCCCCTTCGCCTACGAGGTACTCATTGTATTTTTGGTTGATGAAATCAAACATTGCTTCAGCAGTTGGAAACTTTATCGACTGGGCAATCAGCCGCAATCTTTCGCTAGGGATGCCTGCTTTCACCATTTGCTTCTGTATTTGTTCATTGGTTTCTTGTAAGTCTCTGATTTCGGGGTCAGCTATGTCTATGGCTAAAAGGGAAAGCCTGGTAAGATCGTTCCCCATGAGTTCCATGGTTTTTTTGCTTTTCAGGAAAGCTTCTACGATATTAGTTCCAGCTGAACCAAGTCCAATGAGTTGCACACTGTTTTGGTAAATTCTCGTAGGTTGTCACATCCCAACTAATCTTTTCAATCTGTCCTTAACTGACTCAAGATTCGACGACATTGTCCTATCGATCTTTTTAGCCCGCATCGTTAAGCCTTCCAAGTCTTTGATTTGGTCTTCAACGACGAGTTGGAAGTAGCTTATTTTGCCGCGTATTCTCATGAACAGAAACGCGAAAACAACTGCGACAGCCGCTAAGACACCTGCTACAGGCAGGAACAAGGCTTGAGTTGCTGAACTTGGTGGCGCATTAGAGGGATTCAAATTATTGAGCATAGCTGTGGCGTCGGCAACATCTCCCGCGTCAGCAACGGCCAAAGATTCGTTAAGAAAAGTCTTGTAGAGTTGAGTGTATCCTGAATTAACTCCTGAAGATACAAGATGGTTTAACTCCGAATTCTGTTGGCTGTACAACGTCAGAAAAGCAGCCATTTGCGAACCAACTGACCATACAGAGATTTGAGCAAGCGGCAGACCACCATTTGGACCATACAAGGTGACCAAATCGACTGGCGTTTGTTGTAGACCAGAGGATGGCGTTGGAACGACACCGATAACTGTCATAGTAAATGTTCCCTGTGTCCAAGTGAACCGGGCTGGATTTGCACTTGCACTAAAGTCGCTGCCTAAATTGTAGCTGCTTTGATTTGTGAGTTGCCAGAATTGTCCTTGCAAAAGGGATTGCAAGCTAGTTGAGAGTGAAAGATCACCAGACCCGCCAGTGAAAACGTTGACTGTGAAAGTTACTTCAAGGCTTTCTCCTGGGGACGGCGAGGAAATATTCTCAACAAGGTTTGTTGTAGAATCATAGCTTTCGAGAAGTTTTCCCGTGTTATAGTCATTGATTTGGTAGCTAGTTATCCAGCCACCGCTTGCTGGAGCGGCTTGCGCTTTGACTGTTGAAACCGCTATTGAAGAAATAATAATTGTTGTTAATAATAGAACAAGGCTTAGGGCTAATATTTTCTTATTCAAGTTTATGCACCAAGATTTGTTTTGCAATGGTTTCTAGTGCATGATGCATATAACACTTGCGCTAAACCGCCTAAACTGAGGATACCATAGCTAAACGGGTCATTTAGCTGCTGACTGGTTGTTGCTTAAGCTGAAAATCGGTCGCTTCTATGGCAAAGAATAAAGATTAACCTGGCATTACGGTTGGTGTAAGAGGGTTAATTGTGGAGATTGTAAATGTTCGCTTACCCGACAAAGTTATTTCAGACATCGATAAACTTGCAGAAAAGCACAGTCTCAGTCGATCTGAGGTCATGCGGCAAGCACTAACCGTTTATCTGCATCTAGTAGAGAACGTTGGCACAATGCTGCGTCCCATAGTTTTCCAAGTGAAACCTGCCCAAATAAATTATACGCGAAGAGGCGACGTTTCAATCCTTAAAGTCCCCACAGGACACGCAATCGTTGCGGGTTCAACGTCATCAGGAGCGGTGGGTCCAAAAACTATGGATAAAGTCAAAGTTGATGGACGCGTGCTGGGAAAGTTTTTGGCAAGGGTTGCCCTAATGGATGTGATAGCGACAGGCGCGTTTCCTCTTCTCTTATCAGTCACCTTAGGGGTAGAGAAAGAGCCAACAGGCAACGAGATATTAGAGGGCATTCGACGGGAAGCAAGAAGCATTGGACTAGACCCAAACCAGGTGCTTATGGAAAACACAGAGGACAATTTTGAAACAGTGCAAACGGGCGCTGGCTTAACGGTGATTGGCTTTGCAAATGAGGAAGAGTTAAGGCTTGGAAAAACGATGCCGGGCGACTTAATAGTTGCCGTCGGCAAGCCTAAAGTTGGTGACGAAGTGATTTTGGCTGAAGCAAAAGGGGAAATCGCCGACCTCAAAAACGTAACTCAACTTTCCCAGAAAAAATATGTTCATGACGTCGCGGCTGTTGGCACATTCGGAATTGCAGATGAAGCAAGAATGATGGCGTATGCCGTGGGTAGGCAGCTGAAGCTCGCTGAAGTGAAAGAGTTGGATTTAAACAAGTCTGCTGGTCCAGCCACGGTATTTCTTGTAACTGTGCCTAAAGAAAACCTTGAGGATTTAACCGCATTAATCAGTAAACCAGTAAATGTTGTGGGAGAAATATTGTAGAAAACAAGAAATCACTCTTTTTGTTTGCTCCCGAGGACGTGACCATTTCGGTCGATTTCTCCGCTTCTTATCCGTGTGGTGGAGATTGGGTTGCAGTTTTCGGCTGGAATCATACTTATCGCAACAATTTTTAGCTCTGGAAGCCCAGCTTCAACTCGGATTTTGTTGATTTTACTAGTTATCGATTCCGTTTCTTCACTAACGATCAGAGCGTCTAAGCCCTTGCCAGACAGGGTGAGTCCGTAAGGATCCTTCAGCGGAACAATTTCTGCTCTTTCAGCTAAGCCGTTTTTCTTCAAGAAATTCGTTAATTCCTTGAGCCTTTCATCGTAAGATGCTGTTTTATGTGGTTTACCCATTTTGGAGACGAATTCGTCCGAGGATAAGCCGATTACAACCTTTTCACCGATTTCAAAAGCCTTCGTCAGTAGGGCTTTGTGTCCCTTATGAAGCTGGTCAAATGTTCCGCCGACGGCTACTTTCTCATACTTCTTCATGACCTACCAGTCTAACTCCTTGAAAATCAATTTTGCTCACAATCACTTTTCCAGAGGGTAAAACTTGCTTAAAAGCTTCTGCCACCTCTTCGACGTTTTCTTTAAGCACCAATGCATGCACCGCCTCGCCCAGCATGTTTTGCGCCGCACCAACCGCGCCAGCCTTCCTCGCCGATTTAACCAGTTGCCGAACATTCTGCGTTGCAAAGCCTGTCTTTTGAGAAAAGTTCCAGCAGCATTCTAGAAAATTCTCCAAGGTAGGGTCGGCAAGAATTGCCTCCATGGTTTTCCTGCCGTAGCGGTTAATCACCTGTTTTTTTTCGGGGTCAGTTAATACGATTTTAGGCGTGTTTGATTCAAAAAAGCCAGCCACAACCATATGGTCAGGTGTTATGGGTATGCGGTCGATTTGGCAGATACCTGGCGCTCCTGGCTCCACAACCAGTACGCAGCCGCCTGTGAATGTTAATGAGCTAACAGTGCCCAAGCCAGTTTGACACTTGATCTCGGCGATGTGGGCGATTTTACCTATTTGGTTATAGGTCAGGGGTAATCCCAACGCTGCTTTAAGCGCTAAACCCGCCGTCAAGGCTCCCCCAGCGCTTGTGCCAAACCCTGCTCCAATCGGCACTTCAATGTGGTGCTCAACCGTAACATCGTATTTCGCGGCTCTTTCGCCTAGGAGCAGTTCGATTACTTTCCTTGTTGTTTTTGCTTCTGAGGCGGGTTTGGAGTTGATGAAAATGTTGATGCTGTTTTTTTCTGCTTCTCGGGTCGTTACTTGGGTCAGGACGCCTTTTTGAAGACCAAATCCCCCGCCTCTCGCGCCGACTCTTTCCAATTCAGCAATCGGCTTACTGCCTTCGGTGTCGTGGATTTCAAAGAAGCTGGAAATTGCCGCCGGAGCAAAAGCTTTTGCGGTTTTTAGAGGCAATTACTTCGCCTATTCTATTGTTTCGTGGCGGCGTCTAATAAATGGAAATGCGGCTTGACATGCTTTTACAACTGGAGGTGAGACAAGAAGCACAAAGGGTACTTCAGTTACGAAAGTCCAAACGAAAACAAGCGACGCCAAAGATGCTGATAATGGTGCTGTAAAGTATGCGTGTGGTGCAAAGAACAGCTGGCTATATGCCCAAACTCCAAAGGCTATTATCATAGCGCCGGCAGCCATTCCGATAATTGAACCTACCCCAAAACTTCTGAATTCTTTCCAATATTTTGCGATACCTACAAATAGAATTAAGGACACCGCCATAAGAGAACTGAAAAGGATAACTGTGGTTTCGGTTGATAATCCAGTATAACCCTTAGATAAACTTGAAAGAAATACTGTCGGTAACAAAAGGCCTGCGAGGATGATCGCGGTACCGATGACTAAGCTGATCAAAGTTTTCGTTCTATCAAGCTTTTTGTGTGCAAAATAGCCAATTAAAAAAAACGCCACAAAATTTGCAGGAACCCCAACGGTAAAACTCAGCAGGGGTTGTCCAATAACTGCAATATCGCGGATGAATATTCCAATTGCAGCTCCAATGCCTCCTTCCCAAGGACCAAACAAAACGGCGAAAATAGCTGGAACAAACGCCGCAGGCCAAAAAGCAACTCCTCCAAAACTCACACCGAAACTTGTTAGGTAACCAATAACTGCGTACAGGGCAGCGCTTAGAGCAATAATTGCCACATCAAAAGCACTAAATTTTCGCATTCCAGTTTTACTCCATTTTTCAGGTTATAACCCTGTTGAAACAAGGGCTTTGTAGATAAAACTTCCCTATGAACTGTTTAAACATGTTTAAACTTAGTCAGGCTTTACTAAATATTAAGGATGAAAAATCAAAATAAAAACATTAATTTCCTCGGCAGATAGGCATCTCGGAATTCAAGATTAGCCTAATCGGGATGAACAAGCAGGTTATTTTTTGTGTCTTTTTATTCTTTCTTGCCGCTGCGTTTTCTTGCGCCAATCTTTCTTTCGCTGGGTCTGCATGGAAAACCGTTCTTGGCGGGGCACGTCTAGTTTTCTGTAGTGTGAAATGTTTAGGTAGAATGTTTCGTAGTCTATTTTGTTCTCTTTTAAGTCTTCAAGGTTCTGGTTCAGATCCTTTTTCGCCTGCGCGTCAGTTACCACATCAAACGTGTCTGAGTAAACCATGTAGGCAGCATGAAACTGGAAGTGGGAGGGATCATCGACTAAAAGTTTCTCTATTTGGGGTGCTGATTGGTTATGGTTGTTTTGCTCGTTTGGTTCTTGGGTCATGTTTATCCAGCTTTTGAATAAAGCAATGTTGTTTTTCCCTCTTTTATAGGTGTGCCCGTAAAAACTAGTTTAGTTAAGGGTTGGTACGTTCCTTTGCGTTTCTGCCCAATGGAAATAGAGCACACAAACGAGTAGCCGACCATTTTATTCGATGATTCTTCCAGCTAAATTAAAGAGCGGAGAGAAAGAAATTTTTGTCCAGTGAAAAAAAGTTTTTGAAATGAAAAGGATAAGAAAGATTAATCAAAAAATTAAGTTACCGCTTTTAGAGGCGCTGCCTTATTTTTTCGGCATCCTTATCAAGCAACTCTACAGTTCGGAAGCCATGTTCATGCCCAAGCTGACCTAGGGGCTTCATGGGAATAATATGGACGTGCAGGTGAAAAACGACTTGTCCAGCGTCTTTTCCGTTGTTCTGAACTATTCGGATGCCTTCAACTCCTGTTGCGTCTTTAATAGCAGGTGCAATCTTCTTGGCGATTTTAAACAGGCAAGCTGCTTCTTCGTCGGGAATCTCATAAATGTTCTCGTAGTGCTTTTTGGGCGCCACAAGTGTGTGCCCGGCATTAACAGGATGATTACTCAAAAAAGCAACGACCTGCGCATCCGCGTAAACTATGCTTGCAGGCGCTTCCCTGCGGATTATCTGGCAAAATATGCATTCAGACATCGAATTTCAACCTTTAAGCGGTTTAAAGATGGGATTAGCTTTAATAGAATTCTGTGACTCAATAATACTTTATGGAGACTTTAGTTGATGACATAGGCAGTTTCCCGTTGCCGTTTGGAGTTGGAAGAGAAGCTTTCAGCAGAGCGTATAAGCTTGCAAGAGAAGCAATATTCCAAGGCAAAGATATAACGAAGGATAATTTTTTACAGAGAAATTTCAACGAATTAATACTTGATTCATTTAGGAAAAAAAATGCGTCCGGCTTAGATGTCGTAAATTTTCCGCAACATTACGATGGGATAAAGCAAGTCGGTGATGCAATCCACTTGGCAATGGCGAATGGCTCTTTTGTTGTCGAACAGGACAAAGCGTTTTTCCCAGAAGTGCACCTGATCAGTCAACAAGCTAAAGTTCTCAGCGAAGAATTCGGCAAAAAAATCCAGTTGCGCGTATCAATTTTTGGTCCACTTGAACAGTACCTGCATGAGGTTGGAAAAACAGCGTACCCAGATGTGCTGGAAGGGTTTGCCGAGACAATTAAACGGTTCGCAAAAAACGCGCTCTTAAACAACAAATATATTGAAACAAAAGTTGTTTCGATTGATGAGCCTAGCTTCGGCTTCAACAACATCCAAGCGGCACCTGACTTGATCTGCGAGGTGCTTGAAAAAACATTTGATTTCCAAGGAGCCATAAAGCAGATTCATTTGCATTCAGCTTCAGGACTGCATGATTTGCTCCGCGTCAAAAACCTTGATGTGTTATCGTTTGAGTATGCTGCTTCGCCAAGCAACATTGAAGCAGTTCCCAAAAGCATGCTGGAAAAGGCGGATAAGCAAATCAGAGTCGGCATCTCAAGAACAGACATAGACAGCATTTTAGCAGAACTCTACGAGAAAGGCGTGGCTAAACCTTCATCTGAACAATTGGTTGAACCAGAAGAAACGATAAGGAAAAGATACATGGTTGCCGAAGAAAAATATGGCGACCGAATGACGTTTACGGGTCCTGACTGCGGGTTAGGCGGGTGGCCAAGCCAAGAAGCGGCCCAGCTTTTGTTGGAGCGCACAGTGAAAGCGGCGAAATCAGCTTCGAAAACACCTGCGTAAAGAAAAGAAAAAAAGATTTGCTTACTAAGGTTGTTCGGATGGCGGCTGCTGTGATGACGGTTGTGGTGGCATTGTTTTCTTCCTTGCTGCTGCCTGTGCTTGTTGGGCGTTAGTTAAGTCTTTGAATCCGTAGGTTCCGACTGGAGGCCAGCCTGCTTCAGGCATGACTGCGGGCACTAACATGATTGTGTTTGTTTGTGATTGCTGGCCCAACTCGTAGAGTATGTTCATCCATCTGAGTCTCAGTCCGTCTGGGCTTGCCTCGTAGGCTTTTGCTGCTTCAATCATTTTTTGTGACGCTTCAAACTCTGCTGTGGCTAACGTAACTCTCGCAATGCGTTCCCGTTCAGCTTGGGCTTGGCGGCTCATGGCGTCTTGCAGGTTGCTTGGTATTATGACATCGCGGACTTCCACGGAGGTAACTTTGATTCCCCATGCCTCAGTTTTTTCATCGATGATTTCGCGCAGTTTAGCCCCGACTTTTTCTCGTTCCGCGAGCAACTCGTTGAGGCTTTGTTTACCGATGACTTCCCGCAGGGTTGTTTGAGATGCCAATTGTGTCGCTTGGTAGTAGTTTTCAACTTGCAGCACTGCCTTCTCTAAATCCACGGGCCTCATGTATAAAACTGAATCAACGTTTACTGGAACGTTATCTTTAGTTAACGTTGACTCAGTGCGGAATTGTATAGTATCTAGTCTTGTGGAGATTGTCAGGGGCGCCCTGTCAATTAAAGGAATAAGATAGACGATGCCGGGACCCTTCAAGCCAACATAGCGTCCGAGCCTTAAAACTGGCATCCGCTGCCACTCTTTCAGAACACGAATACCGCTTAACAGGAAAAGTACAACAACTATAGCTATAAATCCAATTACACCCTCAACAACTGCCGACATTTAATTCACACCTTCAATCATTATTCTGCGCTCTTAAGAGTTAAGCTTTTTGCTGCGCTGGTTTAACCACAAGATACACGCCTTCCATGCTTACAACTTCCACCGCTTCACCAGCAGCTATTGCCCCATCTTTGGCGGTTGCTTCCCAGAACTCGCCCATAACGCGGACTTCACCTTTAGGGTTAAGGTCACTTGTCGCTACGCCTCTGGCTCCAATCAAGGCTTCTTTGCCTGTTTTTACCCGTTTAAACTGGGCTTTGAATCCAGCGGCGAATATGAGGATGATGACTGCTGCGACGACAAACAGCGTTGCCGCAAGAGCTACGTCGTCTGATGCGCCCAGCCCCATGAAGCTTACTCCGTAGACTGCTAAGACAACGAGGAAGGCTCCAACGGCTACTAAGACTCCGACGAGTAAACCCAGCGAAACATGCATCCAAATCACTTGCTTACTGAAATAGTCAGAATCAGCTTATAAGACAATTGCTTGAATCAGTGGGGTTTCTGGGGATTTTTGTCCTTTGTGTTATGGCTTGTTTTTTTGGTTTAGGGCTTGAAGCGGTTGCAGGTTGTTTTTTTTTGCGTTCCAACCCATTCCTCCGCGTTGTTTTTCGTCGTTTTTTGTTCCTTTCCGTCTCTTGCCGACTTTCCCCCTTTCTAAACCTCTAACCCCGAAAATTACCGTCACAACAACGCCAAAACGGCAAATGCGCGCAAAATTCCAAAGTCCCTTAACTCACAATGCGACATAAGTTTTATTGCCCTCATGAAAAGAAAAATGAATTAACTTTAATGTTTGAGAAGAAAAAAAGAGCTCCATCCATCTTAATCAAAAACAGATGGAAAAGGGGCTATTGAAGCAACTGCGATTGCATTGCTGAGCTGCGGAATCGGATGGGGGTTGCGTCGAAGTGGCGGCGACGGCATGGGTGAGGGCGGTTCAATCTCTAGTGGGGAACGATTTATCAGTCTTCTTCGCCTCCGTGAACGGTGGGAACTATTGTTAGTTCAATCAGGTTTTCTCTTCGGATGATGGTTAGAGTGGTTTCTTTGTTTATCACGTCTTCTGAGAGCAGTCTGGGTAGGTCGTAGAAGTCAGTGACGGGTTTGCCGTTGAATTTAACTAGTACGTCGCCCATGGCTAAGCCTGCTTTGCGTGCCGGGGAGCCTGCTTCAACGCTGAAAATCATTACAGCTGTTTCCTGTTCTAAGCCTGCTTGCTCAGCGATTTCCTCTGGAATGGCAACGGTGTTCGCGATTATGCCGAGGTAACCTTTCTGCGCTACTTTTCCAGTCATCAGCCTGTCTGCAACTGCTTTTACCTTGTTTATTGGGATAGCGATGCCTCTTTGCCAAACGTACGCCGCGTTTATACCGATGATTTTGCCATCTACATCTACGAGTGGTCCGCCGCTGAATCCTGGATTAAGCTGGGCATCGGTGGCGATTACGTTTTCCATTTGTGTTCCACGCCAACCTCTAAGACTGCTGTTTACGTTGGTTACGATGCCTGTGGTGGCGGTGGGTTGCTGTCTATTAAATGGGTTAGCAAGAGCGAAAACGTATTGTCCGACGCTTAGTTTTTCTGAATCGCCTAGTTCTATGGGTGTAAATTCGCCTTTCTCCGCTTTTAAGAGGGCTATGTCATTGTAGGGGTCGGATCCGACGATTTTTGCGTTGAAGGTTTTTTCTCCTTGGCCTACTTTAACTGTGTTGGCTCCTGCGGTAACGTGGTTGCAGGTTACGATGTAGCCGTCTTTGGTTAATACGACGCCTGTGCCGTGTGACATTTGCGATTTTACGCTAACTACTGACTGCGAAATTTTCTTGATTAGCATGCTTGTTGCTTCTGAGAGGGATTTCAAAACTTCTAATGGATTAGATAGTTGACTCATTTTGTTTTTCACCGCAAAATACTGTAGCAAAATAGTATTTGTTGACTAAGGAACAGGCATAGTCAGTCACGAATTTTGAGGGACCGGTGGAAGTTTTCAAAAATGAAAGAAACTTTGTTTAGCCACGTTTCACATGGAAAAAGTCTTTGTGCTAAAGTGAATATTTAATTCTCCGCTCAAAATCTATTTAATTATGCGAAGATTGCACGTTTTCCTCATTCTTCTGACCTTAGCCGTAGTCTTGCTTCTTATTCTCGTCACAATCAGCGTGTACCTAGCTCGCTAGCACACCTTCTTCTTACCAGTCAAGCTGGATAGGGCAGATGTGGCAGAGCATGGGCATAGGCAAATCAACAAGTAGCGGAAGCAACGGCGGCATGGGAGGAATGATGGGGGGCAACGGCACGGGAACCACCTCAGCAGCGTCCAACCTCTGGATAATTCCTGTAGCTCTAATAGCGGCAGTGGCAATAGGCCTCGTTGGCTTTGGCTTCTACGTGGTTTATCCCGAGATCAGAAACATCGGAAGAACCTGCGAACCAAGCAAAATAGGGCCTACTTCCGCAAGCCCCGTCCAAACCGCAAGTTTAAACATTCCGACCACAAATACGGCACCTAACTCTTGCGACGTAATTTTAAAGACTATGACGCCTGAAGAACAAAAAGTCCTCACTGTATTAATTGCTCATCAAGGAAAGTACCTGCAAAAATATGTTGGGAAAGAAGCCGGGCTCAGTCGGCTTAAAACCCATCGCATTGTAGCTCGGTTCGCGGAACGCGGAATCGTCACTGTGAAACCTCTGGGAAACACAAATGAAGTCACGGTCTCAGACTGGGTTAGCAGCTCAAAGCCACAAAGCTCCAAATAAGCTGTTTTAGCCCCTAAAAAAACTGTTTCATGACTGTTTCAGCCAACTTCTATACCAAACGCAGCCATGGATGTATTGTAGAGGTAAATTGAAATGAAAACTTTGAAAATAATTGCCGTATTGACCCTTGTAGCGTTGGCTGCTACGCTGTTAATCGCGTCGGCTTACGCTTACACGGGTGGACGCGTCGGTACGTCCGCTACAACAAACTCCCCAAACAGCGTAACATCCTACGGGGGCTATGCTGGCGGAATGATGGGAAATGGTGGCATGATGAGAGGCTACGGAGACTCTGGTGCAGTCGGAACAGCCCAACAACAATCGAGCACACCTTTGACAACTACCAGCAACATCTTCAAACCAATGTACAATTGGATGGCTGGGTTTTGCAGAGGCATGATGAGCCGAATTCGATAGGGATGCCCTAACATGTGTGGGTGTGGATGCGGTTGTGGCTCAGAATCCGATGATGACAACAAAGAAGCTATCCCAGAAGATATTATGGCGCCGTGCAAATACTGCGCAACTCTTTTTCCTTGGACCTTGACGATATGTCCAAATTGCGGAGCCAAAAGAACCGCCTAAGTTTTTTATTTGTTTTTCGTGAGGTTTGGTTTGTGGATGTGAAAACGCCTATAAGCAGCCTATGACACGTGTCATATCAGGTAAGTCGAAAACACAGTCTTGCCTGAAGGGCAAAAAGCGAAACTGTTTCAATCTTGTATCAGCAAACCATCAAATCACTTGTCACCCTTAAGGCAAGTATCAAGGAGAAGTGAAAAAATGAACACAAAGAAAATAATCATCATATTAACCGTCGCTGTTATCGCAACAGCGTTAGTAACCGCTTCAGTATTCGCATTTCTATTCATACCCACGACAACAAGCTCAAACCCAACGCCACCCTCCACAGCAGGAATAGAAGCCCAGGCCACTCCTACGGCACCATCAACAACGACAGCGGCGTTAACAATTAATGATGCGGCCACTATAGCCCAAAACTACATAACGCAAATTAGCAACTCTAATCTTTCGGTTGCGGAAGTGGACCAATACTCAACATGCTTCTATGTACAAGTCGTGGAGAAAAACACTGGGGCAGGAGCATTCGAACTAGTAATCAACAACGTTACAGGCGCGGTCACAGCCGAGCAGGGCGCAATGATGGAGTGGAACACCAAGTACGGAATCTCCAGCAGCACAGGTATGATGGGCTACTTGACCACGGGAACAAATGGAGGCATGATGGGCTCAGGCGGCATGATGACGTGGCTTAGAGGAACACCGACAACAAATATGGCTGTCTCAATGGATCAAGCTAAAACTGAGGCGCAGCAATACCTAAACACCAACTACTCAGGAACCACAGTCGGACAAACGACAGCTTTCTACGGATACTACGAGATGCAAGTCCTCAAAGGAACCAACTATTACGGCATGATAACTGTAAACGGTCAAACTGGACAAGTCTTATATTGCTCATGGCTGGGCACACTCATGCAGCAAATGATAATCGGTTAAGCCGCTTTTGTGGTTCAACTGCCTTTTAGTTTTTTGGAAACTTTTTTATTTCCTTGACACCCTCGCTTTCGGTCGGACTAAAGAAACCGATGATTTTTCAAGGAACAAAAACCTTTAGAAACCCCTCAAACCTAGCTTCTTTGTGGAATAATGGAGAAAGTCTGGGACGAACTGAAAAAAATTGAAGCTCAAGCCGACCAAATTTGCAGCCAAGCTCAGGATAAAGCCAAAGAAATGACGGCTCTTGCACAGCAGGAAGCCGAGAAGCTGTTAGCTAACGCCAAAGCATATGGTGAAGAGGAGGCTCAGCAAATTTATGACCGCACCGTTCAGGAAGCCAACCGCAAACGTGAAGAACAGCTAAAAGCAAGTCAAGAAGCCCAAACGAATCTAAGGGCGCAAGCAGAAAAACAGTTGAAGACGGCAGTCAACACAGTTGTGAACCGAGTGCTCGGGGAAACCAAGTTTTGACTCAGACGACAGTTTACTCGTCCGTTTTAGCGAAAATCGGAGCAGAAAGAAGCAAACTGCTCAACGAAACCAAACTCAAAGCTTTAACAGAATGCAAAAATCTTTCAGAGCTCACGACTCAACTTCGTGACACCACTTATCAAGAGCAACTTGCTAAGGCACCGTTACCGCTTAACAGCCGCAAGCTCGAAAGAGCCTTCCGCGAAAACCTCATTTCAACTTATGCAAAGATGATTAAAAATTCACCAAAGACCGCGTCAAAATACCTTAGTTTATATCTGTTAAAGTTCGAGGTAGAAAACATCAAGGTGCTTATAAAAGCAACTAACGCCGAGGTAAGCCCTGAACAGAAACTAGACAAAATCTATCTTCGCGTAGAAGATTTTCTTAAAAACCGAGTGGTTATAGAGGAAACTGCAAAAGCCCCAACTGTCCAACAAGTGGTGAAAACATTAAAAAAGACTGATTACGCGGCAGCCTTGAACATGGGACTTCAAAGTTACGAGGAAGACGGCTCAACCACGTGCCTTGACGTACTAATTGATAAGACATTTCACGAAAAACTCTATGATGGGTATGAACGTCTTCCCAAAAAAGAAAAACCGCATGCGCAGTTTTATGCGAGCTCAGAAAACGACAGCTTCACATTGCTGACGCTGTTGAGAGGAAAAATCCTGAATTATGAACCCAATTGGCTAAGACTTGCGGTGCCGCCTAA
Source organism: Candidatus Bathyarchaeota archaeon (assembly GCA_963828195.1). Lineage (GTDB taxonomy): Archaea > Thermoproteota > Bathyarchaeia > Bathyarchaeales > Bathycorpusculaceae > Bathycorpusculum. The sequence continues at coordinate 56,025 of CAWHDT010000007.1, forward strand.
CAATTTTTGCCTTGAAAGGGAAAACGTTGAGGCTATGGTGACAGCCGCTGATTTTGACTCAGCCCTAAAAGTTGCCCTCGATAGCCATTATGCTGGTTTCTTTGTTAAAGCCCAAAGCCCAGAAGAAATAATTGCTAACGCTGAAAAATCCTTCAAGAAAGCCGTCTTGAACCATGCTAAAGCAAGCAAAATACCTGAAAACTTCAATATCGGTGCACCCATTGCCTTCATGACTCAGAAAGAAGCCGAAGTGCATAATCTTATTGCAGTTGGCTCAGGTGTAGAAGCAGAAGTTAAACCTGAGAGTATGCAAAGCCGACTGCTGCTTTAAGCTTGTTTTGAATCAAGAACAACTTCGGTGTAGACATGGTTCTGCTTAAACGGCTTAAACACTGTACCGCTATCCTGATAGAATTTGCTAAACCACTCGTAAAAGTGCAGTCTTAGCGTGTGAATGAAAACTATTAAGCCTTCAAGCGCAATCACGAAAATGTTTCCGCCAACGATGATTACGCCGCTGAGAATCAACGCTGGAACCGAAGCGAAACCTATCTCGCCAGCTATAGTGTAGGTTGCAAGAAGCAATGCAAAGTGAGCCATAAGCAAAGCAAGAATTCGCGCGTAAGAAATACTGTTGCTAAGCAAACGAGTCAAGAAATCCCCGCTCTCAAAAATTCTTTCCCCAAACGAGGTTTCTCCCCCTTTTTTGCTTTGGCTTCCAATGGAACGTTGCGAAAATTTCGCCGCAGTCAAGAAAATGGGTTTGCCAAGAGCTAAAACCAAAAAGGGTACGATGATCAGCAGGATTGGACCGGAAAACCATAAGCTAATATTTAACTTGTAAACTGCAATAAGAGAAACTCCGCCAAGATACAACACCATTTGAGGCACGGCTGTTAAAACTGCATCTATCACATTATGCTTAAGCAAAAAGTTCACGAGCTGCAAAACCAAACCGATCATGATTTGTATTACGCCTACGATGAGGCTGAAAATTAGGAAATCAAAGACATTACTGACCGGATTGAAAGGACTGAACCATAAAGGAGCAAACAAGGGCTTCCCAAAAAAATCGCCATACATTATTCCCATAACAAGGGCGCTGGCGCCGCATGATGCCATAATCCAGCAGACATTTTTTATTGCTTGGTTCTTTTTGATCAATATCGCAAGCGTTAACCCGCCGACCAGGAGGATTAAGCCGTGTCCAACGTCGCCGAACATTAACCCGAAAATAATGGGGAACGTGATTGCAATAAGAAAAGTCGGATCTATTTCGTCGTAAAATGGTAGACCCCAGAGTTTGGTCAACTCTTCAAAAGGCGCGACAAATCTGTTGTGGCTCATCTTAGTTGGCGGGTCTTTAGCCTCAGCTACGTCAGTTTCCAGCACCAAAACTTTTTCGCCCAGCAGCGAATGGACTTTTCTGTTAAGTGCATGAAACTTTTTCGTGGGCACAAAACCTTTAACAGTTGCGAGGCGCCCGGATTCAAGGATTTTTCTTTTCGCTTGCAACAAAGCCAGAATATTTTCGGTGGTTTCATGCCAACATGCAAGCTTGTTTTTGTATTCTTTACCTAACTTGCTTAGTGAACTTAAAACTGTTTTTTCCTCATGCGCGTTTTCTTTTGTTTTTTTATTAACTTCTTTGAGTGCCTCGGATGTGTTGTGCGGCAGATCTTCAGGAATCGTAAATATGCGGGCGCGGTGTATCTTGAGGATTCTTTCAACTTCTTCCCGCTGTTTGCTTGGCATGGCTAAATATACAAAGTCAAAGTCCTTGGTTAAGTAAGAACGATGCAGAACAATCGGGAACCCCTTAAGCGCCACTGTTAATCCATCAAAATTTTTGTGTGGAACGCTTGCGATGGAGACATGAATTAATTTTAGTTCTCCGAAGGCTGCAAGGTCCATGCCCATCTTATCCATCGTCGTAAGCATGTATTGGAGGTGATTGAGCTGAGAGGCTTTTTCTCGCAGACTTGATAGGGAAACATTGAATTCGTCGGCTTCTTTTTTCAGAGCGTAGATTTCTTGGCGGGTGGATTCCAGCAGGGCTTGCCAATTTTCGGCGGTTACATGCATTTTAGTGGGTTGTGATGCCTCGAAAATGTCAAAAAAACCTGGTTTTTCTTGGATAAGCTGTTTAGTCAACTCGTTAATGGTTGAGAGGGAATCCTCAACCCGCTGGATGCGTTGGTTATATTCAGAGGGGCCTGTGTTAGCTTCGGCTGCTTGTTCCACGTGGAATTCTCCGAAGCTGCTTAGCGCTTCCAGTACCGATTCGACGTCTTTTCTGACGCAGATTATCGACGTAAAAGTCATTCTTTCTGGTCGAAGCATGTTCCCTAACAAAATGTTGATTAACCTAAGAATTAAAAGTTTCATTAGGAACACAAGATGCTTGGTTACGTTATCGGCGACAGCGACATGGTAACTGGCTTTAGGCTTGTCGGCATTGACGGAGTCGAAGTAACTTCAGCCGATGAGACAGTGCAGGCTTTAAATAAAGCGCTTGCGCGCAGTGACCTAGCAGTCATAATCATAAGTGAAGAATATTCCAATAAACCGCAGTTGCATCAAACAATCGACCAAGTTCGCCGGGAACGCAGGAGCCCGCTAATCGTTGAGATACCTGGAAGCAAAGGAAAACCAACTGAAATCCGCATGTCTGACTTAATAAGCAAAACCTTAGGCGTTAGATTGTAGAGGCGTTTAAACGTGAGTGTCAAAGATGGTTTGTTTGCGATTACAAGTGAAGTTTTAGCGGATGTGCAAAAAGAAGCAGAAGCCATAATTTTGGCGGCTGAAAATGAAGCGAAAGAAACATTAAAAACAGCCAAAAAACAAGCAGACCAAAACTACCAGGATATAATTAATGATGAGAAGACAAATGCTGAAAACGAAAAGCGGAAAATAACCTCGGTTACGGAAGTTGAGATAAGGAATAATCTGCTTCAAACCAAAGAAGAGTTAGTTGACAGCGTTTTCGAGAAAGCTGTCGAGAAACTGGAAGATTTTGTTAAAACTGAGGAATACCGAAAGTATCTGCTTAAAATTATAGAAGAAGTGGTTAAAAAAATCGGCAGAAAAAACGTTGTTGTGAAAGTTAACGGCAAAGATAAAACTTGGCTCACGCAAGAAATGCTGAACCGTTTGTCTAAGAAGCTACGTAGGCAATTGACGCTGTCTGACGAAAAAGAAGATTTCATTGGCGGCTGCAAAATCCAAACCATAGACGGCAAAATAACCTGCGATAGCACCATAGATAATCGGTTGCAAGAACTCAAGCCTACCTTACGGGTTGAAGCGGCAAAAATACTGTTCGGGAAGGAGGCCTAGAAAACATGCTGGTTAAAGGAAGCGTAATTCGAGTTGCGGGGCCAGTTGTTGAAGCCAAAGGCATGGCACGAGCCGTTATGCATGAACTTGTTGAAGTAGGTAAAGAGGGCTTAATAGGTGAAATTATTCGTTTAGAAGGGGAACGTGCAACAATTCAAGTTTACCAGAACACTTCTGGACTTAAACTTAACGAGCCTGTGATAGGAACTGGAAACCCTCTTTCAGTGGAGCTTGCTCCGGGATTAGTGGGAAACGTTTTCGACGGCATCCAAAGACCATTAGAAGTGTTGAAGACACTTACTGGACCATTTATTAAACAAGTGCACGGAGTGTCACCCCTTTCAACTGATAAAAAATGGGCTTTTATACCCAAGGCAACAGTGGGAAATAAGCTTGGAAGTGGCGATGTCATTGGAACAGTGTCAGAAACCGATTTGGTTGAACACCGCATACTTGTCCCACCGACCATGCAGGGCAAACTAGTCCAAATTGCACCGCAAGGCAACTACACAATCATAGAAACCATCGCCACCATAGAAGAAAACGGAAAAAAAACTGACCTGAAAATGCTTCAGAAATGGCCGGTACGGGAGCCTAGGCCGTACAGCCGAAGGCTTCCTGCATCTGCTCCTTTAATCACGGGGCAACGTGTAATTGACACTTTCTTTCCAATAGCTAAGGGCGGAAGCGCTTCTATTCCAGGCGGTTTTGGCACTGGAAAAACTATTACTCAGCAACAGCTTGCCAAATGGTCAGATGCAGACTTGGTAATTTACGTGGGCTGCGGTGAAAGGGGCAACGAAATGGTAGATGTGTTGACTAGCTTTCCCAAGTTAACTGACCCTACAACTGGGCACCCGCTTATGGAGCGAACCATACTTATCGCTAACACAAGCAACATGCCAGTCTCTGCCCGTGAAGCCAGCATCTACACAGGAATAACCATAGCTGAATACTATCGAGACATGGGTTACGCAGTGGCTTTGATGGCGGATTCCACAAGCAGGTGGGCAGAAGCGCTGAGAGAAATTTCAGGGAGGCTTGAGGAGATGCCTGCAGAGGAAGGCTTCCCAAGCTATTTGCCGTCTCGCCTAGCGGAATTTTATGAGCGTACAGGCGTCGTGGAACCATTAGGTGCAGAAAAACGCGTCGGCTCAATTTGTGCAATTGGAGCGGTTTCTCCTCCCGGCGGCGACTTTACTGAGCCAGTGACTCAGCATACTAAACGTTTCACACGGGTTTTCTGGGCTTTAGACCCTGAATTGGCAGATGCTAGGCATTATCCCGCGATTAATTGGGTTCAAAGCTACAGCGGATACATAGGTGAACTTGCAGGTTGGTGGCAAGACAAAGTGGATAAAGACTGGAATAGCTATCGAGAACAGGCAATGCGCATACTGCAGACGGAGGACGAATTGAAAAACATCGTTAAACTGGTCGGTCCAGAAGCTTTGCCTGATAAACAGCGCTTAATTTTAGAGACAGCCCGAATAATCCGCACGGCTTTTTTGCAGCAGAATGCCTTGGATCCAGTGGATACTTACTGCTCTCCTCAAAAACAATTCAAAATGCTTAAAATAATTATGGATTTCAACAGTTTAGCCGAGCGTGTTGTAAACAAGGGCGCACCAATCTTCAAGATTACACAGCTGCCAATCACAGAGGAGATCATGCGCATGAAAACTTCAGTGGCAAACGACAAAGTAAATCTTTTAGACGATTTGGAAACACGAATGAATCAGATCTTCGAAATGTTGGAGGCAAGTTTGAGGTAAAGCGTATGGCAGGCACAGGATTAGAGTATAAAGGTGTAGCCTCGATTTCAGGCCCAATAATCATAGTAGAAAATGTAGGAGAAGTAAGTTTCGACGAACTTGTATCGGTGAAAACCCAGACTGGAGAAATGCGCCTAGGCAAAGTTATTGAGGTAACTCAGAAAGCCGTAACCGTCCAAGTCTTCGAAGGCACAACAGGTCTGTCGCCTTCGGAAACGCGTACTCGGTTTCTTGGAAGACCGCTGGAAGTGCCTGTATCTACAGAGATGCTTGGGCGCGTAATGAACAGTTTCGGCGAACCCATTGACGGTCACCCCCGATTTTTTACGGAAGAGAGACTTGACGTGAATGGTTTCCCTTTGAATCCGACTGCTCGCGAATATCCAAGAGACTTCATCCAGACGGGCATATCTGCAATTGACGGCTTAACCAGTCTTGTCCGTGGGCAGAAGCTTCCAATCTTTAGCGGTCCAGGCTTATCTCACAACGAGCTTGCCGCTCAAATTGTGAGGCAATCGCAGATTCGAGGCGGAAGCGAAGAATTCTATATTGTTTTCATTGCAATGGGGTTAGAGCATGATGATGCCGCTTTTTTCCAAAAAAGCTTCGAGGAAACCGGCGCAATAAAAAACGTGGCGATGTTCCTTAACTTAGCTGAGGACCCGCCTGTGGAACGAATTATTACGCCCAGAGCTGGTTTGACTTTGGCGGAGTATTTGGCGTTTGAGAAGGAATCGCATGTGCTTGTGCTCTTGACAGATATGACAAATTACTGCGAAGCACTGCGTGAAGTTAGCGCTTCAATGGAGGAAGTGCCTAGTAGAAAGGGTTATCCTGGTTACATGTACAGTGACCTTGCAAGCTTATACGAGCGTGCAGGCAGAATCGCTGGCAAGAAGGGCTCCATAACTCAGATGCCTATTTTGACCATGCCAAACGATGACATAACGCATCCTATCCCCGACTTAACAGGCTATATTACTGAAGGGCAAATTGTCTTGTCCCGCGCCCTGGAAAAACAGAGCATTTATCCCCCAATCAACATAACCACGAGCCTCTCCAGATTGATGAAGGATGGCATAGGAAAAGACAGCACGCGGGAAGACCACGCTGACGTTGCAAGTCAACTATACGCAGCTTATGCTCAGTACAATGCTGTGAAATCTTTAGCTACAATTATCGGCGAAGAGGGGTTAGGAAACAGAGATAAAGATTATTTGCGCTTTGGTGAAAATTTCGAGCGGACGCTTATTAATCAAGGTAAAAACGAGAACAGGTCAATTGAGCAAACTCTTTCGATTGCTTGGGATGCCCTGTCAATTTTGCAGGAAGAAGAATTAACAAGAATCCATCCTGAATTAATCAAGAAGTATTTTCCAAAAATTGTTCAAGAGGTAACGTGACAAAATGTCTCTTGAGAACGTTAGTCCAACAAGAATTAATCTCATTCAAACAAAAAAGACCCTGAGTTTAGCCGAGTCCGGGCGTGAGGTACTTGAACGTAAACGTGACATTTTGCTCCGCGAGCTAAGAAACAGCATTTATGACGCTGAAAAAAACCGAGAAGAGTTATTGGAGGCTCTCGCGAGAGCCTACCAGAGTTTAAAGGAGGCAAATATGGCTAAGGGATCGGAAACAGTTGCTAACGTGGCTTTGGGCTCAAGTTATGAAGCGGATTTCCTCATGGATTTTAGAAGCATTATGGGCGTGACTGTTCCTACCGTGGAGTTTCAAAACGAGTCTGACGCAAAGCCTGATTATGGTTTCGCTAATACTAGCGCGGAGCTTGATAAAGCGTTTAAGCAGTTCTACAGTGTGCTGGGATTAATTGCTAATTTAGCTAGAGCTGAGGGCACCACGTTTCAGATTGCTAATGATGTGCGAAGGACTCAGCGGCGAGTAAACGCTTTGAATAACGTACTTATCCCCATGTACCGTAACATTACTAAGCGGATTGAACTTGTTTTGGAAGAAAAGGACCGCGAAGAGTTTGTTCGAACTAAGCGAATTAAGCACATGATTAAGGAGCATGGAATAAGATGAGTGCAGATTTCAAGAATGTGAAAAAAATTTTGATTCCCATTGACGGCTCAGATTACAGCATACGTGCTGCAGAGTACGGTATCAGCGTTGCCAAAATGCTTGATGCCGAAATTATGGTTGTTTACGTCATGGATCAGATTGTTCTTGACCAAATTTCCAAAGCAACCGACCGTGAGGATGTTGAACGGGATCTAAAGAAAGATGGTCAACAATACATCAATTATGTTCTTAGTGAAGCGCAAAAAGAAGGCATTAAAGCTGCTTCTTTGCTTGCGAAAGGAAGACCGTTTGAACAGATTGTTCATTTAGCTAAAGGTTTAAACATGGATTTAATTGTAATGGGCACTTATGGGCTAAGAGGCGCAGAGAGAATTCTTATCGGCAGCGTTGCCGAACGAGTAATTGAATACTCACCTTGCCCTGTGTTAGTCGTTAAATGACAGCGGTAGGAGCGTAACCAATGTCGAAAAACCCAAAGTTAGAAAAAGACTACAAGAAATTTAACAAAAGCATAGAACGTGAGGCTGAAGATGAAATAAAGAAAATCCAACAAGAAACCACTGCACTTAAAGAAGAAGCCGGCAAAATAGGCGAAGCTGCCGAACGCTCCATTAAAGCAAATGAAGCCAAGACAACCAAGAAAAAAGTTAATACCTAGACAAGCGTTGTTTTTATTGGAGCTAGGTTGCTTTGAAACATAGACTATTAATTTTGCTTTTTTTGATTCCGCTGGCACTTCTGCCTCTTCTCGGAGTAGCCGCAGCATTCACAATTTCCACACTTCAAACGACTACAACAACAACGGCGACTGGACCATACGATACACTGGGCCTAGCAATCGGCGCCGGATTAGCTATTGGCTTATCTTCCTTAGGCGCTGGACTTGGAATCTCCGCCGTTGGCAGCGCCGCCATCAGTGCACTATCTGAGAAGCCTGAAACTTTCTTTAGGAGTTTCTTGATTGTGGCGTTGTCTGAAGCCTTAGCTATTTATGGGTTAATCATGGGAATTCTACTTTGGATAAAAATATAAAAAGCAAGGGCGCTTTTGGGCATGCGTGCTGTATTCGTTTTTTCTTGAACAAGAAAGATAAGTAGCTATACTGCTGACCTTGAGAATTTCTACATAGTCCTAATTAATTTCTTTCCGGTTTTATTTCTCTGGAACTAAACTTAGGAAAATAAAATTGGTGAAAAAACCGCAATCTTTTAGACCGACGCTCGATAACTTAAATATATGAAGTTACTCCTGATGATTTGTCCGTGAGTGATAATGACTTATCAAAAGTAGTTTGGCTTGCTTTTTTGGTTGTCCTCTTAGCTGCCGTCGTGGCGGGTGCGGTGATTGGTTACAATTTGAAGCCTTCAACGACCTCAGTCGCCAGTGTGCCGAAAACCGCGGATATAACTTTGGTAGTTCAAGGTGACGTGAAACTTGGTCCCGATGGTTTACTTCACGACGCTTTTACGCCATGCAACTTCACCGTCTACGCAGGACAAGAAGTGAACCTAACAATTATAAACTATGATAACGGAGAACATAGCTTTACTAGCCCAAGCTTGGGAGTGAACTTTGCGGTACCGCCAAGCAATGAAACGGGAGTTCCAACAGTGTCTAATTACCAGTTTAACGAGGCAACAGCTGGCGTTTACCGTTGGTGGTGCACATATCCATGCGATACCGATGCAGGGGACTGGGCAATGATGACCGGCAGCGATGGGCAACCTGACCAGATTGGATACATGGGCGGATTCGTAACCGTCCTACAAGGATAAACAACTAATAATTCGCAAATGTAGTCGCATCAAAAGGATTAAAGGATGAACCTTCAAACCTTTTCTTGTCTGAGGAAAAGACACTCTCAACTTATCTTTATGAAAATATGTTTGAAAATGAAAAAAGCCCTAAGATGATCGACTAATCATTCTTTCGCGTCTGTTATCATGACTGAGAATTTTATTTGTTTAACTGGCTTGTTGGCTTTTAGTCCGTCAATGAGGCTTTTAAGCCGCTCGGAGGGTCCTTTTACCGCCATAACCTCAAGGCAGCTTGTTTCATTTAGATGCGAGTGCAGATATGCTGCAATCATGTCTCCGTATTCATGCTGCAGGTGGAACAATTCTTCATTTTGCTCTGTCTTCTCATAAAGAACGGTTATGGTGGCTATCACGTTTCCTTTGATTTTGTCTAATTCGTTATATTCTGTAATGTAGTTTCTGACAGCTTGCCTGATCACTTCGGATCTGGTCGCAGAGTGCTGTTCACCTAAAACACCATCCAACTCTTTGAGCAGTTCCTCAGGCAGTGAAACGCTAATTATTTCCACGTAATTCTCCTCAACAGCTTATTGTAACAAGATGTTTAACTAATAAATCGTCTTATGCCACGTTGGCTTATGCACCATTAAGATGAGTGGTTCTAAATGATTTAGTTTTGATTTTCTTTTGCTCTGTCCAGCCAAAAACTGCGTGGAGTTATTAAAAAATGAGTAAAACTTAATAACTTGGGCTGACTACAATGCACATATAGGCAGATTAGGATATGCGGAAAACAACATCTATAATTATTGCAGTAATCTTGGTGGTGTTAATTGTGGGAGGAGCCTTCACAGGCATATATCTCTCAAAACATTCAACCTCTACAAGTTCCACTGGAGTGACTGGCACTACGGGAGTGACCGGCACTGCAAGTTCTAATGGAGTGATAAAGATAGTTGCCGCTGAAAATTTCTGGGGCAGCTTAGTATCTCAACTTGGAGGAACAAAAGTTAATGTGACGAGCATCGTTTCAGACCCCAATACTGACCCTCACGAATACGAAAGCAATGCCGCTGACGCCATAGCAATCGCAAATGCCCAATTCGTAATTGTCAACGGAGCCGGATATGACACTTGGGCTCTTCAGCTGATTTCCGCAAGCGCTTCTTCAAATCAAGTTGTCTTAAACGTCCAAGAACTCATCAACCAAACAATTGACGCTAATCCCCACTTCTGGTACAGCCCCTACTATGTGAATGACACTGTAGCTGAGATGTACAAAATCCTCTGCGCCATCGAACCATCCGCCACCTCATACTTTACACAGCAGTATCAAATATTGAAAGATGGCAACGGCCCTAATGATATATCGCTTAGCACATACAACGCGCGGATTGACGAGATAGCGCAAGATTTTGCCGGCACAAAGGTAGGATCTACGGAGAGCATCTTTGTGTATCTCGCGAACGCCACCGGTCTTGACCTAGTGTCTCCTCCTGCATTCATGGAAGCCGTCGCAGAAGGAAACGATCCCCCAGCGCAGAGCGTCGTACAGTTCGATAATCTCATTACGAATGGAACCATCACTATGCTGGTCTACAACGAACAAACTGTGACGCTGCTCACGACGAGCATCAAAGCACTAGCTGCTAAATATGACATTCCGATTGTTGGAGTGACAGAGACTATACAGCCGCCGGATGTCTCGTTCCAAACTTGGATGAATGCTGAGTTACTCGCAATTCAAGACACACTTAACGCAAATGCCCTTGGTCAGTAAATATGACAGAACAATACGAAATCATAAAGTCCGAGAATCTGGTGGCGGGCTACCCAGGCAACGTAGTTTGGCGAGACGCCAATTTCGCCATTAACCGTGGCGAGTTTGTTGCTGTTATCGGTCCTAACGGAGCAGGCAAGACAACTATGTTTCGTTTGCTCCTTGGGCTACAAAAACCTATCAGCGGCACCCTCAAGATATTCGATGAAGCGCCTAAACGCGGCAATCCGCAGATTGGTTACGTTCCTCAGCGTCATATTTTCGATGGTGAAACGAGTGTTGAAGCTTTTGAACTTGTGCGGCTGGGAGTCTCCGGTACACGATGGGGTTTAGGCCTGTTCTCCAAAAAAGACCACAAAGCTGCTTTGGACGCGCTGGAAGGTGTTGACGCGACAGATTTGGCTCATCGTTCCCTCAGCGTGTTGTCGGGCGGGGAACTGCAAAAAATATTTTTAGCCGAGGCACTTGTAAGCAACCCCTCTATCCTATTGCTTGACGAGCCGCTGTCGAATCTTGACATGCGACGCGAGAGAGAATTACTACAGCTTATACACAAAGTAGTTCAATCGCGCAACGTAACTGCACTGCTGATAGCCCACAACATCAACCCTCTTTTACCATACCTCGATAAAGTGGTCTACATAGCTAACGGCAAAGTAGCGACTGGAACACCACAAGAAGTCCTAACATCGGAATGTCTCTCGGCACTATTCGGAGTACAAGTCGAAGTCCTCAAGGATTCGAGAGGTAACATCGCAATCGTAGGAATTGAAGACTGCCACGGGTGCCAACCAGAATGACCTTAACATCATTGTCTACTTTATCTTCAACCTTTAGCTATAATCCAATTATCGATCTGCAACGGATTTTTCAATTTGCGTTCATGCAGCACGCCTATGAGGCAGGAACAGTCGTCGCAATCGTCGCGGGCATTGTCGGCTATTTCATTGTGATTCGTCGTTCCTCATTCGCAGCGCATGCACTCTCCCACGTCGGTTTCACTGGGGGAGCGTTTGCCGTATTAATCGGCATCAGCCCCATTTACGGTCTTCTCATGTTCACAAGTATTGGCGGACTTGGAATAGCCGCGCTTGGTCGGAAGGCTTCCTCGCGTGACGTCCAGATCGGATCGGTTCTCGCATTCATGCTCGGTCTAGGCGTGTTGTTCCTCAGCCTCTATACTGGTTATGCAACCGAGGCGTATTCGATCTTGTTTGGAGAAATATTAGGCGTCAGTTATACCGCTGTTCTTTTGACCCTCTTTGCTGGCGCGATAATTCTGGCGGTTACCGCGGTGGTATATCGACCACTCTTGTTTTCATCGCTTGATGAAGATGTTGCTGAAGCAAAAGGAATGCCCGTACTTTGGCTCGGCGTAATTTTCATGCTTCTGGTAGCAGTTGTAACGTCATTTGCGGTCCAGGTCGTTGGCGTCCTGCTCATTTTCGCATTGATGGTCACGCCAGCCGCAACTGCTCAATTGTTGGCAAAACGGCCGCGGCAAGTCATAATTCTTTCGGTAATCATTGCTCTGTTAGCAACTTGGTTTGGGCTTTTCATCGCGTTTTATACACCCTACCCCGTTAGCTTTTTCATATGCAGCATAGTGTTTTTCTTTTACTTGTTTGTAAGATTCGTCTATAGAAAAATTAGGCCTTTGGCCTAATTTTTGAGAAAAAGCACTTTTTCTAAGAATTCCGTTAAATCAAATGTTCACGGGTTAATTACCACGTTGCCCCACATGCCTAGTGTGACGTGACCTGGAACTTGGCAGATGTAGTAAAAGTCGCCTGATTTGGTTACTTTAAAAATGATTGATGCGGTTTGGTTCATTTCTATGGGGACTGAGCCGCTGTCGATTTGCGCGCCGAACAGTACTTTGGCGGATGTTTGGTTTGTGGTTGTTAGTGCCCAGTTATGAGGCATGGTTCCAATGTTGATGACTGTCATGTTTACTACGTCGCCGACGTTGAAGGTTAATGTCGGACCTGGTGAGGTTATGGTGTTTGAGCTGTTTCCAAATCCGTATAGGGTTAAAGTGTTACTAGCATAGAGAGTTACTGAAACGTTGGGTGGAGGCAGAGGTGGGGTTGTTCCAACGCCTGTGAACACGGCAGCCGCCAGCAAAACGAGGACTGCTAAGGCAGCGAAGCCTGCAGTTAAGAGTTTTTTGCTGACTCCAGGGTTTTGCTCATAAAAAATGTAGACAAGCAACGCAAACGCAATAAGTTCGGCGCTCATGAGGAAGCCGAAGACTCTTTGTTGAGATATAAAATCCAAAAACCATATCGAGATTCCCACAACAATCAGAAAAGTTAAGAGGAAAAATGCAATCAAACGTAGTGGGTCGCTATTGTGTGTCATTGTTTTGTCTCTAGAGAGAGCGGTATTTACTGCAACCATAAACGTTTTCCCCTAACATAAAAAGCATAACAATAAGCACTCTTTAAGAGAAAACAAGAGCTTATTTAATGCTATGGTCTCAGGTACCAATTGTTTTAGCACTTAAAAATAGTTCTCAACTGCGAGACCGCTCTGAACAGGATATCAGATAGGGCAATTTCGCCAACATATTTCAGCACATAATATTGGAAGAGGCAGCGCCCCCGCCTTCAAACTGCCAGCGTTGGCGAATTATAAAATTAGCAGGATAAAAAAAGAAAGATTATGATTTAACGAATTTTGGTCTGATTTTCTGCCGCACCACGAAAGCTGACAAAGCGGTTATTGCAAGCGCAACGAACATCAATGCCAAGGCTGAAGGAAACTCAGGAATGGTTGGAGTCGGAGAGGTGCTGGCGGCTGATACTACTACGTTTCCCCACATGCCAAGTGATATGTGGGCTGGTACTGTGCAGACGTAGTAGAAGTTGCCTGTTTGGGTAGGAGTGACAGTGGCTGATCCTGAACCTCCAGCTGGAATGTAGTTGGTTATGTCAATGCCTGAGTTCCACAAGGGTGAAGTGCTTGCTGCTTTGGTCGGGACTATTTCGAAGGAATGTTGCATGGTGGAGACGTTGTTTACTGTTATTGTATATGTTGTGCCTTCCACTAGAGTTAATGTTGGTCCAGGCGAGGTAATTTTGCTTGAGCTTAGACCGTACCCATAGGTGCCTGAGCCTGTTGTCACTGAACCTGCATACAGGGTTATTGAATTTCCAGAAATCTGCGCCTTAGTTGTCGTCGCCGTCAAAGTAGATAATAAGCCTATTACAAGTATTAGAGTAAACACTAACCAAATTCGGTTTTTCATAATTATCCTCTTTTACTCAGCTAGTTTAATTCAATTGTTTTAAAAAGATTTGTTGTAGTGCATATACAGTCACAATACCGAAATTATTTGCCTCGACTTGCCTAATAACACTGAATGCTTTCAGCGGCTCCGGTTTTATCTACACGTTTTCTTGACCGGAACGTTTAGATGAGCACGATTTTGTCGATGATTAGCCCCATCATCAAGCAAGTCAAATAGGGCATTGATGCAATAAACACTTTAAATCCCTGTGTTTCAGAGGAGGAAAATAGTAATCCGCGGTTTCGGAACAAAAACGTGACGCCCGCCGCCAAAGCAACTGCCGTATAGATTATGCCAGTTAAACCGAAAAGTACGAATAGAAACGAGGAAGCAACAGTTAAAACATTCAACCAAAAAACAACCTGCGACGTCTTTACTATGCCAATCTTCACTGGAAGCATAGGAATCCCCGCAGCCTTGTATTCCTTCACTTTTTTAATGGCAAGTCCCCAAAGATGACCTGGCGTCCAAAGAAAATCCAGCATCGCAACAAGAAAGGGCATTAAACTAAGCGTATTGACGGCGGCTGTCCAACCAGCAAGTCCCGCAAAACAGCCAGCGAAACCGCCTATAACCACATTCCAGGGGCTGGTGCGCTTTAGCCAAACAGTGTAAATAAATAGGTAAAAGACTGTTCCAAGACCGAGCATCAGGCAAGTCATGGGGTTGAACAAGAAAAAAGAGAAGGCGAAGCTTGAAGAAATCATTGCCAACCCCAATATCAGTGCTTCATTTGATCTCACTTTTCCGGCAGGAATTGCCCTTTTCGAGGTGCGCGACATTAATTTGTCAACGTCTCTATCATAGAAGCTGTTTAAGACACCGCAGCCTCCAGCAGCTAAATAACCTATAACAGCGAACAAGGCAAGTTTAAACCAGGAGATAGCAGGAAACACAGCAAGCACAAAGCAAGTGACTCCCACCAGCAAATTTAGTAGTGTCACCTTAGGCTTCGTTAGTTGAAGATATCGGTTTATTTTTTCCCTCATAATCAGATTCTCTCAAAATACAAAATATGTTTACATACGTTTTAGAACCGTTAAGGAAACGCTGGGCCAGTTACTGAGCTCACTATGACTGCGCCATACATTCCGTCCGCTGTATCATTGCCAACGGGGGAGATGTACCAGTAATCAAAAGCCTCATTGTTTGGAGTAAAAACAACCGAGCCTTCTTGTCCCGGCTGAAGAGGGTTGCTTGCTGAACCAATCACGGCGCCGAATAATACTGTGGCATCTGCAATGGGCATGGTGGTTATTGCGAAGGCGTGCGGCAGCTTTCCTACGTTTATTACGGTGAGGTTAACGAGGTCTGATGTGGAGAATCCAATGGTCGGTCCAGGCGAGGTCAGGTTGTCTGCTGCCGCGCCGAATCCAAATTGGCCGTCGGGCATTTCTCCTTCGTAGAGTACAATATTTGACGGAGTCCTAGTTGAGACGTGGGTTACCAATTTAGGCTGAATATTGAAAATCAGCATAGATATCGCTCCGAAGAAAAACGCGAGCGCAAGAATCCCTATCAAGATGAGGGGCAGATAAGCTTTGAGTTTGCTTTTCATTTGTTCATCACATTCACATAGACATTGACATCCAAGCTGCAACAGCTAGAATTATAACGCCTAAAACGGCAGCAATCGGCAAAAGAGCTAAACTTTTGTTTTCATACCGCAGATGCTGAAAGTACATTGCTATCGTTACAGCTTTACCCGAAGATATCAGAAGAATAACCCCCGATATGACAGCGAACGTTCCAGGTAGTGACCGCGTCATTACTTCTGTCACGGTTGCTGCTACAAGTCCAGCCCAAATTCCCACATAAAATTTCATTCCATGCATGTTTTTCACCTAAATTAAATAGAAGAGTGGAAAGAGAAACATCCAAACGATGTCGACAAAGTGCCAATACAAACCGATGTTCTCGACGGCTGAATGGTTAGTCTTAGTGAATCCTCCCTGATAGGTTCTAACGATCAAGTAACTAACCCCCACCAAACCCCCAACTACGTGAGCCGCGTGCAAACCCGTCAGCACGAAATAAGTTGAGCCTGGTAACCCACTGCTTATGGTGAACCCATGTCGGTAGTAAGCGGGCCATTCAATTCCCAGTTTTATTGCGAGGAAAGCGACGCCTAAGCCAAATGTGCTGAATAACCCGATTTTTAGTCCCCTTATATTGCCCGCTCTAATCGAGACAAGCGCAAATATCATCGCTAAACTACTTGTAAGCAATACAATCGTATTAGTCATTCCAAGCATCACGTTGTGCACTTGAGTTGCCACCGGCCATGAACCGCTTGAGAATCGAACAAAGATATAGGCAATTATGAGCGACCCAAAAATCAGAATTTCCGACACGAGAAAAATCCAGACGCCCAGTCTTCGTTTGTCCAAAAATCCAAGCGGCCACTTCTCCTCGACAGATTCTTTTAGATCAGCAAATTTCCCTTCAACGCTGTCCCTGAACAAAGTGAATACGCCAATAGCCAAAACCACTGCACCTGCAATTGCCAGTGGAATATAAACCACCAAGCCGAAAAGCAATAATGCAACTCCCGCGGCAACTATCAGCGGTGTAAAGGAAGATTTTTTCTCTTCAGGGCCATCGTAATTTTCAGTCAATTTTTATCCTCCATAGTGTTATTTGGGGAACCATTTTTGTCGGGATAATCAACTGGCTTTTCTGCAGTTTTACAAGTACCATCTTTACACCAGTACCAGCGGTCCTCCCGCGTTTCTTGAGGCAGATTATCTTCTGCGTGAACGGCGTTGTCAGTGGAGTTAGCTGTCTGAGTTGCTGTCGAACCATGGTAGTTCTGAGTCCACTCCAGCTCTTGAGCATCCCACGGATTAGCGTTGGGCATCGCAGGTTTTCTCAAGCTTAAAATCAAATTCAAAACTGCTAGCGCCGCAGCGGGACCAAATATGTAAGCGCCGAAAGTGGCAATTAAGTTTAGGTTTGCAAAACCTGAAGCAACAGTGTAGGTTTGTATTCTTCTGGGCATGTCTAAGAGAAAGAAATAGGGGAAATACAGAATGTTGAAGCTTATGAAGGCCACAACGAAAGTTATGACTCCGAATGTTTCGTTGGGTTTTCTTTTAGTGATTTTCGGCCACCAATAATAGAGGCCAGCCAATAACGCAAAAAGGGTTGTTCCAGCCATCACATAGTGGAAGTGACCTACTATCCAGTAAGTTCCGTTAAACGCATAGTCCAAAACTGGGAATGCCTGCAGAACTCCTGTTATTCCGCCCAGAGTTACAGTGAAAATGGCTGCTAAACAGTACAGCATCGAGGTGTTCAGTGTAATTTTGCCTTTGTACAGAGTTAGCACTAGGGCAAGAACCAGCCCTTCAAAGGGCACAGAAATAGCCAACGTAGTGAAAGAGAACGTTTGCAAAACGCTGTAGTTTACGCCAGTTGTGTACATGTGGTGCATCCAGACGCCCATACTTAGAAAAGTCACGGCTGCAAATTCGATGAGGAACACGTTTTTTGAGAATATGGGTTTCTTTGCGAACGTTTGGAAGACTTCGGCGATTACTCCTAATGCTGGGAAGACGACTATGTACACTTCAGGGTGCCCGAAAAACCAGAAAAGCTCATCCCACAAGATGCCGCCGCCTTGGGTTGAACTGAAGAACACTGTACCAAGAAACCGATCGCTCGAAAGAAGTAAGAGTCCTGCTGCTAAAGGCGGGAACGCGAAGAGCGCCAGCGCCATCGTGAAGACGATTGACCATGTGAACAGCGGCAACCGCCTCCAAGTTACTCCTTTGGCTCGTTTTATGGCGATGGTGGTGAGAAAGTTAATTGAGCTCATAGTTATGGAAAGAGCCAGAAGCAAGATTCCAAGCACCGCCAAAGTCATTCCTGGTTGAGGCGTGAACTCTATGGTGTTCAGAGGCGCGTAGAGCGTCCAGCCAGTGTTTGGTCCGCCGCCTGGCAGAAAAACGGTGCTTACCATCATTATGCCGCTGAAAAGGTAAGTCCAGTAGCTTGTCGCATTCATGCGCGGGAACGCGAGATCCTTTGCACCTATTTGAAGTGGCACAATATAATTTGCAATTCCGGCGCCGAGAGGTGTGAGGACCCAAAGTATCATTAATAGGCCATGCAAGGTAACGGTTTGCTCGTAAGTGGAGGGCTGGAGAAAATTGTTCATTGGAACGGCAAGCTGGGTTCTCATCATTTCTCCAAACATGCCTGCTATAGCCATGAAGAATATGGCTGTTACAATGTATAGAATGCCTATCTGCTTATGGTTAGTTGTGGTTAACCATTCTTTGATTGAAAAAACCGCCCTTTTAGCCTCCTGAATTTGATGCGCTTATAGCCAATTGGGTGGCAAGCCACTGATTATATTCGGTTTGATTAACAACAAGCATTGTTGCATCCATGAAAGTGTGTCCGACGCCGCAAAGTTCTTTGCACTCGATGTTGTACGTGCAAACTTGGTTTCCAGTTACCGCTGGCGTTGTTATCCATAAAATGTTGTATCTGCCAGGTATCGCCTCTATGCTTACCTTGAACTCTTCCAGGTAAAAGTTATGCATAACGTCTGCGCTTGTAACGTTAAACATTACAGGGGTGTTTCCAGGCAAAGTCATGTTATCTTGGGTTATAACGCCCTCTGGATACCCAAAATTGAAACCCCATTGAAAGCAAGTTACGTCAATTACCAAACTTTTGGAGACTCCAGCTGGCTCAAAGCGTGGATTAGGAGTAAGGCTGTAGGATGCCGCGACCAAACTGACCAATATTATAATGGAGATTGAGGCAAAAATCAAGCTCTCTCTGGGGCGGCTTTTTTTCAAGCTGAAGTCTGGAATAGATTTGGCTTGCCCTTTTCGTTCGCGGTATTTTACTATAAAAAAAATCATTGCGCCTATAACAATCGCCAACGCAATTAACGCTGTGGTAGCGGCTAAATCGAAGAAATGATTCCAATCTGAAGCCGAAACTGGTATTGGTTGTGACATACGAAACTCCTAATTTGGAAGTCAAAAATCAAAGTAAAGCCAGGATTGACGTGGAACCCATAAGCTTATTGAAAAGCTACTAAGTTACCGCATGTACCCAGTTTACAAGTACTAATCAGAAAAGTTTGGGGTTTAAAGCTGTGTGGCTAGCTTAGTACAGTCACAAGTTATGACTTGCTACTTTGGTTATTGTTACCACTCGGCAGTCTACATGCCAAGCGTAGAGCTAAAAAGCTTGTAAGGATAGAGTTTCAAAACTCTTTTATGATGACGCCCTCTTCCGTGGCGTTCGGCTGTTGAACTCGTATTATTTTATTGACCTGTTACATCCGGGGCAAAAGACGGTATCCTTCTCAATTGGAGAGTTGCAGTGCTTGCACATGGATTTTGAAAAATGCGTTAGCCCCGAAGGCGAGGTTCCGTGAGCTTCTGCTTCTTTTCTTGCTTTGCGAGCCCCATCGATTCTTCCCGCAAATAACGTTGCTGTTTCAAACACAAAAACAAACGGCGCAAGCATGATTAAGCCAGTGATAGGGGTTGGGTCTGGGCCAAAAATCCAGATTAACATCAAGATTGCCACGTAGATGATAATTTTGTTTCTGCCTCTCAAAAACTTCATTGGAAAAACTCCCACATGAACCAGCATAACAATAAAGACGGGGATGGTGTAGAAAACGCCGCAAATTATGAACAGGGTAAAAATCCAGTTGTAGAAATCTTTGATGAAAAACAGTGGCATTGATCCGCCTTGCAATGTAAAATACATCAATATTCTGAATGAAATTGGAACTACCAGGAAATATGCCATAGTTGCCCCTAATGACAGGGTGCCAATGAACGCTCCTAAGTAGTATCCGAGAACTTTCTTTTCGTTAGCATAAAGTGCAGGTTTAACGAAAGCAATGATTTCATAGAATATTACTGGGGAAGCCAACAGCAATCCAATAATAATTGACAAGTACGCCATAACAAACACGGTGTCAGCCATACCGCCAGCAATCAGCGTCGCGTGGCTAGGAAGAAAAACCGCCTTAATCCTAAGCATAACAAGCGATAGAAGCGGCTGATAATCTCCAAATGGGCTAGTTATCCCAGCTATGCTGGTCGGCAACCAACCGATAGAGATTGTAACTACAAGAGTAATTAACACTACTTTGCCGCGGCGCACCAGCTCATCGACATGCTCCCAGAAACTTAAAGCCCAACCCTTAATTGACGCAGATTCAGTACTCATAGTTATTCAAACCTTGAAACAAGTAGAGAGCGACGCGCCATCGCTTGTAGCAACCTTCGCGGTGACAAACTATATGTTAATTAACGAACCATAAAACAAAAAGTGGGAGCCGAGCTTAACCGCTCCTTGAAAATTTATTGTTTCATCTGCCTTTTTACCCGAAAAAGAAAACAACGAAGCGTTTATGCTGCGCTTAACAGTTTAACTTTCACGGATATGTCGTTGGATATTTCTTCTCTGGTTTTGCCGTCGGTTGAAATTCCAAGTCTCTGCGCAGTTTCAAGCAATATTTCATCTTTAGTCTTTATTGTTGTTGCAAGTTTAGGCGCAGCGGCGGCTCCAACTGTGGCTGTTGCTGCTGACCCTGTGCTAGCTGCATCCATGAATTCTTTCTGTGCATTCGCAAATTCACCTTTAGCCCTGCCTAATGCTCGGGCAAACTCTGGAATCTTTGCTGGACCCCACATTATAATCACAATGGCAACAATACCGACGATAATCAGTTCCCATCCATCAAGCATTCTAAAAAATCTCCTTTCTTCTTATTGTAATTAAACCTCTAGAAATAAAGTTCATAAATACATTTGTTGGTGTGAGTTAACAACCACAATCGATTGCTAGGCTGGCTATTTAAGCAAGATTTTCAGGTTGACAGAAGAAATAATCCAATTTCTGCAAAAAGGTTTGGCAGCAATCTGACCGCGCGGTTTTTTCTTACAAATGCCGAAGCTTCAATACAGATGTTATTTTTTCGGCAATACTCTTTGAAGTCGGCGATGCTTAAGAAATGCAGGTTTGGCGTGTCATACCATTCGTAAGGCAACGCTTTGGTGACTGGGACTCTTCCTTTGAAGAATATTTGGAGCCTGGCTGGGGCTTGCACGAAGTTTGGGAAGCTGACAATGACCTTTTTTCCCACGCGCCGAGCCTCTTTCAGGGCGAAATCTGGTTTTTTCACTTGCTGCAGTGTCTGGTTTAATATGACGTAGTCGAATGAGTTGTCTGCGTATTCGGAGAGGCCTGTATCTATGTCTTGTTGAAAAACGCTTAATCCTTGAGCTATACATCGATGAATGGCGATTTCGCTTAGTTCTATGCCCTGAGCGTGCACATGCTTTTCTTTTATGAGAAGAGCTAAAAGTTCTCCGTCGCCGCATCCAAGATCAAGCACGGAAGAGCTGCCGCTAACCCATTTTAGGATGATCTCGTGCTCTGCTTTTCCCGTTGCCTGACTCACTGCTTGTCACCATAATGTCCGTTTGACGCTGTGTTGAGGAAATGCTTGATCAGCTGGGTTTCTTGCTCTGTTTCTAAAAGGAATGCGTCGTGACCGTATGTTGAGTTTATGTCGCAATAAGTGGTGTCGACCCCCGCGAGTTTACAGGCTTTCACGATTTCCAGAGACTGATAGGAGGGATACAGCCAATCTGACTTGAAGGATATTACGAGCACTTTTGCCTTTAATTCTGCAAAGACGCTGGAGAGGCTTCTGCCATTTTGAAGGTTGAAGTAATCTATGGCTTTGGTAATGTATAGATACGAGTTAGCGTCGAAACGTTTGACAAAGTTGTCGCCTCGATAATGCAAGTAGCCTTCAACCTCAAACTCGGCGCCGAACTTGAAGGGCTCCTTGTCTTCTTTTAGGCGTCTTCCGAATTTTTCAGCCATTGAGGCATCACTCATGTATGTTATGTGTCCGATCATCCGCGCCAAAGCTAAGCCCTTCGCCGGAGCCGTGGAGCCATAATAATGCCCATTCATCCAGTCGGGGTCCGCCATAATCGCTTGGCGACCAACCTCATTGAAAGCTATCTGCTGAGGCGTATGCTTCAACGTTGTTGCGATTGGTATTGCAGACCTTATTCTTTCGGGATGAGAAACCATCCATTGGAGAACTTGCATACCGCCCATTGAACCGCCTATGACGGAGAGAAGTTTCCCTATGCCTAAATGGTCGATTAGGCGAACTTGAGCGTTCACCATGTCGCCAATTGAAATTAGGGGAAAATCGGTGCCGTAGGGCGTGCAAGTTTTAGGATTAATAGAGGATGGACCAGTTGAACCCTGGCACCCGCCGATGACGTTGGAGCAGATTACGAAATACTTGTTTGTATCCAAGCCTTTGCCTGGACCAATTAAGCTGTCCCACCAGCCGTAGGCTCCAGCGGCGTGGGCGTCCCCGGTGAGAGCGTGAAGCACAAGAACTGCATTTGATTTTTGCGGGTTAAGTTCGCCATAAGTTTCGTAGGCGAGCGTTATGGGACCGAGTTTTTCGCCTGATTCAATAGATAGTTCCTCAGGCGGCTTAGCGAATGCAAAGTGCTTTATTTCAGATAATTGAAGCGTTGGGTTAATTTTTGCTAAATTAGGTGCCCTCCAAAAAAGCGTTGATTATGGTTTCGCTGACTTTTTTAACGCTTGCTCTATGTCTTCGATGATGTCCTCAGGGTCCTCGATGCCTACCGACAGTCTAATGTAGTCTTGAGTTACTCCTGTAGCCGTCTGCTCCTCAAACGTTAACTGCTGGTGAGTTGTTGATGCTGGATGGATAACTAAGCTTTTTGCGTCACCAATATTTGCCAAGTGCGAAAGCAGCTGGACTGACTCGATGAATTTTTTGCCGGCTTCTAAACCGCCTTTTATTCCGAAGCCAACAAGGCCGCCAAATCCGTTCTTGAGGTATTTTTCGGCTATTTTGTGGTTGGGGTTATCAGGTAAACCTGGATAGTTGACCCAGCTGACCAGCGGGTTAGTCTTGAGGTAAGCTGCAACCTTTAATGCGTTTTCGGAATGTTTACGTTGCCTAAGCGGAAGCGTTTCTAAGCCTTGCAGGAAAAGCCACGAGTTAAACGGGCTTAAAGCTGGACCTAAATCTCTCAGCAATTGAACACGGACTTTGAATATGAAAGCGACGTTTCCTAAGCCAGAGAAATTGCCGAATGCATCCCAGTATTTGAGTCCGTGGTAACTGGGGTCTGGCTCGGTGAATTCTGGGAACTTCCCGTTGTTCCAGCCGAATTTGCCGCTGTCAACAATTACTCCGCCTATGCTGGTTCCATGTCCACCTATGTATTTTGTTGCGGAATCAACAATTATGTTCGCTCCATAATCTATGGGTCTAACTAATCCCACCCCAACGGTATTGTCAACAACAAGTGGGATTCCCGCGTCGTACGCTATTTTGGCGATGACTTCGAAGTCTGGCACATCAAGTTTTGGGTTGCCTATTGTTTCAGCGTAGATTGCCCTTGTTTTCGCAGTTATGTCTTTTTTGAATTCTGCTGGTTTTGTGGACTCCACGAATTTTACGGTTCGGCCAAGTTTGGGGAAGGTATAGTGGAATAGTTCGTAGGTTCCCCCGTAGAGGTTGTTTGCTGCAACAATTTCGTCGCCGACCTGCGTTATTGACAGCAGAGCGAGTGATATGGCTGCCTGTCCTGAGGCTACAGCGAGCGCTCCGGTTCCGCCTTCGATTGCAGCAACTCTTTTCTCGAACACGTCGGTTGTGGGATTCATTAATCGAGTGTAAATGTTTCCTAGTTCTTTTAGGGCGAAGAGATTCGCTGCGTGATCGGTATTTTTAAAGACGTAGGATGTCGTCTGGTAGATTGGAACAGCTCTTGATCCTGTTGTGGGGTCAGCTGTTTCTTGACCAGAATGGACGGCTACTGTGTCTAATCTTTTCTTGGTCATTTTTAGTGCTCCTTTGGTGTTATCTATTGATCAAAACATCCGATAACGCCGTTATATGCTTTTTTGTAAGTATTATTCCAAAAAGAATATTAGACAAACAAATCAACTAAATACAACATGTTTCCCACACTAGAAGACATCGCCAAACGTAGAAGACAATTAGGTCTAAAACAGTCAGAACTAGCCGAAATGGCAGGCGTAAGCCAATCCTTAATCGCCAAACTGGAAGCAGGAACCATCGATTCATCCTACACAAAAGTCAAAACAATCTTCGACGTCCTCGAACGGCTAGAAGCCAAAACAAAAATCCAAGAACGAAAAATCGTACCTAACGAGATCATCAGCATACAGAAAGACGAACCACTATCAAAAGTTGTCAAACTAATGAAAGAGCACGGTTACTCACAGATCCCTGTGTTTAACGGCAAACAGTCTGTCGGAAGCGTTTCGGAAAAAACCATTCTGCGCCAGATTTTGGCGGGCAAAGATTTAGATCAAATTTCCAACTTGCCAACCGAAGATATAATGGAAGAAGCTTTTCCACAGGTCAGTGAAGATGCGCCGCTTTCGCTGATTTCTAGTCTTTTGCAGACTTATCAAGCGGTTTTGATGGCGAAAAAAGGATCTGTAGTGGGCATAGTCACCAAAGCCGATTTATTGAGAATGTTATAGTTGATCCATAAAGGTGCCGCGTCATCAGACCGCCAGTAACTTCGTCTTAAAAGAAAAACTATGATGTTTTTCATCAACTTCTAAGCAATCCCGACTGAACATATTTACGTCACTTCTGTTTACTTGATCGTTTTTAAAGCGACAGGACAGAATCAGGCATGATTTCAAATGGGGAATGAAAGATGAATTTAGGCTTTGACATTGATGGAGTAATCGCCGATTTCTCACAGGCACTTCTTGAAACGATAAAGAAAAATTACGGTTTAGCCCTAAATAAAACGGACATTTACTGTTTTGACTTAAACGTTGTTTTGGGGATAACCAAGTCGGAAGGAAAGCAGCTTATAATTGAAGTTTTACAGAAAGATTTGCCGTTAAATACGGGCGCAAAAGAAACGTTAGAACAGTTAAGCCGAGAAGGCCACAGCATCTATCTTCTAACAAGCAGATACGACGTTCTCCGAGACATAACGCAGTCTTGGCTAAAAGAAAAAGGTGTACCATACACTCAGCTTCATCTTTTAAACGTGGGTGAAAAGTACCTTGCAAAAGTCGAGCCGTTAGATTTAATCGTGGAAGATTCACTTGAAGAAGCATTAGGGTGGACCCAAAAAGTCAAAAATGTTCTTGTTTACGATCAACCATGGAACAAAACATTAAACGTTAAAAACCTAACCAAACGAGTTTACAATTGGGACGAAATATACGATGAAGTACAACAATTAAAGCGAGAAACCATTAAAAAAAGGTTAAAGGAAAATTAATTAGAAAAAATATTGACAAACAATTTTTGCCATTTAATTTATTAAGGTATAATGCTGTTATAATTGCTGAATCAAAATGGGTGCTCGATGCGAAACCATAGGAAAATACGTGCTTCCATTCTTCAGGTCCCTTGTCGCCAAAGAACTCATTAACACTTACCATTTAACGCAGGTTGAAGCGGCAAAAAAACTAAAAACAACCCAAGCAGCAGTAAGCCAATACATAAACTCCAAACGCGCCATCAAAGGCACCGAACAATTCACCGATGTTCTCCCCAAAATCCAGGCAGAAGCCAAAGAAACCGCTAAGCGCCTCGCAAACCAAAAGACAACTTGGGACGAAGTGACACTTGACTTCTGCAAGCTTTGCTCCACTTTTTACGTGTCGGAAGAAAACACAACAGGCGACAGCTACACAATATAGCAGATCAAAAAGCCAGTAGGCTATTACTCGAAAAAATTAAAATATAAGAAGTTTGAACTGACGTTTTTCTATTGGAACGGTTTTATCGTGACTTTTCTCTTAGACAATGGCTTGTTGGACCCAAAAGAATTCTTCTGAAGTTAGCCTAAAACATGAAGTAAAATGAAGGTATGTGACTGCACGGTTAAGCCAACATTGCGCTGGAGTGATGGAGTGATTTGTTGTTGTGCTGGACAGGTGCACAGTTCAAATCAACATTAATAATGTTTATTAAGACTCACTACACACTCGGTTATTCGGGGAAACAAAAAATGAATGAAAAATTACAAGAAAGCGCACAATCACTAAAATGCTTCAACAACATAGAAGTCGAAGCATTCAGACTATACGAAACCTTAGCCAAAAAAATCAATCCTCCAGAAAGCAGCTTCATTCTATCCTTAGCCTACGACAGCCTGAAAAACGCAAAAATTCTCCAAGGAATAATCGAGTACATGGACCTGCCAGACACCGACATGAACTGCAAAAAAAACCTGACAGAGTTAGCAAGCAGCATCACCCAATTCACCAAACGACTATCCAAAACTAACAACCTGAATTACGAGATTTCATGCGAAATACTAAAAGAATTAACCGATATGGAGGATCAATTAAGCGAAGTCTACACCAACTACGCGCAATCTGCCGCAGTTAAAATCGTCGCCGACGAATTTTCGAAACTGGCTTTGAACCTGAGCAATTTCAAAAAAATCTTTGAAAACTTCGTAGAGCAAAAACAGAAGCACCGAGAAACCCTCATCGAAATCATATACTGCTTCGAAGCGAAAGAATCCGAGAGACTCCGCACCCAAGCGCCAACATTCAAATACAAAAACCCAGATGCTTGGATCCACGAATCCACAATGCACTCTTTTGCGGCCACACAAGTCAAAGAAAACGTTTGAGAAAAAGATTCGAGCTTACCAGTGACTCTGAGCCGCTGGTAGTTCGGGTCAAATAACTCACATTTTTAATTTTGCAATCCCGTACCGCAAAATATAGGCTGGGTCTACTCTTCGCCGTACCCGTGTTCTATTCTGCCGTGAGTTTTTTGGTAATAGGACGCGTGGTCTGCTTTGTTCTCGCCAAAGCTTTTCATGTGCTTTTCCAAGTCAGCTTTGGTTAAGAAAATGCAGGCGCAGTGCGGGCACCTGTAACATTGGTTGTTGTTTTTTTCTTCAGCCATACTTTTCCGCTCTTAATCAGTGGATGTTTAGGTATATTTTTTTGCCGTCTAACTCTGATTCATGCCACTCGGCGTCATGTTCTTCGCTGCGGCTGCTGTGCAGGTACACTTTCCTTGCTCTCACTAGTCCAGCCATTTCCTCCAGATACGTCTCCAGAAGCGCCATGCTTTCGGCATCTAACTCGGCGATGTGAACTGACTCCAAGACATCGGTCGGCATAAACCCCATTTCTTTTCTGAGGGCTTGGACGCGACGCGCTAAATCTCGCATGATGCCTTCGCCCAGCAGGGTGTCGTCTCTTTGCCCGCTTACGAGTACGGTTATGTCGTCTTCTTGGCTGGAAACCCAGTTCTCGCCTCCAACGTAGTCGGGAACCTGAGCGGCATATTCGACTGCTTTCACGTTTAGCTGTTCCAACAACAGAGATTCGAGAAACTTTAATGCGTCCAAAGTTTTTGCTGGCGCAACCACGATTGCTTTGCTAAGCGGCCACCGACGCTTCAGCTTTCCCTGTTGCCTTGCAGCGTAGCCGATGGAGACGGTTTTAAGCAGAGCCTCAAACTGGTCTTCAAGCGGTTTGTCACGTATTTTCGGGTCAGGCGTTGGCCAACACGCAAGATTTACTGATTCGGGAAGCTGCGGTTCAAGTTGCCTGTAAATTTTCTGGTACAGTGCCTCGCTGAGGTAGGGCGTGATTGGGTTGAAAAGCAACGTCACCGTTTTTAGCGTGTGGTGCAGCAGGGCATAGATTGTTTGGCGCCTCTGCATCGTTTCAGGCTCATCCGTCCAAAGTTCCTTCCGAATCATAGGCACGTAGAGACGGCTTAGTGTTTCAATTACGAAATCATCCAAAACAGCGACGGCAGCGTTAAATTCGCATCTTTCAAGCTTGCCTGTGTAGTCTTCGATTTTCTCTTGCAGCTTAGAGAGCAGCCACAAGTCAGCAGGCTCAAGCTTATTTGCCTTAAAAGCCCAAGCTAACGTGCATTCGGAGGGATTGAACTTGTCGAAAGTCGCGTTCTGCATAAAGAACCTGCTCAGATGGTACAGGGTTGAGAGGACTTGGTAGGGGCGACGGTTTAGTTCCTGCATGTCAAAATTCATAAAATCAATAGGCGAGCATTTTCGCGTCATATAGAAGCGGCAGAGGTCAGCTGAGTTCGTCTCCAAAAGCTTGTTGGTTTCAACCACGTTGCCTAAGCTTTTGCTCATTTTTCTGCCTTTCGCATCCTGAGTTAAACCTTGAAACAAAAATGACTTGTACGGCGCATTGGGCTCTGCAGTTAAAACGACGTATTCAAGCAGCAAAGAGTTTGCCCAGCCCCTTGTCTGGTCGATGCCTTCAGTTAAGAAGCTGGTCGGCACAAACTTCTCAACCTCTTTGTCGGTGAAACGGGCGTATGGCGAAGCGCCGCTGTTGTGCCAAGTATCCAAAACGAAGTCTTCCCGCCGCATATTGCCGCCGCATTTTTCGCATTTAAGCGTGATTCGGTCCACCCACGGCTTATGTAACTCAAAGTTTTCAGGAATCGGTTCCTGAGCGTTCTCAAGTAGCTCTTTTTTGCTTCCGACTATGCGTTTGGCGCCACATTTTTCGCACGCCCAAATCGGAAGCGGTGTGCCCCAGATGCGTTCCCGGCTTATACACCATGGTTTTCCTTCTTTTAGAAAGCCTAAAAACCTGTTTTTGGGTTCTTCAAAGTAGTACTGTACTTTTTCTGCTGCTTCCAGAACTTTGCTGTTTAACTTGTCTGTGCGTAAAAAGTATTCTTTTCTTGCAAGCCAAATGAGCTTGTGGTGTGAACGCCAGCAGGTGGGGTACTCATGTTTGGTCTTTGCGACCTTGACGAAAGCGTTGTGGTTGCGGAGTTCTTCAACAACCAAGTAATCGGCGTCTCGGGCAAAGACACCGTTGAAGATTCCTGCGTCTTTGGTGAATTTTACTTCATCATCGTAGGGTGCGAAGATGGGGACGCCTCTGCGTTTGGCTGCCCAAAAATCGTCTTCGCCGTTTCCAGGCGACAAATGAACTACGCCTGTGGCGGTGTTAACGTCAACGAAATCTTCACCGATAACTTTGTGAACCAGAGGATGCTCAGTTTCAAGCTCTGCCTGTTTAGGAATCAAATCTTTCAGCGGGTAATCGTAAGCTGCGCCCTCCAGGTTTTTGCCCCAAACGGTTTCTGTGACTTCATACTTTATTATGTCAAGTTCCTGCATAACTGGCTCAACGCGTTGCTTCACCATTATCCAGGTTTCTTCGCCAACCTTCACTTTCACGTACTCAGCGTTGGGCTGAACCGCCAGCATTGTGTCGGTTATTATGGTGAAGGGCATGGTTGTCCAAACAAGGAAAAACTCGTTTTTGCTGCCGCAGACTTTGAATTTAAAGTATAAGGATGGGTCTTCTACTTCTTTGTAGCTGCCTTCGTAACCGACTTCTGCGCTGCTCAGCGAGGTTTGGCAGCCGGGACAATAGGCGACGACGTAATGTCCCTCTTCAAGCAGGTTTTGTTCCCATGCCCGCTTCAGGATTTGCCATTCACGCTCAATATAATCGTCTTTGTAGGTCCAGTAGGCTTTTTCCTGGTTGATGAAAACGCCGAGGTTTGCATCGGCTTCAAGCCACATCTTGTGGTAGCGCATGATGGCTTTCTTGCATTCCTCAATGAACCGCTCCATGCCGTATTTCTCAATGGATTCGCGTTTGTTGCGTACGCCCAGAAGCTTCTCAACTTCCAGCTCCACGGGCAAGCCTTGGCAGTCCCATCCAGCCCAAAACGGCATGTAATAGCCCTCCATGGTTTTCCATCGGTAACGAATATCCTTCAGGACTCGTCCGCGGGCATGACCAATATGGGGAATACCGTTTAGCGTTGGCGGTCCTTCTACGTAACCCAAGATGCCCTTGGCGTCTTTTTCAACAAGTTCAAGCTTCTCACGTATCTGGTTTTTAACCCAGAATTCCCTCATTTCCTTTTCCAACTGAAGAGGCGAATAATTCGTTGGCAAAGCTTGGTCTATGTCAGCTTCATCCATGGAAGTCATCTTTCATCACACCGCAAAATACGCTAAAAGACTATAAAAGTATTAAATGCAAAAAAAGCCCTTGACCCAAAAACTGCTCAAAGCGATTAGTCAGCAGTTTGAAGGCGTCAATTTGCAGGCACGGGCGTCGGATTTGGCAAAGTCAGCGTTGTCACAAAATCGCTGCTTGTCTGCGTGAAGTTTTCATCAGTGTTTATCTTTTCTTGTATTCTTACTTCTAGAGTGCTGCCTTTAGGCAATGGGGCTACATTTTGATTTGGGTAGTTGAAGCTGCCGACTCCAAAAACGCCTACAACCGTCTGCGACGCCGGCTTTAAGTTGCTTAGATAGGACCGCACTGAAGCCGCTGCGTTTCCACTATAAACCGGTCCACCTACTACAATGATTGAGTATTGATTGAGGTTAGCTGTTGCAGTCGAGCTTTTTATGCCTGCTAAGTTGACGGTGAACCCGTGTGTTTGCATATCAGCGGCAACTTTGTCGGCAAAATCTTTCGGTGCACCAGTTAAGCCTGGATCATAAACTACAAGCGCTTTTGCATAAACACCTGCTGGACCAGTGAGCGTTTGCGTTCCCGTGGCTGTGTAGGCTGCCACATCAAGGAATATGACGCTTAATCCAACTGCTGCAATGATGACGAGCGCCAAAAAAACTGTCAATATGATCTTAAATTTTCTCCTCATACTTACTGCCTTTTACTCGTTAAATTGATTATGGGGTTATGTCGCGTTGTAGCTTTTCTGTTTTTCGCTTATCAGCCAAGCAAATAACGATTCAACTTATATCTAAAATACGTTAACATACTTGGATACCAGAGAAGCGTGACAAAATGGGTAAGTTTCGGTTAGCCGTCTTTAACACTCAACCTCCCCAGCTTTACTTCGGAGGAGTCGAAAGGCGAATAATCGAAACTACCAAACGGCTAAGCAGCCAAGCCGACGTCACCGTTTACAGCGGCACCAAGACGGGCTTCAAAAAACCTGCAACCATTAACGGTGTACGTTTCGTTCCATATTATTCGACAGACAGCATTTTTCCTTTAGATAACTGGTTTTTCAACAGAAGCCTCGCTAAAAAAGCAGGAGCCATCGACGCTGACGTCTATGAAGTGCATGCTGTAAGCGGGTACGGTCTCGTAAAAGCGTGGAAAAAACGGGGCATCAGCAAGCCTTTCGTGCATACGGTTCACGGCGTCCTCGCCGACGAATATGAACAGGCACGCGTGAGCGGCGACCAAACGTTCAGAGGCAGAGTAGCCAATTATTTTATGCATCGACTTGCCAGGTTGGAAGAGGAAACCACAAAAAACGCAACCCAGATAGTTACTATTAGCCAGTATTCTCTTGAAAAACTGAAGACGTACTATGGTGTTGATGCGTCTAAGGTTCGGATCGTTCCAAACGGCGTTGACCCCGAAAAATTCAAACCCCGCGCGGACATTGAAGTGGCGAGGCGGCAGTTTGGGTTAGGCAAGGAGCCCTGCGTGGTTTTTGTCGGCAGCTTAATCCCCCGCAAGGGGGTGCCTTTTCTGGTTGAAGCCGCCAAAAAAATAGTCAAAGAACAAAGTGAAACGAAGTTTTTAATTGCTGGAGAAGGACCCCTAAGACACCAGTTAGTTAATTCCATTGAAGCCGCTGGTCTTTCAGGCAATTTCAAATTTTTAGGCAACCTAAAAGACGACACACTTCCAACGCTGTATAACTGCGCAGACGTGTTTGCGCTGCCGTCAATTCAGGAGGGACAGGGCATTGTACTTCTGGAAGCCCAAGCTTCAGGTAAACCTGTCGTCGCTTTTGATATCGGCGGAGTTAACGAAGCCGTGCGCAACGGCGAAACGGGGTTGCTTGTGAAGCGGGGCAGCACCGACCAGCTGGCAGAGGCAATTATGAGGCTGCTTTCCGATAAGGCACTGCGTGAAAAAATGGGCAGTAACGGCAGAAATTTTGTGACTGAGAATTTCACATGGAACATTTGCGCTCAAAAAATGCTCCAAGTTTACCGTGAAGCGTTAGCATGAGACGTTAACTGCTTTTGCCAGCCGTTTAAAGTCGTATTCGCTCATCCACTCAGTTCGCAGGTAGCAGCAGATTCGTTCATCGCTAAGTCCAATCCGTTTTGCTTCTTGGACGCAATAACGGTACGCTTCAACTTCAGTGGGCCGCTCAACGTAGTCGTATCGGGGATCAAAGAGCTCTTTTCCCTCCATATGCTGCTTGACATGGCAAAGCTCATGGATTAAGTCCAAGTAAATGTCCGTTTTGTCGCCGTTTTCTAAGTATCTTTTGCTTATTGTGAGGTGCCCATCGTTGCCGTCTACGTACATGTATCCCATGAACCAGCTGAGCTCCACTTTGAGGTGGCTGAGAACTTCGTCGGTTTTTTCGCCAAAAATTCCCCTTACCGCTTCAACTTTGTTAAAACCTTTAAAGAATTCAGAAAAAATTACTTTACGATTCCCAATGCTCAGCGGGTTAAATGGAAGTTTCCTAAATAAACGAAATATCCTAAACACTGAACGCTCTATACCAGACAAAGCACACAACAGCTCCTACTTGAAAGTTGAAAGATACTCAATCTTCATTCCTCTACGAGGCAAATCCGGAAGGTCATCTATGGATCCGATGCTGGCGTCAATGTTCCGGTGAATTGGGTGGCTCCATTCGCCCTCAGGGGCAAGGTTAAACTGTAAAGGCACATCTGACCTAATCTTGTGCTTCTCGCTTAAATTTTTAATTAACTTTCCTTCTCTGCAAGCGGTTCGGGCTGAAGTGCAACTTTGAAGCAGCTGTGGAGAAGCAAAAGAGCCGACTGCATGCCAGACGGCGGCGTCCTCAGGCGAAGCCATAGAGTACAGGAAAAACTGAGGCGAAGAGGGAGTTTCTTTAAAGCTGTAGTCTGCAAGTTTATCGCCCGTCACAGTAAAACTGTCCTCACATTCTGCTACGGCTATGTCTTCGGGGTCCATCGCGTTGGGATAAAGCTTGGTTGTTTTGTATTTGACAGCAACATCGAGAAGTTTGCCGTCTTCAAAGTGCAGTTTACCTCGAGCTGCCCGTTTGGAGCCATAGCCTTTCTTTGAATGAGGCACCGTGAGCAGGGTGGTTCGTTTCGTCATGCTTCTGCCCATGCATGTGTACGCTTCCTCGATGGCTGAGTAGTCAAGGTGGCTTTCGCCGATGATGTAATGTATTAAGCCGTCTTTTTCCTCTGCCTGCAAGGTTGAGAGAGGCATGCGCAATGCGAAAAGTGAAAGGTTCATTCCGAAGAAATTCGAGAGCCCTTCA
Source organism: Candidatus Bathyarchaeota archaeon (assembly GCA_963828195.1). GTDB lineage: Archaea > Thermoproteota > Bathyarchaeia > Bathyarchaeales > Bathycorpusculaceae > Bathycorpusculum. Next base: position 89,341 of record CAWHDT010000007.1, read on the forward strand.
AGCTGGTTATACTTTATTAAATCACAAAAATCCAGGTACGAACCATTTGAGTTTCTAAGACCCTCACTGATTAGTTCGGCCTCGCCTTTTGAAATCAAACTTCCATTATACTTCTTGACAAAAGCGTCATCAACTTTGAGTTGGCTTGAGTCCACGTTTGCCGCGGGAAAAGCGCTCTGGCCGCTTGCAATAATGGAGTGTTTGAGCGGGTTTATGGAGTATCGGTCTGCCTCTACATCGTCAGTGTTCAGAAGGAAAGGAACAATGTAGTCTTCAGGTGGCTTTTTCAATATCTCCAAGAGCTGAGAAATGTCGCTGATGTCTGGTTTATGTAAGCCGTATTTTTCGAAGTAGTTTCCGCAAGCTTCAAGCAGACGCGTGCCAATAATTCCCTGAACATCTTCGACGGTTAACTGAGGATTAGTGTATTCGACCGAGCCCCTTAAAAAAAACCTGTTACCGTCAAATTGAACGTTCACTTTTTGACCGTTAACATAATGAAATAAAGTTACTTTTCTGGCACGTTTCTCTTCTTTGAAACTGTGCAGTTTTTCAACTAAGATTTTTATGCTTAACCAAGAGCTCTTAAGAAAATCTTCAAGCAAAATCTTGCAGTAATCTTCACTCATAAATTATCCTCTTTCTAAAGATTCAGCCATACATACACAATTTTTTGAGACCGATTGACCTAGAAACATTCTGGACACACAAAAATCTTCCCTAAAACCAACGTCAAAAAGCATGTTCGATAGAGCGGTTTCTTTTTTTGGCAGAGCCGCATAAACGCTTAAACCCCCTAATTTTTCAAGCACTCCCTTAAGAAGAGAAACCGCTTCCTCATAGTGACCCGCCTGACACATGAGAGGCCCAACCCACGCCATTTTCTCGTAAACCGTAGCAGCCACATACCCAACAATTTCCTTCTCACGCATTTGAAAGTTGCATAAATTTCCTTTTTCAAGAATGATGGATTCGAGAAGTTTTTTCCTGTCACCGCCAAAGCAACAGCGATCAAACTCTTCAATTTCCCTGATTTTTTGTGCCCCGATTTTCGGTAGAGTTTGAGCGGTCAAGGATTTAAGGGCATCAGTGCTAAGCACAGAACAATCTTCATCATATTTAAAACCCAAGCTGCTGTAGAAGCCAATCAGGTTTGGGTAAGCGTAGAGACCGATAGTTTCGACGCCTTTGCTTTGCAAATAGTTAACAGAGTGCTTTACGAGGAGTTTTCCAACGCCTTTGCCTCGGTATTTTTCTTTAACTATCAAGTTGCCGAACCAGCCTACCTTGCCGAAACTGATGCTTGTGGCTATGCCTAAACGTTCAGTCCCTTGGAAAACAACAAAACAACCCTCGGGCTCAAGCGAAACCATAAACTCAAAATCTTCCTCAGCCATGTTCCAGTTCATTGTGTTGGCTAATTTAGTTGCAAACAGAAAATCGCCAGCCTGCATCGGTTTTACTTGAAACATAAAAATACTTTGTAACCTCGGGGAATTAAGCATTTGATGGGCAGCAAAACTAAGTCACATTTTTTCCGATACCTATAATAAATTAGAAGCGGTTTTTTATACCAAGAATAATTCATTTTTATTTCGCCGCGCCGGAGAAACTGTTTTTGCAGGATAAAAGAAAGTTTAGAACAAGAGCATCCATTCTTGTTGTTATTTGGGTTATTTTGCTAGTGTTATCTTTGCTTTTGCTGTCGATTCTGTTTTCGCTGTTTGCCAGTAACCCTGAAAGCGAAAGCATTTCAAGCTTAAGTTGGGCTGGCTACATCACCACGAAAAACGCTAACCCCCAGTTCGAGGTCGTGGGCATATCATCTTCATGGACTGTTCCCACACTTAACGATACGGCGGCTACAGGGTATTCTTCTGCTTGGATTGGAATTGGAGGTCAACTGGACAAAACCTTGATTCAGGCTGGAACCGAGCAGGATGTGGTAAACGGGCAGGAGAACTACTATGCGTGGTACGAGTTACTTCCAAGTTTTGCTATTCAATTAAGAACCTTAACAGTTTCCCCAGGGGATACAATAGTTGCATCGATAAATCTGGTTAATCCAGGCACAAACCAGTGGAGCATACAAATAAGTGACACTACAACGGGACAAACCTTTGGCAGAGACGTCCTTTACAATTCCACCCGCTCCTCTGGAGAATGGATAGTGGAGAGACCGACAATAAACGGTCAAGTCAGCCAGTTATCTAACTTCGGAAACACTACTTTTTCAAATTGCCGAATAGACGTAAGCAACATCACTGGTTCAATAACGAAGTTCCCGTTTTCTAAAATAGAGATGGCAGACAGCCAAAGTGCCCCGTTAACCTCAGTCTCAAATCTCAGCCCTGACGGATCAAGCTTCACCGTCAGTTATCTAGCAAACAAGTAAAAAAGGGGTAATTATTGCTCGGTTGATATGGCTGCTGAAAGAGCCTCTGAACTCTTCTGAATTTCCTTTGTTATATTTGAGAGGAGTTTTATGCGGTTTTCCAACTTACGTTTTTGTTGGCTGGTTAAGTTTTTGAATTGGGGCATTACGTCTCCTATAACAGCGGTCATTAGGTCGCGGTTTTTTTCTTCGCTTAAATCTTTTAGTTCAAGGTGGTCGTCTTCAAAAAATAGTACTAGGTGCCCTGTTGGATCTATATGTGCTTGAACTACATCGCTAAGTTGCGATGGCAACGCAGATGGGTTCACAGTTATCGATGAAGCTAGGGGCTTCATGAGTTTAAGCAGAGACGAAAAAAATTGTGTTACCAGTATTTTTTCTTCAGAACTTAACTCGCTTATTTGCCCAATGTCGTCGGCTGTGCTTTTTAGTGAATCGACTAGTTCTTGAATGGATACCTGTTTTTTCCCTCTCTGATTGTTTAAGGTCCTGCGAAGCTAAGATTGCTGCGGGTGCTTGTTTAATTACTGCTTCTTGAGTCAATTTTGATCAAATAGTGAATAGCGTTTGCTAAACAGAAAAGGGCTTGTATGTCTCTGTGGCTATGCACAAAATTTTAGGTGACCAAAAGTGATAAAATACGCAGGGTCAAGACTTGCGCGATATGTAGTGTGTATATTGAGTAGTGCTACGCACTATTTATCTACTCGATTCTGAACCCAATGTACTCCAGAGACGGCGCCGAATGAGTTATGGACATCAAGGTATAAAAGAAAAATCTGACCCAAGCAGAGTTCATGAGATTTCATCCCTAAAAGAAGACAAATTCAAGGTAACAGTCTCGTTAGATAAAGAGCGCCCCATGTCCAAATCACCCTTATACGAAAAATACAACATACAAAGATACGACCTTCACCCAAACTTCAGCTTCGCACACCTTGACGAAATGATACCCAAAGGAACCCCAGAGTATTTAGACCATGGATTTAACTACGTTGAACGCATTGTCCGCGCACTCTACTATTTCAAGCAGTGCAGCTTAATCGGACCCTCAGGAACAGGCAAAACCCACATCGTCTACCTGGTAGCTGAACTCACAGGCTTACCAATCTGGGAAGTCAACTGCGGCTTATCAACATCTTCATTTGACCTGATTGGGCGATTCATCGGACTGGGCAAAGAAAACTGGGTAGACGGCTTGTTGACGCAGTGGCTAAGAAAAGGCGGCATCATGTATCTCGACGAAGCAAACATGATGAAGCAGGATGTCGCGACAAGGTTAAACCCAGTTTTAGACACAAGAGGCCACCTAGTGCTAAACGAAAAGGACAGCGAGGTAATCGAACGCCACAAATACGGTTACATGATCATCAGCATGAACCCCGCCACAGCTGAATTCTCAGGAACAAAACCGTTAAACGCTGCAATGAGGCGACGCATGGCTGTGTGGATAAACTTTGATTTCTTAAGCGTGGGGGAAACCATTTCACCCGACGAAGTAGATATGCTGCGTAAAAGAACAAAGGTGGATCAGGATACTGCTTATAAAATCATTCAAGCCGGTGCCGAGTTAAGAAGGCAATACAAAGTAGGCGACTTGCCTTATGGACCCTCGTTGGGCGACTTAATCAACTGGGCAACGTTAGTTAAAGATGGAAATACCCCTATGGGCGCAGCTGAAGAAACCATAATCGGGTTAACCAGCGACAACGTTGAAGTTCAAGCAGATGTAAGAAGGATTCTGGAAGCAGTTTTTAATAAATCGCAATAATTTGGAGTTATTGCATTTGGGATTTATTGATTACGCCTGGGCGGTTTCACTTCAAAAAGACAACACGAAAGTAAAAATACTTCAGGATCCCGCCTTGATTCAGCCTACGCTGCAAAGTGACGATTTCGGGTTCACTATTAAGTTCCCGACCGTTCAAATGCTTGAAGACGGAAATGTTTCGTTTCTCGGGCACAAATTTTCCTCGAACAATGAAGGCAAATCCAAAATTGGACGCTTATTCAGGGCATCCGTTTTGCACTTAACAACTCACACTTTGGAGCCTTTTCAAAAAGAAAAAATTGTTCCTAAAGCGTCGGACACTGTAGTTGAGGCATTTGCAAAGTCGCTGATTAATGACACATACATCAACGCTTACATTCAAACGTGGTTTTCTGACAGATTTCTTGATCTTGCATATGCCAATGCGTTGGCTTACCAGAAAATAAAATCTTCAGAGAGAATCTTCACCGTCTCCACAAAGCTCATGGCGGCTTTACTTACAAAACTTAACACAGGGTTAATCAAAAATTCTCCAGGAGAAGAGGAAGAGCGAGTAGTAAACGAATTATTCAATGACTTAACGGGTTTAAAAAAAACTTTTTTAGCGTCAATGAAGGACGACAAGATTAATCTGGAAAATTTATTTGACGAAAAAATTAAAGATATAAAATCTCAACTTGAGCCTTTTGGCCCATTTTTGGAGACGCCTTCACTGCGGCACACCGAAAGCAACGGAAGCTGCAGCATTTACAGTCCAGCAGAAACCTCGGAGGATGTTGATTTGGAAAGCGTGTTCAAGCAATCTCTCCTGAGTTTAGGAGGCACCTTCCCTGCTGTAGAAAACATGGAGCAATGCTGGAGCATGGAACAGGAAGCGGAGGCACTGCAAGCTTTTAATTCTGACAATTACCAGAAACTGCGGGAAGAAAAAATACTTTCAAAAATCAGTCCCCATGTAACTTTAACCAGATTTAAATCGGTCTCTTTTCCAGAGGAAGATTACACACAATATTTAAGGGCTAGAAACTTGGTTCAGGGAGCAAGCCGACGACTTCTAGACATTCTCAGGTCAGCCTTTAACTATCTTGATGAGGATCCAAGGCAAGAAATGGGTCAATTGGATTTGCCTTCGGTAATTCAATCCTTGGCAAGTAACAAGCCAGCGACCGACGTGTTTGTTTTGGATGAGTATCTTAAGCCAAATTTCGCTTGGTCCATCATTTTTGATGTAAGCAACAGTATGCAGGTGAAAGGCGAATATGGCCGCGCCTTAGCCATAGCTGTGGCGGAGGCAGCTAAAGAGTTGATGATGGATGCAACATCTTGGACTTTCTTTGCTTTCAGCGACAAACTCTACATTCTTAAAGACAGCACGGAATCCTACTCAAAGAAGGTTCGAGGCAGAATCGGCGGCTTAAAATTTGAGGGACTCACCTTCATCCCCGATGCCGTTCAGATAGCTGGAAAAATGCTTGCAAAAAGGTTTGAAGAACAACGCTGCTTAATAGTTATCTCCGACGGCTGGCCCTATGGATACCCTGACATGCCAACAGCCCTAAAAAACTGTGTCAATGATTTGATACGGAAAGGAGTCATAGTTATAGGGGTTGGCGTGGATACAAAAAGGATGGATAATTTCTTTCACCTACATGCCTCAGTTTACACTCAGAAAGACCTCGTGAACAAATTCGGGTCAATCTACGCTAACGCCTCCGCAAAAGCTCTTGAAACATAAACTAAACATCGAGAAACGTCAGCGCTTGTTAGGCTATTTGCGTTTGGATTTTGGCACAAATAGTAGAGCTCCTCTATCGGTAGCGACATTGCTTCAGCGGAAAAGGTGGAATAAAATGGCGGAATTGATTTCGGATGATAAGTTAGACTTTTGAATTGGCAGTATAATTGATATTTGTTCTTATGCAGCGATAAAATTTAGTGCTTGCATAACATTTGTTGGTTTCAACGTGTGACAACAACATTTTATATTCTTTCGAATTGTAGGTGGTAACAAGAGGAAGCTAAGAGCCAGCGATTGCTTAAGCGGGTTCCGCTGCTGATATGCGATAAAGTGTTGCCCGTTGCTTTTTACACTTTGTCGGTGTCAGCACTTGGCCGAGTCCGCCTAACCCCAAATTTTCGCCCCCCCAAAAAATGCATATGCTGACTGCACAAGATGAGTTGGAAAGTAGAGACAATACGTTGTCTTTCCTTTTTAAATTAAACGTTTTTAACTTCTTATCGCTTGAGAGGTAGCCGTATAATGAACGTGGTTCCTTTGCCTTCTTGACTCTCGAAAGAAACTGTGCCGCCTAACGATTCAGTCATCCGCTTAATTACCACTAACCCGAAGCCTTGACCCTTCGATTTTGTAGTGAACATAGGTGTAAACAATTTGTCTTTTACTGCTTCAGGAATGCCCACGCCAGTATCTTTGACGGTTAAAAGGACGTCGTTTGACTCTGTGTAAGCATGTAGGGTTAGTTTTCCGCCTTTGGGCATTGCTTGAACTGCATTGGTTACCAAATTGTACAAAATTCGGTTTACATAAGTTGGGTCAGCCACAATTTTCTGAGCTGTATTTGCCACGTTAACAGTTACCTTAACGTTGTCTGGCAACCTGTTTTTTTTCAACAATTCTTCAATTATGAGTTTTAGGTCGGATTCTTCAAAGCTTGGTTTAAGAGGTCTGGCGAAGTCTTGGAGGTCAGCCACAATCTTGTTAATGTAATCGGTGTTCTTTTCTATTTCCTGCAGACTTTCCAGCACATTTTTTTTCTCATCACCATCAGGAATCGATTCCAATTCTGTTTTAGCCAGGTAAACGTCGCTGGTGATAGCCTGCAAGGGGTTACGAATATCATGCCCGACCATGCCGGCAGTGGCGCCAATGGCTGCTAGACGCTCGGCATCCTTCAACTGCGCTAATCTCTTATTGGCAAGTTCCTCCATTTGAGTAGCGTATTCTTCAACGCGAACTGCAGATTCTTCAAGCTTACTTTGCATCTCTATCCGATCAGTAATATCCACGTTAGACTCCAACATCTCCACTACATTACCGTCTAAACCAAATTTAGCCAACCAATAACTCTGCACAACCAACTTATCCCCACTTTTGCAAGTGTGAACAACTTCACCTGACCATTTTCCATCAAGTTTAAGCTTGTTTAGAATCTCGTCAAGCGGTTGTGGAAATTTCGTCTTTAACAAGCTGTTGATGTCTTGTCCGACTGCTTCTTCCTTCGTCAAACCGTACAGTTTCTCCGCGCCTTTGCTCCACAAGGTAATGGTGCCGTCAAGCTTTCTGACAATAATAGCGTCTGGACTGAGATCAATTAGCTCAGCTTGCCTTGCTGTAGCTTCCTCTACCTTCTTACGCTCTGTTACATCTTCTAAGACATTGACTGCTGATGTGATCGCGCCATTGTCACCTAAGAGTGGCGCTGCAGATACAAGTAACTGCAATTGTCGTCCGTCAGCCCGTTCAATCATTACCTCTTGGCCATGAACCACCTGCCCTCTTAGGGCTATGCTAGCTGGAACATCCTCTGCCTTATATGGCGTCCCGTCGGTTCTTTTCGGTTTTATCTTAGCCATATTAGCAGCCAAATCAAGCCCCAAACTATCAAAGCCATAAATCTCCGCCGCTCGCTTGTTAACAAATGAAATCCTGCCGTCTGCTTCAACGATAACAACTCCAGTGGGAGTAGTCTCTAAAATAGTCTCCAAACGCTTCGCGCCAAGCTCAGCTTGTTTGTTGGCTTCTTTTAGGGCTTCCTCACCTTTTTTGCGCTCAGTTATATCTCTAAATATGAGGACGACACCTGTGGTTTTGCCCTCTTTGTCTTTTATTGGGGCTCCGCTGTCATCGATTGTGACTTCTGTTTTATTCTTCCGAATCAAAACGGTGTGATTAGCTAACCCAACAATCGTGCCTTTCTCCAGAACCCTGCTAACTGGATCTTCAACATCGACGCGTGTCTGTTCATTAACGATATTGAAAACCTGCTTCACAGGCTTAAACGTAGACTCGCCCAATGTCCAACCGGTCAGTTGTTCAGCAACGCCATTCATGAACATGATTTGCCCAGAAAGATCCGTGGCAATAACAGCGTCGCCGATGCTTGCCAGGGTAGTTGCCCACCGCTGCTCACTTGCCCGCAGAGAAGCCTGTGCTTTTTCCAAGTCTGCTTTAGACGCGGTTACGGTTTTCAGGTTAGCTGACATTGCGTTGAAGGAGCGAGATAAATCTCCAAGTTCATCTTTTTTGTCTTCTGGAAGCTTAAAGTCCAAGTTGCCTGAACCTATTATAGCTGAACCCGCTTGAAGCTCTGATATCGATTTAATGGTACGCCGAAAAGTCTGAAGGTATATGACGGCAAGAAGAGCGCTGAATGCAGCTATCATGACAAATATTAAAGTCGAATTTATCGTGTTTAGTTGGTTTACCTGTGCAGAAAGCAGCGTTGACAATTGCGTAGCGTCTGATATTACAGCTTGGCTTTGAATTGATATGCGGCTCCATGAGACCTGGAGTGTAGATAATTCTTCATTTGCGTTTGAGGTTTGATTCGAAGAGACTCCGATGGACGCTGTGATGCTATTAAACACTACTTGCATATTTTGCTGACTTACTTCCATGTCATGCAGTAGTGCTTGCTGCTCTGGCGTATGCACGCTTAAGTTGCCAAGGTCGTTGGAGAGCAGTGAATAGCTTGCTTGCCACTGGATAAGCTGCGTATTTGAAGGGTAAAAAACATAATCGCTTGAAAGGTAGGTCAATTCATTGGAAGTTTGTACAATGTTGTTGGCGAGGTTTTCCTGCCTTCGAGTCGCACTAGCCTGCTGAGAGGTAATCACTATCGATGACCCAATAACAACTAGTGCCAAGCTAAAGACGATGAGAATAATTCTGAATTGATTTGTAATTCGCATGGCACTATAACCTACTTAATGATTGTCACTGATTGGGGATCTACAGCCTCGAGACCGCTAGTGTAGATGTAGTTTGTGAAGTTAGGAACTTGCGTTTGATTCGTAAGCTGATTGCTTATTATCCATTGCGCCTCCTCCTGCATAGCTGTAACAAGTGATTGATCCAGCGAGAGCGAAAAAGAATTATCTTGCCAATCTTGCGCTGTATAAGCGCTTGTGTAATTTGACTCGGTTTGGAAAATAGTTTTAGCTTGCTCAGGGTTACTAATTGTGTATTCTTCGGCTTGTTTTAGGGATTTTAAGAGCCTGTTTATTGTGTCAGAATGGGTTAATATCCAACTATTTGTACTCGACAAGAGCCAGAAGGCGGGCTGTCCACTTTGCACGGGTAAACTGAAAAAATTGCTGCCAAACAACTGCTGAGCCTGGCTGAAATAGGTATCCTGAGCGAGGCATGCATCAACTGTACCATTTGCTAAAGCATTAATATACTGCGATGGAAGGAGATTCACTTCGGTAATATTCTGCACACTTAAGCCATTTAAGCTAAGATATTGACCTAAATAAAATTCCTCTATCGTTCCCAAACTAAGACCAATTCGTTTTCCAACAAGGTAAGAGGCATTTACAGCTTCAGCAGTATTTGTCTTACCAATAATGTAAACATTCTGAAATGCATCGATATTTGCAATCACGCTTATGTTACTTCCGTCAAAAGCTTGAGATACCATTGCATATTCAGTCGATACAGCAACATCAACTTCGTTGTTTAATAATCCAGTTACCGCTGATGCTCCAGTTGCATATGATTGAATAGTAACATTAAGACCATTCGCAGAGAAGAATCCTTCTTTTTGGGCGACATAAATTAGTTCCGACTGGCCTATAGATTCCTGCCCGATTGTTAAGGTCTCAAGTTTTGGGGTTGAATTGTTATGTAAATACAGAAATGAAGCCGAAACAATCAAAATTACAAGAATAATGGCCGCTGTTACAATCGCAATATTTCTCTTGTTCATTTTAGCTTTCATTTTTTTAACCTCAATGAATAATCGTTACTGATTGAGGATCCACAGCCTCAAGAACGCTCGTGTATATGTAGTTTGTGAAGTTGGGAACTTGCGTTTGGTTTGTAAGTTGATTGCTTATTATCCATTGCGCCTCCTCCTGCATAGCTGTAACAAGCGATTGGTCAAGGGAAAGCGCGAAGTTGTGCAGAGGCCACACACTGTCAAGATAGGAACTAGTGTAATTTAACTGATTTTGCACGATGGCTTTTGCATGTTCAGGATTATTTAAGATGTAATTCTCTGCTTCATTGAGGGCTTTCAGGAAGCGCTGAACCGTACCAGCATTCTGACTTAACCATCCATTGTTGCAAATCAGAATGCCAAATGCTTCCTGACCGCTTTGAACTTGCCAAGTCAAAATTCCGCTTACTTGGTTTTGTATCTGGTTTATGTAAGGTTGCCAACCTACCAACGCGTCAACTGTTCCATTGGCAATGGCACTAACGTATTCCGCGGGTTGAATGTTGACCAAGTTCACGTCATTAATGCTCATTCCGTTTAGTTGAAGAAAACGCCCAAGATAAAACTCGGCAATTGTTCCCAGATCTACACCGATTGTTTTGCCCTGTAGATCGGAGATATTTTCGATTCCGCGACTTTGCAAGGCGACGAGATAGTCATTTTGAAACTGGTCATTGCACGCGATTATAGAGACTGAATTGTTTTCGAATACTGCATTAACGAACGGGTATTCTGCAGATTCTGCGATGTTTGCTTCGCCGTTCAACAATGCGTTTATGGCAATTGTTCCTGAACCATAATTATTTATTGATACAGTTAAGCCATTGCTGCCGAAGAAGCCTTGATTGGCTGCAACATACAACAGTGCATTTTGTTCAAGAGGAGGAACCGCCATGGTTATGGCTTCGGTCTCTCCTGTGTAGCCTCGTTGATAGTTCAAGTAAAGAAAGATTCCTGAGATCAATGAAACTGCAAGTACAATCACAATCGCCACAGCAACGATTTTTTTGTTAATTTTCAGATTTATTTTGTTCCTCCTCAATGAATAATGGTTACTGAGTCTGGGCTAACTTGGGTTAAGCCGTTGAAGTAAATGTAATTTAGGAAGTTAGGCTCTGATGTTGCAGTAGTCAAATTATTGTTTATTAGCCATTGGGCTTCGCTTTGCATCAGAAGAATGAGTGGTTGGTCGAGGGTGATTGTAAACTGATATCCGCCCCAAATAGATGCAAGGTACGAGCTTGTATCGTTAAGTTGTTTTTCGATTAAAGCCATCGCTTGAGCTTGATGGTTTATGTTAAAGTTTTGAGCTTCTACCAGTGCTTTTAAGAATCGCACAATTAAATCTGGATTCGCAGTTGCCCAACTTCTCGTGCAAATCGCCTCGACATAACTAAACTGATTGCTTTGAGCGCTCCACGTTACCGTATCATTAGGGAGAAGGCTTTGAGCTTGACTTGTGTACGGCGGAGTCGTTACTACAGCATCTACGGTACCGTTTGCAAGCGCCATTGCTAATTGCTGGTTGGGAATATTGATAATTGTTACTTGGTTGAGGCTTATCCCGTTTAGTTCAAGGAATTGACCAAAGTAGAATTGATTAGAAGATCCCAGCAGGAGTCCAACGTTTTTGCCTACTAAGTCGGAGATACTGTTGATTCCGAGGTCTGTTCTCGCAACCACAACTACGTTTTGGTATGCACAAACACTTCCAATAGCATAAAGACTTGCATTTTGCAGAGCTTGCGTGGCAAGGACGAACTCAGGTGACGTGGCGATATCGACCGCACCGCTAAGCGCCGCAGTAGCTGTAACAGCATTGTTAGGGTAACTTTCGAGGGTTACGTTAAGACCGTTCGCTGCGAAATAATGCTGGTCAACGGCTACATAAATTAATGTATCATACTCTGAAGGCAAAGTTCCAATGGTGATTGATTCAACCTTACCATCGAAGGGCTTTTGAGAATCAAGATAAACAAATGAACTTACAACAATGGTTACAACCAAAATTATAGCTGCTAAGACCACGAAACTCCGCTTCTTCAACGTAGCCATCTAAAAGTCCTCAACAAGAAATCTGATTACGTACACTTTGTAGTTAACGTATTTATGATTATCTGAATAAAACCAAAAAGGAAATTTTTCAGATTTTGATTGAACTATTTTTTCTTCCACTCAAGTTGCTGGTTATGCCTTAAACGACCAATTTTATCACTGTAACTCGGCTAATTTTGGGTTTTCCTTAAATGTGAATTCTGAATTCAGATTTTGAAGTCGTAATTATATTATATATAAAGGGTCAGAATTGGGTAGCAGTACCCCAAATATTGACTAAGGAGAAAAAGGAGAAACACCCACAATGGCACTAACAATGGAAAAACAAGAATTGACAAAAGTATACAATAAACAAAATGAATCTTGGAAACTGGTAAAGAAAGATCAATCCTACAACGAACAGTTAACAACCATTGAAGAGACGCTTTCAAGGTTTGGACTGCTTAAAAACGAAATTAAAGTTTATTTGCATCTTGCAAGAACGGGCGAAATGAAGGCTGGAGAATTAGCGGAATCAATCTCGCTTCATCGGACCGAAACTTACAGAGTTCTGCGGGATCTGGAAAAGAGGGGCGTGGTTTTTTCTATTTTCGAGAAACCGCTAAAATTCACGGCTGTCCCATTGGATAAAGCTATTGATTTGCTTGTAGATGCGCAAAAAATAAAAATCAAGCTTTTAGAACAGGAAAAAACCAGCCTTGTCGAGCTTTGGCAATCGATACCGCAGCCGAAAGTCGCAAGCACGAAAAAAGAGCTTTTCCAGATGCTTGAGGGTGAACAGCAAGTGCTCATGAAAGCCAACGAGTTGCTGGAAAGAACCGAAAAAACATTTCAAATCTTCGCTTCAGCCGATTACCTCTCTCAGCTCTACTACAGCGATTTCTCTGACAAACTGAAAAAGCAAGCCGACAAAGTAGACGTTACCTTCGTAACTGATAATTCGCAGAAAAGCGCTTACTTCGTTGGGCAGCTAAAATGGTTAAGCGGATCTCACCGAATTGCAGATGGACAAAGCTTGCCATGCTTTATGATTTCTGATAACAAAGAAGTGTTGATTGCATTCCACGAGGACGCAGTAAACGACGGGGACACCAAGAAGAAGGATAAAACAGCGGCGATATGGACAAACTACAGTGCCTTCATCACGGTTCTGCAGATGCTGTTCTCCAAACTGGCTTAGACAAAAAAAAGTCTAAACCAAATTTCCAGCTCTTATTTTTCATATCCGAGTAGGCTCCAATTGAGCGGTTAATGGTAAAAACAAAATTTTAAATTCGCCGCCTTGACTCCGACGCCACTGGATCTTCATTTGTTACGCAGCACAAAGCTTTCAGTTCTTAATTTAACGTTTACTTGGTATCAGGCGTTATTTGTGCAGGTTGCATTCGCTTCGACGGATATGCCGCGTTGATCCGTGCAGAGCATAGAGACCGCAAGAGGATTGTTGGACTGATCCGTTTCAGTAATGAACGTTACTGTGTAGGTTCCGTTGCCCAAATCGGTTATGCTCGGAGAATCCGCTGGTACCCAAGTGCCAGTTGAGTTCTCAAAGTAAAAAGTGAAGTTTTGCACCAAAGCAGGTTTGCCCTCGTTAAGTATGTTTGCTGTTAAGTTCACTTGCGTTTCGTTGCCGTTAAGTTGTAAGTAGCCGCTTAAATCGGCTTCAGTAGTTACATTCACGTCATACCCCACATTGGAGGACGCTGTAGGAGCTGAAGAGGTAAAGGCAAAACTGACATAAGCACTTGAGACTCCTTGGCCATTGTTGCCCCAAGAGATCCAAAAGCCGTTTTGGTAGGGGGCTATGTTCAGCGGAGTGTAATTCATTTGGAGCATGGCTTGGTATGAATCGCCAGAGATCGCCGTATTCAATTCGTTTAGATCCGCAGTTAAAACTCCTGGGTCGCCGCCGTTGGTTACGTTTGCTAATGCGCTAATCAGGGTGTTTACTGTGCTTTGCTGGTAGGCAGGGAAAATGTTTTCTTGGCTGGTGTTAGTCGTCGGCACATCTTTTTCGGTTTCAAAAACATAGATGGCGGTGGACAGTAAAAGCGACGCCACAAGCAGAGCTGTGATAATAATTACTTGCCCTGAACTGTTGCGTTTAAAGCTGCGGCGTTTCATGTTAATCCAACCTCCGACAGTTGAAGCCTAAGTATGTAGATTGTGTAGGAGCTGTTTTGGCTTGCACAAACGTAGTCTACTGAAACGATTTTGTCGCTGACAGAACCTGCGTTGCAAATTGGAAAAGGGTTAAGGGTTTTCATGTTTCCGTCGAAAACTGTCAAGTTAAACCATACTGTAAGCGGCAGAGCAGATTCCAAGCAGTCTTTAAGTGCAGCCCAATTTTGATTATCCACCAAGATTGCCAAGTGCCCGTTACTGTCTAAACTTAACAGAACGTTTTGTGCTGTAGAAATAAGGTTCCCTGAAGGATCCTTCACGCTTGAAGATGATGGAATAAGAGACAGGCACGACATCAAAAGGATCGTAGCGAAAATCGCTTCTATTACGCGCACTTGCCCTCTTTTGTCTCTTAGAAGCTTCAGGAAACCACATCTCCAAAACTTATATCCACATTATAGAGCACGCCGTTTATCGTGACCATGTAGCTGAAGACGTTTTGTTCTGAATCATCAAAGCTTGAACCTGCTCGCAGTGGAACCTGTGGATAAGAGCTCCATTCTTGAAAATAAGCGCCGCCGTTGGAGCCGCAGAGAACTATGATGAAGGGGCTTTGGTCAATTAACGCTGGAATTGTGTATTGAGTTGTGTCTTGGATGGGAGTGAGATTTTGTTGGTAACTGTATGTGAAGACATAGCCGTTTTGGATTGTTAAGTCAGACGAGTTTGTGCTGTAGCTTAGTGTGTAGTTAAGAGGGGTTAAAGTTAAAACGTCGTTGCTTGGAGCTGACTCCTGGCTTGAACTTTGGAAGTTGTAGATAGCATACGAGGTTACTCTATCATCGAAAGATGCCCGCGCGAACACAATTAGCATAGCGTTGCCAGCTTCAGCGTTTGGGATTTGCACGTTAACGTAGCCGACTCCGACGCCTGAAGTGACGCCGGTCACGTTGCTAAGATAGTTGTCTGCCACCACATAGCTGTTCAGGCTTGCGCTTGCTGGCTCAGAATTAATGCTTGTTAAAACCGTGAAGGCAAAAGATACGCTGTCGCCGTCTGTGCTGTTGCTTGTTTGCTCGATATTTATAGACATTACCTGAGAAACCGTTATGCCTAAAGCTACGTTGTTTAGTTTGGCGGAGGTTTCCATGTTAAAGTAAGACAGTGAGTAGTTGTTTAGGCTGTTTAGCCTTGTGATTTTGTCTATGTCTAACTCGTAGGGAGCCGTGGAGGAGCCGGATGCTAACCCGAAGTCGTCGGGAACGCTGCTAGTTCCCCAGTTAACTGGGTCGCCGGGGTTTGTTATGATGTGGTCAGCTATGGCTTGCAGGTAACTGTCTTTGTTGATGTTTTGGGTGCTGTCTATGCTGGTTTGCATTGTTGAAGTCAGAAAAGCGGTTGCTATCAAAGCTACGGCTACAATGATTGTGCATGCGAAAAAGGTGTCAATGGATGTTGATGGCAACGTAGTGTTTCTCCTTTTAAGTGCCTGTTAATCCTCCGAAAAGATGGGAAAGAACAATCTGAGAGACAACCAAAGACACATATGCGGTTGCCGCCAACAGCGCTGCGTGTTTAAATCCGGATCCCAAGTTACCTTCGCTGATTTTACCAATAAAGAACCCTGAGACCCAGCATTGAATAATTATGCCCACGGAGAACATGTTTAGCTGACTTGACATAGGTATTGCAGCGACTGAACCCAGAGTAGTGCTGTTAACGGTTGTCATCATGCTGGTCGTCAAGCTAGTAGTTAAAGCCACTATAGTTGTTGTAACAGCGATTAATCCGCTCCACATGAAAGCAAGAAGAATGTAAGGCTTCAAAAGTTCACGCCGGTTGACTTGCAACTCATGCTCTTTTTCGCTGTACTCTGAAAGAATCTCGAGCGATTGGGTTGAGTTTCCGCCGATTTCAATGGTCTCCACCATCATGGCAAAGTTAACCACGACAAACCAGCTTCGAATTTCCTTACGGATGTTTTCAAAAGTTCTTCGCAGCGGTATGCCCCACTCGATTTGGCTTCGCATTAAATCTAAAAATTTGGAGAAAGGCCCGTAGTCTTTGCGTTTTGTGGCTTGTATGATGCTTTTTTCTGGTGAAAGCCCAGTTTTTTGAGAATCTGTTATGTCTCTTATGAAGCTAGGAAGGGATTCTTCTGCGTTGTAATTGATTTTAGCGATCTTTCGATACTGGAGCGCAAGCGGCAGTGAAGAACCAACCAAGCATATTGTGGTGATTGCAGGTAACCCTACGGGGCTTACTGCTTGTGATATTGAAGGAACAATTCCGATGATAGCTATGACGGCGAATGCCGGCGGTATGAAGAAGAGGGCTTTTCTGTAGAGGTCTTTCAGGTCGGGAAAAGCGCTTTGCTGCAGATTATGCGCCATCAAAATGAAGACGCAGGACCCCACAGGCAATATGACAAACGCGATTAAGTAAGACAGCATAGGCGACAGGGAAACTGAACCGCCGATTACCATTGACATAACGTTTGATGATGATAAGACAACAAAAAGAATATACGAGCACAACACAACAATCAGCATAACCGAGTAGGCCTCAACTAAAGTGGCGATTTTCTCAATAGAGCGGTTCAGATTGATGTATCGCAGCTCAAAGATTGCCTTCAACTGGCTCTTCATGTAATCAACCAGTTGTCCGCCGCTTCTAACCGAAGAAACAAAGCCGCCTAGAAAATTTCTATACAGCTTAGAGCCTGTGGCTTCTGCCCGCATCTGCATGACGGTTAAAGGGTCTTTGCCTAAAACTTCAACTTGGCGTACAACTTCGTCCGCTTCTTTTTTGAAGACTGGCAGGAACGTAAGTTTCCGCATTCTTTTCCAGCTATCGTAGGGCGATATGCCGCTTGCAGCCATAAGAGTGAAAATCATTACTGCGAAAGGCAGTTCCCGCTCTGTTCTCTCTTTTTCTTCGCTAGTAGCCTTATTCAGTGAACCGAATATTTTGCCTAGGAAACCGCCAGCCATCTTGTTATTTCTCCATGGAAGATTCTTTCGCGGTTAAATCTGCAAGTGCAAGTGAACTGTTGAGTGCCTTGTGTACGCTTCTGAAATCCCTCAGGTTCTTCTCGATCATGCTTAGCAAGATTTGTTTTCTTCGCTCAAACTCTTGTTGAACCACGCTGAGGGGTGCATCGAGGTTTTTGGCTATTTTAGTCAACAGGTAGCTTTTGTCCAGGTTTTGTGAGAAAGTGTCCGTTGACATGTTCCAATTAAACACTTGATGGGGAACGCCGTTGTTATCGATTTCAGCGACCTCTACGAATTTGCGTCCAGCAGTTTTTCGGTCTTGAGAGTTCAAGTAAGAAGTTTTAACTTGCTTGACAATGATTACACAGTTCATTAGAGACAAAATGTTTTGTGGAATGTTCATCGGGGGCTGAGTTAGCCGTTTAATGACTGTTTCTACGTCGTCTGCGTGCATTGTGCATAATCCGCCGTGTCCAGTAGCCAGCGCCTGGAAGAGAACGTAGGCTTCTTCACCTCTGATTTCGCCTACAAGAATCAACGCGGGTCGGTGCCTTACAGCTGATTTTATCAGGTCGTAGAGTGTGACTTCGCCTTGGCTGTCTCCCCCGAAGCCTGTTCGCGCAATAGTTGAAACCCAGTTTTCCTGAGGTAGATTAATTTCTTGAACCTCCTCTACTGAAATCATTTTAAGTTCAGGACGCACCAGACATGCAATAGCATTTAACGCCGTTGTTTTCCCCGCACCCGTCGGACCCACAATCATCACCGACATTTTATTTTCCATCAGCATCCAAAGGTACGCCGCGATTGACTCGTCAATTGTTTCGTTCATTATCAGGTCCACGATGGTTAAGGGGTCTTCTTTGAATTTTCTTATAGTGAAGCTTGTTCCAGCGGGAGTTGTTTCTTTTCCGAAAGAAATTGCAAGCCTATGCTTCCCCGGAAGAGTCAAGTCCACAATTGGGTGAGCGATGCTTACGTGTTTGCCTTGTCTATGAACAATTCTCGTCATGAAATCGTCGAGTTCTTCCTCATCAGTAAAGATGATGTTGGTTCGTGCGTTAGCGTATTTTCTGTGATAAATGAACACTGACTTGTTTAGGCCCAAACAGCTTATGTCTTCAATTAGGGGATCGTTTATGAGCCCTTCGATTTTTCCGTAGCCGATCAGGTCTTTTTCGAGGTAATAAGTGATTTTTCGCAGACCCACTTGGTCGGTTCCTTCAAGAGCTTTCAGGTGCTCTTCCAAGATTCCTGGAAGTTGTCGGTGGAACGAGTCTACAAGAGTTTCATCTATCCTTGGAGCTTTAAGTTCATACTCAAGAATGTTCTTTAGTCGCTTGTAGGATTCCCGCTCTGCTCGTGACATGGGAAGTTCGTCAACAACGTAGAAGTAGCTGCCTTCCGCGTCATCTTGAAATATCCAAGCGTAAGAGAACGGGGGATTAAGGGGGTAACTTTCAACTTGCGAGTAACCCTCAGGCACACGGTACCCCTGAATGCCCAGATACGCTATCATTTCCTCGTCTGAGTTTTTTTCTTTTTCTTGGATTTCTTCTTTCTTTTTGCCTAATTTCAATTCAATCACTCACTAGTTAAAGTTAAAGTAACAGTTTGGTTGTCGTTACAACACTGCAGAAAAGCCCTGCCCCAGCCACTAACGAAATTTCCTGACGCGTTAATTTCAGCCGGTATGTAAATTTGCGGTTGATTTTGCACGGCTGATCCAAAACCTGATTCAACCCATGCGCTTGACGAATCGTTTGCTAGGCTTATCGAGTATTCTTTGTTTCCGATTTGCGACGGAAGATCCAGAAACGCAGTAGCATTTTGGCCGTCTTGGGCTACGTGTGTTACAAGGCTCAGGCTTTGTGCTGCCACATACTCGTCAACATTGGTTAACTGTTGGGTTTCCGCTTCATTTCTGATGTTTAACATGGAAACGCTGCAGCTGCAAACTATGATTGCGCAAACGACAAGGGCAGCAAAAATCGAGTACATGTAACTTGGAATTATCGTCACCATAGTTACTGGATCCACCTCTGGATTGACACGTTAGAAATGACGGTTTCTATGTAAATCACTGCGCCGTAATTGGTGCTTGAAATCGGAATCGAAACGGTTCCGTCGGCGCCGTTCAGCTGCGAATTTATGGTTAAGCTTTCAGGTTGGTAGGGGACATTGTAGGTTTCAGTTGTAAGTTGTGTTCCTGTGCAGGAGATTTGTAGGGGGAGCTCGCCTCCCAAAGCTATCGGGTCTGATGAGTTTAAGTTGACGATGTAGATTCGGATGTCGTTGACGGCTTGACCATTTTCGTCTCCTCCAGTTGCATACGTTACGGTTGGCCGGTACTGCAGCTGAATCTCAGGTCCTGTGGGTGAACTTGTCAAGTAGAGTTGGCTCGGCGTCGCGCCGCTTTGGTTAGTTATTGTTTGGCTGTCTCCAGATAGGTAATATCCCATGTCAAGGGAGCCTGAACATGGAAGATCATAGGTGACTTGCCCCACCGAAGCGTTAAAGATAGTGTCGTCGATGCTCGAATTATCCGTGACGTTGATGGTTAAGATGTTGCTGGCTGGTTCTACATTTGTTGTTCCGCCTGAATCGCTCAAATCAATCGTGCTAGAAGAGCCAGGCTGCCCCAAAGTTGAAAGAACATCGTTGTTTAAAGATATAAAGTCCTGTTGAGCCGTGGAAACTTTGAGAGATTCACTCTGGACGCCGATGTTTTCAACCGCAAAATAATAAGTAACTGTAATGATCCCAAGAGTTGACACAAGCAGTATAAGAAATGTAACTGGCAACGCCAATGCACATTTAGATTTGGCAAACCTTCTGAAGCGTCAACTGTGCAAAGTAATTGTCAATTACATCCTCTCGTAAATGTGCATTTACAATAGAGAAGTCAGAAAATGGATTAAGCCATTTGTGTGTATTAACAATTCACATATTATTTCGAAAATAAATTAAATCGGGTTAAGCAAAACTAAAAATTTTATAAAAAATATAGGGGAGGGGGATGAATGCTTTTGCTATTTAAGTGCCTAAAGATGTTGATGATGCTTGAACGTTTGTCTCTGTGTAGTATGCTGCGTCTGCGGTGAAGACTGTGAGGGATATCGTTGTGCCTATGTCTGCTGTGGAAACACTGCCTGGAGCAACCATCCAAACGTTGATAGACTTGCCTGAATCCAACACTATGGGGCCGCTAGTTGTTTGGTATTTGCCTGTTGCGTTAGTGACAAACGCCGCAGCTGATACAGCTGATATGTCTGCACTAGGTGTCCCCGTTGACGTATAACATGTGCCCGTGAAAGATGGCTGTCCGCGCACTTCGATCTGGTTGATAACTACGTCGCGTCCGCCAGTATTAGATATCACAATCCCAGCTACTGCATTACCGTCCGAGTCACACCAAATGTGAGCAAAGTTAACTGTTACACTTTCTGTCTGAACCCTGGTGCTGACAACGTTGATAGCAAAGTAAGTAACGACGCCTGCAAGAAGCACTGAAACGACAAGAATGATTAGCGTAGTAATGACTGTACTAAGAGCCAAACGATTCTTCATCAATTTATGCATATTTATCATTTTATTTTTTAACTCCGTTGAAAAAGCTTACGCGTTTTCGGGATAAGTAAACTTGTGCGTAAAAAAAAATACACATCTGACAAAAAAACGCAAGGAGAAACATAACAACAAGAAGGAAAACAGAAGAATAATGTCACTTAAAATATTTCTTCAAAAATAGAAAGAACATGGGGGAAGAGAGGGATAATCTCTTGTTTGGTTAAGCTAAAGATGTTGATGATCCTTGAACGTTTGTCTCTGAATAGTATGCTGCTTGAGCTGTGAAGACCGTGAAGGATATAGTTGTGCCTATGTCTGCTGTGGAAACACTGCCTGGAGCAACGATATAAACTTGTTCGCATCCGCCTGACGCTAACACTATAGGACCAGTTGTTAGACCTTCGGCTGCAGTTTTAGCCTTTAATGCGGTTTGTGTCATAGATGATAAGTCTGCGCCAGGTGTGCCTGCTGAAGCAACTACGGTGTCTGATGGGAATATTGGTTGCCCTCGCACTTCAATTTGGTTGATAACTACGTCGCGTCCGCCAGTATTAGTTATCAAAAGCGCACCTACGGCGTTACCGGCTGAGTCAACCCAAATGTGAGCAAAGTTAATTGTTACACTTTCTGTCTGAACCCTGGTGCTGACAACGTTGATAGCAAAGTAAGTAACGACGCCTGCAAGAAGCACTGCAACGACAAGAATGATTAGCGTAGTAATGACTGTACTAAGAGCCAAACGATTCTTCATCAATTTATGCATATTTATCATTTTATTTTTTAACTCCGTTGAAAAAGCTTACGCGTTTTCGGGATAAGTAAACTTGTGCGTAAAAAAAAATACACATCTGACAAATTCAAAAGAGAAAAAAATTCAGTGCATATTTTAGGTGAAATGAAAAGAATTGAGAGGGGTAATATCCTCCCGTAAGTTCTTCGATTTTTGGATCATGTGCCAGTATATGCTTGGACGTTTGTTTCTTTGTAGTACATTGCTTGTGCTGTGAAGACTGTCAAGCCGACTGTTAAGCCTATGTCGTTGAGCCCGACGCTGCCTGGTGATAGGATGTAGACGACCGTGGTGTCGCCTGAAGGCAGTACTAAGCTGCCCGGAGATGCAGCTAGTGGGTTGTTAAAGGTTCCTACGGTTGCAGTGGCAAGTGTTGGGCCAGTGAGGGTGTCCGTGTATGCTAAGCCTTGGTTTAAGTTATCAGCTGTAACTGCCATAAGAAAGAATACGCTTGTGCATGGTTGTCCAAGTACTTGAATTTGGCTGATGACTACGTCGCGTCCGCCAGTGTTAGTGATCATCATTGCGGCTTCAACGGGACCGGTTGCTGTGGTTGAAGGCACCCAAATGTGGACGTTTGAAACTGAGACACTTTCCTGTTGAACCCTAGTGCTCACTACGTTTATGGCAAAGTAAGTTACTACACCCGCAAGCAGTATTGCTACTACTAGGATTATGAGTGTAGTGATTACCGTGGCTAGCGCGTAACGGTTTTTTAAGAGCCGCCTTATTGTTAAGTGGATCATTGCTTATTTTTCACCTGTAGCAAAAAGAACAGACATTTCCTTATAAATATCTTCCGTAGCAAGACTCAATATACTTGGTCTTTATTGAAAAAACAAAATTCAACCCCACGAAAAAACGACAAAACACACGACAAATCAAAAGCAACTCGCCATGAAACTTTAGTTTTTTCACAAAAGATACCCGCTAATTTCCACAGAAGAAAGAGCGGCTCGAACTGCAATCCTGGTTTGAAAATATAGATTCAGTCTTCATAACCAATATGGTCTAGCACCAGTTAATACCATAACGTTCGCAAGCTGATTTAGCCATGCATCTGAAAATTAACCCCCAAACAAAAATCCTATCACTAATTATAATGGTAGCCTTAGTTTTCAGTCCAATATTCATGGCTCAAGCTGCAACCACTCAGACCCAAACTTCAGCCACCACAACTCTTCCAACTGCCCAATTAACCACAACGTCAGAATACATAAACTATGTTCAGAATTTTGTGAACACCCAAGGAAACTGCACTTACATGGCAAAACCAATGTTTCCAGTACTAATCAATGATTCTCAAATACCGATCGGTGAAAACTGGACCATCATATGTACTCTGCAAGCGGACCTTAACTATCATATTTACCTTTATGGTGCATGGGTAAACACTTCAGCCCAGGCGATAACGGACTATAACGTCTTCGTCTATGACCCGCTGGGAAACTTGGTCAGCTCCCACATCGAATCAGCCGGTTTTCCACCACATTTAGGCACAACTGTAAATGACACGTTTTTCACGCCGGCTCTATCGGGTAACTACTCGTTTGTTATATATAATAACCCGTTTGGAAGTAAAGGTGCTCAACAGGCAACTTTTATGATAATTCAAAATCTTGCCTGCGACACATGGTACAGTAGTTATGTCGAAGGCACAAGTAGCAGCCTCCCAAGTTTCTACACAAACTGGGCCTACGAGTTCGCAACCAACTCGTCACATGTTCAATTGTACATAAAGGTTCCAGATTCACTAGGCATGTATGAAGCTAGGCTTTACTTAATGAATAACGAGGAATCTCCAACTTTAAGTAATTTTCCACTGGCTTGGGAACCAGGTTTATACGGCAACCTAAGCGATTCGGTCGGCGGCTACAACTTTGAACCTAACGACTACAGAGGCGTAGCATACACAACCGATGAACAGATGGGGCAATTCTTGACTCTAAATTACACCTCTCCGAATACTGGGGAAAATCTCTATCAGCTAGTGCTCATAGGCAATGTAGGTGCAGGGAATATACAGTTAATGATGAAAGATGATTTTGAAAACGCTTCTTTGATATCTTCACCTATGACGATTTTCCCTTATACTCCGACCGGACTCACTTTTACCTCAACTAACAACAGCACTATTTTGGAGACCTCACAGCTTTTATACACTACCGACAACTGGGCCGACAATAATACTATCAACATGAATGTTAACAATCAAATATGCAATGCCACGATTCCAGGCCAACCAACGGGAACACTGGTTCAATACCAAGTTAACGCAACTGATATTCTGGAAAACATCTTGTGCGCGGCGGGAAACTATACAGTGGAAAATGCTTCCTTAGCGCCTTCGATTGCTATTCCAAGTGAAGTTTTTCCTAATGAGCCCACCATAATGGCTTTCACGTCAAACAGCACTAATTTGGCGACAGCTCAACTGTCTTACACCGCCAACAATTGGACCAGCACCAATAACGTGAACATGAATATCAGCAACGAAACATGCAACGCCACAATCCCAGGCCAACCAGCAGGAACACTGGTTCAGTATCGAGTCAACGCAACGGATATTTTTGAAAATGGCTTCAGTACATCGGGCAACTACACGGTGAAAGATCCGTTGATGCTAAACATTACCTCATCAGAAAGCAAGATACGCCTTGGCGAAAACGTCACGGTTGACGGGGTTCTATCGCCTAACTATTTCGAATACGACGCTGCCTTGAACGCCAATAGTTCTGTAACTGCTAGCGATCAAAACTCCACCGTTTCCTCGGCAGCTACTTCCAACTCTACTGGTTCTGCGGGTACTACGAGCCCTAATTATTCGATGGGTGCTCCAAACTACAATGATTCTATTATTGAAGTTCAGTTCAGCAGCATCAACTCCACCCAAACAGTCGATTGCCTAGTGAGCAGCAATGGTACTTTTGTTGCGTCTTTCAAACCTGACTCTTCTGGACTATGGGCTGTCGGTGCAGCGTGTCCTGAAACCCAAACATCCTACAGCTGCATCAGCCAAGAGCTAACGGTGACAGTTAACCCGGTACCAATCTACGTTAAGGATGCCCTTTATATTGTGGCTGGATTAATGGCGCTTATAGCGGCTGGCGGAGCAGTCTACTTTTTGAAGTTCAGAAACAACAGTGGATTTCGATAGATACCCTCAGACGCTGAAGGCAAGTTCTCCTATGCAATTGAAGGAAGCCACAAAACTTATTTCATAATCAACGAGTAACATCAGTAGAAGCAGAAGCTGGGTAAGATGGATAATTTTATTCCTGTTTTAGAAGAAAAAGAGTTGCAAGAAGGTACAATGAAGCTTGTGTCAGTTGAAGGGTGCCCAATTTTACTGGTTAAGCAGTCTGGCCAAATTTTTGCTATCGATAACCGCTGTCCACACATGGGCTGTGCTTTTTCAGGCGGGTCCCTTGATGGTTTCGTAATTGTTTGCCCCTGTCACGATTGGCGCTTTGATTTGAAAACAGGTGAGTATGAAGATGAGCCGTCAATAAAACTAAAATTTTACGAGTGGAAAATTGAGTCTGGCAAAATCTGGATAAAACTCGAAGAATAAACTTAAGGACCACTAATCTGCGGCGCATGAGATAGCTTCATTTTTGAACTGATATTTTTTGCAAAATTCCCAGAAAGCTTCGGATTCTTTGAGAAGCGGCATTTTTGGTCGTACCATGTATAGTTTTCTTGGGCTTTTCGCTTCCTTAATTTTAAGTATTTTTACTAAGCCTGCGGCTTGAGCTTTATTTGCGGCGATTGAGGAGATTATGCTTATTCCGCGTCCTTCTGAGACAGCGGTTATCACTGATTCGGTGCTTCCAAGCTCCAATCCGATCCCTAACTTTTCCAAGGGGAACTTGTTATTTTCAAAAAAGCGTTCAATCTCTTTTCTAGTTCCAGAAGTTTCTTCACGGCTGATGAAAGGAAAGCTGATAATTTCAATTAGCTTAACCGATTCTTGCTTGACTAATTCGTGATTGCAGGGGACAATTAGAACCAGTTCTTCTTCGCCGATTTCGATAGTATCAAATTTTTCTTCATACCTTAATATTGTCCCAACTGCTGCGAAATCCACATCCTTAGCTTGCAAGCTTTGAAGGCTTGTTATACTGTCTTGCGCTTTTATCTTAAATCGTATGGCAGGATGCTTTTTTTGAAATCCAGCGATTAAACTGGGAATTATATGTTCTCCAGGTATGGTGCTCGCGGCAATTTTTATTGTTCCTGACATGTTTTGTTTAGCCGAGGAGATTTTTGCTTTTGCGTCCTGGGCTTCTTGAAGTATTTTTTCCGCGGCTTCTTTAATGGTTGCTCCTGCTTCGGTGACGTCTACGCCGTTACCTGAACGCTGGAATAATGCTGCATCGAAGTATGCTTCTAATGCCGCTATGTGGTGGCTGACTGTGCCTTGGCTTGTTCCAAGTTCTTTAGCTGCTGTTGAGAAACTACGTGTCCGCGTTACTGTGAGGAATGTTTTGAGATAGTCGAACCTTATGGTTTCCATGTGTGCTACAACCTCATTTGCATTGTTATTCTTCGTTAGAATGTTTATATGTTATTTGTTTTGATAGAAAACGCTTATATTAGTTTTTTTAATAACTGCTATTCAGTAAGTTGAGGTTGAATGACATGGCAACATTCACATTAATAATATATGAAGCTCCATACGCAAAAGAACGAGCGCTATCAGCTTTAAGGTTCGCATGGACCTGCGACGTGGAAGGTCACAAAGTAAGAATTTGGCTGTTTGAAAACGGCGTATATCTAGCCAAGAAAGGACAAAAACCTGCTCAGGGCTTAACCAATTACGGCCAAATGCTTGAAGACTTAATGAAAGGCGGCACCGAAGTGAAAGCCTGCGTCGTCTGCGTAGACGCCCGTGGCTTAACGCAACCTGACTTGATTGATGGGGTAAAAATCGCGACCGTTCATGAACTTGTTGAGTGGACAGTTAACAGTGACAAAGTCATCGTGTTTTAGTGACTATTTTGGACATTGAAAGGTTGGATGTTAAAGGGAAAATGTGCCCCATGCCTGTGGCGTTTACTAAGCGGAAGCTTGAAAGCATGGCTTCAGGGCAGTTGCTTGAGGTCGTAGGTGAAGGGGAATTGGAGTTTGACAATATTCAGCGTTGGGTTAAGAATAATGGGCATGAGGTTGTTGAGGCGGCTAAGTCTAGTGCGGAGTTCAGGGTGTTGATTAAAAAACACTGATTTCCCATCAATTTTTCTAATATTGCTTATCAATAATTTTAATAATCAGCGACTGCACACCTTCCCAAGCAGTGATCACAATGACTGAAAAATATGTTGAAATGTGGAAAAACCTCGGAATGGACATCGAAAGACACAACCAACTCCTAAACGGTCTAGGCCAATATTACACAAACACAGTATTATCCCAAAAAAACAGACCCAAAAAAATGGATTACTTCGACTTCGTTGTCTCTGAAGTTCACGGTTTAAGAATCAAAGAACTCAACGACCTAAGAGAACAGGGAAAGAAAGTGGTGGGCGCATTTTGCATTTACGCACCCGAAGAAATAGCTTACGCGGCAGACGCAACAATGGTCGGGCTATGTGGAGGGGCAGACTTCTCAGTTCCCGACGCCGAAGCCGTTTTACCCCGAAACCTTTGCCCACTCATAAAGTCATTTTACGGCTTCAAACTAAACCGCACCTGCCCATACTTCCAGTCCAGCGACCTCGTTGTAGGAGAAACAACTTGTGACGGCAAAAAGAAAGTCTATGAACTCTTAAACGAGCTTGTCCCAACCTACGTACTTGAAGTTCCGCACAAACCTGACACGGCTCAAGGCAAAGCTTTCTGGTTTAAAGAGTTAGAAGCCTTTATGGTTGAAATGGAGAAGCTTACAGGCAACAAGATAACGGCAAAAAAACTAAAAGAAGCCATAGAACTCATAAACGACAAACGCAGAGCCCTCAAACGTTTATCCGATTTACGTGCAAATTCGCCCTCGCCAATCAGCGGGTTAGACGGCTTGCTTATTGACCAAATAGGCTTTATGGATGACGTTAAACGTTTCACTTCTAAGGTGAATGAGCTCTGTGATGAACTGGATCAGCGCGTTTCTAAAGGTGAAGGAGTGGCAGACAAGGACGCACCCCGAATAATGATTTCAGGCTCTCCCATGGCGGTTCCCAACTGGAAAGTGCACAGCATTGCTGAGTCTCTTGGCGCAACGGTGGTTGCCGAAGAAAGCTGCGTGGGAACAAGATACTTTACTGATTTGGTGGAGCCCAAGGGCGAAAACTTGAAGGAGATGCTTTGGGCTATAGACGAAAAATACTCCAAAATCCCCTGCGCCTGCTTCACACCAAACAACCGACGAATAGAAAGCATTACCCAGCTTGCAAAGCAATTCAACGTAGAAGGCGTAATCTACTATACACTTCAAAACTGCCATGACTACAATGTTGAAGGTGTCAAAGTAGAGCGAGCACTCAAAGCCCAAGACCTGCCGATGCTGAAGATCGAAACCGACTACACAATGGGTGACTCTGAACAAATCAAAACCAGAATTCAAGCCTTCATGGAAATCCTGCAGGCAAAAAGGTAACCAAACCTTTTTCCACAATTTTTATCTTTAAATATTTTCAAACCATTGGAAATATGTTAGCATTGTTTCTCGGAACGCCAAAGAAACGTTAGGTTTGGAGGAAACAAGTTGACTTACAGGTTAACTAAAGCAGTTCCAGTTCATGGTTGCAGCTGCAAGCTTCCGCAGTACCAACTGGGCATGTTGTTGGATAAAGCTGGTTTAACAGCTGATTTCGGCGAAGAGGTCTTGGCTGGTCCTTGGGAAAACGCGAGCGTTGTAAAAATCGCTGATGGAATCGTCGTTTTGAACACGCTTGATTTTTTTACGCCTATGGTTGATGAACCTGAAATTCAAGGCAGAATTGCGGGAAGCAACGTTACCAGCGACATTTATGCTTTGGCTGTTACCAAGATTGTTAGCGTTTTATCTATCCTGGCTTTTCCCGAGAACATGCCTGCCGAGTTAGCTGTGGGCATGCTGAAGGGGTTTGGAGATTTTTGCCGAGAAATGGGTGCACCCGTGGTTGGGGGACACACGATTCGGAATCCTTGGCCAATCATCGGCGGTGCTGCGACTGGTGTGGGTGACCCAGAAAAAATCGTTTATACTCGTGGAGCCAAAGTTGGTGACCGATTATTTTTGACCAAGCCGCTGGGGATTGCGCCTGCAATGGCTGCGTACAGGCTCAGGAAAGAGGAAGAAGGACAAGAATTGCTAAAAGAGGTTCCAGAAGAACTGATCGAAGCAGCGGTTGATGAAGCCATTGAGGGAATGATTAGTTCTAATAAGCCTGTTGCTGAAGCGATGCAGAAGGTTCCAGTTCACGCCGCCACTGATGTGACGGGCTTCGGTCTCAAGGGCCATGCTGGAAACATGGCAGTGCTGGGTAAAGTTGACATCGTTATTAATCAGTTGCCAGTTATCCGCGGAACCCCATTTTTAGCGGAAATTTTTGGTTACCCGTTGCTGCAGGGCGAGGCGAAAGAAACGGCTGGTGGAATGCTGATTGCCGTGGCTAAAGAGAACGTCGATGCTTTGCTGGAAGAGTTAGATAAGCGTAAGGTTAGGCATTTTGAAGTCGGCTGCGTCACCGAAGGCTGCGGGAATGTTAACGTAGTCAAAAACGCGAAAGTCATAGAAGCGTAACATCGCAATTTGGGCGAAATAGCTAAACTTAATTGTCTAAGGTCTGTAAGTAACAAGTGGTGACTAACCTGTGTGTGCTTTGAGCTATGCGATTAAGCTTTGGATGGTCAACGAAAAGAATGAAGCAGTTTTCGGCGATGGTTTAGCTGAATTGATAGAGGAAATTGATAAATACCATTCGATATTGGCGGCTGCAGAGAACATGCACATGTCTTACCGGTATGCGCTGCATCGGATTACTTTGGCAGAGGAACGGCTTGGTCAACTGCTGGTTACCCGGGTCCGCGGCGGAGCCAAGGGCGGGGGATCTTCGGAGGTTACTGATTTCGGTCGAAATTTAGTTAAGCGATACCGAAATGCTCAAGCGGAGCTTGACAAAATACTTAAAAAAATGCCATAAACTGCTATGTAATGTTTTCAAGCGACGGCTGGCTGGCGCATTTTTGCAAATTTTTTCATTATTTTTTGTCCAGTGCTTTTTGTTTCCAAGAAATGTTTATAACATTCGATATTACTGATTGATAACATCGAGAAGGATGAAAATGAACAAAAAATATCTCGCTACTGCATTAATAGTCATAATAATTGTAGCTGGAGCAGTTGGCTATCTAGCATACAACGGAACATTCTCGGCTAAGAAACCCTCTCTGATAGTTTTCGCAGCATCAAGCATGACTAACGTCATCGCCAACATGACCCAAGCATTCGAAAACGCAAACAACTGCAAAATAGTGGTTAACTCCGCCTCATCAAGCACCTTAGAAACACAAATCACTTCGGGCTCACCATGCGATGTCTTCATGTCAGCTAACAACAAATGGAACGTAGCGCTAGATACTGCTGGACTTCTGTACCAAAACTACTACGATAATTTCACGACAAACAGCCTTTGCATCATAGTGGCGGCAGGAAACCCGAAAAACATCACCTCAATGGCAAGTTTAGTTAACCCTGGGGTAAGACTAATTGTGGCAGACGCGTCGGTTCCTGTAGGTGAATACGCAAACGACACCGTTTATAACATCGCGGCAACATGGGGCAACGCTAGCAGCCCACTTTACGTTACCTCAGGCGCTTACCTAAATTACCCAACAAAGTTTGCGGCAAACGTGGTTTCCTATGAAGACACCGATGAAAACATAGTTGGAGACGTCTCCCTCAACATAGGCCAAGCTGACGCAGGCATAGTATTTTACTCTGACTGGGCATACGGCAACATGACGGGCGCTCAAGTACAGTTCATTCAAATACCTAACTCTGTAAACACTGTCGGCAATTACGGCATATGTATTCCCAGCGAAGCAACTCACATAGCTTTAGCGCAAACGTTCGAGAATTACTGGCTTTCATCACAGGGACAAGCACTGCTCACGCAATTCGGGTTCGGAACCACCTAAAAGTGCATATAAGGCACTCCTCACCCTTTTTTTAACTAATTAACCAGCGTGAAATATTGAAACGTACCTTCCGTAATTCGTTTTCAGATAAGTTTGTACTGGTAATTCTGGGTCTAATAGTATTAACCTATTTTCTTTTTGTTGCTATTCCGATAATTGGGATCTTTTTGAAAATCGATCCGGGCCAAGTCAACGCCCAACTGCATAACTCTGCGATAATAGACGCCATACAACTTAGCTTATTTACATCAGGTTCGGCGACCTTGATTGCTTTTGTCTTAGCCGTGCCAACAGGTTATTTCATGGCGACAAGGAATTTCCCTGGGAAAGCAGCCCTTGATACATTGATGGATTTACCCATCTTGCTGCCGCCTGCAGTTGCAGGCATAGTGCTGCTGTATGCTTTCGCGCCAAAAGGGATCTTGGGACCCGTATTCAACCGACTGGGATTAATTATTCCGGGAACCACAATAGCGGTTATTATTGCTGAAACTTTTGTGGCGTCTCCGTTTCTTTTAAGAGCTTCCAAAACTGGGTTTGAAAACATGGATAAAGATATCATTAATAGTGCAAAAATGTTAAGCGGCTCCCGTCTTAGGGTATTCTTTACAATCACTTTTCCATTATCAATTCGAGCAATAATTTCTGGGACGATTGAGACGTGGGCAAGAGCTATGGGTGAGTTTGGTGCAACGTTAATGTTTGCTGGAAACCTGCCCGGTATAACGCAGACGATGCCTCTTGCAATATATGTGCTGCTGTATTCTGATCCGTTAGGAGGCGTCATGTTAGCCATTATCTTAATCATCATCGCATTTTCAATACTTATAGCCGTCCGGCTGCTAACACAAAAAAGGTTCGGGCTCAAAAAATGATTGAAATTGATTCAATCACTAAGTCATTCGCAGAAAAAAAAGTTATAGAAAACTTAAATCTCAAGGTAAAAAACGAAGAAATACTGTCTTTACTTGGGCCCAATGGGTGCGGAAAAACAACTCTCCTAAACATTCTTTCAGGATTAACAAAACAAGATGAAGGCAACATTTACATTAATGATATCTTAGCAAGTGGAAAAACAGGCACAAAAAAAGTTCACCTTAAACCATCAGACAGAAAAGTTGGATATGTCTTCCAAACCACATCGTTGTTTCCACACATGCGAGTTCAAGACAACGTGGCATACGGGTTGAAAGCAATGCATTTATCCGAGCAAGAAGTTAAAAAAAGAAGCCAAAGCCTGCTCGAGTTTGTAGGCCTTAGTGAATGCGCAAAGTTTTATCCGCATCAACTAAGCGGCGGGCAAAAGCAGCGCATTGCATTGGCAAGGTCATTAGCTACTGAACCGCAAGTGTTGCTTTTAGATGAGCCGGTTTCTGCTGTTGATCCTCAATTGAGGGAATCTTTCAGGCTGGAACTCAAAAACTACCTGCAAGCGCTCAAAATCACAGCAATTTACGTGACTCATAATTTGTCTGAAGCATTCATAATGTCAGACAGGATAGCGGTGATGGGTAACGGGCGCATAGAACAAATAGGTAACCGTACAGAAATTTTTGATAAGCCCAGTTCATCATACGTCGCCAATTTTCTAGGAATTAACACGTTCAAAGGCAAAGCTGTTAAAACCCGCGCAAATCTCTTAGAAATTGATGTAAATGGTATGCTACTGTTGGCACCTCAAGCGCCTGAACTGGTGGGAAAAGATGTAATTGCGACAATTAAGCCTGAAGATATTACGCTTTCAAAACCAGGTGATACCAATTTTAATGATGCATCAAGCAATTCAGTTGAAGGCGTGATAACTGAGATGGTTCAAATGAGATCAAACGCCCAAGTCACCATAGATGCAGGCTTCCTTTTAAAAACAAGAGTTTCTTTAAGCTCAATTAAGAGTTTAGGGCTCAACTTAGGAGACAAAGTCCACGTGCGTTTCAAAGCTGACGCCTTAAATGTTTTTGCGGATAGCGACAACAGATAATTACTCAATATCAAAGGTTAAGCTTTTTTTCTCAACTAAATCAGCGAGCTCCATCGCCTGCGTTAAGCTTTTAACCATCGGAACTTTAAACCCTACAGCTTTCCCAATTTCCTCTTCAGACTCCATTATTAACCCTGAAATCGCCACAGTTAAGCCGCCCAAGTATTCTTTTGCTTCCGCGGCGGTTTTCGCAGCGATAATTTTAGGCAGTTTTTTCTCCGATTCAAAACCCTCCAAAATAATGTAATCAACGTCTTTGAAGAAGGGTAAAACCTCTTTTACGCTGAGCCTTTTTTTTACGAAAATTACGGTTTCGCGTCTTGGAATAGCCGCTATTATTTCTGCTCCGGCAGTTGTGTACCTGTCGGTTTCAGTGGCTGGTGTATCTAAAGTTGGGATGCGAACCATCTCTTTGATTGCTCCAACATGGTATCCGCGGCGTTTAAGCTCAGCAGTTAAGTGCTCAATCACCGTGGTTTTTCCCGAATGCTTTCCTCCGACGACAGCAACAAGTTTTGGCATAGCCTGCACCGCTTAAGCTGTAGAGGGTAGAATGAGCATATATTGTTTAATGCGTAAAACACAAAAAAGTAAGGCGCAATTTTTAAAGCTAAGCAAATTGACTGTCAAATGGAGCGTGAATCCGGTACGGTTTTAGTTATTGCCGCGGTCGGCGTAAGCGGTTCAGGAAAAACAGTGACCTTAGAGTATTTAATTTCTAGTCTTTCAGCGGAAGGCTACAGTGTGGGTTCAATAAAGCATGTTCACCACAAGGGTTTCACCATGGATAAAGTTGGCACTAACACCTGGAGATACGCTCAGGCAGGCTCCAAAGTGATCGTGGCGATTTCACCTGAAGAAATAGACATCATCAAGAAAACTCAGATGGCGCTCAACGATTTGGACCAAATAATCGCCCTGCTGGAACAGGAGAAACTTGACGTCGTTTTCATCGAAGGCTTCCACAGTTTAATCGCTAAAAGGCAAGACGTACCCAAAATTATCACTGCCAAAGACCAAACTGGGCTTGAGCAAACTTTGGAAGGGACGGTTCAGCCGATTTTGGCGATCGCGGGCATCGTAGCCGAAAACGCTGGCAGCCCAACCTTCAAGGACATCCCAGTGATTAAAGTTCCCCAAGACGGACAAAAACTCATTGAACTAGTCAAAAAACAATTAGAAAAGGCAAACGCATCAAAAACTGGTAACTGAGGAAAACGCCATGACTAAACGGGCTGCACTTATTTTGGCAGGGGGAAAAGCCCGCAGATTCCAGTCAAAAAATGGGACGTGGGAAGACAAAGCCCTCGCTGAACTTTCAGGAAAACCACTTTTAATTCACGCCATCGAAAACGTTCAAAGCGTCGTTGACGAAATTGCAATATGTGTAAACGACCAAGAGCGCAAGTTTCAATATTCCCAAATCCTAAAAAAACATGCTATATCAAACGTTCAAATCGTGATCGATGAAAAAAATCGCATCAGCGGTCCCACAGTGGCAATTATGTCGGGGTTAAAGTCTGTTCACGCAGATTATTGCCTTACTTTTCCCTGCGACATGCCCTTTCTGCAATCATCTGTTGCGGATTACTTGCTTAGTGAGGCGGAGGGTTTCGAGATCGTTACTCCAATGTGGCCTAACGGCAGGCTTGAAACTCTTTTGATGGTGCTTAAGAGGCATAGCGGCTTAGAAATAACCAGCACATTGTGCAAGTTGAATCGCCCGCGCTCAGACGATATACAAAGGGGTGCCTCCAAAATACTGTTTGCGTCTCCAGTTAACCATATTAAAACACTTGACCCAGAACTCAAAAGCTTCATCAACATCAACCTTAAAGAAGACCTCAGCAGGCTGCAGACCCGCCATAGTCACGGCGCCGTCACAGAAAACCTCCAGGTAAACTTGGGTGTTTCATCAAGTTCCGATTTGCAGCTTCTTCGGAAGGGCGCGGAAATGTTGAATGAAGGCAAATTTTCGGAGGCGCAGACCATTTTTGGTTCATGTACCAGCAACTTTGAGGTTTCTAACAGCTTTTTCTGGGCAGCAGTAAGCGGGGAAAACCAAGGTGAAGCACTTCTAAAGTTGTCTTTGCAGCAAATTGAACCAGATGCAGCTACGAAATCAGATTTTGAAGGCAAAGAAGCTTTTCAGAGGGCTGCAAACAATTATCGAGTAGAGGCTGAATTACACGAAAAAAACCGTTGCTGGCTGCTGGCTGAACGCGCATTAGGTGATAAAGCATGGTGCGAGTCATGGGTTATGGGAAAACACAGTCACGTTCACAGGTACCCATCTAAAGCTTTGTGAGCCTGTTTTAAGCGATTTTCGCCAGTTCCATTTTTCCGAACAAGTGGACATCCACTTTGGAGCCTTTAGCTAAGTTTGTGTGTGGCGGAATTATTGAGTAGCCGTTTGCTTTGACGATGGTTGTCAACGCGCTTGAACCTCCTTCAACCTGCTCTGCTAAGAGGTTGTCTTCGGCTCGTTTTAGGTGAAGGAGCAGAAACCTGAATTGCGGGCCAGACTCAACTGGTTCCGAAAGTTCAGCCGTTAAACCCAACGGCAAACCTTCTTCTGGCATACCGCAGTAGAAGCGGATTAGAGGAGCTGCAAAAAGGTAAAAACCAGCGATACACGATCCGATGTGACCGGGCAGCATTATAATTGGTTTGCCGTTGACGATGCCGAAGCCTGAAACAGCGCCGGGCCTCAATGATACGCCCTGCACAACTACGCCTGGTTCTCCGAGATTGTTTACGGCGTCGGGAACAAAATCTTTGACGCCCACCGAGGTGCCGCCGATAGTAACAACAATATCGGCGTCTGAGAGTGCTTCACCAATTTTCGCTTGCACGAGGTCCAGTGCGTCAGGCATTATTCCCTTCAGCGTTGCCGTGGCGCCTAATTCTGAAGATAGCCCAGCAACAACTAATGCGTAGTTGTTTGCGATTTTTGTCGGATTTTTTCTGCATTGCCTAATTAACTCGTCTCCCCCAGACAGGATGGCGATTCGTGGCTGTTTGAAAACTTCAGCTTCCGCCAACCCGATTGATGCGAGCAGCCCAAGGTCTTGAGGCCGCAAAACTTGTCCGCGCCCAAGAATTAACGTGTCTTGTTTTACATCGTCTCCAAGCGGTATAATCCCCTCGCCAGATTTGATTTCGCGGAACACTTCGATTTTATCGCCGTTTAGACGGGTTTCTTCCACCTTAACGGTTGCAGCTGCTCCTCTGGGTATGGGTGCTCCGCATGCAACGTAAATTGCTTCGCCGCTTGCCACCTTAGCATCGGTTGGGTAGTCTGCTGGAAACAGTTTACCAACAATTTTAAACACGGCTGGTTTCTCGGTGGATACGCCCGCGGTGTCTTTTGGATTGATTGCGTAGCCGTCAATGAAGGTTTTATCGTAAGCTGGTATGTTTATTTTTGAATGGGCGTCTTTGGCTAAAACTCTGCCTAAAGCGTCAGCCAACCCGACTTTTTCCGTGGACAAGGTTTTTGAGTGTACAGCATCGATGAGCTTAGCTTGTGCTTCTTGGGGGTTAGCGCGTTTTGGCAGTCGCCTAATATCGGGTCTATCCATCGAGGGCACCTACAGAATTATTCTATCGAACCCCGTGTAAACGTTCATGCGTTTTCCGCGAACAAAACCGACCAAGGAGATGTTGGCTTTTTCCGCCGAGGAAATACCCGAGTTTAAAACCGCCGCCACAGAAGCAACGATGGGCAAACCGACTTTCGCCGCCTTGTAAATCATGTCGCCAGGCACGCGCCCAGTGATAATCATGAAGCATTCGGTTAAGTCCACTTTTTTCAGTGACGCCTCGCCGATAACTTTGTCAACTGTGTTGTGCCTCCCCACGTCCTCGGAGAAAGCAACGATTGTACCGTTGACTTTGACGATGGCGGAGTCATGCAGCCCGCCGGTCTCCCGGAACCCTTTGGCAAGGCTGTTGATTTGGTTCACCGCGTTCAGGATGGCTTGGGCTTTGATTTTCAGCGGCGATTTTACGACGGGGATCTTCTCGTCACGCTGATAGGGTGATGTGCTGGCTTTAATGAGTGGAATGATGCGTGTGCTGCGCCTCGAGTTTTTCATTCGTTCATCTAAATCCACGCTTGCCTTCAGCTTAAGGTGGCACCTATGCTCTTTTTCCTCTGTTTTTGCGGATTCTATTTCGTCCACTGACCACAAAATGTCCTCGGCAAGCAAGTAGCCAACAGCGAGCTCTTTAAACTGCGAGGGAGAACACCAAATAACAAACGTGTAAACATCATTCAAGGAGATTTGCAGTGGGACTTCTTCGGCAACGCAGTCCCTTGTTTTCTCTGCCTTCCCAGTTGATAAGTCAAGCCTAACAATGTCAACCTGACGCATAATGTTGTCCTCAGTTGGTGTTGTTTTTGACTCAGCGGACTTGATAAGGCATTCGGCTAACTATGCAAGGATAGAACTAGAGAACGTAGAGGCTAAAAGAAGCCTTCTGTGATTCGAATTCATGCTTAATTACTGTTAGCGAGAATTACTTTAGACTGGTTTGAACCCTAAGGACAAATAAATTTTTATTGCTGAGCTGTTGGTTTCGTTGACATCAAGTATCGCTGAGGGTAAACCTATCTTTCTGAAATAATGCAGCGCATAAAGCGCAAGGTAACGCCCAAGACCTTTTTCTCGATGTTCAGGAACAACACATAATCTGTGAACGCATCCCACTACACCCCCCTGAAAGGGCATCTTCATGGCATAAACAGTTCCGACAAATTCGTTGCCATGTTTAAGGAAGAAGAAGCCGTTTGGGTCAAGGTCTCTGTGTTGGCTGATTTCGGAAACGTCGGCTGGAAAGTGCTGACCGAAGGAGCGTTTGATAAGCCGCACCCACAGCTCTTCATCTCCACTGCGAAATGTTCTGACTTGATAATTCGGTTCTTCTGGCAGATCTTTCAGATTCTCAAGACTATCCAACTTCATGATGAAATATCGAGACGGGCTAAAAAGAAGGTTCTTCAGCATCACCACTGGTTTCGCATCTAGGACATTTTCCAGTTCACTTGAGATTGGCACTGGAAGTTTTATTAGAATAGGTTTCAGCTTCTCTAAATCAAGTATTTGCCCCATGTAAAGACCTTCTTTGAAAAGTAAACCCAACTTTTTGGGGAACTCTCTGAGTCTTAGAATACAGCAATAACAATATCTCAAAACCAAAGGTGATATTTAAGTTGCTATAGAACTTTGAGCCATATTTCAGATATATATCTTTCTCGAGAAAACCCCGAATGCATATGTAAAAAAAAGTTTTTTTTTATCCTTATTTATAAACAAGCAAGCGCCTACTAGCATTTAGTAACCTACCGAAAGGTTAAGGTTTTTGCAAGTTATAAATTTTGACAGGCGAACTCGACATGCCAAAAACGTATAAGTGCGCTGTTAACGCGAAGGATTTGGAGTTGGATAGCCAGCTGCCAATAAAATCGATGGAGGAACCGTCAGCTTTACATGATGCAAAGGATGAACGCAAATACTGGGAAGGGCGAAGAATCCTACCTGTATAGAAAACTGCAGGGTCAATCGACTGAAAAATAAAGCTCAAGCTTCCGTTCCCTTCTTTTTAGGGAGGTTTACTGAAGTTCAAAAATAAGAAATTTTAGTTGAAAACCGCCTCTGCATGTTTTGACAAGCGCAAAACAATTTTTTCGGTGCGCAATTGCTTTGCTCCATATTAAGGCACTCTAAAATTTCAGGTCAGCCGTGGAACATGAGTTTATGTTTTCCGTCTGTAAGAAATATGTGGGCTCTCTTTGACCTGCGACTTTGAAGCTCTTTTCAGCAAGTGCGTTGATTACCGTACGCCAACTCAAACCAGTTATTGAAGAACTATTAAACGAAAAATGAAAAATAGTAGAAATTATCTTTTTCTTCAAGCTTAAGAAGCGAAAGTTATCCTTTGGTCGTGATGAGGTAATATTCGGGATTTGTTCACTGTTACTGCATTTTGTAACGACATTATGTTTTTATAGACTTTTCATTTTCAATATTGTTATCGCTCTTGCTATTTGTTTAGTACATTTTTTTTGTGTCAACAAATCTTTACAAGAGCCTTCTTATCGGAAAGCACATTCATAGCACGAGTGATAAAATAACTGTTGAAGGAGCGTTTGGGTATGAAACCAGAAGAACGACCAATCTATAATTCACATCACTATTTGCCGTTTGCCCATGGATTACTAAATTATGAAGAAGATTGCAAGAATGCACGGAAAAGTTGTTTTAAGATGAAACTAAACCGGTTGCCGTATCAGAAAAGAAATTAGGAGTGTATCGAAAGCAACGCGCACCGAATCCCGCCGAAAAATCCTCTTGAGTTAATTAGGCATCATCAATTAATTCTTTAAAATAATGTTTTTGGTTTGATTTTTTAAAAAAAGAGGAAAGGGTTGTTGGCTTGTTAAGTTATGGGCCTGCTGATTTCCACGCGACTGAGAAGCTTTGACCGCCTGAGCCGACGGATGATGGCTGTGCCATGGTTGCGCCTGTTGACTTGTTGACCATTGTTATCTCATTTGCCGCGGAGCTTGATGGAGTAAGTGTCCCGCTTGCTGCGGTGGCGGAACAAGAGCTGAAGCTGACCCCGGGGGTGTTGCCGAAGTTCGCTAGCGGTAGGACTCCGCTGGAAGAGGATGGTGCCTCTGCAATCCACTCAGCTGAAGACCGGGCGGCGCCAGAAACAGATGAAGAAGTGCTGTAGGTCCAGCCGTGTGCGGTTGATTCGTCAGTGATGGTTATGGTGAATTCGCTGGTTGATCTGCCGAATGCATTGCTTGGGTTGTTGAATGCGTTAGCCGGGTTGTTGAGTACGCTTCCCGTTGCGTCCAAAATGGGGTTTGAGCTGCCTAGTATACTGTTTGGGCCGCCGAAGTCGGGTCCGCCTGAGGTGCCACTGTACTTCACTGATGCAGAAATTACGTCTCCTGCAGCTACTGGGGCTGGAGTTGTGGTGGTCCTGTGGTTTACTGTTGTGGTTTGGACGATTTCGTACATTGGGCTCGGATAGAACTCGAACCAAGCGAGGTACGTTGTGGTTGCGCCGGTGGTTTCAGCGAGAATTCCTGTTTGCTCCACAGTTGAGGAACTGTACCCGTCGATGCCTACCCAGAAGGCTGCGTAGTACGTCGTTGTGGAGCTGGTGCCTGCAGTCATGGTTGGAACCGTCCAGACTCCGCTGACTGAAGAAACAGATGAACCAGTGACTGCGTATCCGCTCCAATTTGTACTGCTGACGTTGCTGCCGCTGATGCTTGCTATATTCATGTCTGGTGCAGTAATTAGGCTCGAGACAGCCAAAGCAGGGCTTACTGCTGCTAAAAGCATGAGGAAGCCAACGAGAAATGCTGATAGTTTGGTTGATGTTTTCATTAAATGCATCCTTCTTTGTTCATAATTCCAATATTTATAGAGAGTTTTGAGCAAATATAAAAGTTTTCCAGAATGTTAAGCTGCCTGCGTTAAAGAGACGCAAATAAGCTAGCGTCTAAGCCCATGCATAACCTGAACTTTAGCGTGGGTACATAGGAATTTTTCATTTATGGGAATAAAATATTGCAATAAACTTTAATGTGCTGAAATTCAAAAAATGAATAATGGATTTTTTGAAAACCTTCTTATGCCATTGTTGCAAGTGTTTTATAAAGGGAGGGAAACGTGGTTAACTTCTCGTCTACAAAACGCGAGATTCTTATTTTAGCCCTGTTGCTTGCCGTTTCCTTCCTAGTCAGGGTTCTCCTGTTTCCCCTAAAAGGATACCCTATTGACACGGGAGATTTTATTTCATGGATTAATACTGCTACTCAATATGGCATAAGACCTTTTTACAATGTTGCAGGATTCAGCGATTATCCGCCTTTCAGCATTTACATTTTCTGGGTATTCGGCTCCTTTGCAAAAGCAGTTGGCATCAGCACAACAAACATAGTGAAGCTAGCGCCTAACCTTTTCGATTTAGGAACGGCAGCGCTGATTTACGTTTTTGTTAGAAAACAAGCGAGTTTCAAATCCGCTCTGCTGGCGACGTCGCTTTACGCTTTTAACCCGGCTGTAATCTACAACGCGGCAGTATGGGGACAATATGACGCAATTTACACTTTCTTTTTGATACTTTCGCTTATGCTTGCGCTTAAATCCCGACCTAAACTTGCAGCCGCAGCCTTCGCGTTAGGGCTATTAACTAAGCCTCAGGGAATAGTTTTGGCGCCTCTGATCGCTTTCTTGATTTATAAGAAAAACGGGTTGAAAAATCTGCTAGTTTCTGTTGCGGTGTTTGCCGCGATGGTTTTCTTGGTTATTCTTCCGTTCGAATGGAGCAACCCGTTCACTTTCCTTTCCAAAATTTATTTTGGCGGTTACGGCGAGTATGCGTACACTTCGATT
Organism: Candidatus Bathyarchaeota archaeon; assembly: GCA_963828195.1. Lineage (GTDB taxonomy): Archaea > Thermoproteota > Bathyarchaeia > Bathyarchaeales > Bathycorpusculaceae > Bathycorpusculum. The sequence continues at coordinate 130,526 of CAWHDT010000007.1, forward strand.
AACGCTTTTAACCTGTGGGGTTTGTACGGCTTATGGGTGCCAGACGGAGGCCTGTATATTGCGGGTTTGGCGTTATTCGGGGTCTTCGCCGTCTTCACTTTATATGTTTTGTACAAACGGTTTAATGCTTCAAACGAGTTTCTGGCAATCTACGCAGCATTCATGTTTTTCTTCGCATTCTTCATGCTTCCAACCAGAATTCACGAGCGGTACCTGTTTCCAGCCATAAGCGTTTTGGCATTGATGTACCCGTTCCTCAAAAAAACCCGCCCGCTATATTACGTTTTGACAGCGACTCTTCTGGTCAATCAAGCCTACGTGCTCTACTGGCTCAATTTATCTTATCCTAACGCTGGACCTAATTTGACCGGAAACCCCGTGGTTCTGGCGGTAAGCGCTATTAATTTATTGATGCTTGTCTATGCTTCAATACTAATGTGGAATCAGCTCAGAGGGCATGGAGGGCTCGAACCTGAACCGCCACCAGCGCCCACGTTAAGCCAAAGCCAAGAGAGGGGTGAACCGAAATGAACCTGGGGTTACAAATCAACAAGAAAGACTTGGTTACTATAGTTTTGTTATGCATCGTTTTTTTCTCCATAGCTGTGGTTAACCTTGGGGATACAACTTACCCCACAACTGTAACTCAAGTCACGGCTGGACAGGGCTTCTACGTTAATTTCGGCAGCCCAACCAACGTTAACTCGATCTTTTTCCTGCTGGATGTAGGAGCGATGAACGTCACCGTTTATTCGGGGACGCCGGGAAACTGGACAATTGTTACAAACAGTATTGAACCGCCTCTTTCCAGCGGCGCATGGTCGGAGGATTATAATAAATGGTATCAGATCCCCGTTGGTCAAACCACTCAGTACTTGCAAGTAGACATTGGCTACGTCGGGGACAGCGATGGGACACAGCTTTCACAGATCGCTGTTTTAAACCAAAATGAACAGCAAGTCACAATTCAATCAATCACCAGTGACGAAACCGGAAGCTTGCCGGTAAACAACCTTGTCAACGCGCAAAGCACCTTTCACTACCCCATAGATTACATGGAAGAGACCTATTTTGACGAAATCTACTTTGTCAGAACAGCCCAAGAATACCTGCATTACCAGTTGCCATACGAGTGGACGCATCCGCCGCTGGGAAAACTCATCCAAGCTTCAGGCATCGTAATTTTCGGTTTTGACCCGTTCGGATGGCGAATAATGGGTGTCATCTTTGCCACACTTATGATTGCCCTCATGTATCTGCTTGGCAAAAAAATGTTCGGAACGTGGATTGGAGGTTTCTCAGCAGCGTTTTTGTTAACTTTTGACTTCATGCATTTCACCATGGCGCGGATGGGCACGGCTGACACCTACGTCGTGTTCTTTTCTTTGGCTTCGCAACTTTTCTTTTTGATTTACCTCAAAGATGTTCTTGCTAAAGGCTGGAAAACAAGCGTTGTACCTTTGTTTTTGGCTGTCACGTTTGCCGCTTTAGGGTTCTCCACGAAATGGCTTGTTCTCTTCGGTTTTCTGGGGGAAATAGCTATCCTTGTGTCGCTGCGGCTCAGTGAAGTTAAAAATTTGAGGGGGAACATATCTGCAAAGTTTTATGCTTTGCTTGATCGCCCGTACTCTCAAATTGTCGCTTTTATTTTGCTTGGAATAGGAATTTACTTTTTGACTTATATTCCAGACATGCTTGCGGGTAGGTCATTTATCGGCGTTTTAAATCTGCAGGAGCAAATGTATATTTACCAAGCAACCCTGAAGGCGACGCATCCGTTTGCTTCTCCATGGTACAGTTGGCCTTTCATGTTTAACCCATTCAACCCGGCGACGCATACGCCCCTTTGGCTTCAAGTGGCAGGCAGCTCTAACGGTTTTGCCGCCGGTACAGAATCAACAATTGTTTTGCTGGGAAATCCGGCTGTCTGGTGGCTCGGCTTTATCATCATAGCAGGAATAGCCGTTTTCACGATTCCAAAAATATTTTTGAAACGCGCCCACTTTAGTTTAAGAGAAAACTTGCCTGCCGTATTTATCCTTGTGATATTCTCTTTCCAGTGGCTGGTCTATATTTTCATTTCAAGAATTACTTTCATCTACCATTTCTACGTGTGCGTGCCATTCCTCTGTTTAGGTTCAGCTTTCGTAATAAACAGGTACTGGGGAAATAAGTGGGGGAAGATTTTGGGGATAGCTTACTTTGTGCTTGTGGTCGCGTTGTTTGTTCTTTTCTACCCCGTTATTTCAGGCGTGCCAACTACAACCTCGTTTGTGAAGAGTTTGGAGTGGTTCAAAAGCTGGATTCTGGGATAAACTTGAGTAATAAAGTGTTGGTTTCTGTTGTTCTTCCAGCCTACAACGAAGCGGATAAACTGGAGGGCGCCGTGACAAAAATCAGCCAAGCCCTAAAAGAAACGGGTTACAGCTATGAGATTGTAATTGCTGAAGACGGCAGCACGGACGGAACCGCTGAACGCTCTGAAGAGCTGGCGCAAAAGTTCCCGTACATTAAGCATATTCACCGCGAAAAACGGTTGGGAAGGGGAACAGCTCTTAACAACGCTTTTAGGCAGTGCAGCGGCGAAGTTTTGGTTTACATGGATTTAGATTTAGCCACTGACCTCAAATCTCTCAAGCCTCTTGTCGACGCCATCGCGGTCGAAGGCTACGACTTATCAACTGGTTCAAGAATGCTGCCTGAAAGTAAGGTTGAACGCAGCCTTCGCAGAAGCATCAGCTCAAAAAGCTACAACTTTCTGGTTCGGCACATACTGGGCTCTAAAGTCAGGGACCACCAATGCGGCTTCAAAGCTTTCAAAAGAGAACCGCTCATGCAGTTGCTCGGTGAAGTAGAGGCGACTCACTGGTTTTGGGACACAGAAATAATTGTAAGAGCATACCGCCGCGGCTACAGGGTAAAAGAGATTCCAGTCGAATGGAAAAGCGGCGCAGGCACAAAAGTTAACATCATCAAAGATTCCTCAAGCATGTTTAGCCAGGTGATGAAGCTTTGGTGGAAACTGAAAATAAAACGGGAAGCCTAACCGTGTCGTGAGCCTAAAAGAACAAAAGATCTAGCAACCAACGCTAAACCACCAATCAGAATTATGCCAGCCCAAAAAACAAACCACTCGCTCATTATAGTCATGTTTACAAGGTAAGTAATCGCTAAATAGCTTGCTCCAAGCCAAAAAACAACGTTTTCAACAGTTTCAGCTTTTCTTGTAAGCGGCGAATGCATCAAAATCCGTATCGCTAAAACCGAAAGTTCTAAAATGCCTAAACCCAAACACAGCTCGAAAGCAGCATTATAAATAATCGTGTAGGCGCCCGGATTGAACGGCGCAGGCAAAGAAAAACTGGTTCCTGGAACTTGAGCTAAAACAAACGAGCCGAAAAAACTGACTAAGGCATTCCAGATATTTTGTGAGAGATTAATGACGTAAACCACGGCGACCAGAATAAAAATAAGCCCCGCATATACTGCGGTAATCAAGTTTTCTTTTTTCTTCTCATTTAGCGCCTGCGTTTTCAAATCATCAGTCAAGCGGGTTGTCCCCATGCGAATATACTCCTTGAGAACCATATATGTTTCTCTATAAACCGAATTAGTGCAAGTTTTAATAGTTTGAGATGATTAAAAAGATAAAGCTGGAGAATTCGCATGTCATATTGTCCCAAATGTGGTGATGTCATTGATGGCACAATAGTTTTTTGCCCAAAATGCGGGACAACACTGAAAGACGCAGCACCTATTCAAGAAGCATCTGCAAGCGGGGAACAAGAAAAGACGGAGAAACAAGAGAGCCCAGCAGTCGTCGATATTCAAGAGAAAAACCAGTATGACTTTGTGAAATACCTCGCCAGCGGGTTAATAATCATCGTATTAGGCGTATTCGCTATCCTGGATTTAACCATTCACAACTTTGACACGGGTCAGGCAATACCTATTGCGCTAATTTTAATCGGCATAATCATAATAATCGCGGCAATTTACGTGACTGTTCCAACCCGAAAATATTTCCAGCGTCTCTTTAGCCGACCCAAAAAAGAGCCAGCGAAAACTTAGCCCCTGCCTGTTATGTATGGCTTATATGCGTCCCTTTTGAATAAATAAAACAGTAAACCTTTGACGTTTGGAGGGTGCAAGTTATGAACGAAACCGTTCGAGTGACAGCGGATAGGATAAAGAGGCTTGAAGTTCAAGGTGCTAGAAACGTTGCTATAGAAGCTATAAAAGCCATCCAGACGTTGGCGGAGCAGACAAAAACCCGAAACAAAACAGCTTTCTTAGGCGAGCTCAAAGAAGCCCAAGCCACGCTTTTTGCCTCAAGAGAAACCGAGCCCTTAATGAGAAATGCCGTCCGCTGGATAATCACTCAGGTACAAGAAAGCAGCACGGAAAAGGTTGATGTCCTAAGCGAGATGGTTGCTTCAAACGTCGCATTGTTTTTGCAGAATCTTGAGGCTTCAAGGGAAACCGCTGCGGAAATAGGCGCCAACCGAATACGCGACGGCATGTTAGTTTTCACTCACTGCCACAGCTCGACAGTGACACGCATGATTGCCAAAGCCAAAGCTGACGGCAAAAGCTTCAGCGTCATCTGCACTGAAACCCGACCCGCTTTCCAAGGAAGAATAACCGCGAAGGAAATGGTTGGGCTTGGCGTTCAAACCATGTTCATCGTAGATTCCGCCGCGCGATCCTACATGGGCGATGTGGACCTTGTGGTGGTAGGTGCAGACGCCATCACATCGGAGGGCAACGTGGTTAACAAGATTGGAACCAGCAGCATAGCCGTCTTAGCCGACGAAGCCAGAAAACCCTTCTACGTCGTTTCGGAACTCCTCAAGTTCGACCCAGAAACCCTCAGCGGAACATACGAACGGATTGAACAGCGAAATCCCAGCGAGGTCTGGAGTGAAGCACCACAGAAACTGTCTGTGCGCAACCCCGCCTTCGACGTAACCCCCAACCGCTACATCCACGGCATAATCTGCGAAGAAGGCATAATCGCACCCCAATCAATAGTAGAAACGGTACATCGAAGCTACCCATGGGTACTTAAACAAACTTAGGTTTTCCACTGCTCCAAGGCAACTTTCAATTCCCCGTGTGTTTTAGCGTACTCTTCCAAAGTTAGCCCTTTCAAGGTGGCGTCTACTGCTTGTCGCATTGCTTTTGCTCCTGCTACTGTTCCGTCTGGATGACCGTGTATTCCGCCGCCAGCTTGGATGACTACATCGTTCCCAAACGTCTCAAGTAAAGCGGGAACCAGTCTTGGGTGCAGTCCGCCTGATGCAACGGGCAAAACAGGCTTTAGGTCGCCCATTGGAGATTTGCAGGCGTCGATGTTTTCGAGGACTTCTGCTTTGGTTTCGCTCATTTTGCCGACGACGGTGCCCACGTGAAGTTGGTCTACGCCGATTATCCTTGCCACTGTTGCTATGGGGCGCATGGCTATGCCGTGCAGTTGGCTTTTGGTGAAGGCTGCGTGCCCTGCCCTGTGTGCATGTATGACGAGTTTGAAATTTTGATTTCTTAGAGTTTGCAGTGCTGACCAGCCAGTGGTTAAGATGTCCACCATGACGTATTCTCCGCCTTGAGCAATGACGGCTTCTGCCCGTCTGAGCATGAGGTTGGTTTCTGCGGTGACGTTTACCATGTAGACTTTGCGTTCACCCGTCTCCTCTTGTGCTTTGTCACGCTTGTCCAAAGTGTGGGCGAGTCGTTCTTCAAAAGGGTTGAAGGATTGGCTGCTGAGGTTTTCATCGTCTTTCACGACGTCGCAGCCGCCGCTCCAAGCGTCATAAGCAACTTTGGCGTGGTCTTTGGTGTTTAATCCGAGTTTAGGCTTGATTATTGTGCCGACAAGCGGGCGGGTTGGAACTTTTAGGAGGCTACGGATTCCCGCTATGCCGAAGGCTGGTCCTTTGAAGCTGTCCAACAGGTTTTTTGGGAACTTTATGTCGAGTAGGCGCAGGTTTTTGAGGGCTTTAAGCCCAAATACGTTTCCTGCGACGCTGCTTAGGATGTTGGGCATGTTGGCTGGCTCAAAGAGTTCGATGGGGTAGGCGATTTTGATTGTGTTGCCTTCTATGCTGTAGACGTGGGCTGCGAGCCGTTTGACGTAGGGTTTTTCGGTTGTGAGTTCTGTCCATGTGCCCACGGAGCTTTCCGCGGCGACGCCGCCTACGGCCTCTTTAAGGCTGATGCCCTCGGGCTCAAGGTAAAAAGCACAAACTAAATCGGTTTCTTTCGGCGCGTAAGTTAAATCCACAAAGTCAAGATACTTCAAAGAGTTCCTCTCAGATAAAGTGAGAACTGGCTTTTCCTTAAAATCTTTAACCTATAATTCCAACGGTAAACCTCATATTTTTTAACTGTAGAAACCTGAAATTTTAAGCAAAAAGCCGCGAAAATTTAAATCGTTGAGCAAGTCTTGCTTTACCAGAGGTTGACGAAAATTACGAACTTTTGGAAGGATATTCCAACGGGTGATAATCCGCCTGAGCTTTTGAACATGGTTATTGAAGTTGTAAGTGGCTCGCGGGATAAATACGAGTACGGCTTAAAATGGGAAGCCTTCGTACTGGATAGGATTATTCCCTCATCCGTGGTGTTTCCAGTGGAGTATGGGTTTGTCCCCCAAACATGGTTTGATGACAATGACCCCTTAGATATTATGGTGCTCAGCTACGCACCCCTAAAGGTGGGTTGTATAGTTAAAGTTCGCGTCATAGGCGCCTTAATAATCGAAGACGAAGAAGGGCTGGACGCAAAGATTCTCTCGGTGTTAGTTAACGATGCCCGTTTCGAAGGTTACCATGATATAACCGATGTTCATAAGCACCGATTAATAGAGATTCAAGAATTCTTTGAAACTTACAAACGACTTGAACCCCACAAACATGTAAAGATCAGAGCGTGGAAAAACGCACAAGAATCCTGGGAAATCGTAAAATACGCAATGGAAAAGTACCGTGAATTAAGTGAAAAGCCACCTGCAAAACACAAATAACCCTTAGATAACAGCTAAGGCAGCATTTAAGATGCCCCCAATCAGCCCGCCGCAACCATCACAAAGTCACGTTTGTTATGAATTTAAAATCTTTAACTGTTCATAGATTCACTCGCTTTATTGAGAGTGATTCAGACCAAAATCGCAAAACTTAAAACTGGAGCAGATTAAACAGGACTAATTATGGATAAGCAAATAAGCGCTCCGGGTTTGGTTCTTCTCGCCATCGGTTTTATGATATGGATAACATTGGTGATTGCGCCTAATTTTTGGGGTCTTTTCTTTTTTGATTCTTTTGTCTTGGCGGTTGGGCTTGCAATTTTAGGAGGCATTTTATTTGTCACAGGTGCGGATCGACCCGCAAACTCCACTCTAAACAAGAAAAGATTGACCGAAGGTTTTATTTTTGTTGCATTTAGCTATCCCATATTTTTCGTAATCGAAAGAAACATCGGCAGTAACACTCCACCTTTTTTGGGTTGGACAATTTATATTCCGCTACTTCTGTTCGTCTTTGGATGTTTTCTGGTCTATTCTGCAAATACCAAGGTGCGTAATTCAAACAATAACTCTATTTTGGTATAAAATACAAAGTGGTTTTCCCTTTGGATGGGTTAAACTCATTTTTCCTAAAATCTTTAACTATATGTGAAGATACCCACCTCAAAAGCCAGCAGAGGTCTGACCAACATCTTTGCTCTTTCTGATGAATTCAATTGATAGCGGTATTATTACTGCAAAAAGTGGCAGAATTATCAAAGTTGGAAACTCTGGAAAAGGCAATAAACCCCTAAAAGCATGGGAAAGTGTGCATTAGTGGTGTGCAATAAGCATGGGAAAGTGTGCAATAGCCGATTAACTGCTATTTGATGGTGTTATTGATGGTGTTATTCAGTATGGACGCATGGTGTTAATTGCACACTTGACATAACACCATGAAAAAAACCGAGATAACAGTGGTTTTTAGTGCTTTTTCGGTTTCAGGTTGTTAAATCGGTGTTTACATCTGCATACGGGTTTCTTGGGGTTGTTTTAGTTAATTTTTGGGCTTTTTCTCCATTGAAAAAGACGGTTAAAAGACGGTGAATTAAGGATGTAATTTTAAAACTCGGTGTAGATTATAAACTTGGTTTACAAACTAATATTACTTAACCATAACCTTTGTTAACTGCTTAATGGGAAAATATGCCCGTTTTTAACTAAAATTCACCGTTTTGTTATTAATCGGTAAAAACATTATTGATTCTCAATAACTTAGTAATTATAACATAATTTTATAGAAAAATTTGTAATTTTTACAATTAACCAAACAATTACCGCTATCCGCTTCTAAACCTTTTCAATGTAGGTGCTTAAGTGTAGAACAGCATAGGCGGTTAGGTGTAAGAGTGGAAAGGCTTAAAAGCAGATAAGAACATTGTAGCAATCACGCCCAGCAAAGCATTTGAGGATAGGGTTCCCGTCTACCACGCAAGGCGGGAGGCATTGGAAGTGAATTTTCCTTCTATGCCTTTATCGTAATTGTGAGGTGAATTGATTGGCAAAAATAAATCTTGTCGTTTCTGACGAATTAGAAAAACAATTCCGAGAAGCGGTTTTTAAAAAGTATGGGATGAAGCGAGGGAACATAACAAAAGCAACTGATGAAGCTCTCCGAGATTGGATAAAAAAGACTGCTTGATTATTGCAGTTGACTATTTGACTTCTATGAGGCTTTCTGTCCTTTCTCTAAAATTACGTGACTATTGTCAGCCCACATAACAACAGTGTCGCCTTTCTTAAGGGTGAGATGTTCGGCTAATTCTTTCGGGATTGTAACCTTTAGGCTCTTACCGACCAACACAACGCTTATTTTAAATTTCACGGGCATTTTTTCCAACCTTATCACCGAGTATACTCTAAAGATATTCTTAAATATAAGTATATCTTATTAATACTGCTAAGAATATCTCTAAGATATTATAAGTGTGTGCGAGGAAACATGAATATGGAAACATCAAAAAAACCTCAATATATCCGCGTAAAAGCGGAAGCGTACAAAAGTCTTTTTGAGCAGTACCAACCTACCCTAAAAAAGATGGGAATTAATAGCCTTTCAAAATTAGTACGATGGTGCGCTAATGAAGGCAAACCCATAGTAGAAAAAAATCTAAAAGAACTCTGTTAGAAAGTGAAAAAATGAGCAAAGAAATATTTGATGCAATTTTGAACAGTGACGACGGCGACTATATTTTTAAAGCCTTAGTTCTAAAAGGCATGAAGTCAGACGGTTGGTAAGAATGAACAAGAAACTTTCAGCAATCGCAGTTTTAGCATGTATAGCCATAAGTGCGGGGATAGCGTCAGCCCAGCAATTAGGCGCTTTCAATCAGACAAACGTCGTTAACAGCAACCCGACCGACAACATAGACTTAAGCAATTCTACTTTAAATTTGAACATCAACGGCGAAAACTTGACAATCAGCAATCAACAGACCCCAGCCCCAACAACAACCCCGACACCGACAGCCGACCCACCGCCAAACCCACAAATTACAGTAACCCTCCTTAACGTAGGTGACAATGACACCACTTTCACTTATCAAGCAACAGTCAACGACCCTTCTTATTACGCCAACATGACGATTTTGGCGCAGAACTTAGCGACAGTTTTACCGCAAGACTTCTATCTTAATTACGGGCTTCAAGAAGGACAATTTTCACTTATCAACGGCAACGGCACGTTTACAGTGACTTTCTTTATCAATCCTAACGGGGCATCTTCAAGCAATCCAAACATAACAGCATCGGGCTTTCCCGATGCTACCAGCGGTACAGGACAAGACTTTATTCTCAACGATTTAACATTTTATTTCGGTCACAATGCTTATGGCTTGTAGAAAAAACATATAACCAAAACAATCTCTCTTTCCCTTTTTAGAAAATATTTACTTACTTTTTCGCTACTTTTCCCCTTATTTTTGTGTGGAAAACGTATTTAAGCAGTGACTTTTAGCGTTTTCCGTAACTCTGACTCCTAAAAGGAGAAAACAAAAATGCGTATATTGAGTTTTGTTTTGGAGCGCTCGGGGGAACTTGCATGGCAAGAATGAACCTGAAAAGGTTCGACCCCGACAATCCATTAACCCAAAAGCAGTATAGCCCAAAAATGATAGAGCAACTTAAGCGGATGAAGGAAAAGCAAGAAGGCGGTCAAAGGTGGAAAAAACAACAACCGTGTTATGAGCATTGGTCTATCGACCATCGCAAAACCGATTAGCCAAGAGATTGCTCTATACGCTCTAACAATAATTGAGGGTCAAGCGTTTCAACAACAGTCACCCTTTCCACTCCTTTAAAAATCTCCTTCCAAACGTTTCTAAGGTCGCTTTTAAGCAAATCAACTTCGCTCTGTGAGACCTCTTCCGAGCCAAATTTTGAAAGCACACGAACGGTGTTTTCCTTAAGTAAACCATGTGCAAGCGCATAGCTGATTACATCGTCTCTCCACTGCTTCCAATCTGCCGATTTTGTTCTTTTTAGCTTTTCGCCTAAAAAAGAAAGTATGTTGTCTGAGCTTTCTTTCCCCTGTGTCATGTTATAAACCTCAACCTCGGGTTTCTTGCTTGTTGGATTCCAAGAGAAGGCATAATCCCAATAACTACTGTTGAGAATGAAATCGGCTATTTCAAATTTCTCAAGGTACTTTGTGCCGTCAGTTGTGGCTTTGTATTTATGAGTTATTATGTTATGTTGAATGAACCCTTGTTTAATTCCTTCTTGAAGTGCACTGCTTATAGTGGGTTTACTTGCGAATGTATGATACGTTCCCGATGGGTAGGTTCCTTTTTTTCTCAGGAGCGATTGAGGTAAGAGCGCTCCATTGCCGTCTTTGACCTTTAAGCTAAATTCCTTGTCGATTTCCCCGCGTCTCAATCCTTCGGGTTCTGTTTTTAATATTTCCAAGACTCGTAAGAGGATGACTTTTTTAGCTTTTTCTTTGCTCTGCATTTTGCGACACCAATTTTGCTTTACTTAGTAAGAATGGCTTTACATTTTTATACTTTACGCTACCACATGCATATTGGCGATAAAATATGAGTAAAAAAGAACTTGAGAATAATAAAGAAAAAAACACCGTTGAACCTGTAGGGGAACAACGGTTACCATCAACAAACAACCTGAAAAAAAGACACCTTGAAGGACTGACAAAAGAAGCAACAGCCAAAAACATACCTCGCATATCATTGATAGACGAAGCCCTTGATGATTTCCTGAGAAAAATTAACGACGTTGCAGATATAGACCAAATGGATGCTGAAACAAGAAATTACTGGATAGAGCGAGACCTTGCAATTGTAAAAGCAAGATTGCCAATCGAGAAATGCAAAACAATGAACGCATACAAAAAAGCCTATTTGTACAGGAAACTTAAAGATGCAATCGACCGAAAAAGAGTAGGTTCCGCACTTGGTTTAGCAAAAGAATGGGATGAATTAAACCTAATTGCAGAAATACTTGACAAAGCGGCGAACCGCAATAAAGACGACGCAATAGTCAATTATTCATTACCAAAAATCGCTAACGAAATCCGCATAGAACTCTCACAAATTCAGATTGAATTTTTGGCTTTGGTATTGGGGCAGAAAGCAGTAGATGACGTAAGAGCGCGTGCAAAAGGCAAATTTCCCGACCTGAAGCTTGACGAAGAACAAGACGCGGATTTTCCAATTGATGGAGAAACCGAATAAACCAATTCTAAGGAGAAAAAACCAAAATGTCCGAAAAAACACAAAAAATCTTAGAAATCGCCGCTTTTCTCATAGTGGCGGTTTTAAGCCTAATCCTGTAGAAAACGCAACGCTGTGAATATGATGTCAAAAGTATTGCCGCCAAAACTGAGCAAATCTATTACTGACAACATTCAAAAACAGATAGGAGAAAAGGCGTTCGCCTACATCAAAGCCAATAAAACAGTCGTTATTCTTGCGGTAGCTGTCATTTTAGCCTTAATCATACTTTGCTTGTTGATGAGCAAGCCACAGCCTAACCAAGAATTAGCGCCTTCTTTGGGAAAAGTCATCGCTCAGGCAAACTAAAGGTGTCACTTATGAGTAACCGCCAACTTGCTTCGCCAAAACAGAGGCGCGGAGAAATAACAACAGATGAAGATGTAAACCGCCTTTTTAGCCGCTTGAAAAAAGACAAGCCAGAGCCAGCCGACCCGAAAACAAACCCGTGGTTGGTGAAGCCCTTTAAAGGTGTTATTCGCGGCGACAAACATCAAAGCAGTTTACCACATGACGTTGAAGTAGAAATACGAAACGGAATGCAGTTTGCCGACTATTTGAACATCGCCAAAAACTCTTACCTCGCCTTAATCTACACTGATTTTCCCAATGGAGCGCCAAAAAGCGCTAAGACCCTTGCAGACGCAAAAGTCACCGAATACAACAAAACACTCTGTCACCTTTACATTGTGAAGAAATACGCAAACACAAAAACAGGTGAAATGTCCGACCAAGGTACAATGGTTGATAGGATGGGGCAATACCTCTACATGAAGTTCGGGCAAAAAGACCCCGCGCTATTCACTTTAGAAGATTTTCAAGAAGCCAAGAAAGACCCGCATTTCTATAACGAGCAAGGGAAAATCAAGTTTGACCCATTATCTAAACTACGTTGCATAATGCAGTTCACAGCACTTCAAATTGAAGATTCCCCGCTGTCAAATAGACATTTCCAATTCCTTGAAGGTGACGAATGGGATACCGCTGGAAAGAAAACAATCGGAGGCAAAAAAGACGACTATCTCCAAGAGCATGAACTCAAAGCGTTTGTTGAAAACATCAACGAAATTGACACACTCGTACTTCACCGCTTAGGGCTGGAAGGTGGCGGAAGAATAAGCAGTCAATTGCTAATGGGTGTAAAATTGCCAAATGGCTATCTTTGTCAAGCATTTTGGGATTTGAACGCTATTTCAATGTTTGAACCGAAAGTGGAAGAAAGCAAGACAGGTGGAAAAGTAAAACGGTATTTCGCACCCGAAACAATGACGTTTTTCCAGCGATACCTAAAAGACTACAACATTTCAGGGCAATGGTTCAAGCGTTACTCCTCAGAAGAACATAACTATGGAAGCTATAGCAGTAGCATTAAATCGGCAGGCTTTAGAGCGGGAATTTGGCGATTCAAGACATCTAAAAATGCTCAGGAACTTGTTCAAGGGGAAAAATTAGCATCTGACGGCAAGGTTTACAGGCTGAAAGAAGTAAGCAACAACCAAAAAGGCACTCAGAGCTTCCGTAAACAATGGATAACCGAGGGCAAATTGACAACAACGCACACCGTTATGAAACACACTTTCGTTAGTCTTGCAGGGCTTCATGGCTTAAGTTTAGATGATTGTGCAGAGCAATGCGGAACCGACCCAACAACCATACGCGACTTTTATCATGGCACATTAGGCGACAAATTGCGCTCAGTAATCTTAGGCGAAAAAACCTTTGAACCGTGGAAAGATTGGATACACCGATTCGTTGAGCCATTATACACCAAACGATACAATGAACTTAGAAGCCAAAACAAGATAGCCGTTGACCTCAAAGCAATCGCACAAGAAGAATTAGCTATGGCAGAGGTTGAAGCATAAATGTGTAGCCTTGAATGGGATAGAACCCGAAAAAAAGCCAAACAGGTTAGCCTTCCAAAACTAACCTTCTCTTTTGTGTAGGAAGCGTTTTACATGGTCGCTGAATTACCAAAAGCCGTTAGACTCAACACCGATGCTTACTTAGAAGATAGTGATTTAATCAATAAAATACAAGCCGATTTAAATTTAGATAGCCGAAAAGAAGCCATACATTCTATTTGCAACTACTATAGAAGCGAATCCGAAAGCGAGGAAACGGAGAAACAAAAATGCCAACACTTGTGCGGGGAATATTGCAGTAAAAACGCTGAGAAAATAAAAAAGGTTGATGCGGATTACTGTCAAGCATGTCGGAAATCTCTAAGGGTTTCTCAACGGGAAATTGAAGAAAGAACCGCAAGCCTTGCTGATGCATTGAGACTTTGGCAATTAAAACGTGACTTCTTTGAGCGATTGGGCGTTGAAAACCCATCCTATTGTAATGAAGAATCATGTATAGCGCAAGGTGACAACATTTTAGCTCAGTTGGATGCTCAATTTTCAGAACTCAGAAAGCCCTTTGCGAGTACACTTGCAGAGATTGCTAACCTAAAAGCAGAACTTGAAAAGCTTGCACCGCTCGAAAATGACAACGATTTCCTAAAACAAGAGCTTGAACAGTTGAAGCATGAACCATTAGCCGAAAAGAACGCATGGCTTACAGTTGAAATCCAACAAAGAAACGCCGAGATAGAGAAGCTCAAAACTGAAAACGCCAAACAAGAAGCAACAATCAACGCCTATATGTTTCAGAGGAAAACCCAATGAAATATCTGCTTTTAGTTCCGCTTCACAACGGCGCGCATCTTTTGCCTTTTTTCTTCGCATCGCTTAGAAGCATGAACCCAAAACCCGACTATATCGTTTGGTATCCCAACAACAACACAGACGACACAGTTCAAACGCTAAAAACCTTCCAAGATATTCCGTCTGAAATCATTGAATTCCCTGATTTTCCGAGTGATTTTGCCAAACAAAACGGTGCGTATGAAGCTATAAGCATTGTTCGCCAGCGTCTCTGGGAACGTGCCAGAGAACTCAATAGCGAATGGACGTTTATGTGCGACCAAGACCACTTTACCGTTTCACCTGACCTAATCGACATACTAAGCACTTGGAACGTTGACTTTGTTGTCACTCCCCAAATGCGTTTATGCCTTAATACGCAACCCCCAGAAACAAGCTTAGACGCATGGTATTCTCTGAATGGAAAAGTAATGAAAGCGCACCCCAAGTTTTACACTCATGACCTAATTCCTCACAAACTAACCGTCTGTCGCATCGCAGAAGTACCAAAAGTACCTCTAATGCCAAACATGAAATTGGTACACGGATTTTACTGTTTCAGCCGTCGAATAGTACAAGACCGCCGTCAAAATTGGAATCCTATGCTACCAACTGAATCAATCTATTATAGCGATGATACTGCGTTTGCTTACAGCGCCAGAAAACTCGGCTACATTATACACTGTGATGGCATTGGCATCATCGACCATCTAATCTATGATGGAATAAGAGGGAAAGAAGTTTGGGAGCGCCGTTACATTGTTGTCTAACACAATGACGCCACAACAGCAAGAAACCCCTTTTTGGACTCAATACACTGCCAAATTTAGAGAAGAATACATATGCTTAAAATGCAAAAAGATAACCAATGAAAAAACCGAAAATTGCCCTGATTGCGGCGGCGCTATGTGCGTTAGAATAGTCTCGCAAAGACTTTAAAGCCAAAACAACCTATTCCTTTTTTATGGTTTCCAAAAAAACAAACGAACCTATTTCAACCGAAAATACATCTGACTTGTCATATCTTGAGGGCAAAGTGACAATTACAAATATTCACCCTTTCCAGCGGCAGGGTTTTAAATGTCCTCATTGTGGCAGTAAGACTGAAATACTATATGTTGAAGACAAAAACGTTTACTTAGTGTGTGCTGGATGCGATAAGGACAAAGGATACGCTCCTTTTGTCGAGGGCAAACTAATTTTCAAAGGTGAAGGAATAAGAAAGCAGTAATAACTTAAACTGTGATTTGGATAAAACTACGCAAAAAGGAGCAAGTGCAAGTAAAGATGAATGAAGATAAGGGGCTTTCAATAGCTAAATCTAAACTGAATTTTCAGGGCGTGGTTGAGCTTCAAAAGAACCCGAAACTTTCTGACAACGCATCCACAGAATCAAACTATGACTGTTCATATCACTGGATACGCTATAGGGAACAACTTAGTGATAATACTCTTTTTCATGAAGCTTGCCATGTCAAACTAAATGAAATAGGATTCAAAACGGTAGAACTGAGACTGGCTTCAAACAAAGACAGCTTTTCAGAGCTATCTTTGAAATTGGTTGCTGAAGCCTATGCAGACAGACTGTGCTTTGTATTTTTCAATGAGGCAGCCGAAGAAGTGCGTGAATGTTACTCAAAAATAGCCTATGGCAACCCCCTCACCATAAAGAACGCTTTAAATCCCCAAAATTTAGGTGCCAGATTGTTATTCTTTGGCATGGCTCCTAGCTACATTATTGCTGAGAAGTGGAGCGGAAATAGAGACCCTCAAATAGTTATTAGCGCAAATTTTAAAGTAGTTTTGAAAAGGGGCAAATGTCTTGAATGTTTTGACGAGATGCTTAGAATAATGGCTCATCTCCCCCAAGTAAAAATTCAGGATGACTCAATTCTTCAGTTTGCCGCTTCAGATTTAGACCGCATATACGTTTGCGTAGTTCAGCTTATAAGACAGCTTAAACGCCTAAATGATATGTTCAAAGTTGCTTCCTAAAAAGCAGGGGTACCCCTTTAAGCGCCTTCGGCGCACGCTTATTTTTGAAGTGACTTTTGGTTTAGGAAGTGTTCACCCCGACGCAAAAAAACGGTTGTAATTGTCACAATCGCAAAGATGCTTAGAATTGCAAGTGTGCAATTAGGTACTTCTGGAACAATAGAAGTCGGCGTTGGAGAAATAGAAGTTGAAGGAGTAAGCGTAGAGTTAGGTGTTGGTGTCAGTATTGGGAGACTCGGGGCTTGAGGATTAAGAGCTGATAAAAAGGGAGTGAAGTTTACCGTGCCCAAATTAGAATCGTTCTTAAAGTCATAGATTGTCTGGCTGATTGCTTGAGTGTCAGTTGTTCCCCACCAATTGTTAGTAGCATCAACATTGGCAGAGGTTCCTAATTCCATATTATAGCTGTTGCCATAGGGGCCGGTGTTGCCGTAAATGTTATTATCAGCAATTATTGGCGAATAAAGGTTTTCAACGAAAATTCCAACAGAATTATTGACAATAGTGTTGTCTTGAATTACGGAACTACTTAGACTGTTAGGATCATCGACGACAATACCCTCATAGCTGCCGGTAATTAGATTTCTCTCAATTGATGCCTGCCCGCTTGTGCCCAACGTTTCTAACGTAATTCCTGCTGTGGTAAAATCTTCCTCTTCGGCTATTTGGGCATCAGAAATAGTATTATCGGTTATGGTTGAAGTCACATCAACGTTATTATCGTTAAACATATGAAGAGTGATAGATCCTTGCACCATGCTGTTATTAGAAACTGTAGATGACCCACCAAGTAAATCAACATCAGTACTTGTGATATTGTTATTTGTTATTACAGGTGAACCGCCCGAAAAAGCCATGTCGAAGCCCCCAATTATAGTGTTATCGCTGATTTTGACTGAATTTTCCGCGTTTATGTTAGTCAAATTAATTATCGAGTTTTCTATTATGGATTCTGAACTGGTTTGACCAAAGAATATCCAGGGATGAATTGGGAAAAGTAACCCATTCTGGTACCCAGTGGAACCATTTATGACAATTGGGTTTGCAGCCGTTCCAATCGCGTCTAAAACACCGTTAACTGTTATTTTTGCGTTAAATGTTTCAAGATTAATGGTCACGCCAGGCTGAATTATTAGCGTGCCATTCACTTCCAAGTTGTAAGAACTGTTAATATTTACCGTTATTCCTGATTCAATGGTTAAAGTAACGCCATTATTTACAAAGAGATTTGCCGTCAGGTTGTACGGACTGTTTGCTTGAGTCCACATTGTATCTGAGCTGATTATTCCACTTTCATTTGTGCCACTCTGAGCTAATCCAAAAGGAACAAAGTCAATTAAAGTCACACCTGATAAAGCCAGTAATAGAAACAGAATTAAGGCAAAAACCTTACTTGAACTTCCCATAATAGCACTTAGAACCTGTTTACGATAAAAGGCTATTCGTAAAAGTTCTTTGACTGAACTTTGTCAAAGTTTCTTGACTGAGAATTGGTCTATCACTAAAAGTATTTTAAAATTGGTTTTTGTTTTTTTGAAATCTTTAACTATTTCTTGTCTAATCAGTTTACAGAGTGATTAGTTATGGAGTTAAAGGTTGAACTCTTACCGATAATTACTGGCGGAAGCAGAATCGCCATCATCAGCGAAAAAAGCGCCAACTATTTGGACATGCACAGCTCCGACAGAATACGAATAAAATACGGCAACCAAGAAATGATTGCCATCGCAAACATCGCAGAATATTTTTCAGATAAACGCATCGGGCTCTACGATGAAACAGCCAAAGCGCTCGGCGTAAAAGAGGACGAAACCGTTACGGTGCAGTTGGCTCCACTTCCTGAGTCACTTTTCAACGTGAGAGCCAAACTACATGGGGAGCGTCTCCGCGAAAACGACATTGTCACTATCGTTAAGGATGTGGTTGAGCGGCATTTGAGCGCTTCTGAAATATCTGCTTTCCTAACCGCCCTTAGCATTTACGGGTTAAGTGCAAGCGAAAATGAAGCCTTATCAAGAGCTATGGTTGCAACGGGTAAAACCATAAGTTTCGGCGAAGGACCCATCCTTGACAAGCACAGCGTCGGCGGAATCCCAGGCGACAAAACATCTATGCTGGTTGTGCCAATTGTGGCTGCTGCAGGATTCACCATTCCTAAAACATCCTCGCGAGCAATCACTTCACCTGCGGGAACAGCAGATCGAGTGGAAACACTCTGCCCAGTGAACCTTGGCATAGACGAGATTAAGGGTGTGGTGGCGAAGACGGGCGGATGCTTGGTTTGGGGCGGAGCTTTGGAGCTTGCGCCAGCCGATGACCTGTTCATTCAGGTTGAGTACCCTTTGGGAATTGACCCTATGCTGTTGCCCTCAATTCTTAGCAAGAAGAAAGCCATGGGCGCCACGCACGTCGCGATTGATATTCCAACGGGGATGGGAGCTAAAATCAAAACGCGAACGGAAGCTTACACTTTGGCATCGGATTTTGTGGATTTGGGGAAGCGGCTGGGCTTGAACATTCAGTGCGCATTGACGTTTGGTGATCAACCGCTTGGCTGCTGCATTGGACCTGCCCTTGAAGCGGGAGAAGCGCTGACGACTCTTATGGGCGGTGGACCGCCTGATTTGAGGGACAAAGCCGTTAGCTTGGCAGGGATGCTTTTTGAGATGGTTGGAGTTGAGGATGGGCGCGCTAAGGCTGAGGAGATGCTTGATTCGGGCAAAGCTGAGGCGAAGATGCGGGAGATCATTGCGGCGCAGGGCGGAAATTCTAAGGTGAAGCCCAACGATTTGCCTGTGGGGACAAAGGTGGCTGAGGTGCGGTCTGATCGGGCTGGCAAGGTCATATGGATAAGCACGGATGACATTGTGCGGATTGCACGCGAGGCAGGAACGCCTAAAGAGAAGGGCGCGGGCATGGTGCTGCATGCGAAGCTTGGGGAAAACGTGCATAAAGGCGATGTGCTGTTTGAGGTCTACGCTGAGCGTAGCAGCAAGTTGGAGTCGGCGCTGGAGCTTGCAAAACAATTGTCGCCGGTCGCGTTAACTAAAAAGCCAGCGGAAAAAATGATTCTGGACCAGGTACCTGAAAAGCTCGCGCACAAAAAATCGTTCATGTTAGACCGATAAGCCGCCGCTCAACACGGCTTAATTAGCTAAGCCAAAAGGGTACCATTTTTGCTGGTGGAACACTCAACCTAAAAGAATGCGTTAAGCGTCTGAAAACATCATTAATGGTTCTCTTCGGCTTGCATAATTTTTCCGATTATCGCAGATTATTAGAAGCAATCTTCGCCTTTACCCTTTATAACCTGATTTAAGCCCTAAACCAAGAGAATCAGCTTAAAACATGCCCTGAACTGGGTCTACCTATAGACCTACCTAGTATTTACACCAAAAAAACAACGCAAATATGGCAAGAAGAAGAAGAAAAATTGTTTTCATCCAGCTTCTTCTTCTTTTAAAAAAATATTGCCGAGAAGAACAACAGTTGCTTCCCAAGTGTTGTTGTTCTTTCAAAATGAAAGTTGGTGGGTTATGGGTTTGTTTGTCTTGTGGCTATGATGAACAGTCCGCCGACGATGCCAAGGATTGCGCCTATGAAGAAGCCGCCCATGCCGACAAAGCTTACGGCTGAGAACACGATGATAACTGTCGCCCAAATCAGGTGCTCTTGCGGATGAACTCTTAGCATGATGGAGCTCATCAACACGACGACGCCGCAGATCACTGCCACCAACGAAACTCCAGCAAGAAAACCATACGAGCCGCCGTAGTTGCCCATGAAGCCGTGGTAGCCATTCATCAGTCCGCCAACGAAGCTGCCGTATCCCCCGAAGTTTGGAGCGCCATAGCTGTACCAGAGCACGTTTATTGTGCTTGCTATGAATGTGATTAAGCCTCCGACAAGGGAGACGATGAAGGCGAATGTTGTTCCTGTATTTGTTGCCATAGTTTTCACCTCACAGAAATCTCCTGGGGTCAGTATCTATATCCACTATCGCTGGCTTAGGGGACGAAAGCGCTTTGTCCACGGCTGCTTCCAGTTCGCTTGGTTCAGTAACTTTGATTCCCAATCCGCCTGAATGCTCAGCGAAATCAGCGAAATTATAATCGAACAAGTCAGTTTGCCAACCTTCGAAGCCCTCGACCTTTTGCTCCTGCATAATCATGGCTAAATGCTTGTTGTTTATGACAAAAACCTTAACGGGTAAATTGTACTTCAGAGCAGTTAAGAAGTCGCCTAGAACCATTGTTAACCCGCCATCGCCGGTTAAACAGATAATTTGCCTGCCGGGGTAAACCAGCGCCGCCGCCAAAGCTCCTGGCAAACCAAACCCCATTGTAGCCAAAGTGCCCGTCATCACCATCTTCTGCGACTTCTTCATCATAAAGTTCCTGCCGAACCACCAGCAGTTCTCGCCAACATCAAGAGAAATCACTGCGTCATCGGAGATTTTCTGGTTCAAAACTTTCATTATGTATTGTGGCCGAATGGGTTTCATGGTTGAATTGACTTCTTTTTCCAGCTGGTTTAGCCAATCCTGCTTTAACCTTGCAATTTCAGCCAAGTAATCATTGTTCTGCTTCGGCTGCACCTTCTCGGTTAACTTGGGAATAAGCACTGCGCTGTTGCCAAGCAATCCAGCTTCAACCGGGTACCTGCGCGCAATCATAAGCGGGTTAATATCAATTTGAACGGTTTTTTTCTGTGGAATCTGCGATAGGTCAGCGAACGAGGATCCGATTGCTATTAGCAAATCCGCTTTCCTCATAAGTTCTGCTGAGGCAGTTGAACCGATGCCGCCGTGGCATCCAACATAGAGAAGCTCATGTTCATCAACGACGCCTTTTGCCCTGAAAGTCGCCATGATCGGCGCAGAAATCTTCGCTGCCAACTTGAGCAGCTTGTTGCCTTGGCCTCGACAGCCAAAACCTGCAAGAATCACAGGTCTAGCCGCTTGGTCAACAAGCGCTGCTGCCTTTTCAATCAGCCAATCCTCCTGCCCATAAGCTAAATTAGGCATTCTGCCCTCAAACGGCAAAATCTGCGCTTCATACGGAAGCTTCTGCACGTCATTGGGAATCCCAATGTGCGAAACGCCCTGATCCAAAAGCGCATGTTTAATCGCCAACGTCGCCAGAGTAGTTGTTTGGTCTTCAGACATCAAAATCTTGTTAAAAACGCAGATCGGCTCAAAAAAGGCAGCCTGATCAATCTCCTGGATTGACCCCGGACCCATCAATTGCCTAGCCACCAAACCAGTCAACGCCAAAACTGGGGCGTGATCAAGCTTCGCGTCGTACAAGCCAGTCGCCAAATTCGTCGCGCCTGGACCCGAAATCCCAAGACAAGCTGCAACGTGCCCGGTGAGTTTGCCGTAGGCTGAAGCCATGAAAGCTGCGGTCTGCTCATGCCGCACCTGAATGTACTTTACTTTGCCGTTGGTTTTCCGTATCGCATCCACCACACCCAACGTTGATGTGCCAGGAATACCAAAAACGTATTGTACTCCCCACTCGGCAATTTGGTTTATCAGAACTTGCGAAACCGTGTGCTCAGCCTTTTTCTCCTCCACCTGTTCAGTCAACAACACGAAAACCGATTTAGGCGCGCCGCAAACGGGGCACACCCATTCTTTAGGCAAATCACTAAACTTCTTTCCCTCTTTAACTTCATCATAAACGTAGTTGCAGACCGTGCACCTGTACCTCGCCATAATTAACCCTCAAAAAACGTCCTAATAGAATTAAATCGATTCGCCCTTATCAGTGTATTGGAGTTAACCAAAAACAATCCGAACAATTCATAAACTTCCCTGATTCACTATTTCTTTGAAGAGATGGCACTTATGGAGAATTTGGATGTCATAATAATCGGCGCCGGTTCCGCGGGATTAGCGGCTGGAATTTACGCTGTCAGAAGCGGACTTAAATCTTTAATTTTAGAGGAAAAACTGCCCGGCGGCACAATCGCCGATGCCTCAATAGTGGTGAATTACCCTGGGTTTGCAGAGATCAGCGGCGGAGAACTTGCTGAAAAAATGACTGCTCACTGCAAAAAAGTCGGTGCAACCATCCACGACTTGGAGCCTGTAACAGAGTTGGAGCTTATGGGTGAAAAGAAAATTGTGAAGACTTCACGGACGTCTTATGAAGCCGCAGCACTGATTTTTTCCACGGGTTCACACTACAAAGAAGTCGGCGTGAAGGGTGAAAAAGAATTCCGCGGCAGAGGGGTGAGTTACTGTGGAGTCTGTGATGGACCATTCTTCAGAGGAAAACACGTGCTCGTTATCGGCGGCGGAAATTCAGCCTGCATCACTACGCTTTACCTTTCAGGTTTAGCTTATCAAGTTACCGTTATCCATAGGAAAAAAGCTTTCAGAGCAGAAGAATCTTTAGTGACTGACATATCGGCAAAGAACAATGTTGCTGTGTTGTGGAATACCGAAGTCCAAGAAATCAAAGGCGACAAACAGGTCAAGGCAGTCACGTTAATTGATAACACAACGGGCAAAACAAGCGAGCTAGCAGTTGATGCGGTTTTCGTGCAAGTCGGCGAAGCACCAAACAGCCAACTGGCAAAAGCTGCAGGAGTAGAAACAGATGAGCATGGATACATCAAAGTTGACTTGGCTCAGCGTACAAATCTGACTGGTGTTTTCGCAGCTGGAGACGTGACTGACCAACCGATCAAGCAGGTTGGCACAGCGGTCGGTCAAGGCATCACCGCAGCTTTAGAAGCTTACAGTTACATTAAAAGACCTTATTACAAAAAATAAAGAAAGACTTGCCTCTGCTTTTGCCTGCGCCACAGACTTTCTATTCAACTTTAGTTATCTTTATTTTTACCCTGATTTGCGTAAGGCGTCCCCGATTATATTTTAAGGTGGTCATGAAGAGTCTTCGCACTTACGTCTGTCCACTCGTGGCTACAGCTTTTGCACTTGTAGGTGACTCTAAAGTTTTCGATGCGCATGTTAACGGTGCTTCCTGCCCTGCCCCCTGGCACTTGGACCTCATAGGGATTTTCAAGTTGCTCACGCTTGACCTCCTTCGCCTGAAACAGCTGACCGCACGATGGGCATCTCCTAAACATCTTCCAAACCCAGCCAGGTATTGGCGCTATCTTGTCTTTTAAGTTTTTTTACCCTTGCAATGTGGGTGGTGCATTAGACGATTTTATTGTCAAAAATAGAGAGAAAGGATTATATGATTCTAAAGCCCTTTTCATGCTTTCAATTGGCTTTAGCCAGCATGCTTAAGCTAATTTAGCAGCGGTGTATGAAAAGAGGTTTGAGAATGAGTGAAAAATGTCTCGCTGTAGTTGAAATAAACCAAGACTTATGTAGCCGATGTTGTGTTTGCCACTCCATTTGTCCTTATGACGCCATAAAACGTGACTCATCCGGAAAAGTTGAAATAAACAATCAGGAATGCCAAGTCTGCGGCATATGCTACAGCGCTTGCCCATCTTCAGCCATAAAAATGCAATATTACACTTACGATAACTTATCAAATTACGTCAAACAAGCTCTTGAAAAAACTAAAGGCAACGTGGATACCCTTGTTCTGATGTGCCGAGGAAACTCGCCTTCAACAGGAGAAGTCCAAGATATCCTTAAAGAGCAAGGATTAAAAGTTGACGATTACGTCGCGTTGCGGTTGCCATGTTCAGGCAGAGTTCCAACCGACTTTGTTTTTGAAACCCTGAATTCAGGCATAAAAAACATTGTTTCCGTTCAATGTGAAGACCCATTCTGCCGCTACAAAGAAGGCACAAAAATCAACACAAGAAGACTCGTTTTAGCCAAAGATCTACTTAAACAACTGGGCTACGACAACAATGCGGTTAGAATAGTAAAGTTCTCACGCAAAGCAGTTTATGATGTTCAAGCATGCGTAGGCTGCGACAAATGCATCTTCATCTGCCCCTACAAAGCAATCGAATTCGAATCGTTCGCCACTCCAAAAATAAACGAGGAAAAATGTGTCGGATGCGGCGCATGCCAACTGGTTTGTCCTCACCAAGCGATCGAGGTTAAGGGCTTCGAGTTTGAAAGCGTCATAGACCGTTATGGAAACTCAGCTGAACAATTGAAAGCCAAAAATCCTGGGCAACCTGCAGTTCTCGCATTCGTTTGTCAATGGTCAGAATTCACAGATCTAGACAACCCCAACAAAGCGTTTGAAGGCAAAAACGTGTTAGCTCTTGAAGTTCCATGCTTCAAATCGTTAGATCCAGTACATGTGATTAACGCGTTAAACTGCGGCTTCGACGGCGTTATGGCCGTAGTGTGCTCAGCGCAAGATTGCAAGCTTCAGGAAGGCAGAGCCACTGCAGAGCGCAACTTAGCCGTGTTATTTGACATATTAAGGAAGAACAATCTGCTTGACCGATTCGAAATTTACGAGGAGTCGCCAAGGTGTGCTGACGAGTTCAATCAGAAACTGGATGTTTTCTACAAAAAGATTTCTGCGTTACCTAAACGTGAATTAACCGTGGAGGCGAAAGCAAAACGTACAAAATAGTGACTAAAACAGAACTTGCACCGAAAATAAAAATGTTCGAAGTTGAAGCTCCAGATGTTGCGGTTAAATCGCAAGCTGGGCAATTCCTGATAGTTATAAACGGGAAAGAAGGCGAACGGGTACCTCTGACAATCGCTGGATACGACATCGCGAAAGGAACGGTTTCGTTTGCTTTCCATGAAGTCGGCAAAACCACTAAAACACTTGGTCTACTAAAGCAGGGCGAATGCATTGACAACGTTACGGGTCCACTCGGCAACCCATCTGAAGTCAAAAATTTCGGTAAAGTCCTCTGCGTCGGCGGAAGCGTAATGATTGCGCCTTTGCTGTTGCAAGCTAAAGCCATGAAAGCCGCAGGCAACAACGTAACAACAATTCTGGGTGCACGAACAAAAGAGTTCATAATGATGGAGGACGAAGCGAAACAGTACAGCGACAAAGTGTACATTGCAACCGACGATGGAACCGCCGGGTTCAAGGGCTTAGATTTCCTTAAAGACCTGCTTAAGAAAGAAAAGTTTGATCGCTGCGTAGTTATGGGTCCAGTGATCCTGATGAAGGATGTCAGTGAACTAACCAAGCCCTATGGAATACCAACAATCGTCACTTTAACGCCTATAATGATTGACGGGATGGGTATGTGCGGAGTATGCCGGGTTACAGTTGGCGGCAAAATGCTGTTCGGCTGTGTTGATGGACCCGAATTTGATGGTCACCAAACCGATTTTGACCAGTTGATTTTGCGTCAACGCACAATGTTGCCTGAAGAAAGGTTAAGTTCAGAATTATGGGAAATGCGTGGAGGTTGTAAATGTGGCAGAAGTTAAGCCTAAACCAAAATTAAACAAGAAAGCCGTAGAGATGGCTAAGCAAGAACCAAAAGTACGTGCTAAAAACTTCAGTGAAGTCGCTTTAGGCTACACCGAAGCTGAAACACAAGAAGAAGCAAGCCGATGCTTACAATGCCCAAAGCCCCAATGCATGACCGGTTGCCCAGTTGAAGTTCCCATTCCAGGCTTCATAAAACTACTCAGAGAAAAGAAGTACGATGAAGCCATCGCGCTGATCAAAACGAAGAATGCTTTGCCCGCCGTTTGCGGAAGAGTTTGCCCACAAGAAGTACAATGCCAATCTAAATGTGTCGTCGGCAAGATGGGTGAGCCAATCAGCATTGGGCGACTGGAGCGCTTTCTTGCAGACTGGGAACGTACAAACGGCGCCAAGATGCCGCCGAGAGCTCCCTCTACAGGCAAGAAAGTGGCAATTATCGGTGCTGGTCCAGCCGGATTGACTGCTGCAGCAGACCTTGTTAAGCTCGGTCACGAGGTTACAATGTTTGAAGCACTGCACGTCGGCGGCGGAGTACTCTCATATGGCATTCCTGAGTTCCGTTTACCTAAAGCTATAGTGCAAAACGAAGTGGGATACGTCCAAAAGTTGGGCGTTGATTTGCGTCTCGGAAACTTGGTTGGCAGAATCCACACTATTCCAGAACTCATGAAAAACGGTTACGACGCAGTATTCATTGGTAGCGGCGCAGGCTTGCCACAGTTCACTGGTTGCTCAGGAGAGAACCTCGGCGGAATCTATTCAGCTAACGAGTTTCTGATCCGCGTTAACCTCATGAAAGCATTCCAGTTCCCAGACTACGATACTCCAATACGCATAGGCAAAAAAGTGGTTGTTATCGGAGGCGGAAACGTCGCGATGGACTGCGCAAGAAGCAGCATGAGACTTGGCTCCGAAGTATGCTTGCTCTATAGGCGTTCACGCGCTGAGTTGCCCGCGAGACATGAAGAAATAGAGAACGCGGAAGAGGAAGGCTTAGTCTGCAAGTTTCTCGGTGCACCAGTCGAGTTTTACGGTGACGAAAGCGGCTGGGTAAAAAGCATGAAATGCATCGCAATGGAACTCACAGAACCTGACGCGAAAGGACGACGCGGCGTAAAAGAGGTTCCAGGCTCAGAATTCACCATGGATGTTGACACAGTCATCGTTGCCATTGGTCAAACACCAAACCCCATCATACAGAGAACCACAGATGGATTACAAAGCGACCCCAGACACGGAACAATATGCGTCAACGAAGTAGGCAAAACCAGCTTAGACGGAGTTTACGCAGGCGGAGACGTAGCAACAGGAGCAGCAACAGTCATCAGCGCAATGGGCGCAGGCAAACGCGCAGCAAAAGCAATGCATGAATACCTCATGAACAAGAAATAACCCAGTAGTTTTAGTCTCTTTTGAGACTTTATTTTTCTTTTAAATGCATCTATTCTTTTGTTTTTAATCAGCAACCCACTTTTGACTTGAGTGAAATCCTCTTCAGGTTCCTTCAAATTGGCGTTGTTCGCCATAGAGTAATATATCTTCGCGAGAATGAAAACTGCTGTTAGTGGTTGATGCATGAGGAACATGGGTGGGTCAAGCAATTATCTCAAGAACCAAGTTAGAAAAAACTTGGCAAAAGCCATTCTCTGCGTTGCCCTATTCTTTCTAATTCTTTTCGCTCTGGGGTTAAGAGTTCTCTTCACGTTGAACTTGAGCGTTTTTGATGGTGTTGGACTTTTGGTTTCACTGGCGCCTTTAGCTGCGTTTTATTTTTACCTGCGGAAATACCGAATTTACAATGCCGGTTGGGCAGGCGAAAGACGGGTAGCTCGGCTTCTAAGCAGCAAGCTAAGCGATGATTATTTCCTAATAAACGACCTGTACCTGCACAGCGGAGGCGACATCGACCACATCGTTCTGGGTCCAAGCGGCATCTTTGTTTTGGAGACAAAGAACTGGAGCGGCGACATTACCTGCAATGGTGATGACTGGCAAAGAGCGGGCAAGGGGAACTTTAAGGGTAGTCCAAGTCGGCAGGTCAAAAGAAATGCCGCCAAAATAAAAAATATAATCGATTCTTCGCCGACTTTCAGGTCCCAAGGTTTGTGGGTTGAAGGCATTGTGGTTTTTACAAACAGCCATGCTACCTTCCACTTAAACAACCCTTCCGTTTTAGTCCTTAAACTTCCACAACTTCCCAGCCACATAACCGCGCACAAAAGCCCAAACAGCCTTTCCAGTCAGCAAATTGAAGCTGTTGGGAAAGAAATTATTAGTCAAAAAAGCTAATGTTTTTGTTGGCTCATTTGTGGAGGCGTGATTTTGAGCCAGTCTTTTCTTTTTACGCACGCAAAAGAAGTCAAGCTGGTTACCAGCAAAGTGCCCATTGTGAGAAAGTTGGCGACGTTTACTTCTACATGTGCAATTGAAAAGGCCAAGATGGCGAGAAAAACATAGAGCGTAACAGCGCCCGTGATCAATTGTGCGACGTGGAAACCTTTCCTTACTCGGCAAGCCGCCGATTTTACCTTGTTTAATCCAGACTCGATTCTCTTTGAAACGTCTGGAAGGTCATCTAAGAATAGGGTTGCTCCAGTTAAAACGAAAAATCGTCCAGCGTTGATCGGTATGCTCCCGGTGTTCACAAGGAAAAGGGATACTACAGAAACTGAGGTAAATGCCATTACATATATCGTTGAGAACACTAAAACAAAAAAGCCGTAGACGTAGTGGTGAAAGAACAGTCGTCCCGTGTGCAATGCTCTTCCTATGGCTGCGCTGGGGAAAATATTGATGAGCGCCGCTATCCCCGCCACTAAAAAGAGGTCGCCGCTGGCCAGCCAGGGCGTGTAAGGCTTCCACCCTGGCCACGCGAAGAAGAAACCATATAGAATTCCAGTTACCGCTGTTAAGGTTATGAAGGAATTTAGGATTAACGTTAAACTGAATGTTTTCTTTACATATGTGAATTTGGAACAACCCATTGTGTATCCCAAAACTGTCTTTTAAGCTGCCTTTTCTGTTTTTATTACATACTTATGATCTCACTCATTTAAAATTAACGTATGTTAAAGACAAAGACTATGTAGCAAGTTGCTTGCACGAGCCATAGTATCGCCCTATGTTGCTTATACTGAAGGTTGTTGTACTCATTTGCTGGAGCTTTGTCCTTTAGCTGTCTCAAAAAAGGTGTTATCGTAGGTGCGCGTTAGAGTCCTCTTGGCTAAAACTTATAGGCGTTAATGTGACATTGGCTTGTTGAGGTTGATTGGTTGGGGAGCATTTGGCTTGGAGCCTTCGTAGGGTTTTTGGTCACAGTAGTGATTGCTTTTCTGTTTCCCGGAGTCGGCCACTTAGTCGGCGGGTTCCTCGGCGGCTTAGTCGCTGGACTCGTGGCTAGAGGCGTCGGCAAAGGTTTAATCGCGGGTTTCCTCGCAGGCATATTCGGCGGCATCATAATTGCCATACTTGCATTCTTAAAACTTGCGATCATCGGAGGAATTCACGGAGGGATTTCAGGCGCGCTGTTCGGTGGCTTACATGGCTTGGCAATCGGTGTAGTTGCGATTATTCTGGCGGTTTTTGCAGGTATAGTTGCGGCTGTCGGCGGCTTAATCGGCGGAGCAATAACAAGATAAAGCCGATCTTCTTTTTTTGAAAGAACAACAACACCTAGAATTCAACTGTTGTTCTTCTCGGCAATATTTATTTTTAAAAGAAGAAGAAGCTTCAGAAAACAATTTTTCTTCTTCTTCTTGCCATATTTGCGTTGTTTTTTTGGTGTAAATACTAGGTAGGTCTATAGGTAGGCGGTTTCTGGTCAGGGTTTGTTTTGCGTTGCCTTGTTGGTTTAGGGGTTAAATCACAGCCATTGCAGTCAGGTGCCTTTGGGAAAAAGCGCTGTTCCAATACAAGAAACATATTTGGGGCATCAACAGGATCCAAATAGACAATCAACCAGCCATTTTAGATAATTCTGGAAAAAGGATTAAAGAAATTTGCTGGTGGCAGAGACTATATTTGAACTCGTGATCTCTATTGGTGCCTTAAAAAACAGGAGTTAATAGCCTCTTCAACAGGGTGAAAACGATGCTTTGACGCTCAAAATCATCTTTTTGTCGGTGACAAAGACTTCTAATTACTTTTCAATGTATCCAGGACGCAGCCGACAGCACAAGTGACTTCAGGGTTCTTTGGTTTTGACAGCTTTTTTTCTGGAATAACAGTGACTTTCATCCTTGCCTCATAATCATGAAGATTAATAGGTAAACTGCACATTTTTTCGACGCCTCTTACATGTTTCAAAAAAGCCACCGATGCCTTTAGGGTTACCCAAAATATTTTATATAGAAACTCAAAAGCTCAATATAATATCGTGTGACATATAGCCCTAAAGTTATATCCACAAAAACGGAATGATTTTGTTGGCAGCGGGTGGCTAGATTTGAAGGGACTTTTCCGAAAATACCAATCTATCGATGAAATCTTCAGCTGCCCTTATTTTCTGGTCCATTTCTTCCCGATGCTCGTAATAGTAAGACAACGCGTCATGCACTTGCTCGAGTCTTAAATGAGGGTGAGCGGTAATTATGTCATCAGGCGAGCAGTTCATGTATTCATACTCAACAGCTATGTCAACTACCCTGATGCGAGTACCCACTATAACAGGCGAGCCATTGCAAATCTTCGAATCGACCTAGACGTAGGGATGTTCAGTTTTAGTTTGCAATTCGAAACCTCTCAGATTAAATGACTTCCAGCATCTCTTAACTTTTGCCATAGAAACCAGCGAGAAATTTGTTGGTAGCGGGGACTAGATTTGAACTAGTGATCTCTGGGTTATGAGCCCAGCGGGTTAATCCTGGCTACCCCACCCCGCTAAAGGTTGCTAACAATTTTGTTTTAGCATCTATTAGTTTCTTAGTCGAATATTAATAGTTTCTTTTTCCTATTGTGGCAAAGCATTTTAGAGGCGACTTATACTTCTTTGGCGAAGGATGTTAACCGATGGATAAGGCGTATTTGCGCAAGCTTTCAAACCCGACTTTGGAAAACCCATTTTTTATTCAAGGGCTCCCAGGTTTTGGGAACGTCGGCAGAATAGCGGCGCATCTGCTCATCAAGTTCTGCGATGCTAAGCCTTTCGCGGAGTTGTATTCGCCTTCTTTTCCCGATTACGTGTCGATAACTGCTCAAGGCATAGCGCATTTGCCGCGGTACGAGTTTTATTATGCGCCTATGGTGAAAAACAACTTGGTCATTATGACGGGCGAGATTCAGCCGTCGTTTGATGATGTGGTTGCTCACTATGAGGTCTGCGAAGAGGTTCTTGATTTTGTTGAAACGTTGGGTTGCCACTTCATCGTAACCATGGGGGGCATACCGATAGCTGAGGATAAAGCCCAAGTTTACATTGCAGCTACTTCACCGAGGTTGGCAACGGAGTTTATGGAAAAAGGCGCGGTTATTTACAGTAAAGGCAGAATCGTCGGCGGCACAGGGCTGACTTTGGCGATGGCGAAGGAAAGAAAAATCGACGGCGTCGGTTTGCTTGGAACAACCACAGGGTTTAAGGCTGATCGTGAAGCTGGGTTTCTTGTTTTCAAGTTTTTGATGAAGGCTTTAGGAAAAGAGATAAAAGAAGGTTTAGTAGAGAACAATGCACCAGAAGAGCAGTGAGAGGGTGTACCATGACTGAAGACGAAAACGAAAGTGTATCCGGCATATACTCGAAATTTTGGAGAATCACACTGGTAATTGTCGCGATGCTTCTGATCTTCGCGGGCCCAACTTACGGTTTCTACGCTTTGGTGAAAGTCCTGAAAATACACTATTTAGTCTCTGTGGGCGGAGGCATCATCATGTTTGTGGTGGGCATGGCGCTCATGGTGTTTCTAATCAGAAAGAAAATGATTACAGTTTAGTTTGCCTCAGATACCCCAGGGTGCATCATCAATCAGCAGTTTAGATTCTTCATCGGCAACCCATAGAAACAGCCCTTGTTTTATTTAACTATTCGTTGAATTTTTCGATTGAAACTTAACTACAAATATGCTTCCAAAATACACAAGTCATATTAAATATTAAGATAGCAATAACTGGTATGCAGGAAAACAGCCACAGAAGCTCGGAAGCGCCGAAAGAGAAAAGTGAAGAAACAAAAAGAACAACTATCATCCTTGAAAAAACCGAGCGAGAATTCATTGAATCTCTAATTAAAGATGGGAAAGAGCCTGGAATCAAACCGTTAATCTCCAAAATGCTTGACATTTACAGAAGCATGATGATTTATGATTGGCGTTACCCCGGCGAATATTACTGTGGAATAAGCCGCATCGCACTTGTCAACGTGGAGCTACTTAATATTTTGACACAGCAGATTCCGAGGGAAAAGTGGCTTGAGGTCGGCGAAAAGATGGGTGATGCATTAAAAGTTTCTATCCAATCCACCCTGGGAATTGATGCGGGCGAACAGGAAAATTGGGAAAAGATATTTGAAAGATTAAAAGTGCAGGGATTCGGAGATTTCTACCTGAAAGACAAGTTTCTGCTGATGAAAACGCCGTTCATTAATGACTGCGAAATTTGGAGGGGCATCATGGAAGGATTATTAGGTGTGGAACTGGAAATCAGAAATTCGGCGCCTCCGCTGGTTTTCGAAATCAAGAAACCGAAGCCGCCTCAAATTTAACGCCATCCAATCTTTCGACAGTTAAATATTAGGAAAACAGTTTATTAGGAAGCAGGCGGCAGGTGTCTCTCAGTGGTACATGATGAGGGATTGCGTTCATACAAGGCGATTGCGTTCATTAAAGGCAATCGAAAACGTTTAAGCATAAAATCGAAAAGATATTTGTTATCAGGCGCGTTCCTTCAAAAAACCGTTTTGTCAAAACAAAAAACCCTTAGAGGTTTCTCTAAAAATTTAGGTGAAAAATTATGGATAAAATAAAATTTGCCATCCCAAAAGGTTCTCTGGAAAAAGCTACCGCGGAGTTCTTTTCTAAATCAGGCTTTAAAATCGGCGGAACCGAAAGAACATACCGCCCAAGCATTAACGACCCCCAAATAGAACTTAAAGTCCTCAGACCCCAAGAAATCCCCGTTTTTGTCAACGAGGGCCTGCAGGACCTTGGCATCACAGGCGAAGATTGGGTGAAAGAAAACCGTGCAGACGTTGAAGTCCTGCAGAACTTGGAGTATGGAAAAATCAGGCTTGTGATAGCTGTCCCAAAAACCTGCGAAGACGCCACGATGGGCGAGTTCATGGAATCCATCTGGAGCCAAGGCAAAAACTTCCGCATCAGCACAGAATACCTTAACATAGCTTCCGAGTACCTGAAAAGCACGCCGCAGTACAAGAAGCGTTTCGGCGACGCCGACCCCATGCTTGTCACGCCTTGGTGGAAAAAAGGCGACAACCCCAAAGCCAAAATCTTTTTGTCCTTCGGCGCAACAGAGGCGAAACCGCCGGAAAACTCGGACGCCATAATGGATGTTACTGAAACGGGCACTACGATTGAAGCAAACAACCTGAAAATCATAGACACCGTCATGAAGTCCGCGGCAATCCTTATCGCCAACAAGAAGGCGATGGAGGATCCAGAGAAAAGAGAAAAAATCCACGACATATTAGCGTTGCTCAAAGGCGTTGTGGATGGGTCAAAGAGAATACACATTTTCGTCAACGTCAAAAAATCAAACCTGCAGAAACTCTTAACGGAGTTGCCAGCCTTGAAGAACCCCACTATATCACCGTTGGCAGATGACACGTGGGTCAGCGTCAACACCGTCATCGAGAAAGACTGCCTAATTGCGCTGCTGCCGAAAATCCGCAAATTAGCCCAAGGCTTGGTGGTGTATGAGCCGCGGCAGGTGCTGGCTTTAGATGAAATCGGCAAAAGAGAGGAGAATTCGTGCAAAAGCAAAGCCAAGTGAAAATCTGCAAAGCGGAAGAGCTGCCACCTGACTGGTTTAAACGGCAAACCGCAGACGCAAAAGCCGCACGTGAGTTTCAAGACAAAGTCCAAAACGTTATAACACGAGTTAGAGAGCGAGGCGATGAGGGCTTGCTTGGGTGCATAAGCGACTTTGATAAGTGTTCATTGACAAAAAAGACCCTCAAAGTCAGAAAAGAAGAAATTAAAGAAGCCTACACAAGAACTAGCCCTGACCAAGTTTGCTCATTGAAGTTCATGAAAGAAAGAGTTGCCGCCTTCCAAAAGCAACTGCTCGCTCAACCTGAAATCTGCAGTGAGAACGATGGCATACGGGTTCGAACCGTTCTGCAGCCCATTGAAAGCGTCGGCTGCTACGTTCCAGGAGGGCAAGCCGCGTACCCGAGCACGCTGGTCATGACTGCGGTTCCAGCCAAAGTAGCAGGCGTCCCACGGATTGTCGTTTGTTCGCCATCCGACACAAAAGGCAAAGTTAACCCGCTTGTTCTTGTCGCCGCCGACATCTGCGGGGTCGATGAGGTCTACAAGGTTGGCGGAGCCCAAGCCATAGCCGCCTTAGCCTATGGAACAAAAACCATAAAGCCAGTGCGGAAAATCGTGGGTCCAGGCAGCAAATACGTGACAGCCGCAAAGGTTCTGGTTTCAACGGATGTGGCGATTGATATGCCAGCGGGTCCAAGCGAAGTGCTAGTGTTGGCTGATGAAATGGCTGATGCGCGGCTTATTGCCTTTGACATGATTTCGCAGGCTGAACATGGCGGAGACAGCGTTGCCGGACTCATAACAACTTCCGAAAAAGTTGCCCTGCAGGTTCAAAAAAATCTCGCAGCGCTAGCCGCTTCAGCAGAAAGAGGCGAAAAAGTCCAGGAGGCACTGGCCAAATACGGCTTCATAGTTGTCTGCAAGAGTATGAATGAGGCAGTCTGCTTAGTTAATCAGTTTGCGCCTGAACACTTAGAAGTCATGACAGCAAAGCCCAAAGAGATCGCAGAGAAATTGACCGCCGGCCTCATACTTCTGGGTCCATACAGCCCCGTTGCCCTGAGCGACTATGGCAGCGGAACCAACCATGTGCTGCCGACAGGCGGGTTCGCCCAGTCGTTTTCAGGCTTATCTGTTTTGGATTTTATGCGGCGGGTAAGCATAGTTGAGAGCACAAGAACAGGTCTTGAGCGGGTGAAAGACAGCGTCAAAGTTATGGCACAAGCAGAAAATCTTCCTAACCACTACAAAGCGATAGAGGCAAGGTTCGAAAAATGAGCGCATCCTACAGGCAGTGGCTAAACGGTAAACTTGCAAAGCTCCAAGCGATAGACTGCTATTCAGCGGGAGCCACTCCTGAAACCGTGGCGAAGCAAATCGGCGTTTCCCCCTCGGAGATTGTGAAGCTCAATTTTAACGAAAGCCTTTTTGTTGACAGGGATAAGCAGGCGGAGTTGATCGGGGAAGTGGCTCGCGAACTTGATTTGCGCCTGTACCCTGAGGATGAAGTGCCCAAGTTCTACCTCAAACTTTCAGGTTACATCGGAGCGCTCCCTGAATTCCTTGCGGTTGGCAACGGCAGCGATGAGCTGATAGACCGCATCGTGAGGCTCTTTGTCGACGAGGGCGAAGTCATGGTGTCATTTGCGCCGACGTTTAGCATTCCTAAACTCTGCATAAAGAGGCAGAAAGGCGAATACATTACTGTGCCGCTTCGAAGCGACTTGCAGCTTGACGTTAAAGGGCTCATTTCAGAGTTCAGCAACAAAACAAGGCTGCTGTACCTTTGCTCGCCAAATAACCCAACATCCACCCAGTTCAAAGCGCAAGATGTGCAAGCCTTGGCCAGAGCCTTCCCAGGCATAGTCATCTTAGACGAGGCTTACGGCGAATTCGCCGATTACTCGTTTGTTCCACAGATACAAGATTTCCCCAACATGATTATTCTGCGAACGTTCTCCAAAGCCTTCGGGTTGGCATCACTGCGGCTTGGCTACGCCGTGGCAAATCCGGAGTTAGCCAAAGCCCTCAACGAAAAGTCTCCGCTGCCTTACCCCGTTAGCGGCTTCACGCTGCGCATGGGCGCTAAAATGCTTGATAACGTGGATTTGATGGAGAAAGCCGGCAGAGAACTCCTTGCTGAACGGGGAAAGCTGATAAAGGCACTGAACAAAATAAAGGGTGTGCAAGCCTTCGATTCGCAAGCCGACTTTGTGCTGATGAACACGCAGAAACCCGCGGACGAAGTAAACGAGAAACTGCTCCAACGCGGCATCATGCTCAAGAAATGGGGCAAAATCCTGCAGTACGAAAACTGCTTCCGAGTGACAGTGGGTTTGCCAGAAATGAACGCGAAACTAATTGAAGCGTTAAAGCAAATCGTAGGGGAATAGTATGAGGACAGAAGAAGTTTACCGTAAAACAAAAGAAACTGAAGTGCAAGTGAAAGTGAATCTTGACGGCGAAGGAAAAATCTGCGTAGCCACAGGCGTGCCCTTCCTCGACCACATGATAGCCTCCTTAGCCACCCACAGCCTAATCGACATAACGGCGTCGGTGAAGGGCGATTTGGTGCACCACTCAGTGGAAGACTTAGCCATAGGCTTAGGAGAAGCATTGAACAAGGCGTTGGGCACACGAGAGGGCATCACGCGTTTTGGCAATGCTGCCGCCCCAATGGATTGCTCGCTAGCTTTTGCAGCTGTGGATTTGGTGAAGCGCCCATACTTCAAAATTGACCTGAAGCTTAGGGGCAAAAAAGTGGAGAATATGCCGACCGAGGACATAGTGCATTTCTTCGAATCCTTCGCCACCTCGCTTGGGTCAAACGTCCACGTCTACGTCGAGTACGGCAGCAACGACCACCACAAAGCAGAAGCAGCAGTGAAAGCCCTCGCCCTATCGCTGCGACAGGCAATAGCCATGGATCCAAGACGCAAAGGCGTACCCAGCTCCAAAGGTGCGATGTAGTTGGCAAAAGCAGTTATCTTTGACTACGGCGTCGGCAACCTGCTCAGCCTGAAAACGGCGCTGGAAAAAGCGGGCTTAGAAGCGGAAATCGGCACTTCAGCAAAAGACTTAGCTGAGGCAGACGCGATTGCCCTGCCGGGCGTCGGAGCCTTCACGCCAGCAGCATCAAAACTGGAGTCGGTCAAAGAAATCCTCGTTAAAAAAATTCAGAGTGGAACCCCACTGCTCGGCATATGTCTGGGTTTGCAGCTTTTCTTTGAAAAAAGCGAAGAAGGACCGGGAAACGGCTTAGCTCTCTTCAGGGGCGAAACGGTTCAGTTGCCCCGCACAGTTAAGGTTCCGCATATGGGATGGAATACCCTGAACATTGTAAAACAAAACGAGCTCTTCGACGGCGTCGCTGAGGGCTCATTTGTTTACTTTGTGCATTCGCTCTACCCAGTGCCAGCAGACAAAAAAATAGTGGTGACGCAGACCGAATACGGAACAACATTCACCTCGGCAGTCGCCTGCAAAAACATCTACGGGACCCAGTTCCACCCCGAAAAATCAGGCGACCTAGGCCTGAAAATCCTCAGAAACTTCGCTAAGGCAGTGGTAAGGTGACATAATGCAGTTAATTCCAGCTATTGATTTGATGAGTGGGAAAATCGTGAGGTTATCGCGCGGAGAAGCAAAGACCGCTAAATTCTATGAAACCCAATTCGGAACGCCAGTTGAAGCGGCGAAACGTTGGCGGGACGAGGGCGCTGGCAAACTGCATATCATCGATTTAGATGCAGCCTTTGGAACCGGCAATAACCACGCAGTCATCGCCGAGGTTGCGAAAAACATCAAATTGCCAATTCAAGTCGGCGGCGGAATACGCAGCTATGAAACAGCGGAAAAACTCTTCCAAACAGGCATAACCCAAGTGATCCTTGGCGCGTTAGCGTTCAGCGACCCCGCGGCTATTGGCAAAATCCAGAGAAAATTCGGCTTCGACTCAGTAATTGTTGCTTTAGACAACAAGGAAGGGCTGATTATGGTTGAGGGCTGGAAAACCGCAACTGCCATGACCGTGGACGAAGCACTTGAAAAATACACCGCCATGGGCGTACGCTACTTTTTAATAACTTCCATCGCCCAAGACGGCATGCTTACGGGTCCAGACTTGCATACGCTCAGCCAAGCCACCCTGCATCCCAACGCCAAAATCATTGCAGCAGGCGGAATCGGCAGCATCGGCGACTTGGCAGCTCTCAAAGACATCGGTGTGGAAGGCGCAGTCATCGGCAAAGCCCTTTATGAAGGCAAATTCACTCTAAAGGAAGCCATACAAAAGATAGGAGCCACATAGATGCCGCTTGCAAAACGCATTGTGCCATGCCTCGATGTTGACCAGGGAAAAGTTGTGAAGTGCATAAACTTCCTCAACCCGAAGCGGGCTGGCGACCCAGTTGAATTGGCAAAACGCTACTCAGACGACGGCGCGGATGAACTGGTATTTCTGGACATAACCGCGTCTTCTGAAAAGCGGGACATTTTGCGCGGAGTTGTTGAAGGGGTCGCGAAAGCAATAAGCATCCCGTTCACCGTGGGCGGCGGAATACGCAACGTCGCTGATGCACGTCTGGTTTTGTGCAGCGGCGCCGACAAGGTTTCAGTCAACACCGCAGCCGTCGAAAACCCCAAGGTCATCACCGAGTTAGCTGACGTTTTCGGAAGGCAATGCGTCGTATGCGCCATTGATGCTAGAAGAAATGGCAGCGCTGTCGACGGCAAAACCATGGTTGACACTGCTGAGGGCAAAGTCTGGTTTGAAGTTGTCACTTACGGTGGGAGAAAACCCACAGGAATCGACGTTTTAGCTTGGGCGCTGCAGGCTGAGAACCTTGGGGCAGGCGAGTTTCTTGTGACCTCTATGGATAGAGACGGCACAAAAGACGGCTACGACATCGAGTTAACCCGCTCAATCTCCGAACGCGTAAACGTCCCAATCGTTGCAAGCGGCGGCGCCGGAGTTCCTAAGCACCTATTCGACGTGTTGACTGAAGGAAAAGCCGATGCGGCGTTGGCAGCCTCCATTTTCCACTACAACCAGTACCCAATTCCTGTGGTGAAGGATTACCTACGGAAGATGGGGGTGACAATCAGACAATGACAAATGCAGAAATGCTGGATAAGCTTGATTTCAAAAAAGGCAACGGGCTCATCCCAGTGGTTGTGCAAGATGCAAAAACCAAAGAGGTTCTGATGCTGGCTTACGCGAACCGACAAGCCGTCGAACACACGCTGAAAACGGGCAAGGGCACGTATTGGAGCCGCTCACGCAATGAGCAGTGGGTTAAAGGAGAAACTTCGGGGCACACACAAAAAATCGTTTCCGTCTCTACAGATTGCGACTACGACGCGCTAATTTACGTCGTTGAGCAGACAGGTCCCGCCTGCCACACAGGACAATACAGCTGCTTCTACAACAAACTATTGGAAACACCCAAAAAACAATAATCTTTTAGCGTAGAATAAAATTTTTTCTAAATTCTTTGCTTGATTCACGAATTGCTTCAAGATCCTCATCAGAAAGAAGCTGTCTTAGATCCTCGAAAGCTTTCTTACCTTTAAGCTGCTGCCCCTCGGTGCACGTTTCGAGGAGAAATTCACCCCCAGGTCTTATTGCCCTTAGCAATTTCTAATTGCTTTTTAACTTCAGTAGGAAGCGAAATTGAAGTAAACTTAGCCAAATTTAAATGCCCGTCCTTAAGTATATTTTTCAAATAACCCTAAATGCTTTATTCAAATAATTCCTTCAAAATCAGAAAAGGGAAGTTTGCATAGTTCTCTAGTAATGATTTATGGAGATTGAAGTTCAAAAGCTGCCCAAAGCTCTGCGAAAGAAGGGCATTGAGGTTAAGTTAGAAGAGATTTGCAAAGGAAGCGATGTTATTTTCCTGGAGGTCTTTGGGTCTTTTTTGGAGGCGAACAAAACAGGAAAAGCGACGTTGATAATGTTAAAGACAATTTAAAGTGTGTGCTTGAAGGTCCATTTAGCATTTTAAATGGTGAAACGTTGAAGAAACTTTTATGTATTTTAAGTTAATATCATATTAATACGGTGATAACATGGTAAAAGCGATAATAACGATAGACGAACGGACAAACCGAATCCTCAACATAGTTAAAGCCAAGTATGGTCTCAAAGATAAAAGCCAGGCGATAAACTTGATGGCACAACAATTTGAGGAATGCGTACTTGAGCCCGAGCTAAGACCGGAGTTCATAGAAAACCTAAAAGCCTCAGAAACAGAAAAAACTGTAAAAGTCAAAGACTTCGCCAGTAGATATTCCAAGTGATTGCTTGTATTCCTTAGAAGTGGTTGAAAAAGTAGATAGAATATTCAAGAAACTGCGAAAGAAGGATTTGGCACAGTTTGAAGCGCTATCTAAAAAGGCAAACGAGATTTTGGAAAATCCTCAGCAATTCAAACCTTTGCGAAGTCCTATGCAGCACATGCGCCGGGTCCATGTGGGTTCATTCGTTCTTGTGTATGACATAGACGAAGCAAGAAAGGTTGTCACGATAAGACGATATGAACATCATGATACTGTTTACAAATAGGTTTTTTCTAACTAAAGAAGAGCTAACATGCTTGGTAATGATAACGCTATCGAGGTTTTACCGCTGAAGGTCTTTATTTTAGCCTGCAGATGCCATAGAAACCGAGCCGTCGCAGGTTCAAATCCTGCTCTCCCAACCAACTTACCATAGAGTAAAGCGCCTTTTTGGTTTTTAGCTTTAAGGTATTGATTTTTTTCTATGCTTTAGAGCATAACCAGCTTTTCCGATTTTCAATCTTTTTCTCAGAAATTTCATTGAAATCTCAGCTTAAAAAGCAAGCCAAAAAGATATTGAAAAATTCCCAGTCGCGCCCTTCCAACCTTGGCAAGCCCTTGTAGTATATGCTTTTAAAGAAAAAACCACTTATCTATTCTTGTGGAGTTGTTGAGATTATGTCACTTCATGAAGCAATGCTTTATGAGAAGCAAGAGGAAAACAAGGTTAAATGCTGTTTATGCGCCCGCCGATGCCTCATAAGCAATGATGCACGAGGCTTCTGTTTGGTGCGGGAAAACCAAGGCGGCACGCTCTACACGCTCAATTACGGCAAAGCGGTGTCAGCGGGCGTTGACCCGATCAGCAAAAAGCCGCTGTCACATTTTAACCCAGGCGCGCTCGTCATGTCCGTTGCGGCGGCTGGCTGCAACTTCCGCTGTCAATTCTGCGACAACTGGATGATAAGCCAAGAAAAAGAAGTAGCGGGCAGACCTTTCCCGCCTGAGGAAGTTGTGAAGTCAGCGTTGAACGGAAACTGCCAAGGAATAAGCTACACGTACACTGAACCCACCATCTTCATGGAGTACGCCTACGACACGGCGAAACTTGCTCGTGAAGCAGGGTTGTTTAACACTTTCGTCACCAACGGGTACATGACTCCCGAAGCTGCAAAAACCATCTCGCCTCTTCTGGATGCGGCTACGGTTGATTTTAAAGGCGGCGGCGACCCCGACTTCTACAAGTCAGTCATGGCGGTGCCCAACGTCGAGCATATTTATGAAACTCTAAAAGAGCTAAAGCTGGGCGGCGTCCACATAGAGATAACTAATCTTGTCGTCCCCAAAATCGGCGATTCAATGGATAGAATAAAACGTATGGCTGCGTGGATCAGAGACTATCTGGGCAAAGACACGCCGTTTCACCTGCTCCGTTTTCACCCAGACTACAAAATGACCACCATACCCGCCACCCCAGTCGTGGACATGGAGAGAGCATACATGACTGCCAAACACGAAGGATTAAACTACGTTTACATGGGCAACGTCCCAGGCCACCCCTCAGAAAACACCACCTGCCCAAACTGCAACGAAACCATAATCAAAAGAAACAGCTTCGAAATAACCCAGTGGAAACTAACCCCTGACATGCGATGCCCCGTCTGCGGAACACAAATCCCCATAAAAGGCAAAGTATACCAAAACAACCTGCGATTCCCCTACTCACTATTTTAAGCACCAAGCAAGCACGCAGATTGGGGTTTTTTGGTCTTTCATTGTTTTTGAATTCTTATCTCTATATGCCGCTAATTCTCTTCAGCGCTTGAGACTCTATTTTATCCAGAGGCGAGGTAAGTAACTGTGAACCCTGCGCCGTCAGGGGTAACATCAGAGACATCGGCTAGCTGCACTTGAGGGCTTCTAGGTGTCATCGAAGAATACATAACTGTTTCACTCCACGGAAAACTACTAATTCCGCCAGTGCCAGCGCCGACAGTTGCAGAGCAGTTTGTGACAGTTACGTTCCCGAAATTAGCCAACTGCGAAGTTACCCCGTTCACAGAGGGCCTTTCAACTATCCATTCGGCGGACAACTGGCTCGAAGTGTAGTTAAACGTGTTCTGGAACGACTGATTGCTGGTAGCGTCAGTCACGTTGATGGTCCATTGGTTTGATGTACCGTTCACAAGCTGAATCGAAGCCTGCATCTGGTCGCCCGGCGAAACATCGATTGAGGTAATGGTGATTGAGGCGTTTGGAAAAAGCTCATACCAAGCAGAATACTCCGCTTGCCCACGGATTGAATCCTGCTCGGTGCCGCATTGAATAAGAGTGCTGTCGTTTTCAAAATGTCCTCCAATGCCAACCCAGACAGCCGAAAATGTTGGGTTTATCGAGGTCGTAAGGGTTGGAACTGCCCATGAGGCGTTGACGCTTGTTACGGTGGGCTGAGGGTTTTGCAGGTCGGAGGCTACGATGTAGCCTGCCCAGTTTAGGCTTTGGGTTATGTTAGTCGTTGGTATCGGAGTTGGGGTTGGGGTCGGTGAAGGAGTAGGCGTTGGAGTTGGGATTGGTGTGGGAAAAGGTGTGGCAGTTGGAATCGGAGTGGGGGAAGGTGAAGCGATTGGGGTCGGCGTTGGAGAAGGCGTAGCGGTTGGGCTTGGCGTGGGTGTAATCGAAGGTGATGGAGAGGGTTCTACACTGATTTTCACTGGTCTCGATTGAAATGCGGCGTATGCTGCAAGAGCTATGAAAACAACAAGTACAACTATCAATGCGGCGAAAACCACTGCTAAAGTTTTTTCTTTCAAAGCTGCAATCCTCAGGTGCCGTCTGATAATCGA
This sequence comes from Candidatus Bathyarchaeota archaeon, assembly GCA_963828195.1. Lineage (GTDB taxonomy): Archaea > Thermoproteota > Bathyarchaeia > Bathyarchaeales > Bathycorpusculaceae > Bathycorpusculum. Next base: position 173,434 of record CAWHDT010000007.1, read on the forward strand.
TTAAACTTTTTAACGCTCAGTTCCCTTAAAGCCTTAATCATTTGGTTATGTCTTCTAATCAGCTGTTATCCGTAGAAGCTAAGTTTTGACTTAAGGCGCCTACAATACGAATTCGTTTAATAAATAAATTAAGCAAACCCTATTTTTTCCTTGACGAATTGATGATGGCGGAACTGCTGGGATTTGAACCCGAATTTTGAAAACACGAAATTACCATTTTTCTGTCTTCAATTCTTTGACTCTCTTAAATGGGGAAATATTGCGTGTAACCAGCGTCAAACCGTTCTCCACAGCAATTGCAGCTATCATGGCGTCCCTGAAGTCTATTGCTTGTCCTTTGGTCACCAGTTTAGCGGAAATTTCAGCCGCCTTTCTCGAAGATGAAATGTCTAATGGAAAAACTGTTAGCCTCTCAAGCAGCTTGGAAGCTTGCTTTATGTTTTCTTCTTTTTTCGCCGATTTGTTTGAGCCAAAATATAGTTCGAATGCATTAACAGATGTTGTTGCTCCTTTAGATTCTTCATCTAAGGCTTCAACTATTGTTCGAGCTTCTTGCTTGCCACGCAAGATGGCAACAAGCAAGTCACTATCTAGACACTTCATTTGAGATTCTTTCCTGGATTGCGTGCCAGCCCTTGGAGAGTTCAATTTGAATTGTTTCTTCCTCTTGGTCAGTCATCTTCCAGGAGCCGAAGCAATCCGCGATTTTTCCAGACTTTTTGGTTATGCGCAGGATAGTATCTGTGAAGCTTTCTTTGTCTGCTTTCTCAAGGAGTAAGGCTTCGTACGCCTCATCTTTTATTGAAATGGTCTTGGTACCCATGCTTCATGTATATGTACACGTACACAGATAAGCATTTTGAAATAAACCAGAACAGAATTGCAGTTCTGAGGGGTGCATTCAAGATTTAATTGCGGTGTACCGCTGAGAATAGACCTAAAAGAGGCAGAACGATCAGCTTGAAATCGCAGTCATTGAAGAAAAAGTTGGAAAAGCCCGCAAAACGCTTCAGAATGAACGGCTAACTCGAATTGGGCTTCCGTCGAAATAAGGTGATTCCCAATGCTAAAGGTTTGCTAAAAAAAGTTGGGAATTGTTTTGTATTTTAGGTCAGAAGAGTTCGTCGCTTGCGTACAGAGGTTTTTTGCAGACAGGGCATACGTCTTCATTGATTTGAATGCTGCTTCCGCAGTGGGGGCATTTCTGGTTCTTTTTGTTTGCGTGAAGTCCCTGCATTTCCTTCATTATTTTTCCGTCTTTGAGCAGAAGCATTCGCTCTGTGTTGCGTGCAGCTTGACTATCATGAGTGACCATGATTATTGTGGTGCCTTGGGTGAGGTTGAGGTTGGCCAGTAACTTGATGATCCCCTGCTTATTCTCGCTGTCCAAGTTTCCTGTTGGCTCATCGGCAAGAACAATTGCAGGGTTATTTGCTAACGCGCGTGCAATCGCCACCCGTTGCTGCTCTCCAGCGCTGAGGCGTTGTGGTCTATGGTCTTCCCTGCCTGACAACCCAACCGTGCCAAGGAGCTCTTTCGCCCTGTCGCTTCTTTCCGCTTTAGATTTTCCAGCTGCAGCCATCGGCAACTCCACATTTTCCCTAGCATTCAAGTAGGGCAGTAGGTTGAAGCTTTGGAAGACGAAGCCTATTTTGTCTCTGCGAATCTTGTAGAGTTCAGACTCATGCAGGTTTGCGATGTCAACGTTGTCTAAGAGTACTTTGCCTTTAGTGGGTTTGTCAATGCAGCCTATTACGTTTAGCAATGTTGTTTTGCCTGAGCCAGACGGACCCATGATCGCCGCAAACTCACCCTTCTTAACCTTCAAGTTAAGGTTGGAGAGAGCTGGAACACTGCGTTTGCCAAGCATGTAGGTTCTCGATACACCCTCTAGATTTAGCACTAACTCACTCATACCGCATAGCCTCCGCAGGATTCGTTTTTGAAGCACGCCAAGCCGGATATAGACTGCCAAGTGCACCAAGTACCACAGCTGCGCCAAACGCAATCAGCATAAGCTCAGGACTCACCGTGACAACTGGAACTGACGATGCCGCTCCATTCGAGATTGTTACTACTGCTCCTGTGGGGACTCCAAGCGAGTTCCCTACTGCAGGAAGTAGCACTTTTGATAGAAATGGTGCAGCAACGGCGCCTATGGCCACTCCAACTAAGGCAGCGATCAAACTTAGCATGATGCCTTCGAATAGGAATTGGCCCATCACGTTTCCACTGCTGAAACCTATGGCTTTGAGGGTGCCGATTTCTTTGGTTCGCTCACGCACGGTGTACTGCATTACGAAGAGAACTATGAGGCTTGTAGCTACGATTGCAAGGATGATTTCGACGTAGGCTTGGTTGTTCGTCTGGTTCATGGTGGCCTTAGCATCAGCTAACTGACTGTTGTACAGTGACTCGATTTGCTGAAGCTGGCTTAAGCGGTCCTGCGCTGTTGAAACGTCGAGTTCCGGATGCATGGCGCTTATGGCGTTGGACACTGAGGTAACGTCTGCTGTGGTGTCGGCGAACACGTTAAGCTGAGTTATGGTGTCTGTCTGGTTTGTTATAGCTTGAGCTTCTGGAAGGCTCATGTAAAGGTCCTGGATATCAGCGCCTGATGGGCTGTAGATGCCTACGACCGTGAAGTTTGTGCCTAAAATATCAACGGTGCCGCCTACCCCTACTCCGAAGTAAGCAGAGTTGTTCTCGCTCAACAGCACATCGTCGGTGTCTCCAGCCTTCAGATTTGTTCCAGCGGTAATGTTTGTGGGCAATATTGGATAATTATTAAGTAGCGAAGAATCCAAGGGGACGCCTTCGATGATGTAATTAGGTACTGTGATGGTCAAGCCTGATCCTCCTCCAATGACTGTAGCCCCGGCAGGAGGAGTGATTGTTTCGTTATGTCCTTCTGTTACCTGTAAAATTGGCTCAACGGCTGCCACGCCAGAGATTGAACTGTTAACGTCGTTGTACAGGCTTTCGTTCATAGGTTCTGTGAATCCGCCGCCCAACGCGCCTCCACCAAACTGCCCGCTTGTCTCTATTTGATTGCCGCTACTGCCACTGATTGGAGCGCCTCCGATGACTTGTGCGCCGCCGCCAGAGCTAGTGGTGAAACCGAAACCTGATGGAGCGGATGGTGTAAGCCCACATTGTATTTCTGTTGCCGTCTGGTTGATGGCTGCTGAAGTTTGATTGATGGTGTTTGCGAGCCCGTTTGTCTCGTTTTGTGTGGCTGCTTGATTTGCTGCTATGCCTGCTGGAATGACAATCAGTATTGCCATGGAAAAAGCGAGTGCGATGATTACTAGTAGTGCTCTTATTTTTCGTCTTGAAAGATTTCTTAATGCTCTTGTTGTTAGACTCAATTTTCTTTTCACCTTTAATTGTTGCTACCATTATTGATAGTAGCATTTATAAATGTTACTATCGCCGATGGTAGCTCAAAAAACACGGCAAGACAAAGCAGCAACAAAAAGAAACTGAAACACTGCACGCTTACCTACTCAACTCCAGGGCAAAAAGTTAAAGAGCTACTACCGCCAATGGTAAGGAAGGAAAAGTTACATGCCATCAGAGAAAAAAACCGCCAGCTCACAGTATAACGTTGAAGGAAAACAACTCGAAGCGTTTCTAGGCCCGCTGGAAGCAAACATCATCGAAACCATATGGGGCTCCAAAAAAAGACCCATAACAGTAAGAGAAGTACTGGAAACACTTCAGAAGAAAAAGAAAATCGCCTACACCACAGTAATGAACACCATGGACAGATTGCACGAAAAGGGCCTGCTTGACCGGCGCATAGAAAAAGGCAAAGGCGGCGTCTACTACGTTTACTGGCCAAAACTTGAAGAACAAAACTTCAAAGAAGCCGCCGTCCGCGAAGTACTGGGCAGCCTGCTTGAAAACTTCGGCGACCTCGTTACCGCGTGCCTTATCGAAAAAGCCGCCGACAACGACGAGCAACTGAAAAATTTGAAGGCGCAATTAGAAAAAACCCTCAAAGAAAAGAAAAAGAAAAGTGACCAATTATGATGCTGAGCCTAAACGATTTTCTAACGCAAATCCTTCAACCCTACTTCTTCTACTCAGCAGTTTTTCTCTCATTATCCTTTGTCTGCATCAAAGTTTTCTTGAAACTCAATCCGTCCATAAGCAGAAAAATCCAAAGCACAATTTGGCTAATTCCGCTTTTTATTCCGATTTATGTGATGATTTTGTTTCATCCGCAGACCCTGATATCAATGGGGATACCTAAACTACCTCCAGAAACCTTTGCTTCCGCTTCCGCCGTAACAACTTCAGGCATTGTTATTGGAAAATTTGTCCCCATCAGTGCTTTTTCAGCCACGGGTCTTTTGTGTCTGGGGGGAGCAGTCGCAGCTGTGGGCTATCTGATTCTCACGGTTGTTTTGGGGCAGAGAATAGCGATGAGGGCATTTCACGTGACTATGATGTACCCTGAAGAATACGTGTCTCTTCAGGAAAAAGTGAAGGAAATCTCTTTGAAAATCGGGACTCCAGCGCCGAAGGTCGGCATGATTGACGATTTAAGACCTAACGCGTTTACAGTGGGCTACGGGAAGAAGGCAGTGATAGTTTTCTCGCTGGGCATTTTAAAGATGCTCAACATTGATGAATTAGCCGCGGTGGTTTCTCATGAGCTCGCCCATGTAAAATCAAGAGATTACCTGTTCAGAAGCCTGTCATACACTTTGAACATCCTTTCCTTTTTTAATCCTTTATCCTATTTCGCTGCGTCTTCAGCGCAAAGGGAAAGGGAGTTGCTGGCCGACGAGAAAGGCGCCGCTCTGCTTAGCCAACCCAGAGTCATGTCAGAAGTCCTCGCTAAACTTGAAGGGGTTCTTCAAATGTTTCCCAAAGAACGCTTTGCAGAGAGGCTCTCCGCAAGCTTGTTTCTTGTATCGCCCCTATCCCGCAGGTCAGAAATACTTGCCGCTCACCCCCAGATAGCCCAAAGAGTACGTAACATTAATGTGTCTGCATCACGAACTGCGCCAAAACCGACTAAACGAGGCACGGTTGTAGCGTTGTCTCTGATTCTGATTCTGGCCGCGGCAACAGTGGGATACGGCACGATTGCTCTTCAGACTTCCTTTTCACAAAAAAGCGGCGTCATAGCAGTTAGGGTCAACGGAGCAGGCCAAATCATAACGGGGCAAACAGGAAACGGGGCTGCTTCAGCAACCATTCTTTCGCCGCCGCCGGGAAGTTTGCTTACGCCAAATTCTGGAGGGTTACCCTCCCTCCCGCAAGGAAACGCGATACTCATTCAGGGCGGAGTGGGGATTATTCAAAATTGTTCAGAGCCCGAATACCTACCATAAAATGGCATTTACGGAATTCGATTATGCAAAAGTCAGGTTTAATCGCAATAAGATCGTAAGAGAATATACAGATTAAATCATTGGTTTGCTCCGATGGAATTTTAAACCTTAACCGCGAAGGGTTTTTGTTACTATAATCTGGAGTTCGAATCGCTTTTCCGGTGTCTTTTTTTAAAGGACTTGAGCAGTATTAACTTGTGGCAATAACTTTGATTCTTCAAGAATCTTCTTGAATTCCTTATCTTTTAGCGATTCTTTTTTACCGTTTGCATAAACAGCTTTAACCTGCTTAACCACTGCTGACAAGGCATCATTGCTTGGGTAGTTGCCTGTTATTTCGATAATTTTATGTTTGACTATGCTTTTGCCAGATTGTTTGCCTATAGTTAAGTGTCGTACGTTACCAACTAGCTCGGGAGGATACGGTTCATAAGTCCAAGAGTCATTGAGGACGCCGCACGTGTGGATGCCTGATTCGTGTGCGAAGCCATAGTCACCCACGATGGCTTTGTTAAGTGGAACGACGAAGCCGGTTGCTTTGCTAATGAAGTCTGCCGCCTGTCTGAGCTTTTGAGTTTTTCCCTCGAATTTTTTGATACCGTGATGCAAGTACAGGTTGAGGACAACTTTCTCGGTTTCCGCATTACCTGCGCGCTCCCCAATGCCCAAATACGTTGTATTTAGGTAGATTTTGTCCCACACTCCTGACGCTGCACGTATGGCTGCCATAGTGTTTCCTAAAGCGTTGCCTAAGTCGTCGTGGGCATGAATCTCCAACGCCTTTATTCGAGTTTCTTTCTTGAGTGCAATCACTTTAGCGGGAATGCCAATTGGCAAAGGTGCGTCCAACTCGGGAAGCCCTATCCCCACTGTATCACAAACACGGTAACACTCTGCACCAGCATCCGCCGCCGCGTTAACGAATTTCTTTTCGAAAGCCCAATCCGCACGGGTAGCGTCCTCACCGTGAACAAACGTTCGTAACCCATGAGTTTTAGCGGCATATTCTACCACATCCACCACATTAGCTAAGAGTTCATCAGTTGTTTTATCAGGCCACTTTGCCTGCAAATGAATATAAGAAACTGGATGCGAGATGCCAACTTCCTGAAAGTCCAAGTCGATAGCGCTGTCAATATCTTTTTTGACTGCTCTGCACCAGCCAGCAACTCTGCAATCCAGCTTCATACGGTGGATGAGTTTCGCTGCTTTTTTGTCGGGTTCTTGATAATGAAACAGTTCGATTCGTTCAGCACCTATTTCGCAAAGCAACTGCGCGATTTTTGCGGCGTCTTTAGGTCTAGTAGCTAAGCCGGGCATTTGCATGCCATCGCGCAGGGTGGTGTCATCGATAATGGGTTCGGTTTTGAGGGCGGGCATTTTGAAGAAAAAGTCGTTCAGTTCCATGCTCATCACCTTGTGTTTATGCGTCTTTAGCGTCCATTATTGTGTTGACCAATGTATCCAGCAGTTGTAAGGAACCTCGGAAGCCAACCATGCTTCGTCTTTGGTAGCCGAATCGGTCGCTTTGCGGAAAGCCAACTCGAATAAGCGGTATGCCTTCGTCTTTGGAGATGTATTTGCCTTTACAATCGCCGATAATTAAGTCCACACGGGCTTCTTTGATTTTCTGATGTAGGTCATAGAGGTCGCCGCCAACGATTATATTCTGTTTCTCAGCGTCAACTCCGTACAATGTTGCTAGGGTCTGCATGTCTTGAGCAAACTGGCTGCCTTCAAGCGTTGTCATCACATGTACTGGCTGCATGCCAAGCTCGTAAACAAAACGGGTGATTCCTTGTACGATGTCGGGGTCGCCGAACACTGCGACTTTTGTGCCGAAGGTAATTTGGCTTGAATCAACTATGGCGTCAACTAGCAGGTCGCGTTCATCAATTAAAGATTCAGGCATGTTTTTCCCAGTCAGTGCGGTTAGGTTTGCAATGAAGGTTTCTGTGGATTCAACGCCGATTGGAAGATCCCCAAACTTGGCTGGCATGCTGTATTTTTCCTGCAGATAGTTTGCTGCGCCTTGCCCTTCATATTTGCAAAGTGGTATTGTTCCCTGCGAGTTTGAGCAGTCAGCAATTTCCTGGACTGTTGTTCCTCCACGGGGGAAATGTGGTTTAGGAAGACGCAGAGGTGCGTTGAGTGTTTGCGAGATATCGGTGAGGTATAGACCGGGGATGCCCATTTCTGCTAGGATATGTTTGATTTCTAAGACGTCGCCGGGGTTAAGCATGCCTGGAATAATGTTGACTTTGCCGTTGGGCTCTGTTTTTGGTTCAGCGAGCTGGGTGACGAGTGCTTTTATGGCATTGTCATATCCGATTACGTGGGTGCCGACGTAGCTGGGCGTGTGTATCCCAACTATTTTTGTGTGGCGCTCGTTGTTTTCGGATTTGAAGGCTTTAATTATTCCGTGAATGTCATCGCCTGTTGTTTCGCTAAGGCAGGTGGTGATGACTGTGATTAATTCTGGGTGTTGACGGGCGATTATGTTGGATAATGCCAGTTTTAGGTTGATTGCGCCTCCAAAGATGGTTGCTTTCTCATGGAGAGAGGTGATGGCAACTTCTATGGGTTCGCGGAAGTGTCGGGACATCAAGTTGCGGGGATAGGTTGAGCAGCCCTGCGAGCCATGTATAAGCGGTACGCTACCATGAATGCCCAGAGTAGCCCAGATCGCACCGATAGGCTGGCACATACGTGGCGCGTTTATAGCGACACTTCTTTGTCTGTTAATTAGCACCATAGCTAATCTGCATCCCGTGTTCTGATAAACTTCCACGCGGGGCTATAGACTGACTTGTAAATGTCTCTTGCAAATCGAACAAAGCCTTTGAAGACCATGTAGCCGCCTTTGCTTTCGTATGTGTGTCCGTTTAGGAAAGGCACGCCGTACTTGTAAGCTAAATATTTTTCTTTGGTACCGGAGATGAACAGGTCTGGTTTGTATTTAACCATCATTTCTTCCAGTTCAGGCGCGTTTGGGTTATCAATAAGCAACGTTCCGTTTTTCACTCGGCTCACGATTTTTTCGTAGTCGTCTTCATGACCAAATGTGGTTGCGACAACGTTGACTTCCATGCCCAGTTCCTCCATAGCTCTAGGCCAATGCCAACTGCGCGGTCCGCCCTCGTAAATCATCACTTTTTTGCCCTGTAACTTTTCTCTGTAGACATCCATCTCCGATTTAATGTCTGCCATTTCTTTTGCAATAACTTCTTCGGCTTTTTGTTCTAAGCCAAAAAACTTCGCAACGATCCGCAAGTCATCAGCAGTCTGCCGCATGCCATAGAAGTCCACTTCAACATAGGGTGTGCCGTACTTGTCCTTCATCATTTCAGCGATGTACTTGGCTGACCGTGCGCATCTTACAACGTTTAGTTTTGCATGATGCATTTTGGCTATGTCATGGATGGAAGAGTCACCCGTGAAAGTACACACTACCCGAAGCCCAATGGCTTCCAGCAGCGGCAGTATAAGCCAATCGTCCCCTCTGATGTTGTATTCTCCGACAAGGTTTATGTCATAAGGCGTCTTGTTCTGGAGTTCTTCTGTGCCTACGACCTTGTTAAACAGAACTTCGTTGCCGACGTGGTGCCCTAGACTTTGGCTTACGCCGTGAAAGCCTGGGCAGTTGAAAGCTACTACTGGTTTTCCTATGGCGGCGGTTGCACGTTTAGCGACTGCTTCTATGTCGTCACCGATTAGCCCGGCAACGCATGTTGCGTAAATGAATACTCCTTGTGCGTTTGGGAAAGCCTTGTTTGCTTCAAGTATGGATTCGTAGAGCTTTTTTTCTCCTCCAAAGACGATGTTTGATTCGCGCAGGTCAGTGGAGAAAACGTTGACCAGCTGGAAGTTTGTGTCTTTTGCAAGGTTTGGTCGTACGTCCCAGGGGTAATAGCAGCAGCCTATAGGGCCATGTTCCAGTTGAATAACGTCTTTTACAGGTCCACCCACGACACCTCTGCAGCCGGCATAAGTGCAGCCTCGCTCAGTCATGTCGCCTGGGATGGTTGCTACGTTGCAGGCTGGAATGTGGCATTCGTCTTTGTCATCTTTGATGTAAATGTGTTTTTTTCTGTCTGGGACATGCTTGTCGCATTCAGGTAAGATAAACGGTATCTACTTCACCCCAGATTCGCTAGAGCGACCAAAGCCACTGAAATGTGTGCCGCAGGTTTCCTCGCTAGGCACCCCCATGGCGTCTGCTCTGCATTGGACGCAGTTGTGAAACTGGAATAGCATGCCTTCGCATAGGTGGCGGATTCTTTGAATTTCCTGCAGAGATGGAGCTGGAATATTGGCGAATTTTGCTTGGGGAATCAGGGGCATAATGTTCATTATGTAAGCGCCCATGTCACGTACGGTTCTGGCTACGTCAACCACATGTTCTGAGTTTATGCCGGGAATGAATACCGAGTTAACTTTGACGACTATGCCTGCGTCAGCGGCGGCTCGTAATCCGTCGAGTTGTTTTTTGCTAAGGACCTCGAACGCTTTTCTGCCCATGTACGTCTTGTTTTGGTAGCGAACGAAAGAGTAAATCTGCTCGCCTACCGTGGGGTCTAATGCGTTGATTGTTATTGTGAGGGCTGAAACGCCTACCTCTTTTAGTTGGGCAAGTTTTTCTGGTAGCAGCAATCCGTTTGTTGAAACGCAACGGGTTAAATGTGGAAATTCCTTTTTCACTTGTCGAAGAGTATCAAATGTAACGTCACTGCTAAGGGGGTCGCCTGGGCCAGCAATGCCTACGACACGCAGTCGCGGGTCTTTTTGCACTGCAAACCGCACTCGCTCCATCGCTTCTTCAGCCGTTATCACTTTGCTTGTAACGCCGGGACGGTTCTCGTTGGCACAGTCGTATTTACGAACACAATAGTTGCAGCCTATGTTACATGTTGATACGACGGGAAGATGTACTCTGCCAAACTTGAAATGCGCTCCCGAACCGTAACAAGGATGCTCCTGCACTAGCTGAGAGCAAATCTTTTTGCGTATCTCAGATTTTTCATAGCTAACCATCTTTTGTCACCTAGTCCACGATGCCGAATTCCCGCATTAAACTCTCTAATTCGTCTATACTGATCGGTGTGGGAATCGTAAACACCTCGTTTTTCACTATTTTGCATGCTAGACTTCTATACACGCCAGCTTGCGCCGCTGTAGGATCAAAATCAATGACTGTTTTTCTGTGTATCTCAGCCTTCTGCACTAAGTTATCTCTTGGAATGAAGTGGATTAAGCGGCTGTTGATGCGTTTTGCGAATTCTGTTACTAGGGCTTCTTCGTTTTCGACTTTTCTCGAGTTACAGATGATTCCGCCTAAACGGGTTTGTCCCTGTTCTGCGAATTTTTTGATGCCTTTGCAGATGTTGTTTGCCGCGTATAGTGACATATACTCGCCTGATGCTACAATGTAGATTTCCTGCGCGTACCCTTCACGTATGGGCATTGCGAAGCCTCCGCAGACCACATCGCCTAGGACATCATAAAATACGAAGTCTAAATCTTCTTTATACATGCCTAATTCATGTAGTGTTTGAATTGAAGTAATGATTCCTCTGCCGCCACAGCCTACTCCAGGTTCTGGGCCGCCTGATTCGACGCAGGTGACGCCGCCAAAACCTGTTGCTGAGATTAGCTCTGGCGATACCTGGCCTCCGCCGTCGCGAAGAACGTCCAATACTGTGGATTGCCGTTTTCCATTTAAAAGTAAACGTGTGCAGTCTGCTTTTGGATCGCAACCAAGAAGCAGGATTTTTTTTCCCATCTCAGCTAACGCTGAGACTGTGTTTTGGGTTGTTGTGCTTTTTCCTATTCCACCTTTTCCGTATATTGCAATTTGTCTCATGTTTGTTTCCTTCTATCCATTTTCTTTAAGCGAAAGTTACTTCTATTTTTTTCAAATTTCTTTCACCTTGATTTTTTTCTACGTTCTTATCCATGTTTCCAAGCAATTTAAAGGTAGTTGTGATTTGTTCAGCAAACTTCTGAGTAAGTAACCAAATATCACAATTACTTTTAGATGTATCGACAATTGTCTTAGTATTTTTATTTTACTTAGACAGTTGTTGTCACCAAAATATCGTTAAAAATAATTCCGCTGACGATTATCTGCTTAATGTAAGCTAAGGAAATGCGTGTTTATCAAAAAATGAAAAAGTGTAACCGACTCACATTTTCTAGGTTGGCTGAGTGCAAATGTTTATCTTTGATAAATTTCCCTTTAATTCAGCTTTTACCCCATCTTAAAAGGTATTCCTCAAGAAAAATCATTATAAATTTTTTAGTCAATTCCGATCTTAAGATCAAGGTAAAATTGTTTTCAGAGATTTTGATTACCTTAAAGAAATTACATACTTCTAGCCTTTTTAATAAGTTTTCAACAGTTACTACCTGGTTCTTAAGCTGTTCACCATTAGAACGAGCAATTCCTCTATTGCTTCGTCCAGAATATTTCCTGGTTTGCGAAGACTCAATAAAGTCAAGAAATAGAAACCAGTTTTCTATATCCATTAAAACGTGTTCTCCGTTCAAAAGCAAATCCATGCATGTTGCTACTTTTTCTTTCGGGAATGCTCTGTTTTCATTGTAAGAATTTAGCGTTCGTCTTATGATTTCACTGTCCGACAGATTTTCTTGTGCAGTGATTTTTTCAAGGAACTTTATCGTCGATTCGCCCAAGGGTGCAGTTATCCTTTTTTGTTTTTTCAATGCGATCGCCAACAACGTTATTTTTCTTTCTCCTCGTTTATGCTACACAAAGTGAAGTAGTGTCTTCTTTTATTACTTCAAGGGCTACACCAGGAATGATTCTGCGAATGCCATTGATTTTTTGCAACTGCTTTACAAAGGAGGCTAATTCCGAGTTCTCTTTGAATTTTGCCGTTATGACGACATCAAAATCTCCTGTTATTTGGTAAACTGATAGGACATTGGTCATCGTTGAAATTGAATTTTTAATAAATTCAACGCGTCCACCAGTTTGAATAAGGATTACTGCGGTCTGCGTAAAGCCCAACTTTGCAGGATCCAGAACAATGGTGTACTTCTTTAAGATGCCCTGTTTTTGTAAATCTGCCACTCGGTTTATCACAGTGCCTGGGGCTTTGTTAAGTTTTGTTGAGATCTCGCGGAGGCTTACCCGACTATTTTCTCTTAACATATTTAAGATTTGGATATCTAGCTTATCGATTACTCCTTTCTTCAGGGCTTGTCACTTCGCTTAATAAATTGTCTTTTTTCTGACTTTTCGTTTCTATTCTTACTATACTTCAATAAATTTACGTCATCCATCATAAACAAAGATTTTCCAAATCCATAATTGAAATACCTTTTACGCCAAACATTCGTTTAATTTCACTCTCCAAATTGTTACGCTACATACGGCTTTTATACAAGAAATGAAATATAAACGTAGTTATGATTTGTTCAGAAACATTCAGAAAATAGCATATTTGTCTTGCATATCTAATTATTATTGAGCATACGTCTTAATTTTATGAAATTATATGAACAAATCACAACCACCTTTAAATCCTCTCTCAAGCATTTAACTATTAAGAAAAGATGAGTGAGGCGGAAAAATTGGAAACAAAAGAACTTTGGTGCACATTACCAATAAAAAATAAGACACGCTCAAATCTGAACAGAAGACAGAAATGCCCCGCTTTTTCAGAATTCGCAAGAAGTATTTTATCTAAAAGTGTTGTTGACGCGGAATTTTGGTACTTCACTCACATATAAAAAAAATTAGAGGTGAAAAACGAAGAGTTCGATAGAAGAAGAGGGCAAAAAGCCTTACAATCAACAAGGATATTTAAACAAGAACGCCCATTTTTTTTCTCTATTTTAATCAAGGCACAAAAGCTCTTGGTTTAACATTTTGACAACGTCAACTCCAATTAAACCATAGCAAGGTCCAGCGCCAGAAGATATTTACTTTGAAATCAGATTAGCTAATTAGCTAAAATTTGCTCCGATTTCGCTTGGATTCAGCACAGCCGGGGAAAAATTCCGGCTTTGAATACCTGAAATCTAAACTCGGCCAAGTTTGTCCCATGTAGGTAAGTGCTTTCCATAATTGAGTTGCGTTAGTCAATTACGCTCTTTTGTTTATCCAATCTCTCAGAGTGAACCTACCCTAACAACAGTTAGCGAATGCAATAATGCAAAAAATTCAGTTCCTAAAGATAGCTTTTCTCAGGTTTAGATTTTCAGGTTTCCTTGAAGAAATTATAAGTTTTATTAAGAATGAGCATAACTGCATTTGTGTGCAAGCGACGAAGTATTATGCGTTGGCGTTAACGACCAGTTACTGGAAACCAGGCGACGGCTACATCGACAAAATAGTCGGGGCTTTAGAGGGCAAAATTGAAGACGGCGATTTCGTCGTGGTGTCGGAAAAAGCCATTTCAACCGCAACAGGCAACATGGTAGACGAGGGCACCGTAAAACCCAGCTTAAACGCGAGGGTTATGGCTGGTTTCTGGATGCGTCTTGCTTGGGGGTACCCGCTCGGGTTTTTATGCGGCTTTGGCATGCGGCTCTTGCGGAGGCTGAGAAGTTACCCTTTGGAGTCAGGGAGCCGCCACAAGCAAGTAGCGCTTCAGTATGCGGGTTTTTGGCAGGCGTTGATGTTTGGGTCTGAAGGAGGAATCGACGGCTCCAATCTGCCTTACGCCTACGTCAGCTTGCCGTTGAGTGATCCAGGTGAAGCGGCGCGGAAAATTCGTGAACACGTATTTGCTGAGTTGAAAAGAAATGTCTGCGTTATAGTTGCTGACACAGATAAAACCTACAAGTTCAGGAATTTCTTTTTTACTCCCAGACCAAACCCGATGCAGGGCATACATTCCTTCGGCGGAGTTGCCTCTTACGCCGCTGGGAGAATGCTGAAGCTCAAAAAAAGCTCAACGCCTCTTGCTGTTTCGGGCTGCAGTCTGGGGGCGGGTGAAGCCTTAAAAGTCACCAACATAGCTGACAAAGCCCGTGGGCCGGGTTCAGGCGCGACGGTTTGGGATATGGCGGCGAGGTTTCATGTGGAGGTTAACGGCGTAAGCTGGGAGATGCTGTCTAAAATCAGGCATAAGCCACTGGTTATTGTTAGAAAAAAACGGGTTAAGCTCAATACATAAGAAACAAATAATCATCTGAATGTAAAAGAACTTTTTTGGATAGTAACACATAAAAACCAGCCTTCGAAGGCAGAATATCGGAACAGGTGAATTAGGTATGGAAGAAGCATTACAGAAGTTAGACGCATTCTTTAATCCTCATTCAGTTGCAATAATCGGCGCCACAAAGAAAATGGATAAAGCAGGCCACGTGATTTTCAAAAATTTTTCAACCAACAAACTGCGTGGAGTCTACAAGGGAGAACTCTACCCTGTTAACCCGAACGAAGATTCAATTTTAGGTTTCAAATGCTACAAAACCTTAACTGACGTTCCCGGCGACGTAGATTTGATAGTTATTATTATTCCGGCGGTAGCGGTTCCAGGCGTGATGGAGGAGGCAGCGGCTAAAAACGTCAAAGCCTGCATCATAATCACCGCGGGCTTCAAAGAAGTTGGAAACGTGGAGCTTGAAGAGAAAGTGGTCGCCATCGCCAAAAAAGGCGGAATACGCGTGCTGGGACCCAACTGCCTCGGCGTTTACTACTCAAAAACGGGTATCGACAGCCTTTTTCTTCCCGAAACCAAAACTCTCACCACCGGAGACGAAGTTGTTGCGACGCCACGGCCATTAGCAGGCAACATCGCGATGATTACGCAGAGCGGCGCCTTCGGATCAGCAGCCCTTGACTTCTTAACTGGGCGGCAGATGGGCGTTAGCAAATTCGTGAGTTTCGGCAACAAATGCGACGTAAACGAATCAGACATACTGGCCTACCTGCTTCAGGACGAAGAAACCCACGTGACACTTATGTATCTGGAAGACGTCAAAGACGGCAGGGAATTTTTGGAAATCGCCAAGAAAATCACTTTGAAAAAACCCGTCGTCGTCATAAAAACGGGAAGAAGCGCCGCGGGTGCACGCGCAGCAGCCTCGCACACGGGCGCCATCGCTGGGTCAGACAAAATTTACGACGCCGCCTTCGAGCAGGGCGGAGTGATTAGGGCGCGGGACATGGATGAATTCTTCGACATTGGAAAAGCCCTTGCCATGCAGCCTCCAGCCGTCGGCAGAAACATCGGAATCCTCACCGACGCAGGCGGACCCGGCGTCATGACAGTGGACGAATGCGAATTCCTCGGGTTAACCGTCAACAAGTTTACGCCTGACATACTGGCGGAGTTCCAGCAGCTCAAAGACACGAATCAAATCCTAAAAATCTCGGCGACATCAAACCCCGTTGACCTCACCGGCTCAGTGACCGATGACCAGTTCGTGATTTCGGCGGACCTTATGTTTCGAGACCCAGAAATCAACGGCATCATATTGCTTGGGCTCCATCACATGCCTGGGCTACGTGAAAAATACATTGACGGCATCGTGTTGATCGCCTCAAGGTACAGCAAACCCATAGTTATGTGCGACATCGGCGAAACAGAAATGGCGCTCTACACCCGCTCAAGATTCGACCGGCTCAACGTTCCAGCGTATCCTTCGCCTGAAGCTGCCGCCCGAGCGATGAAGGGGCTAGTGACCTACGGCGAATACCTCACCAAGTACGGCGCTGCAGACGAACGCATCGCATTCGTAAAAAAGAGTGGCAACGCAGTCACAAAGTAACCGTGACTCCGACTTCGCTGCCGTCCGCCAGTTTGAGGCGTTCCCGCAAATTCCACGGGGCAACAACCTCCAACTCATCTTTTGGGTAACCTGGCACCTCGGGAGAAACCACCCCGCAAACCAACCCGCCTATCCTGGCTTTGATTAAGGTTCCAGTGCAGTAGCCTGCCTCTGGTTTTATCTCGAATTTCTCGGCGTCTTCAAGCTTATCTTTCTGCAGAACGCCGTCTTTTGTTAGACGGATGTTTAGGGTTCCAAGATACGGGGTGAACCCGAGTTTTTCCTCTATTCGCCGTTTAACCCAGGGCAAAGCAACAAATTTTTTGCCTTCCCCGCTGCCAGAAAAAACTGTGCCGTAGAGTGCTATTTCACCCAAAAAGCGTCCTTCAGGCAGCTCAGGGTTTTTGTTCTTTTAGCCACTGAGCAACTTTTTTGAGGACAGGATCAGACGTTATGTCAACGACGGGCACAATCATTTTTTCTTTAGTTTCAATCACCGGCGCATACTTCGGCATCAACGCATAGCCCACAAAACTCCAAAAAACTTTCCCGTTCTCCAACAGCTCCTTCGCAACTATGGCGGTTGAAGCGGGAAGCGGAAAATACAGGAAAACAACCCCGTCAACCCAGTAAAGCCCCGCCAGCTTGCCCCCTGCCAAAACAGAGGTGAACCGGGCTATTTCCTCAGGCGAGGTGAAATAGTTTTTTTCCATAACGACAATTTCTTTAAAGGGAGAATACGTGATGTTGACTTCGGGTTTACTCATGCCTTTCACTTCAACAAGTTAGCTAGGGGTTTGCTGCCCTTTTAATCTTGCCGTAAAACCTGTTGCGAGAACCTGAGATGGGTGCTACTTTGGGGAATTGGGTTTCAAGCAAGTTTAATATTACTGGTTCCGACGGTATTACTTAGAGTTTGTTCGTATGGATCAAGTTGTCTCGGTCACCAAGAAAGGGCAAGTCACAATACCTAAGAGGCTCAGAGACAAGTACGGCATCAAAGACAAGGTCATCTTCGAAGAAAACGAATGCGGAATCGTCCTAAAACCAGTGCCTACCCCAGCCGACTTAATGGGTTCATTCAAAGCGTACGCCAAAGGCAAGACAGCCCGCCAACTGCTAGAAGAAGCCCGGAAAGAAGAATTCGCCAAAGAAAAAGAACAGATGAAACATGCCAGAACTTCTAACATTTGATTCTGAACCCATCTTTAGCCTTCTTCCTTGGCACACCCGACGCCGAAACCGATGTTACCGTAAATGTTATAATGCTCTTGAGATAACTAACTACAATGTTTCCTAATGGAGAAGATGGAAGAAATTGTTAATGGAGAAAAAAACTTCCACGTGTACCCTCGAAGAACTTATTGGACCACTGAATGATGTTGAAAAAAAATATGCGCCAAAACTGCTCTATGTTGCTGGACAACTGCCAATCCCGTTACCATCTCCAAGAGTCGCAGTTATAGGTTCACGGAAAGCTTCATCCAAAGGGCTTAACGCTGCCAGCAATATTGCAAAAGTTCTTGCAAAACACAACGTAATTGTCGTTAGCGGACTTGCTGAGGGAATTGATAGTGCGGCACACAAAGGTGCCATTGAAGCAAACGGACATACAATTGCAGTTTTAGGCACTCCATTAGACCGAGTTTACCCACGGGAAAATGCTCAACTTCAAGAGTTCATCATGCGAGAACACTTAGCGGTTTCTCAATTTCCAATCGGATACCCCATTCAGCCAAAGAATTTTGTTATCAGAAATAGAACAATGGCGCTTATTGCCGATGCATCAATTATAGTTGAGGCGAGTAATTCTAGTGGTTCTCTTCATCAAGGATGGGAAGCGCTAAGGCTTGGAAGACCTCTTTTTATTTGGAGTCCTCTAATGCGTGACCCTTCATTGAACTGGACACAAAAAATGGCAATGTATGGCGCAATGGAACTTACCGACCCAGAAGAAGTGCTGGATGACTTACCCTCTCGACAAAGAATCCTTGAAGTGATCCAATGAAATATGAACCTATGTCAACTTGAGTTTGGTGCGCTACTAACTTACTCTCCTCATGGGACCACGCCAAACGCTGTACATTCAAAGGGTGTCATGCAGGCTCTTAAGAGAGACCAATATGTTGGAAATCAACCAACAATCTTGATGTCAGAATGGGTAGCAAAGGTAGTGAAACAAAAAATGGCTGAACTCCCCTTTGAATGTTTTTTCCAGCCAAACACGATTTTAGTTCCAGTGCCGAAGAGTTCTTTGATGCAGCCCAACACTTTATGGGTTCCAGAACGAGTTGCAAAAGCATTGGTTTCAGTGGGTATCGGAAAACAGGTTGCCTCTTGCCTCATTAGGTCTAAAGCAGTTCCCAAGGCAGCATTAAGTTCACCAAGCGAGAGACCGACTGCAGAACAGCATTATGAATCGATAACCGTTCAGGGAATCCTATGTAAACCCGACGAAATTGTGTTAATTGATGATGTTGTTACTCGTGGAGCTACCCTGCTAGGTTGTGCAAATCGGTTGGCAGATGCTTTTCCAAAATGTCGCATACGAGCATTTGCAGCCATGCGAACCATTAGCAATCCAGATGAATTTGAGAATGTTTATTCTCCATGCATTGGGACAATCGACCTATGTGGAACAGGCGACACATTTAGACGCCCATAACCTAATTTGGTTTTTTAAAAAATCATTGCTGGGTAACTTGATTTAACAGCACTCTTCTTCAGGTCATAAAGCAGGTTCTGCTTAGGGCAAGTTAGGTCGTTTTGGGCATGAGCACTTTGTCTATGCTGTGGATTACGCCGTTGTTGACTAGGTTGTCTTTGCTTTTGATGTTGGCGTTGTTGATTTTTGGGTTCACGTGGAGGTGCCATTGGTGAGCGTCAATAGTGACCTCTTGGCCTTGAAGGGTTTTGGCGCTGGTCATTTTGCTCAGGTCGGCAACCGTATACTTTCCTTCAACGATGTGGTACGAGGCAAGCGCCTTAAGTTTTACAGGGTCACTCATAAGTTTGTCATATGCGCCTTCGGGCAACTCTGAAAAGGCATAGTCTTCGGGGGCAAAAACCGTGAAGGGGCCTGGCCCTCTGAGCGTGTCAATTAGTTCTCCGTCTTGGATTGCCTTAAACAGGTTTTTGAATGAACCATCTACAAGAAGAGTATCTATAATGTCTGCCATTTGTTTTCAACCGCTAACTAGGTTGAGTTTTTAGGGGTTTAAATAAATTTGTGACTGCGCCGCCACAGCAACACTAATTCTTTCACGTTAACTCGAGTGCAGGCATGTCAGATAATCCTGTTGATATCATAATATATGATGTATATTTCAACCTGGTCGTATATTTTCATGTATTTGTCTCGGAATGCTTTGAAGTATTTTATCGCTTTCTCTTTCTCGCAGTCAGGAACATCTATTTCTATTAGATACAAAGCATCATAGTAAATTTTATCACCTGATCTATAGAACCCTTCAACCGTCGGGCGACCTATATGAGGGGTCTTGGTATAACCTCCAAACTGCTTTTGTATATCCTCGAGCATTTTATCTATTTTTTCTGTTTCAATCTGCGCACCATTATTATAAAGAAGCGGCAGATGAACGGAGAACCTCCAAAAATACGGAGAAAGGCTCAAGAAACTTCACGCTTAAGGTGTAGCACCACTGGAGAAACAGGGCTTGCTTTGTTCTCTTACCTCTGGCGGAACACCTTTAACTAATTTAACTTTCTTGTATGTTATTCCTTCTCTGTCAAGTATTTTCGTTGTGCCTTTGCTTACTACGAATAATCCATCGCCTAGGTCTGCAACGAGCCTGCTGGAATGAACGTGGATAAGCTCGTTTCTTGCTTTTATTCTATCAGCGTCTTTTTCTATTTTGATGCCTTCGTAACATTCTATGCCCATAACATTCAACTCTACTTATTGATTCTTTGCAGCGACGGACTATAATACTTTCAAGCGGTTAAAAAGTTTTGTTAATTGTTATAAAATTGTAGAGAATGAGGAAGAAGAAGAAAAACGATTTCTCTAGGCTTCTTCTTCTTTTGAAATAAAAAATTCCGTTGGCATTTTGGATTTGCGGGGTTTGGGTTTAGAAAAAGTTATAGCGTAGGCATACATTAAGCCTAACTAAATCAATGTTTGGATGGTTAATGTTTCATGCCTGAGATTCGTGTTGCAGTTGTCGGCGTTGGGAACAGCGCTTGTGCCCTGATTCAGGGAACCCAATATTACAAAGACGCAAAAGAAGACACCACCGTGCCCGGCTTGATGCATGTGAATTACGGCGGCTACCACATCCGCGACATCCGCTTCGTGGCGGCTTTTGAAGTTAACAAAGACAAAATCGGCAAAGACCTCTCCGAAGCCATCTGGATGAAACCAAACGTCTGCGAAAAATTCAGCGACGTACCAAACCTCGGCGTGAAAGTTTCTCCAGGCATCATCCTTGACGGCGCCGCACCTCATATGCGGGAAACCTTCAACGTTTACGACGACAGCAAAACCACAAAGGAAAGCATCGTCCAAACCCTCAAAGACGCCAAAGCACAGGTCCTCGTCAACTACCTCCCCGTCGGCAGCCACGACGCAGTAAGATTTTACGCTCAATGCGCCATTGACGCGGGATGCGCCCTCGTGAACTGTATGCCTGAATTCATCGGCTCAGACAAATCGTTGGAGTGGCCCAAAAAGTTTGAGGCGGCAGGGTTGCCCGTGCTTGGCGACGACATCAAAAGCCAGGTGGGCGCGACCATTCTGCATCGGACGCTTGTCCGCCTTTGCCTTGACCGCGGCGCCATTGTGGATGAAACTTACCAGCTTAACTTGGGCGGAGACACAGACTTCCAGAACATGACTGTTGAGAGCCGCTTAACGAGCAAGCGCATCAGCAAAACTGAAGCCGTCACCAGCCTGGTGCCCTACAATCTGCCAACCCGCATTGGACCCAGCGATTATGTGCCGTTTTTGAAAAACAAGAAGATATGTTACTTGTCGATCAAAACTCGGGCTTTTGGCGACCGACCCATAAACATCAGCGCTAAACTCGAAGTGGAAGACTCGCCTAACAGCGCAGGCGTCGTCATCGACCTTATCCGAGCAGCAAAAATCGCGTTGGACCGCAAAATCAGCGGCACCCTCATCAGCATGCCTTCTTACGCTTTTAAGCATCCGCCGGTGCAGGTTCCTGATTCGCAGGCGCGGCAGTGGACGGAAGACTGGATCGCGGGCAAACGCGAAAGATAAAACCGCAGCCGCCCAAACGGCATCTGGGAAAAACAGCGCCCAACCAGAAAGCCGCAGCCCACAAACATCCGCCCGTATCCGACAGTAACTTCAACAATGAGTCAGCATGCAAAGTCGCAATCCGCCCATCCCAAAGTCGCAACCCGCAAAAAGAAACAAGCCCCAAACCAAAAAAGCAACCCCGAACACAAAGACACAGAGCGGAAAGTCGCAACTTACGCCAAACCAAAAGTCGCAACTAAAATTTTTAACTTCAAAAAACCGTCTAAACCACGAAAAACAGCAGCCAAGCCAAACCCGCCTTTCTCTTTGTGAAAGCTTTTTTAAGCTTAAAAGCTAAAATGGTTATTATCATATTTGGGAGTTTGAATGCATGGTTAAAGTTGAATCGTACGAAGTGCCTGAAGGTCTCTTTTTCTCCAAAGATTTTGAGTGGATAAAAATTGAAGGCGACACGGTTCGCATGGGCATAACTGACTACGCTCAGAAGTCTCTAAGAGAAATCGTTTACGCCGAATTACCAGGCGTCGGATCAGAAGTCAAGCAAGGCGAACCCTACGGAACACTGGAGTCTGTGAAGGCAGTGTCAGACCTTGTCGCAGCGATCAGCGGAACAATCCAAGAAGTCAACGAGGAAGTCCAGTCAAAACCAGAAACCATAAACGAGGACCCCTACGAAAAAGGCTGGCTGCTCAAAGTTAAACCCTCAAATCTTCAGGCAGAGCTTGCAAACCTCATGGACTTCAACAAAGCGGTCGAATGGCACAAAGCCCAAGCTCAACCAAAATAAACAGAGGCAAAGCAGATGGCGAGACGCATCATAGTTATTGGGGCAAACGCTGCAGGCGTCGAAGCAGCATCAGCGGCACGCAAAAAAGACCGCACAGCCGAAATCACATTAATTACCCAAGAGAAAAACGCTGGTTACTCACGCTGCGGTTTACCGTTCGTGATTGGAGGGCAAATCAAAAGTTTCCACGATTTAATCGTTTATCCACCAGCCTATTTCCAAATGCTAAAACTGAATTTGCGAAGCGAAACCAAAGCCACATCGATTAACACTAAAGAAAAAACCGTAACCGTAACAACCAAAGAGGGAACCGCCGAGGTTCTGCCGTACGACAGCTTGGTAATTGCAACTGGCGCTGACTCGTTTATGCCGCCGATCAAAGGCAGAGAAAAACCCGGAATCCTAAGCCTCCGCGGAATAGAAGACGGCGAAAAAATAGACGCAGCAGTCAAAGCAGGCGCGAAATCAGCCGTCATCATGGGCGCGGGCTTGATCGGTTTGGAAGTGGGCGTCGGCTTAATCGAGAAAGGTTTGAAAGTTACCATCGTGGAGATGCTGCCGCAGATTCTGCCTCAGCTGCTTGATGCAGACATGGCGAAGCTTGTTCAGGATCATTTAGAGGAGAAGGGCATGCGTATCCTCACCAGCAAAGGCGTCGAAGAATTCCTAGGCGAAACCAAAGTTACCGCGGTTATGGCTGGCGGAGAAAAAATCGAAGCAGACCTGTTCATCAGCGCTTTTGGCGTTCGAGCCAACACGAAACTCGCAGTTGACGCAGGAATACCGCTTGGCGAAACAAGGGCAATTAAGACCAATGGACGCATGGAAACCGACATAAAAGACGTTTACGCCGTCGGCGACTGCGCTGAAGCCCCCAACCTAATCACACATCGACCCATGTGCGCTCAACTTGGCACCATCGCAGTTCGGCAGGGCAAAGTTGCAGGCGCAAACGCTGGAGGCGACTATTCTCAGTTCACAGGCATCTTGGCTTCTGCTGTGACACGGCTGTTTGAGATTGAAGCAGGCAACACCGGATTAACTGAAACCGCCGCTGCACGCAACCGCATTGAAGTCGTAACCGGAGCTATAGGCAGCAAGACCAAGGCAGATTATTTCCCAGGGGCCAAACCCATCAAAATCAAGCTTGTCGTCGAAAAAGAATCCCAACGCATTATAGGCGGCCAAGTCATCGGCGGAGAAGAAGTTACGCAGCGCATAAACTGCCTCAGCTTCGCCATCCAGAAAGGCATGACCGTGCGCGAACTAGCCAAAGCAGACACAGCATACGCGCCACCGCTCTGCGAAACCTGGGAACCCATGGTTCTCGCCGCAGAAATGGTCCTTATGAAACTGCGTTAAATCGATAATTTCTTTTTTCTTTTTTTTGTTTTAAGATTTAGTGCTTTTCCATAATTTTTTTTGCCTTCGACGTATAAGTCTATTTCGTCACTAACTTGGCGTATCTTGTTTTTGTTTTGGCTTCATATTGGAAACCTTATTGCCGTAGGGTTTTAGATGAGGTAGGCTTCTGTGATGTATCTTCTTACAACCCATTGTGTCTGGAAGTAGTATGCGATTTTTGCGATGGAGTTTTTCATAAGAGTTATCCAAGCGTCTTTTTGCCTGTTGAATGTTGGCGCGATTAGGTATTCGAGTTTGCTGTAGAGGTCTTGAAGTTCCAATTCTCTTCGTTCTTTCTCAAGCAGCAGCTCTCCAGGGTGTGGACCTATTGCCCATCCGGTTACACCTTCGATGCAGCCCTCCATCCACCAACCGTCCAGGACACTAAAGTTCACGACGCCGTTGTGGGCAGCTTTCATGCCGCTGGTTCCTGAAGCCTCAAAAGGCGGCAAAGGAGTGTTAAGCCAGACATCAACGCCCGAAGTAAGTTTAGCTGCACTATCCATGTTATAGTTCTCTATGTAAACTATGCTTACTTGACCTTTCAATGCGTTCGCGTAGTCGTGAATTTGCTTGATGAGCCGTTTGCCGTCGATGTCGTTTGGATGCGCTTTTCCAGCAAATATCATCTGGATTTTTTCTTTCCGATTTATGTCTATTAGCCTATGCAGGTCGGAGAAAATCAATGTTGAACGTTTGTATCCAGTGGCTCTTCTGGCGAAGCCTAAGGTGAGGACTTGCGGATCCAGTTGTACCCCGTTGGTTTTTTCAACGAAGGCAAGCAGGTCTGTTTTTGCTTTTGTGTGGGCGTCCCAAACTTCCCGGTTGGGAATTTCGCTGGCTTTGGCAAGAAGGATAGGTTCGTTTGTCCATCCTGGAATGTATTTGTCAAATAGCTGCCTGAAGTGCAGACAAGTCCATGTTGACGAGTGGACCCCGTTTGTGACGGCTCGTATATAGCGTCCTGGAAAAAGTTTTCTGGAGTAATCTACATGCGCTTCAGAGACGCCGTTGATGTATTTGCTTAAATTTAGCGCTAAAAGAGCCATGTTCAGGTTTTCTTTTCCTGCATACTGCTCCATATCAGAGAGCGGGTATTCCTTTCCGAGCATTTGCTGCACAAGGTCATAAGTGAATTGGTCGAATGCGGCTTCCACCGGGCTATGTGTAGTGAAAACGCAGAGGTTTCGGACTTTTTCCGCATCCATGCCGTTCTCTTTTAGCAGTTCAAGAGTCAGCAGGCTCGAGTGACCTTCGTTCATGTGGTACTTTCGGATTTTGAAGGGAAGAGTTTTTAAAACTTTGGTGCCGCCTATCCCTAAAACGATCTCTTGCTTAAGCCTGTAGCTTCTGTCACCGCCATACAGTGAATCTGTTATTCTTCGGTCTTCAGGAGCATTTTCTTCGAGGTCAGTGTCTAAAAACAGTATTGGCACCGTGCCGCCTGTCATGCTCTGGTACTCGTTGAGCCAAGCTTGCACTTTAACGGGGCGTCCTTCAATAGTTACGGTGACTGTGCTTGGCATGAGGCTTAAGGTTTCAGCCGGGTTCCATTCGTCTGGAAACTCCTGCTGCTCTCCTTGCGCGGTTATTTTTTGCCTGAAATAGCCTTTCCTGCTTACAAGGGTGATGGCAACCATTTGAAGGCGCAGGTCGGCGCTGGACTTCACGATGTCGCCTGCTAAGACGCCTAAGCCGCCGCTGTAAGTTGGCATTTTGCTTGATACGCCGATTTCCATGGAGAAATATGCGATTCGGGGGTCTTCAAAGAAATGGTGTCGGCAGTTTTCGCTGCAAAAACAGTATTTTTTGCCGGCGAAGCTTTCGCATGTTCCCTCGATTCTTGCGGCTGAGTTCTCTGCGTCAATCTGAATTCCGCATACGGGGCATCTCAATAACGCACGATTATTATAAAACACGGGGTTATCCAAGCTGGCACCACAGAAGAAAACCCATCGTTCTACATTCATATATGTGTATTGCTATGAAGCGAGCGGACACACGGCACCCTCTTTTATAATTCTTGCCATTGAGGCGGCGGCAACCTTTTCCTTTTTTGTTATTATCCTGTTTGGGATGTTTCCGGCTGGGTGAATGGCTCAGTCATGCCCACGATGAGTTTGCCGAAAGTGTTAATGTGGTTTTCTTCTTCCGCCAAAATTTCCTCCAGCATCCGCCTCGTCGTGTAGTCGCCTTCTTCAGCGGCAGCCTGAATTGCCTCTTTATAGAGGTTGATGGCGTCTTCCTCGTCCCGTTCGTCTTGGGTGAGCATTTCGATGAGGCTGCCTCTGACAAAAATCGGGTCAGGTTTAGTTGTGGCTACGCCGTTGAGGTAGTCTAAGCGCTCTGCGAGGCGTTCGGCATGTTTCATTTCGGCGATGGCTGTCTTGCGGAAAACATCTTCCACGGCGGCGCCGTCGATGCCAGTAACTTGAACGTGCTGCCACATGTACTGAATGCTAACTTGAAGTTCACGGGCTATGCCCTTGTTCAAAAATTCCAAAAGCTTATCAGAAACCAAAACGTATTCACCTACAAAAATTAAGGTCAGCTTAGTATATAAATCAAGTTCCAAACGAATATCTGCCCTTCAGCTAAGAAGGTACTGTCTTCTTTCGGGGGTTTTGCCCTGATGTTTTGGTTATGCCTTTACTGATTGTTTTTTGTGGCTATTTTTATTACCAATTTTCAATTTTGAAAGAACAACAACACCCGGAAAACAACTGTTGTTCTTCTTCTTGGCAAAATTATTCAAAAGAAGAAGAACTTGGTGAAAGTTTTTTTCTTCTTCTGTCCTACCATATTTACAATGGATTTTTGGTGTAAATACTAGACCTCCCCATAGGGTAGGCTGGCCAGATTCAGGGCTTAATTCAAGTTGATTTTTTGGGTTTAGGACATGAATTTTGCAGGTTGAGGAGGACAGTAAGTACCCAAAAGCGATGAAGAGAGAACAAAATTCTAATATCAAACAAACGCAATGCTTAATCCAAACAGCTTAAATCAAACATCACACAAGCAAACTGTGCGGGCCGGTCGTCTAGCCTGGTTAGGACGTTGGCTTTACACGCCAAAGGTCGCCGGTTCAAGTCCGGCTCGGCCCACTTTAGACCCCCCCCTTAATGGTCCGAATCTAATTAGCTATGTCATCAGGGTTAAAGAGCATCGTTGTATTGTTTCTTTGAGCGGAGTATCCTTCGTGCATTGCCGTGATTGCTATGTTTTAAAATGCGTTGGCAACAATTCAGTTTCACAAAGCGGGCAAAACTACAAAGCAGGTTAATCGATAAGCGCAGTCAATCTTGTTGGGTACATTTTGTTTGTGTCAATAAATCTTGACAAGAACAGTTTTATCGGAAAATAAACCAACGTATGCGTATAGGGGATTTGGTATGAAAAGAGCTTTCGCAGCGGGATTTATTATTGCGATTCTATGTTTTTCGATGATCGTTGTTTTCGCGAAAACGGGTTTGGCCAACGCCCAACAAAGTCCAGTCATTACTTCGGTTAGTCCGATTTCGTCGGCGCTTGTGCAGAATATAACTATTCAAGGTAGTGGCTTCGGAAATGTTCAGCCTCAACTTTTGAGTTTGGGTGACGGGTCTGTTGATACCGTTTGGGGTGGGTCTACACCGAGCATCGTTGTTTATGATGAACGCAATTTGCTCTCTGCTGGAGCCACAGGGAATTGGTCAGGTTTCACGAATGGACCTCCCGACCTTATCGGCGTCGTCCTTGTAAGTTGGACGGATACACAAATAGTCTTAGGAGGCTTTGGTTCTGGCCTCAACTCGCAGTTTTCATGGAGTCAAGTTTCTCAAGGAGATACCTTACAAATACAAATTCAGACTGCCAGCGGAGTTGAAACGTACGACACTGTTGCCGGTTCAAGCCAACCCAATCAAAATCCCACTTCCAGCTCCACCAGTTCGCCAGTTTTAATTTCTTCAGTAAGTCCCATCTCTGCTACGCTATTGCAGACCATAACCATCAAAGGCAGTGGCTTCGGAAGTACCCAGCCTCAACTTCTTAATTTAGGCGACGGGTCAGTAGATACTGTTGGTGGAGGCGCCACTCCCGTGATAAGAATTTATGATGAAAGCGGTTCATCCAATTGGGAAGCAGGCGTCCAGGATTCTCCCAATTCGGGTGCGGATTCGATTGGCGTGATATTAACGAGTTGGTCAAACACTGAAATAGTCTTGGGAGGCTTCGGAACCGCACTTAACACAAACGGTCAAGGTCAATGGAACCTTTCGCCGGGAGACCCCCTGCTGATTGCGGTGCTGACTGCCAACGGACAAGCAGCATACACAACTACTGTTGTCTCAAGTCAATCGAATCAAAATCCCGCTGGAGCGCCACCCGTTATCTCATCGGTAAGTCCGGTTTCGGCAGCTCGGTTGCAGACCATAACTATTCAAGGCAGCGGTTTTGGGAATACCCAGCCCCAACTCATGAATCTGACTGACGGATCCGTAGACACCATCGTCGGCGGCACCGCTCCTGTAATAAGAATATATGATGAGGCGGGCTTGGACAGTTGGGAGGCAGGCTGCACAGACTCGCAATTTGTGCCCAAAGATATGATTGGCATTTACCTGACAAGTTGGTCAGATAATGAAATAGTTTTAGGCGGCTTCGGAACAGAACTAAACGTCAACGGTCAAGAACCCTCGAACATTAACCCGGGCGATCCACTAATAATTGATGTAGTGACTTCTAACGGGCAGACCGCGTACACTACCACGGCTGTTTCAAGTCAATCTGGCCAAAATTCAACTTCAAGTCCAGTTTCTACCGCGAATCCGCCGACCCCAACTCTAACTGTCTCATGCCAAAGCTCCGCAACGCTCTCAAACTTCATGGTGGAAATTAGCGGCAACTTAACATCTGATGGGGCAGGGTTGCAGGGTTTGCCGATTTTGCTCTCCTATAGCGTTGACGGAGGAACCACTTGGAACGAACTTACCACGGTGAACACAGACAATAACGGAAACTTTTTGGCAGTTTGGATGCCCTCGGTCACGGGAAATTACCTGTTGACGGCTGAATGGGCAGGAGACACAAATTACATTGAAACCAGCACGACAATTAATTTTGCAGTCTTGCCATTTGGAGAGCAAAGCGTTTTCTCGGTGACGTCAAACTCGACAATATCCGCGCTTGCCTTCAACTCAACGAGCGGAGAACTGGATTTCACAGTCAACGGACCCGAAGGCACAACAGGATACTGCGATGTTTATATTCCCACATCGTTAATCAGCGACATCTCAGACCTAACCGCGTCTCTGAACGGAAACCCAATAACATACAATGTGGAGTCCATTGGGAATGCTTGGCTGGTATCCTTCAGCTACCAAACAGGCACTAACAATGTTGCACTGGGAATGAATGCTGCGGATTCATTTGCGGTAAACGGTAACCAACTTGCGCAATGGATTCCCTATGGAGTTATAATTGTATTGATAGCTGTAATCGCGGTTTTGTTGGTTGCCAGAAAAACAAAAAAATTATAAGTCCATAACCAACATGATGGCTTGGACGATGCGAAGCGCAATGCTATATGGATGGGGCGTGAACCCGCTTGAGGTTCAAGTTCGACTCGACCCAGATTCATAGACCTATCGTGACGACACGGTGAAGTTAGCTGAAGAAGGAGTAAAGAAACGCGCTTTTACTTCCATTGCAGGTGTGGCTGTTTACTCACAGTCACACATCTTAAAATAAAGCCTCATACGCTCAAAATAAACTAGCGAAAGTGAGAAACAATGACAGGAAAGACCTTGATAGTTTTTTCAACAATAAGGGGATTAAACGATGAGGCAGCACATGTCATAGCTGATGTGCTCAAAGCAACCTACAGCATGGATGTAACTGTCGAAGACCTTGGAAAGGGTCCACTAGACATCACACCATTCCAAAACATTATCGTTGGTGGCGGTGGGGGTGGAAAAAACGTTTACGATGAAGCTGTGGATTTTTTGGCGAAGGACTTTGGAGGCAAAAATGTTGCGCTCTACTTCCTCTGCGAGGGTGGAGAAACCCCGAAAGCGGAGAGTACTGAAGCCAACCAAAAAAAACTATTGTCCAAAAACAAGACTCTCAAGCCTATCGACGTTGCTGCCTTTGGAGGCTGCCAGATTAGCCAAAATAGAATGGTTATGGATGATCAAAACACGAGTAAGGTGAAGGAGTGGGCGATAGAGCTGGGAAAGAAGCTTAATGCGGAATCCCAACCGCCAAACCTGCTCAAGACCGTTCCCTCCGAATACAGCTTTCAATTTTTCACAGAACTCGAAAAAAACACTGGAATAACTTCAAGAAGCACTGTTGAGTTCGCCGAAAAACTCCAAACTATACCCAGTAAGTCCGTTAACTTTCATTTTCAGCGTCAAGATTTTCAAAGATGGTTCATAACCAGTATTGGGGATGAAGAACTAGCCAAGAGAATTGACCAGATTAACATATGGGTCAACGACGAAGAAAACTTGAGGAAAGAGATAGCCGAAAAAGTTCAAACCCGCATCACTGAATTAACGAAATCTTAACCCCAGATTTCGTTCCTGCGAATTGAAAATGCGTTGCACATAAAACAAATCGCGCGCGCTTTGGGCAAGCATGGCTCGGCCCACTTTTACTCAAATTTAAAAAATAATATTTTTTTCAAATAATTTTGCGGCAGTTTCGATGAGTTCTGTTTCGTTGTTCACGGCGGCTTGGCGAAAGTTCTCCACAACAGGCAAAAACATCTTTTTCAGCATGATACTGGTTAAGTCGCTGACGATCTTTCTTTGGCGCTCATCCAACCCATCTAGCATGCTTAGGGCTTTGGCAAGTTCTCTTTGGCGGCTTTCCTCAACCTGCGACAACAAAACAGAAATAATTTCCTGCACCGAATATTCTTTTGCAGCTCCCTCAAGCATTGCAAGTTCATTGTCAACGATTTTAAGGGCATCCTGCGTGCTTTTCTGACGCTCCAGCTTGTTGCGCTCAGTAATTGACGTTAAGTCATCGAGGTTGTAGAGCTTCACATTAGGCAACTCCTTGAGGGATTCTTCGACGTTTCTGGGGTTAGAAATATCAATTACCAAAAGACCATTTTTGTTTTTTCTCGCCACGGTAAGCCTAGAAACCAGGTCCTTTGTTAACAGATAATGAGGTGCAGAAGTTGAACAGAAAACCACATCGGCGTCCACAAGCACCTCTCCTAACTTGTCAAACGTGACGGCTTTGCCGCCCAGCTCCTCAGCCAAACGCAACGCCCGCTCGTAGGTTCTGTTCGCGATAAACACCGGGTTAAGGCAGCGTCGAGCCATGGCTTTAGCGACAAGAGTGCCAGTTTCGCCAGCCCCCATGATGAGGATTTTCTTTTCGTTGAGGCTTCCCAGCAGTTTTTCGGCGAGCTCCACCGCCGCCGAGCCCGCGGAAACAGCGCCTTTGCTAATTCCTGTTTCACGCCTCACACGTCTTCCAACATTTACCGCCCGATTAAACACGAGATTAAGAACTGGACCCGCCGCCTTTGCGTTTTCGGCTTCAAGGTAAGCCTTCCAAACCTGGTTTATAACCTGGTCTTCGCCGACAACCATCGATTCCAGACCGGAAGTTACCCGCAAAAGATGGCGAAGTGCATCGTGATTAACTGCGTACTCGATTGCTTTGTCTGCCTCCGCAGAGTGCGCTGACGCGCGGTTCGCCAAATATTCCACCGCGGATTTGACGGTCTTATCCCCATGTTCACTTACGAGATAAAGTTCGACACGATTGCACGTTTGGATAAGCACCGATTCCTGGGCGCCATCAAGTAGGCGTATGTCTTCGTATGCATTCGCCTTATCCTTAAACGAGACAGCTTCCAAAAGCGGCACACGCGCCGTCTTGTGAGTGACCCTAACGTTTACTATGTCAAAAGGTTTAGCGGAGGATTGCATTGTTAGATGAAACCCCCTGCTTCAGCCTTGATCGCGGACTCCCCCATGACTAGCTGCGAAGAACTCCAAGTGTCTTCCACTATTTGCTCTATACCCTGCAGCACCAAAGCCAACTTTTGCCCTTTAAAGGTGAAACCATAAACTTTCGGCGTTCTCCTTGCAAACACCAGTTTTTTGCCCTTCAAGCATCTAAGATAAATGTAGATTCTTCTCATGCACAAGCCAGTTTCTTTTACAAGCTTCCCCGCGGAAATTCCTTCGTCCGCAATCGCACCATAGATTCTTTGTTCTGCACTCGTTAAGGTCTCTTTTGTTGAGTCTCTTTTGGTCCTGAAGAAAAATATGTAATCGTTTGCCTTGGGGGTTTCTATCAGACCTACTGAACGCAGGCGTTTGAGGGTTCGGGAAACAGCTTTTGTGGGGATCAACTCATTTATTTCTGCGAACGTTTTAGGTCCCGAGAGAAAGGATTCTAAAAGAGACTCTTCGTAGCATTCTGAGTCTGTCGGCAGCTTAACGGCGAATTCGGGGAAGCACCCGAGCAACTCCATCAATCTTCCGCCGAAGCCAGTTGCGCAGTATTCGTCTCTTGCAGAGTTGGCAGCTAAGCCCACCCCGATTAAAGGGCGCAGGTATTCTTTGACGAGGTTGCTTTGGCTATAGCTGTACCCGCCTTGTTTTAGTTCCCGTTGAAGTTGGCTTACGGAGTATCTGCCGTTTACAATTGCCTGCAGGATGAGAAGTCTTGTTTGGTTTTTTAGCACGTTGAAGAGTTCTTTCATGTAGTTGGGGTTATTCATTGTTTCTCTGATGCGTCGAAGCTCGTTTTTCAGCTTGTATACTCGGCATCTGTTTATGCATTCTAAGGGAGTTATTGGGGAGCATTTTCTGCATTGGGCTTCAAGCGACTTCAGCATTCCTGACAAGTCATGGTTGCTTTCGGTTTTCTGCGTCGGCGACAGGACAGTTATCATTGGTATTTCTCCTGTTCGGCATTTGCGTTTGGTGGGGAGTCCGTGGTCATCGAGTTTCCTCCTGTGAAGATTAATTGTGTTGATGTAAAAGCGTTCTCGTAAGTAATTGTTGACTAAAACTTAGTCAAACTTTCTTGACTAAGATTCTACGCATATTTATGCCAAAAAACAATCACAAAAAGAAAAAACCAAAGAAGAAGAAGAAAAACGCTTTTTCTAGGCTTCTTCTTCTTTTGAATAATTTTGCCAAGAAGAAGAACAACAGTTGTTTTCTGGGTGTTGTTGTTCTTTTAAAATTAAAAATTGGTAACAAAACGAGCTACAAAAATGGCGTTGAAAAAGTGAGCCGGCTTGATAAGAAACTTTTATTCATTGTTACTTATAGCTGTCGGATTATTGTTTTGTTGTGGCTTCTGTTTTCTTAGGTCTGTTGCGCAGTAGGGGCAGAAGTTGTTTTCTGAGGAGATTGTTTTGTTGCAGACGGGACAGTTTTTCGCTGTGGCTGACAGGGCTTTTGTTGAACTTGTTAGTAGCCTGTAGCCTTTGCCGTCCATGTATAGCTTCTTGTAGAATCCTACTTCTCGCTCACATTGAAGCCGGCAAAACCAAGAAACTGGAAAGGCACACAGCAACGTTGCCGTTAGTATTAAATCGGAAGGTTGCTTAAGCCAAGTTAAAACTAACAACAGCAGTATCCCCATTGACACGTAGGGTAAACCTAGAAAGGCTTTGACTAAACGATAAATTGATTTTAAACCTCTATTTACCGGATTCACCGTTCAGCTCTCCCGTAGAGGAAGCTCTTGTTTTTCCGTTGCCAAACCCGCATCCGCCTGCACCTCAGGTTTATGCGTCAATATTAGTGCACCTAAAATGATTGTTCCGACTCCCAAAATAATAAACACTGCTGGAGCAAGTCCACCGTTCATGGAATAGATGTTATCGACCAAACCCCATATGACTGAACCGCTGATAACTACTCCAATCAGAATAATAACAAACCCGCCAAGCAAATTATCCCTATGCTCTTCTTCTTTTTCATTTGACATTTAGCCGAAACTTCTTCCCAACGCATTATGGTAAACTAAATCCCTTAAGGACTATAAATCACTTTTTTGGCAAAAACGCTGTTCGTACCATTCCGCAAACTTCCGTAAAGCAATTGCCCTGTGCGAAAACCCATTTTTTTCTTCAATAGTCATCTCCGCGAAAGTTTTGCCGCTTGAATCTGGCTGGAAAATGGGGTCAAAGCCGAAGGCTGATTTGCCATATTGTTTGCGTTCAGTTAAAGTTATTTCGCCGCAGGCTTCGCCTCTGAAACATTCGGGCACACAGCTGTTTTCGTCACAGTACGCTATGACGGACTCGAACTTTGCTCCTCTATCATGCACATTCTCCATTAACCGCAGTATACCTTCGTTGTGAATTGTTTTGTACACGTAAGCCGCGTAAGGACCGGGAAAACCGCTTAAAGCATCAATGAATAAGCCTGCGTCCTCAACAAAAATTGGCAAGCGGATTCGTTTAAACGCGTTTGCTGCGCTTGTTTGGGCGATTTCTTTTAGGCTGTCGCTCTGTATCTCGTCTCCTTTCACGCGGAGCATTGCAACTGCAAAGCCGTAGCTGCTAAGGATGCTTCGGGCTTCGTTGAATTTGTTGATGTTGCCTGTGGCAAAAAACACAACTTTGCCATTTGGGTTGCAGGTTTGGTTACTGTTTTCTTTCTTCGACATAGCGGCCACGCCTCTCTATCTCCTTTATCTTCTCATAAACCTTTTCCGCTGTTTCCAAGCCCAGAACCGAAGAGTAACCGCAAAGTACAGCTTTGAAGCATTCTTCCCAGAACTGGAAATGCGTACTCT
Source organism: Candidatus Bathyarchaeota archaeon (assembly GCA_963828195.1). Lineage (GTDB taxonomy): Archaea > Thermoproteota > Bathyarchaeia > Bathyarchaeales > Bathycorpusculaceae > Bathycorpusculum. Next base: position 207,743 of record CAWHDT010000007.1, read on the forward strand.
GCAGCGCCCGCTTCATTAAATGCAAATCCACCCCCTGCGCTTCCAGTTCATTGTTTTTTTCGCCCAAACCGAAGTCAACAAAAAAGATTTTTCCTTCAGGGTTCAGAATCATATTTGATGTTGTTAGGTCGCCGTGGATTAAGCCTTGCCTGTGAAGTTGACCGATTAATTCGCCGATTGAAACGCATAATTTCTGCTTTTTCTCTGAGGGCATCTTGTTTAGCAACTGTTTAATCTGTTGCCCTTCCACAAACTCCATCGTGATTGATGCTTCAGCCACGTTAACCATGTATATCAGCGGAGTCGGGACACCAGCCGCTTTGGCTTCATGCATCAGCTGAGGCTCATGTACTGTCCTGTAACTTCGAATTTGCTTATCTAAAGCTTCGGGACGGTACCTTTTTGGGATCCGAACCTTAGTCACTACTTTTCTTCCGTGCCAATCAGAAACGTAGAGGCTGGCTTCAGCCCCCTTCCTAAACAGCGTTTGCTCAGCTACTGTATCCATGGCACATCCACCTTGTCCACCCGCCAACGAAGCTTCACAAAGCTTTCATCCAAAGGCGTAACCAACCCATGCCCATAAGCTAAAACACCAGTCCAAGCAATCATGGCGCCGTTGTCAGTCGCAAATTCAAGCGGAACCACGCTGAAGCGTGCATCATGCTCCTCCGCGACGATATTTAGCATGGTTTGTAACCTTTTATTGGCTGCCACGCCGCCCGTTAAAAGAACCTCCTTCTTCTCGGTATGAGCCAACGCGCGTTCAGTAACTTCTGTAACCATCGAAAAAGCGTTCTCCTGAAGACTATAACACAAATCTTCCAAACTGCATTCGCCCTTGTGCAGAAGAGCTGTCGCTGCGGTTAACAAGCCGCTGAGAGATAGATCCATGCCCTTCACAACATAAGGCAAAGAGACAAAATTTTTACCGTTAGCTGCCAGGTGCTCCACGGCAGCCCCAAGAGGCAAACCCTTCTGATTTCTAAGACCCGCTTCTCGGGCAAAAACGTCTAAACAGTTCCCAAGCGCAATATCTAAGGTTTCGCCGAAAACCCTGTAGCGGCCAGCCTCAAAAGCCGTGACCATGGTGTTTCCGCCTGAAGCGTAGAGAGTGACGGGGTCAACAACCCCAGTTTTTAGTTTTCCAACCTCAATGTGTGCCACAGAATGGTTTACGCCGACGAGCGGAAGCATCAGGTAGGACGCCAAAGCTCTGGCGACAGTAGCGCCTGTTCGCAAAGACGGTCCTAAGCCGGGACCTTGAGAAAACGCGATAACAGACAAATCACTTGGTTTAACGTTCGCCGCCTTTAAAGCGTCGCTTAAGACTTTATCAGCTACTTCAGAGTGGTGCCTTGCTGCTTCTCTGGGGTGGATTCCGCCTTCCGCTGGTATGTAGCTGTCCGATTGGTTGGCAAGTATTTCTCCCTCGAACGTTGCTATCCCGACGCCGAAATCGTCTGCTGAGGATTCTATGCCTAAACAGTACTTTTCGCCTTTTTGCTGTTTGCTCTGCATGTTTTTCATGGATTCCACATTTTTTGGGGGATACATATTTTTATCTGGATTCAACGCTTATATTCTAATTGCATTATTTGGATTTGATCAGATGCCTAAACGTAATGACCTTGAACAGAAAGCACTCCATTATGTAGTCAACACGGGTTATCAAGGTGTGCTTCAATCAGATTTATGGCGTGAACTGGGCGCGAGCAGCCGGGAGGGTTCACGTGTCTCCATTAAACTGGAGGAAAAAGGGTTAATTCGCAGAGAAAAAGAACTGCAGGAAGGAAGATGGACATATCGTCTTTACCCCAAAAGGCTTCCCGCATCAATAGAAACCATCAATGACTGCCCATGCCTGCTCTGCCCAGACAATGAACGATGTGACCCAACAACTGCGCTTTCGCCTAAAAGCTGCCCTAAACTTACCGATTGGATACTTGGCTTAGGGAAAGAAGCCACTGCATCTCCCGCCGTTCCAAGCGCGCCAAGCGAACCGAGCACACCAGAGGATGATTCACTTGCCGAAAGCCTGGATTCAAGATAGAAAACGAGAGTACTACTACAAAAAAGCCAAAGAAGAAAACTACCGCTCCCGAGCCACATACAAGCTAGTTCAAGCCAACGAGAAATACGGGTTTATACGAAGAAACGATGTAGTGGTCGATTTAGGCGCTGCACCAGGCGGCTGGATTCAAGCAGCAAGGAAAATGACTGGAAAAAACGGTTACGTTTTAGGCGTCGATTTAAAACCAATAGACCCATTCACTCAGGAGTATATTCGAACTATAATTGCCGATTTTACTGAGTCGGATATCGTGGATCAAATACGTTCTTTTTTGCCTCGTGAAGCAGACGTGGTGCTTTCTGACGCTGCACCAAACATCACTGGCGTTTGGGAAGTTGACCATGCAAAACAAATTGATTTAGCAACCAAAGCGTTAGAAATAGCCCAATGCATACTGAAGCCGTCAGGAAACTTTTTTGTTAAACTTTTCGAAGGCGAAATGTTCAACGGCTTCATTTTGACTGTGAAGGATCTCTTTGATTCAGTGAAGATAGTTAAGCCTCAGGCTAGCAGACAAAAAAGCTCGGAGATGTACCTTTTGGCTTTAGGCTTGAAATCTATGGGCAAATGCAAAGATGAAATCTAGTTTCCGCCGAAGTTCTTCAGGTTTAAAGTCCTGAGCTATTTTCAGAACCTCTAGGCTTGTTTACTTGTGATGTACCAACAGTACGGGAAGACCAAGTGCATCATCAACCCGCATAGCTGGCGAGTGGTGACATAAGCGAGGTTCTCGGTGGTTGTGAAAGAGTTTGGGAAAGGTTAAATTGCTAGGAACATTAAATCCTTGTGCTCGAGGATTTCGGGCTTTAAAAATTAAGCCACTAAATTAGCGAAGGTTACAACGTGAAACTTGAATATCCAGCATTTTGGCGAAACGCGTCGTCAAAACGCAAAAGAATCTACTTGATTATACTCGTTTTTGTACTTGCTTTTGTCGTTACCGCCGTTGGCAGCTATGTACCGCTGAGTCATTCGGATGCTCAGTCAATATCTAATGGCGTAAACGCGACTATTACTTCGCATAAGTCCACTGCTTCTTTAGCGGAGTACATTTTCATCAATAACTTCTCAATTTGCCTACTCATGTTCGTTCCCATCGTTGGACCCATCGTGGGGATGTTCATAATCTTTGATACGGGTATCGCGCTTGGCGCCATATCAACCGTACAGGGCTATCCGCCCTTTGTAGCATTGATAAGCGAACTGATATTGCCTATATTCTGGCTAGAATTCATCGCTTACTCGACAGCTATGGCGGAAGGCATTTGGTTAAGCCGCAGGCTAATGCAACGTCGTTGGTTTGAACTAAAAAACATGGTTATACTGATAGGTATATGCGCCGTCATACTTGCCGGCAGCGCAGTATTAGAAGCTTGGCTAATAAGCATCGGTCTCTAGAAGCGCTTGCCGCTTTACTTTTTCATTACCTCTAAACTTATATCTAATGCTTTAACGCTATGAGTAAGTTCCCCCAAACTTATAATGTCCACTTGCGCCGATGCGTATTCCAACAGGTTCTCGCCTGTAATTTTACCACTGACTTCTAACAGCACACCGCCAAACCCAGCTTTCTCTAACATTACGGCGGCATCCTTGGCCTGTTTAGGAGAAAAATTATCCAGCATGATAATGTCAGCTCCTGCCTTAGCTGCCTGCAATGCGTCCTCAGCTTTCGTAACTTCAACTTCGATTTTTTTGCTAAACGAAACGTTCGCCTTTGCTTTTTTAACTGCGGCTTCAACGCTTCCAACTATTGCTAAATGATTATCTTTAATCAAAACCATGTCATCCAAATGAAGCCTATGTGGATCTCCGCCGCCTATGGCTACTGCTTTTTTATCGAAATAAAGCAGTCCGGGCGCCGATTTTCGCGTCGCAGCAATTTTGGCTTTGGAGCCTGCGTTTTCAAGTTTCTTTGCTAAAGTTTGGGTGGCAGTTGCGATGCCGCTCATTCTTGAGAGAAGATTCAGCATTGTCCTCTCAGAGCAAAGAATGGTTTGGGCGTCTCCTGAGATTTCCAATAGTACTTGTTTATTTTTTATTTTTTCTCCGTCAGCAACTTTTGCCTTAACTTTTAAACCTAAACACTCAGCGAGAATGCTTGTCTCTTCAATTCCTGCTGCAACGCCTTCTTCTTTAGCTACAACTGCCGCGTTTACCTCTAAGTTTGATGGAATAATTGCCTGTGCTGTTACGTCGCCTTGCCCAATGTCCTCTGCAAGTATTTGCTTGAGCTTCTCTTCCAGAATTTTTCGTGGAGCAAACATATCTTGTACTGTTGCGTTTAAACCTTAAATTGCTTGCTTTTTCAAGTGGAGCATGGGATAGTTAAAATAAATCGAGGCTTATCTGGTATGAATATGCGATTGCTACTGAGCTGCTCAGAGCTTGGCTTAGGCCATGTTTCCCGTATCATACCCTTAGGAAAAAGACTGGCAAAAGAGGGTCATGAATTGTTCTTTTTCTCAGGAGGCAAAGCATATGACATGCTTCAGCAGGAGTTTACAAATGTTAACAAATGCACTCCGATATCTTGGTATGAAAACGCTTATGGCATTATTACGTCTGCCTCGCTAATCAACCTGCTTTTTCCTCTTCCCTTATTTAACAGCGAGACAAATAGGCTTGAAATAAAAAACTCCAACGCATGGGAAACTATACATCGCTACTATGACCTCAGAGAAAATATTCGCGATATTGCACCTGACGTTCTCATCGCAGACGGCGACATAAACGCGCTTCGACTTGCCTATAACTGGAAAATTCCCTCAGTTTACATAGCTAACATGATAAGGCCAACCTACGGTTTCTCTGCTCTTCTTAATCCAGGCGAGCGACTGATTGAGCGGTATGTGAAGCGGTGCTCAAAAATAATAATTCCCGATAACCCGCCGCCCTACACTGTCTCCGAGTATAGTATTGGCGACTTGAGCAATATGGGGTTAAACGGGAAAGTTGAATTCACAGGCAGCTTCGTTGACACAACACCCGTTGAAGGCTTGCAAGAACACATTTTTGCGCCTGTAAGTGGCCCCCCAGGCACAAGAGCAAAAATAATGAAAACTCTCCTTCCAGTTCTCGAAAAGCTCAAAACCAAATGCGTCATAAGTTTAGGAACACCGGGCAAAAAAGTTTCGACCAAAATCGGGAACTGCGAACTTCACAGTTGGCTATCTACGGAAGAGCGAGAGCAATATATGAAAAATGCTAAATTCGTAATCTTTAGCGGTGGACACGCAACTTGTTTTGAAACAATTAAATATTCCAAGCCGAGCATCTGCATCCCGACCCAACCTGAACAGTTGGGCAACGCTGCTAAGCTTCAAGACTTAAACTGCTCAATAACTGTTAAGAACAAAGGTCAGTTGCAGAAGGCGGTTCAGAAAATGGAGAAGGAGCAAGAATCGTTTGACAAAAACATGGTTGCGCTCAGCAGGTTTTCTAGCAAGTATATGGGTCTAGACAGGGCAGTTACAATCATAGATACCCTTCTTGATTGACGTCGGCTGTTATTTGCTGAGGTTTACGCGTTTAATTTCGCCCAAAGGCTTTTCCTCTTCAAAAATGATGGCTTTAAACTTGTATATTTTAGCGTCCTTTGTTAACCAGCTATCGGGGGGGAGCCCTGCTTTTACGCAGCATTGGCAAAGAAATTCTTCTTCACACCAACCCCATTCAATTGGCACTTGAGGCAGCAGCAAACCCTTACGGTAACCTCTTTCAACGATTAAGCCGTCTTCGCCGACTTTGATTTTGCTCAAGTACTCCTTGGGGTTTTTGACTTCCACGGGTTCAGGAGGTGTCAGCACGCTTACTTCAAAAATGACTTTGTCCAGTTCCTTCAAAGACATCGGTTCGAACCTTGGGTCTTGCGTTGCAGCGTTAATGGCGGAATCAATGACTGCTTCAACAAGCGGGCTTGTCGGGTAAGGGTAACCGATACAGCCACGCAACTCCTTCTCACCGTGACTCGGAGTGCTTATTGTTACGAATACCCCGCATTGCTCAAAGAGTTTCTTGGCTGTATCTTTTGGAGGTTGAATGTTTTTGTTTTTCTCCAGTTTTTCCTTTACAGCGCTTCGAGCGAGTTGGATTAAGAATTTTCCTTCTTCTAAGCTTAGTTCAAACGACATACCGCTTACCACTCCTCAATAACATGGCGCAAGTTAGCGCAAATCCCTTTCAGCTTAGATAAATTTGAAAGATGATTTTAGAACTTTATCGATTCTTCAGCGATTCCGTCCTTAGTTATAATAAGGAAGTCGATGCCGTCGCCACTCATTGAATCTCGGCTTATTGCCGACTTTATAGAGCGCATGACGAGTTCTTTCGCTTCTTCCGCATTCAGGGTTTCTTTGTAGCCTTCTTCCAAAACACCTATCGCTATTTCTGTGCCTGAACCAACCACAGCGTATTTATCAGGTAAAAGCGAGCCTAAAACATCAAGCACGTAGAGCGATGGACCTTCCTCATCTAAACCACCGACGATAGTTTGGGTAATTAATGGTGCGTATCGACGGTTGAAGAGGACGTTTGCCATAAGTTTAGAGGCTGAACGTACGCTGATTTTTCTGCCTGTGTCCATGCTGAAAAGGTTAGCTTGCGCTTCCATTTCTTTAGCGAGAATTTGCATGTCCCCAACAAGTCCTGCACAGGCAACGCCGATTCGATCAGTTACTTTGAACACTTTTTTTCCGCCTTTACTCATGATGAAATAACCATAAGTTACTCTTTTTTCCGCAGCTAAAATTACTCCGCCCGAGAAGACAACGCCAACTGTGGTGGCGCCTGGCATCCAAGCGTAGCCGCCTTGCTGAGCTTGCTGCTGCTGGTCCTGTTGCATCTGCGGATACTGTGGAACTTGAGGTATTTGAGGTAACTGTGGTCCATAATTTTCCATAATTTTCGCCTTTTCGATGTTATATACAAAACAATCTATTAAGCTTACTTATAACCAATTCTAGACGCCTAAGGCAACTTTGAAAAATGAATCTTGCGCGCTGAGCGCTATGCAGTTGCTGCACCAGGGAATTCAAAGGCGAAATGAGGTTTTTTCCCAGAAACTTTAAACTGCCCAGCCTATTTCTTTAAATGATTAATAGCCTCATAGTTGAAGCAGATGATAGAAATCTACTCTCAGGACGTTGGCGGCGTTTGGTATAGCGTTGCCTGCCATCAAATGCAGATTGTCGCATCGTCTTTCGGGGCAAGTCAACAGTTAATTTTAAGCAACATTTTAGGAAGCATACCTTACAATGTGCCTTTTCAGGTTTTCCATGAGCCCTCAGCTTTCGCCAAAAACATTTTCAGTTCCTTAAACAACATTTACCATGGAAGAAACGTTAACCCCAGCTTCACTTTAGCATTGACCCGTTTGCCAGTTTACACACGTAGAGTGCTTAAAGCAACTGCCGAAATCCCTCTGGGCTATGTGACTTCTTACGGCGCAATCGCCAAAACGGTAGGTGGAGGACCGAGAGCAGTGGGAAACGTTATGGCTGCCAACCCTTTTGCACCCATTGTTCCCTGCCACAGAGTTGTTAAATCTGATTTTACTTTAGGCGGTTACGGAGGCGGATTGAAAGTTAAATTGAGCCTCCTGGGCAGGGAGAAAAGGGGCTATTCAACCTCAAAAGAAATAGAAGTTAATGGACGCCAGCTTCAAGTGTTCCCTGTTGAATATGTTTTAAGAGATTTGGCTTAACCCGAAGCGTTGGGTTTACGCAAATCATAAAAGCAGGCGAGCTCAAACTCAAAGGCGGGAATCATGTTGGTTAATCGGGGTCTTTACGTCGGCAGATTTCAACCTTTTCATTTGGGACACCTGCGCGCCATCAAGGCAGTTTTAAAAGAAATTGATGAACTCGTCGTGGTAATCGGCAGCGCTCAATACAGCCATAACTCCAACAACCCGTTTACGGCGGGCGAGCGATTAGTTATGATTCGCCGTGCTTTGCAGGAGGCTAAAGTGGATTATTCTAAGCTTTGGATTGTTCCAGTTCCAGATGTTCATTTGCACATGATTTGGGTCAGCGCTGTGGAAGGTTACACTCCAAAGTTTAATATTTGTTACTCCAATGAACCCCTGTCAAGAAGGCTTTTCATGGAAGCAGGTTACCAAGTGAAAAACATACCCTTCTTTGACAGGACACATTACGTGTCAACAATCATAAGAGAAAAAATGCTTCAAGGCGACAGCTGGATGGAGCTTGTTCCTAAAAGCGTAGCTGAATTCATCAATGAGATAGACGGGGTTAATCGGCTTCGGGATTTAGCTAGAACAGATAGGGTGTCTTAAACAACCATTTTTTCGTCCGAAGCCTTATGATAGAAACGCCAGGCGAGAAGATAAACAACGACTACAATTATTAGTTCTGCTAGTACCCCAGCAAAAGCGGTTGGTGCTTCGATGGCAAAAAAGTTGTTTGCTGCATGAAGAAACACCGACGCAGAATAGTAAGGTAGCGGTTTTTTCTTAGCGATGCCGTAGGCTGTTATAGCCGCGCTGGAAGCATGAAAAATAACGCCTGGGATTCTAACAATAAAAGGTACCTGATAAATGAATACGTATAAGAAGAATTCAGAAATGCCGAAACCTAACCCGATCAAAACCCCTAGGGTTACAAGTGACCTTTCGGTTTCACCATGCCTATAGAATAGTGGGAAAACTTTCGCTAACTCCTCCACGAAAGGCGCAACTACAACAATCGCTATAGCGTAGGGGAAAAAAGGGTAAAAGTTCGAAAAAAACAAGGCAAACGGAATACTCACTAGGATTCCGCAGGAGAAAAAGAAGATTAATTCTCTGCGACTTGGTTTATGAAGCGGTATAACGCATTGCTGCTGCGGCTTATCTTCCATAAAAAAGGGGCTTCCCTACAAAATAGTGAACTAAACGCTTACTTATCAGCTTTTTCGCTGTCTCTTAGAAGCCCGCAGCTATTGGGCTTTTGGGCTTCATTATTTCCCGAAGAACCACCGTTGCATAGGAACCTCTAAAAAGCATGAAGCTCAACTCGGCTTGGCAGCCTTTGCCGTTTGCATTTGCTGAAACGCTTTTGAGCTTGAAGTCTCTGATGGGAGTCACAGCCGTTCGCAAGCCGCCTTTGCCGCCAGCCCTTGATAATGCATTAACCTGTAAATTCTCTAACTTGATTTCTTCTTCCTCAAGAATCGCCAGTTCAATTTGCCCCATGATACCTTGAGAAAGCTTCTGCCTTACTCCTACAATGGGTAGGGCAACCCGCAGTTTTCCAGCGGCAATTCGCTCGTTAACGCCCCCAAGAGTTTCTGCTGTTACATTTTTCACCATGGTTGTCAGAGGCAACCCGGAGCGTTCAACAGCAACCACAAAGTCGCCGACCTCGGCTTTGCTCAAAGAGTAACCATGCTTAACCCGCTCGCTCAGGAAACGATTAAACAGGTAAGACTGATGTGCTTGAACAAAAAGTTGCTGAAGCTTGAGCGGCAACCTTTGAAATGCTCCAACAAAATCACTCGGTTTATCCGCCAAGTGGCTCAGCATTAATCTTTCAAATCGAAGCTGCCGAGGAAAATTCTCCAGTGCCTGCTTGAAATTTTTTGTCAACTGCAGTTCTCGGCGTGCTTGCCTTGAGGCTGGATGCTCGTGAGGGCTTGGTTTGGCAAGAAAAAGCATTGCCGCCTCCTCAAAATCGCCTCTAACCAGGGCTTTTCCAACCAGATGTGTTATGGGTCGTGTGGTTCCGAAGCGTTGGTGCCCAAAAAAGTTTGGGATGCCGCCTAAGGCTTCAAGTTCTTTTTGTGTCTGAGAAATTCTGTTTTCAACCGTTTTTTCCTTGAGTTTTACTGCTTTGATTTTTATGGTAAATTGATTGCCAAGCAGGTAAAATAGTGAAAGCGCTTCGCGAAGGTAGCCGGCAGGGTACAGTTGGATGTCTTTAACGTTAACTCTTGAAGCATCCTCCACCGTGCCGTCTTCAATCGTTATGTGTTGAGCGGTTATGGCTTTGGCGTCTTTAATGCCTGCAATCTGGATGCGTCCCTGGTCAATTCCAAGTTGTTTTGCTACGTTTTTGACAGCTATGAAATTGTCCCAGTTGCGCTTTACCAAAACGCAGAGTAGATACCTCTGCCTTTGGGAGGAGGAACCCAAGATTTCACTTGGAACCGCTCCATCTATGTTTGCCTTTGAACCATCAACAAGAACTTCCTCAACCACAAAATCATCTACCGCTTCACGAATGACGCCCCCGATGCCTAAACTTTTGGTGGCGTAAACTTCGATGCCGAGCTGCTTATCAAGCGATGAAACAGGCACGCAATCGCCTTACAAAAGCTTAAGTTTACCCGTTAAGCGGTCAATCTTTTCTGCCGGCGCCGGACCTATGCCTAAGCATGTAACTGTGCCCTCAGGAACCTCAGTTAACCCCCTATCAACAATCAACGCATGGGGCAACCCCAACTGGTCAGCGGCTTCCTCCAACTCGCTGAGCTCTTTTTCGTCAGCAACCTTGACCGCGATTTTTCGTTGACCCTCATACATCCATGCTTCCCACCATTTCTTATGTTGGTTAAAAGCGGCTTGAGCAGCTGAAACCGCTGCGTGTCCAGCCTGCGCCGCAATTTTTCCTTTACTCATCTGCAAGTCGGTTCGGAAAACGAGGACTTGCTTGTATTCAAATTCATCCATTACTTTTCCCGCTTATACGTTGACGTTGGAGATTTTAAGCGTTTGCTGACAAATAAAGCAATGCAAAATAAGCAACTGTGGCAAGCATAGAAGGCTTCGTAAGCGCTTTAGCTATCATTTTTCCCTGAAAATCGATTTCATCTTCATTGCTCAAAGCTTTGTCGACGCCTAACTTCCTGCAGACTCTTAGCATTTCATCCACTTTGTTATCCGATAAGGAGTTAAGGAATCTCCTGAGCCTAAGCATAACGTTGAAATCAAAACTTAGTAAGTCAGAACAGCGTTTCTGATAAAGCTGTAAGGTTTTGGAGGAAACGTCACCTTGCTTTATGGCTTCACAAGCGGTTTCCACCGCGATTTTGGCGCATGTTAACCCGAAAATTACTCCGCCGCCAGTTGTGGGTTTAACCTGTGAGGCGCAGTCGCCTACGGCAAGAAACCCGTCGGTATAAGTTCTGTTGATTGGACCACCTAAAGAAATTGTGTGATAGCCGATTTGTGTTATTTTTGCTTTGTCCAGCTGTTTAGATGCAACTGGATGTTTACGCATCAGCCTATTGAGGTACTCGCGGGGGTTTCCCTTGTTTGTTGCCAACCCCAACTTTGCTGTTCCGTCAAGCTTTGGAATAAGCCACCCGTAAAAGCCAGGCGCATAATTCTTGCCGAAGTAAACTTCCACCGCATCATCCTCGATGTTCTGTACGTTTTCTACTTCAGTTTCAACTGCATAAACCAGCCCCTCAGGCTTAAGAGCCGTTAAACCTGCTTGCCTTAAAAGCCTGGAAGAGACACCCTCCGCATCCAAAGCAATCTTAGAAAAAACTTTTTCTTCTTTCCCACCGTTACTTTGGATTTTTACTCCTTTAACAAAGCCATTCGTCATTATTAGTGATTGGACACGAGAGTTTAAGACGAACTGTGCGCCCGCAGCTTCCGCTTGCCCAGCCAAGTACTTGTCAAAACGGGCTCTGTTAAGAGCAGCAGTCACAGGATGGGATAGGTAAAGGGAAAATTTGGTGCCGGCAGGTGAATAAAAGTTGGCAGATCTAAAAGTGTTTTCTACAATTCCTTTTGGAAGAGGATACAAATCCATTGCAGTTAAGCTTCGGATGCTCAGGTGCCCCGCGCAGTGAGACGGCAAACCTATTTCAGGGTGCTCCTCAAAAACAGAGACTTTAACGCCTAATTTAGCTAAGTTTAATGCTGCATATGAGCCAACAGGTCCACCTCCGACAACTATTGCGTCTGGGGCGTTGCCTGTTACCTGCAATTTTTGCGTCATCGTTACTGTGTTACTGGACTAGTTCAATTCGGCGTTTTCCACGCGCCATAGACGAAGTTCGGATTTTACCGCTTACCTCAAGCTTCAGGAGCAGGTCGTTGAAGTCTTTGAAGCCTAAATCCTCAAACTCACTTTTCAGCTGTGCAAAGAGTTCATCGTCGGTTAAGTCGCCCTTTTTTGTGAGAACTTCCAACATAACAAAGTACGCTGGCCGCGTTTTCCACGTTTTTATCTGAGGCATAAGTTTTCCTTCTAAGCAACTGGCGTTGCTGGCTTTTGTACTTGTCGGATTTGCTGCATAAAGCTTTTGTACCATTTCTCCATGTCGGGAGTTATTGACGGACCCATTTCTTTCTGTGCATCGAGGAAATCTTTCATACTTACTTCTTGAGAGTTTACATCCCTTCTTAATGCGTGCATTGCGGCTTCCCTGCATAAGGATTCTATGTCGGCGCCGCCGTAGAACTTAGTCAATATTGCCAGCTGGTTCAAGTCAACGTCTTTGCAGATGGGCATGCCTTTAGTGTAGATTTTTAATATTTGCAAGCGGCCTTTCTCGTCTGGTTCAGGTACGTAAATTAATCTGTCGAATCTTCCCGGGCGCATAACGGCGGAATCAACCATGTCAGGGCGGTTAGTCGCAGCGATAATTACAATGTCTTGCAGTGTTACTAGTCCATCCATTTCTGTTAGAAGCTGGCTTATTACCCTCTCTGAAACGCCGCTGTCAGACATACCCATGCCACGTCTGGGCGTGATTGAGTCGATCTCATCTAAGAACACCACTGTAGGCGCTGCCATGCGGGCTTTGCGGAATATTTCGCGTATAGCTTTTTCTGATTCTCCAACCCATTTGGAGAAGACTTCAGGACCCTTAATTGAGATGAAGTTGGCTTCGCTTTCCGTTGCGACTGCTCGTGCTAACAGGGTTTTGCCGCAGCCTGGTGGGCCATAAAGCAGAATGCCTTTTGGCGGTCTAATTCCAAGCTTGGTGAATACTTCCGGGGTCTTCAGGGGCCACTCAACAGATTCCATAAGGTGCTGTTTTACATCGTCAAGTCCGCCTACGTCGTCCCAGTGAATAGTTGGGACTTCAATGTACACCTCTCGCATGGCTGTTGGTGTAATTTCTTTGTATGCGTTGTCAAAATCGCTCATTTGAACTTCCATTTTTTCAAGCACTGCAGGCGGAATGCGTTCTTCTTCAAGATTAATCTGCGGCAGGTACCTGCGTAATGCTTTCATGGCTGTTTCTCTGCCAAGTGCAGATAAGTCGGCTCCAGTGTAGCCATGAGTCATTTCGGCGAGGCGGTCAAGATTTACTCCTTCGTCTTTCTCTCCTTTGATTTTTTCTCCTTCTTTAGAGAGAGGTACAAGAGGCATTCCCCTTGTGTGTATCATAAGACATTCCAGTCTTCCTTTCTTGTCGGGAACGCCAATTTCAATTTCTCGGTCAAATCTTCCTGGCCTTCGCAATGCAGGATCAAGTGCGCTTGGGCGGTTGGTTGCGCCGATAACTATGACGTTTCCTCTTCCGCCTAAACCATCCATCAAAGCGAGGAGTTGGGCAACAACGCGCCTTTCAACTTCGCCAGTCACTTCTTCACGTTTAGGCGCTATAGCGTCAAGCTCATCGACGAATATGATGCTTGGAGCGTTTTGCTGGGCTTGCTGGAAAATCTCTCGCAGACGCGCTTCAGATTCCCCGTAGAATTTACTCATGATTTCTGGACCGTTAATTGAGTAGAAGTTGGCTTCTGACTCGTTAGCGACTGCTCGGGCTAACAGGGTTTTGCCGCAGCCTGGCGGACCATGAAGCAGGACGCCTTTTGGCGGCTCTATTCCTAAGCGCTGGAAGAGTTCTGGGTGACGCAGCGGCAACTCAACCATTTCGCGGACCCGTTGGATTTCTTCATGTAAGCCGCCGATGTCTTCATAGGTGGTTCTTGGCAAGCCTTTGCCTTCAGGCGCCGGTTCGTTCAGAATGGTCAAACGTGTTTCAGATGTTACTTTTATTATGCCGTGGGGTCGAGTTTTGGAGACTGTGAATGGAATGGCGTGTCCCAGCATCATTACTAGGGTCGTGTCGCCCTCCACGAGGGTGCGTTCCATGAGGCGGTTCTTGACGAAGTTAGTGAAGTCTTCATCAACGTTTAAACGCATGTCCACTGGCGCAAGGGTTATGCTTAATGCCGTTTTGACTTTTGCCGGTCTCACCACAACATACTCGTTTATGGCTACTCCGCTGTTTTTGCGTGTGAAACCGTCAATGCGGATGATATCGCGGTTTTGGTCTTCACTGTAGGCTGGCCAAGCTATCGCTGACGTTGTGCGTTTATTTATTATCTCTATAACGTCTCCAGCGCTTATGCCAAGTTTCTGCATGGTTCGCTGGTCGATGCGGGCGATTCCTCTGCCCACATCTCTTTGCCTTGCGTCTCCGACACGTAATTGAACTTCGCTCAAACAGAATCCTCCAAATAATCTGATGCTAAAGATACATGTTTTAAAAAACCTTTATGACTATATAAACTTTAAAGCGTAATGATTAATACTTTCAGGTGTTTGTTAGCCGGAACATTGCTGGTTCTTGTTTAAAATAAGAACTTTGGCTAATCTCTGCTGCTTCTTCGGACATACATGCATTGGGCTTGACTGACGCCTGGGATTTTGCCGAGTTTTTCCTCAAACTCGTCCACTATGCCGCCTTTGTCCTCTGGAAACTTTAGTTGAACAAGAAGCGCTACTAATCCGAAAGCTACTGGTTCCTCGCCGTACCCCTCGATTGACGCGAACTCTGGCTTAATGTTGTCAATTTGCTTTTTGAGGGCATCAAAGTTTTCCACTATGTCTTCTGGAAAAACCTTGTAGGTTACAATAACGCTGCCCATATGCATTCGCCTTTATGGCCCTGTAAAACCGCATTTTGGGCACTTGTATAAGCGGCCGAATTTGCGGCATTTTCCATCCCGTTTAATCTGGATTTCTCCGCAGTTGGGGCACAGGAATTTTGTGGATTCACTGCCCGGCGGAATCGGTTTGCCGCAGCTTGTGCAAGTAACCAAGGAAAGTGATGTTGCTCTTTCTGACATAACTACATCTCTTGCGGTTCTAAATGTAAGTCTCACTTATATCTGCTATGCTGTGCTTTGCCGTAATCCACAGTTTTCCTGCGATTTACATGCAAATACACTGCTATTTTGCATTATTTGTTGAGCCCTTTGCCTGCTCGTTAGCACCAGCTAGAGCACGTTGATATCTCTCTTCAAGTTCTTCCTCATATGCCCCGTGAGGGTCTATTTCCTCATTATAATTGGTCTCTTTAGCTATCCTTCGAAACACTGCTAACGCGTCAAAAAAAGGTTTTATTACTATCTTGTCACCCTCTAGCCTAAAAGTAACCTCGGAGCCTGACTTTATTTTCAGGGCTGCCCGTATTGATTTTGGAATAGTAACCTGCCCTTTTGGGCCAACTTTCCTTTTCTCTTGCATCAATTTCACGGCATATTAATTTAATGTCTTTAGGCTTTAAGAGCCATTCGCAAGTTTATTAAGAGGGCTTCTCGCCTAATTTTATTGTCGTGGTAATTTTGGGTGTAGACTTTAAGGATCTTGTTCCGAAAACCCCCGTTAAACTGGAAGATTTAGGCGGCAAAATCATCGCCATCGATGCTTACAACGCCATTTACCAGTTCCTCAGCATCATCCGCCAGCCCGACGGCACACCCCTCAAGGACAGCTCGGGAAAAGTTACCAGCCACCTCAGCGGCTTATTTTACCGTACAAGCAACCTTGTGGAAATGGGCATAAAACCAATTTACGTTTTCGACGGGATCCCGCCGACTTTGAAGGCAGCTGAGATTGAGAGACGCAGGCAAGTCAAGGTGGAAGCAGCCATGCACTACGAGAAAGCCGCGGCAAAAGGAGACACCGAGAAGATGCGGATGTTTGCTCAAGCCACGTCAAGCATGAAAGATTACATGCAGGACGACAGCAAAAAACTGTTGGAGCTTATGGGTTTACCGTGGGTACAAGCGCCCAGCGAAGGCGAAGCTCAAGCGGCGCGGATGACCAAATGCGGCGATGCTGATTACTGTGCAAGCCAAGACTATGACAGCCTGCTTTTTGGAGCACCCAGAATGCTGCGAAACATTACTATTTCGGGCAGACGTAAACGCGGTAACGCTTACGTCGAGGTGGTGCCTGAGGTGATGGAGCTATCAAAAACGTTGTGCGAAACTGGTTTAACCTATGAACAACTCATTGACGTCGGCATCTTGATCGGAACAGACTTCAACCCCAACGGCATAAAGGGCCTAGGACCAAAAACCGCCCTCAAACTCGTCAAGCAATACGGGTCATTAGAAAAAGCTCTTCCAAACATAAAAAACGCGTCTTTCCCAGTTGACCCAAACTGTATACGCGCTGTCTTTCTGCACCCCGAAGTAACAGACAACTACAAAATAGAGTGGAGAGACCCGAATGTTGAAGGCGCCGTTGACTTCATGGTGGGGCAAAAAGAGTTCTTAGAGGACAGAATCAGAAAATCCCTCGGAAAAATGATGGAAGGCAGCAAGAAGCAAAAAAGTAAAGTGTCTCTGGAGAAATGGTTCGGTTAAGAGACGCCTCTTTTTTATGGGAAAAAAAGGGTTACTTTACAGTAACGCACTTCGCGAGGTTTCTTGGCATATCTGGGTTGCATCCTTTCTCAAGAGACATATAATACGCTAAAAGTTGTAGGGGAACTGCGAAAGGAATCGGCGATAGAACTCCGGGGATGCCCTTTGGAACCTCAACGTAATCATCAGCTAACGATTTGATGTCTTCGTCTCCTTCCTCACCAATGGCAATGATGTGGGCGCCTCTGGCTTTCATCTCCATGATGTTGCCAATCAGCGTTTTGTGGCAGTCATCTCTGGGACAGACGAAAACCACTGGGAAGCCGGCTTCAATCAGGCTGATGGGACCATGTTTGCTTTCGCCTGCGGGGAACGCTATCGCCGGAATATAGGCGATTTCCATTAGCTTAAGTCTGCCTTCGTATGCTGTGGCGGTGCTGATTCCTCTGCCTAAAAAGAAGAACACTTTAGAGTCTTTGTATTTCTTTGCGATTTGCTTCACTTTTTCTTCTTGAGTTCTCACTATTGTTTCGGCGATTTCGGGCAATTTATCTAAATTTGCTTCCAGGCTGTCTATTTCGTCCTGGGAAACTTTGCCTCTTTTCTTCGCAAGCTTGAGCGCAAGTTGTGCCAACACGGAAAGCTGAGATGTAAAGGTTTTCGTAGCTGCCACTCCAATTTCTGGACCGGCCTGTGTGCCAATGTAAACGCGGGAGACCCGTGTTAAAGTGGAGCCGATGACGTTTGTTAAGCTTAGAACGGTGGCTGCACGCTGCTGGGCGCAGGTGACAGCCGCTATTGTGTCAGCTGTTTCGCCTGACTGGCTAACCGCTAAAATGGTGCTGTCGATATTTACCGATTTTCCATGCTGCTCTACGAATTCTGAAGCGTAAACGGGGTAAGTGGGCAAGAACGCGAGTTTAGAGAACATGTATGAAGCCGCCAAACATGCATGGTAGCTTGTTCCGCAGGCAACAAGAAAGACCTCGTTCGCGCGGTCCAGAAAAGTTGTCATCAAATCCAGATAATGCTCCTGCATTCTCAGCGTGTTGCGAAGAGTCTCAGGCTGCTCATGAATCTCTTTGATCATAAAGTGCGGGTAGCCTTGCTTAACAGCCATTTCAGCCGTCCACTCAATAATTTCCGGTTCCCGGTTGACAGGGCTGGAATCCTGAATTTTCTTAATTTCATAGCCCCTCGCTGTCAGAATCACCATTTCACCGTTATTTATCATGACTGCTTTGTTGGTGACTGGCAGAAATGCTGGAATATCTGAAGCGCAGAAAACGCCTTTGCCGTTGATGCCTAAAACCAAGGGGCTTTCGTTTCTTGCGCAGATAATCTTGTCAGGCTCTTTTGTGGAGATTACGGCCAACGCATAGGAGCCTTCAAGGCGCTTGAGGGTTTCTTGAACTGCATCGGTTAAGGAGAGTTTGGGGTTCTGTTTGAGGGTTTGTTCGATGAGGTGCGGGATTACTTCTGTATCTGTTTTGGAGACAAATGTGTGGTCAAGATTTTCAAGTTCTGCTCTAAGCTCCATGAAATTCTCGATGATTCCGTTGTGAACAACCATTATTTCGCCTGTGCAGTCGGAGTGGGGGTGAGCGTTCACTTTTAGGGGTGCGCCGTGTGTTGCCCAGCGTGTGTGTCCGATACCTATGTTGCCTGGTAAATCGTCAAGGTTTAAGATTTTGTGGACCTCGTCGATTTTGCCTTGGTCTTTTTTTAAGAAAATTTTTCCATCAGATATTGTTGCTATGCCTACTGAGTCGTAGCCGCGGTATTCAAGCCGTTTAAGTGATGAATGAATTAAGGGGGCGGCGTTTTCTTCTTTTAAAACACATCCGAATATTCCACACATTTCGAAAACCTCGTTCCAACTGTTATGACTTAAGGAGCTTGGGTTTCGCTAATAAGCATTTTTAATATTTCTGTTTCACCGCCCAAAAGTTTGTTTTAGCACTTCTCATGTATTTATCGTGCAGGCGGAGGCTTTAGGGCTGTTTGGGCTCAATTTCTTTTTAACCATTATAAATAAATTTTTTATAGTACCTTACGTTATCTAACCCCTCGGGATTGCATATGAACAAAAAACTGCTTCTCCAAGACAACGGCAACACCCAAGAAGTCAAAGAAATCAGCATAATCAACGATTCACAAAAACTAAAAATGATACTGGGCAGCCTAAGCTGGAAAATCCTAACAATGCTCTCAAAAAAGGAAATGTACCCCCTAGAAATCGCTCGGCAGCTCGGCATGCATGAACAAAAAGTCTACTACCACATCAGAAAACTCGCCAAAGCAGGAGCCATAGTTGTTGTACGGGAGGAAAAAAAGAAAGGGGCAACAGCGAAATATTTCAAAACGGTTTCACCCGCTTTCGGTATCGAGTTTCCCGACGGCTACAAAGCAATCCAAAACCTTTGCCTCGCAGGAATCGACACGCAACTTCAAGAGTTCTTCAAAGAATTCATAAGCAACGGTGTTTTCGACGGAAAAATAGTTGTGGGCAGCCCGCAGCCTCATGGTCCCTTTAAAACCAGCGCGAGGGATGGACATTACGCAGCGCATTTGGCGCTTTTCATTGGTCAATTTGCAAAAATGCCCACAGAGTTCGCCGTGAAACTTGACGTTGACGTGAAAGTGGAAAAGGAGGAGAGAAACCATTTAATCCTTGTTGGCGGGCCAGGAACAAACCTTCTTACGCAGGAAATAAACGGTTATTTACCCATCAAATTTATAATGCAGTCTACTGGACAAGGTTTCTTGCTGGGCGGTTTGTCTTCAGAGAAGACCATGCAGGTTTATACTTCGGATTCTTCAGGATTAATCGCTAAAATCGTGAATCCATGGGATAAGACCAAACGCATCGTGGTTTTGGCGGGAAACAAAGCTGTCGGAACAAAAGCGTGCGTTTTAGCCTTGACTAATTTTTGGAAGAAAACATTAGAGAAATACAGCGGAGAGGACCCCTTCGCAGTTGTGATTCACGGGTTTGATTTAGACGGGGACGGCAAAGTGGATTCAATTGAGGTTAACGAGTAATTGAATGCTAAAGAAACGAAAGAAAGCCTCGCGGCTTTGGGGCATGAAAACATACAAGCCGTTCACCCGTCAACTTTGATGTTTACAAAGGAAAAGCATTTGTCCAAAACGGGCGATTGTATAGTTGCGGTCGCCTCAGATATGGCAGCGGCGGACTTAAACCCTAAGTTCAAAAAAAGATTGAAAAGACCAAATGCTAAACTAACAATCATTATTGAGGCTGGAGGCTTAATTGAAAAAATTAACGCCTCTGGCTCACCAAAACTGCTTTTAACCCACGCAACAGACATGGTTATTCGAAAAAGCGACTATATCTGCGACCGGACCTTGGCAATTCGCGCTGACAAATCCGCAAATGATTTGTCAAGAGAATTAGTTGAGAAGCTAAAAAATATAGAACAGAAAGTCAACATTACACTTGTCATTCATGAGTAGCTATTTTGGCATCTAAAACAATCTGTGATTCGTAGGGCGCTGTTTCCCGAACGCTTTTTGCGTAAAGAAACGCTTCCATTTTCCTACCTGATGCCTCTACAGCTTGGCAAAATCGCAGCTTTAGGTTCTCTATTGAATCGGGTGAACGAACGAAACCATAAAAATGAATTATCCCGCCCTCTGGCTTAATGGTTTGGCAAGCGGCATCTACGAATTCAATTGCTGTTTCAGGCAAATTCATTATCACTCGGTTCGCGGAGCCCATAAGCTTTGTTCCGGCTACTTGTCTTGCATCGCCAAGAATGGGAAAGACCCTGTTTTCGACCCTATTTACTCGCGCATTTAATTTAAGCAACTCAACGGCATCAGGATTAATATCAACAGCGTAAACTTCCACGTTGGGATTCTTTTTGGCAATCAGCACTGAGAAGGGTCCGACTCCAGCAAATAAATCAACCACGGTTTCTCCAGCCTGCATCAGCGACGCCACCCGTTGATGCTCGTTTGAAAGCCTAGGGGAAAAATAGGCTTTAGCCACGTCAACATGGTACTGGCAGCCGAATTCCCTATGGACAGTTTGTGTTTTTTGTTCTCCAGCGATAAAAATAAGTTCGCGCAGCCGGTAAACTCCGCTTATTGCGCCTGCTTTCGCAAATACGGTTCTGATGTTTGTATGAGTTTCAAGAATTGCTTTGCCGATTACGCTTTCGTACGGTTTGAGTTCTGGAGGAATTTCCATTATGACTATATCCCCGATTATGTCTAGTGCTTGAGGCAAGTTTGCCAGCAATTGCGGAGGCACTTTGTTTTCGAGAGCTTGCAAGAGCGTTTTGGCTGGGCGAGGTTTTTCAGTGAAAATGCCCTTTAAAAACTGAGTTTGGGGCACTTGGCTTTTTAGCGTTGCCAACGCATCTTCATCTGGCGGCCTGACCAAGGGAATGCAAAGGTAGTCTGTTTCGCGCTGAATTTCCAATGACTTATCGACAAGCTCGAGTTTATTGGCTAATGCTATTGCTTTCTCGCCTTGTTTTTTCGGAACCCTCAAGGAAATAGTTGATTTGGGCATGTGATCAGCTGCTTTTTTCTATTCTGTAGAGGCCATTTACTTTTTGAGTGGTGAATTGGACGTTTAACATTTTTTCCATCAGCCAAATGTTCGATTCAATATGCTCCGAAATAGTTCGGCATGAAAAGGCTGATTTGCCCTCTGCCAGCGCCATGTAAGGGATAAGCATATCAGCCAAGTAGATATCGACTGTTGGCTGGGCAGTCAACTCGGTTATGAGCTTTTCCGCGGCTTCTTCTCCAACGGCTTCGCTTGTTTTTCGGAGTTCCCCAATTGAGTCAGCGCCGATAGTTACGCCCGAGTCGGTTTCAGCCCATAGAACAAGTGAACTGCCTTTCTGAAAAGGGTTTGACTGGTCATTTACAACTTCGATAAAGGAATTGTAACCCTTTTTGGTGAGGCGGTTTTGTGCGGATTTTGCTTGCCGCTCCGCCACTTGCTTATCCGCCAAAAAAGTACAGACTGAAACGCCTTTGACGCCTTTGATTTTGCCAAAATTGTCCAGTTTGACAGGTTTTAACTTCTGGTTAGGCATCACTCTCATTGTTGCTTCCCCCATTCCCTTCGGGTAATAACCATATTTTTGCACCGTTATGTCCGCGTTAACACCCATCTGTTTCAGCGCTGGTAGAAGCACGTTTCGTATGTAGTTGATGGTCGGTGCGTGGGTGGTATCTGTTCCGCCTTTGCCTACATGCAAACGTACGGGGTTGTCGGCGAACAAACAGATTGGCAATGTCGCCAGAAGCAGCATAGGGATGCTTCCAGCTGTCTGGATTTCTGCTTCAAAGTTGCCTCCGCAGATTTCTTGGGGAGTAAACCAAAGCTCCCTTGAGCCTAAGGCTGCCCCCTGCACTTTGGCGTTGCAGAGTTTAGCAGCTGTAAGCGCTGCTTCCAAATGCTGATGCTTTAAACCTGGCTGGGGGCGGCTTTGTCTTATGTTGTAGATGTGCAGTGGCTGTTTTATGATAGCTGCCAAAGCTACGGAGAGGCGAAGGATTGTGCCGCTTCCGCTTTTTTGGCTTCCGTCAATTTCAATCATGCCCACTTTCTTCCAGTTCAGCTATTGTTTGTGTTACAAATAATTAATAAGCGTCTTGGGATTATTTAGAAGCTTAAGAGGGAGCGTTTGCATGAGCACTGACAAAGAAAAAATTAATGAGCTTGCAGGAAAGATTGACAAAATTCTAAAATCATTAAACGAAATTTCAGAAGAAATGCGTTCCGTTTCAGCAACAATGAAATCCCTGACAGGAGGACAAGTAACTCCGCCTCCCATTGCCCAAACGCCAGCTCCTCCTGCCGCAGGTGCCAAACAGAGGTCGCTTGATGAAATTCGCATGTCGTTTCCTGAGGAACTTGAAGCCAGATTAAGCTTCGAGGACAAAGGTGATTACATAATAATCAAGCCAAAACAGTTTTTGGGTTCAGAGAACTTTGCGAAAATAGCTTCTGCAGTCAGAGGCATGAGCGGAGAATACATCAGCGCTGGGAAAGATTCGCATTTTAGAGTGCCGAAGAAAAAAGCGTAGTTTGCTTACCCTGCCTCAAAGCTGCTAAATTCTCCACGATAAGGCTCTTCCGTAACGTCAACCCCTGTTACGGCTGCCGAAGAAGGACCATGATGACAGTACTCGACCAGCTTTTTAACAGCTTCTTCTTCGCCTTCAAAAACAGCCTCAACTCTGCCATCAAACAAATTGCGAATCCAGCCTGAAACGCCAAAATATTCCGCTTGCCGCTTGGTTCCTTGCCTAAAGAAAACGCCCTGAACTCTGCCGCTGACAAACACATGAACCCTAATTTTAGCCATTGGTTTTATCAAATAAAAATTGAAGATTCAAATTTAAAAATGTAGTTCCAACAAAAGAAAAAAGGGTGGTTTCAATCCCAAACTCTGATTTTTTCTCCAACAGTATACAAGAATGTGCTTGCTGTAGAAGGCCCTAAAAACTTGAATTTGTTAACTAAATCACTTACCACGTTTTCATAGTTGTTTGACTTATCTAGGCTGTCAAGGTACTTTTGGAATGACCCGTACTGTTTCTCTATGGCTATGAAGTTTTGAGCGTTTTGAATGATTCCTTGAATTTTGAGTTTGTTTCGAATGATTTCCGGGTCATTTAGGAGTCTTTCAACGTCAGCGTTTGTAAAGCACGATACCTTGTTGATTTTGAAATTTGCAAATGCCTTCTTGATTGATGGCCATTTGCTGTCTATTACGTGCCAGTTTAACCCAGCTTGAAAGATAACTCGACACATGTTCTCAAAGTATTCCTCGTCAGTGCTCGGGCGCTTCCCTCGGTAACCACCAATCAGGCATCTTCCAATGTTCATGTTCTTGCTCTTGCATAAAAATCAGTCCAGAGACTTACTTCCATTCCCAGATTGCAATGTTGATTTCTGTCCACATTGGGTCAGTCGCTTCAAAAGTGACAACAGTAATGGTGTCGTTGAGCCAGCCTAGTTTTTCTGACATCGTCATGAAGGTCCACAAACCTACCGCGGTCGGGTTCTTACCCATCTCCATCTTCGTCATGCTAACTCCTTTCACTATGCCCATATCGCCACTCATAGTCATGAGCATTCCCTGATCTTTCGACCAACCGATGCCTTTAGGAGGCATCATGCTCTTGCCAGTCACATTGAGGTTGCAGTCTACGCCTTTAGCTTTCCCCATGCCCATCATTTTAGCCGTAAAAGTAAAGATTGAAACAACGCCCTCCATTCCAACTTCTTTTATGAAGCCTGCGCCACTTTTAGCTTTGCCTTCCCACAATTTCTCGCCAATCGCCAAATTTTTCACCTCACTAAATTAAAAAAGAATTTTATATCAAATTTAAGCAGTTGTGATTGCTCGTACACAGCAACATTATGATGCCTGCTCGGTTCACTTTCACTCCCCCCTCCCCTGCTTTAAACAGTCGTTTCATGGTTTGTTTTAAAAGCGTTTTTTTGGATACTGTGGGTTGGTGAGTTTGTCATGTTCAAGGAAAACAGCGGGAAACTGATGGTTTATGCGTCAACTGGCGCTCCATGCAGGAAACGGTTGGAATCGGTTTGGAATGCCACGCAAGAAACTGCTAAGCTGTTAAATCTAGATTTTAAGATGGTGAAGCTGGATAGGGCTGGGTCACCGATTTACGTGTACTATGAAGAAACAGGTGGCGAGGAACCTATTCCGCTGTATTGTGATGAAGGTAAAATGTCTGATTTAGAGGGGATATCTTCAGCGTTGAGAAGCATGATGTATGTTTTGTCTTTTCATCCCAAGCATTCAGCGCTCAAGCAGATAAGAAAGGAAATCCTTAGACTTTCCTAAAACGAATTGCTTGATTCTCCAGTATTACTTCGTAAACTTGATTTACGTCAAAGGTAATGCATAAGCTGTCGTATTCATGTTCGGTTAAGAACAGGATTATTTTTGGTGTGGCAAGCTGCGTTTTCTGCGGCAGGAAAGGCATTTGCTGTTGGAGTGCTTGCATGATGTCTTGTGCCATTTTGGCTTCGTCTGATTGTGGTCTAAGCACGTAGGGGTTGACTTCTTGCTGCTCTTCAAGCAGCTCAATTCGTTTTCCCAGGTTGCCGTCCATATCGCGGGTGGACTCAATTTTGTTTACTCTCACGCGGAACATAACTAACTCACTTCTAATTTAGCAAATAATAAGTCACACATTTAATCGTTTACACTACTTATACATGACTTTGCATATTGCTTTCATTAGTCACTGCAGCACTCAATGGAATGCCCATAAAAACATCGTAAAAAATAGTTTCTTTGTAGTCCCTATTGCGGTGCTGGATACGATTCATTGTTTGTTTGTTTCTTGATTTCTCTAATTCTCTTATCAATCTGTTTTAGCCGTTCCTGCATCATTTTGAATGATTGGTAAGTGTGCTTTCGCTGTTTTTCTAGCTCATTGAGGTTTTCTTGGCTGTTTATTTTCTCTTCGAGAAAAGGACTAAATGGGGAAGGCATGGTCGGCATAGACTCGGACGCTTCAATGTTGAGGACTTCTCTGGAGAATTCTCGGAAAAGGCTGCCGATATTGTCGAATATTTCCGCTTGTTTTATGATGGCGCGTCTGAGAATAAGCTCTCCTGACTCTGTTATTTTGTAAATTTTGAGTCTGCGGTTATTTTGTTTTTCCCAGTGCCCTTTAATGTAACCTGATTTTTCGAGGTCGCGGAGGATTGGGTAAACGCCGCCCGCAGTGGGCTGCCAGAAGCCTTTAGTGCGCTTGTTAATTTCCTTCATTATTTCGTAGCCATGGGAGGTTTTCTTGTTAAGAAGGATCAAGACTCCCATGCGTATGTAGCCTTTCTGGGCTTCTTTCATCCAGTTCGCGGTTGTCTTTTCTTCTTTTTCTGTCGCCATGTTGCTTCAAATCTATATTATATTTGGGTAATACTTATATTTTACCGCAATATATTGCAGTAAATACTATTCCAACATATGGGGTAAACAAAATGGCAAGCGACTCAGTCATCGAGGTCAAGGACCTGACAAAGGTCTTCGGCAAATTTACAGCAGTGGACAATATATCTTTTGACGTCAAAAAAGGCGAAATCTTTGGTTTACTTGGACCCAACGGAGCAGGAAAAAGCACAACGTTGCGCATGCTCTCAACACTAGCTAAACCAACCAAGGGAACCGCAAACATAGGCGGCTACGACATTGTCAAAGAAGACACTCAAGTCCGGAAGCTAATTGGCATTGTTTCCGAGAAAATGATAATGTATAATCGCTTAACCGCCAGAGAGAACCTGTGGTTTTTTGGCAGCCTCTTCGACATCCCCAAAGACGTTTTAACTAAGCGCATAGACGAACTTTTTGACTTAGTGCAGTTGACCCAGTGGAAAAACTCTCAGGTCGGCACGTTTTCAACTGGTATGCGCCAAAGAATGAACGTTATTCGAGCCTTGCTTAACTTGCCTCAGGTGCTGTTTTTGGATGAGCCAACCCTCGGGTTAGATCCTCAGTCCTCAGTTGAAATCCGAGAATTTATCCGGAAACTGAATAGGGAAAACGGCACAACAGTTGTCTTGACGACTCACATGATGGTTGACGCTGATTTGCTGTGTGACCGCATAGCCATTGTTGACCACGGAAAAATTGTTGCTTTAGACACGTCCCCAAACTTGAAAAAAACCATAACTGGAGCGGATACATCCATAATAAAATTAACCATACCTAATCTCAACCCCGACCTCTTAGCAAAACTTCAGGCGCTTGAATGCGCAGATGCCGTTACCCAAGAGAGCCCAAACGAACTAAAAGTTTTGGTGCATGGAAACGAAGCCTTTGACAACATCATAGATTCCATAAGGACAAACGGTGGAAAAATAAGTTCCATGGAGAATCTGCAACCAACCCTTGAAGACGTGTTTCTGCACATTACTGGTCATCAGGTAAGAGATAGCGCGACCGAGAAAATTCCTATGGAGCATAGGCGTTTTGGTCAACAAGCGCAAAGCAGGATTAGGTGATTAACATGACTGCAAAATCTTTAATTTCGCATACTGCCAGAATCGCGTGGAAAGACCTAACTGAACTATTTAGAAACAGACTCGGCTTGGTTCTGCTTATCGTGATGCCACTATTCATGATGGTTATGGTCGGCTTTATTTATCCGTCCGGCAATGTCTCGCCAAACAGCATGCCTTTTGGTGTGGTGAATCAAGATTCAGGCTTTAACAATAGCACTATTCCAAGCCAAACTTTCATCACGGGCTTTCAAATAATGAACAACCAAACACACATGCTGACTCTTTCCCAAAGTTCAAGCCTAGCTGACGTTAAGAGCGAGATTCAAAAGGGCACAATAGATGGCGCCGTAATTATACCTAGCAATTTCTCTGCAAGCGTCCTGAGCGGTGAACAGGGAACGCTGATTGTATTAACTGACCAGTCTAACCCAACCGTATCATCAGAGTTGCAGGCAGCTGTCTCCGCCGAAATTAACAGTTTAGGCACACAGCTTGCAGAGCAAAGAGTTCAAAACCTATCTTCAAATGTAACCGCGAATAGTTCACTCGCCATCGTCCAACCATACACTGTTCCAGCCCCCGCAAGTGAGAGCTACTTTAGCTTCATTGCTCCTGGAATGGTTATGTTGACGGTTATGATGAGCGTTATGACGGGGCTGCCTGTTGCGATATCTCAGGAGAGAGAAGTCGGCACAATGGACGGCATGATGGTTGCTCCAATCAACCGGTTATCCATCATCTTAGGAAAAGCTTTAGGCCAGACGGGGCGCGGGTTAATTCAAGGCGTCATAGTGATGGCTTTGGCTCTAGGGCTATTTGGCGTCGTGATACATGGAAGCATGCTCCTAGTTGTTGCTTTGCTGCTGCTAGGCGTATTCTCGTTCGTCGGCTTAGGCATCGTTTTAACGTCCCTCGCTAAGGATCAGGAAACAGCGCAGATGATGATGATGACACTGATGTTCCCAATGATGTTCCTCAGCGGCGTGATGTTCCCGCTACAGCAGATGCCCTGGTACATGCAGGACATAGCAAAATTCCTCCCGTTAACGTATGCTGCGGATGCTATGCGAAAAGTAATGGTGCTGGGCGCCGGAGTAGGCGACATCTCTTCAGACCTGATAATCCTGATAGCGTTCGGCGTAATCATGATTGCAATCGCGGTCCCGCTGTTCAGACGAATGATGACGAGGTAAGCGGAGGCACAGACACGAGTACCCTTTGCTCCAAATGCCCTTTCTTTCAACTTGCCCCACTGATAAAACGCAAGAACGCGCGTAAACGCTGCCGCATCGAACCCCAAAGGCAACTGCGAATCTACGAATGCAAAGACTACCCCAAAAAACACTTTTTCGGCAAGTAAACCGGGCCATTTCCCACTTTTAATTCTTTATCGATGGCTAGTTTAGGTGACTGTTCCCGTTACGGTTTTATATTCAGCAGACATACAACTGAAAGAAGAGAAAGAGCTATGTCAGATACTGGAGTAACTGTAAAGAAAAATGAGGATTTCTCCGAATGGTACGTTCAAGTGGTTCAGAAAGCTGAACTTGCAGATTACGCGCCTGTTAAAGGCTGCATGATAATTCGCCCAGACGCCTACGCAGTTTGGGAAAAGATTCAAGAAATTCTCAATAAGAAAATCAAGGCGACTGGCGTTCGCAACGTATATTTTCCAATGTTTATTCCAGAGGCATTCCTCAAAAAAGAAGCTGAACACTTCGCCGGTTTCACCCCTGAAGTTGCATGGATCACTCAGGGCGGAGACACGCCGCTTGAAGAGAAACTTGCTGTGCGGCCAACAAGCGAAACCATAATGTACGACACGTTTAACAAGTGGATTCGCAGCTGGCGAGATCTGCCAGTTAAAATTAATCAGTGGTGCAACATTGTAAGGTGGGAAACTAAAGCTACCAAGCTGTTTTTGCGGACACGCGAGTTTCTTTGGCAGGAAGGCCACACCGCGCACGCATCGAGCGAAGAAGCTGAAGCCGAAGTCCTATATGCGTTGGGCGAGTACAAAGACATAATTGAGAATTACCTTGCTATCCCAGTTTTGGTCGGCACAAAAAGTGACAGTGAAAAGTTTGCCGGCGCCCTCTACACGACTGCTTTGGAGTCAATTATGCCTGATGGAAAAGCCCTGCAGATGGGAACCAGCCACAACTTAGGCCAGCATTTCGCTAAGGTATTTGACATAAAATACATCGGCGAAGATAAATTGGACCATTATGTCTGGCAGACCAGTTGGGGCATCACTACGCGGCTCATCGGCGCAATGGTTATGGTTCACGGCGACGACAAAGGCTTAATCATGCCGCCTAAAGTGGCGCCTGTTCAGGTTGTTATTGTTCCAATTCTCTTTAAAAAGGCAGAAACAGAGGCGATAGCGTCTAAAACCAAAGAAGTAGCTGAAACCCTCAAAGCCAAGGGATTTAGCGTCATTTTAGATGACAGAGAAGAGTACACGCCAGGCTGGAAATTTAACCAGTGGGAACTCAAAGGCGTCCCAGTCAGAATCGAGCTGGGTCCACGCGACCTCAAGCAGGGACAAGTCGTCATGGTTAGGCGGGACACAGGTCAAAAAACGCCGGTAAAAGAAGCAGACATACCCGCTGCAACAGAGAAACTCCTCGCGGAAATTCAAGACAACCTCTTTGCCAAAGCCAAAGCTCTGATGCAGGAAAAAACCACTGCCGTGCAAACCTATGAGGAATTCAAGTCGGTTCTCTGTGACAAAGGCGGCTTCGTCAAGGCGGCTTGGTGCGGCAGCGCCGAGGATGAAGCAAAAATCAAAGATGAAACAGGCGCAACAATTAGAGTTCGACCTTTCCAAACAGAAGTATCTGCGGCACCCTGCGTTTACTGCGGGAAAGAAGCTAAGGAAACGGTGTATTTTGCAAGGTCATACTGATAAAAGGCTCGTTTGCCAATTTAACGTATGTCTCAAGCTGCTTAGCTTCTTCAGCTAAACCCAGCCGCTCCAAAGTCACTTGTGTTGGGACACCATTTTCACTCCAACCCCTCTTCTCATAGTACAGGCTCAGCATCCTCTCGTATTTGTCTAAGTCAAGCACTGCGCCTTTTAATGCGCCCTGGGTTAAGGGTTCTTTAAACCACCTTTTCGGCGGAACATCCAAATCACGGCTCCATTTTTCTCTGTACTCTCGCACCCAGAAAGCCCGAATCAAATTGAGAATCCTATCGCCGATTTGGTTTAGCTGCTCTAAAGAAAATTCAACTCCGGTGGCTGCACGCAAGTATTTTTGGTACCATTCAAGCTCAAACCCGAGTTGGTTGTAGGGGAAACGGCAGATTGTTAATGCTTCAAAGAGCCCGCCGCGGATAAGCTGGGTTTCAATTAGGTGCTCAACTTTTTCAGCGTTGTAGTTTTCTCTGCCGGCTTTTATTTCCCATGTGATTAGCCAAGCGTCTTTGTGATGGGCGCCAATGGAGCTGGTGCCGTAGGCTAAAGCCATGCCTGGAGCTGCGTGGCAATCATAGGCGGAAACCTCCAAGCCTTTAACATGCATGGCCCAGTCGCTTGACCCATTGCCAATTGCCGCGGAAGCATTTCGGACGCCTTCAGCTAAAACCGCGCCCAAACCCCGCCTATACGCAACATCCTCAATCAGGGATTTAATCTCCTCAAACTCTCCCCACCGAATCTTCTCCGCAATCAATCCTTTCTCGGAGGCTTCCATGGCAAAGCCAAGCACGTTCCCAAGGGAAATGGCGTCAAACCCAAGCTGGTCCGCTATGCGGTTTAAAGTCGCCACCTGCTTCAGATTGCCTAAACCGATGTTGGAGCCAAGCATCGTAACGTTTTCGTAATCTAACTCTGAATCTTTTCCTTCGCTGTCTTTGACAACGTTGCCGCAGGTCATGTTGCACTGGGGACAGCCGCGGTTTGAAGCCTTGATTTTCTCCATGGCAAATCCACCGATTTCTTCAGCCTTATCAAAAATCCCCTGCCTATAATTGTAGGTAGGAAGAGCACTGTTCTCCTGTGACCACTCCACCGTTGACATGGTTCCCTGCCGCTTCCAAAAAGCGTAGAGCGGTTTGGTTTGGAGTTCACGGTAACCGTCGATTGCTAGCTTCTTCATTCCATCTGGGTCTGCGAGCGGTATCTGCGTTGTGCCTTCAACCACTATGGCTTTTAGGTTTTTGGAGCCCATAACAGCGCCCATTCCAGGCCTTCCGCCGGAGCGTCCCTCTTGCGAAACAACAGTTGCAAACTTGACTTTGTTCTCTCCAGCGGGACCAATAGAAACTATTCCTGCCGAACGCGAATATTTCTTTACTAGCTGCTCATGAGTTTCAAAAGAGTTCAAGCCCCAAAAATCCTTAGCATCAACAAACTCGCAGGTTTCATCTTTAATGTTGAGAATCACCGGGGTCTGCGCTTTGCCCTCTATGATGAGAGCGTCGTAACCAGCCCTACGCATCTGCACAGCCGCCATTGTTCCCATGTTTCCATCGCCGTAGCCGCCGGTTAAGGGGCTTTTTGAGGCGACCACAAGTTTGCCGCTGTTAGGTAAACCAATGCCCGTTAAAGGTCCAGTGGCGAAAATCAGCTTGTTTTCAGGTGACATGGGGTCGGTTCCCTGTTTAAGGCGGTTCCAAAGGATTTTAGCCGCGAAGCCTCTGCCTCCAAGAAAATTCAAAGCCAATGCTTCATCATATTTTTCTGGAACTGCCTTACGTTTTGTTAAGTCTATGTTCAGAAAATCGCCTGTCCAACCAAACATGCTTTTCACCAAAATCATATGATATTCTAGCGTTCATTGAATAAAAATGTGATGAAGAAAAGTCCGTTAAGGCTGGAACTACTGAGTTAATTAAAAGAAATCTGCCTGATTGACTAGCCTTCTGATCCGTTCTCTGTCAGGTTCCAGGCTTTTTCGTTCGAGCTTTTAAACGTGCTTGCTCGGTTAGATAGCGTTGTATTTCATCCAAATGCTTTAATAATTGAATCAAATTAAATATTACTTAGTTGATTTTTATGGTTTCTTCTGGCAACCCAAAGCTGATATTGGCAGTTTTGTTTGCAGTGGGTTTCATTGTAGGATTTCTGCTAACTCCATTGGGATTTGAGACGCGCGAGCCAGAGATACGGACCTTGTGGTTCGGAGTGTACTTTGTGGTCGTGGGATTGCTGCTTCCGCTTGTCGGGTTGGTCTGCGTGTTTCGAAGACCCAGAGTCGCTGGCGTTTTGGGGGTGATCGATGCTGCGTTCATTTTCTTAACCGCGCCCGCTGATCAGGCAAAGTTTTTCTTCACACTTAGCCCTCCGCCCGCCGTTACGATCGGCGAGTATATTCTCATCATTCTGGGAATCGGATACATACTGTATGGACAGCGAATATACCTCGAAAACGAACGAATAAAGCACAAATGATGCTCAATAGGCAAAGACAGCGTAGAAAACTGTGCAAAAAAGAAAATTTTTCCGCTCTCCCTTTCTGTTTTTTGTTAGGAAGATTTATTTTTTGGTTAGCAAGTGTTTGGGTAACAGGTAACTTAACTTGGGCATCAAAGTAACCAACAGGGCATCAAACATCGAGTATGCGATACGAGACGTCATTCAACACACGACGCAGCTTGTGAAAGACGG
This sequence comes from Candidatus Bathyarchaeota archaeon, assembly GCA_963828195.1. GTDB lineage: Archaea > Thermoproteota > Bathyarchaeia > Bathyarchaeales > Bathycorpusculaceae > Bathycorpusculum. The sequence continues at coordinate 240,042 of CAWHDT010000007.1, forward strand.
CAAAAAAATCTACTACCTAAACATCGGTGACCCAGCAGCTTTTGATTTTAAAACCCCGCAGAACGTCAAAGATGCCCTGTGCAAAGCGGTGCAGAAAGATGATAATTACTATTCGCCCTCAGAAGGCAGATTAGACCTCAGAGAAGCAATCGTCCGCAAAGAGAAAAAAGTCAACAACGTGGACATCACCCCCGACCAAGTGCTGGTGACCGAGGGCATCTCTGAAGGAATACAAATGATTCTTGGCGCCCTCGTTGAGAAAGGGGACGAAATTCTCTTTCCAGGCCCAACTTACCCACCATACATTTCCTATACACGTTTTTTCGACGGTACACCTATCTCCTATGAAACCATTGAAGAACACGGTTGGCATCCAAACATCGATGACCTGAGAAGCAAAATCTCTAAGAAAACACGCGCCATCGTAATCATTAACCCGAATAATCCGACAGGTTCAGTTTACGATAGAAAAACGATAAAGGAGATTTTGGATATCGCAGGCGAACATAACCTGCCCGTGCTGACTGATGAAATTTACGACCAATTAACCTACGAGAAAGAATTCGTCAGCGCTGCACACGTCTCCAAAGATGTGCCCGTGATCGGGTTAAACGGCTTCTCCAAAGTTTACTCCATGACGGGTTTGCGCTTGGGCTACATGTACTTTAAAGGCGAAGGTAAACAGCTTGAGACGCTTAAGGCAGGTGTAGAAAAAGAATGCAGAATCCGCATTTGCGCCAATACCCCTGTACAGATAGCTGCAACGGCAGCGCTCAACGGACCCCAAGACTGCATCAAAGACATCGTTGACCGCCTAAGGCAGCGCCGAGACTTCTCTTGGAAACGCCTAAACGAAATCGAAGGCATAAGCACCACCAAACCCGAAGGCGCATTCTACATATTCCCAAAAATCCAAGGCATCGGCACAAGATGGAAAACCGACATGGACTTCGTCGTGCAGCTCCTAAAAGCAACAGGCGTACTCATCGTCAACGGCTCAGGCTTTGACCCAGTCTACGGAAAAGGACACGCAAGAATAGTCTTCTTACCGCCCATAGCCGAGCTGGAGCAGGCGTATAATGCCCTGGAAGAGTTCATGAAGCAAAAAAAACCATAGCAGAAAACCACGAACCGCGGGGTAAGTTCTAATGAAATTAAGGCTCAGTTCGGCGGAAGCTGTCTGTGTAGCAAGTAAACGGAATTATAATTCTCTATTTGGCAACACTCTTGAGAAATGTTCGTTTTACCCAATTTATTCGGAAACTCGATACTGCAGCATAAATCTCTGCCAAATCTTAAATATCAAATTGTCCAGATATACTACGTTAATAAAATCAATAATCAAAAAGAAAATAGTCAAATTGCACTTTAATTATCTAATACAAAAACAAAAGAAGGTATGAAGGTATCACTAAAGCAAGGATTATAGTTGATGGGATGGTTCAGGGTTCAGGGTATCGGGCTCTTGTAAAATCCTACGCTAATAGAAGGGGTATAAGTGGATTAGTAAGGAACCTGAATGATGGGAAAGTCGAGATTTTCTGTGAAGGCGCAAAAAATAGCATTGAACAATTAATGAAAGACATTGATGTTAAAGGAAGCGTTTCTAATCCTCTCAGTTTAAATGTTGATAAAATCAGCGTCCACTGGGAAGAAGAAAAAGGATTCGAGGAATCTTGGAAGCCCTATGTTGGATTTGAGATGGATTATGGACCAGGGCAACTTACTCAGTTTGAAAAAGAAAACTTAGACTCGCTTGAATGGGCAAAACTTCGATTTTCAACACTTGAAAGAGGTATCTATTCTTTTAGAGACGAAACCAGCGAAAATTTCAATCTTATGGCTAACAAATACGGAAGCATCTCGACAGATGTCAACGCAACAAAACAAGAAATAAAAAAATCACTAGACGAATTGCCCGACCGTATGGGAAAATCGCTCACAGAACACCTCAAAAAACTAATAAAATAGTTATTAATCCAACATAGATGTACATAGTATTATCCAAACGAATAGCTCTCATTATAAAAATCAACCCGAAACAAGCCCAGATTTTTTGAGCCACCTTCCTGCAGGAGACCCTACTATTTGTGACAAAATCATCCACAAAAAGCACACAGATTAAGTCGCAGAGCTCTCTCCTCACCACTTACAAATAGACTATCTAAAGTTAAAAGTAAACTAAAAGAAAAAGGGGTTAGATTTTTGTGCCCTGCGACGGATCTTCGATTACTTTCTGGAACTCCGCCATCAGCTGCTTCGTGATTGGTCCGGGTTTACCTGTGCCGATTTTGCGTTTGTTGACTTCGCGTATAGGCACCATCTCCATCGCGGTTCCCGTGAAGAATGCTTCGTCAGCGGTGAACAACATAAAAGGGGTTATGTTTGTTACCGTCAACTTTAAGCCGAGCTTCGCAGCGATTTTCTCTGTGACTTCAGCGGTGATTCCCGCAAGCGCGCCCGTTGATGTGGGTGGGGTCAATAACTCGCCGTTTTTCACGATGAAAACGTTTTCGCCGACGCCTTCAGCGACGTAACCGTTGTTTTCCAAGCACATGGCTTCGTCCACGCCGTTCACATTTGCCTCAATCTTTGCCAAAACGCTGTTTAGATAGTTGAGCGATTTTATTTCGTGCGAGGTTGCGTCCACGGGGTTGCGTCTTACCCACGAGAACATTGTGGTGATTCCGTTTTCTTTCGCGCCGGTTGCATGCAGGAAGATTTTGTCTGTTATGATGATTACTGAGGGTTTGGGGCATTTGCGCGGGTCCAATCCAAGGTCACCGACTCCTCGGGTAACTACTAGGCGTATGTAGGAGTCTTTGAGCTTGTTTTTGCGCAGGGTTTCAACGACGGCTCGGGTCATTTCCTCTTTAGTTAAGGGAATCTTGAGCATCAGCACGTGGGCTGACCGGTAGAGGCGGTCAATGTGCTCTTTAAGTTTGAAGACTACGCAGTTGTACTCGCGGATTCCCTCGAAAACGCCGTCCCCGTAGAGGAGTCCATGGTCAAACACGGATATTTTAGCCTCTGACTTAGGATAGTATTTGCCGTCGATGTAGACTTCGAGTTCACTGCTCATTTGTATTTCACTTCTCATCTGGCTGTTTCATATGTCCAATTATTTGATATAGTTATCCTCAACGATACGCATATTTCGTTTATCAACCATGGAACTGAGGACGCTTAGACAGGTAGGTCGGCAGCGGCAAAGGCTTGAACGGTTTCCCAGCGATTTTCTCAGACACCTTAGCAATCAACTCTTCAGCAGTCATGTTTTGCTGTTGACCCTTAAGCTCCCGGTCACGAACCGAAAGCATGCCTGACTCAACTTCTTTTTCGCCTACAACCACGATGTAGGGAACCCATTCCTGCTCAGCTTCACGGATTTTCTTCTGCAGCGTCGATGCACTGTCATCGATGTCAACTCGGATGCAGTGAGATTCTATTTGCTTAGCAAGCTCCTCTAACTTGTCAAGGTACTTGTCGGATATGGGGATAAGCCGCACCTGCGTCGGGGAAAGCCAAAGCGGAAGCATCGGCGCTTTACCAGCCATCTGTTCACGGTAAGCCTTCTCCAGCAGCGCGTAGATGTCTCGTTCGATGGCGCCGCTTGGGCTGCAGTGCAGAATCAGCGGGTACTGTTTTTCGCCTTTTTCGTCAACGTAGGTGATTTCGTAGCGCTTCGCGTTTTCCACGTCAATCTGGTCTGTGGATAGCGCCGCGGCTTTATCTTGGTTGTCCACGAAGTTGAGGTCCCATTTGAGGACGAAGTAGAAGAAACGTTCATTCCAAACTTCAGCCAACATGGGTTTGCCGTAGGCTTTGGCGATTTCACAGATGAACTCCCTGTGCTCATCGTAGAAGCCCCTTGTGAAGCGCATAGCTATTTCGTAGTCGTCTTTTACAAGCCCGACGTTGTCCAGCACATCTATGCAGAGATTAAAGCGAACCATGAATTCTTTCTTTGCCTGGTCAAGGTCAGCGCAGAAGGCGTGGCAGTCGGGCATAGTGAAGGCTCTTAAGCGTTTTAACCCGACGACTTCGCCGCTTTTCTCGCGCCTGAAACTGTAACGGGTCAACTCGTAGAGTTTGATAGGCAGCTGTTTGTAGCTTATTTGGGCGTCGTGAGCCATGAGAAACTGGCCGAAGCACGCTGCAAAACGCAGAAAAAGCTCTTTATCTTCAGATTTAAGGGTGTACTGGCGCGCTGGGAAACGGTTGAGGTAGCTTTTGAGGCTTGGATGGTTGAAGTCATACATGATGGGAGTTTCAACTTCCATGCCGCCGTAAGCAGCGACGCGCATGGTCACGTATTGCTCAAGCAGAGACTTAATCATGCGGCCTTTGGGGTACCAGCGGATGTTGCCCGGGTCGCTTCCCGGCTCATAATCCGCTATCTCCAGCCTCTTCATCAAAGGCACATGAGGCGGCATCACAGTGACCGCACGGGTTTTTTTGATTTCATAGTTAGAGAACTTCTGCAGATTAACGAGACCTTTAAACTTGAATTCCTCAATGGGCACAAGCGTACCATCGGTTTGCAGTATGTGCCAGTAGGATTTCATCGTATCCTCAGCTTTCAGGGCTGCGGAGACCGGTTCCTCCTCTTTCTTACAAACAGCACCTTCGGCTTTAGCTTCCGCCGCCACAGGAGTGGGCGCGTAGCTGCGTGCCTGTTCAGCAAGCGGGTGCCCCTTTATGGAGATGGTGAATTGTTTGTTCCAGCCAAATGGAGCGCGGTAGGTTTCGATTCCTTTCTCTTTAGCGTAGGCTTCCATGGCTTTTACGATTTTGAGGGCTTCGCTTGGGTTGCTGAGGTTGCTGCTTAAATGGGCAAATGGGTAAATGAGGATGCGGTTGGTTTTCTGTTTGCCTAGGAAAGCGCGGATGTCGTTGATGGCGGTCTGAGCCGTCGCCACTGTGTCGCCTTCCTCTATCGCCGTGAACAGCACGACGACTTCTTCTATGCGGTTCTCTTTTTGCTCCGCTTCCTCAGCTAGGGCGATTTCTTTTTGGATTGGTTTAAAAACTATAAAGTCCGAGTGTAACTGAAGTATTCGCATGGCATTTCACTCTTCTCAGTGACCGAAACGCCACTTATCAATCGTTTTGTCTTTTTTCGTTTTTTTCTTATACTCTTTATAATGTTCTTTGCAGAGGTACGCACGTTTTTCATTGCTGCTGACGCTTAAAACAGACTTGACTTTGTCAACCGACAGTGAACGGGCAGCCTCTCTGCCGCAGCCGGACACGTTGCATTTAACTCCTTTTTCTACGCGACCCACAGTTAACGCCTCATCTATTCAAGTTTAATACGTAGATGCACGCTATTGCTTAAGTTCCTTTTCATACAGAATTTTGGCTCTCTGATAAATTTTTTCTTTCGAGCCGAAATAGGTAGGTCCGGGTCCCTCCACAACCAACGAAGCCGCAGCTGAACCCACGCAGCTACACCACACCGAATCTTTTCCGCGCAGGTACTCGGTTAAGAAGCCGCCCATGAAAACGTCTCCTGCCCCTGTCGGGTCCACAAGAACATCCGAGGGACAAGCAGCGATGCTGTATTGTGCACCCTCCACGGAGAGCACAGAGCCTTTAGCGCCCATGGTAACGATGACGGTTTCAACTCCGACATCATGAATTGCTTTTATTGCATGCTTCAAATCTGACTCGCCGGTAAGCGCGTAGATTTCGTTTTGTGATGACTTGTAAATGTTGATTAAACTGAAAATCCGGGTGTCTAAGGAAGCGTTTTCCGTCACGCCTCCGGCTTCGTTGAAGCTTCGAAGCATGCCCTGAGGGTCAAGCGATAAAACATCTGTGCAGTGCTTGAGCTGCTCAACCACTTCGAAGGACACTTCGTTGGCGATGGGCGCAATATGGATAGCTTTCGCCTGCAAACCCGCCTGCAAATCAGCCACGCAGATGGGGGCGCCTTTACTTTTCAACCGTAAAGTTCGCTCAGACAAATCCGCATTATAGGTCAACTCAAAGCTTGTGGTCGCCTCGTCTGCACGTTTGGTCACGCCTGAAAGGTCAATGCCTTCTTTTTGCATCCACCACAGGTAGGCTTCGGGAAAATTCCCGCCGACCTTAGAAATTACAGAAGCCGACGCCTGCAGGCTTTTAGCCGCAAAAGAAGTATATGCTGCTGAGCCGCCTAAAACAACAAACGGGGCAGTTCTGCTAGGCAACAGAATTGTGTCTATTGAAAGGTGACCGATAACTGCCACATCAACGTTTTGAATCACTACCCAAGCCCCTTCATCATTAATAGGACAACCCAAAGATATAAATGAAAATCGTCTCAGGATTGAAGAAGAAGTATAGCCTTCGCCAAGTCTCCCTGGCACTCCGTAAGAGCTTCTTTCGCTTTCTCAGGGCTTTTGCCCGTTTGATCCGCCACCAGCCTCACATCCTCCTCGGAGAACATTGGCTGCGCTGCCTTAGCTGCTTGGTGTTGGCCTGGCGCTTGCTCTGAAACTTGGCCGCCGATGACCTGGTACATTTTTTGTCCCTGCACCTCTAAAATCGCAACTTCAGGCTCATCGATAACAATGTCTTTGCTGCTTGTCCTGATTATGACTTGTTGAACTTCAGGCACAGAATCCATATTCATGCCCATACGCTGCATCAAACGTTTCTGTTCCCTGGGATTCATCCGCTTATGCATAAACTTCACTACATTGAACTACTCTGCTATGAAACTTCATATAAACTTAACTTTTATTTACGCCATGACGCACCTTGACAGCAACACCAGTTTTAAAAGCCGTCATCTCCGCGCTTGAAAGCATAGCTCGCCCAACAGCCAAAACGCTGCCCGATTCATCCCTAACGATGACCTCGTCTTTAGCGCGGATTTCCTCGTCCACTTTGACTACGTGCACCGCAAAAACATCCCCGCCCGCCGCGATGAATTTTGAAACGTCGGTTTGCACGGTGACAAAGCATTTGGCGAGGGGTAAGTTTTCAGCTATGAACTTGGCTGCTTTGACGCTCAGAGAATACATGCTGTCGGTGGGGCGCAGTGTAGCTAGTCTTTCGCCGTTTAAGCTGATGAAGCGTATTCTTCCTGTTCTGGGAGACAGTTGGATTTGGATGTTTTCGGGAAAAAGCTTTGCGCCTACGCCTCGTCCAAACTGGTAGTCAGCAATCGCCCGTACCTTGCCAAGTTCGTTCTCCACGTTTCCACCGTCGAGGATTTTATTTTCGACAAGTATAAACATAACAAGATAATAAAGACAGTGAAAGGTGAAAGGTTACATTGAGATGCGAAGTCTGCGGACACAAAATTCATGATGAACCCATAACGGCAGTGATTGAAGGAGCCAGACTAACCGTATGCGTTGAATGCTCAAAGCATGGAAAAATCGTCCATCAAGAAGAAGTGCCCCTGGCGACGCAAAAGAGCCCCCAAAAACCGCAAGCCCCCCCATCGCTGGTTCAGAGAAAACCAGTTGTTGCAAGAGTTGAAATGACGCAGGAAATCACCGAGGACTACGCGACCAAAATACGGGTGGCGCGGGAAAAACTCGGTCTTACCCACGAGGAACTGGGCAAAAAAATAAACGAGAAAGCCTCGGTTCTACGAAATCTTGAAGCCCGCAAAATGGCGCCCAACAACCAGTTAGCCTCAAAGCTTGAGCACATGTTAAAAATCAAGCTGCTTGTTCCCATCTCCGAAGAAAAAATTCCTCCTCCAACCTCGAAGTCCGCTAACCAAGAAATAACCTTGGGCGACCTCATCGAGATAGACAACAAGGACGAGGAGGCGGCTAACAAACGAAAGCCGTCATAGTTCAGCGCAGGCTAAACCGTGAAGAATCAAGTTTAGATGAGCTGAAAAGATTAGCTGAAGCAGCCGGATACACCGTTGTCGCCACGCTGGAGCAGACCAGGCCGCCCGACGCACGGTACCAAATAGGCGCCGGAAAAGTTGAGGAACTCGCGCAGATGGTGCAGGAAAACGATGCGGGAAAAGTGATTTTTGACAACCAACTCAAAACCCGCCAAACATACAACCTCGCCAAAGCAACCCACGTCGAAGTCATCGACCGCTTCCAGCTTATACTGGAGCTCTTCAACAGGCGAGCCACAACCACAGAAGCCCAACTTCAAATCCAGCTAGCTACCCTGCGAAATGAACTCAAACACGCCAAAGAAAAAGTCAGGTTAGCCAAAGGAAGCGAGCAGCCAGGCTTCATGGGTCTTGGCGCTTACGAAGCAGACGTTTACCGCGACGCCATAAAACGGCAGGTCCAAACAATCCTCAAGAAACTGGAGAAAATCCGCGAAAAAAGGGTTCTGCATCGGGAGAGGCGAACAGAGCTTGGCTTATTGACTATTTCGCTTGCCGGATACACAAAGTCTGGAAAAAGCAGCCTGTTTAACGCTTTAGCCGAAGAAACCGTTGAAGTTGACAAAGCCTTATTCACCACCCTCTCCACAACCACGCGGATGGTGCAGTTCTGCAACCGCAAATTCCTCTTAACCGACACCGTGGGCTTCATCGACCGCCTACCCCTGTCGCTCATCGAAGCGTTCCACTCCACCCTTGAAGAAACCATTTTTTCAGACCTCATCATCCTGGTTGTAGATTTAAACGAGCCCATGGAGAAAATCGAGAAGAAACTCGACGTCTGCAACGAAACAATCGACCGCCTCGGCGCAGCAGGCATCCCCACCATAACCGCCCTAAACAAAATAGACCTAATCGCTGAAGCGGAAATAACCCAGAAACTCGAAGCCCTCAAAGACAAAATCAAAAAACCCATTCTCCTCTCGGCAAAATGCAGAATAAACCTAGACCAGCTGCGAGAGCAAATTCTTAAAATTCTGGAAAAGTACGTTCAAGCCCAATTCTGTGTCCCGCTGACCAACAGCGCCATGCCCTTCATTTCGTGGGTGCACGGCAAAACAGAAGTCAAAAAAGAAGTTTTCACCAACGATTCAATCCAAGTGGAGTTTGAAGCGACGCCCGAGTTAAGTGAGCAAGTGAGAAGAAAAGTGGAAGACCTGCATGGCAAATTCACAATCAACCAAAAAACCAGATAACCCCCCCAAAATCGTAGTTTTAAGATGGGGACACAGACCGCAGCGGGATGTACGCTTAACCACACACGTTGCCTTAACTGCAAGGGCACTTTGCGCCTCAGGATTCATACTCTCCGACGTAGAAGACAAAAACATAGAGCAAACCGTAAAAAAAATAACTGCGCATTGGGGCGGCACCTTCCAGTTCGAAATGGGCATCCCATGGAAAAAAGTTGTCCGCGACTGGAAAGCGAGTGGCGGCATCGTGGTTCATCTGACGGCTTACGGAGAAAACATCCAAACAAGCGACGCCCTAAACAGAATAAAAAACACAAACAAAAACATCCTGCTCCTCGTCGGAAGCCAAAAAGTCCCAGGCGAATTCTACTCCAACGAAGTATCAGATTTTAACGTGGGAGTTGGAAATCAGCCCCATTCGGAATGTGCTGCGCTCGCCGTTTTCCTGGATCGTTTTTTTGCTGGTGAAGAGTTGGCTAAGGATTTCGGTGGAGCGAAAATGAAGATTGTGCCGTCTGCAAGAGGAAAGAAAATAAAAAACGACTCGGATCCCTGATTAGTTCTTTTTAATTTTCTAGTGATATTCCAATGTTTTTAGGCGAATGGAGGCTACGCATCATAGCCTGCCTTTCAGTCCCAAAACACAAGCGGCGTTGCATTTGCTCCATTCTGTTTCCTAAAATTACATTATAGGAAACGCTAAAAGCCTATTAACGCATAAATATATTTACCGACCGTTAAGTATAATTGTTTGGGCTTTCAGGGGGTAAAGCTTTGGAAGACGAAAAGGTAAAGATAAAACGGACCTATGGTTATGATATTCTAATAAATACATTCGAACCTTTTCTTAGAAGTTATGCCTTAAAAGTAATCTCTGCAAATTACGGTTTAGATTGGCAAAAACATATTCCTCAAGGTGTAATCAACCAAGTTTTAGAAACTGGAAATTTAGAAAAAAATAAGAATTACGAAGTTGACGATTTTTTCAATGAATTGACTTTCCTAAATTTAAAGGACATACTATTAGCACTAGACAATTTCAAACTCTTTAAGGAATTTTTTGGAGCAATAAGTAAAGAAAAATTCGCAGAAACGATGGATGATTTGAACATTTTTCGTCGGAAAATAGCACACTGCGGAGCTTTTAGTGAATTGGACTTGACAACACTAAAAGAGCACATAACCTTACTGAGCCAAGGTTCAGATGCAAAAGAGGTAAGGCAATACCTCGAAAATGAAGCTTACAAAAATGCGAAAGAAATACCCACCGAATTTTTTGAAGAGTATGATTTGCCCAATAACTTGCCCCCAGAATCCTATGACCTTGACGGTGGCTTTGTTGGAAGGGAGAAAGAAATAAGGGCAATTAAGTCCTACATTAAATCTGGCGAAGACCGAGTTATTACAATTACAGGCGCCGGTGGTGTAGGCAAAACTGCGATTGCCCTACGCATAGCTTATGCTTTTTTATGTGACCCTCAGACAAACTTTAGCGCAATATTGTGGTTTAGCGCTAAAAGGAATAAACTTACTGATGAAGGAATAGTTCCTATTAATCCGGAAATAACAAGTCACGAGAAATTGCTTAAAGATATAATCGGAGTACTCAGTAAGCCAACGCTTGATAGTTTCTTAAAGGCAAACGTTACTCTTCAGTCATATGCTGATTTTCTTAATGATTACTTCAAAAATAACAAATGCTTGTTAATCATAGATAATCTAGAGACTATCCTAAAGGATCAAGCTCTAATTCAATTTATTGAAGAAATTCCTCGTCCATCTCAGGTTCTAATTACTAGCAGAAAAGGTCTGGGCGAATTTGAGCGCAGGTACCCTGTTGGAGATATGCTTGATAAAGATGCATTAGGATTGTTTCGTATAGTGGCTAAGGAGAAGAATTTAACTGATTTACAAAAGCTTGACAATGAATCAATACTAAAATTGGCCCGACGAGTAAGATGTTATCCTTTGTTAATCAAATGGGCAATCGGTCAAGTTGGTCTAGGAAAAGAAATTGAAAGAGCCTTTTCTCAGATATTCTCTGGGGAAAGTGAAATTGCAAAATTCGCCTTTGATGACATATTTAAAATGCTCTCGCCAAATGCAGTGACTTTGTTATACTGCATGATTATATACGGTGATAAGCCGATTTCAAAGTCTATTTTGGCGCATTTAGCGAAACTAGGCGATGAGCAAACCGAGGAAGCCATCAAAGAATTAACTTTAGCGTCATTTGTTTTTCCCCAAATTCGCGTAGTTGAACAAGGGATGATGACAGAGTACACGATGCTCGAATTAACACGTGGTTTTATAGAAGATAAACTGGATGAAGACGAAAGTTTAAGACAAGTATTATCCACGAGATTGTACCACTTGACAGAACAAATAACGGAATTCGAAAAGTCAAAAACGATTTATTCCCAATCTCTATTCCACTTGGGAATTAAAACTTTAGAGGAACAGATTGCTTTTAACTATGTAAAGGCTGCAAAGAATTTTTATTTTCATGATGATGTTGTTAATGCTCAAAAAAACTTCGAACGGGCAGCCGAGACAGCACCCAACTTTTCATATGTTTTTACTGAATATTCAAAATTTAACTACTCAAGGGGGCATATTGCTGATTCGCTGAAGCTGGCTGAAAAAGCGGTAACATCAAACCCTGCTAGTTTTCATGCCTGGTTTACCTACGGTTTACTTTTAGAACGTGTTTACAAATACAAAGAAGCATTAGAATGTCTTGAACGTGCAAAAAAGCTTAATCCGGGTCATTCGCCGATTTTCGAAGAAATGGGTCGCGTATACATGATGATAGGAATGTATGACAAAGCCGAAATAGAGCTTACTACTGCTTTGAAAGACGAACAGTTGCCAAATAATAAAGATAGAGTGTATACGCTTGATTGCATGGCTGAGAATTACAAGAGATGGGCTAAGGCAAGTTTTGAAAGGCAAGATTACGATGGTCAGATGAACTTCTTAAATAAGGCTTTGGACAATATCGTACAAGCAATCGAATTAAGTCCTTCAAAACGTAAATTTCAAGAATCGTTTTTTAGAATAAGTGTGGACAAAGGAATTGCAACAACTAAAAAAGACGGTTTTGCTAGTGGAAAACTAATTCTAGAGAGATGCATAAACCAAGTCCAAATTGGAAAGCAATTGATAGCGCCAAACGATTATATTATTTCAAGAGCTTATTATTACCTTGCATTATTGGGAAATAGAGACCCCACTACTCCAAAGGACCAGATAAATAAATGGATTGGTTTTGGCTTAGAAAAAGTACAAGACGATCGGCTAAAAATCCGATTAACTCAACTCAAAGAGCGCATGGATGGAAAAACAAAAACAAAGCACAGAAAAATTGGGAAAATCATAAAAATAGGTAACAAACACAATTTTGGAATTATAGAATCAATTGGGGAAAGTTACTTATTTTTACCCAGCGGGTTCAGGACGCCTTTACCTGAGGAGCACTGGCAATATTTGATGGGTAAAGAAGTATCATATTCACTTAGTGCCGGAAAAAGCGGAAAAGCAATCGCTGTAGATATAGTAATAATGCCATCAAATAATTGACGCTATCCCGAGAAATTATACGTTTTGCAAATCTCTACAAATAGTTAAAAATCTGTTTTCTCTCTTCCAAATCAAACCTTCTTTGCACATGAAGGCAGTTATAATACTTTTGACTTATTTGATTTATGCCTTCTAATGCATTTCCCAAAATAGGATTTTAGGAAATATAGAGCAAAACTAAACATTGCATCATAGAATGATATGAATCAATAACTCAATTATATGAAGGGACAAACAAATGCTGAATTTTTAGATGACATTAAACGGTTGCAAGGTATTCAGAAAGCGATTCCTTCCAGTCTACAACGGATGTATTGAAGGTTTCCCTGAATCGTTTATACACGGTTTCGTCGGGATTGACGATTGTAAAATGAACCCTTTTTTGAAAATCTCCTGGCAACCCTACTCGCAAAAGAGCTTCGGTTCCAAAGTCGGTGGGTGGGAAGCTGTATCCAATTATTACAATTTCTCTCGACCTGACTATTTGGTGAATTGCTTGATTCCATATGTACTTTAGGGGGTGAATTGAGTAGTCCTTGGCTAATAGTGGGGGGACAATAACTCTTTCGAGAAAAAGATTTGATTGATTACATATTGGACACTTTTCTGGTTTTATTGAATGCCACTTAGCCATCTTTTCGTAGCGGGTTGAAAGATAGGAATTGCAATAAGAACAATGTAATCAGTTCAATGAGCCATGCAGTTTAAGCATGGACACTGTTAACGGATTATTTTGCGGGCTCTCCCATCCTTGATCACTAAGGACTTTATGAAAAGGTAAAAAGTAGCCCGAATCAGTTAGCTTTCCGGATTGTCTAAGCGCATTATCCATAAGTAAATCGTAATTGAAACTGATGACTGCGTCACCTTGTCCAAGGGTGTTAGCCAGTTTTAAATGTTCATCACAAATAGGTCCTCGAAGAGCCTCTTCAATCGTTATCGCCACTAGCTCAAATAATGCTGGTAACGAATCATCATAATCTGAGTTCACTTTTCTCGGATAACCATACAATGATGGCATAGGTTGGAACACTTCATTCTGAAGACTAAACTGCGTCATAACCTTTTCAAGACTAAGACGCTGGTCATCAAATATATCGAATACTTTCTTGCCGTTTTCAGTCTTGATCCAGTCGTCCTTGAAAATATCAAGCTCAAAATCGAAAGGATATCCGTAAAGGCTCTGAAGAGTATAAATCATATTTTGAATTGTTAACAAAAAGTTAGTTTCAACCATACCGCCAAGTAACACTTTCTTAGACATTTTAAAGAAATCATTATCTGTCGGACATTGAAGACCAGGTATTTCAGAATATCCTTGCTTAAAGTTCTTAGAACATCCAGCACCGATAATCAACAGTTTGTGACCTCGAATATTTCTTAGGTAACCGTTCAAAACCTCGTTGGTGGTTTGTAAGCGATTAGTTAGTTCTTCAATCATCCGTTTATCCGTCAGTTGTACGACTTTGCTATCCTTCTCGTATTCATGCTTATTGTTTCAAACAAGTTAAAAAGTTTGGCACTTTCACACGTATTCTTCTTTGCTTGCTGGATCTTACTTCTTGGGAGTCATTAGACCTTAGAATTTCAATTACTTTTCGCCGAGGCAATGGTCGAAGCTTTGCCATGCAAAACACTCTCAGGAACCTTGACGGGAATGTTCGTTAGAGAAAAAGACATTAAATCATCTAAAGAAGGCTTTTGCTGTGTCTGGGTCGCTTAGGTATTCGTCTATGAGTTCAATCATGTTTTCTTTTACTTCTTTTTCTGTTTTTCCCTGCGTTGCAATGTCCAAAGTGGGGCAGGAAGCTACGAACCGTTTTCCCTCTTTTGTTATTAGAATTGGAAAAGTATCTTTTCACACCTAATTGTTAGAGTAGTCTTTTTTGTCTTATAAGCATTTTATTATCAAAAGCGAAGAGAAAGCCAGCGTTTTTAAAGGAGCTTTGAGAAGTCATCCTATACTCTTTTTCTATGTCCTACAAAAAGCACGATTACTTTGTTCCGCTCAGAGTTTATTTCATATACGGCGGTGGTCGCCTGACCTTGTGCTCCAAAAGTCTGAAGGATGCAACGGTTTTCCTGCTTTCCAAGGGGACTGGCAACCTTCTGCGGGTCTAACAGATGTTTGTTTGGACTCTTGTGGCTTGCCAGTGAGATTTCAGAGGTATGCTTCATCGTGATGCTTATACTTCACAATTAAAACGGTCGGAGGGTTTTCTGTTATTTTGTATATGAGTACAAATGAGCCAATGTGCACCCTGCGTAGACCTTCCAATGGGTGTCTTAGAGGTTTGAATTGAAAGGGATCTAATTGTATCTGCGCGATTTTCTTATTTATTGCCTCTAACTGTTTTCTGTCTTTTTTGAGGAGCCTTTTGAATGTTTTAGAAACCTCTTCTTCAATTTCCAAGCTGTACAAGCAATCACTTTAAGCCGTACTCTTCTGCAAAATTCTTGACTTTGACGAATTTACCGTTTTTTAAAGTTTCTTCGATTTCCTTAACGAATTCGGGGCGAAGTTGGGGTTCAAGCTCGCATTCTTCGTAACGCTTGATTATCACGCTCAAAGCTTGGCTTTTATCCTTGAGACCATATTTTGCCTTGACTATGTTGATTACTCGGCTTTCTCTTTCATCTAAATCAATAACGTTTTTTACCATATGGTACCCTCGAGTAATTACACGACATAACATAAGATAATACGGTGTTATTTAAGATAAGCGCAGACGAAAAACTTGTTCACATAACAGCCGACGAAACAACCCAATACAAAAAACTCCAAACAAAAGGCGCCCCATCGAACTGCTTTAACAAGAAAAGAGAAGTGGCGGCGGAAAGGAATTTGAAACCTTCGACATCCCAATTTTGGAGGCTGGTGTTCTTTACTGAACAAAACGTCGAAAAATCTTTGACAAAATAAGACTTTTAATTCATAAGTTCTTGTTTTCTTTTTTTACCCGAGAAGCCTTATTTTATCATCACAACATTCTCAAGTTTTCGAAAGTGCTCGTCCCCGATTACTACGTCTGCTTTCTTAACTATTGCCGTCGCGTAAACTACGGAATCCACTAGTCCCCATCCATCAATTTCCTTCTTCATGCGGAGCTGCACTTTGGCTGATTCCACGGCGATTGGCTCATCCAGATATACAAGCGCACTTTTTTCTTTGATGTAATTCTTTTGTTTTTCTGCCAGTTCTTGTCCTTCAACTTTGAGGGTTTTACTGTAAACTTCCGTTAAACATATGGTGGGGGTTATTTTTTCTTCGCTGTTTTCGATGATTGCTTTGGCGGTTTCTCCTGTTTTTGTACCCATGAAATATTCAATCCAGGCGTATGAGTCGATGACATATTTCATAGGCAGCGGTCCTTGTGGTCTCTAAGATCGGCGGTGTCGGTTTTTTTCATGGTTCCAAACATGCTTTCTGTCTTTGCGTAGTGTTCGATTAATATTTTGTTTATTTCTTGGCTGATTTTTCGGGCGCCCGCTTTCTCTTTTAGCGTTTGGTAGACATCGTCACGTAAGATTATGGTTGTCTTTTTAGCCATAAACATCACCATAAACATATATGGCAAGGCAGATTTTAAAATTACCGCTTTTGACACAACTGCAAATGCAACGCTATTTTGCAACGAAGGGTTCTTGAAGAAACAAGGGATAGGGCAAAATTAAGAATAAACTGGCGGGCAAACGGATTCTTAAAATCCAATTTTCTACGAAACATTTGAAGTCTGGACCAAGCGAAGGGTTAAACGGGTGGCAGTGGCAATAACATATGGTGTCTCCTTGAAAGTTGCTATTGACAAGCAGGGGCGTATTGTCATTCCTAAAGAGATCAGGGAGAAGTATGGTCTTTTGGAGGAGGTAAGCTGGTGTTGGTAGCCCGAGAAGACGCTATTGAGCTGATTCCGCTGGCTAAAGAAGATGATTTGGCAGTTCGTTCTCTAAAAGAGCCATGCAAAACTGGTAACCCCGAATCACGCGATAGAGCTTTCTCACGGGAGAATGCTTGGAAACGATGAGGCTAATCGACGCAGACATCCTTTCCTACGCTCTTTTCCAGAAACATGACGCTCACCCATATTGCTGACCCTTGCTGCAAAATGCATCGAGAAAGAGTCGTTTAGAAATGCTCAAGCCTGTAAGCGCAAATTAAATATAAAGAAAAGTAAGTAACTGGATGGTATTAGAGAACTATCAACGGCGGAGGGAATAATTAAGCCATGATATCATTCAGCTTTCAAGATGCTGTGGCAGTTGCGGGATTGATTGCTGGAGTAATCGTCTCGGGAATAGGTGTTCTGGAGTACCGAGACTCCGTAACTTTGAGACGCGCTGAATGGGCTCATAAGTTATACCATGAATTTTATGTGGATCCTCAATTAAAGAAAATTAGAGAGATGGTGGACTCAGATGACGGCAGAAAAAGAATCAGCGCCATATTGGAAAAACCTGAAAGCTCGCTTGCTGCAGAAGAAAGCGAAATTTGTGAGGGCTTCAATGATTACCTCAATTTCTTCGAGTTTATGATGTACCTTAGAAAAACGAAAGCGCTTAGAGATACTGATATTGCTGATATGTTCAAATACTATTTGGGGCTTCTCAGTTTATCAACGTCAATTTTGGGTTATCTTAAACGCGAAGGATATGAACTACTTGCACATTATCTTGATTTAGGGAAGTCGAAGGCTTGACGGCGAAGATATTCGTTTATGGAACTTTAATGCGGGAAAATATAGATAAAATCGATCAGATGAGCCAACAGACATTGATGCGTTTTATCGGCAACGGTACGATAGAGGCAGAATTATTTGACTTAGGCGAGTTTCCCGGAGCTATTGAAAAGAAGGGAAATTACGTCTATGGCGAGGTTTTTGAGATTAAAGATTCAGATGAAGTCTTCTGCTTGTTAGACAAGTATGAGGAGTACGATCCGAAAAATCCCGCAGGTAGTCTTTTTGTAAGAAAAACGACAAAGGTTCTGATGACTGATAGAAGAACGTTCCGCGCGTCAGCCTATTTCTACAATGGGCGTACGGAAGGCTTAAGAAAAATCGCCAGCGGCAAATGGAAAAAGCCGACTAAAAAAGAACTGCCAAAAGCAATGGCGTATGAATTTTCAACAAATCTCGACCAATAAACAAGCAGAATAATCTCTCAGATTCCTAAATTCAAAGAGCGATCTGTGGCGGGCGGAAAGTTTCGAACCCTCGGGCTCTGCATCGCTTAGCCAAGCCCAGAAGACTACAGACGTCCGTTGCCATTAGCTTGGCTTTTCGATCTCCAAACTGGCAACGTACTCCAGATTTTTAGGTGGCTTTTTATCTTCTGAACTGTCAAAGGCGAATTTAGTGTTCCAGCCGCTGTGTTCTGCGGCAAGCTGCAAATGGCAAAGGGCAATGCCCATGTTGATTGGATAGTAGCTTCCGCCTACCTTTGATCTGAGGAAGCCAGCTTTGGAGGAGTAGGCGTAGATTGCAGTTGTGTTGCCGGTGAAATACCAGTTTTGATTGTTTACGGCTGATGGAGCAAGCCGCGTTGGCTCTAGCAATTCGTCGGCGCCCATTATGTTTGTTATTTCGGTTAGAGGTTTTCTTTTGAACTCTGCAGTGCTGGTTCTGTATAGTGTTTCCTTCGGATTTCCGAACGCCATCAAAATTATGAATTCCAGATTTGAGGAGTCTGCTGCGTCTTTGGTTGGTTGAGGGATACCGAGCCAGCAGCTGCCCAGTTCTGTGGCTGAAAAATAAAGGTCTATTTGCTGAAGCATAAAGCCGATGTTGACTTTGTAGGCGTCTTTGGCTTGGGAGAATGCTGCAATAAAGTGGGGCGCTTTATTTCCAAATTTCCTGGTTACCTGACTTGGCGAAATAATCTTGAATTCTGTCTTTATCCCTGAGTCCAGCGGGTTTAGTGACTGTAGATTTTTTGAAATCTCTTCGAGGCGATTTGAGTCAAGGGGCGAGGGGTCATAATCCCTGATTGATTTTCTTTTAAAGATTGCCTGGTAAAGAGCGTTCTTATCCATTTTCCTGCGCACTCCGCGAATTCTGATTATTTACTTCTGGACTGAGACTTTAAAACTTGCTGTGTGAGCCACTGCAGTGTTCCGTCAGCAGTATCCTGAAATATGCGAGCTAGACACAAATCCACCGCAGAAACGGGAGGAAACGCCCAAAGCCCTCGGGTTCAACGCCCAGTTTTGAAAGCTCCTCTGCCAGCGCCCAACCAAAAAGCCGCAACCAGCAAAACATCCGCCCGTATCCGACAATAACTTCAACAATGAGCCATCATGCAAAGTCGCAACCCGCCCATCCCAAAGTCGCATCGCGAAATCGCCTTCAAGCCCCAAACCAAAAAACCAACCCAAAACGCAAAAACCCCAAGCGGAAAGTCGCAACTTACGCCAAACCAAAAGTCGCAACTTAAAAAAAACCGGAAAAAAACCAAACCCAGAAACAGCCAACGCCAAGCAGCTCCAAAATTTCATGGGGATTTTTAACAAAAAAAGCAAGAAGAGTTTTATTGCAGATGGTTTCATATTTAGGTATTAAAGGGCATTAGTGTATGTTATCGACTATTGATGATTCAACTTTGATTAAAGTTGCAATGGCTCTTGGAGACGAGGAAGCTGTCAGGCTTATTGAATTCCTCAAAGGCGTAGAAGAAATCACGGACGACGAAATAGCCAACAAAACAGGCATCCGCCTAAACACAGTGCGCAAAATCCTCTACAAACTCTACGACCACTCGCTTGTAAGCCTACGCAGAACAAGAGATCCCAAAACAGGCTGGTTCATTTTCCACTGGAGACTCCAACCCGACCAACTCGAAGGATTCATACTGAGCCAAAAACGCCGGGTTCTTGAGAAACTCAACGTCCGCCTAGAATACGAGAAAAACCATGACTTTTACTACTGCGGAAGCCCAGAATGCAAACGGGTACCTTTCGAAGAAGCTGTTGAACTGGTTTTCCACTGCAGCAACTGCAGCAAACCGCTGGTGCATTTTGCAAACGAAAAAATGATAAGCAAATTAACTGAGAAAGTGGATACGTTAAGGAAGGAACTTGGTGAGTAAGCAGCTTCCTTCGAGGGAGCAAGCAACCGCGCTTCTACGCAAATACAATTGCCCCACCAAAGTCATTAAACACTGCGAAGAAGTCGCTAAACTAGCTGTAGAAATCGCAGGGAAACTTGGGGAAAAAGGCATAAAAATCAACTTAACCCTTGTTGAAGACGGCGCTCTTCTGCACGATATTGGACGCTCAAAAACCCACGCGGTTGACCACGGAGTTGTCGGCGCAAAAATCGCTGAATCAGAAGGTTTGCCTGAAGATTTGGTTAGGATTATTAGGCGGCATGTCGGCGGAGGAATCACGTCTCAGGAAGCTGAGGTGTTCGGTTGGCCAAAAGATGTTTATGAACCCGTCACTTTGGAGGATAAAATTGTTTCATACGCTGACAAGCTGATTGATAAGTCGAAGAGGGTCCCGATTGACGTGGAGATCGAGAAACTCAAAGTTGAGCACAGAGCCGCTGCGGAAAGAGTTAGAAAACTCCATGAAGAAATAACTTGTTTGCTGGGAAACTAAAAATGGCGACCTTAACGCTGCTTGTTAAAGCTTCCAGTTCTGGGCAACTGAGACAGGTAGATGAGCTGTTGAAATCTGAGTTTGAAAACTTGAATTTAGAAGTAAAAGTTTTGGGTAACTCAGTTAACAGGTGGGTCCAAGTTTCGCTTTCAGGAGAAGACGAAGTATTAGCTACAAGCTACATCAACAAAAACATAGGCACCTGCCCCGTAAACATAAAAAACGTAGACAAATTTTCGGTTTTAAAGGGCTACATTTCCAAAGTCAACGCCGCCAAACAAGAATTGAAGGTGGATGTAGGCGTTTTCGAGCCGAAAGTAATTCAGGCAACCATACCTTTGGCATATTTACAAGGCCAACTTGCTGACGGCAGAAAAGTTGATTTAAAAACAATGTCTGAAGCCTACGGGTTTTACCCGAATTTGCCGTTAAGCGTCAAAGCAACCTGTTTAAACGGTGAAGGAGAAAACTTTTTGCAAGCGGAGTTATCGACGGATCAAATTGGAAAAATACGTTTATGGCAGCAGTCTCTTTTGGACAGGCTGATTGTTTTAGGTTCATCCGAAGCCGAGATCGAGACGGTGCTTGAACGGACCAGGCTGAACAGGGATGTTATTGGTGTGGAGAAGTTGGGGTTGTTTGAGCAGGCTTTAACCTGTAAGCTTGGAACAGACGCAACCGGCTTGATCCCGAAAATAGGGAGGTACATGAAACACTCGACGTTTGTCGTTTTTAGCCCCAGAAAAGCTCAGGGGATTTATCGGTAAATCGTCATTAAATTTATTAATAGTTTACACTATTAGTTGTTACAATCTATTATCCGAATGCGGCTAATAGGAAGAGGGGGAAAGTTTACATGAGCCAAGGCGAAGGAATAGAGCGAAAAAAATACAGAATTGATATTGGGGCTTATGGCAGCATAGGCATCGAAGCGCCAACTAAGAAGGAATGTTTGGAGCTCTTTAAGGAAGTCACAAGGACCCGGCGTGACTCAAGGATAGATGAAGCAATAAGATAAGAAAAGCACCAGCATCAATTCGTCTGTTTCTATTTTTGCCCAAAAAAAGGCAAGTTATAGATTATCTGCTTCAATTTTAAAGAACATCGTGTTCTTCCTTGCAATGTCTCTCGTAGTCCTCTTTGGTATCATATATTGATTGGTCCAGAGGGCACTTGAATTTTTTATGCGGGGTCATTTCAGGTTTTGGTATCGTGATTTTAGAGTCTTTTCTACAAGAATCTTCTTTCAAACAAATTCACCTCCAATCAAAAAACGTACTCCAAAACAACTAACTAGAAATGTAAAACAATTATTAAAACCATGTGACTGCTCTTGTCTCCAATAAAGAGGAATTGGAAAAACAGTTTTCCATTAAGCGTCACAACTGAAAAAAAAATAATTGATCATAAATAACTTATTGAATTTTTTTAAGTGCATCTTCCAGCTGACTGAAGCTTTTGATAAGCATGTCAGAATGCGCTATAATCCATGGACTCAAGCACTCTATATCCGAAATCACTACGATTTTTTTGCCTTTACGTTTAGCGTAAAACAGCTCCATGCATGCCCCCGCTGATAGTTTAGGCAGATAAACCACCATGACGTCGCATCTGTCAGCGTCATCCAGATCCCTTTGAATAAAATCAAACGCCGAAACTTTGTCCCACCAGCATTCCTCGTTTCCTTTATAGAGAATTTTTTCTCTCTTCCAGGGGTCAATAACTTCAAAACCCATCTTGCCGCAGATTTCAGTAATTTTTCCGCGGTATTCTTGATTGTTTTCCATGCCCAGAATGGGCCCAGATATGAACACTTGTTTCTTCATCACTTCAATCTACCTCGGGAACTGGGAAAGCTTGGAAATGGATAGCTTGATTAAACAGGCTCTATTGGCTCGTAAAGATAAGCTACCTACGGTTTTCTTAACTTTTCCCTCGCCGAATTGGGATGGACAATCTGTGATAAAGCTGATGGAGCAAGTCGCGGCAACCTCTACTCATCACCAGCAGTAGTCAACGGAATCGCATACTTCGGCTCGTACGACCAAACGTTTACGCCACAGGTACACTAACAAGTAGCTCAAGCATACCCATCGTCATCTACTACGCGATTATCATACCGTCTTAATTGTAATAATCGCCATTGCAATTTATGTAAATAAGAAAACGGCGTTAGCCAGTTTCCAACAATTCCCCTTTTCATTTAATCTTTCAAAGGGCTAAATTATTTGGGTGATTCAAATAAGAGGCCTCTTCTTTTTTCTGCGAAGGAATTGTTTTTGTTTGCTTTTTGCGGCTAATTTTCCTTAGCAATTTTAAATTTTAAAAGAACAACAACACATAGAATTCAAATGTTGTTCTTTTTGGCAAAATTTTAAAAGAAGAAGAAGCTGGTGAAAACAATTTTTCTTCTTCTTCCTGCCACATTTGTGGCGGTTTTTTTGGCGCAAATACTATGCAGGTCTATAGGTAGGCGTGGGGGTAGATTTAGAGGTTGTTTCAGGTCGATTTTCAGATTTAGGGTTTGGATTTGAGCTATAGGCACGGCGAAATTGGAAAAACGGTTTAAAACCAAGCAAAAACATTTCTGCCCTTTACTCCGTAGACCAGAAAACTGAGTCACTTATAACATCTAGAAAATCAGCTTTTTAGCAAACAAAAAAGTCGGAAACGCCAATGGGGCTGCCCGGATTTGAACCGGAGTCTATAGAGCCCAAGTCTACAAGCCTAGACCAAGCTAGCCGACAGCCCCGACGTGTTGCAGGGTAGATAATTTCTTTGCATCATAAAAACCTTAGCTACGCCACGGTGAGGCTGCATCAATAAATGAGTAACAAGTACATTTACTGGCTCGGACGGCAAAAACTTATTAATTAAAGCCCTACTGCATAAGGTAAAAGGGAGCTCAACGTGTCCTTCGCATCTAGACTCAAAGGTTTCAACCGCATTGAATTAGCAGCATTAGCTTTCTACGCTATCAGCGGAATAATCCTTTTGGTTTTTCTGCCCTTAACTGGTTTTCCACCGCAGCTTGCTTTACTTGGCATCGTCAGCTTAATAACGGCTTACGGCCTCCTCGTAAAAAGAGGTTGGGCACCTTGGATACTGTTTATCTTGTTCGCTGGAGCATCAACCTTCTCAATCTACACCTTAGCCGTCGCAGGATTTAGCAACCCGTTGTTAGGCATAAGTCTGACTGTTTATGCGGTGCTCACGTGGGTATTTGCAGGGTACATCCTGTTAATAAAGAGAAGATAAATTCAAGCCAACCCATTAGGGACTACTTTTAATTGTTGCGTTAATTTTTGAAAAACGCTAAATTTTCCTCTAACCTGCAAAAAGAAGCACAAAAATTCTTCAGATATTGGGCTTAACGCTAAATCTTGCCTGAAACACCACGGAAAAGCGTAACAGCAACTTCTTCATCAACATCCAGAAACTGCTCATCTTCGGGAATCTCAACAAACCCGTCAGCTTTAGCTAAAGTGGTGATTGCGCCCGAAGCGCCAGTTTCTACGGGTTCAGCGATCAATCGGCAGTCCTCATCAAATTCTAACTTAACCATGACGAATGTCCTTCTGCCTTTAGCACTGAACATTCGTGCGCCAGCAACAGCTCTAACTATTTTCATAGCAGCCACGGGTCTGCCAGCTAACCGCTGAATCAGGGGTCTAGCAAGCAAATAGAAAAGCAGCAGTGCAGAGGTTGGATTACCAGGCAACGAAAAAACCGGTTTATCTCCCACAAACGCGACCGTCGTGGGTTTCCCAGGCTTAACTGCTATGCCGTAAACAACTATGCCTGGTTTACCAAGCGAATCCACGATTTGCGGGGTATAATCTCTTGGGCCCACCGAGACGCCGCCAGATGTAATCACCATGTCCGCTGAAGCTAAAGCAGTTTGCAAGGCTTTCGCTAAAGCCGCTTTATCATCTGCGACAACCCCGAAGAAAACTGGTTTTCCGCCGCTTTCAATCACTGCTGTGCTTAGGCTGTAAGCGTTAATGTCGTAGATTTTTCCCGCGGGCAAAACCTTGCCAGGCTCAGTCACTTCACCGCCCGTAGATAAAACCGCAACTATGGGGATTTTTGAAACTTTAGCCGCAGTTAAACCTAAAGCCGCTAAAACGCCGATTTCCGAAGACCCCAAAACCACCCCTTTTTTAAGCACTGCTTCGCCTTTCTTGATGTCTGAGCCCTTCTTCATAACATTCTCGTAAACGGTGACAGCGCCATAAACGTGCAAATCATCATCTTCCCTCTCTGTGTCTTCAACCATAACCACCGCGTTTGCACCTTCAGGAATCGGGGCGCCAGTAACGATTTCAACGGCTTCACCCTTCGCCAAAACCATTTTCGGCTGCTCACCAGCATTTACGGCGCCGCAAACCTTCAGGGTTACAGGTTGATTTTCATCTGCGCAGGAAGTGTCCTCGGCTTTGACAGCGTAGCCGTCTACAGTTGAACGGTTAAACGGTGGAATGTCAAGCGTTGAAACCACATCTTCGCTGAGAACACGGTTGTAAGCTTCAAGCAGCGCCGCTTCTTCTTCACCTAAAACCGCAGGCGTAAAGTGGTCTCTGATTGTTTTTTGCGCCTCGTCAAAAGTCATAAGCTTCCTAAACATTAATCCGCAGCCTCCACACCGCCAAACATGTGAACTGTAACCGTTTCGCCCCCGGTTACGCCCTCCCGATTCTCGGGCACTATGACGAAACCGTTGCTCTGCGTCATGGTGGATATAGATCCAGAGCCTTTTGTGCTAACTGGCTCAGCATAAAATTCGCCGCCTCTTAAGGTTACGTGGACTCTAAGGTATGTTTTTCTTCCAAGAACAGATGTGACTTTTCGGGTTAAGGTAGCTTTCAACATTGGCCGTGGCTCCGTTTTGGTCATTCCAAGCAGCCTGCAAACCATCGGTCTGCCGAAAACCTCAAAACCGATAATTGCAGCCACGGGGTTACCTGACAAAATCAAAACGGGCTTGCCCTCCAACACTGCAACAGCCGTCGGCATCGCTGGTCTTAATGCAACGCCGTGAACAATAACCCCTGGTTCCCCAAGCTTGTTAACTGCGTCTGGCACCAAATCTAAACCTCCAACACTTGTCCCGCCAGTGGTGATTACGGCATCATTGGTCTTGAGGGCTTTTTGGATTTTATCAGCAATTTCATCCACGTTATCTTTTACTATGCCATAATCGGCTGTTTCGGCGCCAAGTTCTTTGCATGTTACTGAAATCATAATTTTGTTTGAATCATAAATTAGGTTTCCAGAAAGCGCTGTGCCTACTTCGGTAAGTTCATTTCCTGTGGCTAAAATGGCGATTTTCGGTTTCTCTGCAACTTTTAGTTGACTGTGACCTAAGGCAGCAGCTAATCCTATATGGTAGGGGTTTAACCGTGCGCCAGACTTAGCGATGATTAAGCCTTTTTTAAGGTCCTCACCTACTTTGGCAACATTGACTCCTGGGGCAAGTTGGCTCCAAACCTTCAGGGTTCCGTTGCGCCTTTTGGTGTCCTCAAGCTTAACTACTGCGTCAGCACCTTTCGGGATGGGGTTTCCAGTCCAAACCTGCTTAGCCTGCATGCTCTCTATTTCATTGTTTTCAGTTAATTGGAAGATTGCTGGTTTAGACTGCGAGGCACCGGCTGTGTCAACAGATTTTAATGCGTACCCGTCCATGGCTGACTTGTCAAACCGTGGCAAATCTTCCAGCGCGGTTAGGTCTTCAGCTAAAACTCGTCCTAACGCATCCTGCAAAGACACCGCAGCAGCTTTAGACACACCAATTTGAAGTGCAGCCAGCCAGCTTTGCAGCGCTTGTTCAGCTAATGTTAATTTTTGGAATCCTTTGAGCTTCACCAAAATGGTTCCCAATACCCATTAGCGACTAGCGTAAAAAACATATCGAAACAAAACTCAAAAAGCAAATAGCTAAAATAAAAAAACGGGTCAGGACCTTGTCTCGTAGACTACCACTGAGTCAGTCTTGATTTGCATAACTAAATCGTGACCTTCCACTATTTTTCTCAGGCAGCCCATACTTTCTTTAGAAATATTTGCTTTAATGTTAATGTGGTAGCCCTGATACAATGGGTACATGGCTTTCTGGGGTATCAACGTGATGGTACTTCCATCTAAATCTGGGCAATTATCAACAATCTCCCTTAGCAAGACAGCAATTTCGGCAAACTTCATGAATTCTCACTCTTTATACTTGTTACTATTTTCATAAAAATCTTTAGTATAAATCAGTTTCTAACCTGATTTCTTTTTTGGTTTATTGTCACTATTTTTTATTTGCTTCTGCAGTCATTTTTTTGAGGAATTCTTTGATGCAGTCCGCTTGGCCGTACAATAGGAGGCGCCCATCTTTTTGCCCATTAACGGTGAGGTTACTTTCCTTAGCCATCTGATTTATTCGCTCGGTTGGCAGATTTCCAGCTGGTTCAACCCTGACCCATTTTTGGTCTCGGGGAACGCCTGTGACGAATTTGTTTTCTTCCATTTTCTCTTCTTTGGTTTCTGCGCTGGCTTCCCCCAAACGCTTAAGCCACTGATCAACAATTTCTGGGCTCAAAGCTTTTTGTGCTTCATTAATTAAGATTGATTCAATAGCTCCCAGGAACTCCTCAACTTTCTGTGATTCTTCCCCTGTGCCGTCGTCCGTTTTTGAAACTATAATCATAAGTTTTGCGTTCCTCAGATCGCCAATTACTTCAGGTGGAACACTGACGCCTTTTTCCCGAAGCTCAATCACCAACTCATCAAGAACTTTCCAGGTTGCTGTATGGCTCATGCCGTTCGCCCAAGGTATAGTTAGACCGACAAACTATAAAATATTCCCATAAGTAAGAGTTGGGAAGCAAGAAATCAAGTCTTTTCCATGTTGCTTGTGGGCGTTTATTTTTCGGCTTCTTGCAGTGTTTTTGCAATCCGCGTATTCTTTGAACTTTCCTTGGGCTCTAAGAGTTCTTTGACAAGTTTGAATTGCCGTTGGTAAATATGACAGTTCTTTGAATGGAATATCAGTTTACCAGTTTTCAACGAAAGGTTTCCCCGCTCATTAATTTCAGAAACAAACGCCTCATTGAAAAGCTGCAAGCCTGCAATGTTAGCTGGCAAACCGGCGTAAGCATCCCAAGAGCGGAAATAACATGTTAAATGCATTTGCCCATCGAGGATTTCAGTGTCAATAAGGCTCAAGCAGGGCGGTTCATGCCGCTCCTTTGTTTTTGGATTAATTTTATAGATATCATCTGGCAACCTAACAACCATTGTCACTTGGCGATCCCGCTGCTCTTTCACGTAGTTTTTGATTGCTTCTTCAACCTGATCGACGGGTTCACGAAGTCGGCTGCCGTAAGTGTAAATTTCATCCTGCTTTCCTTCCCCGCACCAAAGATAAGTTAACGCATACCACTGCACATACTTCATGTCGCAAGGCGCTTTGTCGCTGACGAGCGGGCGGTTTTCAGGATGAGCAATTTCTATTGATAAGTTGAGTTTTTTTGTCTCTGTAACTTCAGAGCCGTATCCCACTTGGAAATCGTCTCCTCCATTCCAAATGGTCTCTAACGTTTTGAAATAAGCGTCTGGGCAGTCGAAAGCTACAACCTTAACATGCTTCATATTTAGACTCCGAGATACCGAATAATGTCTAGCCGTAAGAATATAAATTTACAGCCAATCAGATTAAGATGCTAGAATCAAAGCAAACTTGTTTTTTAAAATTAAAAAAGAAGAAAGTTGGGTTTTTTAGTAGGGCATTCCGCCGCCCATGCCGCCCATTCCACCCATACCTCCCATCCCGCCTGGAGGCATTGGGGGCATTTTGCCGCCGCCTTTTATGCTGATTATGTCGTCGATTTTCAGTATCATGTTTGTTGCTTCTGTGGCTGATTTTATAACCTGCTGCTTTACTCGTAGTGGCTCAATGACTAGTAGGTCGCGCATGTTTTTGATTTTGCCAGTTGAAACTTCGATGCCGAAATATTTGCTGTCGGGTTTCTCGTGTTGTGCTCTTAGTGCCACCATGATGTCTATGGGGTCTAAGCCAGCGTTCTCGGCTAGAGTTAACGGGATTGCTTCAATTGCATCTGCATATGCTTCTACCGCAAGTTGCTCTCGTCCACCGACTTTTACTGCATAAGTGCGCAGATTTTTGGATAGTTCTGCTTCGGGTGCGCCGCCGCCTGCCACAATTTTGCCGTCTTCAATTGCATTGCGTACAACGCATAGGCCGTCGTGCAGTGATCGTTCTGCTTCGTCGATTACTTGATTGGATGCTCCCCTTATGACTATTGTTACGGCTTTAGGATTTTTGGCTTCTCGAACATAAAGAAGTTTGTCGTCGCCGATTTTTACTTCTTCAACACGCTTAGCTTTCCCTAAAACGTCAGCGGTCAAATCTTTTACGTTTGCAACTATTTTGCCGCCTGTTGCCTTTGACATTTTTTCCATGTCGCTGCTGCTTAAACTTTTAACCGCTAAGACTCCCGCTTTGCCTAAAAAGTGCAGTGCCATGTCATCTATGCCTTTTTCGCAGAAGATAACGTTCGCGCCTGCCTTTGTAACTGAGTTAACCATGTCTTTTAGCATGCGTTCTTCTTCGTCGAGGAAAAGCTGCATTTGATTAGGACTTTCAATGTTTATTTTTGCGTCGAACTCTGTTTTTTCTATCTCCATCTTGCCATTTAGCAACGCAATTTTGGCTCCGTCAATGACCTTGGGCATTTGTGAGCTTGCAATTTCTTTATCGACGACCATGCCTTTGACAAGCTCTGTTTCATCTAGGCTTTTGCCATGTTTCTTAACGACTTTTATCAGGTCTATGTCGGACGTGTATTTGTCGTCGATTTTTTCTGTCACCTGTTTAACTGCTTCAACAATGATTTTTGCGAAGTGATCTTCAGCGACGTTAATGCCTTTGCTCGACAAAGATGTGATGGCTATATCCCTGAGGGTTTTGTCGTCATCAATAGAAACGGGAATGGCTATTTGTTCCAAAATTTCCTGAGCTTTCTCACTGGCTTTCTTGTAACCCTCAATGATAACTGTGGGATGGACATTTTTGTCAAGCAACCCTTCAGCTTTAGAGAGCAACTCGCCAGCCAAAATTACCGCGGTTGTTGTTCCGTCACCAACCTCGTTGTCTTGAGCTTTTGCAACTTCCACAAGCATCTTTGCCGCTGGATGCTGAACGTCAAGCTCTTTCATTATGGTTGCACCATCGTTAGTTATAGCGACGTCACCCATGCTGGTAACAAGCATTTTATCCATGCCGCAGGGACCGAGTGTAGATTTAACTGCTTCAGCCACTATTTTTGCAGCCATGATATTGTTTTTTTGTGCTTCGCGGCCAGTTGATCTTCCTGTGCCTTCCTTTAATACTAGAACTGGGACTGTTCCACCTTGAGACATAATTTTCACCAAGTTGTTTATTTTGAATACAAACGGAATTCAACAATCAAATATATAAATATAAATTTTTCCCAACACAAAAAACAATAATTACCTATATGATTCTTATTGTGAAAATCAAAAGTAAAAAGCATTATGCCAAATCCGCTCTGACGATGTGGTATCCTGACGCTTTGCGGAGCCTATTCATGATGGCTAAGCCGATTCCCTCGGAAGAAACGCCTTCAGCAATTATGACATCGACGTTTTTTGCGTCAATCTCCCGAAGTAAACGGAAAAGGCTTTGGGCAACAACTGCCAAGTTGAAGCGGCTGCCAAGAGACTTGACTACGTCTGCTTTGTAGCTGGCTTGTGTTTCATCGGTGGCTAAGATGCCTACTTTTGCGCCTTTAACCCGATAAGATTCTGATAGCTCTTTTATTTTGGTTACAACAGCGGAAATTGAACCGTCAACAAGAATTACCTCTGCTTTAGGCGCATAATGCCTATGTTTCATTCCAGGAGACCTTATTTGTTCAAGGGGCAACTCTTCTTCAGATTGAACAAACGGGTGCAGCTCTACATCGCCAAGCACTTTTTTTAATGCCTCAAAAGATGTCCCGCCTGGACGAAGCACAACTGGAGGATCCACAGTTAAGTCTATAACAGTTGATTCAACACCGATGCTTGTTGCTCCGCCGTCAAGGATGACATCGATTCGGCCATTAAGATCTTCATAAACGTGTTTGGCGGTGGTTGGACTAGGTTTCCCTGCAAGGTTCGCGCTTGGAGCGGCTATGGGAAGACCGCATTGCTTAATCAATGCTAAGGCGACTTTGTGTTTTGGCATTCGAATCGCAACAGTGTCTAAACCTGCAACTGTCACGTCGGGTACTACGCTTGAGCGTTTAAAAACCAGAGTTAAAGGTCCTGGCCAAAACCTTTTCATCAGCAACTCAGCCTTCTTTGGAACCTGCTGCGCTAGCCGGTAAACTTCACTTGTCTCTGCAACATGAACGATTGGCGGGTTATCTAAAGGTCTTTTTTTAGCTTCGAAAAGAGCCAAAACAGCAACCGGATTAAGTGCGTCGGCGCCTAAACCGTAAACGGTCTCCGTTGGGAAAGCCACTAATCCGCCCCTTTCAAGAACTTGGGCGGCAACTTCGATTTTGGTGTAATCAGGATTTTCGGAATCCACTTTTAAGATGAGAGTTTCTTTCATTTGAGTTGCCTTTTGAGTTCAAGCACCACTGATGTTTCCACTTGCCGTGTGGGAATGCTCCAATGTTGCTTTAAGAGTTTATTCTTTTCTTCAGTAGAAACCAGTTCAAACCCGTGTTTTTGATAAAACTTTATTGCCCATTTTGCTGCTTCCCAAGTGCCAACATAAACCTGGGATGTTTCGGCTAAGCCGATTAAACGGTTTAGAAGCTTTTCGCCATACCCCTTCCGCTGATGACTTTTCAAAACATAGGCGTGCCTGATTAAAGTAACATCGCTAACGCATTGAATCCCCATCACAGCAACCAAAACATCGTTATCTTTCAAACCGTAAAATTGAACTCCACCGTTGATTTCCTCCTTAAGCTCTTGCGCTGCCATGTAAGGTTCCTTCCACCTGTCGCTTGGAATCTTGCCTTTATACACAGCAGCGGCATCATTCACAACAGCTAGTATTGCTTGAAAATCGCAATTTCGCAGTTTACTAATCATTTTGTTATCGACATTTCCATGAACCACTAAGCTTAAACATTTTAGGTTGTAGTTGGCTCCTTTTGGCTTTCCGGCGGAATAAGTTTTTCGATAAGGTGCATAAAGAACGCTTGCGCTTGCATTTCGTCAAGTTTGTCCAGATAAACCGAAACCAGAGCTATTTTTCCCTTCTTAGAAGCCACGTACTCAGCAAACATTCTTGCAGTAATAACGTTCCTATCTCCTAAAAGCACTGATGAGCTGACTGTGCCAATAAGATCTCGGGGTTTCGGAACAGCGATAGCCAAAGTTCCCAGCTTATCTTCTTTTTCGCTAAGCATCAGCATGCATGAATTTTTTGCTTCCACATAAACGGCTAAAAAACGGGTATCCTGTTCCTGTAGCTCTTCTTTTACGACTTTGGCACGTTCCAATTTCTTTCGTCCCTTCTAACGTTGGTTAATGCTTGGACTGCTTAAAAAAGACTTCACAAAGCAAACTTATTGATTGACTTTGCATGGCGAGTTGCAGGTTGCGCGGTTAACTTGCGGAGGACTGTTTCATCGTAAAGCATTAAGGATGGAACATAATAACAGTCTCGTGTAAGGACAAGGCATGAGCAGCTCCAAACAGGTAAAGAAGTATCTGGTTCCATCCTTACTTATAGTGATACTTGCAATTTCAATTTTAGCAGCCTACACAACATATCATAGTGGAAACCTGCCGAAAGCAAATCCTGACGTTTACATCGGAGTAGCTTTTGGAGGAAACACCACAGAAGAAGCCAAGCTGCTTATTGACAGAGTGAAAAGTTACACAAATCTCTTCGTCTTGGATGCTGGCAGAAACGCAATTAGCGAAAACGAAACAAGCGTAGAGGAAATTTGCGATTACGCTGTCTCTCAAGGTTTAAGCGTTATAATAAACCTCGGGGTAAGTGACCCTCTTGGAAGAAACGTTTCTGACGACAGCTGGTTCTGGCAACAACCACTAAATATTACTGAGCAATGGACACAACGTTGGGGCAGCAAATTTCTGGGCTTATACTACAATGACGAGCCAGGAGGGGTACAACTCAACGGGAACTGGACAGCTTGGTTTTCGACTTACGGCGAGGAATACCTAAATAATAATTCTACTGCCAGCATTGACCTCAACCAGATCTACTTGAAATTGTTTGCTTACATGGACAACGGAACGGACCCTCAAAACTACAATGTGGAAGCTGACTTTTTTGTTCAAGACATTCTTAAGGACGACCCTGGACTTTCAGCCCTGAACGCTGCTGGAGTCACTGCATACACTTCCGATTATGGCCTATACTGGTATGATTACTTGGGAGGATACAACGTTTTGTTCGCTGAGTTGGGTGGGAATACCAGTGTAGCGGGACAAATAGCCTTGGTTAAAGGAGCAGCAAGACTTCAAGATAAAGAGTGGGGAACAATGATCACTTGGGAGTATTCCTCGGCGCCTTACCTTGAAAGCGGAGACCAAATGTACGATCAAATGTTGACCTCTTATGAAGCAGGAGCGAAATACATTGTGATTTTCGATTATCCATACCTTGAGGGCAACAATTATGGTGCGTTGACTAATGATCAATTTAATGCACTTCAAAGATTCTGGAATAACATAACGCAAAAGAAATTTCCCGATTTGAGCGGTCCAGAAGCCGTATTGGTGCTGCCTGAAAATTATGGATGGGGCATACCGAATGCCAACAACACAATTTGGGGTTTCTGGCCGACTGACAACAAAACCCAGCAGATTGCTTTAGCCACAAACAAACTTTTAACCCAATATGGCGTCAGCCTCGACATAGTGTATGATGACCCAGCTTTCCCCATTTCAAATGTGGGCTACAAGTACGTTTACTACTGGAACTCGACAAACATCCCATAGGCTTCCGCGATAGTTGCCCTTGTTGGAAATCCTTAATTAATAGCTTACCGTAATGCTGATACGGAAGGATAAAATTTGAGTGATGAAATTTCAAGATTACCGCCTAACGTGCAAGAAAGGCTTCTTAGACTGCAACAACTGCAGCAAACCCTCCAGTCAATTTTAGCGCAGAAACAGCAGGTTGAAATGGAAAAAACAGAAGTTGAACAGACAGTAGCTGAACTGCAGAAAACCGCTGAAGACGCAGTTATTTACAAAGCAATCGGTTCACTGCTGGTTAAAGCGGAGAAGCCGAAAGTAACCGAAGACCTTGTTGAGCGAAAAGAACTTTTGGAAACAAGAAGCACCGTTCTGGCACGACAAGAAGAGCGCATGCGCAGCCAAATAAAAGAAGCCCAGACAAAACTCCAAGAAGACCTAAGCCCAGTTTCTCAGCCATCATCTTAGAGGTGAAGCTTGTGGTAGAGCTGGGGATACCAGAGCTAACCACCGAGCAAATAGAAACTTTATGTTCAACAGCGGAGAACGCCGCCAGAAAATACGTCCTTTCTAAAGTTCGCTCTAAAATGATTGATAGGCTGGATATTTGCGTGGAAGCCTCTGGGTCAAAACCGCTTGATGTTTCAGTGGAGATAGACCTTGATTTGTCGCCAGACGCTAAGGGCGTTAATGCTGAGACGCTGGTTAAAGAAGCCGTAGATGAAGCTCACAGAGCAAGTGAAAATTATTTGAGAAAAATAAAATGAACGATTTCCAAAACTTAACTAAAATTTTAGAAGATACGAAAGCATCTTTTGTCCTTTTACTGTGCCATCGTAGTGCAGACGCTGACGCCATATGCTCAGCTTACGCGTTGCAGGGTTTGCTTAAACGGTTTTTACCTAATGTTGTGATTGAGGTTGGGTGTCCTCAGGGCATCAACAAGCCGTCCAAGCTGCTTCTGGAGTATTTGCCTATAACTGTTAATTTGAACCCGAACATCGAATCTGCAGACGTAATCATGCTCTTGGATATGAACACTATTGAACAGCTGGATCAAGTGGTTGAAACAATTAAAAAGTCTCCCGCCCCAAAAATCATAATTGACCATCACTCCCCGAACCCAGAAACAGCAAAAATCTGCAGTTTATGCATTGTAGATGAGACTGCAGCCGCCAACTGTGAAATAATCCATAGACTTTTTATACAATCTAAAACCAAGCCCAGCTTGAACGAGGCTAAGGCTTTGTTTGTCGGCATTGCCTTTGACACACGACATTTCGCGTTGGCAAGTGCTTCTACTATTCAAATCGTCGCTAAATTGGTGACTCAGGGGATAGATGTGCAGCAAACATTGGCGCAGTTTGCTCTGCCGATAGACACGTCTGAACGCTTAGCTAAGCTGAAGGCTTGCAAAAGAGCTAAAATCGTCAAGGTCAACGGTTGGATAATTGCTCTCTCTCATGTCAGCGCTTACCAAGCTCCAGCAGCTAAAGCTCTGGTTGATTTAGGAGCCCACATGTCGGCTGTTGCGGGAGAGAAAAACGGGAAAATAGAGATAAGTCTGCGTTGTACTCGCCAGTTCACTGAGCAGGCAGGCGTCAATTTGGGAACAGATATTGCGGCGCCTTTAGGCGAGTATTTGCATGGAGTTGGCGGTGGTCACGCTATGGCGTCTGGGGTAAGCGGCGCTGGCGAGATAGAGCCGGTGCTTAAGCAGTGTCTGCTGCTGCTGAGGCAGAAGATAATCAAAAATGTGTAGCTACGCTTAAATGAGCAAACCTCACGCTTAAGTTAGCAGGCACAAAAAATGGCTATAATTGAAACAAAAAACCTAACCTACACTTATCCCGGCGCATCTAAACCCTCAATCATTGATGTGTCGTTTAAAGTGGAGAAAGGCGAGTTTGTTTTAATTACAGGACCAAGCGGCTGCGGAAAAACAACTTTGTGCCGATGCTTCAACGGTTTGATACCTCACTTCTACCAAGGGGAACTGAAAGGCGAAATTTCAGTTGCAGGCGAAGACACCCTTAAACATCACACCTACGAAATGGCAAAACACGTAGGCTTAGTGTTCCAGAACCCCGAAAACCAGCTTTTCGCCCTATCCGTCGAGAAAGACGTGGCATTCGGGCTCGAAAACCTCGGAACACCGCGGGAAGAAATGAGAAAAAAAGTTGATTGGGCGCTAAACCAAACAGGCATTTATGACTTGCGTGAGCGTTCGCCTCATGAGATTTCAGGGGGGCAGCAGCAGCGCGTGGCGATAGCGTCTGTTCTCGCGATGGAGCCTGAAATTATTGTTTTAGATGAGCCAACATCTTTCCTTGACCCCTTGAGCGCTGAGAAAATTTTTGAGGTAATTTATGAATTAAACAAGAAGCAGGGAATAACCGTCGTTCTTGTGGAGCACAGATTGGATTTAACCGCAAAATACGCGGATCATCTGATCGTTATGGATGAAGGAAAAGTCCGTTACGAAGGAAACCCAAGGGAAATTCTCAACTCCGAAGAAACCCGTTTAATCGGTGTCGGAATCCCCAAAGCCACGTTACTGTATCAGATGCTAAGAAAGGACGGCTTAAACCTCGGCGGCAACACACCGCTCTCTTCCGAAGAGTTAGCTGACCAACTGTTGGAGACGTTGAAAACCAAATGATCGTGGCTGAAAACTTGCATTTCTCGTATCCTAACAGAGTCGAGGCTTTGAAAGGGGTTTCTTTAACGATAAAGGACGGCGAATTCGTCGCGATCATGGGGCAAAACGGCGCTGGAAAATCAACGTTTGTCAAGCATTTCAACGGGCTCCTAAAACCCACAGCGGGAAAAGTCTGTGTGGACGGCGTTGAAACCACTAAAACAAGCGTTGCGGCTTTATCTAGAAACGTAGGTTTTGTTTTCCAAAATCCAGACCATCAACTGTTCAGCGAAACGGTAGAAGAGGAAATCGCGTTTGCCCTCAGAAACTTCGGGTTCGAACCAGAAGTCGTGGAGAAGCGGGTAACATGGGCTTTGAATCTTCTGGCGTTAACCCAGTACCGCAAAACGTCTCCTTTCCTTCTAAGCGGTGGCGAACGGAAGCGGGTTGCGTTGGCTTCCGTTTTGGCTTGGGATCCAAAGGCTTTGATTTTGGATGAACCCACCATCGGGCAGGACCACGAGCAAAAAGAGATTCTGCGCCAGTTCATAATGCAGATGCAAACTCAAGGAAAAACCGTCGTGATAGTCACGCATGATGTGGAGTTTGTGGCTGAATGCAATCCCCGCGTTGTTTTGATGAAGGAGGGAAAAATCGTTGCAGAAGGCGACGGAAAAGACATCTTGACAAACCCAGAGGTTTTAGCTGAATCCTCGATCGTTCTGCCGCAGATAGCTCAAATCTTCATGAGGCTGTCGCAGTTAGGGTTCCCGAAGAACATCATTGATATTTACGAAGCTGAAAAAACAATTTTGAACGTCAAGGAGACTAAAACGGCGAAATGAGTGTTTTTGACGGCTTAAAGTTCAGAAAGGTTTCCTCGCCAATCCACAATTTGGATCCAAGGGTAAAATTCGCCTACGTCATCTCCATCTTTGTAGTCGCCATCCTTTTCTACCAGATCATTCCGCTGCTTATTCTGTTTCTTCTGCAGATTCCCTTTGTGCTGTTGGCTCGTGTGCAGAGGCAGTGGCTGCGTTCGCTTCGAGGAGCCGCTTTTTTGGCAGCGGTCATCTTTGTAGTTAACGTCGGCACGGATTATTTTACTTCGGGCTACAGGTTAACTGCTCCTAACATCGAGGGCGCTGTCGGTTTGACTTTGCGTTTTGTGGTGCTTGTTGAGTCTTTCTCAGTGTTCTTTTTGACGACTTCGCCTGACCACCTGGGGTTAGCGTTGGAGGAATCGCATGTGCCATACGAGTTCGCTTTCGCCTTCACCACCGCAGTGCGTTTCGTTCCTGTTCTGGCGGAGGAAGCCCAAACAATAATGGATGCGCAGAAAGCCAGAGGATTAGAGCTGGAAAAAGGCGGTTTCCTAAAGAAAATCAGAAATTACGTCCCCGTGCTTATACCACTCATTGTTAGCGCCATCCGAAGAAGCCTAGAGCTGGCTGAGGCAATGGAGTCACGGGCTTGGGGAGCCACAAAAAAACGCACCAACCTGTACGCTCTAAAACTACACAAAGGAGACTACGCTCTTATTGCAATCACTGTCGGAATCATAGTCATATCCGTTTATGTCCGCTTGTATGTGCCGATTCCAACAATAGTTCACCTGCTGCAACATTAAAGTCACTGTTTATGCTGCCGGAACGCAGAGTACAAATTAGGTTTTTGGCGCGGTAGCACTTTTTGACTGGCTTTTTTACCAATTTCAAATTTTGAAAGAACAACAACACCCGGAAAACAACTGTTGTTCTTCTCGGCGATCAATATTTTTAAAAGAAGAAGAAGCTGATGAAAACAATTTTTCTTCTTCTTCTTCTGCAGGCCATATTTAATGCATTTTTTTGGAGTAAATACTAGACCCCTCATAGGGTAGGTCTATAGGTAGGGGTGTTTGGGTGTCCGCTACAGTCTATCCTCCGGTCTGCTAGATGCGTCTATTAGATGCCAAACATGATTCAACATGGCGCTGCATCGAATAGGAGCCGCGCACTTTCAACATGAAACGGCGCTTTTTGTCTGCAGAACCCCTTATTTTTGATTGTCTATTCGGTGCTGAAACACTGAAAGTCAAAGACGGCACAACCTCTTTTACAATGCTTTCATTTGTAATGGCAATATATTTTAATGTTGACCATAGATAATCAACTAATGTGGATGAGTGAGTTGCATGGAAGAAGTTTCGGATAGAATTGTCATAGACTGTGAAATTCTAGCTGGGAAACCAGTGATTAAGGGGACGCGTATTCCAGTTTACCTCATCATTGAACTTCTTGGCAACGGTTTATCTGAAATTGAAGTGCTTAGGCAATACCCGACGCTTAAAAGGGAGGATATCAAAGCAGCACTTCTTTACGCTTCGAAGTGCGTTGAGAACGAAGAAACAATTACCCTCTAAAAGAGCCTGCTTAACGCTTGCCTCGAATAATAATTGATGAGAACATCCCAAGAGACGCCAAAGAATGGCTCACAAAAAAAGGCTTTGATACAATAGGCGTTTCTCAAACTCATCTTAAAAGCGCCAAAGACTATTTCATAGCACAATACGCCGCACAAAACGACCTGACACTCCTCACTCTGGACAAAAACTTCTCTCAAATCTACCGCACTTTTAAAAAAGACCAAATAACCATTATAATCATAAAAGCAAGCCCAGCTACCCCCAGCAACATCATAGAAGCCCTAAATGCCGCCCAACAAAAAATAAATCTGAAAGAAGCAAAAAACAAGTTAATCATTATCAGTAAAAAGAAAATCAGAATAATTAGTTAACCTAAGGATGAATCCTTAATAGCAAACCAACTTGAAGACAAGGCAAAAATTGATGGCTGAGCACACGCGTTTTGGTCCAGCAGGGGTTCCGCCGATGTTCAGGCTTATGGGAGCAGACTTGCCCGATGTCCCTCGGCTGCTGCGTGAGGAAGGCTTGGATGCCTTGGAGTACGAGGCAGTCCGTTGGGGTCCAAAGCCGCAGATCAGGCAGGAACTTGCGGAAAAGCTCGGTGCGGCGGCGAGGGAAAATGATGTACGCCTCAGCCTTCATGGATCTTACTTCATTAACCTGTCAGGCAAAAAAGACGTCGTAGAAGCAAGCAAACGGCGTCTAATTGCGTCAGCCACCGCGGCGGACTGGATGGGAGCCTACGTCATGGTGTTCCACACGGGGTTTTACGGGCGCTTGGACAAAGAGTTTGCCTTCAAAACCTGTCTAAACGCCTTAAAAGAAGTTAACGCGGAAATGAGGAGCCTGGGGCTCAAAGTGAAGCTTGGACCCGAAACGATGGGAAGAAAATTTCAGGTCGGCAGCCTCGACGAGATACTAACGCTTAACCAAGAAATCGAAGACACCCAGCTGGTCGTTGACTGGGCACACCTCTACGCCCTGCATCAAGGAGCCTTAAAGAAAACCGAAGACTTCAGGGCAATCGCCGAAAAAATCGAGCAGAGACTCGGCACAGAAGCAATGCGAAGCATGCACTGTCACTTCTCAAAAATCGAGTTCAACGCCCAAGGCGAAAAAAAACACCACCCCCTCGACGAAGAAAAATATGGACCAGACTTCCGCATGCTATCCGAAGTCATCGCAGACTTCCAAATGCATCCCACTATGATATGCGAATCCCCGCTTTTAGATGTTGACGCAAGAAAAATGAAAGAAATACTGCAAGAGATTCTTGGGAAAAACAATAAAGGCTGAAAAAGCTTTAGGGCTGTCTTGATAAAATTTTTAGTCAAAAAACCTAAAATCCTTCATAATTTATGCTATTGCCATGGTTGCAGGAATTAATTCGCTACATCGCATATTGAAGGACGAGACAAGAAGAAAAATTATATCGGTGCTAAACGAAAAAGGTAGTTTAAGTTACACCGATTTAATGAGTAATTTAGGCATCCCCAATACTGGAAAATTAAATTACCACTTGAAAGTTCTTAACGGTCTGTTAATGAAAACAGAAGATGGAAAATATGTTTTAACCGAGAAAGGTTTTCTTGCGTCGCGTTTACTTCAGGAGTTTGATGAAAAGAAAAGCGAGTCTGAAATTGAAGCTTCTTTCCCAAAGGCATTTTACATCGTGGCATTTTTGTTTGCCGCGGTTTTCATTATCACATCGTTCGCGTCTTATATTACAGGTACGATCGATTTCAACCTGTTTCTTATGTATATCGTAATAGCAATTGTAGGAGTCATTTTTGTTTTTGTCGCTGAAAAAGCACGGGTTAAAAGAGCAGCTTGGATGCCTAAGCGTCAGATGCTTGGAGCGGAAATTACTTTCATTACAGTCGGCGCTTTGGCTGGGGCAATTGCTTGTTTCTTTGGCGTCGGTTTACTTTTGGTAGGTATAAATGGCGCCGGCGTTCCTGTTAGACTGGTGGGCTTTATTACTTTTAACACGTTTATTGCTATCAGCTTCAGTTTGGGTGCAATAGTAGGCGCATTATTGGGGTACTGGTTTTACAAGAAAAGCAAATATTCCAAAATCAGGTATTATGACCCATTCGCAGAATAAGGAAGCCTGCTCTAGCTATTTTTTGTTTTGTTGAACTATTAAGCGTTCAGCTAGTTGTAGTTCCTGTATTGTGTTGATGTTCACGGCTAATTCCTCGACGTCGAGTAGGTAGATGTCTTGGTCGAGCCATTCGTCCCCGTAACGTTTGTGCCCATCTATAACGTTGATGCCTACGGGAACCACGTCTTCTTCATACAGTTTAAACGAGTACTCAACGCACATGCCGAGTTTGGTTTTGGTTTTAAGGGGAACAGCTACGGTTAAAGCGGGTTTGCCGCAGCGCTCGTACCGCTCAACGATAGAGTCCACCGCTTGAGCTGTCACGAGCGGAAGGTCTGCTGCGATAGCCAAGAAAACACCGAGTTTCAGGGTTTGCGCTGCGTAGCCCATGTCGGAAACATAATCTTTCCCAGGCGTTTCAACCACTTTCACTGGGAACTGGCTGAGGAACTTTGCGGTTTTGGGTGTGCAGTTGCTGACCGCTACAACGATGGAATCGATTTTCTTGGCGTTCTTTAGCGCTTCAAGCACGTATTCGATAACGGGTTTGCCGCAGACTTTAATCAGCGGCTTCTCCTCCGCGAGTCGCATGCGTGTTCCTTTTCCGCCAGCCATGACAAGTGCCGTTACCGTATAATCACCGCCAACAAAACAATTATGCACACCATTCTTGTCAACTCGTTGGTGGCGCCGAAGACGTCGCCTGTTACCCCGTTGAAGTGTCGATGTGCAATCGCAACCATAACTAAACCCGAAATTATCCCCGCTGAAACAACGAAAGCTCCTGCCCAACCTAACAGAGGGATAGCAACCGCTAAAGAAATCGCTATTGCGGCTATGAGGCGCAGGGTGCCTTTTCTTCCATGCATGGCTTCAAGGAAAGGGGAGTTCATGCCTTGGTGAACTGATCTTCCAGCCCGCGCCATAACAACCATGGAGAGCTTTGCTGAGGCTTCAACGGCGATGATGCCGCCGATTATCAGTGGGATTTTGAATTCTCCGCTGCCTCCGACTTTTCCTATGGCTAAAGAAGTGATCAGCATGGTCATGATGCCTAATGATAAGCCGCCGGCGCCGGTGAACTGGTCATGCATAACCTCAATTTTGCGTTGGTATGTGCCAAGGACCATAACGCCGTCGCCGAAATCAAGTAACCCGTCGGTGTGATGAAGCCCCGTTATCAGAAGCAACATGGCTAAGACTAAGCCGCCTACAACTATGCTAGGTATAAACAGGGAAGCGACCCAGCCGAACACGCCTGCTAACAAGCCGATAAACGCGCCGATTACAGGAAAAGCCCACATGCCGTTGGCGCAGTCAGTGAGCATGTTTTCATGTGTGGTTCTGCATAAAATTGTAAGGAAGGAACACAGGTTCTTTAACTCTCTAACAACCAAGCCAAATTCACTTCAAGCCCATCAGCAAAGCATAATTACGCTCTATCTCCTTAAGCAATAAGTCTTTTGTTACTGCACCGCCAAGTTTAGCCATCGCCGCGATGGAAGCGCCGCCTGCGCCGACGCCTTCCTTCACAAGACCAGTCTCATATGTCCGCAAACCAGAGAAATGTGATGCCCCAAAGTTTAAGTCGGCGGCTAAAATCGGCACATCGCAGAACTGCGTAACTATGCCTTTTAGGTCAGATGACTTGTCTTTGGCAACCCACCTTGTTGTGCCCACCGCCACGTTGCAGAGAACATCGGGCTCCAAAGCGTTAATTACGGCTAAGATGGCGCTCATCTGTGTCCCGCCAGCCATCAACACGGGCACCTGCGATGCTGCACCAATCACCAGCCCAGAGAAGGCAGCCATCATCGGGTCGCCGACGCATGAAATAGCTTTCGCTGGGTCTTTTGCTAAACTGCCGAAGCTTTCGCCTGCAGCCGCCAGCCCCGCCTTGACCGTTTCCGCCTTTAAGCTGTGCGGGTTTTCAGGCAGGGTGCTGCTTACTTTACCCTCCGCTTTGACGCCTAAAGCCGACAACACGCCAAGAGCGGTTGTTGTTCCCCCGGGAATACTCTCGCCTATGACGAGGTAATCAACTGCCTTAGCGAGTTGCTGCCCAGCAATTTTGGCTCTTTCAATAACTTCCGAGGCATTGTCAACTGCGTTGCCGCTTCTGATATCTCGTCCGGGGCTTCCGCCGAGGTCTAAAAACGGAATTTGGGGTTTTACTTTTAATCCGCCGCTGGCAATCAAAACGGGGATATCTGCCAAGCGCAGAGCCGACATAGTTATCAACGCGGGTGTCGGAATGCCGTCGGGAGTGATGGGCACTCCGGCAATGGATTTGCATTTGCCAAGCAGAAGCAGTTCGGCATCCGCTGGCGGCGTGTAATCGGTGAATTCAGGGTTGGCTCCAGCCGCCGATA
Organism: Candidatus Bathyarchaeota archaeon; assembly: GCA_963828195.1. Lineage (GTDB taxonomy): Archaea > Thermoproteota > Bathyarchaeia > Bathyarchaeales > Bathycorpusculaceae > Bathycorpusculum. The sequence goes on from CAWHDT010000007.1 coordinate 282,786, forward strand.
TGCCGGAGATTTTGCCGGTTTCAGTGGTCGCAATTGTGCAGATGAAAAGTGGGTTTTTTCCTTCGATTTCTTCGAGAAAAGCTTTCGCTTTAAGCTCGTTATGCGCGATTATAACGTCAAATGTCGTGGCCATTCTACGGTTTTACCTTGCCTTTCGGCTTAACTTCGAATTTCTTGATTTCTAAGTACCCGAAGCCGCCGTCAAGCTTATGCTTTTGCGTTTCAACAATTTCAATCTTCTTCTTAAAAGTCGGCCCGTCTGTCACCACAGTGTGGTATTCGCCGCCTTCTCCGCAAGCGTCAACGTTGCCGAGTTTTAGGATATCATCGTAAAATTTTCTGTCCAATGTTCGTCCAAGCCAATCTAGGCCTAACAGCTCCAGTTTAGTGCGCACTACGGTTGCTTTGAAACCCGTTTTTAGGTAGTCAAGGTAAATCTGTTTTGTGTCGCCCATCCAAAGAGGCTTTATCGGGGTTAAACCGACTTCTTTGAGCACTCGGCCAAGCCAGCCCTGCTCGTGACCCGCCACTTCGTAGATGTCTCCTGTAACTAGGCCTTCAGCGCCTTTTGCTTTGAAGCTGCGCAGTGCCCGTTTGAAATCGTTCTCGTAGGTTTCAGGCGTAGCTACCTGCTTTACAAGTGGAATTCCAATGGCGTCTGACTGCGCATCAAGTATGCCTACGGGTATCATGTGGAAATTCGATTTGGTTTCGCTCATCATCATAGTTAAAAGGTTGACAACCTCGTAGCCTTGTTGGGCTGCCAAATAATATGCATAACAACTATCTTTTCCGCCACTCCATGAAGCAACAACTTTCATTCCAATTTTCCTCCCTAAGTCTTTTCACCCACAACCACTTTTTCGGTTTGTTTAGGTTTTAGGTGAACGTGAAATATTTGATTTTCCGAAAAACCAGTTTTTTTAGTTGCTGAAACAGGTAACCACAAAAAAGCTATTTTACTTTTCAAACATTCAGATAATTTGACTAGCGGCAACATTTTGAATTGAATAATAGGTTTTTTTTGGAAGTTCAGCAAACAATCAACGCCATGTTTTGTTGGTTTATCCAACCTTTTCATATAAGCATTACGGTAATTGTAGCCACATAAAAATTTTCACAACCGAAACACCGCCAAACCTTAAACGTTGGCGGCCATTTTCAGTTCAGTTTTTGGTTCTTTGAAGTCTGAAAATAAAGAACAAGTTCAACGTTATTGCAACCAAGAATACAAACAAGGTAGTATTTGGGTATAGGACCACCGTAATTCCCGGAGAGTTTGATTTCAAAGTGTATTGAATGTTGGATGGAAAATTTGTAAATACGGTTTGAGAGTTTAAAGCTGAATATTCAGCCCAATTTAAAAAAACGTACAAAGCGATTAACGCGGCATTTGCTAGAACCATTAGCTTAAGTTGTCTGGATACTGATTTCATTTTGCTTTGGCCTTGTTTATCCGTCGCGGTTCTTTGTTTAAAAGATTTGTGGTATGAAGCGTTGAGCAATGCTTAAAGCGCACTTCAGAGTTGAAAAATAAGGTTGAAATTTATGAGCGAAGAAATGCCCGCGTTACTAGAGTTTCTGGAGCAAAAAGACATATCCCTAAAAAGCCTCATTCACTGCGCACTTGAAATGTTTGTGCCTCACCCAGGCGTGGAAACTGAGGAAAAAGCGGTTGAAATGCTAAGAGAAGAATTCCTCGATGTCCTATCAGACGTTAACGTTTCTATTCTTGAGGTCGCTGCTTTCCGAGCGCAGGAAGATGCCGAGAAAGGCTTGATTCCTGGGTTGACGCAGGAAAGGTTCAGGGGTAGACCGGGGCCAGTCGCTGACGAAGTTTTAGGAATAGCGATCGCGAGCTACATCGGCGGAACCCGGGCAGTTTTCGAGTACGTGCGTTTTGACCAAGCCAAACCGGGGATCCTCAAAAGACTCGGGTCAATAACAAACGATGCCATAGGTGCCTTAGTCGCAGGCGTATCGTCAAACGTTTATACACGCGCAACAAAAAACGCGCAGGCAAAGCCGTAAAAAACTTTTTCCGCCTATTTCTGAGCGGATAGATGTCACAGGTATGGATTAGCAGGCTAGGTTGCACAAATCAATGTTATTTTAGGTTTTTCCATAAGATTATAATAGTCTTTAGTTGAGGAGTTTAGTTAGTTGGGTTTCCATGGTTCATACACGGCTTTGCATTGTTACTCACACCTTTCTGCCTCACACCGGCGGAATAGAAAGGGTTGTTTATGAACAGAGTAAGCGGCTGCTGAAGAAAAATTTTGAGCCTCTGGTTGTGACTAACCGAATTGATACACCCAAAAACTACGTTGTTGACGGAATCAACGTTGAGTGCTACGAATCGTTAAATACGGGTTTTCGCTTGGGGATACCGTACTCGATTCCGTCGGTGACGAGTTTTGAAACTTTTCTTAAAGCTGTTAAATCATGCGATATAGTTCATGCGCATGGTCACCCGTACTTGACGTCGCTTGTCGCGGCTAAGCTTGCGAAGAGGTACAAAAAACCGTTTGTGTTAACGCAGCATAACACCTTCATTGAATACGACAGCTTCTTTGACGATGTAGAACGGTTAAATGACTTAGCCGTTGGAAAGGAGACGCTCAAAGAAGCCGACAAAATAATCACAGTAAGCAGCGCCACTAAAGATTATGTTTTAAGTTTAGGAGCAAAACCTGAGAAGATTAAGGTTTTACATAACGGAGTTGACTTGGTTCGCTTCAGACCTTTGGCTGGAAAAAGAGAGGGAAATGCGCAGAACACTGGGAATCCCCCAAAACGCAATCGTGGTTTTAACCGTTAGAAGACTCGTTTACAAAAACGGTATCGACACATTAATCGAAGGGGCAAACATAGCGGTGAAAAAGAACCCAAAAATTGTTTTCCTAGTTGTGGGGAAAGGACCCGACCTAAACAACGTTCAATTTAGGACACGGCAGCTTGGGATAGAAAACAATTTTAGGCTCACGGGTTTTGTAAAAGACGAAGATTTGCCGTTTTACTACAACGCAGCAGACTTTTTTGTGCTGCCGTCAAAATCAGGAGAAGGGTTGCCTTTGGTTGCGCTCGAAGCTATGGCTTGCGGACTGCCGGTAATAGCGACAAACGTCGGAGGAATAAGGGAAGTTCTGATGGGTGATTATGGAAAATTAGTTCCCTCCAACCAGCCTTGGCTGCTTGCAAAAGCGGTTTTGGAATTTTCCGATATGGATTTGTCTTCACGCAGAGTGGAGCTTCGAGCACTTGTGGAGGAAAAGTTTAGCTGGGACAAAAATGTTGAATCGCTCGTGGGGATATACGAAGAACTTATTTAACTAAGATGTGGAAACAGTATAGCCTTAAGCTGTGAGTTGTCATGACATCGAAGGTTGATCTGGTCTCGGTCGTAATTCCAACACTCAATGAAGCAGGAAACATCTTGGAAGCTGTCACAACCATCTATAAAGAGTTGGAGTATCCGAAGGAGATAATTGTTGTAGATGGCAACTCCACTGACGGAACAATTGAAATCGTGAAAGACACAAACTTCTGCAAACTCATTATTGAACCCAGACGCGGCTACGGAGTCGCCCTTAGAACAGGCATGAAGTATGCGAAAGGAAACATCATCGTAATGGTGGATGGCGACGGCACCTACGAGGTGAGGCACATTAACCGTTTGCTGGACAGGATGATTCAGAAAGACGCGGACATGGTGTTAGCCACCCGCATGTATGACCCGGACAAAGCCATGGGATTCATGAATTTTTTGGGCAACAAAGTAATCACTTTCGTCTACGACTTCTTCTACAGCCAATTCCTCAGCGACTCCCAATCGGGGTTCCGAGCAATCTCCCATGAAGCCATCGATAACGTTGAGTTAAAAGAGGGAGATATGGCTTTTGCAACTGAAATGCTGGTGCAGTTCGCTAAGGAAGGATACAACATGGTTGAAGTCCCCACAACCTACAAGTCGAGGAAATATGGGAAGACAAAACTTAAACCATTTAAGTCAGGTATTGAGATATTTAGCACTATATTCAAGGGATTTCTCGATGCGGATACAGTTAGAACGTGTCAAAAGCATTGGAAGGAAAATCGGTTTAAACGATGAAAAAGGCTACGCAGTCGCCGTTTTTCTCGCGTTAATAATTATATCTGCGTTAGCCGTGGGTTACTTTGTGTTTTTTAGGCCAGCGCCGTCGGGGTACAGCACAATCTACGTGCTGGATTCACAAAACAAAGCTGCTAATTACCCCTCGGTTTTGGTTGCTAACCAGAACAGCACATTCAACACGCCCGTTTCCGTTGTTAACAACGAGGGGTACACCGTTCAATACCAGGTTCAAGTGAAAATCAGCGATGACGTCACAACTTTTCCAGTAGATATTCAGCCCGTTGGAGTGTACAATTTCACGCTGGGAAATGGGCAAACCTGGCAAAAGTCAGTCTCAGTTACGGAGAATCAAGTTGGAAGCTACTCTGTTGTTTTTGAGCTCTGGCAGTATAATTCGGATTCAGGAGCTTACCAGTTCATAAATAACAATGCAGAAAACTATTGCGTCTTAAACATTCAAGTGGTAAGCTAAGCCGTTTTATGCCTTTCAGCGTACGCTTTCTCTATGGCTACTCGGTGGATATTGTTGTATGCGCAGAAAGGTATGATTTTTTTGTCTGGCGTAATGTAGTGAACTACGCAGCGTCTAACCCGGTTAACGTCGAAGTTGTAGGAATCCATGAACGCCATACAGCCGAGGAGGAAAATGCGTCGCCGGATTTTTCCAAGCGATTGATATGAAGGCGAAAGATGCATTCGCATAATTGATTTCGTTAAAGTTGGCATGCCGACTTCTTTGGTGACTTCAAGCATGTTCATAGAAAGCATCGAAGCCATGAATAGCGAGGAGAGCAAAGAAAATTTGCCTTTTGACTCTGCGTTTTCAGCGGTCTTTCTGATGTAGTTAAAGAACCTGTCAAAGTTGACGAAACGGTTGATTGGGAACATTTGACCGTTTTTTGAGACATATATCCAGTTTACGATTCCGCATTGGGGGCTGCAGGAGAAAAGCGGCCAGGGTTTTTGCATGAATTTACGCATTATCTTTATGGGGGAAGTCATAACCGACATGGGGTAAAGATCGGTTGTTTTTATTTCGCCGCCGGTTTGTTTTTCGACGTCCTCGGCAAAGGACCATTCGCGGAAATTTTCTCGGAAGGGGTTTTCCGTTGCTCTGCCAGTGAAGGCGATTGGCTGGAAAATTAAGCCGCGTACTATGTCGGTGTTCTTGGCTGCGAAACGTATCATGTCGCCGACTTCGTTATCGTTTAAGCTTTTCATTAAAGTGTTAACTAAGATGATTTCCATGTCGTATTTTCGGCAAACCTCAATGGCCTGCAGCTTCTGTTTTACCAGGTTGTCTTGTCCTCTGATCTTTTTGTTGAATTCTTCGTGGAAACTGTCAAACGATAAATAAACGATGTTTAAGCCGCTGTCTTTTAGCTTCTTTGCAAGCTCCGGAGTGTCAACCAGATGTGTCCCATTGGTCGCCAATATGGTCATAAACTTTAGTTTGTGCGCGGCAGCGATTATTTCAGGCATATCCTCCCGCTCAAGGGGTTCGCCGCCTGAAAAAAGGATGGCTGGCGGCTTGGGGTTTGCTTTGCTTACGAACTCAAGCATATCTATGAGCGCTTCTTTGGTCGGCTCATAATCGACTTCTTGCGCTGGAAAAGTCGAGAAGCAAACGGCGCATTTGAAGTTGCATCTTTTTGTGACGTCAATTACGCCTATGACGGTGCCTGAGGCATGGTTGGTGCATGTTTCGCAAACGTAGGGGCAGCCTTGTGGGTCTTTGGGAGCGTTCAAATCGCCAAGGTACTGGAATTGGTCGTAGGTTTGCATGTGGTTATAGATGTCTGTGCTTTGCCAGTGGGTGGCTTCAAAGGTTCCATGTTCGGGGCAAGTCTTTGTGATTTTTATTTTTCCGCTGGCTTGCGTTATCTGAGCGTCTATTTTTTTCTGGCATTCAGGGCAGACGCTTTTGGTTTTGGTCATAGTAACCCTCCAAGTGTTGCCTCGATTATTAATGCTAGCGGAAGAAGAATCATTGACATGGTGACTATTCGCTCATATTTTCGCACGTTTTGCAGTGTTGACGCTGAGGATACAAGGCAGATTGAACAGTAAATTAGAAGGATACTCCAGAGAAGAATGGGCGGCAAATAGTAAATTGTGAATTTGCCTATGAAGTAGGGAAGAGGAGCCAGCAGCCCAGTTAACGTGAAAAATAGAGCTGCCAACTTCACCGAGTTGCTGATGCCGATTTTCTTGGGGAGGGTTGGGTACCCAGTTTTTGCGTCGCCGTCAAGACTCAGGACGTCTCGCAGGACGTTGCCGCCTATTGTTCCAAAAGCTATCGGGTAGAGGCTTAAAGAAATCAAGCTTACAGTCGGAGGTGCAGTGATGGTGGCTTCCCCAAACATGAAGGCCGTGCCCGTCAAAACGCCAACCAAAACATTGGCCGCGAAGCCTGATTTGCGCTTGACAAGGGTTGAGTAAATTATAAGCAGCAGGGAATCCGCCGCGATGATTGTGAAGCTCAGCAGGTTAATGTAAGAAGCCATGATAAGGCCTACAGTGAAAAGCACGCCTGAGATGGCTACTACCTGCTTTAGCGACAGCGCACCTGAGGGTATAGGGCGTTTAGGCTTGATTACTGCGTCGCTTTCTCTGTCGAAGTAATCGTTGATTGCGAATCCAGCCGATGTTATGAACGCCATGGAAAAGAAAACCAGCAAATCCGTCTGTATGCTTAGGCCAAGGGGGTTTTTGGTGATGGCGAAAGCTGTTAAAAGAGATAATCCGCCAGTCATCAGCCAGTAGGGAAGCCTCAAAAGCGCGATTAAGCCTCTAGCTGGCGCCGAGGCAGCCATTACGAAATTTTCCTCTCAGCGATAATTGCTTTTATGCTGTCTTCAAGGCTAACCTTGGGATTCCAATTCAGCTCTTTTTTTGCTTTGGAGTTGTCGAACCAAATTTTTGTAACGTCGCCTTGCCAAGAAACATTGGTTGTGGTTATAAATGTCCTGTCTTGGAAGTTGAGGATTTTAAGCATCATTTTGGCAAGGTCTATTATCGTGATTGTCGTTCCAAAGCCAATGTTGTAGGTTTTACCAGTAGTAGAATCTTCTGAACCGACTGTTACCAGAGCATCAACCACGTCGGATACGTGTACAAAATCGCGTGACTGCAATCCAGTGCCGATGATTTCGAGTTTCTCGGGGTTTTTAGCGAGTTTGTCCAGAAAATCGTGGATGACGCCGTGGCACCTTGACCCGTAAACGTTGGCAAACCTCATTATTGTTATGTCTAAGCCGTATTGGCTTTGGTACATTTGACAGTATTCTTCGCCGACGACTTTGGATAATCCGTAGCATGAAAAAGGGTGAAACCCATATTCTTCTGGCGTGGGAAAAACCGTTGGGTTGCCATAGACTGCTGCGCTGGAAGCGAAAACCAGTTTTGCATCGTCTTTGCGTGCTTTCTCAAGAACCTGCACGGTTCCTTTAGCGTTTGTTTCAAAATCTATCATGGGATTCTCCATCGAGTAAGGAACCACAACTTGGGCGGCTAAATGATAAATTAAATCCTGCTTCTCCAAGGAAAGAAGCTTTTTTGGATCCAAAATGTCGCCTTTGACGAATTTGGCTTTCGGGACGTCTTGCACGTTTTCCTTTGTGCCGCTTGACAAGTTATCGTAAGTTGTCAAGTTAGAGGTCAAATCTGAAAGCTTCGTGCACAGGTGAAAGCCGATAAAACCTGCGCCTCCAGTGACCAGAATTTTTTTCCCCGTAAGTTCCCCCATGTAATTCACGACAAAGTCTATATTATATTTAGTCAGTTGTAGGGTATATGTCGCCTGTGAAACCTATAAAAACTTTTAGGGATTTGCTGTCTTTCCTGACAATCATCTCTTGGGGCGGAAAAGAAGATTTCATATTCAACACAGCCGAACACATGTACCTGTTTCCTCTGATGGGCGCCTTCACAGGCCTGTTGGGTGCAGCTTACTTTGTTGGAGCAAACTACGTGGTTCGTTTCCTGCTTAGCTTAGCTAACATGGCTGCTGCGTTGCCGACTGGTTTGCTGACGAGGATTGCGGTGGCCGCTATGACTGTGGCGTTTCTTCTGGTTTTAACTGGACTTCAACATTTCGACGGCTTAATAGATTTGGGAAACGCGTTCGGAGTGAGAAATCTGCATGACAGAAAAATGGTTGCTCACGCTTGGACAGTGACGTATTGGGGGGCGCTTCTTGGTATAGCTGTGGAGTTCGCGGCTTTTGTAGGGCTGTTTTTCATTAACCCACTTTTTGCTTTCGGAGCCATAGTAGCCGCTGAAGTCTCAGCTAAACTCTCAATGGTGACGATTGTTTGGGCTGGGAAACCAGCGCATAAAGGGTTAGGCTCGATGTTTATTTCGAAAGCAAAAAAGAAACTTAACATCGTTGCTTATGTTCTTGCAGTTTTGATTGTTTACCCATTCTTCGCTTTCACAAGTAACCTTATTTTAGGTTTCGTTGCTGTCGCAGTGGTTTTAGTCAGCATTCCTGTGGCGTTTGTGATGAAGAAAATCGGGGAAAATGTTTTCGGCGGAGTTTCGGGCGACGTGATTGGAGCAACTGACGAGGTGGCTAAGGCAGTTACGCTTATTTTGCTTGCCGCCGTGTTGGTGTTGATATGAAAGTTCCCGCTTTGATTATGGCTGGCGGAAAAGCAAAACGCATGGGGTTGCCAGTGGAGAAGCCGCTTCTGCCTTTTTTAGGTAAACCGCTGATTGATTGGGTTGCTGAGGCTGTTGCTTATGCAGAGAAGGTCTCTGAGTTTTACGTTGTGACCAGCCAGAACACGCCTGAAACGGAGAAGCACTGCCAAAACAACGGGTGGAATGTATTGCGAACTGACGCCAAAGGCTACCACAACGACCTAAAGCAAGCGGTTTTAAAGGCTGGTTTAATGGGGGCTGTGTTGACTATTCCAGCGGATTCCCCAGCTGTAACAGGCAAGTTTCTTGATAAAATCGTCAGTCAGTTTGAAGTCTGCGGCAGAGATTTCTACGCGGTTTTTGTTCCCATTGAAGTTCGGGAAAAACTGGGGCTTTCTGTGGATTCCACGGATGAGTTTAAGGGGGTGTGGTATGCTGTTTCGGGCGTCAATATTGTTAATGGCGCTAAAATTCAATGCGACGACAAAATTGAAACAGGTGCGTTAATCACGACGGATTTGGAAGTGCTTCTAAACATTAACACGCTTAGGGATTTAGAAATTGCAGAGAAAATAATGAAAAATAACTTTGGATGATTTTGGTTACGAGTAGGCTTCAAACGATTGTTTCACAGTATGGAAATGTTTTTAGCATCTAAACTCTCGGCTGAACAAGAGCGAAAAACTTTGGGTTTAAGCCTGAACGGAGAAATATTTAACATCAGCCCGCCTCCTACTTTACACCTGTCGCTGATTTAGGAGTTCGACTGCTGATGAGTCTGCTTAGCCATGACACGTTCTGGAATGCTGTGATAACTCTGCCAATGACAAAAAAAATGCTGCGGGTGTCGCTGAAAAAATGCCCCGCATGCGGCAGAACTGTTCTTGAAGCAGCATTGGACGCTTACGCTGGAAAAACCGAGCGGAACTGTGAAAAATGCAGCGTTTTGTATTCTCAGGTTATTGGTTTTTGGGTTGAATTTCTAAGAAGAAGCCTCAACATTAAACGTGAAAAAGTCGAGAAGCTCTTAGCTGACCCCTATGCGCGTCGCGCGGTATTAAACCTAACCAAAAGCTTCGCGTACATAGGCATAAAAAAGCCAATCTCACTTTACGCGCCCTTCCTAATCGTTTGGGATTTCACTCATAAATGCAACTTAAACTGCAAACACTGCTACTCAAACAGCGGCGCAGTCAACGAAGAAGAACTCACAACAAAACAAGCCGTTGCAGTGGTTGATCAACTTGCAGATGCTGGAGTGACAGCGCTAGCTTTTTCAGGCGGGGAACCGCTTAGCCGAAAAGACTTCTTTGAAGTTGCACGGCACGCCGCCGACCGCGGGCTCTACGTTTCTGTCGCCACAAACGGCACCTTGCTTACCAAAGAAACAGTGCAGAAACTCAAGCAAGCCAAAGTGAACTATTTGGACATCAGCATAGATGGGGCATCGGCTAAAACCCACGATGAATTTCGAGGTACACCCGGCTCTTTTGATAGAGCAGTTGCGGGGCTCAAGAACTGTGTAGAAGCTGACTTATGCGTTTGCATAGCCACGACGGCAACGAAGAGCAATTTTGAAGAGATGCCAGCAATCATTGATTTAGCCGAAGAGGTAGGTGCTGAGCGGTTTACTTACTTCAACTTTATTCCAACAGGAAGAGGCAAAGCGCATTACGATCAAGACCTCTCTCCTGAAGAACGGGAAAAACTCATGCGGTACCTGCTTGCGAGGATGTCTAAGGGCTGCAAAACAACCATCCTAACCACAGCGCCCCAGCTTGCCCGCGTCGGACTGCAATGTCAAGGAGCAGGAGGCACGGGAGAAGTAACTATGTCTATGGCGCACATGCAAACGGTTAAGGTCACCAAAAAAGCGGTACCTCTAGCAGATTTTATAGGCGGATGCGGCGCAGGAAGATTATACTGTTCCCTTTCACCTCAAGGCGATGTTCACCCATGCGTTTTTTTGCCAGTAAATGTTGGTAACCTCAAAAACGAAAATTTCCAGGACATCTGGTTAAACTCACCGCTCTTCAAAGCCTTACGCGACAGAGGCAACCTGAAAGGAGCCTGCGGAAGCTGCAACTACAAGTTTATTTGCGGCGGATGCAGAGCCCGCTCAGCAGCTTATCATAACGGCGACATGTTCAATTCGGATCCCGGATGCATAATGGGAGTAAAAGGTGCTTAAGGGTGCCTAACCCACAAAAAACCGTTAAAATTTTCCGTGCAAAAGACGATGTAACCGATATTGTAAAGGAAGCCGTCGCAAATTCAGGGTTAAAGGGCAAACACAAAATTTTCGTTAAGCCAAACTTGAGTCACCCAGAATATCTGCCGGGGGTTGTTACGAGCCCCAAGTTGATAGGTCAAGTCGTCGGTTTGCTGCGGGATGGAAGCAGCGAAGTTATTGTGGGCGAATCGAACGGCTTCAATTACCCCTGCTGGACAGCTTTCGATAAAACAGGCGTCGAAGCAGCGGTGAAAGCGGCAGGTGGCGAAGTCATTAACCTCTCTGAAGACAAAGTCGTCGAAGTGAAATTCCAGGGCGACACTCCATTGAAGCGGCTGTTTCTGCCCAAAACCGTCCTTGAGGCTGACGCCGTGGTGGATTTGCCCTTGATGAAAACTCATGAGTTCATGGCTTACAGCGGCGCCATCAAAAACCTGTTCGGCTGCGTGCCCAGCAACAAACGCATCTACTTGCATCCTTACTTGCCTGAAGTATTCTATCGTCTATACACCTTATTCAAGCCGCAACTAACCATTATGGACGCGCGTACGGGAATCGAAGGCAACGGCCCGACCAAAGGCAAACCCGTCAAAATGGGGCTGATGCTAACAGGCGACGATGCGTTAGCTTTAGACATAGTTGCAGCCAAAGTTATGATGATGGATTGGAAAGAAACATATCTGGGCTACATCGCAGACAAAACAGGCTTGCATGAAGACGACATCAAAGTTGAGGGCTTGCAAATTGCCACGGTTGAGCATAGATTTGAGCCACCCAGAATCGATTTGCCCGTAAAAGCACAAATGAAAATCTACCAACATGAGTACCTAACGAAAATGCTATTTTGCTCATTGGATATCGTTAAGCTGTTCCAGAAAATAACCGTTGCCTATCGCCAAGAGCCTGCTCAGACGGCTTAGCCCTGATTAAAATAGTTAACAGCACAAGTGAAACAAATAATAACGTTAACCTTAAGCGGATGCGGCTTTTTTTCCATTCATCTTGGCTAAAGCCTCAACTATTAAATGTTGAACTTCGGGTAACCGTTCTTTAATCGTCTTCCAAACAACATCCAACTGGACGCCAAAATATCCATGTATTAACTTGTCTCTCATTCCAGCCATGTCTCGCCAAGGCACTTTAGGGTACTCATGCCTTACTGCTAAAGGAATGTGCTTGGTTGCTTCACCGATAATCTCGAAATTTCTTATTACAGCATCAACTGTTTTTTTATCGCTAACAAACTCCTCATAAGTAAGGTCTTTTGTGTATGCTGTTATGCTGTTTATGGCGTCAATTATATCTTCAACGTAAACTTGAAAATCTCTCAAATGTAAACAGCCTCGCTTAAAATTCGCTCCTTCAGGCGAGGCTTAATCCCCTCTTTCATAACAAGGTCAACTTTAACTCCTAAAATATCGCTCAGGTAATTTTCAAGCTCAACAAATGTAAAGAGGTCAATTGTTTCGTAAAAAGTAACCAAAACATCTACATCGCTTTTCTTATTTTGCTCTTGTCTGACGTAAGACCCAAAAATCCCAATTTCTTTTACCTTAAATTTTTTCCCCAACTCTTCTTTATTCAAAGCCAAAGTCACCTTTAGCTTTTCTAATGTTTGCATTTTGATCGAAATAAGATTAGAGTATTCACCTTTTAAAGGATGTTGGGAATGTGATTGTTTCAGATGCCGACTATGAGCGTCTTGACCGCAAATAAGACGAGGTTTGTCTGCAAAACGTCTCAATAATTAGGAAAGAATGATTTGCCACAAAAACTGTCTTCAGCGTAGGGCTTCATCGTAGACTTTCACGGCATCTTTAACCACTATTCGCCAGTCAAATCGTTCAAGGATTGTTTTTCTGGCAAGATGTCCCATCTCGGCGGCTTCAGCTGGATGCTCAAGCAAATACAGTATTTTATCGGCGAACTGTTTGGGGCTGAATGGTTTAACCAAGAACCCGTTTTTGCCGCTTTCAATCGTTTCAGGAATCCCGCCCACTTTGGTTGTTACCACGGGCAAACCCGTTGAAAGCGCCTCCAAAACGGCGAAGGGATGATGCTCATAGAATGTGGAAAAAGCGAAAACATCAGCGGCTTGGTAGAGTTTGGGAAGTTTTTTGTCGGGATAGTACCCAGTGAAGATTATGCTGTCTTTTACCCCGAGTCTCTCTGCGTGAGCGATGAGTTTGTGCATTTCGTCGCTTTGTCCCTTGCCTGAAATAATGAATTTTGCGTTTTTGAACCGCTTAACCACGGTGGGCATGCTTTCTATCAGGGTAAACAAGCCTTTGCGCGCGTAGAGCCGCCCAACTGAGACGATGGCTAAATCATCTGGGCTAAAGCCCAGCTCCTGCTTGATTTTACGTTTATCTTTGGCTGGCTGAAACTTGGTGGTGTCGATGCCGTTGTGGATAACCTGGATTTTATTGGCAGGGATCTTGTAGTAGTTTGTGAGTTCCCATTTGGTGAAGTTGCTTACAGCGATGATTCTGCGTGCCCTATGCAGCATGCCTTCCTCAAAAAACCGCAAAAACCAGTTAAAGCTCACAAGGAACTTTTCGTTAGCGTTCAAGCGGCTGTAGGGTTCCCCCCGGATGGCGTCTGCCTCGCCCTTCCAGGTAGAGTGGACAGTGCAGACAAGGGTTTTTCCAAAGTTAGGCGGCACCGCAAAGTTTGGCGTCAGCGGGAGCTGGGGATGGGTGATGTCAACGGCTGCGGTGTCGCTGATGCTTTGGAGCTTGCGGTAGCTTGCGCCTGCAAGCATGAATGATTTGATTATAGGTGTTTTGGGGATTTTAAGGAAAGAAACGTCTAGTTGCGGGTTCACTTGGATGTCTTGGGCTTGGTTGCCTCCTGTGACCACGTAGATTTTGTAGCCGTTTTTGAGGAGTTCGTTAGAGAGGTAGTAAACGTAGGATCCTGTGCCGCCTGTAAGTGGCCAGTACTCGGGAGATATGAAGCAGACTTTAGGCGGCGTCACTTGCCCCTCCCAGTCAGGTACTGAATGGTGGTTGTCGCTGCGCCGACGAACCAGGCAAACGCCCGAACAAAATAAAGCACGACCAATCGGAAGGCAACCTTATCATGAAATTTGACGACAATTTTGGCGGCTGAGTAAACGAAGTAAACAAACATTAAGACTAAAATTAAGCCTGAAACATACCATAAAGGTCTAAGAAGTCCAATGATTCCCAGGAGGAAAGACAGGATGACGGTTAACAGCAGCACGGGCTGAATGTTCATGCTGAAATCGGTGATTTCGTCGCCCTTAGCCAAGCGCGAATGTTTAAAATAAAGTTTCAAAGTGTTTTTTCCATACTGCAGCTGCTGACGATAATAAGCTCCAAGAGTGGGTCTGTTGTAGTGGTAGCAAACCGCGTTTGGTTCATAAGCGATTTTGTAGCCTTTAGCGCTTATCCTAAAACCCAAGTCTGTGTCATATTGGCTTGGCAGGTTTTCATCCCAGCCGCCAACCGCCTCGACAACCGCCCTTTTAAGCAGCAAATTCATGGTGGCTATGCGGCTTGTGTATTTTCCGATGCGGCTGTAGCGGTTTTTAATTTCGTAACCGATGCTTTTTGCCCAAGGATTATCAGCGTTCCATGTTTCTATGCTGCCGCTGACTCCCGCCACCCGCGGTTCTTCCAAGTGGGGCACAAGCTTTTTTAGCCATTGCGATTCCACCTTGGCATCTGAATCTATGAAGCCAAGAACTGGATAAGCAGCGATTTTCATTGCGTAGTTGTAGGCTGCGGGAGCGTTTAAGCGGATAGAGATAACTTTAACGGGGAAATTTTGTGCTAATTTGACCGTACCGTCTTTTGAGCCGCCGTCAATAACAATAACTTCAATGAAGCCCACGGGGTACTCCAGCGCCAGAATCGATTTGAGGCATTCCTCGATTGTTTGTTCATTATTGTAGGCTGCAACGATGATTGAAACTTTAGGGTATGCGTCGCCTTCCAACTTGCTTAAACCCTCATGTAAGCTGAAACTATCGATAGGAGAATTTTGAAGCCGTCAACCATCGGGTCAACTCCAGAACGACCGTAGGTCCGCTGCTCAAAGCTTATCGGAACCTCTGTGACTCTAAATTTTTTTTTGGCGGTTTTTACAAGCATTTCGGACTCTATCTCATACCCGCCTGACTTTAGCTTTGGGGTTTTCACCACTTCCCTTTTCATGGCGCGGTAGCCTGATTGAGAATCAGTTATGGCCACTCCGGTTAGCATCTGGATGAAATAGTTGAATATTCGCACGCCAAAAGCGTTGAGTCGCCGTGCAGCCACGCGCTTGTGATTTAGATATCTTGAGCCGATAACGAGGTCCGCCTTGTCTTGCATAATGGGCGCAAGCACTTTCGGAAGCTCTTCAGGTTCATGTGAGCCGTCGGAGTCTATTGTGACTATTATGTCACCTTTTGCTTTGGCGAAACCTGCACGCAACGCATAGCCTTTGCCCATGTGCTTTTTTAAAGTGTAGATTTTAGCGCTGTGTTTTTTAGCTAAGTCCAGCGATTTATCGCGTGAGCAGTCATCTACAACTATAACTTCGTTTTTTAAGCCTGTTTGCTGCGCCACCGTTTTTACACGGTCGATTATGTTGCCTATGGTTAATTCCTCGTTGTAAACGGGAATTATTATGGAAAGCAGCATTTTCTCTTGGCTCATTAGCTTTTAGATGCCAATGGAAGAGCTTATAAAGTTTGGGTGCTCCAACCTTGTCAGCACTTTAATGGGTAATTCGGGGTTTACATGGAAACCACTACGCAAAGCAAAGTTGGCTACGACAGGAAAATGTGGTTTTCCATGTGGTTCTTGGCGGCGATTGTTACTTTTGGAGTGGCGTTTTTCCCAATGTTCTACCGCCTCGTTAACGGCAGAAACAAGCATTTTCGGCATGAAGTTGAGTTTGAGAAAACGGTTACTGATTACTTGAAAACCAAGGGAAAGCAGCCGCCGCTGGTAAGCGAGCGTTTTGCAGAAAGAAATGCAGGGGTGTGGGCTGTCAGCATCGTTTTGGTAGTTCCAGTTTTTGTTATCGTTTACTTGCTATCCAGAGATTTACTTGTGCATGAGCGAAACCAAGACGCTTTTCTTGCCGCTGCTTTTCCAGAAAGGATGTTCATGACTCAGAAGATACCGATAAAAACTTATGTTTTAATCACAGTTGTTACGTTGGGCGTGGGGGTCGTTTACTGGCTGTATAAGGTTGTTAACTTGTATAACGCTCACTTTAAAGCTCAGTTGCAGGTTGAATTAGAAGCAGGTAGGCTGATGGAGGAAGAGAAAGTTGGCGGACAAATGTAAAGAACGCAGATTCATTAGCCATGGCGGAGACATTTGGGGTTTTAGCCGAAAATACAATGTGCCACTTGAAGAAGTGCTTGAGTTCAGCGGACCAATCAATTTTCTGGGTCCTTCGCCTAAAGCTGTTGAAGCTGTGAAGCAATATGCAAAGTTGATAAAGTTCTACCCTGACCCTAACCCAGTTGAGTTTAAAGAAGAAGTTGCAAAGTACGTGGGCAACGGCGTTGAAGAAGAAAACATCATTTTAGGCAACGGCTCAATCGAGCTGATTTACGCGATTTCAGAGATTTTACCCCGCGGCTTCAACGCGGTTATTCCAGTTCCCTCATTCTCGGAGTATGAGAGAGCAGCTTTAAGAGTCGGCAGCAAACCGGTTTTTGTTCAGTTGCCCCAAAATTTTGCGTTGGAAACCGAGAAAATCAAGAAGGCGGTAACTGGCGACACAAAAATAATGTGCATCTGCAACCCGCACAGCCCCTCGGGAACGCTGTACAGCAAAGAAGCGGTTTTGGAGCTTGTGGATTTCTGCCACAAAAAAGACATAATCTTTAGCGTCAACGAGAACTACATCGAGTTTGCAGATAAAGGACAAGAAACCACTTTAGCTGGCTTGACAAAGGAGTACGAGAATCTCTTTGTTATCAGGTCGGTGACAAAATTTTACGGCATGGCAGGCATACGCTTAG
The DNA here is from genome assembly GCA_963828195.1 of Candidatus Bathyarchaeota archaeon. Classification (GTDB taxonomy): domain Archaea; phylum Thermoproteota; class Bathyarchaeia; order Bathyarchaeales; family Bathycorpusculaceae; genus Bathycorpusculum. Next base: position 299,775 of record CAWHDT010000007.1, read on the forward strand.
GCTACGGCATAGCAGCGCCAAACCTGGTTGAGAAGCTGGAAAACGTTAGGCTGCCATGGAGCATCAACGGCCTCGCAAGCTGCGCCACGCTTGCAGCGTTCAACGACGCCGACTTCATCGAAAACACCAAGAAAACAATCGCCAAAGAACGTGCAACCCTCGCAGAGAGCCTAGGCGAAATTGAAGGCTTACACGTTTATCCGTCCGTAACAAATTTTCTGCTCGTAAAAATCCAAAACCGCAAAATCACATCCACCAAACTGAAAGATGAGCTTGCTCAGCGCCGCATGTTAATCCGCGACTGCTGCACCTTCATGGGTTTAGACGACACCTACTTCAGAATAACAGTTCGATCAGCCAAAGACAACAAAAAACTAACAGAAACAATAAAAGAAATTCTTGAAAAAACCGAACACTAAAATTTACGCTGATTCAATCAAAAAACCCAATTGCTCCTTCTGCGGCAGCTTTGTAGCCGTCTATGTAATTGTGGTTGATTGCTTTTTTATGGCAATGTTGATAAACCAAGTTTGCGCCTAAACATTAGAAAGGCCGGAGTTGAGTACTTGGTTGACAAACAAGCTGATGATAACTTGCCCCTTAACGTTGTTTGGCTCTGCGGGGGAACAACTGCAGACATAACTCCGGCGCAACCCGTAAAATTCAACATGGACGAAGCGTACGAAAAAATCAAGAAACACAATGTCGAAATCAGAGTAAGGTCTCAGATGGTTTTGATTTTTGTTTACATGAAAATGGATGTAAGCCTCTTTAACGGAGGGCGGATGCTAATAAAAAACGTGACTGACAAAGATGTGTCTCTGAGAGCTTACCGCGAAATTCTAAAAACGATCGATATAAATTTATAAAACTCAAAAAAGCGTATTCCGCGCTCCTTCCATTGAATCCACGCGATGAGGGTCAGTTAATTTGGCTTAGACGGCTTAATTCTTCGCGAAGTCGATTTTTTCTGGTTATGCTTGTTTGGGTTTTTTTCCGATGTGTGTTACCGTCAACCTTGCCCGCCAAATTAGATGGTTCGTAGCGGCTCGAGCCATTATTCTGCTGTAAGAGTTGCTCTTCACTGATTGCCGAAGAACATAAAGCGGCGAGTAGAAGCTGTTGCAGAAGTCGGTTCTGATTTTTTTGATGTCTTCTGGCGATAAATTCGGGTTTTCGAAAACTGGGTTTGACAGGTCGTAGAGGCTCCAGTCAGGAGACATTTTCCAGCCTTTGTTCTGAATGATTGTGTAGAGTTCGCTGCCGGGGGAAGGGGTTGCTACGCACAGGAAGGCGTCGTCAGGTTTCATTTTTCGAATAAAATCAAGGGTTTGCTTTATCGTATCTTTTGTTTCGCCTGGATACCCAATGACTACGGATATGGCGACGAATATGCCTGCTTCCTTAGCCCACTTAATCGCTTGTTCATTTTGTTCAATCGAAGTTTTCTTACCCATTTCTTTAAGAATCTGTGGGCTGCCCGTTTCGACTCCGAAGAAAATCTCGAGGCATCCGGCTTCAGCCATTTTAAACACCATTTCTTTAGAAATCGTGTTGACGCGTGATTGGCAGTCCCATGGAAGATTAATTTTTCTGCTCTTTATGTCGTCGCAGATGTCGTAGATTCTTTTTTTGTCGTAGGTTAACATGTCGTCGTAGAAACTGAACGCTTCAGCTCCAAAAGTGTTCTTTAGCCACTCTAGCTCGTCCACGACGTTTTTGGGGCTTCTCATTCGAAAAGTGTTATGATACATTTTGTGGGTGACGCAGAATGAGCATGTAAAGGGGCATCCTCGGCTGGTTACGACTGGAAGTATTCGTCTCCCGAAGAGCCGATACATGTCTAGCGGAAAATATTTGTAGGCTGGTCTTGGCAGCGCGTCGAGGTCTTCAATGCATGGTCTATCTGGGTTTCGGACTATTTGCTTGTTGCTTCTAAAAGTTATGCCCTTAACGTTGCGAAGACCCTTTGGATCATTCATGTTCTGGATGAGTTCAGGCAAGGTTTCTTCGCCTTCCGCTCTAACAACAAAATCTACGGCTGCTTCATCATTCAGAATTTGTTCGCCCATAAACGTAGCGTGTAATCCGCCGATAACAACTTTGGTGTTAGGGCAGGCTTCTTTGGCAGCACGAGCGGCTAAAAAAGCTGACACTATTGTGGGAGTCATGGAGCTGATGCCGACTAAATCGGGTCCAAAAGAGGCTAACTCTTCCCTTAATTTATCATGGTTGATTTTGAGAGCTGGGCAATCTATGACTTTTATTTCGTACCCAGCGTTTTCAAGTACAGCCGCCAAATAGGCTAAGTTGATGGGCAAGTAAATCTGGTGCCACGATGCCCCTTTCATGATGGGAGCATTCACCAAAGCTATTTTGACGCTTTTTTTCTCCGCCATGCATATCAACCGAAATTAATCAAGTGTGAAAACGTGTGATAACTGGTTTTACAGTGAATATTTTAAGGAGTTTTGGTTTATCTATATTTCCACTTTCTCAGCAGGTTAATTGGATATTGTCTAAAACACAGTTCCCATTTTTATATACTTTCTGCTTTAATGCCGGAAGGAAAAGCAGTTTTATTTTTTGACGTTTCGCTTCTGGCTCGGGCTGGTCAAATCTGAAAGAGCTAAGAACTAGCGGAAAACCAGATTCAGAGTCGGAGCTTGGACTTAGCTGCTCTTACGAGATGCGCAAAAGCTGTTCTGGTCAGCGAAAAACCGTATACGCCTCCTTTGGAGAACATGTGGATTACATAGCTGGGTCGGAGAAAGAACCTTTGAAAAGCCTGCTCTCGGATATCTCTTAGTTCTTGCATGGTTAATGCTGGAATTTCAAACGTAGGGGTCGCCGTATCATACTTGTCAAAGTCAGTTATCTTTAGCCAACCGTTTTTTTTGACAAAATCATACATGGGCGTTCCTGGATAGGGCGTAGCAATGTAGTAACCCACAGCCTCCGGACTTATTCTCTGCACAAGATCAACAGTCGCCAAAGCAGTTTCCCTGGTTTCGCCTGGAAAACCCAGAATCGCGCTTGCAACGGTCATCAATCCAAGCTCTTTTGCCCAGTTAAAAGCCCTTATCGTCTGGGCAATTGAGAATCCTTTGCCCATGGAATTTATAACTTTCTGCGAGCCTGATTCCACTCCAAACCAAACAGCAATGCAGCCAGCCGCCTTCATTTTGCCAAGCAACTCTTTAGTAACCATGTCCACTCGGGTTCCGCAGTCCCATTTTATCTTCAATTTCCTTTTTTGTATCTCCGAGCATATTTCCTCAACCCTGCCTTGATCAACGGTGAATGCGTCATCATAAAACGTAAACTGGTTCGCACCGTAGGTTCTGTGCAGAAACTCAAGTTCATCCACGACGTTTTTGGCGCTTCGCATACGGTAACCTCGCCCGAACATTCTGACTGCCGTACAGAAGTCACACCAGTAAACGCAGCCGCGGCTCGTCACCAATGGAAATATTATTGTTCCATATTTTCGAAGGTGCTCCATAGGCCAAAGATTGTGGGCAGGAAATGGGAGGCTATCAAGATCTTTGATGTACGGTCTATCCGGGTTCTGAACGATTTTCCCGTCAACTCTGCAAGTTGTGCCTATCACATCAGAATAATTTTCGTGTGCTTCAACTCGCTGCACCAGCTCCAAAATGGTGTTTTCGCCCTCTCTCCTCAAAATAACGTCTAATTGTGGGCATTCCTGAAGGGCTTCTTGACCCCAAAACGTAACGTGGCAACCGCCCATAACTGTTAAGCAGTTGGGACAGGCTGCCTTAGCTATTTTCGCTATTCTCAGACCTGATTTATAAGTAAGCGTTGTTGAGGTTATGCCGACGACGTCGGGGCGGCGCTTGGCAATTTCATTTTTGAACCCAGCGTATGAAAGCTGAAGTGCTTGGCAGTCGATAACGTCAACTTCAAACTTGTTTTTCAACAAAACAGCAGCCAAATACCCAAGACCCAACGGGGTAAAGGGCGGATGCTGATGAGAGCCACTTGGGTACGGGGGATTTACAAGGGTCACATGCATCTTTATGTTTCGTCCATGAACGTTTATCGGTTCACAAGTACATGCGGTCGTGTGCTTAATATTTTTTGCATAATTTCTTGATAAACATTTAAAATAAAAAGCGAGCAGCTAAAGTGGAACAAGTGGTTTTTGAATTTACTGTTACTGCATTATAATCAAAAAAGGATGAATAAAAAAGGCTAAATTTGGGCTCTGATTGACTGCAATCTAAGCTTTTTTGGAGATTGGTTTTTTCGGTTTGGATAGTCTCTCGTGGGCTTGGTCTAGCATTTTGGTTATGGGCACTTTGTAGGTGCATTTTGGCTCGCATACGCCGCATTTGGTGCAGTTGTCAACTTTGACTGAAAGTCGCTCGTAAACCTCTCGGGTCCAATCTGTTATTCCATAGTAAGTGAAGTATTTGTCGAGTCCAAGTATCAAAGGTATGTTCAAGCCTTCTGGACAACGCAGACAAAGATCACATTCTCGACAGAAAGGTTCTGGAGGCAACTCGCCGAATCTAAGATCAGCTTTTTCTTTTGCGGTCAAACCTGTGAAATTCTCGCCGACCTTCGCAGCGGATTCAACTTCCCCTATGTTGCTGAAACCTGAAATGGCTGTGGCAACGTCATGCGCTAAAACGTATTTGAGCGCGCGTTCAGTCATGATTTTTCCTTCGCCGAAGATACGGATGAATTCGGCTTTTTCAGGCACTATCTTTGCCAACTCATGCTGCACGAACCGCATGTTTGGTCCTCCGAAGGGTTTCATCGCAACCACGCCGACATCTAGCTTCTTGGCGAGAGGTAACAGCTCCTCGGTTGCCTCGCGGTTAATGATGTTGAATGGAGCAAGAATCATGTCGAATTCGCCGATCTGAACCGCTTTTGCTAAAATGTGGGGTCTGTGACCTGAAACCCCGATGAAGTTAAGCTTGCCCTGCGATCGGAGTTCTTTGAGGACAGAAAGTGCGCTTTTTTCTTCAATGACCTGCTTTAATGTTCTTTCGTTGTCGATGTGTTGAAGTATGACTATATCGACATGGTCGGTCCGAAGTTTATGCAAACTCTGCTTTATATCAACACGAGCAGCGTCAAGATCAAATAAATGGTACGTTTTAGTGGTGATTACCACTTCGTCTCTGACATCTTCCAAAGCTATGCCAACTTTCTCCTCGCTGTTACCATAAATGCGTGCAGTGTCAAAGTATGTGACTCCTAAGTCATAGGCACGTCTTAGCATCGCAACTGCGTTCTCCACGCTCTCTGGAACAATCCATTCTCCGCCAAACCCAATAACTGAAACGTCGAGATTAGTTCTTCCAAGTCGCCGCTTTTTCATGTCCTGACCCCATTTACAAGGCTGGAAATATACTAGTTTTAACTAATAAACTTTGGCAAAAACATTGACCTCGACGAAATACGTTGGCACAACCTTGCAAGCGACCCAAAACATGCCAAAAGATGTGACGACTGACTCAACGTCGAGGGAAAACGGCGCGTTAACTGCTCAGCACAGAATTTCGTCACAATCGGTCATGATATCGGCAAACTGGACTTTTGCAAAATTGTTAAATATTTCTGCCTTATCTTTAGGGGACAAGAGTGGTTGAATGAAGGTTGCTGCTTTCTGGGGTGGGGGCAAAGAATGCTGCTTAGCATATTACAAGGCGACAAAGCAGGGTCACGACGTTACGTTTCTTTTGACATGGAAGTACATGGAACCGTACGTTTTCCACAGCCTTCCAATTATGGAGATGCAGTCCAAGGCCATGAGGACGCCTCAAGTCAAAGTTGAGATTAAAAATCTTAAAGATCCCATTCAAGAAATGCATGACGCCCTCGCTCGTCTAAAAAAAGAGACCGGAATCGAAGGCATCGTAACAGGCGACATCACCGGGGTGGGATGCGCTCAAGTGCACTCTGCCTATTATGAACCTATGTGCGAGGATTTAGGCATTAAATTAGTTATGCCAATTGTGAATCCTTCAGGAAATACTTACGACGTTTTAAAAGAGGAAATATCTTCAGGTCTGCACCCCATCATGAACTGCGTAAACTCGGCTTTCTTTAGCGAAGAATGGTTAGGTCGGGAACTCAACGAAGAATCCATCAAGGAATTAAAGGAGCTTACCGAGAAACATGACATAGGCGTCTGCAGCGAATTTGGAATAGGCTACCACACAATGGTTTTAGATGCGCCGTTCTTTAAAGAAAGGCTTGAAATCAGCAAGTTCAGCAAAGAAGTTTACCACGAAAAGAAGAGATCCTGGCTTTACTTGAACAGCAAAGAGGTTCTGCTAAAACCAAAAAAATAGTTTTTTGACAAGTCCGTCTATCAAAAACCTAACACTTTTATTTGCGGCGAAACTGTTCACAACCTTTGATGAAGTTTTGGGCGAATTCTTTGCTAAATGCGAAGTCAAGGTGCCCGAGCAATGCAAGACTGTTGTATTCCATTAACCCTTCATGTTTTCCATCTATTCCTTTGCCTATCTGCATCTTGAAGGCAAACCGAGAATCTTTAGGAACCTCTGGAATCTTTGAAAAGTGATACTCGTGTCCGTGAATAACTTTTCCTGTATGAGTCAATAAATTATCGTTGATTGTCTCCATAAGAGTTGAATCCAGTGCCTGAAGCCTCTTATCCATCAAGGCTTTTCCTGGAAGCGCCCCAACCATGGAAAAAACCGATCCGTCAAAGTTCGTTATCGATTCCGCCAAATACAGAGTCCCGCCATGTTCGCTATACGTTGGCAGTCCATCTTCAATGGCATTTTTGATGCTTTTCCTCATCGTTTGGTTTTCGGCAAGTTTATCTGCTAACACATCAGGGAAGCCACCTGGAAAGTATAAACCGTCAAGATCTGGCGGCAATTTTTTGTCATGCATAGGGCTGAAAAACAATGTTTCTGCTCCGTATGCCCTAAGAAGATCAATATTTTCCTGATAATAAAAATTGAAAGCTTCATCAAGTGCCAAGCCCAATCTAACTTTTTTCTCCTTCGGCTGAAGCGGATAAACTTCGTTGACTATAGTGGGCAGTTCCTCCGCATTTTTGGCTATGTCAAGTATTTTGTCAGTGTCAATGCGTTCGCCAACATATTCAACAAGCTTAGCAAGAGTTGTCTTCAATGTTTCTCTTTGAGAAATCGGAATAAGTCCGCCAAGCCTGGTGGGTAAGAAGATTTCCTCGCTGAAGGGAATCACGCCAAATACAGGCACCTTCGTGTTTGATTCAACAGTTTGTTTCATCCATTCTGCCTGTGTCTTACTTCGTACATTGTTCAGGACGACGCCTTTGACTTTTACTTTTTCGTCAAACGACTCGAAACCATGAACAACGGCGGCGGCATTCATGCGCATGCCAGTAACATCTAAAACCAAAATAACATCTGCCTTCAAGATTTTGGCTATCTGCGCGGTGCTTCCAAAATCCTGTAGACCATCAATCTCGCGTGTCAGACCGTCGAAGAGCCCCATAAATCCCTCAATCACGGCTACGTCAGCGTCTATGCAGGAGTTCTCGAAAATCTCTAACACCGTTCGCGGCGATGTGAGCCAAGGATCCAAGTGCATTGAAGGTCTTTTGGCAACTTCTGTGTGATAGCCTGCGTCAAGGTAGTCTGGACCTACTTTGAAGGGTTGAACCTTAAGTCCCCTTTTCCTAAAAGCCCCCATTACTCCTGTGGCAACTGTTGTTTTACCGCCCTCGCCATAAAGGCCTGCAATAACGACTCGAGGAATGTTCATTCTCATTTTTCTCCGTCAATATTTTTGACGCCCGCACATGGAGAACAGCTTAACAATTAAGTATGCCGACTATAAGCCTTTTGCAGCGTGTAGCAAGCTTAGACAATTCGGGTTTACCTCTGCGAAAGCCGAATAATACAAAGTCCTGAGGGGATTACTTTTAAATATTGGCTCGGTGTGGTTTAGGTGCAGTTTAAGGTGTAAAAATGCCCAAGCAGGAAAAAGGGAAATCCCATTCGATCCGCCCAGTAAGCAGGCGTCCTCCAAGCTGGTGCAAGTATCAGCCTGAGGAAGTAGAGTCATTCATAATAAAACTGGCCAAGGAAGGCCAATCGATGAGTGGCATAGGCACAATCCTTAGGGATCAATATGCGATTCCACTGGTGAAACCTATTGTTGGCAAAAGCATAAGCGACGTTTTGAAAGGTGCAGGATTAGCCCCGTCGCTGCCGGAAGATCTCTCAAATCTTATGAAGAAGGCACAGAGCCTCGCGGTCCACATGGACAAAAACAAGAAAGACCTACATAACAAACGCAACATGCAAATTATCGAAGCAAGAATCCACAAGCTCTCCAGATATTACAAGCGTGAAGGCGTCTTGCCACAGAACTGGAAGTACGCAGCTAAAATCGCTTCCGTAACCTAAACTCTTTTTTCCTTTAGTTATCGGTTTCCTTTTTCTTTGTTGAGTCGCCAGCTTTAAATTCAATCAGCCCCTTTAGCCAACAAGTGACCTGAGCATGGCTGTGCAGCAAGAATCAATAGAGCGTTTTTTAGCTTCAGCGGCAGAGGCATCAAAAGTAATTCAGGAAACAGTCCAGAAAGACGGGTTTATCCATTGTTTTTCACATTTGGACGCCGACGGAATCGCCGCTGCAGGCGTAATAGGAAAAGCTCTCTATCGCCTTGACGCCAAGTTCAGAATAAGGATCACCCAGCAGCTTGACGAGAAAATCGTCGGTGAAATCGCTGCTGATAAGGCGCAGCTTGTGATTTTAACGGATTTTGGAAGCGGCCAACTTGACCTGTTAAACGAGAAAATACCAAATGTTAAGGTTCTTATCCTTGACCATCACCAACCAAACGGCGCTTCAAATAACGAAAAATTTGTTCAGGTCAACCCTCATATTTTCGGCATTGACGGAGCAACTGATGTTAGCGGCTCAGGCGTAACTTACTTTGTAGCTAAAGCGTTGAATCGGGAGAATGTGGATCTGTCGCCGATCGCGTTGGTGGGTGCTTTAGGTGACATGCAGGACAAGTATGAGCAGAGAAGCCTGTGCTGCTTGAACGAGATAATCGTGAACGATGCAGTGGCTGCGGGCTTGCTTAGAGTTGAGAAAGATTTAACGTTCTTCGGCAGAGAAACCCGAGCTATCCATAAAACATTGGCTACAACGACTAACCCGTTTATTCCTGGCTTAAGCGGAGAAGAAGATAAAGCACTTGTTTTCCTTGCAAACCTGAACATTCCCATCAAACAAGGAGAAAAATGGCGGGCACTCCGCGACCTAAACGAAGATGAAAAGAAACGTTTATGCTCAGCTTTAGCTGACCACTTGTTATCTAAGGGGTTACATCTGGAAGTTGAGAACCTCATAGGGTACATTTACATTTTAACCAAAGAAGAACCAAACACTGCGCTGCGTGATGCAAGGGAATTTGCTGTTGTATTGAACTCGACGGGACGCATGGACAGACCAAGTCTTGGCATTGCAATCTGCATGGGAGACCGCAAAACAGCGCTTGAGGAATCCAACAAGATACTGGATGATTACCGCAAAAACATAAACAAGTATCTCAGCTGGGTAGCTGAAAAGCCTGAACGCATGCGAGAACTCCAAAACATCTACGTCATCTACGGCGAGAACTTCATCAACGAAAAAATCGTTGGAACCGTCTCCTCAATAATCGTCTCGGGACTCGCGAACCCAGAAAAACCGCTTATAGCATTCGCCAACGTAGAAAAAGAACAAGCGTCTAAATTTTCTGCAAGAACAACCGAAGCAGCAATCCGAAAAGGCGTAAACTTGGGCAACGTTATGCGGTTAGCTTCGGAAGCATATGGCGGCAAAGGCGGAGGACACAATATAGCGGCAGGTGCCCAGGTGCCCACAGAAAAGATTGGAGACTTCATCAAATCCGTTGATGAACTAGTCGGCAGACAGTTGAAGGGTGAGAAAGTTGGAAGCGAAAATAACTCTTGAGTACGCTGACGAAAAAACGGCTGAGGCAATCGCCGACGCAGTGTCCCCTGACAACTTCAAAACGCCCGTTGGACTGCAAGTGAAAACACTTCGAGTGGAAAAGAAAGTAGTAACAAACATTGAGTGGGAAGGCAAAATAGCCACTTTCACCGCCACCATCGACGACCTGCTTTTCAGCGCATCAACAGCGGAAAAAACACTCAAAACAATCACAAAGTAAAATATTCGACAATAAGCCTGCACTTTGCTGAATCATGTTTGAAGCCTAATAGGCGCATCTAGTAGACCCTGAAGCCTTTTTTGCATAATCGGCGTTTTTCAAGTCCCGCCTAAATCTTCAAAGTAAGCTCTAAACCAAAAAACCAACTAAAACAAACCTGATCCTAAACCCGCCTACCTACAGAGGGGTCTAGTATTTACACCAAAAAACCAACGCAAAAAACTAAGACAACAAACAATAGCATAGATATGCGCAAAGTTTATGGAAGCTTGAGGGTTTGTTTGCCGTTTAACTTACGGTCGAATTATGGTGTGAAACACTGCAAAGTAAATAAATAAGCGAACACAACATTAACGAAACTTGGACTTGGTGAATTCAGTGAAACGAACCCATGCATTATTCATGATTGCGGTTTCCTTGTTACTAGTTTCCACCTCAACTGTTTTACTTTGCGGAGGAGCTTTTGCCCAAACCGCAGGTTACAGTATCACCCAGGTTGATCACCAGGTCACTGTAATGTATTCTGGACAAGTAGTCATCCAAGATACAATATTCGTTTCAGGGCAAATCAGCAACAGCTTTGTCATGGGGATGCCTTTTTCCTACAGTGCAGATATCCTCAAAGCTGTGGCTTACGACGCAAACAACGTTTACCAAGTAAGTTTAGGAGTTCCGATAGCTAACCAAAGCGGATTTTACGGCGCACAGGTAAATTTCAACGGACAAACACCAAGCGTTTTCACGGTAGCATTTATTTTGTCCAGCAATCTTCTTGCCCAGCAAGATGCCAACGACTACACGCTTAATTTTCCGGCTTACCCCGTCCTCACACAAAACGCCGCCGTCTGCAACGTAACCATAGTTCTGCCAAGCACACCTCAAGGCATAACCATAACCAAAAACGACGGAACGGTAACCTCAGAAAACTATATCGCGCAAAACTTGGCAGCATACACGTATTCTCCTGCGTCAGCGGCTATTCAAATTTACAATGGATCTATACAGCAAGCCAATATAAACCAGCTAAACCGCCAAATAACAATTGATCCAGCTGGCAAAGTAACATCTTCAGACAGTTATACGATTATAAACAACTCGACATTGGCGATGACGTCATTTATTTTAGATTTACCAGGCAATGCCGCAAACCTTGTAGTGAAAGATGAAACAGGAACAGTATTAGGGACGAGCACCAGCTATTCAAACATAAACGATTTGCTTGCCAATACCACTTTAACTACATCCCTATCAACCGATCAATCCGTCAGTATAACTGCCACTTACAATTTACCAAGTGCAACCATCAAAGGGTCCCAATACACACTGAGCAACTTTGAACTTTTCCCAGATTTCAATTATTACGTTAACCAGGCAAGTTTCACGTTTAATCCTCCACAGGGAGCATCAATTGTAACACCAAAGTTATCGTCCCTTGATTCCTCCAGTTCTTTAACAAGAAATACCTTCCAAGACACCCTTACCATAATGAGAGAGGGGTTAAGCTTCGTTGATTACAGCCTCCCAGAAGGCAATGCTTTGCAATTATCGTATAATTATAATCCGGTTTGGGTTTCTTTTTTACCCACCCTGTGGGTTTCACTTGCGGCAGTTATTGGATGTATAGGTGCTGTGTTCTATAAGAACCGCAAACCATACGAAAAAGAACCAATTAAAACCAGAAAAGAAAAGATTTCAACTCCAAAACCAACTGCAGCAACAAGCACATCTCAACAACCACAAACTTTTGAGCCCATTGCTGGTCAACGTATCACTCAGGAAAACCTCAGAGAGTTCACCGAAGCTTACGAAGACAAAAAACGGTTAAGTGCAGAAATAAGATCGTTAGATTTAAGAGCACAAAAAGGAAAGATTCCCAGACGCCAATACAAAGTTCAACGCAGAGCTATAGAAATCCGTTTAGAAACAATTACAAGAACTACAAGCAGGCTAAAAGAGGTATTCCGAAGTTCAGGCAGCACTTATGCAGATTTAATTAAACAACTAGACTCTGCTGAAGCAGACTTAACCGACGCTGAAAATAACATCAAAAACTTGGAAACGCAGCAAAGCAAAGGAGAAATTTCGATAGAGATGTACAAGAAAAACATTGCAGACAACCAAAAACGCAGAGACAAAGCAGATTCATCTATAAACGGAATACTGCTAAGACTACGTGAAAAAACTCACTAAAAAACCTAAACCCTTTTATTTTACGCCCTAGCTTTTCAATAAAATTCAGAGGTAAACAAATATGGTAAAAATAGTTGTCGATCCCAAATGCACCGGATGCGAAACATGCGTAAACACTTGCCCCGTAGGCGTTTATGAAATCAAAGACGGCAAATCTACACCATCCAAAGTAAGCGAATGCCTAGTCTGCAGAGCATGTGAAGCTCAATGTCCTGAAGGTGCAATTCAAGTAATCGAGTAAATTCAAGCTCACATTGAATTGCGCACGCAGCTCTCAAACAATAGTTGAGAGACTGTTCCCTTTTTATTAATTAATTAGTTTATTCTCGTGACCGTTGCAGGTGTGCTGGGTTATATTACAATAAAGCAGTAGGCTATTCATAAAATCTAATGATGAAAACTTTGATGTTTAATGCTTGGCAGTGATTTGAATGTTGTTTGTGTTATTCATTTTTCAAGGCTGTTGTGAACTGATTTAATCTTCAATATCTCTTAAAAACCTCATAATTTTTTCGATTTGCTTTACAGTAGCGTAGTTAATTTTTTGTTGTTCTTCCTCGATGTTTATGAGCGAAATATCAGTTACCATAGCCAACGAATAGGCTGCTTTTGCTATAACGATTATGTCTGCAGATACTTCGAACTTCGAAGCAGGATGAACCCCGAGGTTGCGCATTTTAACATTTTTATGTATTTTTAATCGCGTCAATGAAGCAAAATTGCATTTTATCAGATTCTTGTTACCTTGTTAGTCCACTGGAGGCACAGAAAAACATTTTTCATGGAAAATGCGTCTATTTGACAAGTAAAAGTTATATGTTAAAATGAGGCTTCATCTTGCTTATGGCAGATAAAATTCACTGTGCACACATACTTGTCAAGACAGAAACAGAGGCAAAAAACATCAAGGCCCGACTTGATAAAGGTGAAAAATTCGGCGCCCTCGCCAAAAACGTGTCGCTCTGCCCATCCGCAAAGAACAGCGGAGACCTGGGCACTTTCACAAGGGGCAAAATGGTTAAGGAGTTTGAGAAAGCCGCTTTTGCGCTTGAGAAAGGGCAAACTTCTGGCCCTGTAAAAACGCAATTTGGGTACCACATAATTAAACGATTAGAATAAACACTGCACAAATCGGTTTAACGACGTGATTATAACCTGAAAACTAGATACAGTAAACCGCTTGTTATCGCTATTATTCCAAGCGCGGTTATCAAGTAAATTATTTTCGATTTTCCCGCAATTTTGATTAGAAAATCGATTAAGAACAAACTTACAACCGTGGCAACAATAATAGCAACTATGATTCCGCCCAAACCAATCACAGAGACTGCGGCGGAAACATTCGCCTTTGAGGCGATAAGAGTTAACCCGAAAGCGCCGATAGACGCAAAAATGCCTACAACAAACGATAATCTGAAAGCCTCGTCGGGCTCAACATCCAGCAGCAGCATGGCGCTCGTTGTGGTTCCTGACCTGCTAACCCCGGGCAAAGCTGATATTCCCTGCACGATTCCGATTAAGATGTAATCTTTGAGTGATAGGTTTTCCAGTTTTCTTGAGTTAATTCCTTTTTCACGTTTCTGCCTTGAGTATCGTATGAGCGCAGCGTCAGCGAGGAGAACCAGCCCCACTATGAGCATGGGTATGCCTAATGCGATTCCGCTTATGGAGTCGGCGACGAGGTAGAGCGGAACGGCTATAATGCCCGTGATTACTGTTACAACCACCACGTAGATGAGGAGTTTTCTGTCCATCTGATTTTTTGAACCCAGCAGCACCTGCACCATTTTAAGTAGGTCTTTTCTAAAGTAAACAACTGCAGCGAATATCGTGCCTATTTCCATGAATAAGCCAAAGGTGTATGCCTGCTGAAACGTCAGTTTAAGGAGATACGTGGAGGAAACGATAATTTGGGTTTTGCTGCTTATAGGCAGCCACTCAGAAATGCCCTGGATTAATCCTATTATCGCGGCATAGATTAAATGGAGGATAGCTGACACGTATTATCAGCCATTGTGAAAGCCCGACAAGCTATAAAGATTTTCATGTTTTATCGTCTCCTTTACGTGTTAAAGTCGAATCGTATCGCCAAACATCGGTCAGCTGTTTTCCTGCGGTAGATGGGCGAATATATATCTTTTTTAGACACATTTATATTGTAAGCAACCAAACACTCAGAGAGAAAAGCTATGACAAAAGCACGCGACCCCGTATGCGGAATGGACGTTGATACGGAAACAGCCTTAAGCGCCAAAATAGGCGACCGAACCTACTACTTCTGCAGCCAACAATGCCTCGACGTATACACTGCACCTGAACGTGAGCTTAAGGCGATGCAGCGAAGAGTGGGGTTCACTTTGGCGGGGGCAATCGCAGCTCTGGGGCTTAAAGTGCTTGCGCTGTTCGGTTTGATAGCGACGATAATGTATTTTGACGTAGCGGGAGGGCTTCGAATTTTCGACATAGCCATATTTGCCGTGTCAACACCTATCGTGTGGATAGCTGGCTTTCGGATTTACAAGGGAGCTTACCAGTCACTTAGAAACCGCAACATCAACATGGACGTTCTGGTGACAATAGGAGTTCTCGCAGGCTGGACATATGGAGTCATAAACATCTTTTTGCTGCCTGCACAACAAGCGGGTTCAGGTTACCTGGAAATAGCCATCGGCATCTTAGCCTTTGTCCTGCTGGGAAGGTACATCGAAGAATTAATTCGGCGCCGATCAGCCGCCTCAATACGAAAACTCCTCGAACTTCAACCGACAATGGCAAGAGTTGACAGAGACGGAAAAGAAACCGACATACCCATAGAAGAAGTTAAAGTGGGCGACACAATCACTGTTAAGCCGGGGGAAAAAATCCCCATTGACGGCATTGTAACTGCAGGTTACTCGTCGGTTGATGAGAAACTGCTTACTGGCGAGAGTATACCCGTCGAGAAAACTGTCGGAAGCGAAGTTGTTGGCGCCACAATCAACAAAACTGGATTCTTGACGATCGAAGCCACAAAAGTCAGCGGCGAAACCGCCCTGTCACAGATAGTTCACCTTGTTGAAGAGGCTCAGGCTTCGAGTGCTCCAGTGCAGAGATTTGCTGACCGAATTGTCCGATGGTTTGTTCCAATTATTTTGACGGTAGCAACCATTTCGTTTGTCTACTGGTATGTGACAAGCGGCAACTTTGCAACAGCGTTCTTGGTGCTGTTGGCTGTGGTGTTGATTTCTTGTCCATGCGCCTTGGGCATTGCAACTCCGACAGCCATTCTTGCAGGTGTCGGAAAAGGCGCGGAATACGGAGTATTGCTGCGAAGCGGAGAATACATTGAAAAAGCGAGAAAACTTACAACCGTCATATTCGACAAAACTGGAACTTTGACAAAGGGAGAGCCAAGCGTAACCGACATCAAAACCTACAACGCTTACACAGAACATGACGTATTGCGCTATGCAGGCGCCGCTGAGAAAGGTTCAGAGCATCCTTTGGCGGCAGCTATAATTGCCAAAGCTGAAGCAGAAAAAGTACCTGTTGCTCAACCTGGCAGTTTTGAGGCTTTACCCGGCAGAGGCGTCAAATGTAGTGTCGGAGGCAAAGCGGTTCTGCTGGGAAATCGCAAGTTGATGCAGGAACAAAACGTTTCCACAAGCGGGTTGGAAGCTGACCTTACGGCGTTTGAAGCTCAAGGAAAAACTGTAATGGTCCTCGCGGTGGATGGGCAATGTGTCGGATTAGTCGCAGCTATGGATACCCCAAAAGAGAGCGCCGCCGAAGCTGTTGAGCAATTGAAGAGCATGAATCTGGAAGTTGTCATGTTGACTGGCGATAATGAAGTAACCGCTAAAGCAATCGCTCATCAACTGGGCATCACCGAGGTTATTGCGAACGTTCTGCCATGGCAAAAGTCAGAAGCCATTAAGAAACTTCAAAGCAAAGGCAAAATCGTCGCGATGGTTGGGGACGGAATCAACGATGCGCCCGCGTTAGCTCAAGCCGACATCGGCATCGCGATTGGAAGCGGAACCGACATTGCCAAAGAAACCGGCGGCATAGTGCTGATTCGAGATGACTTGAGGGATGTGGCTTTAGGAGTTGAACTTAGCAAGAAAACGATGCGAAAAATCGACACTAACCTGATGTGGGCTTTCGGCTACAACGTAATTATGATTCCGATTGCCGCTGCGGGTTTACTGAATCCAATGTACGCTGCAGGGGCGATGGCGATAAGCAGCCTAACGGTAGTCAGCAACTCCGCGTTGTTAAAGTTGGCTAAATTTAAATCAGACAAAGTTAATCAGTAACATTAGGATTGGAGGTGAATGTTTATGGCTAAAGATCCAGTTTGCGGCATGATGGTTGACGAGAAAAAAGCAAAATTCAAATCGGACTACAACGGCAAAACATTCTATTTCTGCGCTGTCGCCTGCAAAACCACTTTTGACAAAGACCCAAAAAAATATGCAGGTGCCTCTGGGAAATAACTTTTGCATTTGGGACTGTTCTAAGCCTCAAGTTTAGAGCGCCGTTTAATCTAATTTTCAACGCTGCTTTTTTTCCCGATCTAAATTCAGTTCGTTTTAGAACGCGCCTAATAGCACGTGCTCCGCAAACAGGTCCTCGTTGAATGCTCCAACAAACTCTATTTTCTCATTAATAACTATCTTGGGCACCCCGATTACGTTGTACTTCATGGCTAAATCTGGAAACTCGCTGGTTTCTATCACGTCCGCTTTCACCAAATCGCTTTCGATGGCTAACTTATGTGCAACTGCCGCAGCTGCAGGGCAATGGGGGCAGGTGAGGGTTACGAAGACTTGAATGTGAACGGGATTTTTGACCTCTTTTAGAATTGACTTTGTGTTGTCTGTGAGGTCAGTTTGGCCTTTTGAAACGTTAATGATTGCTTCAATTAAAGTTTGCAGTTCGTACCCGTAGGGTATCCCGTAAATCCGCACGCCATAATCTTTTTTGCCGATTATCGCTAAGGCTGGAATTTTGTCGATGCCGTATTCTTTTGCTTTTGCGGTGTCAGCTACAAAATCATTCACCTCAACGGTTATCTTATCATCGAGTGTGGCTATGTCGGTTACTAGGTTTCGTGTGTCGGAGCAGTATCGGCATTCAATCTCTTGAGTAAACATGACAATTTTAACTGGGTCAACCAGTTTCTCTTTAAAATCAGCTTTAAGTAATTCTTTCTTGTCCTCAGGAAGCAAACTCATAAAATCTACGCTCCATAAACGGTTTCGCCAATTGCTTTGGCAACCAATTAAATTAACAGGGTGTTCGGGAATATATTGATTTTTGATTTCTTAAGCAGGCATAATGAATTTGGTCTGTGGGGATCTTTTTTGGATTTGAGGCTTTTTTTCAGGATTGTTTTGTCCGATTTAGGCGTGTTCTTTTGTGTTTTTTTAAGTTGCGACTTTGCCCCTGTGAAAGTTGCGACTTCCCGCTTTGGCTCTTTGTGTTTTGGGTTGTTTTTTTGGTTTAGGTTTGGCTTCTGCCTGAACGTTGCGACTTTGGGATGGGCGGATTGCAACTTTCCATGTTGACGCTATGTGGGCGGTATTGTCGGTTATGGGCGGGGGCTCGATTTACGTGCTGAACAAAAGCCATATAAACAATCGGGACCTATCAAACCTTGATTTTTGTCTGTTTAATTGGAGATGGAAAATTTGACTACGAAAATGTATGCTAATGCCAAGTTGATTGAGGGCTTCCAAATTTTGCTTGATGATAACGGATCTCATAGTTACGTCGTGGATCTTGCTCCTGATGTTGGAACGGGGCTTGGGGCTTCGTCGCTTGAACTCTGTGTGATGAGTCATGCGGGCTGCTACGTTACGATTCTTGCGTTGGTGGCGAGGAAAATGCATTTGACGCTTAAAGGCGCCAGAGTCAAGGTTGAAGCGGTGAAGTCGGATGAAACTGGAACCGTCAGCGAGGAAACCTTTGACATAAGCATTAAGACGGATGCACCGCAGGATAGGGTTGAGAGGCTGCATAAGCTGACGCTTGAAACGTGCCCAGTCGGCATTCTTTTCGAGAAGGCAGGAGTCAAAATAACCTACAAGCTCAACGTTACAAAGGAGTAAGAAACTGTGCAGAATGTTGTTTTGAAGGAAGGAGTAAACTGGGTTGGAGTTGAAGATTGGAACATACGAGACTTTCACGGGTATGTTACAAGCCGAGGCACCACCTACAACGCATACTTAATTAGAGATGAAAAAACAGCGCTCATAGACACTGTAAAATGCAATTTCGCCGAGCGCTTAATCGAGAACATCGAAGAGCTAACAAGCCTAGAAAAAATCGATTACATCATAGTTAACCATGTGGAGATGGATCATTCGGGCGCCCTTCCCGAAATCGTAAAAATAGCTAAAAACGCCAAGATAATTTCGTCTCAAAGAGGAAAAGAAGCGCTTATCGAGCATTTCGGCGAGGAATTCAACAGGGTTGAAACAGTGAAGACCGGTGACGAGCTAAAACTTGGCAAGCATACCTTGCGTTTTCTCGAAACTCCGATGCTGCATTGGCCCGACAGCATGTTCACTTATCTTGTGGAAGACAAAATCCTTATGTCAAACGACGCTTTTGGGGAGCATCTTGCCAGTTCTGAGCGCTTCGACGACGAAGTTGACCCAGCATTGCTTATGGAAGAAGCTAGAACTTATTACGCGAACATTTTGACGCCTTTTGCACCGCTCATTACCCGAAAGATTCAGGAGCTTGTGCAAATGGGCCTTCCCATCGACATTATTGCCCCAGACCACGGTATAATCTGGAGAAAAGACCCATCTAAAATTATTAAAGCTTACCTGCAATGGAGCTCAGGCGTGGCTAAGCAGAAAGTTGTAATTGTTTATGATACAATGTGGGGAAGCACAGAAAAGATGGCTCGCGCCATAGAAGACGGCCTAAATAGTGAGGGTCTCGAGATTAAGTCGCTCAAGCTCCGAGCCACAACCAACACCGATGTTGTAACGGAGATACTGGAAGCTAAAGCGGTTATCGTGGGTTCGCCAACGCTCAACAACCAAATGTTTCCGACTGTTAGCTCCTTTTTAACCTACATAACGGGACTGAAACCGAAAGGAAAACTGTGGGTGTTCTTCGGCTCCTTCGGCTGGGGAGGCGGTGCGGTCAGGGATATGGTTGAAATGGCAAAAAAAGCAGGCTTCCAAATCAATGAAACATCTATAGAAGTCAAGTACATTCCAGACGAAGACGATTTGAAAAAATGTGTTGATTTTGGGCAAAAAATAGCCCAAAAAATCAAGTCTTAACTTTTTAAGCTATTTTCATGAATTTTTCTTTTGGCGTGGAGCAGATTGGGCATTTGTCAGGCGCTGAACCTTCAAAGGTGTTTCCGCAGATGGGGCACACCCAATAGTCTACTTTGGCGTGTTCCTTCTTGTTCTTCATTGCGTCAAGTGCTTTCTGGTATAAGCCTGCGTGTATTTGCTCAACCTTGTTTGCAAACTCAAAGCTTATTTCAGCGTGCTTATTTCCTTCCTTCTTTGCGTCAGCAATGAATTCAGGGTACATCGTTTTGAACTCGTATGTTTCCCCGGTAATCGCAGTTCCCAAGTTGTCTTTGGTTGATTTTACCTGCCCAGTTATTTGCAGATGGTTCAGGGCGTGGACGGTTTCTGCTTCAGCCGCGGCTCTAAACAGCTTAGCTACTTGCGGGAAACCTTCTTCAGCTGCCTTCTTAGCGAAAGCCAAATACAACCTGTTAGCTTGGGATTCGCCTGCGAAAGCAGCCTTTAAGTTTTCATCAGTTTTAGTCATAAAAGTTCACCAAAAAATAATTGTCAAAGGCAAGTAATAAGCTATACTAAACCCAATTTTAAAGCAGCTAAAATGCTAGTCGCATTGTGACAATAGGCAAAGTATATTAGTTGTTTTCTCCTTTGGTTTGTTTGATTTTTGGTGAATTTTATGGAAAAAGTAAAATCATTTACTCTACCAAAACTGCCATATGCCTATAATGCCTTAGCACCGTACATTTCGGAGCAGCAACTAACACTCCACCACGATAAACATCATCAAGCGTATGTAAACGGCGCAAACGCGGCTTTTGAAAAACTTGACAAGGCGCGCAGCGAAAACGCAGACCTCGACCAGAAAGCCCTGCTGAAAGAGTTATCATTCAACATCGGAGGACACCTCTTGCACACTGCGTTCTGGGAAAACATGGCGCCCGCAGGCAAAGGCGGAGGAAAACCAGGCGGAGCAGCAGCCGACATGATTGACATGGGCTTTGGAAGCTTTGAGCGGTTCAAAAAGGAATTCACGATGGCTGCTACAAGCGTTGAAGGTTCAGGTTGGGCTGCATTAGCTGTACATCCATGCATCGGAAGGCCACTGATTATGCAAATTGAAAAACACAACGTGAACGTTTTCCCAACATTCAACATCCTGATGGTTCTCGACGTTTGGGAACACGCTTACTATCTGGACTACAAAAATGAGCGCCCGAAGTTCGTTGAAGCCTTCTGGAACATCATAAACTGGGACAACGTTAACAAAAAACTCAGCCTGTTCAAGTAAACACTTCTTTTTTCTTTTTTTGTCGTTTTTAATTTGGGTTTCCGCTTTCCAGTTTTTGAATCAGGTCCCTTTGTCTTTTGCTGTATTGTGTAGGTATCCCTTTTTGGAGGAAGATGGATATTGCAGCTATGCTTTTTGTAGGGTCATTTCTCATGATTATAGAGTAAAGATGGACAAGTTTGATTCCCACCTGCTCTTTGGAAATCTGCCCCGTGGTCAGCTTTAATGCGAGTGAAACGGCGTCGCTGATTGAGCCGCCTGCCGCAACTATGCGGATTTTATCGAATCTTGCCAGCCGCAGAAGGCTAATTGTGAGAAGCCGCTCAAACGTCGCTGACCTGCTTACGCTGACCGTTTGCTCCTCAATATCTTGGAAACCTTTTTCTTCTTGCGCCGCTACCGTGGCATAATCCCAAGCTTGTTTTTGTCCCAGATGCGCCAGTATGGAGGATGTTTTGGCGAGGGCGGGCGCTTCAAGAGTTGCGATGCATATGTCTTCAACATAGACTTTGGCGATTTCAGACGCCATGATCATGCCTGAACACGCCAGAAAAATGCCTTCGTTTATTCCTACGACGTCAACTTCGCTTGTTTCTAGTATTGCTGAGATTATGCTTTCAACGATGTCGGTTGTTTTAGCTGAGGCATCTGCTGGGCTAACAGTTATGACCTTGCTTTTTTGTTTGCTGCTCATAGAGGCTGCACCAGAACTATTTGGTGCGTCAGCTAATATAATACTTATCACTAAAAGCCGCGCAAGGGTTCTGCCCCAAAAGAAAAATTAAAAAAATAAAATTTGGTAGCTGCGGTCCGATTTTATGGCGCGGGGGTTATTTTTATCGCCGCTGCAGGGCACTGCATCTCGCAGGCAAGACATTGAATGCAGTCTTTCTCTCTTACAGGGTCAGATTTTTTTTCAGAAAGCGGATGCCCAGGAGAATCAGCCCAGTCATACAGTGAAACGGGGCAGACGTCGATGCATACGCCGTCTCCGACGCATGAGTCCCAGTCTACAGCACTGCTTGTTCCATGAATTCCCAGTTTCTTCGGGGCTTCCACGGGTCCCCACACTTTATGTCCGTTATGTTCGCCGACAACTTGGCGTTTGGTTTGAAAATCAGGTTCAATTGGCATAAAAATTCACTATATTAAATTCAGAAAACCAGCAATATTAGCTTTTCTGCTTAAAAGGTTCCACAAAAGATTTTGGGGATAACTATCCTATTATTGCTGTGGTTTAAATGGTTCAATACTATTTGCCCGCGGGAATGAGATATGCTAGTCTTGAGGAAAGAAAACAATTCTATGGCTCCGAATTTAACTTAGAAAAGGTCGCTCAATGGTTTGGCAGTCAAAGCGGCAAAGTGAAGTTTGCGGTAATCATTGGCAGGCATACAAAAATTTTTCCTGAAAAATACAGGGAAGACGCCTCAACCACCATAATAATCGACGATTACAAAAACTTGGAGGATTTGAAAAACCAAATAATTGAGTTTTTGCCTGAAGCCATATATTATGACAGAAGCGTGTATGACGAAAACGACCGCAAAGTGGGGCAGGAACTTGCTTTTGACCTTGACCCCGAAAACATAACTTGCCCAATCCATGGCTCCCTGGCAGATAAAATGAAGCGGCAACAGGGCTTGAGCTTCTGCGAATTGGAACTTGAAATGGTTAAGCAGGAAGCGATTGGCCTCTACGATTTTCTTGAGCAACGCTTCTCCCAAGTCAGGGTTGTTTATTCTGGCAGAGGATTCCACCTGCATGTTTTTGACGAGCAAGCCTACATGTTAAATATTCAAGAAAGAGAAGACCTTGCTCAAAAAGTGAAGAAAGAAGGGTTCCACATTGACGAGTGGGTGACCTCCGGCGAAATGCGTCTGATTAGGCTGCCCTACAGCTTAAACGGTTTAGTGTCGCGAATCGTGTTGCCTCTAAAAAAAGATGAGTTGGGAAGCTTCGACGCAGTAAACGATGAACGGTGCCTCCCAAAATTTCTTAGCTAAGGTGCTACTTTTTGACTTCTTTCGCTTTTTTCTCTTTTTTAGCGTAATAGGCTTTCTTTTTCTTTTCTTCTTCTGCTTTTGTTGGTTTAGCTGGTTTTGCCATTTAAAATCCTCAATTAAAGTTATTTGTGACTTGCATAAAAGATTTTCCAGACCCGAAAATAAGCGCTGAAAAGTTTATTTGCCATTTAACGCTCATTTAACTGTGTGAAGGTTTGTTATGGAGCGATTTGATGTACTAGTTATTGGTTCAGGCTCTGGAATACTTGTTGCTTCAGCAGCAGTTGACCAAGGCTTCCGAGTGGCGTTGGTTGAAAGCGGAAAAATGGGGGGCACCTGCATAAACGTGGGCTGTGTGCCGTCGAAGATGCTGATTTACCCGACCGATGTCATCGCAGCTGTTAAAGAGTCAAGGAAACTGGGTGTCCACGCTACCGTTGAATCAGTTGATTTTAATAACATAATGAATAGGATGCATGCGCTGGTTAACCATGATTCAGGGCATCAGGCGCAGGCGGTTGAAGCCACCCCGAATCTTGTATGGTTTAAGGAAAAAGGAGAGTTTACCTCGGATTATACAATGCAGGTCGGCGCACACACGATTTCAGCAGAAAGGATTTTTATTGTTTCAGGCACACGCCCGGCAGTTCCCCCAGTCAAAGGCATAGAAAACATTGGTTACTTGACAAGTGACTCGGTCCTAGAACTGCAAACTCCACCCAAAAGCATACTTATTGTTGGCGGAGGCTACATCGGCATGGAATACGGACATTTCTTCTCAGGAATCGGCACAAAAACCACCGTACTTCAGAGGCCAAGCCGAGTTGTGCCAGATGAGGAACCGGAGATCTCGGAACTGTTAAAGAAGGAAATGCAGCAGCGGATGGAAATCTACACGGGTTTTGAGGTTACTGAAGCCAAACAAGAAGGGCAAATTAAAACGCTGGTCGCCCGAAACCTTCAGGACGGCAGCCAAAAAGAATTCAGCGCTGAAGCTGTGATGGTTGCGACGGGCAGAGTATCTAATGCTGACGTTTTAAAGCCTGAAAAAACCGGGGTGGGGGTAGATGAGCACAATTTCATAAAAGTCAACGAGTACCTTGAAACCAGCAAAAAAAACATCTGGGCTTTCGGCGACGCCATAGGCATTCAAATGTTCAAGCACGTCGCCAACTACGAGGCAGGTATAGTTTGGCATAACGCCATTCATGACCACAAGGCTAAAATGGATTTTTCCGCAGCGCCCCACGCCGTTTTCAGCCACCCGCAAATCGCCTCAGTCGGCTTAACGGAACAACAAGCCAAACTGCAGCATCCCAAAGTGCTCGTCGGACAAGCGCCCTACAGTGAAACAGCCATGGGTGCCGCAATGGGTTCTCCCGAAGGCTTCGTAAAAGTGATTGTTGAGGCAGAAACAGGCAAAATCCTCGGCGGACACATAATCGGCCCAGAAGCTTCGATACTTATTCAAGAAATAATCAATGCCATGGCGTCGGAAACGGGAAGTTTCGCGCCTATCGCTCAAGGAATGCATATTCACCCCGCCATGTGTGAAGTGGTTCAGAACGCTTTCGGCAACCTGAGACCAGCATAACTGAAAAGATATGCTAAGAGGCTGCCGATAGCCTAATTTGGGACATTCTACGTTAGCTAAAAAGATATATTCAGCCCAAAGCAACTGTTTCTAGCAGAGTGTTTTGTTATGAATGTTTCTAAGGTTTCTGGCAAGAACAACAAACACAAGGTTTTCCTGTACGCTTTAAGCACTTGTGTTTGGTGCAAATTGACTAAGCAGTATCTAAACGAGAACAATGTCCAATATGAATTCGTTGATGTGGATTTAGAAGACGAAAAAGATAAACAGAAAATCCATGAAACAATCCAAGACAAGGGCGGAATGATTAGCTATCCAACGACAATTGTGGATGATAAAGTTGTAATTAATGGTTTTCGCAAAGACAAACTCAAAGAGGCGCTTGAACTTTGACCACGATGGAGGAAGTTCGCAGAAGAGCTGAAGCCGACGCCAAAACCTACGGGTACTATCTTACGCCTCAGCCTGAACTGTTACAAGGCTTCTTGGAGGGGTTAAAAACAAACGAAGACCGCTACGGTTACCCACTATGCCCCTGCAGGCTTACCTCGGGCAATTTTGAGTACGACCGAGACATAATTTGCCCCTGCGACTACCGAGACCCAGACGTCGCCCAATACGGCGCCTGCTACTGCAGACTCTACGTTAACAAACAAGTTTACGAAAGCCAAAACTTACCAGAAGTTCCTGAGCGGAGACCGCCCGAGAAAATGGCAAGAGCCTACGGAACCCAAACAGTTCCCTCTGCACAAGCGCCCGCTCAAGGAACACAAGGAAAAGCTTCGGCACAAGCGGAAAAGGGACAGGCTGGAGTTAAAAAGAAGCTATGGTACTGCAAACAATGTGGATACGTGGTTTTCAGGGAGGATCCACCGTACATTTGTCCAATATGCAAGGCTAAAAAGGAATTGTTCGCTGAAATAGAGAGTTCAATTGAATTGAACGGTTAAATTATTTTTGTATTTCTATTTCGATTTTTTTCCAATCCTCTTTTATTCCACGAAGCGACGTTACAGCGCCCACTAATGTCCCGTTTAAGATTTTCTCAACAAACTCGTTTAACGGTATTTCTTTTCCATCAACTTTTAATTTTATACTCATGTTCTTCGCCTTCGTACTCTTAGTTAAAGTTAGGGTAAAAAGTTTTGTGCAGCCTAACGTGCAGAAGCGAGGGGTGATTTTGTTTACATTCTTGTTATGCTGGGTTTAATTGTGACTCTGAGCTTGGTTAAGTTCTCTTTTATCTCTGCTTTAACACCCATGGCTGCAAAGTATTCTTCGAGGAATATTCTGATGAAATCCTTTGAAACCTCCGAAACCAAAACTAATGTGTAGTCGTTTGGAGCGTTCTTTGTCAAACGGTAAAAGTTGCATGCTTCAAGTCTGACCAGCATCTCTTCGGGTGAATGCACCTTTGTTTTTAACTGTTCCCAGTGCGCTCGAGCTACTTCTTTGTGTTCGCTCCAGAACTTTTCCCGCTCAGGAGACGAAGCAATTAACCGCAAGAACATGAGCCAATGGTCAACGTCTATGATGACGTGTTCACCGCCAAGAAGCATATCCATGTAGGCTTGGATTTTTTTCTTAACTGCTGGGTCTTCAAGAGCTTTGTTCTCGTTGTAGAATTTTAGGGCGCGACGCATCACTTCGCTTTGCGAAACTTCAGCGTCTTTACTTATCTTTTCAAGTAAGTCAGCAGTCACTTTGTCAAATGCCACAGTTATTCTTGTTGGGTTAACCATACTGTCCACTTTGTGCCTGATTAACATATTTTCAGATTATTGAAAATTATATAAACATTGCGTAAACGAATCCCCGATAAACCTCTGCAAATTTAAATGTATGAACTATTTTATTAAACAAACGTTAAACGATTATCGACGTAAGTAAACTTTTATTCTCACATGTCCATACACTAAGTGATGATTACTTCTGGGGAACCCTAAATGAAAAGACCAGAAATATATTTAGAGCCCAGGCAGAGAGTTGCAAAAATAATCGAAGTATTGGAAAAACAATGTCCTGAGGCGAAAACAGCCCTAAACTATGCCTCCCCGCTTGAAATACTTGTAGCGACTATGCTGTCGGCGCAAACAACCGACGAACGAGTAAACATAGTGACTCAAAAATTGTTCAAAAAATACCGCACACCTGAAGACTACGCTAACGTTGACATAAAAGAGTTAGAACAAGATATCCACTCAACGGGCTTCTACCACAACAAAGCCAGAAACCTAAAAAAATGCTGCCAACTCTTAGTCGAAAAATACAATTCCCAAGTACCTAAAACCATGGATGAAATGCTGGAGCTGCCGGGTGTCGCCCGAAAAACTGCTAACATCGTTTTATACAACGCTTACGGCACAATCTCAGGCATAGCAGTCGACACTCACGTCCGCAGGCTCTCACAAAGGCTTGGTCTTTCAGAACATGATGATCCATCTAAAATAGAACAGGACCTTATGCAGATTACTCCAAAAGAAAAATGGATGAAACTCACCGACCTACTGATTTTTCACGGCAGACAAGTATGCATAGCAAGAAAACCCAAATGCGAAATATGTTCTCTAAACAAGATATGCCCAAGCGCTTTTATGTTTAGCTAAATAGCGTCACCCATTTATACACCGTTATCTTTTTTCTAGAAGTGAGAATTGATTTTTATGTCAACAAAAATTAAGGTTGGAGACAAAGCACCCGACTTCACTCTGCCCGACACCGATAAGAAACCAAGAAGCCTAAAAGAATTCAGTGGGAAAAAAATCGTTCTTGCATTTTTCGTTGGTGCATTCACCTCAACCTGCACAAAAGAGATGTGCGAATTCCGTGATTCCATGGCGCGGCTAATCGACTTGAATGCCCAAGTTATTGGAATAAGCGTAAACGACCCCTTCACAAACAAAGCCTTCTGCGAAAAAAACAGGCTACCTTTCCCGATACTTAGCGACTACAAGCGTGAAGTCACCAGAACCTATGAACTGGAGTTACCGAATTTTGCCGGGCTCAACGGCTACACCGTGGCTAAACGCTCAATCTTCGTCATCGACTCAAAGGGCACAGTGACATACGTTTGGGTTTCAGATGACCCAGCAGTTGAACCAAACTACCAAGAAATACAGAATGCTCTTGAAAAAATCACTTAACACTTGCTTCTTCTTCATTAGCCCAAATAGAATAAAAAATAGGCTTCTAAACTAAGCGGAGATGCTCAATCATCAAACACTTATCCATAACTACAATTAAACCAGCACGCCTAGCTGCTTCAGCGGCTTGTTCATTAATTATTCCGAGCTGCATCCAAACCACAAAAGGCTTGCCATAAGCCTGTTTTAGTTTGATGGCTTGCTCCACTATCGGCGGCACATCTTTTGAGGGTCGGAAAATGTCAACTATTTCTATGGTTTGTTGGATTTCAGAAGGAATCTCAAGCAGACTTGGATAACTTTTTTCGCCAAGAACCTCATCCGCAGAGGGATTTACGGGTATGATGCGGTAACCGTGCTGTTTTAGGTAAGCGCTAATTCTATGGCTGTCTTTCCCCGGCTCTTTAGATAACCCGACAACTGCAATAACCTTGTATTTTGTTAAGATATCCTTAATTTGATTTTGACTCAACATTAATCCCCATCGGCTGAATGTGTTTACGGCGCTTCGCTGAGTTTTAACTCAAAAAAGTGTTCTTTACCGTTTCGCAACGCGAGAATTTTTATTACTTCACCGGCCTTTCTTCTCTGAATCTCGCTGACCAAGTCCTCGATTTTATTGGTTTCCACGTTGCTTATTTCTAGAATGATGTCTCCTTCAGCCATTTCAGCGGCTTCCGCTGGGCTTCCTTCAGCAATCCTAGTTACTAATACGCCACGGTTCACCGGCAAACCATAGTACCGCGAGATTTCCCGCGTTAAGGTTAACCCTACAATGCCGAGCCATGGCTTTTTGACGCCTCCTTCAGTGACAATTTCCTCGGTGCAGCTTTTCGCCGAATTTATGGGAATTGCAAAGCCAATGCCCTGCGCGTACGGTATAATGGCGGTGTTTATCGCTATAACTTTGCCTGCAACGTCCACAAGTGGGCCGCCGCTGTTTCCCGGATTAATCGAGGCATCGGTTTGAACTAGGTTCTCTATTAAGCCTCTTTCTGAATCTATTGTCCTGTTAACTGCGCTGATAACTCCAGATGTTACGCTTGGTCCACCTGCCAAACCGAAGGGGTTACCAATAGCGTAGACCCTTTGCCCCACTCGTACCTTGTCTGAGTCGCCAAGTTGTGCCGCTTGAAGATTCCGTTTGTTGTCGTTAATTTTCACCACGGCAACATCATGAATGGCGCATGACCCAACAATTGTACCTTCAACTATCTCGTTGCTGGCTAATGTGACGTTGATTTTTTGTGAGCCACCGACCACATGGTTATTTGTCAAAATCAAACCTGTGGAATCAATTATGGTGCCTGAACCCACGCCGCTTACTGGTACTGCTTGATAGAAAATGTTGTGCACAAGTTTTATGGCGCTTATGTTAACTACGCTTTTGGTCACTTTTTCTATAGTGTCTAAAAAAGCGTCTTCGTCGTAAGACATTGATTTGCCTCAAAAAACATTGAACTTCGCTTTTAATAAATCTTAATCGCGCATAATTAACGGCAGAAGAAGCAGTTTTCCACCCATTGCGGAGTCATTTCTTTTTGGCAAAATGGACACATTAAACCTTTTTCCCTGATAGCAGTGCATGTTTGGCAAAAGAGATTGAGGATTTCCGCTTTGTTATCTGGCTCTTTCACGAGAAAAGTTACCATTTGATCTATAAGTGCTAAAACTTCAGAGTTTTCTATCAAGAGTTGGTTTCCCCTTTCTCGACCTACATATCTGCTTACGGCAGACTGTGATAGCCCAAGAAGTTCCGCGGTTTCTTTTTCGTTCAGTCCATGTTTTTCAACGATTGACCTTGCCATGGCAGCCTTTACTGCGGGCAAAACTGTTTTGACCCCGACTTCGCACGGTAATATCAAGTTTAGCACCAATTACTCTTATTTCTGGGAAAACCTATTTAAATATGACGCTTGTCATATTATATGACGCGTGTCATGACGGGGTATCAAACACAGCAGCTCGTTGACGCAAACCACACGCACCTCCCGCCAAGACATGCCAAAACCAGGAGAGAAAAAACAAAATGGGCAATGTCTTGTTACCACCCCGAAAAAATGAAAACAGCCGCGACCTAATTGGAATGCTCAAGACTCTTGACGCAGAATGCAGAAACTGCGCTCCAATAACACCGTTAGAATGCATAAACCGATGCCAAGTATACAAACTAAAAAACGAGTTGAGAAAACTTCGCGAAACAATGGATAACCCAAACTACATAAAAGAGCTCTTTAACGTTTTGAAAAACGAAACTAGACTTCATATTTTAAAGGCGATTGTAAACGGCAGGTATTCTGTAAGTCAATTGCAGCAGGAACTTAAAAAAATTGGGCACAGCCACAGCCAAGACACCATAAACGAAGAGTATTTGCAGCCTTTAATGGCGGTAGGTCTAGCCACCGAAGCACGAGATGAATATTACGCAACGATGTTTGGCGGTCGGCTAACTGAGCTACTAGGGTGCTTTCCAGAATTTGCGGAGATGCTCCCCGCCCACTCAGAATGCTACGAAGAGATTCTTTTACAATCTTTACTATCCGGACCAAAAACGTTCGAGGATATAGAAGCACTTATCTCCTCAAAAATCGCTTCGCGAATACTGAAACGTTTACGCTCTACGGGTTTAATAGAAACGCCTGTAGAGAGGGATTACATATTTTTCTTTAAATCAAAACGAGACCCAAACATAGAAAACTTTACAGTTCCCGAACGAAAAATTTACGACATGATCCCGAGTGAAGGAATTTCAGCTGGAAAGCTTGCCAAAGAAACAGAGCTCTCAATGAGAAGAACATACAAGTACCTCAGAAGCTTAAAAGGCAAAAAACTAGTTTTCATAAGGAGAACCCCAAAGGCTTACGGT
Source organism: Candidatus Bathyarchaeota archaeon (assembly GCA_963828195.1). Lineage (GTDB taxonomy): Archaea > Thermoproteota > Bathyarchaeia > Bathyarchaeales > Bathycorpusculaceae > Bathycorpusculum. The sequence continues at coordinate 330,331 of CAWHDT010000007.1, forward strand.
TTAACCTGCAAAGGCGAAATGTTGGCATCAGTACTAAAGGAACTCCAGAAAATAGTCGAAGACACATGGAGCTCTTCTGAACAAGTCATGAACGACAACGCTAACTCTTAGCAAACAATCCTTAAACCTTTCTTTTTTTGATTAACCGCCACCAGGAGATCCGTGGAACGGCGCGTTTTCCCAGAGCAGTTTCCACCAGTCTTCCTCTGTTATGGTTTCTCCGTGAACAATTATCTCTAAAACCATCTTTAGCATTTCGTGATGTCGGCGTTCGTCAGATAATATTGAGTTTAAGAGAAAAACAACTTTTTTGTCGTCCACGTTGGGAATCATGGTTTCAAGCTTCTTAATCAGTTGAGATTCTATTTCAATGTGCTTTTCTATGAGGGCTTTTTGCTCATCCAGATTCTCCTGCGTCAAGGCGGTAGAAGCCTTGGTCAGCAAGGTAACAGCTGACATGTAAAGTTCCGCATGCTTTATAGAATCAAGCGACACGCCCATCAGAACGCCTTTTACAGCCTGGTTCTTCATACTAAGTACAGGTTTCTCAAGGGAAGCCACAATTTCTTTTTCAACTTTAATTTGGTTTTTCAAAAATTCTATGAGATTATCTTCGGGTTTTTCCATAAAATTCTCACATCCGCTTAATGTTAAACGCTGCTCATCAAGTTTTCGGAAATCTTTTTCCCTAAATCCTTACAGGCGCTAAGCATTTTTTCGTCAGGAACATACTTCACCAGTAAAGGTGGTTCAACAACGCGCATCTCAAACTTATTCTTCATAATTTCCAAAATAAGTCTGGGTGCTTCACCGCTCCAGCCGTATGAACCGAATGTGGCACCGAATTTGCCCTTCAAATTTATGCCCTTCACAGCTACGTCTTCAAAAAGATTTTTGAAATCAATAGGCATCTCATGATGGTATGTGGGAACCCCAACAATTATAGCGTCAAAGCCAGATAGCTCTTCGGCGTCAACGTGAAAATTTAATTCTACCCTAATTTTATCGCCGATTTTTGCTCCCTCTGCCACCGCTGTCGCCATTTTTTCAGTATTCCCAGTTCGGCTGTAATATAAAACAAGAATTCCTGTCATAAAACCAAGTAACAAAATGACCGTATTCCAATATTTGCCTTTCGGTCATCAAAAAGAAATCAAACTACGTAAAAAAAACGATTCACTCTTTCCTTCCTCTGCTTTCTCCGCCTTTTCTTCCTATTTCCCTGAAGAATTCGGAACCTCGCTCCTCAGCCACTTTTTCTCCACCTTTCCTGCCGATCTCTCTGTAAAATTGTGGACCCCTTTCGCGAGCCACTTTTTCGCCGCCTTTTCTTCCAGCTTCTTCATGTGTCATCTTCCTTTTCGCTTCGCTTCTAACTGCCAAAATCATTCACCTCCCATTATTTTCCCTGAAAAAAACTGTCTTGTTATCGTGTTATTTACTCAAAGATACCCTTTAAGCGTGTGTGTTATCAAAAAGCAATCACAAAAATATACATGACCCAGTTAACACTAAAATAATCATTAAACGCTAGAATAGAATTAAAGAAATCAGAGGATCAATTTAGCTATTCTATTTTTCCTATTTCTTTTGTTATGTCTATCGGCGACTTATAGGTTTTAGCGGGCAGCCTGTTTAACAGATCCATTACATCGTCTGGCGCATTTTTATCTTCTGCTTTATTGACCAACGCTTTTTTTTCTGCGGGGTAATGCATGCCAGCAAGAAATTTTTCTACTATAGCTGGGCTAACGTGGCCAGATTTTCCACTTCTGTTTGTGTATTGACGGCGTCCCCCAATGCCTGGATACCTGCTTGTTTGAGCTTCTTCCCTACTCGTTGTCTTTCACCTCCAAATCTTAAACCATTTAAAAGGAAAAATAAAAAATTTTAAAAGTTATTCTACCTCGCGTGCCTTACCTTCTTCAACAAGTTTTCGAACTTTTTGCCCGCCTTTACTTCCTATCTCGCTGTAAAATTCAGAACCATGTTTCGCTAATGTCTTTTCTCCGCCCATCCGACCAGCCTCAGCAACCGTCATCTTACCTTTCTTTTTTGATTCAACCATCACATCACCTCCAAACATAAGCTAACTAAAAATTTAGATAATTTCTTTAAAATTAAACTGGGAAGACTCCCAGATACCCTCATTCTAATTAAGCTCGCACCAACTTTACTCACACTATGCTGCCATACTGCCTCACACGCATAAGAAATCTCGCCTATGACCTTCAGACTTTAACTGCTTTTCCGCCTGCATTCCGCCCAGCTTCGAAGCTGGATCTGGTTTCGTCAATGCATTTCACGTTCCTTATGAAAACAAGATTTATTTAGAATACGAAATGCTTAAAATTCAATAAACTTTCTACTTCTCTTCATATTCTTTTCCAGCCTGAATAAGCCTGCGAACTTTTTGCCCTCCTATATGCCCTGCTTCTTCAAGGCTTGTTTTCCCTCTGGCCTCCAGCGAACCTTCATGCTGCTTTGCTCGTTTCGATCCGCCTTTACTTCCTATCTCGCTGTAAAATTCAGAACCATGAGTCTCAGACGTCTTTTCTCCGCCCATCCGACCAGCCTCAGCAACCGTCATCTTACCTTTCTTTTTTGATTCAACCATCACATCACCTCCAAAACACGTTTCCGCTTATTCCCCAAAACTCTACTATCTCCTCAATTTTCTAGCTGAACAAAACTTTTTAAACATATGTGGCTGTCAAAGCACAGTAACAACAAAAATAAGAAAATTTAACTCAGAAATGAAGTTTTAACTTTACATTCGGTTAAAAGCAGAATTTTAGATCCGCCCTCAAAGTTAACTAAGAAAGCGATGTTTACTCTTCTTCACGGGCTTTTCCTTCCTCTATAAGCCTGCGAACTCTTTGACCGCCTTTAGGTCCTCCAATCTTTCCACCCTTGCGGCCTATTTCGCTGTAGAATTCTTCTCCATGGGTTTCCGCTGTCCTAAGTCCGCCTCTTCGTCCAGCCTCCGCAACGGTCATCTTGCCTTTTTTCTCATTCCTTGCCACTATTTCACCTCCCGTTTAAAAGTTAAGTATTTGATATCAAAAGAGCGGGAATTGACCTGTGATCACAAAAAATAGATTTTATTCTTCTTCGCGTTCCTTGCCCGCTTGGATTAGTTTTCGGACTCTTTGTCCACCCCGATGCCCTGCTTCTTCAAGACTTGTTTTTCCTCTTGCTTCTATCGCGCCTTCATGCTGCTTCGCCCTTTCAGACCCACCCTTGCTTCCTATCTCGCTATAGAATTCTGGACCGCGCTCCGAAGAAACTTTCTCGCCGCCTTTACGTCCAATCTCCTCGTAAAACTCTCGACCATGAGTTTGAGCCGTTTTTTCTCCGCCTTTCCTTCCTGCTTCAGCGACGGTCATCTTGCCTTTTTTTTCACGTGTACTCAAAAAATTCACCTCCTACTAAAACATCGCAAAAGTTGTTGATATAAACTGCCGAATAACCGCTCATAAACCTATGTGATTGTACCGTAACAGTAACATGCTAACTAATTAAAAGGGAAGATGATTTCTTATGAACATTTACACAAAAAACAGGTTATAGTATGAACATGCGTTGAGAAGTTGATTCAGAAGTTTAATTTAAATATCTCGGACAGGTCAACTTTAGAATCATTGGTAACCCGAATGAAAGTGCTTCTCATTAATCCGCCACAAATATTTTATCGAGGCTCTGAACAGCCCTCAGGCAATTTGCCTCTTGGTTTAATGTACATCGCAGCGACGCTGGAGAAGGCAGGTTACAAAACAGAAATTTTAGATGCGTTTATGAGTGAAGAATTATTCGTCAAAAAAGGCGAAGCGGTAAACGTTGGCATGCCGTTTGATCGCATAAAGCAGGAAATTTACAGTCGCAAACCCGACATTGTTGGCGTAGCGGGACCATTCACTTGCCAAATTGGAAACTCGGTTAAAATAAGCAACCTAGCAAAAGAGGTTGATCAAAACATTTTGACAGTTGTGGGCGGTCCTCACGTCACGACGGTTCCAAAAGAGTTTCTTGAAGAAGCAAAAAGCGTTGACATCGCGGTGACTGGCGAAGGCGAATATGCAATGCCCGAAGTAGCGCAGTATTTTGAAGGCAAAAAGCAGTTAAGCGAAATTCTAGGCATTGCCTACCGCAAAAACGGAGAAATCAAAGTAAATTCGCCGAGGCCTTTCATCGAAAACTTGGATGAGCTTCCCTACCCAGCTTACGACTTGGTAGATATGGAGAAGTACCTGAGCCCAAAAAAGATAGGGTACCGCAGCTTCAGAACTCGGGCGATCTCAATGATTACGAGCAGGGGCTGCCCCTTTAACTGCTGTTTCTGCTCAGTCCACCTGCACATGGGAAAGCGGTTCAGAGCACACTCCGCTAACTACGTGCTTAACCATATCCAGTTTGTTGTTGAAAAGTTTGACGTAAAGAACGTTTTTTTTGAAGATGACAACTTAACTTTTGACTTAGCAAGGTTCGAAGCCATCTGCGACGGCTTAATCGAGAAAAAAACCAAGATCGGGT
>CAWHDT010000008.1:0-200843 GCA_963828195.1 Candidatus Bathyarchaeota archaeon
TCATTTGCCTGTTGATTCAAACGAAATTGATGCGTTAGAAAGGTTGAGTTAACCTAAAAGGAAGGGCAATTGGGTTTTTAGTTGGGTTATGTGTTTTTGAACGATTTTTACAAGTTGGCGTCTAAGCTTTTCTCCCGAAATATTGGGCTGAATGAAGCACAAGCGTTCAGTTAATTCCTCGTCGCCAAGAGTATCTTGTACCCATTTTTGAAAATCGCCACGCGGATAATGGAACAATAGAGATTGTTCGTCGATTGTTTCCAGTTTTGCCGCGAAGTCAGGCAGACTTGTGGCAGTTATCCCAGTGTAGACACCGTTCGCCGCGGTGAAGTGAAAGCCACTATCGAAAGAAACAGGCTTCAGGATTTTTGAAGCATCCTCTTTAGAAATTTCTTGTTGCATATTTATAACCACCAGCGGTTAGCAACTGTGTCTTGGCAATTGATATATCGATATGTGATTGTGCTAGTACAGTCACAAATTTGTGTATTCAATTTTTCGCGGTTTTTTTTTATCAAGACAGGTGGGTAACATGGTCAACGTCTGAAGCACATCTACTCAATTCGGAAAAGCCTTGCGGCGTTTCCGCCAAGAATCATTTCTTTCTCTTCTTCAGATATATTGAGCGCTTTTATGTTCTCGATGATTTTGGGTGTATCTCCCCAAGGATAGTCAGTACCAAAAAGCATGTGAGAAGAACCGTAGAAGCCGTAGGCAAGATCCATCGCTGGTTTCCACATTCCTTCTGCAGTGTCAACGTAGAACATTTTCAGGTATTCAATAGGCGTCTTTTTCAGCGGGGTCGGTGGAGCGCCATTCTTGCCTTGTCCCAGTACGAACCCGTTGATTCTTCCAGCCATCAGCGGGATAAGTGTTCCCAAATGGTGAGTTACAATTTTCAGGTCAGGATGCCTTTCCAAAACGCCACCTCGGAAAACGCGAAATGTGGCAAGAGTAGTATCTATGCCCCAACCCATCATCATGTTCATGTTGTAATCGTCATTCATCCAATCATAAATTGTCCTGATGTACGAGGGATGAATCCACAGCCCGCAGCCAAGCTGGCTGACCTTTGCGTAGAACGGCTCAAACTCTGGCAAGTCAAGCGGTTTACCCCTCACGTTCGAGAGAATCTGGACACCGAGCAAGCCAAGATCTTTAACCGCTCTTTGCGTTTCCTCAACCGCCGCCTCTACATCAAGAAGAGAAACCGTGGCTACCCCCTTGAAACGCCCACCTGAATTTTTGGCGATCTTGGCGATGCCGTCGTTTGCTGCCTTGTATATCTTATTGAAATCTTCAATGGGAACATTTAAGGGCAAATCGTCAAACGTTGGTCCTGGAAGAGAAAGAATCTGCTTATCTATTCCGAACTTTTTCATTTGGCTTATGCGATAATCCAAGTCAGTTATTGACTTTCCTTTCCCTCCTGCGGGATTGTCGGAAGAGAGAAAAGTTACCATTTGGGGAAGCGGCTTGGGCAATGCGTCCAAATACTCTTTAGGATAAAAATGGTTGAACACATCAATAATCAAGGACAACATCTCCCTTGTAGTAAACAAAAACAGGAAACTTGAACAAAGATTTAAAGTTAATTGATGTTTGCATCTTTAAAGAAAAGCCGTGTTTCCCCCATTGTTTTGATGTCTAAAGCTCTGACGCGGGCTACTATGGGGAAGTCGCTTACGACTTTGCCAAGTGTGAGGCAGTGGTGGGGAGGGAGGTCTCGGGCGATTGACCGCACGGTTTCTGCGTCTACCCTTGCGGCTCGGCTGACGACGTCTAGGTCGTGTTCGTTGGTGAAGTTGAAGAGGAAGATGTTGTCGGCTTGGCGGTAAATTGTTTCTTGAATGGTGTCGGGCTGGTTGGTGATGAAGGTGGTGAATATGCCGAAGTGGCGCATGCGGGTCACGATGTCATCCCAGTACGTCTCACGCAGATAGAGATGTGCTTCTTCAGCGAAAAGGAACACAGCTTTAAGCTTCCAGTTTGAGAGGGAATCAACCAGTTTTCCAAGAGCGTATTCAACTACGATTTGGCGGTCGATATTTGAAGTGTTTTTGAGGTTTATGACGATGGCGCCGCCTTGATCCTTCGCTTTCAAGATGCTTTCATCCAGCAGCGTCGCTTCGCCTATAGAGTCGGTGAAGAAGCCCGAGTTGGCGAGAGAATGGAAGCGGGAAGCTAACGCGTCGCGTACATGCTGGTTGCAGTTTAAGTCGCGGATGGCTTCACCTAAATTCTGCATGTTTAGCTTGCCTTGTTCTTTAAGCATTTTCCATATTCGGCGGAATTCGCGGGCTGAAGTTCCCGGCAGATGCAGCGCATTTACCAGTATCCCCATTACAGTGTTTAAGTGGAGTTGCTCAAGGGCGACTTTGAAGTTCTGACCCGGAGTTAAAGTGTGGATTTTGTCGTAGTACATGTTTCTTTTGCCGTCGTTACTCATGCCTAAACTGGTGTATTCACCGTTCAAATCGAAGATAACGACTGTCGCCTTGTACCCCACGAGATTAACCATTAAAAGCTTGGACAAGTGGGATTTGCCGCATCCCTTCTTCCCCGTAATAATGTTTAACGTGCCGTCTATCGCAGATGCATCAATCGTTAAAAGCGATGCGTCTTTGGTGCCGCCCAAAATAATCGGAAGCTTACCGTCAACCTTTGCCAGCTTCATAAGCATGGGGATGGAGAGTTTTTTTATGGTTGATTGGGATCTGCTGGGAAGCCAGCTGCTGCTTGGACTCAACATTCCGTTCTCCAGTGTCGCCCTAATCTTGCAAATCAGTAAGCTGGCGTCTTGGATGTAGGTGATGTGGGGAGCGATTTCCATGGGGTCGATGTCTTCGCCCTGTAGGGGTTCGCCTCCGTCCGGCAAGGTTCGCAAAAGCTCCTCAAGCACGCCTGGAACCGCCGCAAACTGGACATCGATGACCTGCGCGATTAAAGCTTTAGCAGCATCCTGATCCTCCACCAGCAAGTAATCTCCTTTTTCAGCGCTCTCAGTCGGGAAACTGATGATTTGCAGTACGTTGCCTTCTTTTCTGTAGAGTTTCATGCGTAGAGTTCCCCCGAGCCGAAAGGTCCGAAAAGCAGCCGATGCATATCTGGGCGATTAATCATTTGTATGCCGTGTTTGCGGGTAATGAAGTGTTTAATTGCTAAGACTTCGTTGGCGGTGAAAGCGCAAAGGATATGTGAGAGCCGCAGGGTTTCAGGGTAGCTCTGCGTGTAGAGGTCATTGCCGATTAACTTCTGCAAAGCAACCATTCTCTGCTCCACCGGCGTCTCTTTGTCAATATCTAAGCGGAAAGCAAAGTTTGCCCTGTTAAGCCGCGCCACATAAACCTCGCCCAGCAAAATTATCGGCGATTTAAAATGCAAGCCCGAGGTTTCAAGCAGGTACGGCGGTTCATGGTTGGGAAGCTGCTCAGTTATCAAGATGCCGTTTGCCCTAAGCGTTGTGGCTTTTGAGAAGGCAAGTACGGTGCTGCCGTTTCTTCGGGCATAACTTAGAATTTCCCTGAGGCGCTGAGCGGGCGTGTCAAGAGTGCCTGAGATCAAAGAGCCATCAAAAAGTATTACGCCGTGACTCACGGTTTTCGCAAGCATCGTTTGCATCCACCGCTCCAGCAGGCTGGCGAGCCGCGTGGGCATCTGCATAATGTTCGGGGAGGCTTGGTGAATGCTGCTGTAAGTTGTGCTGAAATAGGCATGTTCCAGCGTGTTGTAGACAGCGTTTTTGTTGTCTTCGGTTATGTGGAATATGAAGGGTCCCAGTCGCGTGTATTTGTAGGCTCGGTTTTGGCGCCACGTGATTGCGCCTCGAATGGCGATTATCATGCCGGTGCTTGTTTCCCCGATTTTTATTGTTGAGGTGTCTACGGCGGCGACTAGGGTTTCTTGGTGGTCTGGTTTTATGGGGATTGGTTCTGGTTTGAGCTGTAGGCTGGATGGGTATTGTTCGGTTACACTGAATTGTTGGAGGTTTGGGGGGGTTAGCTGGAAGGGTTGGTGCTGTACTTGTTTGAGGGAGTTGAGGCTTTGCTCCAGAAAGCGTTGTGGGAGTGCTGTGTCGATGGTTGGTTGTGGAAAGTTATATTTGTCAGTAATTGTATATTGTTCAATCACCATGATTCACCAATATTCAATATCTTATTGGTGAAATATTTAAATATTGTGCATGCGCATCTTGCACAATACAATATACAACAAGTGAGAACTTGACAGAAAAACAGCAAAACCCTCCAATACGCGTAAAAATGAAAATCGGCGACATAGAATTCGAAATCGAAGCCCAACCAGACCAAATCCAAACAGCCGTAGACAGAATACTCGCCACAGTCACCGAACGCCTAAAAAACACCAACCTCGCCCAAGTAGCCGAACGCCCAGCCCCGCCCCCCCGAGCCGAAACCTGCAAAGGCATAATCCAAAAACTCTGGGAAGAAAACTGGTTCAGCGAACCCAAAGGCCTCGACGATGTCCACACCGAACTCGCCAGACGCGGATTCCACTACGACCGCACTGCAGTAGCCCACGCACTAGTAGACCTCGTCAAAGACAACATACTCACACGCATAGGCAAACCACGCAGATACCAATACGCACAAAAAAGACCACCAACCTGACAGATGTAAAAAAAAATCTACGGTTGCCAAATTTTAAATAGTAATTTTACCTACACCGTTTCATGCAAATTACTGATTTAATGCGTTACAATCACGTTGTTCGTGGACTCTACCTTGATGCTATGGCAAAGTTGCCTTGGGCGGCAGTGGTTGAGCCTAAGGGGTTAAGTTTTGATTCGATGCGTAATGTGTTTTTGCATTTAACGTTTGTTGAAGACAGGTGGATAAACTACATCATCCCTGGCCGTTTCGGTGATTGGGTTGACCTAAACTTTGACGATTTCAAAGACATCAACTCACTGAAAAAATACGTGCAGCAAACAGAAATTAAGACTGAAAAGTACTTGGAGAAACTCCCGCATGAAGAATTGAGTAGGCAAATCAGTATTCCTTGGGGAAATATTCCGGGCACAAGCATCAGCATCGAAACGTCTCTTTGCCAAATAGTCATGGAAGACATGATTCACTATGGCGAATTATCAGCGCTTTTGTGGCAAATGAACCTCGAAGCCCCATACCTTGGCTTTTGGCGATACAAACACCTGCACCCATAGATTCGCAAGGAGGTTTATGGTTTTTTTGTCCTATTTGATTAATATGACTTTGAAAAGTTAATTGTAAGTCGAAGTTAAAATTTACTGATGTTTGCAGCTTGCTGAATACCGGATGCGAGTTCAGGGTAGACTGTCTCAGGATCAGCATATTTGTTAAGGTATTTGAACGCGCCGAGATTCAGTGCTTTGGTTGCGACCTCTCGTCCATTTCTTGTGAAAAGTATGAAGGGCGTGTTTTGCGTGTTCTTTTTTAATTCTTCGAGAAATTTGAGTCCATTTTTTCCAGGCATTTCGTACTCTGAAACAACAACGTCATAATGAAATTTCTGTAGTTTCTCGAAGGCTTCATAAACGTTGGTGGCTGTTTCAACCTTAATTTTGCCGTCCATTTCCAAAATTCGTTTGGAAACCTTTAAGAAAATGTCGTCGTTGTCGACATACAATACTCTGAGGAAACATTCAGTATTTGTTAACTGCAATTCGACCAATGGCTGAAAAGCTGTCTCACCCATTATGCTTAAGGGTTTGATTTTTCCTGCCGTGTCTTGGTTTTTCTGTAGTTGTGTTGTACTGTTCATTTGTTGCACTCCCCTACAGTAACGTGCTATAGTAAGTCTCAATATATGCATTGTTTTGAGATTTGATGTATTCTAAAAACCGATATATATCCAAATCTAATCTAACAAGTAGACGAATAGGTTCACCTAAGAAAAATGGAACGGTTGAACCACTTTACTTTGGCTTTTGTCGCCACAAATGCAGGCATTTTTAGATTAGCAAGGTTTATAGTTTAATCTTTTCATTGTATTCATGCGATTTCTAAAGGTTAATTGTAGGCGGAGGTGAAATTTATGGCTGATATTATAGATACTGCCATGGGTTCAGACATGTTCAAGACACTTGTAATGGCAATAAAAACTGCAGGACTAGTTGACACCCTCAAAGGTCCTGGTCCATTCACGGTTTTTGCTCCCACAGATGAAGCATTCGCCAAAGTCCCTAAAGCTGACCTTGACATGCTAATGAAAGACACAATGAAGTTGAAGGATGTTCTCTCTTTCCACGTGACTGAAGGCAAAATGATGGCTGCGGACTTGGCGAAGCACGAGTACCTGCAGGCGATTCAGGGCGGCGAATTAAAGATAGACGCAAAAACCTGGCACCTGCACAGAAACATGAAGATTAACGGTGCAAACATCATAAAACCAGACATGGTCGTTGACAACGGAGTTATCCACGCAATCGACAAAGTCTTAATGCCCAAAATGGCAATGATGAAAGAACCGCAAAAAATGTAGTTAAATCCTGTATAATGCACAGGAACCTCAATTTTTTTTAAAAATAGTTTCTAATCGGAAAAATGGTCCATTATTAACCCTTATTTGGTGGCTAAATAACAAGCTACACTTATTGGATCTGTAAAAAAAAGAAAAGTGAAATTTGGGGTTTATTTACTATTTTTTCGGAGCTGGTTTTTCGCTTGCTTTAGGTTTCGGTTTCGCCGTTGCCTTGACGGGTTTCATTGGTTCGCCGCAGCAAACTATTTCGGTTGTTTCGCAACCGCATGGTTCCTCAACTAAAAGCACTAGCCCACAATCTTCACATTGATATTTGTCGCCTTTTTTATTTGCCAAAAAATTACACCTGCCTTAAAATTTCGCTACAATATAATGTGACAAACATTCTAATAAAAATATCCAAATTGATCCCGAGCAGAGGGGGTTTTTTCGGGGATGACCTTACATGAGGTGTGCCAAGTTTAGGTTTTGAGTTGTTGTTTTATCTTGTTTGCGGTGACGTCAAGTTTTGCTCTCTCAACCTCTTTGAGGCTGCTGAAACTTGGCAGTTTCTGGCCTTCGAACCTGGGAACAACGTGGACATGGATGTGAAAAATGTCCTGTCCGGCTGCTTTTCCGTTTTGCTGAATTATGGTGATGCCATCGCTGTTTATGGCTTTTTTAACTGCTAAAGAAACTTGTTTTGCCGCCTTGTAAATTTGGGTGACGACTTCTTCTGGGGTGTCAAAGATGTCAACGTAATGTTGTTTTGGAATAACAAGCGTATGCCCCTCGTTTAAAGGTCGTATGTCCAGGAAAGCCATTACTGTTTCATCCTCATAGATGATGCTTGCCGCAGCCTGTTTTCTCATTATTTTACAAAATATACAGGATTCATCAAAGCCCAAATCAACTCACCACTAAGCTAGCGCTTCTGCAATCAGTTTATATGTTATGGCACTTCATATTTATTTCACTGAACCCGAGGTTAAAAAAATGACCGAGTTAGAAGATAAAGTACGCACAGAAGTAGGCAAAGTGCAAGACCCAGAAACGGGACAAACATTCGAAGAAATGCAGATGATCCAAAGCGTAAAAGAAACCGAGCCGGGCACAGTCACAGTGGAGTTCGTACCGACCAGCCCATTCTGCCCCATAGCCTTCAAACTTGCTGCAGACATCAAAGCCGCAGCAAAATCAGTTCCAGGCATAAAAAAAGCAGTAGTTTACTGCCGCGGACACGCGATGGAGCAGCAAATCAACGAAATGACCAACAAGCAATAAAACAAATTTTTCTTCAGTTCTTTTTCGATTACTTTAAAAAAACAAAAAAAATTGGATTATCTGATGAATCCGCAGTTTCGGCTATGAGATTCTTCGATGTCCGTGGAGTCACTATAATCTTTGAAGCCCGTGTGAAGCTTCGCCCTGATTTCAAAGCGCAGTCTGGAAACATTTTTTGCGTAACGCTTCATCATTGCAAATAGTCTATAGAAGTTCATTTGGCTAGCAATCGCCAAGAAAGCAAACATGCTGATTACTGCAAACATGTAGAGCGGATTTATTAGAACGACGATTAACCCCGTTGTCGCCAGCAGGGCAAGATAAACAATGCTTCTCAGTTTTCGCATATTTATCACCGAAACTGGATAAGGGGATGTTGCTTAAAGGCTTTATGACCCCAAAAGTCTTTGCGCCTAGAAAGAAAAGAAGAAGAAGAATCGTCAGTTCAAGTGCTATTTCATTCTGGAGAACGCCCATGTGCCGATGATGACCATAATGCCGTCGAAGAGCGCGATGACTCCAATGTCAACCCATAATGATTGAATTTGGAAAGGCGTCCAAGCGGCACCCAAAGTAACGTGTCTGAGTGCGTCGACGCCATAAGTTAGGGGGTTCCACACCGCGATGTCCGTCAGCCAACTTGGAAGTCCGCCGCCTTTAAGGAGAAACAATGCACCGCTTAGAAAGAACAATGGCAGGTTCACGAATGTCTGGATGGCGCCGAACCCCTCAAGGTTGTTCATGAAGCTTGCAATCGTTAATCCGATGCTTACCAAGCCAAAACTGATAAGCAGCATAATGGGTAGAGCGTACAGAATCGTTATTGGGCTTATTGGGATACCGATGGCTAAGCCGATGGCGAAAACAATTATCCCCTGCATAAAAGCATCGGTACTGTCCCCAACCATCTTTCCCAGAAAAATTGTCAATCTGGAAACTGGTGCAACCAACGTTTCTTTCATGAAGCCGAATTCTTTGTCCCAAATAACGTTTATGCCCATGAACATGGCCGTGAAAAGCATTGTCTGACCCACTATGCCTGGAAGCAGCACCTGCAGGTAGTTTAAGCCAGGCGGCAAAACGATTCGTGCGGCGAAAGCTGCGCCGAAAATTATGAGCCACAGCAGAGGCTGAACGAAGCTTGTTACAAGCCGCGTTCTGTCACGGATGAACCGTTTGATTTCTCTTAGCCACAGACTATAGAAGCCGCGGGTTTCGCTCATTTTATTGCTCTCCTCCGTGCAGCAGCGGCTCCATGCAGTTCTTTGGTTGTGTCTTCCCTGATGTTTCTGCCCGTGTAATGCAAGAATACATCTTCAAGGTTGGGTTCACGCAGCAGCAAAGACTCTACATAAATGTTGTTTTGGGTTGCTAACTCCATGATTCGAGGCATCACGGTTTGCCCGCTGCGAACTGTTATTTCTAATGCCCCATCAACGACTTGTTTATTATTGAACCCTAATGATTTTGCGATAAGCTCTGCAAGCTCATCAACTTTGTTTGTTCTAACAACCACCACGTCGCCTTCAAGAGTGTCCTTAAGTTTGGGAGGCGAATCTAAAATAACGATTTTTCCATGGTCCATTATGCCGATGCGGTCGGAAAGCCGATCCGCCTCATCCATGTAGTGAGTGGTTAAAACCACGGTGATGTCATGTGCCTCTTTCAACTCGCGAATGTACTTCCAAATGTGGTCGCGAGTCTGGGGGTCAAGACCGACTGTCGGCTCATCCAGAAAAAGCACCTTAGGATAATGGATTAAGCCGCGGCCAAGCTCAAGCCTGCGTCTCATGCCGCCTGAATAAGTGCGCATTAAATCGTCTGCTCTGTCCTCAAGCTCAATGAGTTTCAAAATGCGGTCGATGCGTTCTTTCTGCTCCGAAGCTGGAACACCATACAGGTTAGCGTGTATGTACAGGTTCTCCCTGCCTGTTAAACGGTCATCAATGCTTGGGTCTTGAAAGACAATCCCGATTGATTTACGCACATTATGCGGTTCTTTAATTATGTCAAAGCCGTTTATGACGGCGGATCCAGAAGTCGGCTTAAGAATGGTGCATAGCATAGATATGACTGTGGTTTTTCCCGCGCCGTTGGGACCGAGCAGCCCGAAGATTTCGCCCGAGTCCACCGTTATATTTAATTTATCAACTGCGGTGAAAGAACCGTAGGATTTTGTTAGCTGAAGAGTTTCAATGACATGAGGCATTTTTTGATTTCTCGTCCAACAGTTGAAACGCAGGGAAGATTTAAGGTTATTTAGGGACGGACATGGGTTGAGACGAAAAATACAGCTCTCTTTTTTGCAGGTTGAAGAGGCGTTCTTGGAAGGAAGATAAAGCCTAAGTCTCAGCTTTTTTTGCCTTAATTTATTTGGAAACTTGACAGACCCAGAAAATACGCATTAGCCTTAAATACACAGGCTTTTCTATTTGCTGTCGGGTGCCACCATTGAGCGGATACAGCGCATACGCGGTTGAACTCAAAGACGTTACTAAACGTTACAATGAGATTGTAGCAGTAAACAACCTCAATTTAACATTAGGTACAGGGGAAATCTTTGGCCTTTTGGGACCTAACGGTTCAGGAAAATCAACCACCCTCAAAATGCTTCTCGGATTGGTTACACCCGACAAAGGAACCGTTAACGTATTAGGGTTAGATGCGTTGAAGCAGCCTGTGGAGGTTAAGCGCCTTGTTGGCTACGTTCCTGAATCAGCGAACCTCTACGAGTTTCTAACAGGAATAGAATACTTAGATTTCATAGCTGACATTTATGGTGTGCCGCCGGAAGAGAAGAAACAGAGGATAACAGAGTACCTTAAAGCGCTACAGCTTGAAGGCAGAGAAGGCGACATGATAAACAGCTACTCAGACGGCATGAAAAAGAAAATCAGCCTTATCTCAGCATTTGTTCATAAGCCCAAGCTTCTGATTCTTGATGAGCCCCTTAATGCACTTGACCCCCGTTCCGCAAGGATAGTTAAAGAGTTCCTTCATGAACTGAAAAATCAAGGCGTAACCACCATAATGTCAACTCACGTGCTTGAGATCGCCGAGGCAATATGCGACCGAATCGGCATAATGTATCAGGGGCAACTTTTAGCGCTTGGCAACATGGATGAACTGAGAAAAACCGCGAGGCTGCCAGGCTCAGGTTTAGAAGATGTTTTCCTCAAGCTGACAGGCACTGAAGATTTGAGAGCTGTTGTTGAGGAACTAATGAAATGAACTGGAAAAACGTCCTCTACCTGCTGAAGGTTGAACGCAAATCTGCCAGGCTAATTAGGGGAATAAAAGCCACAAAGTACAAGGAAAACCTTTTCATCGCGTATTGGCCTTACTGGGTAGCGTTAATAATCGGTGTAATAGGGGGTTATGGGGCAAGCGTTTTTGCGCACGCCGCTTATAGTTCAGGAGCACTACCAACTGGAATAAAGCCTTTAAATGTCGAAGCACTTGGCTTTTTTGCGGTATTGCCGACTCTTGTTTTAGGCATCTGCATAGTGTTTACGTTGTTTCAGCAAGTCCAGGTGGCTGGAAAGGCATCAAGTCAAGTTGAGTATTGGCTTCCGGTGACATGGCAGGAGCATACTTTGGCTTCAATTTTAGCTAACTTGATAGGGTGGCCAGCTGGACCAGCTGCTATAGTTGTTGGATTAAGCTCCGGAGTGATTGTTTTTTCAGCGTTTAACGGGTTAATTCTCCAGGCACTATTAACTGTGATCATTCTGTTTGCCGCAGCTTTCTTTGCAAGTTCCATAACTGAATGCGTGAGAGTTTCGCAAGTGCGTTTTACAGGCGCCGTCTATAAATCAAGCGGAAGAGCAGCCATATGGGTACGACTTGTAACTTACATATTAGTCATAGCATTATTTTACGTGGCTTATTTTTACGTGGTTTCTGGATTTAGTTCTTTCATTACAGGCTTAACTGCAGTTCAGTCCGCCGTTTGGTACATTCCCTTTATTTGGCCTGCCCTGATAATTTCTTATGTTGTTAAAGGCTTGTATTTACAAGCTCTTCTATTCACAGCTTTATCCGGTCTTCTTATTGCAGGTTTGTATTACCTTGCTGTCGAGTTAAACACGCGGTTGGGACTCTATGAGCCCCCCGCAATAACGGTTCAGAAAAGCGGCATTTACGCGCCGAAAACCGGGATTTTAGGTAAATTTGGCTTTTCTACCGTTGAGGCAGCATTGATCCGAAAGGATTTAAGAGCGTTCACTCGACGCCGGGAGTTGCTGTCCATCTATATTTTCCCAATTATCTTAATTATTCTTGCCCTGATCAATTCATCAAGCGCCAGTGGCGGTGCAAACACCTCAGGCAACCTGATATACACGGGCCTTATCTTTTTGTTTCCCGCTTGTGGCATGGCAATGCTGCTGGGGGAAATTTTGATAGGTGAAGAAGGGCCGGCAATATGGCGAATTTATGCTTCCCCAATTTCGCCTAAAAATTTGGTTAAGAGCAAATATTTCATTACGGTTCTCTTTTCAATCATCATATTGATCCCGTGTGGCGCGTTAGGCATAGTATTTTTCCACCCAAGTATGCGAAGGGCAATCGTCGCGCTAGTTGAAACCTTCCTTCTGGTTATTGCTTTAGCTTCAGTATCGCTTTACGTCGGGTTTAAGGGAGCTGATTTTTCGCAAACCCGAAGAGCAAGAATGGTGCGTCAAGAATGGTCATTGCTAGGCTTTGTCTACTGCATCATTACGGGGGCGGCGGTGTTTGCGCCTGTGCTGGTGCCATATGGCTTATCTTTAGCTTCTATAACATCTGTCAGCATTTTCGATTACGTCATTGGAATTGCCATAAGCGCAGCAATCTCAATTTCTATCACCGTCCTCTTCTACAGAATCAACATTGGCAGTGCAAAGGAGCTTCTGCGGAAAGCCGAGGTTTAAAGAAGAAATATCTTGAGCGATTTTGCCAATTGCCTATTTTACCCCAGCAGAGTACTAATTTGAAGACTTTAATCATGACCTATATTGGTCTAACTTAAAAGCGGGGCGGGCATAACCCAAAAGTAACTAGATAAAAAGTTTAAAAACTGAATAATAACATAATATTCCCGGAGGCAGATAATTTGAGGCAACCTTCAAGAAAACTGGTTTATGTCTTGATTATGGTTGCGGTTTTTTTAGTATCTTACGCTGCCGCTTTCTTTGTAGTTTCGCTTACGCCTTATGGACATTACAAAGCCCGCGTGTATTCTATGCCCAAAGATGCTCCACCTGAGCAAATTAATTCTTCTTATTGGGGAGGGGCATGGCCATATGATTATCTTTATCTTGGGCCAGAGGTAGGTGCAACCAATGTCCCTCGTGACACTGCAATCGTAATTGAAGGAGTAAGACCTGTGGGACCCTTCAATTTTAGCTTCAGCCCTGAGGTACCCATCGACAAAGTAGCTTACAAGGTTTATCCAGGTGTTGGTCCTTCCTCTACTCAAGTAATCTATCCTGTTGGTCTTTTACAGCCCAACACAACCTATAATGTATCATCAATAGTGGTTGGCACATCGTCCTGGTGGACTTTCACCACGTCGTCAGAACCGTCCCAGCTTAAGTTCAGCACTCAATTAGAACCCTACAACTTTTTGATCGCGTTTACGGCAGCGATTCTTGCAACATCAATAGTTTCCGCTACACTGTTTATTGGGAAAAAACAGGAAAACCGAGCCACACAATTAAATCAAAAAGTTAATTAAAAATTACAAAGCCAACCGCACAATAATTAAGTTCTGGAATTGTGGCGAAGTGGAAAGAGCTAAATCCAGAACTTCAATCACGGCAAACTTTTATTTAACAGAGGCAACATTTGTTTTTTAGTGAAGTTTTATGAAGGATTTATCTGTTAAGAGCCAGGCGTTTGAATCAGGCAAACCCATTCCTAAAAAATACACCTGCGACGGGCAAGACATTAGTCCACCGCTGACCATCGAGGGCATACCTAAAGAAGCAAAAACGCTTGCCCTAATAATGGATGACCCTGACGCGCCAAGCGGTACCTTTGACCACTGGGTCGTCTGGAACATCCCAGCGTCAAGCAGCAAGATTGGTGAAAATACTGTGCCCGGTATGGAGGGAGTGAATGGTTCAAGACAAACGGGGTATATGGGTCCTTGTCCGCCTTCTGGAACGCATAGATATTTCTTTAAGGTTTACGCGCTGGACACGGCGCTCAGCTTGGGGGTCGGCTCGAAAAAGAGAGATGTTGAAAAAGCGATGCAGGGCCATATTTTAACCAGCGGCGAATTAATGGCTGTGTACAGCAGGTAAATTTGTTTTGGAAAAATTTTGATCACACTTCAACGTGCCAGTTCATTGCTTAGTTTTCTCTTTTTTGTTTATATGCGCCGCTTATTCAAATGCTAGTTGACTAAGGGTTGATATGACGGTTGGTTGAACACTTTTGAAACGCAAATACGCCGTATTAGCCGCGGCGTTCGTTATCCTGTTGCTTTCTGCAGCGATTTTATTAGCCGTCAACAGTTTTCAGCAACCTTCTCCAGCTAGGCCATTTTATGTAGGCGTTGAATTTGCGTACGGCAGCCAGTTTAGCCAGCTGAAAGCCTTGGTTGACCAGGTTAAGAACTACACGAATCTTTTGGTCATAGGCTCGGTTCAGTTAACGTTTAACAGAACAGCCCTCGACGAATCCTGCGACTACATTTTTAATGCAGGATTGTACTTCATCGTTCTATTCACGTCTTACCTCATGTATAATGCAACTAACGGCTGGGCTAATTACACCATTTTTGATTGGATCGTAAACGCATCAAAAACTTATGGTAACCAGTTCTTGGGCATTTACAGGTTCGACGAACCTGGAGGAAACCAGCTTGACCAAGGCTCATCCGCGATCATCAGCAACAACAGCACTTTCAGTTACCCCGCCACACCCGCTGGCTTTGCTGAAGTAACTGCAGGCTACGTTGGAAACTTATCAACCATTGTAAATTACTATTTCAGCCACACAAACTATACAACAAAAATATACACAGCTGACTACGGGCTCTACTGGTACGATTACGGCGCAGATTACAGTACTGTTTTCGCAGAGTTCGTCGGAAACCAAAGCAGACCAGGCATCATCGCGTTGGACAGAGGCGCCGCCCAATCTTTCAACGAGGATTGGGGAGTAATTATTGACTGGAAATATGACCAAGCGCCTTACCTTGAGAACGGCACAGAATTGTACAGTGACCTGTCCCTGGCTTACAGCGCCGGAGCCACCTACGCCATAATCTTCAGCTACCCAAACATCACCGCTTACGGCACTTTAACGCCGGCTCATTTCGCCGCTTTACAGAAATTCTGGACCGCCATCCACACCAACCCCGGCAGCTTCTCTTCCAGCCCCGCAGAGGTAGCCTACGTGGTTCCTGCAGATTTCGGGTTTGGCTTCCGCAGCCCAAGCGACAACATTTGGGGTTTATTCCCAGCTGACAGCAACCCTTACACCCAAAAAATATGGGATTACACCCAAGATTTACAAGCCATATACGGTGACAAAATAAACATAATTTATGATAACTCCACAGTAATTGACCCTACGCTCAAAAATTACGGTAAGATTTTCTATTGGAACCAAATAATTTCATGAAACAACCCTGAATCACCTTAGAAATTTTAGAGTGTTGATGAAGCTGACCAGTCAATTCTCGAAATATTCCAAAAGTTAAAACTTGCCTTATATTCTTAGCAAAAACAAGTGGTTAGTCGCTGGAGGAAGGGGAGAGTGGAAGGAGAAAATTCAATTAAAGTATGGTTAGGTCTAATTGGGGTTTGCGTGGTTCTTGCGGTTATAGGCTACTTTGGTTTTTTAGTGTTCTCGCGATAATCTAAAATGAGATCAGCAAGCAACCGGTTTTTTGGATACCGCTTGAAACGTGAGTACAACATTTAAGCAACCACTCTGCTTATTCATGCAAGTTGGGAGAGCCTGGGGTTGGAAGAGAAAGCAAGCAACGAAGCTACGGATTTGCCTTCACTTGACGCATCAGGCATAGCTGAATACATCCGTTTCGACTGTTGTCCCCGCTACTTTAAACTTAGATTTGAGGGAAAAGAGGAAAGCAGCCACAAATGGCCTGAAGCTTTCAAGCCTCTGAGCCCGCTACTATACGGTGCCGGCAAAGACTTGGAAGAAAAAACCGTGCAGAACCTCAGGGCAAAAGCGGCTGGTTACCGGGATTTAAGATGCTTCAACCCCCGAGAAGACGGGTGGGAGAACGCTTGGCCCAAGTCAGTTCAAGCTATAAAAGAAATTCTGCAAAGCCAGCTTTTGTCTTCTGGCGCAGAGTACAAGCCTGTTTTGGTTTATCAAGCTCCAATACGGGGCTCTATCGGCATGTGGAACATCAAGGGAATAGCCGACCTTATCGGCATATGGCCCAGCCGAGACGGCAAAGTTAAGATTCGAATTTTTGAAATAAAATCGTCTTGGAAAGAGCAGACGGCTCACCGCGTACAAGTTGCAATTTATGTGCAGTTGCTATCCGACGCCTTAGGAGATTTGGCATCTAAAGTTGAGTTTGAAGGCGGCGTGATTAACAAGGAGTCGGATTTAGAGAAGCTGGATCCACAGAGTCTTCCCTCGTTTAGGCTTGAACCCTTAATCCAAGATGTACAAAGATTGCTCAGCGTAAACGGGGAGCTGTACCGAATCCACCAAAAAGCGCTGTCGGAAGTTGAGTATCAGCTTTCTTGGAGATGCGACAACTGCGGCTTTAACGAATGCTGCGTGGTTCGCTCCATTGAGAAAGAAAGCGTCGCGCTTCTTAACTTGACCCGGGGAGAACAAAAAGCGCTGCGGCAACGCGGCATTACCAAATTAAGTGACCTTGCAAAATTGAAAACGGTGCCATCCACGGATGACTTGCGCCCCTATAACTTTAAGGAGATACGGGCGTTGGAGCCTGAAAAAGTCCACCTGTTATCCGCTGACCCAGTGATAGGCGGCAAACTTGACAAGCTGATCCAGAGAGCGCAGTACATGCTGTTTGGAATACGACCTGACGGCAAATACGCAAACAAGGTTAGGTCGATGCCGTGGCTAACGGGAACGGGCTACGGAACCCTGCCTGAGGACAGCCCGCAGGATGGAGCCAACACCGCGCTTCTGTTTAGACCCGATGGCATGATAAGAGTTTATTTCCATATTGAATGGGACTACATGATTGACATTCTTTCGATGGTTACTGCAAGAGTCAGCTGCACACGGTACAGAGGAGAACCAATAACTGTATCAAAAATTGTTTCTTCTCTTCCTGAGCAACAAAAAGATTGCTTAGCCCAAGAAAGAGACATGCTGGAGACGTTCTTTTCTGATCTTACAGCCGCCATCAACACCGTCGCGTCGGATGTTGGAAGCCCAGATGAGGCGCCTATTCATCTTTACTTCTACACTCGCCATGAACGCGACCACCTTATGGATGCTGTGCGACGCCACTTTTCTTTAGCTACTGCTCGTGCAGTTCAGGATCTTTTGGGGCTAAGGCAAGCAATCGACCAGCCAATGTTCTCTATAATTCAGGATGAACTCTCGTTGAGGAAAGCTGTGGGTTACCACAGTACGGGGCTGTTGCCTGTTCTAAAACAATGCGGCTACTTCGACAACAACCTGTGGACAGTTAAACGCAAAGACGGCTCAAAGCTGGATATGCGATTAGTTTTCCGCGACGGCTTTTTTAACTTCGAGTTGCCTTACACCAGAAACCCCGACGGCTCAATGTCATTCGTGCTCAGCCGCGATGACCAAAGACCCAAAGAAGCCTATTATCCAGCCCGTTCACGGTTCGGAGACCAAATCCCCATCGAGTACATTTGGTCAGCAAAAAACCGCCTTGACAGCTGCGAAGAGAAAGGCTTTGCAAAAATTATGGTCGAGAAACGTACATGGTGCGATTATCCGCATAACACTCGAAGAATCAGCGATGAAGATTTAACGCTGTTGGGCGGAGGGCTTTGCTTAGCTCTTGAACATATAGAGCGGTTTCTAACTATACGTAACCGACGGTTAGGCAAAAAACCAATACCAATCCCGCAGATTCCAAAGTTTACCTTGGGAAACGCCACTTTGGAGAGAAGCTGCAGGGAATTTTTGGATTTGGAATATTTTGCTAAGCGGCAAGATCTTTACCAGCATTATGCGTTGCTTCCCTGCCAGCGTGTCTCTACGGGGCGATCAGTAATTTTTCAGTGTTTGACTGTTGAGGAGACAGAACGGGATTTTCTGGTCAAGGGTAAACTGGTTTATGAAGGGCTCGGGCTGCCAAAATCCGAATGCGTCGTTAACGCTTGCAGAGTTAAAGGCTCTGACGATTCAGGCTCTGGCGACTGGATGGTTGCCACGGAAATACGGAAAAACGAGCAGGGAGAGTTTGAGGAAGCACAGAGAAGGTCGCCTTCGGAAGTAGAAAAATCCGCCCTTGTCATCATCGAAAACGTTAACCTGCCCAAAATGGAAGTAGCCATCAAAGTTCTCAGCTGGCCCAGCGGAAAAACAAGGCGATACCGAAGCTGGCATAACCTTCCAACCAGCGACAAAGACAAAGCCAAAGATGGCAAACAGCAGCTCTTCGAAGCTGGCAGAACCTACATCTTAGACGAATTAGCAGACGACATCATTTCTGAGCGTGCAGCAAAATGCCTTGATTACGCAGCCGACAACGCGCTCTATTGCTTGCTGGAAGGTTTTTTGGCAGGTACAACCAAACCCTCACAACGTCGTGCTTTAGCCAAAGACCCCGCGAAGCCCCTGTTGAGTTGGGTTGAGGGTACCCGTTTTCCACCTAAACCCGAGCAAAGCCGTTTCATACAGCGGGTTTTCGGTAAAGAACAGGTTGTTATGCTTCAGGGTCCGCCGGGCACGGGGAAAACTGAGACCTTGCAGTTAGCCGTGCTTGCCCACATAGCTGCTCACAAAGCTGTTGGCAAGTGCCGCGTGTTGATGGTGGCGCCAACGCACAAAGCGATTCACGAATTTGTCAGCAAGCTAGCTAAGTCATGGAGAAACTACTGTAAAGACGGCGGCAGCGACTTAGCTAATCTGCGGATTTACCGTGTTGTAAACAGCACCTTAGTTAAAGACCGCATCGACGGCGTAAACTACGTAAATTATAACGAAGATGAAGCAATCGTTAATGAGATAAAAGAAGCAATATCAAGCCAAGGCAAGCTGGTTGCTGACGCCTCGGATGATTTTCCTTTGGTTCTGTGTGTTACCCCGCCTGGCTTGTTTGGTCTTATGAAGAAAATCGGCGGAAAAGAGCCGCCTTGGGACGAAGGCTTCTTTGACCTCCTCGTCGTCGATGAAGCAAGCATGATGCGGCTTCCCGAATTGATCCTGTCAGGCGCCTTCGTCGATAAGAACGCTCAGATTCTGGTGGCAGGCGACCACCGCCAGCTTCCGCCAATTCAAGCGCACAACTGGGAAAAAGAAGACAGGCGAACCATTGAAGAAATGGCTTCGTTTCTGTCAGCTATGGATTTCCTTCGGCTGCTGCGCCAAGAAGACCTCGGACTTGAACATATCGAAGCTAAACATAAAGCTGATATTCCCACTGAACGCCTAAGTGAAACGCACAGGTGCCACCGAGTTGTTGCGGAGTTTCTAAGAGACTGGGTGTACAACAAAGACGGCATCGATTTTCGCAGCGACCAAACAGAAACTCTAGCTTTTGTTTCGGCGTCAACTGAGGGGTTGAAGGTGGTTTTGGAGCCAGAGAACGTTTTTGTTTTGGTTGTTCATGATGAGCAGGAAAGTTTTCAATCTAATTTGGTTGAGGCGCGGCTTGTTGAAGCTATAGCGGGCGGGGCAAATTCTGGAAGCGTCGGCATAGTTACTCCGCATAATGCCCAGCGGGGAGTGGTGACTAATTTGCTGCTTCAAGGCAACAGAAAAGTGCGGGTTGACACCGTTGAGCGTTACCAAGGTGGCGAAGCAGACTTCATAATCATCTCGTCAACCGTCAGCGACCCCGACTACGTGCGGATAGAAAGCGACTTCTTGCTAAACCTAAACCGCATAAACGTCGCCATCAGCCGAATGAAAAAGAAACTCGTCATCATCGCAAGCAGATCAATCTTCGAATTCATGCCGCAGGACGCCAAAGACTACGACAAAGCCCTGCTGTGGAAAGGCATCGCCCAAACCGTAGGCTTCACCGCAAACGCCAACCCCAAATGGAAAGGCTCCCTGTCTGACTTTTTGGGGAAAACCGCCCAAGAAGTGGGGATTGAAGTCTACGTTAAACCCAGCGGCGACTAGCAAATTTTAAGTTAAAATAAAACGACCTTCCAATTTGCGGATAAACCTTTTCTAAAGATTACAAAAGTAGCGGCATATTATAGAGGGCAATTCTTAAAAGTTTCCGTTGCCCTTTTGTATCGTTTTTCATCTGTTTCAGTTGGCTTCCGCTTGATTTCTTTCTCAACAGCTTTCCACTGTTCTGAATCAAGTACGGGAATAGGTTTGGGTGACATCTTGTTCACGTTCTGGAAACTATCAATTTTGCTAACTGTTATCTACCACGGATAATCGATTAATTAAATTTTGTGTACTTAGGTTCTTTTTAGTTCTTAAGGGATGGATTTATCCGTTAAGTTCCGTTGAATAACTTACTTTATAGGGTTTTCTTGATAACTTGCTAAAGCATGAATCAAATTATCCGTTGATTTCTCAGTAAACCATTTTTTAAACCAATACCATTTCCTTGATGTTATCAAAAGGATCCTGACCTTTGGAGATTCTTAGGGCAAGCAAGATAATGCCCCGCATGGTTGAGGGCGCATTTTTTGGGTTTTGTAATTAACTAGCTTGAATTAGCCCTATTTCGTGTTGCAGTTCAAAGTGCTCTGGAGCGTTCCCTGTTTCCAAGGTTTTGCAGATAGTTTTGAGTGAATGTGCCGTGTAGTCTAGTGTAGTTTTTCCGTTGTTTGTGAGTTTATAGATTTTTTTCGGTCTGTCGCCGTCCATTTTCCACTCGCTTTTTATGCAGCTTTTTTTCTCCATCATGTTTAGCAGAGGGTATACTGTGCTTGGGCCAAGGTAAACTCCGAAGTTTTTGCGAATTGTGGTTATTATTTGGTAGCCATGCATTGGGCTGTTTTCGAGCAGTTGCAGGATTATCAGGTCTATTAGGCCTTTTGTGAGTTTGGTTTGTATGATTTTGTTTGTGTCCATTTTTGTGTTTCTCCTGTATTTTTGTTGTACAGGTGTACAATATGTCTTTTTTCAGACCTATTATTGTATGAGTATTCATATACACGACGCAGATATAAACCCTAATACATACCACCAGCATACCCATGCATAACAAAAAAGCCAAATCACAAACAAACATGCCCAAAAACAACGCTGCAACCATCAAAAACAACCCAAGAAACCAATCCAACTCGAAAAAAACAGCAAAAAAGAAACTGTACAACAACAAAACATAAAACCTTAGCCCAGATTCAGATTCAGTGTCTAAAGAACCTCTTTGACCGGCGTTTATTGCTCTCATTGTTCCCCCCAAAATTTTTTGCTTTTTCGGTTTTTCTTTCTCCCATGGATTTCTAGGCTATCCCGTACCTTAATGGTAACGTTTCAGGTCGCGCGGGATGAAACAGTCGGAGAAGTAACAGAACCTCTCTTATCAAAAATAGGATTAAACTAATATATTGAAAGATCAATAGTTTAATCAGGCGCTTGCATGCTAAGAATAAAGGGAGCAGTTACTGGTTTTCAAGACAGGCTTGACGGCTTTTTTTACAAGTGCGAGTATTTGAAAGAATGCGACAAAGTTACACCGCAATGCAGGCACGGCGGCAATAGTTATTGTGGCGAATATAAAAAAAGAAGCAGCAATAGACTCAAGAACAGTTAGGCACGTTGTCAGAAATTCCATGTTTAATCTCGCTTAAGGTTGCCGGCGCCTTAAGGTTTAATCAGTTCAGAAATCCGGTTGTAGTTGTAGTTTTACAATCACATATTTTCATAGCGCTTGAAAAGAAATATCATATTAGAGATTGCTTTTTTCAGAGGAATTAAAACGGTTTAACGTTTCGTTGTTTGTTTTTTTGATATGTTATGGTTTTTGAAATATGGTTTAAAAGCTTTTTTTCAGTTGCTTGTTTAGCAAGAATTAAGAGATGGGCAAAGTTGGCTTCAATCCGGGGATCAGTTAATCAGAAAGAACATCGGTCTGCAAGCAACGTTTGTGGTCAGCTTGGGCTTTTTTGGTTCAGTCGTGCTTTCGGTTCTTGGTTTTCCAAGCGGTTTATCGCATGTTGTATAGAAAAGTTTAATAGAAGTTCTATTGTCAGAGGCTATTTCACAAACGGGGGAACCTAAAGAGGAATTTGCAGCACAGTTAACGCTCTTTTGTTTCATATCCACTTCCTTCAGGAAGGGATTCGTTAGCACTGCTGTTTTTTGGTGCTTAAGAGCTTTTTAGTTTTGAAGTACTTTGTCGGAGGGTTTGTTTGGTTAAAAATCGTGACAGATTGGACATTGTTGCCTCTGTTCTGGAAGCTGCACATTTAGGTTCCAACAAGACCCGTATCATGGTTGTTGCCAAACTGAGTTTTAAGCTTCTTGAGAAATATTTGGATGTTGTAGTGAGTGTAGGCTTTGTTCAGGTGGATGATTCCCTTTATTCAGTGACCGAAAGCGGTTGCGAGTTCCTTAGACTATACAGCGATTTTCATGATCGGTCTATGAAAGCTGCGGCGTTACTTGAAACTTTAGATTCTGAGCATTTGAAGCTTTCTCGGTTGCTGGAGAGGTCTGAGCATGCTGGATCATTTGAGTCCATAGATGGTTCCGTGTAGAATGCTTTTGCAGACTTTCTCAATGATATATATCGTTTTTTTTAGTATGCCTTAATAAGAGCTGAAGTGCTTAGCGATTGGCAGAGTAGTAAGGAGAAGGTCGCATGTTACTAGATGAAAGAGAACAGCGTATGCCATTCGCAGTAATTGGCAGTTGGAGTATTCCAGACATCAGCGTCGTTGTTCCAGTTTATAATGAAGAGAAGAATATAAGCGTAGTTTTGAGAATCTTGTCGCAGATTGATTGGTCCCCCTATAATGTAGAGATTATTGTGGTCGATGATGGTTCCACAGATAATTCGGCAAGTGAGATTGCTGCCTTTCCCTTCGTCAAGTATATTCATCATAAGAAGAATATGGGTAAGGGTGCTGCATTGAAAACTGGATTTCAGCATTCTGCTGGAAAAGTAGTTGTAGTTCAAGATGCGGACATGGAGTATTCACCCGAATCTATTCCTGAGTTGGCGAAACCGATTTTGGATGGTCACGCAGACGTCGTGTTCGGATCCAGATTTACCGGAAAAAATGAGGGAATGAGCGTCTCCCATTACATGGGCAACAGACTATTGTCTCTGACTGCACGGATACTTTTTGAGGCCCCAATAACAGATATTATGACAGGATCTAAAGCGTTCAATCGCGAAGTTGTCGATTCATTTGAATTGCATGAGCGCGGTTTCGGCGTTGAAATAGAGATGACCTCTGAGAGCCTACAGAACGGCCGGAGATATCAAGAAGTACCTATCGGATATTCCTATCGCACAGTAGGCGCCTCCAAAATACGCTTTTCAGACGGCCTCAAAAGCATGATTAAACTTTTTTCAAGTATCGTTTAAGCAGGCGTTTGTTAACGTAAACCAGAGCAATCTTTCTCATCCTTGAAATAGATATAGCTCCATAAATGTTAAAACAATTTCTTATCCATTCATTTAGAGTACAAAGACTCCTCATGAAACATTCCAAAGCTTATAGTTCGCGGTCAAAGATTCATCAGCCCTCCTAACTTAAACTAACTTTAGGATAGCTTTCAGTAATGTTAGGATGTAGTTCTTAAATGCCAAACTTATTCTTGACTTTTGATGTTGAAGATTTTATTAACGAGCAATCGTTTTTTGCGCTAAAAAAAATACTCGACATATTGGACAAGGCTGAGCTTAGAGGGCTTTTCTTTATAACTGGCCACATGGCGGATAAGCTGAAAAGCTATCCTGAAATTACCACTCGTTTGGAAAATCACGAAATTGGGTATCATTCCACGGCTCACTCGGTCAGACCCATAATCACAGAATATACCGATGTTGAAAATTATCAAAAATCGATTGAAATATCGCTAAAAAGAGAAACTTCGCGTATTTCTCCAACTACAGGCGAAGTTTTAGGTTCTGGAGGGTTATTGTCCCTTAGAGCCCTCTTTCCAAAGAAATCGATCACATCATTTAGGGCACCAGGCTTCAGTTGGTCTCCTCCCTTATTAGAAGCTTTAAGAAAACTTGAAGTCATACATGATTTTTCAACATGTCTGAAAACCGGTCCATTATTTTACAAAGGAATATTTTTTTATCCTTTCCCAATGGTTCTTTGTCCGCCGGACGGTTATTACCCATTAAATTTAAGAACTGCAGCTACATCTCTCAAGAATGCTTTGACAAAGGGTACAGTAGTTCTTCTCTTGCACCCCACTTCATTAAGCCTCCAAGATCACTGGGATTCTATTTATTTCCAAGGAAATCCTGGAATATTAGTTCCAGCTAAGCCTCGCGATGAAGAGGAAGAAAAACGCCTAATCAAAGCTTTTTCTCTGTTGGTTGAAAGGATAAAAGGCTTCAAGAGAATTGGGCTGCTTGATGTTACGCCGTCATTTACGTTGACTGTAAAAGGTCTTGAGCCCACAGAGGAACTGGAGGAAAAATTGTATTTTTTCGGAATTCGATGGGGCATTGAAAACTTCAATTATAATCCTCGTTTCCTTCATGCTCATTACAAGAGATTTTTTAATTTAATTGATGAATCAAAGAAATAGTCCTAACTCAAATAATCGTGTTCTAAGTGGCATTATTTTGTCCTTTAATTTCCTTCGGGTAATGCATTTGGGGCAGACGAATAAATGAGGCGCTAAAGGGTCTTTAAATGAGAGTCTTAATTTTGTCGCATCACTTCTACCCAAATTGGGGCGGAACCGAGAGTTACGTATCGACTCTTGCAAAATACCTAAACCGAGACCATTACCCGACAGCCGTCTATTCATATGGTTGGAGTTCTCCCTCAAACACTGAGTACAGAATATATCGAAACGTAATTCAGCCCTCTGCCGCTTGTCCTCAATATTTAAAACCGTTCTTGCTTGGTTTTCAACAAGTTACCGACATCTTCAAGCTACAAATTATTAAAAAAGATATTGATCTTCTTCATGTTCAGGGGTTAACTAGAGGGTTTGAATTCTACATAAATCCTGTCCGTTCGCTTTCACTTTTGCAGGGTTGGACTTTTTTAAAAGGAATCCCAAAAGTAATTACATTTCACGAAGCCATAACGGAAAGAAACGTTGATTCATACTTAAAAGAAGCAAGACATTGCGACTCAGTTATTTGTGTCAACGAAAAAAGCGCAGCTCTGATAAAATCTAAGGTAGCCAACGCTCGGGTCCATTTTGTTCCAAACGGCGTTGATATTGAGCTGTTTGACCCGAAAAAATTCAAAAGAAAGCAGAATCAATGCTTTACCGTTCTTTGTCCTTCACGTACTACTAAACAAAAAGGCATTTTAGAACTGATTAATGCTGCACAAATAATTGTGCATGAACGCGGGATCAAAGACATACAATTCTTTTTGATGGGTGAAGGCTATTTTAGTCCTGGTTATCGCGATCTAAGTTTCTATCAATATGTACAAAATCGTTTGGATAAATTGGGACTCAATGAATATTTTAAGTTTAAGCAAGGTCGGCCTTTCTACAAAATGCCCGATTTATACGCCAGCTGCGATATCGTTGTTCTTCCTTCTCACGATGAAGGATTTAGCCTTGTAGTTCTTGAAGCAATGGCGATGGAGAAACCTGTTGTTGCAACGCCCGTGGGGGAAACACTTCGTTTAATAACCGATGGCAAAGAAGGTTTTATTGTTCAAAAAGGCGAATCGGTAAGTTTAGCTGAGGCAATTTTGGATTTATATCAAAGCATCTCGCTTAGAAAGCAGATGGGCGATTGTGGAAGGAAAAAGGTTGAAGATCAATTTGAATGTGGCAAGACATCCAGAGAAGTGGAGCGAGTTTATGAGAGTGTTAGCAAGCGATAGGATATGAGATGCAAAATGGAATTGATTGATAAATCTGAAATTTGCTTTATCGTCTCTGCTAGAACACATGAAGGCGTTGCAGAAAAGGCGGCTGAGCTAAGAACGATAGGTGTACCGTTCATTATAATTTGCGCAGAAAAAATTGATCACCCGGATGTGATTTATCGGCCGAAGAAAGGAAAATTTGACGCAATAAATTTCGCATCTAAATTTGTAGGTGAAAACGTAAAAATTATTTGCTTAAATGATGTTGACTCTAAGATATTTAATTTCGAAAAGGCAGTTCAGAAAATGATTGATGATAAAGCTGGTTTAGTTTTCTGTAAAATTAAGGTTGATTCTGGGCCTCAGTTTCAATTTTATTCATTGATGGATAAAATTAGAGCTATTGTACCGATCGCATCAAGTGGCGACTTGATGTTAATTCGAAAAACAGTTTTTGACCAGCTGTTACCTATTCCGGCATGTAAAACGGAAGACAACTTTATTTCGTTTAAGGCGGCGGAGTTAGGTTATAAAGTTCTTTTCTGCGATGATTGCTGGGTTGAAACGAAGAAAACTAGCACTTTGGAAGAGGAAGAGCAATATAAAACTAGAACTGTGACTGGCCTTTACCAAGCTCTCTCCCTTACTAAAACGACACCTTTAATTCGTGTCTTTTACCTTGGTCTCCCGCTTATTACTCCGCTTTTGCTGCTTCAAGGGAAAAGAGGTGCCGCTTGGACCAAGGGTATACTTTTGGGGTTCACAAACTTTCTTCAAGGAGACAAAGAAGGAGCCTTCGAGAAAATCGGCGGCTAAATAAGTCAACAACACGTGCTTTTCAAGCGAAATATTAACGGGAATTCTGATGTGAGTGGCTATATGAAAGGTGTACCTAAAGAGCTTAATGGTGCTCTATCGATTTTATCGATAATTCTAACTACTTTAGGTATAATTGTTCTTGTGTTTTTCTTAAGGAATGTTGATAATGGAGTTTCCGTGATTCTTCTTTTCGCTGGCACAATTATTCTTGCGGCGGGCAATGTTTTAGCTTTTCTAACAGTTACTTATCATAAGGCACATTTCTTTTTTGTTCTTTTCGTTACGTCCTTCTTTTTGATGACGATGTACGATATTAGATTTAACGTTTTGCAAGGTTCCGACATTGTTTGGGAGTATACTTCGGCAAAGACCACGTTAGAAAGTAATATATGGTCACTTTCCAGAGCGGCGACTGGAGACCGGTATTTTACTGCGGCTTCAATTTCTTTGTTTCCTGCAATAGTTTCTAAGGTAACTGGCTTAGATTTAATGCCTATTTTCCAGTGGGGTATGCGTGCGGTTTTAGCCATTCTTCCGCTTGTTATTTTTCAGACTGTTCAAGAAATCTTTGGTGAGGTTAAGCTTTCAGCTCTTTCAGCTTTGATTTTTGTTCAGTTTTATTATAACTTCAATCTCCTTAATTTTCTAATACGCCAAGGAGTCGCCGAATTATTTCTTGTTTTGATAATTTATTCATTGGTGAAAGTTTACAAAGGTAAAAATAAACTTACGTACACTGCGTTGTCTGTTTTTTCAATGTTAGGTATAGCGGTTAGCCATTACACTATGGATTATTGGGGCATCATGATATTTGTCGGTATTTTCATTTTGTGCTGGGTGGTTAGTTATTTTCCTCCGAAATTGCTGTCTTTTTTCAAGTTCTCCAGCTTTAAAGGGGAAAAGCAAGTTATCGATAGTGTTTTTTTGATATTTTTTATTTGTGTAAGTTTATTTTGGATTTACTTTACAAATATGCTTCCTTTTCTTACGGACATTCATAATGAAATTTATTTAATTACCAATTCGATTGTTCATACTCCCGGAGCAGTTGCCGCGACTATCCCTACGTCTTCTTGGTTTCTGAATAATCCTGCTGGGCCAGTGGTAGGTTTTTGGCTTGATTTTACGTTGGTTTTAATTCCTGTTGGCTTCTTATGCTTGTTGTTTACGGTTCGCAAGGAACCTATCCACATGCCGTTGATAATGGGCGGATTAGTCATGATGGGGTTCGTGGCGATATGGGTTTTAGCTGGAACAGCAATGCTGGGCGTTTTTATTGATAGAGTAATCACAATGGGCATGCCTTTCTTCGTAACTTTTATGGCTGCAAGCATTTTATTTTTAAATAAGAAGCTGCTTTCAAACAAGAAGCGCGCGCTGCGGATTTTTGCAACCATCTTTGTGATTGTGTTTTTGATGATAAATCTTCCAATGAATATGATTATTCCAAGTTATCAGAGATACCTTTTATATTCACCTATGGAAGCGGTTAATCCAGCGGTTTCTATAAATCAAAATATTATTGGAGTAAACGAATATACAACCTCAGTGTGGTTAGAGCAACATGCTTCAGAAAATGCAACATATTGGACAGATTTTACTAACCAATGGTTTTATGCCATATGGAATGTGAATATTCAGTATAGCGGAGCTCCGCCTATTAATAATACAGGCACTTATTTTTTGCTTGATAACTATAATTTACAACTAGGCATGTGGCAAGGACCAGTTTCAACTCTGTATTTTCCAGTTAACGATGTATTAGGCAATAGCAGTATCGTTTATAGTAATGGCGATTCAGCCATTATAGCGACAGAAGGTTAGTCAATAGGAGACATATCAAATTGCTCAATCTTTCTCTTATTATCGAATGCCTCTTTTTCTTGTTCCTGATATCTTTTCTTATAAATATGTTGTCACAATACTCGTCAGCGTTAAAAAAATTCTTTGGAACAGAAACCACCCGATTTTTTGTTATTTTGTCGGGCTCAATTTTTATAGGATTTGTCATTTACGCAATTGTAATTCAATATATTATTTTAGGCTTATGATTCCTAAAAAAGATTCAAAAGTAACGGATAGGTGATCGAGAAAATGCGTGTTGCTATGGTTCTTGAGAATCCGCTTTTCTTTGGTGGCGCAGAAACTCATGCGTATGAACTTTCCCGGCAATTAGTAATGTTGGGGCATGAAGTGGATTTTATCCAAATGTATGGATTACCAAAGAAACGTACGATACATAAAAATGAAAAAATGAATCCATCATATTGGGTCCCAGCTCCAAAATCTCGATATTTAAATGCTTTACATGCACGTCTGTTGTGGTTATACGGCTACTTGGACATCCCTTTTACTTCAAGAGAGATCCGTAAAGGCAAATATGACATTATACATCTTCATGGCTTTGGCTATTCATGCACTTTGATAGCAGCTTATTTGGCGAAATCAAATTCAAGCAAAATTGTGTGCACACTACATAACGATACGGCGCGCCACATCGATCGTAAAATAATCAAGCAACTTGCACCTTCCGTAGACGCTTTTATCGGAGTCAGTAAAGCAATAACTATTAAGTGGTTAGATGCTTATGGTCGAGAATCTTATTTAATACCTAATGGTGTTGAAAGTGAACGTTTTACTCCAGAAGTGGATGGCTCTAAAATCCGTCGAAAGCTGGGACTGGAAAATAAGTTCATCGTGCTTTCAATCTCCCGCTTGTCATACCAGAAAGGCCTAAAATACCTTATTAGGTCAGCCACAATACTTAAAGAAAAAAACCTTGATTTTGTCATTTTAATTTGTGGAACTGGGGAAGACGAAGAATATTTGAAAAAGTTAACGAAAAACCTCCATTTGGACAATTATGTGAGATTTCTAAAATATGTACCCTTTGCCCAACTTCCTGAATTATATGCTGCTTGCGATGTGTTTGTCATTGCTTCTATTTTTGAAGTTTTCAGTTTAACAATGCTCGAAGCTGTTAGTTCTGGAAAACAGATTATAACCACCAATGTAGGAATAGCTAAAGAGTCCGCTAAAGAACTTAAAGATGTTTGTGACGTTAAAATTGTTAAGTCAAGAAGCTCCGACGAAATTGGAAATGCAATTTTAGAGATTTATTATAAAAGAAAAGTTGGCGAGCTATTCGAAAAAGCCATGATCTGTCATGAGTATGCAGCTAAGAAATATTCTTGGCAAAATATTGCTCAACAAACTGAAAAAGTTTATCTGTCAAAACTAGGTCGAGCAAATAATACATATTGAGAATTCTTGTTTTTTTTAATCATGACCCAGTATTATAAGGGATACTTCGTCTCAACCAAATCTAATTGTCACGGTGAAAGCCAGCACGCAACAAGCCTTTATAAAAAAGCAATAAGTTTTATGATGGAAAGGAAACTGTGAATAAATGAAAGCTAATTCTAATGTAAGAAAAGTCCGTGACTTTTTTGGCAAGATAATTGCAATACCAGTTGATCGCGCGCTTAAAAGGTATCTTTCCAACTTCCTTCTCAGACAGTATTTAGTCTGGGGAGATGAATCGAAATTAAAAATTGCGCCAACCGCATTTGTAGATAATACTTTATTTAATGTCGAATCAGGGAAAATCATAATTGAAGACTATGTTTTTTGTGGCCACAATGTATGCATAATAACCGCAACACATGACTATAAAAAAACTGGAATAGAACGAATGTACACAATTCCTCAGTCTGGGAGAGATGTTATAATCAAAAAAGGTGCTTGGATAGCAAGTAACGCAACAATTTTAGGCCCGTGCATTATTGGGGAAAACTCTGTTATTAGTGCGGGTTGTCTAATCCGTAAAGATGTACCACCTAATACTATCTGTTTTTCTGACAATACAATAGTTATGAAAAAAATAAAATATGCCGACGAAAGTTAAAGCTGCGTTGAAGAAGGTATTAAATCCAAGCTTCAAATTACTACTTTTGGAATGAGATTGATTCGGGGGGTATTTAATGGCTTCATTTAAAGATAAAATCGATGTTTGCATACCGACGTGGAATAGCGGTAAAACGCTTGAGGTATGTTTGAAAAGCATATTAAAAGAAGTGCCCGTTAAAAACATTCGAATAATCGATAATTTCAGTGAGGATGCCACCCTTCAGATAGCTAAAAAATACAAAGCTATAATCGTTCAGAAAAAAGGTGGTATCGGTAAAGCTCGTCAATGCCTAATTGATAGTGTTACCACTGATTATTTTGCTTTCATAGACAGCGATGCAGTTCTAAGGAGTGGGTGGTTCGATAAAGTGATGAGCAAAATGGAAAGCGATGTAAAAATAGGCGAGGTTTGTGGTCTATGGTTTTCTGACAATCCTCAAGACCGTCATTTCTGGGAAGTGTGCTGGAAAAGAATACGGCCTGATCATCCCATGTGGACCAGAGGCTACCTCATAGAAACCCTAATCAAGACTGAAGCTGTCAAGGGCATTCACATTCCAGAGCAAATGAACAACTATGAAGATAAATTTATCAGAGATTACGTTGTATCTAAGGGGTATCAATGGGCCGTTGCATACGACGCTTTCTGTGACCATCTTATTGGAGAAACGAGCTTCTGGAAAACATGTATTGGCCGGAAGTATTATGGCGCGGGTTTAAAAGAGTGGAAAGACGCAGACACAAAAGCATCAGCAAAAAAACTAATATTGAGTGCACCAATCGATTTGGCACGAGGATCCGCTATATCAATAAAAGCAAGAGACCCCTTAATTATTCCATTTAAGTTTTTCAGCGAGTTATTTACAATTATGGGTTATTTTGGTTCCAGTAATGGGCTTTTATTGAAAGAAATTGAGAAGGATTCTGATTATAAGAGGCAATACACTAAATTCAAAAAGCACTGAAAAGGTTTTTTAACATAAAACCTTGTTTCCCTCACCCCTTCTCAACCTGTAAATCATTGTTTTTTCTGGTCTTTCAGAAAATATTATGAGAAAAGTGTGAACATCAAATTAAGTGATAACCAGAACAGATTATGATTTTTAGAGCATAACAGAGTTTTCTCAATTTGATTCCAGCTTTCTCGGTTAATTTTATCTCAAGGTTATATCCCAACAGGAAGTTTCGGTTAAAGATGCTCAAATATTTCAGCAACGTGGTTGAGGAACCCATCAATACAGGTGGTCGCAAAGCGATACATGATATGCAATCAATTATCAAAAATTTTCTTGTGAACGAAAAAATTTCGTATCAAGAATATTGCTTTAGAAAACTTAGTTCGCGTGCACATCTGCTTTTGCCGAGCCCTCATTCTAAATACATGTTTTTTGGATACTTGGGCGATCCTTTTTTCAAGCCACCGCTTGTCGTTGGATACACTTTTTTCTTTTTCTTGGTTGCTATTAAGAAAAGAATAGTCAAGGAAAAATACTACATTATCGTACCCGACTTAATTGAATTGCAGTCAACAGTTTTATATGGCAAAAAAGGTTGGTTATCCAGTTTTTTTAAGAATTTCCAGTGCTTTCTCGAACGATTTTTACTATCTAACGTAGCAGATGAAGTTATTTCTTTGGCAGAAAAAAATTTCATGCAAGAAAAATATGGGACAAAGCAAATATGGGAACTTGAATTTCTTGATCATTGCACCGACGTTACATCTAGTTCGAACTCTAAAAACATTCGAGTGCTTTACTGCGGCGATTTGGGCAGTAGGAAAGGAGTGCGTATAGAGTTTTTTGAAGAAGTTTTGAATAATTTGCCTATCTCTTCGGAGTTCTGGTTAGCTGCTAGCGGAATAGATAAAAAAGATCTTAAACGTTTGGAAAAATTCAAGAATTTTAGGTTCTTAGGGCAAATGGAAATTGAAGAAATGAATAATATTGCGAAACAATGCAACTTCGGGCTCATCTATTACTTGCCAGAAATTCTTTACTACAATATTCTGCCTTCAATGAAACTTAGTTTTTACATTTCCAATGGATTAACTGTGGTTTCTTCTAATTTGGAAAGAACCAAGCAACTGAATGACAAATATGATTTCGGTTACGTGTTGAAGACCGAAGAAATGCTGGGATTCTTCAGAAACTTGACGATAGATATGGCCAAACAAAATCACGCACTCCAAGAAAAAATAGCCACTGGACAGTTTCTTTACGAAGCTTTGCAGAATTTAGATCTATCATAATAATGTGCTCGTTGATGATCTGCCTTAGAATTTTATTCATGAACCTATTTGAACGGTGATGCTTTTTCGCTAAAGAATTGCCTGCGGATTTTGCTCGGTCAGGAAAATTCCCGATTTTTCTTGCTCAGTCATATTTATATTACAATGTTTTCCGAGAAATAAATGTCAGCGGCCTTAATTTTTTGGCAATCTGCAAAGCCGTGACCTGCGGAAATTTAAAATAATTGAGTAATTCGGGATAACCCAAATCAATTGGCAATAGTCGGAATCCCGTTAAAGTCGCCGGCGAAGGTTGTTTGCTTGTCCTATCTGCTTAATAATATGATTATTGCACCATTTACATCTAATTGCTTAGCTAAAAACAGACTCGCTAGAAGCTTTAGGAACATTTTTGATGAATTTGGCGGGGTTTCCCGCCCAAATTTCTTTTGCAGGCACTTTTTTAGTAACAACCGACCGAGCTCCAATCACCGCTTCCTCGCCGATCGTGACGCCTTTAAGTATTAGAGCGTCTGCACCAATGAAGACGTGATCTTTAATAATTACAGGCATTGACTTTATGTTTGTGTCATTTTGTTTTCGGTCAAAGTAGCTTGGGGAATGAAAATCGCTATCAAAAAATTTTGGTGCCGCCTCCAATGTTAACGTTGCAGCCTATTTGGATGCTATTATGAGCTGCTATGATTACGTTAGATAATCCTGCGCCGTCACCTATTTCTATGCTGGCATTCTCTTTCAATATCGCCAAAACTGAACGTGTGCCCCCAATTAATCCAGATTCAAAACTTGAATTGAAAATTACGTTTCGACCTAGTTTAATTGATCCATCAGCCAACTTGACAATGAGAATGCGGCCGTAGATTTTTGGGAATGTTTCGTAAGTAACTTTATTTTTTGACAGCATCCAACGATTGTTAAGAGCAGAGTAACAATAACTGGGTTTAGCAGCCAGTTGGGAGATTACGTTAAACATATTTGTCAACCTTCATAATGGCTATTAGAACCATTATGAAGTAGTCTATTAAGAATTTGTTAAAATCCCCTCCCTTGCGATGTTGCCCTTTACTGAATGTTCAATTTTTTTAACAATCATTGGTTAAAGTCTTTTGGCTACAAAGCACTGGAGGTTACAAGGAGAACTGGCAAGGAAAATATTCAAGTTTACTTTGGTATCTATAATTCGGAGAGCATCTTTCAGAGCCCGTCCGTGTTCTTTTTGTTCTCCGCAGGTTAATAGGTAAGCGTGTAAATGAAGTTGCGGAATCGAATTTTTGAAAAGTAGATCGCCTTTTCCAAAATTTTGTTGGAAGAACTGTTTGCGGAAAATAAACTCTCGTAGCTTTCCCTTTCGCTCCGAACATTGCCCTTTAAATAGCGAAAAAGCTCTAAATGAAGAAACATAACCTTGCAGATATTGTATTTAAGTAAAGTAAGCTGTTGCCGTTTGGTTTGTGTTCATTTCCAATGATGTACTCTGAGTGGTCTGGTTTACTCCGTTGATTTTCCATTCATCAAAGCTATAGCCTGTGTTTGGATAGGCCGTGATTTCAACATTTGCTCCATTTGGAAATTGCCAATTACCAGTAGTTGTAGTAATATTGCTATTATTGTATGACCAGCCAACTGTACCGGGACCGTTACAATTCTCGGTTAATACATAATATCCAGATAAACCTGTATTGCCTTGAAGTGTAGTGTTGTAGCTTGCACTCATGCTGATTGGTGTTCCTGTAACTCCTGAGAAATTGCAGTTTGCAATGTAAGTATTGTTCGCCGGGGAACCTGTATCTGTTATGCCTGAGCTGCAGTCTAAAAATGTGTTGCCTACGAAGTTAACGTCGAAGCCAGCGATAACAACAGGCTCATAAAAAACGTTGTTTGTAATTTGTGCTCCGATAGTTTGGGTTGCTGGGTAGGTGCCTAAAGCATAGGCGGAGCATCCAGTTATTGTATTGTTGTTTACGATAGTATTGACTGCTCCTTGAATCTGTATACCGTATAGTGAACTGCCCCCGCCGTTTAAGGTGTTACCCTGCATTAGGACATTGTTACTCGTCGATACAATGTTATATGGACACAGAGACACTGTGTTGTTTAGAATATTCACATAATTACTGTTTTCAGCGGCTATTCCCCAGTGGCTTGCTCCTGAATACTGCGTGACGTTTTGGACGTTGCAGTTTTCAATAGTGCAGTTTGATGCTTGAAAAGTGTTTATGCCGACGTCTTGACCTCCTATGTCTGTGCAAGCGTTTATGATGGAGTTAGATGAGCTTACATCAAGTGTTATTGGGTTGTCACCATCATTTATCGTGGTGCAATTTTGGACCAGTGAGTTGGCGCAGTTGAGAAGGTCTATTCCCTGCCCAACAACGTTTTCTACGACAGCATTTTCCACTATAATACCGCTGTCTGCACCACCATAAAAACCGATTCCAAAATATATGCCAAAGTTGGCGTTCCAAGTACCTGTGTTTCTGAAATCGCTGAGGCTTCCTTTGTTACCGTTCCAAATTCCGCCATCAACAATAAAATTTTGAACCTGACCGCCAGTTAACATTAACGATATACTGTCATTAAGGGCAGCTGGTGGGTTTTGGCTGATTGTTATTCCAGTTGCATTGAAGAAAACGTTACTTTGAGGAATCAAAGTTCCATCGAGAATGATAGTGCCATTAACTAATGTTACATCACCACCGCCAAGGGAACTAACCCAAGAAATAGCGTTGTTTATTATGGTTGAACTTGAACCTAAAGTGTATAAGCCATCATCGCTGAAGTAAGTCCCGTTACCTAATTGCCCGCAATAAACATTTGTCGCAGAACCAACCCCGAGAGATGGCGTGCCAGCACGGAAAGTAACTATACAACCGCTGTAATAACAGCCTCCAAGCGTTGTTCCTGAATCAGCTGCACCTGCACTGCTAACAACTTTGTAAAGATCTGCAAAGCTAATATATTCACCACTACTGCTATTGTCTAAAACGTTACCTGCACCTCCAACCATTTTGAAACTATTAGTAGAATTCGACTGCGCCGCGCCAGCCGCACTACTGCCCAAGCCGAAGATTCCACCTATCCACAATTCATCAGCTTGCGTAGTTACATTTGTCGTTCCTGTATCTGCGGTTTGAGTCAAACCGCCACTATTGTAAGCGGTTTGGTCAACACAATTTGAAACGGCTAAACCAGACCATTCAAACACACTCGCCATTACCTCTGGATAACTGCCATACCCATTATCAACATTTATCGTTATGTTTGTACCGGCTTCAGGTAAAACTATACCGTACCAAACAGCTACAGACCCCTCATCAGTCGCTGGGCTCCAAATCACATTAACTTGTTTTATAATTGATATAGACGGGCTGCCTCCCCCGTAATCGATCCCGCCATAACAGAGAATAAGTACATCGCCACAAACTGGACTCTGCGATAGAGCGAGGTTGAAGGCGCCGCTGGCGATATTGGCTGTTGTTGTCTCTGGACCCTGAACTAATGTTATACCGCCATTGCCAATCACGCCGGAAGATTGAATGTTCACCGAAGTGGTTATCAGCGAAAAACCAACTGTCGAAGCAATAAGTAGACATAACGTTAATGCTACAACTGTGTAAACGAAGCTGCGCTTTTTCATTCTGACGCAATCCTTAGTTAACCTACTTAAACAACATGAAATCAAGTCAGTTCACGATATAAGTTTTTGTTTATTTCTGTTCACCAGATATACAGTACAACAGATATACAAAAAACTATAAGTAAAACTTAGGAAAAAATTCCATATTTAAACTTAAAAAGAACATCCTTTTACTAATTTTTATGATTAATAAAAACTCACAACGAAAAGCAGTCTTTTATATGATAAAATTTAAGTAATCAAGAAGTGAAGATGGTAGCAAATGCTAAGTAAAGAAGAAGTACGTTTAGCACTGGTTATAGTCATTTGCTCAGCCATATTAGTATCTTCATGTGTTTATATATTCGTTTTTGCATCCGAAAAAACCACCTTTTTCCAGTTATCGTTAACTGGTCCTGATGGAGCTATTTTAGCGCCAGAATTAAACGTGGCATCAAATGAAAATTGCTCTATGTTGTTAACTGTTCAAAACTCCATGGGCAATAATGAACAGTGCAGATTGGACGCTGAGCTTTCAATTTTAAATTCCACAGGTAACTTGGTAAATTCCACAGCCCTTAATGGCTACACTTTTAGCATAAACCAAAATGGCACTTGGAACCAAACTTTCACTTGTCAAATTAACAATAGCACAAATGATAATGTAAACATAATAACATTTGATAATACCTCATTTTCAGCAGGTCAATACAACGAAAATTTAATTTTCCAGTTTAGATTTGACTTATGGGCATATAATGACACTATTGGTACTTACTCTTACACAAATACCTGGGTTTCATCTCCATTCCTTGATCCAACAAGTTAAATTATAACATCGGCGATTGAATGTTTAAAAAAAACAAGTTTCCTTCAGTTTCAATCGTTGTCATAGTTAGAAATATGCAAGGTACAATTAGCAGCTGTTTACAAAGTTTAACAAACCAAAACATAGCCCAAGATAAATACGAAATAATTGTCGTCGATAACAATTCAACCGACAATACAAAACAAATCATCCAGCAATACCCTGTAAGACTCTTTTCGGAGAAAACTGTCGGCAATTTTGGAGGCGCAAGAAATAAAGGCATCAAAGAATCGAGGGGAGCAATAGTAGCCTTTGTCGATGCAGATTGCACTGTTGACAAAGGCTATATCCGCAAAATATTGAATTTTCATTCACTAAATCCCGACATTACCGGCATGTGCGGATCACTAATTAATCCATATCCCAAAAACAAAGTGGCTCGAACTCTCTG
This sequence comes from Candidatus Bathyarchaeota archaeon, assembly GCA_963828195.1. Taxonomy (GTDB): domain Archaea; phylum Thermoproteota; class Bathyarchaeia; order Bathyarchaeales; family Bathycorpusculaceae; genus Bathycorpusculum. Next base: position 37,705 of record CAWHDT010000008.1, read on the forward strand.
CTACGGCCAATGCGGTTTTTGGTCTCCCAAAGCTCCTAAGCGTCTTGTAAATTTCCTGCCAGGATGCAACAGCAGCTATCAAAAAGCTGCTTTGCTCGAGGTCGGTATGTTTCCTGAAGAAACTGCATCAGAAGATATTATTCTGGGACAAAAGCTAATAGCGAATGGTAAACGATTACTCTTTGACCCCTCCTATCCGATTGTACATAATTTTGACAAATCGCTACAGATCTTGTCCAGAAAAGAAGAACGATGCGGGACAGCACATTTCAACATGTATTCGTCAAAGAAAAATATGAATACGGCAAGATTAGCGGGCATAGTGTTTTTTATGCCAATATTCATTGTAGGTAGAACAATGACGGGTTTTCAAAGAATGCTGAAATTCTCGCTTGATAAAAAAGATGCGATTCTGCTATTTCATTATTTAGTTTACTCAGGTGTTTTTTGGACAAGAGGATACCAAAAGCAGGCTTTCCGAGTGAGAAAAACTCAACTAATTAATCAGAAGGTCGGAAAATGAAGGTAGCGGTACTGTACTGGCAACTTGCCCATTTCGGAGGAGCTGAGAGGGTCGTTCTGTCAATTGCAAAAAATTTCAATTCAACAATCTTCACAGGGAATTTCGACGCTTCCAAGACTTACCCAGATTTTCAAAAAACCAAGATTAAAACATATGGGAATCTGTTAATTAACAGCCCGTTCAGAATGTATGAAGGCGCCCTTAATTCATTTTTACTGGACTTGAAAGAATTTGACATTATTAATCCTCACAATTTTCCAAACAATTCTGTGTCCTTACGATATGGTGACCGAACAGTCTGGTATTGCCATGCACCTCTGAGAGCTGTTTATGACCTTAAAGCGTACTATGCCAGTAAATTAAAAGTGGCTCAGAAGATCTTTTTTTGGTCACACCACTCAATGCTTGAAATAGTTGATAAAATAGCACTACAACGGATTAATAAGATACTGACAAATAGCCATGTTGCTGAAAAAAGAATAAAAAAGTATTACAAAAGAGACTCAGTTGTGGTATATCCTGGGGTAAATACTGATTTATATAAGAACGAAGAGTTTGGCGATTTTTTTCTTTTTGTAGGCGGTTTATCGAGATATTCGAACGAGTCTAACAAGAGAGTTGAACTTGCGATTGATGCCATGAGACTTCTCAAGGATAAGCAACTATACGTTGTAGGGGGAGGTACTCACAAGGCATATTTAGAAGCACATGCACCCAGTAATGTGAAGTTCCTTGGAAATGTCAGCGAAAAATCTCTTGCTGATTTGTATTCCCGATGTTCAGCAGTAATCTATCCTTCCTTTGATGAAGAATTCGGATATGTACCGGTCGAAGCTATGGCTTCGGGTAAACCTGTAATCGCCTGCAAAGACGGCGGTGGTGTATGCGAAACAATAATTGATAAGAAAACCGGTTTTATAGTGGAACCTAATCCTGCAGCTATCGCTCTTGCAGCTAATAAGCTAAAAGATAAAAAACTCCTATACGAAATGAGCGAGAATTCGCTGCAGCGAAGTTTAATGTTCTCTGAAAAAAAGTTTATTGAAGGCATTAAACAGAATTTTGATTTTTCCCAATAAAGCTATAACGTCTAACGATATCATAGTTTCATTTCATTATCTCAGAAAGGTTTACTATTTGCAAAAGTATATGTTTGAACGACATCAGGAAGATAGAAATTGAATTCATCTAAAAATCACCCAAATGTGCAACGCCTTTCTATCTATTCGGCTCTTTGGTACATAGGGGTGATAGTAGTTATTGCGCTGTCAATTGATTCTATGGTTTTAATATCTCCCACAAATTTTCCTTTAGCAATATTAAGATGGTTCTCTGGTTTAATCATGCTTACATGGGTTCCCGGCTTCTGTTTTGTAAAATTACTTTTCCCCTTTAAGACAGCAGGAAGCCCCGAAACAATCACCTTAAGCGTCGCATTAAGTATTCTCTTTACGATTTTAATCGCCTTACTCTGTAACTTCACCCTTTTGGGGCTCTCCGAAACACCGATAATGGGTATTTTATTTGCAGTTTCAGTTACGTTTGCCAGTGCTGCAATTTACAGGCAAAATAAATAGCGCGCGCTTGTGGGATTATGGGGAAATATGAAATAGTTATCAATCCCGTTCGTCGAGTCTGGGACTCATTCTATGATCAACTTGGTTCAGGAAACCTTCAGCAGTCGTACGAGTACCGTGAGGTAGTGAAGGCGTCGGAGCATAGCAAAGAATTTGTAAGTATTTTTGCGATGAGCGAACAAAATCCAGTTGGGTTAGTTCAATGCGAATATCGAAAATGGCTGGGTGTTGGAGCTAAAGTTGAGGTGGGCGGGAGACATGGATATGGACCCGTGGTTCGCGACATAGAGGACAAACAACTTGTTTTTAGAGATTTAGTTTCTGCCATGGAGAAACATTTCATTCACAATAATATCGCTCAAGCTTTTGTTCATCAGTCTGAAGCCAGCCCCATCTTGGAGTCTTTCGGTTATCGCCAACTTCAATGTTTTAACACCTACAGAATTTATATTGGTGACGGTGATGAGAAACTTTGGAAGAACATTGCTCAAAACAAAAGAAAAAATATCAGAAAAGCCCAAGAGCGAAATGTTCAAGTGGTTGATGGAGAAAGCTACGAGGATTTTCTTTCTTTTTATCAATTACTAATGGCCAGGTCAAAACAAGCCCATTTTGATACTCTTTCATTCAGAATTTTGAGATCGTATTTCGAAGTTTTTGGCAAAGAGAAGAAGACGAAAATATTTTTGGCCACTCTTAATAATCAATCGATTGCAGGGGTTTTCGTGGTTATTCATGGGGATGTTGCATATGCATTAGGCGCGGGTTCAAATGATGTATTCTGGGATGTTAGGCCCAACGATATTTTGCATTGGAAAGCAATGGAGTGGTGCAGTAAAGCGGGGCTTTCTTTTTATAATCTGGGTACTGTGCCTAATCCTGTTCCTGTTGAGGCGTCAAAAATGTGGGGGTTATGGAGATGGAAGCGGGAGTGGAATGGCGAACTTAACAAAACGTTTCTGTACTACAAGATTTTTATGCCCAAGTTCACAAAGCTTGTTTTGACCCCTTACTATAAAATTTATGCTCCTTTGCAGGAGTTGGTTTTCCGTTAAGTGTTGCTAATGACTGATGGATAGTATTTGGAGTTTAAGGTTGTTGTTTGAGATTAACGAAATTAGGGATTTTCAGACTTTGAGGCCTGTTTGGAATCAGTTGGTAGAGAATAATGTGCTAGGTAGTAACGTTTTTTCGACTTATGAATGGCTTTCTACGTGGTGGAAGCATTTCGGAGGAAACAGGCGACTGATAATTTTGACGGTTGAAGATAAAGGGTCAATCTTGGGCGTGGCACCTCTTATGTTGTCTAAGTATCGGGCGCCTGGTTTTGGCAGCATTAGGAAGGTGGAGTTTGTGGCAGCATCTGATTCAGATTATAGCAGTTTCATAATTTTGCGTGAAGACGCAGCCGTTATTAAAGCCATTATGAGCCATCTGTTGCATAACGTGCCTGAATGCGATTGGATTGAACTCAAAGAAATTTCAGAAACAACAGTTAAATCAAGTATCTTGCAAAAATTTTTATCTAATCCTCCATCAGAGCTCAGTTTAGAGAAGCGGGTTTGCAACTGTTGTCCTTACCTGCCTTTGCCTGACTCTTTCGATTATCTGTTAGGACAACTGGATACGAAGATGCTGAAAAATTTAAGAAGACGTTTAAAAGGGCTACGTGAAAATCATCGTGTTGGGTTGATGAGGTTTGACGAGGCGGGTTTCTCAGTAAATGAAGCTACGCAAATCTTCACCAGGTTAAACTCGGATAGGTGGGAATCAAGTGGTTTGCCTGGCACTTTTGGAAATAATACTGCTTTTCGCGATTTTCAGTTGGAGTTAGCGGTTAATTTTGCCGAAAATGGGTGGCTGGGGCTTTATTTTCTGATGGTTGATGATGAACCTGTTTCAGCGGAGTATTCATTTCAGTTTGGTAATAAGGTGTATGCTTACCTTTCAGGCTTTGACCCTGCCTATTCAAAGTATTCGGTAGGTAACCTCATAGTAATGTTACTCTTAGAGCGATTGATAAAAGAAGGTTTTACAGAGTATGATATGCTGAGAGGTGACGAACCCTACAAACATACTTGGACAAGTACGCACAGGCAAAATTTCGAGATTAGACTTGTGCGTAAGCGATTGTTGAGCAAATATTATGATTGGGTAACGTGGAGTGAACCTGTGGTTAACTTGACCAACAAACTGGTTGCGCTTCGTCAATCCAAGTTTTAAGTTGTAAAATTGTCTATTTTTTCAGGATGACGTTTTAAAATGGCTCTCATTAATTAATGGAGCGGATTTCCAAAATGAATATAGCTCGCCCATATTAAAGAATTGGTGCATTAGGTATAAGGAGTTTATTAATTTGAAATTATCAATTCATGCTATTTCAGATGGAAAAATGTTAGTTGAAATCCAAAAAGAGTTAGACAATTTCCTAATAAGCAATGGCAGCAATCCATTCGTATTAAGTGAATTTCTGAAAATGAAATTCGAGGATGTGTTGGTAGAAGATGTAGTTCCATTGATTTTAGTTCTCAGGGTTGACGGTAATATCGTTGGGGTGGCCCCCATTTCAATCAGAAAAAAATTTGGGCTTCGATTTGTTAAGATGCTTTTCAGTTTTGAATTCTTCCCAGATTTCACATTTGATAAGACATATAGCGAAGATTGTATGCGTTTGGTTTTTGATTACATTTTTAATCAGTTACACTGCTTTTTTGTGGCATTGGATTTACCTGTTGATTCTTTGAACATGCCAATATTGGAGCGCGAATGCAAGCTCGAACGAGTTTCCATATTTAAGAAAAATTATCCTTATCTGAATCATTCTATAATTATTGTCGCGGCTACATGGGATGACTTTCAAAAATTGAAAGGTTATCATTTCAAAAAAAGGTTTAGAAGGATTGAGCAGCGTCTCAGTAATGTAGGCCCATGGCGTCTCTTAGTTTTTGAAAACGAAAATAATGAAGAAGAGGTTCTGCAAAGAATATTAGGTGTTGAGGAAGCGAGTTGGAAACAAAATTGGAGGTTTCAGCACAACATCACGATTGATGGTGGGTTGTTGAGGTTGTGGCGAGCATCGAGTTTAGCTCTTAAGACTTACGATGGTTTTAAGCGGTATGTTTGGCTTCTGGATTTAGGTGGTAAGGATATAGCTTATTCTCTAGTTTTTGAGTACAAAGAAACTGCCTACTTTGTAAAAACAAGTTTTAATAATGAATTTAGGCGACTGTACCCCGGCATCTATACTAACCATGTGGCGATAGAGAGCTTTTTTACTTCAGGCAATGTTAAGGCGATTGATTTTTTGACGAATTTGCCCTTTCATAAAATATGGGCATCCAATTATCTCTCAGGAGTTAGGGTTTTGCTATGTAAAGGTTTTTTGCCAAATTTATTAGAGTTAACTATTCAACAACCGCAAATAAGAAGGGTTATGTGGCGTTTGATTCCAGGGTTGATGCAACAAATAGAATAGGCATAAACTAGAATTCAGTCAATCTTGGAGAACGAAAGCTGAAAATATCCCTTTGAACTTTATAAGTTTAATTAGGATTGACTGATCGAATAACCAGAGTTTAAAGACATTCTGGGCAAAACGCACAGGGCGGATTAAAATAATTTCCATTTATATTAGAAAAGCTCGACCGCGTTTTATCGATGTTAATGCAGAGGTCAGCACATATTACCGTTGTATGCGGTCGAATTCTTTGTATGAAAAGATCGTTGAGAGTTTTGCAAATAAAATGAAGTGGGGAGAACAATGAGTAAACCAGTTTGCAGCGTTCAGCCCCGACGTTTTCTTAGCGCGCATGAGCGTCTGATATTATCAGAAATATCGACGCTGAATAGCCTACCGTTCATAATTCTGGATTGGAAGCGGACCCAGGGGCTTAAAGTCTCCCAGTTGAGAGACCTTCAAAACAAGAGACTGCGTGCACTAATTAAGCACAGCTACGATCATGTCCCATATTATCACAAACTTTTCATTAAAGAACACCTAACTCCAGAGGACATAAAAACTATTGATGACTTGGAAAAAATACCAATAACTAAAAAAACCGATATAAGTAGTTTACCCATACAAAACATTACGGCCAATAACTTTAATCTAAGCAAATGCGAAAAACGGCTAACATCTGGGTCATCGGGTGTTCCTTTAACATGTTACAGAGACGGGAAAGATTTCCTAAAAAGATGTTTTGACGAATACCTTTTCCATTTAAGTCACAATGAAAAAATCACCGACAAACGAATTTTAATGGGTGGGATGGTACCCTCGCCTTCAAACATTTTCCAAAGATTTGGAATGCTTAGGACAAAAGAGGTTTCGCCACTGGGACATCCACGGGAGCAACTCTGCGAGATAAAAGATTATGGCGCTAAAGTCCTTCTTACTAATCCGTCGAGCGCTTTAGCTATTTCCAAAGAAGTTAGGGAATCTGATTTGAAAGGGATCGAATTATCTTTAATTTTTACAGTTGGAGAACTCTTGCTGGGAAGTACTCGCCGTTTTATAGAGGAAACCTTTGAAGCGAGAGTGTTTGACCAATATGGAGCTACCGAAGTTGGCAAGATAAGTAGAGAGTGTAATGAGCACTCTTATCACATTCATCATAACATTATAGTTCAAACCACGAAGGATGGCGAAACTCTTTCTGCAGGTGAGGAAGGTGAAATAACAGTAACTAACATCGTCAATTTTGCTCAACCGTTCGTAAGGTATAATCTTCAGGACTCCGGGCTGGTACTTGAAGATGAATGCTCATGTGGTCTCCATCATCCTTTGATGAAGCTAACATCGGGACGGGTTAGCGATTTCATTAATCTTCCAAATGGGCGATTTATCTCGGCACTCGAAGCTAATGATTTTTTAAGTTTTATGCAGACGGAGCTCAAGCAATATCAAGTAATCCAAGAAGCTTCGGATCGGTTAACTGTTAAACTTGTCAAAGGAAAGGGTTTTAAAGATAACATTATAACAGAAATCAAAAAGTCATATGGAAAAAGCCTTGGTCCTGAAATGCAAATTGATGTCTTGGTTGTTGATGACATCCCGAGAGAAAAATCGGGTAAATTCAAACTATTTAAAACGAACGTCCATAAGAAATTAATGTAAGCAACAGAAAAATTGTTTGGGGAAGCACCAGAACGACAACAGCGCGATTACGCGTGAAGACGTTAAAGCATGCTGAGAAAAAGATTTTTACTGCTTCCTTGAATAACTCACCAGACTCCGTTTCTACAATGCCAACACGCTCGAAAGCCCCAGGCATTAGCCATTTTGAAAACTTGGGGTTCCAGGCGCTCAAAGGGAAACTTCTCAGGGCCCGCTTCGCACATATTCTCTTTTGAACGTTTTTTTAGAAAATTATTTCTAGCCAGTCGTGACTATGAAGAAGTGCTTTTTAGTTACTATCTGTATTCAGTCCATAAAACAGACAGAATAAGGACGATGCAAATCTTTGAAGCTTACCGCAGCAGACTAAACAAACATACTTACAAAATAAGGTCGCGAAAGAAAAAAAATGAGCAAAGCCGCAGAATTGGCTAAAGTTTCAGCAAAAGGTAGCTTTCACCTACTGTGGGGTTTAGTAATCTCCACGGGTATCTCCGCAATTGCCACGATTTTCATCGCGAGACTACTCGGTTCAGATCTATACGGCCTATACGGAATCGTGCTGATCACACCCAACCTCATAGGAGTATTCCGAGACTGGGGCATAAACTCCGCAATGGTAAGATACACAGCCCAATTCCGCTCAGAAGACAGAGCATCAGAAGTCAGAAGCATACTCATCTCCGGAATAGTCTTCGAAATAGCCCTCGGAATGGCATTATCCGCAATATCTTTTTTGCTTTCAGGTTATATTGCGACAGACATATTCCATCGGCCCGAAATAACATCCTTAATCCAAATAGCCTCAATCACAATCTTAGCCGGCGGACTCATCAATGCAGCCACAGCCGCATTCACCGGCATCGAAAAAATGGAACTCAACAGTGTCATGCTCGTTTGCCAATCCATCATAAAAACAGTTATCATTATTACACTAGTTATATTGGGATTACGCACATCCGGAGCAGTGATTGGGTATACAGTCGCCATGTTAACTGCTGGGCTTATAGGTCTGGCACTTGTGTGGACTCTATACAAGAACCTGCCAAAACTAAGCAATGTTAAACTCAAAATTAGAGCCTACACAAAATTAATGCTGGCATATGGCACGCCTCTGTCGCTTTCAGCAATCATTGGCGGCTTTCAAAGTCAATTTTACGCTTTTTTGCTGCCAATTTTCTACGTCACTAACAATTCCGCGATAGGCAACTATGGAATAGCCAGCACTTTCGTAGTTCTAATAGCGTTCTTTGCAACACCGATTACAACGATGCTGTTTCCAGCGTTCAGCAAGCTCAACCCGCAAAAAGACAAAGAAACCCTGAAAAACGTCTTCCAATTCTCAATCAAATACGCATCACTCCTCGTAGTGCCAGTGGCAGCGCTCGTTATGTGTCTAGCTGAACCAGCAGTTTCTACACTGTTTGGGAAAACATACTCGACGGCACCACTGTTTTTGACGTTGCTTGCAATCACCTACATCTTCCCAGCCGTCGGAAGCCTAACTGCGGGCAATTTTATCAGCAGTCAAGGAAAAACCACGTTCATCCTGTACCTAAACCTGCTCTCAGCAGTCATCGGCTTCCCCATGGGTTACATCCTAATTATGAAGTTTGGAGTTTTAGGACTGATTGTAACTACGCTAGTAGATGGGATTCCCTCCACTGTCATATCGCTTTATTGGATAAGAAAACATTACGAGCTGAATGTAGACTGGCATTCGTCGGCAAAAATTGTGCTGTCATCCACGATAGCCGCCGCCTCAACCTACATTCTCATCTCAGAGCTCAGCTTCGCCAACTGGATACGGTTAATTGTAGGCATAATATTCTTCGCATTTGTATTCGTCGCCGCAGCTTTGTTAACTCAAACAATAAACAAAGCTGACATAGAAAACTTGCGTGGGATGGTAAGCGACCTGGGAATAATTGGCGAAATGTTCAATAGTATTCTAAACATTTACCAAAAACTTATGGAACACCTCCGGCATTAACTTGAATCGAACAATGAACAAAACGTTTTTATTAACTGTGCATGGAAAAAATTTAGTTTAACCAATTTACATTTCTGCTATTTCTGCTTGTTTCACCCTTCAACTTGATAACTTGATTCTAAACCTAATTTTCATGTGCGTAATTTCTAGATAACACTCAATTTTAGGCTCAACCCTTATCCTTCAAACATCAAAACGATTTTAATCGGTATTTTTTATTTAAAAAACGACGTTGTGTTCTTTTGCAGCCGCGGCTTCCCGCGCGTTATAGCGATTGTTAAATATTAGAGTTTTCTGGTGTTTCTGTGGCATAACCATGATTTCTAATGCTTAATTTTGGATGAGGCAAAAGAACTGCGAAGGTGAGTTTTTCTGTTTGGTTGTGTAATTTTGGTTTTAATTTTTCCCTCTGCTTGTCCGACCCAGCAAAGACTCCATCCTATGAACGCGACTAAAACCCCTACGGGAATCATCAACACTCTGAAAAACCGTATTCTTCTTTTTTGTATTACGTACGTATTTCTTTGGACTTTACAGGCCATTCGAAATTACCTCAGTTAAAGTTTCCGATGTTTGGGTTCTCAATTGAAACCGTTGCGGTTTTTCGAATATTGTTTTCGGTGATTGCTCGGAAATGTACTGTCTTCGAGATTCGCCGTTTGTTTAGCCAACCCATTCTTGATAGTTGATTTAGATAATTGCTTTCAATTGCGCGACATCGACCTGTAAGATTAGATACCTGTACCGCGTCGCACTCTCCTTTGGAAGATACGATGACGTAAGTTCTTCTTAAGTGGTCTGGCAGGGTGATTAGTTCTGATTCAGGTACCTCTACGGCTTGAGGCTTCCAATTTGAAAAGTTGTTTTCAATTTCATCAAGCCGTGAACGTATATGCATCATTTCTTTGAATATGTCTTCGAGGATTGACCTTCTAACCAATTTATCTCCCTTCCTATAGCTGTACAAGCGAGCAAGCCCCAAATAACGTTTTTTGCAAACTGCATTCGAGCAGTTAGTCAACTCCAATAGAAAGAAGCGAAGGCGACTTCGCAGAATTGCAAAGAAGAATTAACAAGGCTTTTTGGCGCTCGCCTTTCACTATATTTGTAATAATTTTCAAATATATATGCTTTTATCCAGCCTCCTAAGTCTGCGTTGTTTAGTTGGAGACTAAAGCTTGCTACGTCGACCGCGCCTGAGCGTGCAGCTATGGATTTGTGCCCCCGATGCAGATATTGACGCTGAAGCCTGTGACATCCACTATACTTGAGGATACGATCAGGGTCAGGGTTGCGGCTGCTGATTGCCCAGGCAAAAGGTCAATGCCTTGTTGATTCCACGTTACACTTATTGATCCACTCGCGTTCGTTGAACTCCAATTATTTGTCGTCATGCTCAGGGTTAATGAGAGGCCGCTGCTTGTGTTTTTGACATAGATTGTTTGATTTGTGGTTCCCCCAGGGCTTAAGGTTCCCCAGTTTATGGTGCTTAGGGGTTGTGTGCACGCGCTGTCAGAATACACAGCTAAGTTTGCCGACGTGGTCACTGTGCCAATGGAAGGCACATTTTGAGATGTGGTGATGGCTGCAAAGGCGTTGAGTGATAAAGCTATTGCTAGTATGATTGCTGCCGCCGTGATGATTATCCATAAAAATCTATTCTTCCCTCTGAAATCTTTTTTCAAAAATCTTCCACCCTAAACTCCTTTTCTGTCATCTTTTTCATGACCCTTTTATGCTTTAATCGAAATACGGTTAAACTAGAAGCGAACATAACTTGCATAAAAAACCCCGAGAAAAACAGAGCATTATTTTCTATAAATTAAAAAATTATTTCTATTTCTAAAACACAGATTATCAAATCAGCAGCTTGCTGAAGCCTAAAAATAGCCTACAATGGCACTGCGGTTTATTAATGTCAACTGAAAATTTTAGGTCTGACTGCACAGTAAGCCTAAAAAATCATTTTTCTGCAGACTCTCGTCTTTGCGCCACTCGAGGCAGCGGCACAGTATCAAGCGGGCTAATCCGCGTCACCTAAGCGACTCACGAGTTCGCCATTCCAGATATTGAAATATCAACGCTGAAAGACGTAATTCCAGTTGTACTCGCTGCCACTGTCAACGAAATTGTTGCCGCAGTTGATTGCCCAGGTGCAAGCACAACGCCTGCTTGGTTCCAACTTATTGTTAACGGCCCATTAGCGCCTGTTGGGCTCCAGTTACTTGTCTGCATACTCAGCGTCAACGGAACGCTTCCTGTATTGTTGACGTAGATTGTTTGGGTTACTGTTCCACCTGGCGAAACTGAACCCCAATTTATGGATGTTAAAGGAACAGTGCAAAGACTATCTGAATAAACTCCTAAACTTGGTGAGGCGGTATTTGAAGTGACGGACACCGATGAGGTAGTGATTGACCCCGACGAAACTATGTTTGCGCTATCACTAACTGTGCCGTAAGCCATCAGAGATAATGCTAACACGACTAAAACCAGCGCTATTATTGCAACATACGGGATTCTTCTCATAAACTATCCTTACAATAACAAAATGCAGTTTAGCCTATGAATTTCAGTGTACATGAGAACAACAAAAATACACAAGATAGTATTTTGCCCGCTTCTCCAAGCCATGACGCTAAAGCGGACCAGCGTCTTCAACCTGGCAAAAAATAATTAGAAACTAAAAAAGCTATAAAGCCTAACATGACTGTTTTGGGGTGGTTGAATGTATGCCAGATCGCCCGCAGGGCGATGCATGTGGTTTTTCCAGCTTGCCTGCTCCATCGAACCACAATGCGTTTGCGGGTGTCGCGAAGAAGCTGCGCTTGATACTGCTTTGCGTCGAAGCCAAATAGGTCCATGGCAAAAACAACAGGGTCATCCGAAACCACTGATCGTTTCTGTTCATGGTTTGGTTCACGTTCCAGCAGATTTTTCTTCTGTCGCTCGATTTCCTTGCTCGCTTCTTTGAGCCTGCAATTTTTTGACTTCATCGACTAATCGCTCCACTTCAGCTAAATCTTCGTTGAATTGGTGTTCATCGTACCCTTTTGCGAGGTTTCCCATGACCATGGCGATGTGCGCAGCGATGTGAGCCCACATCTGCCGTTGCTTTGGGGTTATGAACTCTGTTCTGCCGCCGACTCTTTGCCTGTTGACTTCGCCTTTGGCGATTAGGTTGGCGATGGTGAAGGTGGCGTCTAGTTTGTCCATCCACATTCTTCGGAGACGCTGCGTGTCGCAATCGGCGGTTTCGCGGAGCTGGGTTATGTGTCTTTGGACAAAAAATGTGTATCCTCTGTTGGCTCTAGCTCTCATAATTTAAATCCCCCTGAAAACTTGATCCCGGTTATGTTTGGAGATCCAGCTGTTTAGCTGCAGGAAAAAGGCGCTCTACAACGCCACTCGACGGCGGCGAAACAGTCATTTTTCCTTGGCTGATACGTATGAGCGGAAAAAGTATTTAGGCATTGTCAACATCTCCCGCTCAATCGGCAGCTGAGAAATCTTTGTTTTATATAAGAACACGTTAAACATCTATGACTAACTTTTGAATCATACATGATTCATGATTCAAGGCACACTGCAATGCGCTTCACCTATATTAACGTCACCTCAAAATCTCAGGTCCACACTGCACAATAAGCCCAAAACACCCATTACCGTGCACCAGCAAGATGAAAAAAAGCGCAAATATCATCAAATATATTTACTACCGAAGCATAAGTAAAGAGTTCCCAGGTCATTCATTAGAGGAGTAATTTAGGAAGAGAAGTGACGGTATGAAGAGAAATCTTCCATCAGCGAATATGCTCTGCTTTTCAGCAGCGGGTGACATATTCCAGTTCTTGAATTATTCAAGCCATAGAAAACTAGCTTATACCACGATGCCCTACTCCAAATTACAATCAAACAAGATCCCACATTATTCCAGAACCCCAATCTAAGTTAACATGAATCATCAAGATGAAAGAACCGTGAAGAAACAAAAAATCCTGATAATCGCATTCCTAATTTCGCTGTCAATCTGCGCATTCGCGAGCATGCAAGCCAAAGCTCAACCGACAGTTCCTACAACGACGACTACTGTGCTTTCTCAGAATACTATCACTTTTGGCGGTTCTGTAACCGACACTGCGTCTGTTACCTCGGGCGCTACCGGGTCAGTTACTTTCTACGTTTCAACCGACGGTGTTTCTTGGACTCAGTTGGATACAGAACCTTTAACTGCTAACATTGCGAGTTCCAATGCTTATTATCCGTCGGCTGCCGGCACCTACTATTTCATGGCAACTTACAGCGGCGACAGCAATTTCTTGACTTCTTCGAGCGGTGCCTTTGATGAGCTTTTGACGGTTAACCAGGCTTCTTCAACGACGACTACTTCGCTCTCTTCGAGCACCATCACTTTGGGAGGTTCTGTAACCGATACTGCGACCGTTACTGGCGTCTCAGGTTTCGCTGTTCCTACTGGGACAGTCCAGTTCTATGCTTCAACTGATGGTGGTTCTACTTGGAATTTGTTTGATACGGAATCTTTGAATGTTGTGGGCACCGCTACTTCCATTCCTTTTGCTCCGTCGGCTGCATCGGCTACTGGCGCCTCCTACTACTTCTACGCGGTTTATAGTGGCGACAATAATTATGCGGGTTCTCAGAGCGGTTACACTGATGAGCCTTTGACTGTGAATGAGGCTGCGACGACCACTGCTACTTTGCTTTCGCCTCTTGGCCCGATAACTTTGGGCGGTACGGTGGCGGATACGGTAATAATCAGCACTTCTGCTTCTGGCACTTTGCCTTCTGCTACTGGTACATGGACGATTTATGCGGCTGACAATTCCGCAATGACAGATGAGGTGTCGATTGGTAGTGGAGCCGTTTCTGGCGCTTTGAGTTTCTCGGCGACTACTGCGCCTTGGACTGCGACGCATGCTGGCACCTGGTACTTCCAAGCTGTTTACAGCGGCGACGGTAACTATGCCGGTTCAATGAGTACGCCAACTGATGAGGCGCTCGTTGTAAATGTGGCTCCGACTGTGAGTGTGTCACCCAATTCTGGGGCTATGGATGTTAGTCAGTCTATGACGCTCACTGCTACGGTTTCTGGCGGCACTTCTCAGTATACGTATCAGTGGCTTCAGATGGCTCCTAGTGCCAGTTCTTACTCCGCGATTAATGATGCGACTTCATATAGCTATTCTTTTGCTACTACAGGTTCTACAGCGACAGGTGTTTGGAGCTTTGAACTTCAGGTAACTGATAGCGCGGGGGCAGTAATCACTTCTTCTGCTGCAACGGTTACGGTGGCTGCTTCGCCGACTGTAAGTATCGCTCCTGTCGGTCCAGTTGCCTTGGATGTAGGTCAGGTACAGGCGTTTACGGCTACTGCTATTGGCGGTTCTGGTTCTTTGTCTTATCAATGGTATTTAGATGGCTCTGCAGTTGGGTCTGACAACTCTGGTTATTCTTATACTGCTTCGGGAACTTCGCATACAGTTACTTGCAAGGTGACTGACAGCGCTTCTGTCCCAGTTACGTCTTCTGCTTCAAACGCAGTTACAATTACAGTGGCTGCTTCGCCGACTGTAATCATCTCTCCTACCGGTCCGCTTACTCTGGATGCTGGTCAGATTCAGACCTTTACTGCGATAGCAAGTGGTGGTTCAGGCACTTTGTCTTATCAGTGGTACTTGGACGGCGCCATGCTCAGCTCTAACAGTGCAAGCTATCTCTATACTGCTTTAGCCGGCTTGCATTCGGTTACCTGTAAGGTAACTGACAGCGCTTCTACCCCAGTTACTTCTCCAGTTTCCAACGCCGTTTTGGTTACGGCAAATTCTGCATTAATTGCCCCAACTGAGACATCCACTCCTAGCACTGTTGACCAGGGTCAGACTGTCAGTTTGACCTCTACAGCTGTAACTACAGGAACTTCTCCTTATACATATCAGTGGCTCCAGAAAGCTCCTGACGCGAGTTCTTACTCAGCGATAAGCGGTGCGGTTTCATCTAGCAATTCTTTTGCCACTTCTAGTTCTACAACCACTGGGACATGGAGTTTCGAGCTTCAGGTCACTGACGCAGCCGCTGCAGTAACCACTTCGAACCCTACGGTGGTTACGGTGAATTCTGACCCGACTGTTACCGTGACACCCACTTCTTGGACGATGGATGTTGGTCAGAGTAAGACGTTCTCTGCTAGTGCTAGTGGCGGTTCGGGTACTTACACGAGTTATCAGTGGTATGTAGGCGGGTCAGCTCAGTCTGGTAAAACTGCGTCAACGATTAGTTTTGCTCCTGGGTCTTCGGGTTTCTACTTGATTACTGTGGCGGCTACAGATAGTTTAGGTGTGACTTCGATTCTATCTTCCCCTGCGACTGTTGCAGTGAATGTTGCGGGTGACAGCTACTTTGAGGTTTCTGGCTTTCCAAGTTCTGCCACTGCTGGTGTGGATCACACAATCACGGTGACAATTTATAACGCGGATGGTAACGTTGACACTAATTATGCGGGTACGGTTGCGATTACATCAAGTGACAGCAACGCGGTTCTGCCTGCCAATTCTGGTCTCACTGATGGTGTCGGCTCTTTTACTGTAACTTTAGAGACTGCCGGCTCTCAGTCAATCACAGTTACCGACACATCAAATAGCTCGATTACAGGTTTTCAGAGTGGAATAACAGTTAATCCGGCTGGTCTAGATCACTTTGTCTTGAGTAATGTTGGAACTCAAACTGCTGGTTCTGCATTCAGCATAACAATTACGGCAGAGGACGTGTACGGGAACACGGTTACAGGGTATAGTGGTGAACCGTCTTTGACGTATTCTGCTGGGTCAATTACTCCGTCTTCCGCGACTGGTGGCTTCTCGAGTGGTGTTTGGACCGGTATGGTTACGGTGACTGCTGCCAGTTCAGGCGTTACTATTTCCGCAACTGACGGCACTCAAACGGGTACAAGTAACTCGTTTACCGTTACTTATGCTGCTGTCGCTAATGTCGTAATTTCTACTGATGCTTCATCGGTTACAGCCGGGGATTCTTTGACTTATTATGCTATGGCTTATGACGTATATAGAAACGCTTGGGATGTGACTTCTTCAACGATTTGGAGCATAAACTCCGGCGCTGGCGGTTCATGGAATGGAAACGTTTACACTTCTGTGACTGCTGGTTCCTGGACAATTACTGGAACGTACGCTTCAGCGACTTACACTATTGGTTTAAAGGTTAATCCAGCTGGTCTAGATCACTTTGTCTTGAGTAATGTTGGAACTCAAACTGCTGGTTCCGCTTTCCGCATAACAATTACTGCCGTTGACGCGTATGGCAACGTAGTTACGGGCTACAATGGCACGCCGACTTTGAATATTTCAACTGGGACTATTAGTCCAAATTCTCCCGGTTCCTTCTCAAGTGGAGTTTGGACAGGTATGGTTAACATTACTACGGCTGATTCAGGCCTTACCATTACGGTTACTGATGGCAGTCATTCTGGAACTAGTAACCCGTTTATGGTGACGTTGGCGCCAACATCCACTCCAACTCCCCCAACACCGACCCCCTCCCAAACTTCGACAGCACCGCCGAAGTCAGCATCATCATTTGGACTTGCGCTTGTCGCCGTCACAACCGTCGCCGAAATCATCATTATCTTCGCAGTAATAGTCATCATACATTTTAGACGAAAAACTGGCAAAGCAACCCTTTCGGCTCATTTTCTTAGTGTTTGAACCAAAAAAACGCAGCATACCCCAATGGTAAGAAAGTACCCTTGATTTAACTAAGACTGAATTGGGCATAGTATTCGCCAATTAACCTGTTGGTTGAGCTTTTAGATGGGTGTCTCTACTGCCACTTGAATCAAGGCAAAGCTCGTTTTTAATCGATTCTGGAAGTGCAAAAGACTTAACTTTTAAAAGCTACACCAGATACAACCTTTTTTAATCGGTTTTTTGTGTTATTTCTTTCTAGTCAGTCGTGACTAAGTTCCCAGATAGCTCTTGCTTGTAATGCTTATTCCCAGCGAGAAACATATACATAAATATCATGCTTAAAACAAAGGCAATACTTCCAAGCCTGATAAAAGTGAAGAACGGTGCATAATTAAGAAACAGGTCATTAAAATCAACTTTATCGATAACTATTCATGCGACAATGTAGAGCCAAAGAAGAAAAGTGTATAACCAAAGCGTAGCGAACAGCGCTCTCTTTTTCCTAATAATCTTCCTCCAACCATGGCAACATATGCAACACCTACTTGCACACATTCACATTGAAGAACTTTCACCTATTTTCGTCCTTATAGAAGCTGACCAGCTTTAAGTATCGCGGATTTCAGCATCATTAGAGAGATTTCTCTCAGAAGTTTCTAGGGGGTTATTAAAGTTGGCCTCGATTTGAGATTTGGGTATTTTTTGGGAAAACCGAGTTAAATACTTCACGATAGTTTGGTTTCTTTGATTAGAGTGAGATTTGTCATGGGTGAGACTCTGAGCTGGAGGTGGTAAGGCTGGCTGGTAAGGCTGCGGAGATGGCTAAGGTTTCTGCTAAGGGCGGGTTCTATCTTTTCTGGGGCGTTGCCGTTTCGGCTGTTGTTTCAGCGGTCGGCGTCATTGTCTTGGCTAGAGTCTTGCAGCCTCAGGATTATGGTTTGTACACGATTGCCTTGGCTGCGCCAACCTTGATTGGGACGTTTCGGGATTGGGGGCCTTAAATCCATTCAAAATAAAAAAAGAGGAAAACTGATGTCTCCACTGGAGGGAGCATTCAAGGTCTACCGAGGCGAGGCTAATCGTAAAGATGATTTTCAGAAAAATTATACGTGTAATAATTTAAACTAAAACTAAAGATACCTTGTCAAACTTTAATTCAAGAAACAACTTAAATAAATAGCGAATGGAACAGATGAAATAATTGTCTAGAACATTAATCTGATTGGTCGGTGGTTTATTGAATCTGGTATGGCTGATTCAGTCGTATGATGGCATGAGATGGCTGTATTGGCAATTCTGTAGTTTTGTTGTTCAATTATGCGCTTGTCCCAGATGAGCAATAAGATTTATTAAGACTTAATACACAATTTCTTCAAAAGAGGGGAATAAATACGAAAAAACCTAAACTCCCAGTAACAACAGTTCTCATAGCTTTAGTTGCCATCGCAATAGCCCTGACACTAACAACTTATGCGGCTCTAAGCACAAATTCAAACTTGCCATCAAACGGCACGATTTCCTCAACCGCAAACTTAAGTGTGTACTCTGACAGCGGCTGCACCCAGCCCTTAACTTCCTTAAATTGGGGAACTCTCACTGCGGGAGAAACAACAAATCAAACAATCTACATTAAGAATACAAGCAGCGGCCTCTCATTAACTCTCAACATGACAACAAGCAGCTGGTACCCAACAACTGCTAGTGGAGAAATGACTGTAACGTGGAACCAGCAAAATACGGATCTTCAGCCTGGATCATCAGTTCCGGCGATCATAACCCTGACGGTTTCTCCAACTGAAGTTGACCTCACAACCTTTAGTGTTCAAATAGACATCGGCGGAACAAACCCATAAGGTGCATTCAAAAACTAATGAGCCCCACTTAACAAAAAAAATAAGCACATTTAAACTGACGCAAGTATTCCCTAATCCAATTTTTTTCAAACTGGTTCATCTGCAGTTGCAAGAATTGTTTAGACTTTTAAAGAAGTGTTTTACGATTTTTAGGCGATTCTGACGATTGTTGTTATGTTGTTTGCTATTAATGCTGTTAGTGCGCAGATTGAGATGATGTATCCTGAGTTTAGGAGTTTTTTTGTATATGGTGAGGTGGGGATGTCGGTTTTTGTTTTGGTTTCAGTTTTGTAGAATATGATTCCGGCAGTATGACTGCTGATAGTTTTATGAGGCTGAAGATAAGCATGTTTGTCTGTGTGAATCCTGCGAGTAGTGGGTTGGTTTCTGAGGCTCCGAAGAAAACTATGCCTATGAGGGTTGTTAGCCAATCTGCGGTTCCGACTAGGATGATTGTTGTACAAAACAGGATTGCTCTTTTAACCACGCTGCTTTGCCTCTTCCTGCACTATGTGGGCAGCGATTTAGTTATTTATTCTCAATGTTGACGTGTACTTACTGATATGCGCCTATACATGAATCTTCACGTGAACACATAAAAAATGGTCTTGAACAATTAAATTTTTGAGTATTTCAAAGCAAACCTTGCAGCATATATGTCGAACACAAGCCCAACGCAGTTATGTAGCTGAAGCCAACAACGCCCGCCTTTTTTAAACTGCGAACTTGCCTGTCTTCTTGGTGCATTATGATGCCTAATTTCAAAGCTGATCCTTCTCCGTTTTGGACAGCCAACGGATCAGCTTTGGAACCTGCACGTTACTGCATTCTTCAAGCTTACTTTGAAATGTGACTTTTCTATTAAGCGGCATATTGCAGCCCTGTTCACTCGACTTTTTCCGGCATTATTCGACTTTTTCCGACTTTTATCCACTTTATTCGACTTTTATTCACTCAACCTGCAAACAATTTAAGCTTTGATTCAAAAAAGCAACTCAAACCACGAGAACAAAAATTTAGAAAGAACTAAAAACTTGGAGCTCCACACGCCTTAAAAATGTAGCCGCGGTAAGGGCTGCGAGATGTCATTTAGGTGTTTTCAAACGTTGCTGTTTCAATGGTGAAAGCGTTTGTAGGATAGCTCTAATGCTGCCCAATATCTTTCGGGGCTGCCGATGTCGAGGTGGGTGTAGCTTTTATCTAGTTTAACGGCGTACACGTTTAATCCCCATTCAATCAGCTTCTGTATGGCGTCAGTTAACTCGACTTCACCGAATTTTCCAGGTTTAGTCGCTTCTAAGGCTTTAAAAATTACGGGGTGAAAACTGTACATGGCCATTATCGCTAAATTGGACGCTGGCTTCTGAGGTTTTTCCTCAGCCGCTTTCACTTTTATAACTCCTGGTTCTACTTCGTCTCCTTCAACAATTCCGTATTGCTTTGGATTTTCTATTTCAAGAACGATGAAAGCAGCATCAGCATTTAGCCGCTCTGAAACATCTAAGAGTTTCTTGAGGTAATCCATGTCCTTTGAAATAAGGCAGCTGTCGCCAGCATGAACTACGCAACGTTCATTTTGCACGAACGGCTGAGCATTTAAAACGGCGTTACCGAATCCCTTGGCTTCAGGTTGATTAACCCACATAATCGTAGACGCCTTAAGTTTATCATAAAAACCGTTTAAGTCATCAGCTTGCCCATGTTTACCAGTGTTTTGCAGATTATGAATGCAGTTAAAATCGGGGGTAAAATGATCCTCTATCCCGCGTTTTCCTCTGCCTACTACAAAGCAGAACTCTCTGAGCCCTGCGTTATGTAGATTTTCAAAGACCATTTGCAGGACAGGCTTAACCGACAATCCGGCGTTGGTGGTTTCTGAGAAGATGGGCAGCATTTCCTTCGGCTGCTCTTTTGTTGCTGGATATAGACGAACTCCTAAACCTGCGGCTGGGATAATGACTTTGCGAATCATAGTAATCTCTTCAAACTGTTTGCTATGTGCATTTAAGTATATAATTGATGTGAATTATAAAAAAGAATTATGACTATGCTGGAGCTGCTGGCTAAGATAGATCACGGGTGTGTCGTATTGGATCATCGCTGTGTTTTGAATGTTTTAAAGTAGCCTGGTTGATTATTGCGTTTTCGATTATGTAGCCTGAGCCCGTTTTCTGATTCCAACCGCTACTGGTATGTGTGATTATAATTTGCCCTGCTCCTGTGTTGATTTGGCTGTTGCTACTGCCTACTGCCGTCAAGATGCCGTAACTTGTATGTATTAGCTATTCAGGTTGACGGTGACTACAGGTTCAATAGTCAAAGTCACTCCAGCGTTCGCAGCTACGGGTCCAATAAATGTGTATGGGCTGTTTGCTTGCGTCCAAGTAGTATTTGAAGTGATTATGCCATTGACTGACGTAGAGGTTTGCGCTTTTCCAGAAGGCACGCTACTAACAAAAGCTAACCGGCAAATCATAAGAGCTATC
The DNA here is from genome assembly GCA_963828195.1 of Candidatus Bathyarchaeota archaeon. Lineage (GTDB taxonomy): Archaea > Thermoproteota > Bathyarchaeia > Bathyarchaeales > Bathycorpusculaceae > Bathycorpusculum. The sequence goes on from CAWHDT010000008.1 coordinate 58,974, forward strand.
AATAATACTGCAGATGCATGTTTGACAAAAGTATCCCTAACTATATACAGGCAATCAAGGGATAAAAAGTATTACTCTTAATCGATTATTAGCCTAAGAAATCGCTTTATTTGGTGAACAAAATAAAAAAAATTGGGAAAAGAAAAAGGGGTTTAGGTTAGGTTGATTTCGCCTATTTGTGTCATGGTTGTTAGGTCGATCAGTTGTATTTCTGAGTTTGATATTGCGTAGAGTGTGTTGCCGATGTAGAGTGAGCGTGTTATCTCGTTGTTTTGTGTGTTGACGTAGCTTGTGCTTTCGTTGACGAATCCGTTGCTGTCCAGAATTGACGAGGGAAGTTGAGTTACGTTGCCTTGAAGTATAAACCCAGTGTTCAAGTTTAGGTTGAAGATGTAGGCTCCTTGCCAATATTCAGAGTAGGAGTTGACAATCAGGTTTGGAACTGGAGTCATCACCTGGGGCGCTGCAGGGGGCAAAATCTCGCTGGTGCTGTTGTTGCTGCCTGTCGAGTTTACGTCGCCGATTGTCGTGTAATAGTAGTTGTTTATCGAAACTGGAATCACCAGCAGCTGGTTTTGGAGGCTAAAGAGGAAAGCGTGGGGATCGTTAAGCGCAGTCGAAGATGAGTAGTTCCCTACAACATTGTAGCTTGCTATCAGCGTTGGGTTATTCAGGTCTGAAACGTCGAAGAGCGCGAGTTTGAGGGTGTCGTTGACTTCGCCTATGCCGATAACGTGGGTTGCATCGTAGGGCTGCAGGTAGCTTGAGTAGCCTGGAAGAGAAAGTTCCCCTGCAACTGTGGGGGCAGTGGGGTTGCTTAAGTCAATTACGAAGAACGGGTCAGTTTGATTCGATGTGACCAAGTAGCATGTGTTGTTGATGAATCGGGTTGCGTAGAGATTTTCGTTGGGCGCTAAACCCTCCAGTTCGCCGACGATTGTCAGGTTGGAGTCTAACACGTAAATGTTGTTTGATTCTGTGTTGCCTTGCCACAGGTTGGTTGCTACTCTGAAGTAGCCGTTGTACTCGTCCATGGAGTACTGGTTAACTGTGTAGCCTGGCACGTTACCTGCAGCTTCAAAAGTCAATTGGGCTCCACTGATGCCGAAGCTGTAAATCGAAGTGTACTCGCCGTTGTCAGTGTATGTTGGGTAGGTTACGTACATGTTGTTTTGGGAAACGTACATTGTGCTGGCGCCCCCCATCATAACAGTCATGTTAGTTGGCTGCTGCGTATCGTCTGCGATGTTGATGCCGTAGAAGCTGGTGAAGGTGTAGTAGCTGGGCTGCACCATGTCAGTATAGTAAATAGCTGTTGCCGGAACGGCAGATTCACTGGCGCCATTGTAGATCTCTGGAAGAGGCACCGTGTTGTTGTAATTTGTAGCTGGCTGGCTGACAACAGCGTAGACGTAGTTCCCAATCATTCGGGAGTCAAAGTAGCTGCCGCTGACTGTAAAATTCTGTGTTAAAACAGGATTAGCTTTGTCTGAAATGTCATAGACGTAAATGAAAGTGTAAACGTTGGCTTGATAAGCTGGAATCATCGGCATTGAAACGGCACCTGAAGCTGCCCCGCCCGAAGCGCTCGCCGCACCCGGCACAGCGATTAGCTCGTTATAAGGAAGAATTTGGTAATTGCTCCCTACAACCACAAGTTGGTTGCTGTCTGAGCTTAGGAACAACCCTGCTGGTTCAGTGTCGTTGCCCAGAGGAATTGTAGATACAATCTGGGGGTTTTGCGGGTCAGCGCTTATGATGTAAACGGCGTTGCTTGTTTCCGAGTTGAAGCTTTCGAAATAGAACCCTGAGTTTTGAGTTGTGGTTACAGTGTAAATGTATTGGCCGTCGGTTTTCACCGTGTCTGCTTCGTCAACTCCAGTAACCTGAACGTTTGTGGTTGAATAACTTTCAGTTGATTGACTGGAACTAGGGCTCAGCGCATTTGCGAAATTGCCTGTTGACGGGGAAGCCAGGGCTGGCTCGGGCACTGGAGGCTCTGAGCCGAAATACTGGGAGTCTAAAGGTCCCCCGCTAAAAGAGCTGGTTTGTTGCGACGTGTTGTTTATGTAGTTTGCGAGGTCCTGCATGGAAGAGAACGTTTTCAGTCCTGACACAGACGGAATTTGATTTTGCGGAAATAGCGACGGGGCTGACCCCAACGCGTAAATCATGCTTACTAAGATTATAGCTGAGAGCACTGCGACGGCTCCGTAAATTTTGGTTTTTCTCTTAACTTCTTTCTGTACCATACTTTTTTTCTCCTTGATAGGGTAAGTAAGATTTTTTATTTTATGCTACGTACGCGAACAGGTTGTTCTAACATTTAGAATGGCCTCATCGCCCATACCCGATAAGCTTCATACCAGAATATTGCGCAGACGATTGCTCCAAACGAAAGAATAAACAGGTTGTCTCGGGTGAAACCGCTAAACAAAACCGCCAAATACGCGATGTAGAAAACTGTGGAGAATAATGCATAAAAGAAGTATCTTGGAAAAAGCAGCTTGCCAAGCTTCACAAAGTGGCGAAGCACACCAATCTTCACTTCGCTAACCAGCGAGTAATGTCCCCCAATCTCCTGCTTCTGCACCAAACCCAACGCGCAAAGCTGTTCAAGATGGTGAAAAGCGATGCTTGGGCTGCTGAAATGCAGGGCACGTTGAACTTCGCGTACTCCGACGGGGCTGCCTGTTTTGAGAAGGAACCAGTAAACTTTCCATGCCTTACCGCGTAGTGCGTACTCGAGCTCTGTTTCTTCCTTCCCATTCAACCAGCGGAACCCTCAGGGAACATACCTGGCTTGGAGCATATAAGTCCAATTGTTAGAACAGCATGTTCTAAGCAGCATCATTAGGTTGCAGTTTGAAACGAATCGAATAAAGGTGGCTCACACGTTTGTTTCTAAATTATTGATTTTAGCTTCCCTAGATTTTTACGTATTAATTAGGGTTTATTTGGCGGAGCCCTACAAATTCGTGAGTTAATTATTTAGGCAGCGCTGTTTAGTTAACCGCTGGTGCTGACTTTTGTTTTTAATGTCCTGAATGGGTGAATAGAATGCGCATTCCACATTTTGGGCATTCGTGATAAATTATTTGTTTTTGACTGTTACATTTAGGTTTCATTTCAATGTAGCATGAAGGGCAAAGAGGGGCTTTACTCATGGCTTAGTCATCAATTCTTACAATGGTTTTGCCGATATAACTTTTACTGGAAGTCGGGCAGAGATATGTTGAGAAAAAATAGAGGGATAAAGAGAAGAACCGTTTAGTGCCTTAAGTTGTTGATTTGTTGTTTGCTTTGCCGTTTGGCATTCCAGGTGGCAGATCTGGGAAGTTTGAGCTGACTCTTTGTTCCGCGACGATTGCTGCTTCATCCAGGATTTTTGCTGCATCCTCGTTTACAGAGTTGAAGTTCAGTGACATTCCGCTGCTTGTTCCAGCTTCAAACATTAAACCGCTCAGCATGTTGCCGATGTCGCCTAGTTCATTTTCTGCTTCGGGTAAAACACCGCATAATCCACCGCTGACGCTGCGGAGTACTCCAACGCATGGTCCTAATGCGGCAACGACATCTCCTAGCTCTGATACTGTCTTTATGCGTAGTGATACTTGGTCAAGTGCAAGTCTTGCGTTCATGACAAGCTTTGACATTTTGCGGATTTCAGCCAGTTCGTTAGCGTAAATGTTAGCGTGCGCCGTGTCATGTTGGGTGTATGCGTTAACGAGTTTAGCGAATAGGCTCTTGTCTTTCTCGGTGAAACGTTCATTAGCTTGGTCGAGTTTGGCGATTTGCAAGTCAAGTTTTCTAACGGCTAAATCTAAAGCTGTCTTCAGCGGAACAGGTGGCGTAATTGTATTGCGTATTGTGCTGCCCATTGATTCTTCTTCTCTTTTCGGTTCCCATTTTTTAGCGAAATTCTCAGACATGTTAACATCCTCTTTAAATGATGATGCAACATCTTAGAGATTTAATTGTTGCTAACATGCACGTATATATGTGCAAAACAACACTGCGTTTTTCACTTGAAAGTGCCAAAAATGTACGCAAGCAACCCAAAAATGAACCATAAAAGAACCAGGTTTTTTATGCGCCTAGAGTTTTCACGCGAATGATCCTTAAGCAAAAGCGCTGAAGAAGCAACCAGCCCGCAGTCAGTAACCAGAACAAACGGCACAAACCAAATCGAAACCAAACCTAAAAACCAAGTAACAGGCGTCAAAGCAACTGCAGAGATATAGAAAACGGTGGCTGAAATAGCAGCTTTCTTTTCTCCATAACGCACAGCTAAGGTTTTCACGCCTTCTGCGCTGTCGCCTTTGACATCAACTATGCCCTTAGTGATTTCGCGCCCTGTGTTTGAAAGAAAAGCCATAGATGCAAATAAAACCACGTTGAACTTTACAACGCCAAAGGCTACTATGCTGCCGTAAAGAAATGGAATAGCCACACAGACGCTGACTAAAAAGTTCCCAGGCAACCCACTTCGCTTGCCCACTGTAAGGTACGTTGCAGTTATAACCAAAGAAGCCGCCGCCACAACAAAACATAGGACACTTACCTCTAAAGCGAAAAAGAAGCCTACAGCGCAAAGCCCAACAACGAAAGCCAAAGCTTCGCGAGTTTTCACTGCGCCGCTTGGAATGGGGCGGGCTGGTTCGTTGATGGCGTCGATGTCGCGGTCATAATAGTCGTTGATAACCATTGCTGCAGCGCAAAAAGTGAAGCCTGTTAAGAAACCAAAGGTGACGCTTAGCCAGTTTAGTCCTCCAAATTGGGAACTGGCAAGAACTGCACCTACAAACACGGCGAAACCCATCATGATGCAGTTTACCGGTCGCATTAACCGTATGAAGCCGCCAAGTTTGTTCATGCTGCTCAAACCATTTAACTGCTAAGTCTCTCCTCGACAAGCGTATAAAAGCTTATACATATTCTTCTGCATTTACACTCTATCACTTGCAACGCCAACTGAGAACATTTGAACTCTCTGGCTTCTTGTAGAAATGCATTATAATCTCGTTCACTGCCATCTCATCATACTTGACCGATATAGACGTTCCCAGCAGCTTGACTTTTTCAGGTGTTGCTGCAGTGCAACTTCAAAGTCTCAGTTGCCGAAACGGATCATCTGGATGTATTTCATGTTCTCAAACCGCTTGTGCCTTGGCAGTTTCTTTACGGTTAGGACGTTTCCTTTGTAATGGGCGATCAAAGAAATTAGAGAAAATCGTATTCTCGGTCGGCTGCGACTATCGCCTTTATTATCGGATCAAGCAAGAGTCCACTCAGCCCCAATCGTTTCTCAGTTGTTTTGTGGGACTAAAAAAAGGGAAAAAAGGGATTTGTTTTGTCGGTTTACGGGTGTTTTCTTGTCACGAGTAGTGCGACTATGGCAATGCCTACGATGAAGACAATGATCATTGCGACGACTGCGTACATGACTGTGGTGTTTGAGGCTAATCCGCTAACTGGCGTTGCGGGTGCTACCGTTGGCGCTGGAGAGCTGGCGTAGAATCCTGTGGAAGCGGTAGATCCATAGTATGAATCTGTGCCTGCAAAGGTGGCGTATACAGTGAAGTTGCCGGCGATGTCAGGTGTCCATGTGAAGTAGTAGTCGCCTAAAGCATCGGTTGTTGTTGTGCCGATTGTTCGGTAATTACCGTTGGAGTCTAAGACTGAGAATGTAACTGGTACCCCCGTAGTGTTGGTTGGCATAGGCTGCTGTTCGTAGACTGCTTCCATGAACTGTGGCATGCTCGCGTCGGAAACGCATGGCAAGCCGTTGGGGAAGTTCGCTGCAACTGCTTCTTGCGATGCGCCTGCGGAGATGTCAGTCACTGAACCAGTAATTGTGATTGGTGTTGATGTTGACACTCCTATCTGCGGTGCACTTATCGTGGTTTTGCTTGGACCTTGACCGAAGCAGTAAAGTTGGTTATCATAGCCGTTGAATGTCACAAAGTAGCCGTCTGCGATGGCGTTGCCGCCAGCGTGTGCTTGAGCCATGAAGCCGTTTATAGTCCATACGACTTGTCCATTTGTAGCGTTAAGTGCGATAAACTGTGAACCATCGTATAGCGGGTCGCCGTGGCTGAGTCCTGTGCCCACAAAGAGTTCACCGCCGCCTAAGGTTAAGCTGTACAATTGCTCCAATAGATAGGTCGATGTGGGTGTTTGTAAACCGGCTGGTGGTGGTGTGTAAGTCCATAGTAGATTACCGTTGGTAAGATTGTATGCACTGACTGACCCTGGGGCTTGAATGTACCATACAGATCCGTCTGATGTTGAGTCTCTTGCGTCAGTGTCCCATGGATTAGTATCGGCTACCGTGGTAACCCACATCTGTGTGCCATTAAGCATGCTGAAGGCGTAGTATATGCCTGTCTGTTTGTTGTGTTCGATGTAAATTCCGTCTTGTGCGCTTTCCATCCATCCGCTTGACGTACCGCTAATTTGGGGAGTGGTGAGTCCTATTGTACGGTTTACATCCCATAGGAAATTGCCGGTCGTTGCATCGTAGCCTGCTTCCCATTGCCATGTCGTCGTGGCAGCTGTTCCAACCACAAGTACTGCGCCGCCATCTACGTATAGAATGGACACCGAGGCGGGCGTGCTCTCAGAGAATATGGGCACTGTCGTGTTGAACTGTACACCTGTTGTCCATTGCACAGTGGTTCCCAAAGTGAGAGGCCTGTATTCTCCTGATACACTGCCTGCAGTTCCGCTGTTAGCCCATAGACATTGTGTAGAGTTCCACATCTCGAGGTAACCATAGGTTTGGTTGATGACATGCATGGAGTATTGTAATATTTCGCCGTTTGGTCCCATTACGGTAGTTGACGTAGCTGCGCCTACGATGTTGAGTATCCATTCGCCTGTTGTTGCATCGTATAGTGATATTGTGGTGCCTGCCTGATTCCAGAGGTATGCGATGCCGCCTACTTCGTTGGGGTTGTGATGGGTGTACACTTCACCGTAAGTTATTCCTGTGACGTTCATGAAAAATTCTTGCTGTCCTGTTCGTAGGTTAACTGCGTATACGCCGGTGGCCGGTTGAATCCCTGAAGGTTTGTTATAATACATGATTCCGTTTATGATTACAGGTGGAACGAAGAATGGCTCATAGGATTTTCCCGTGTAATAGTTGCTTAAATCGTTCTGCTCACTTCCGCCGATTTGACCGCCAAATGCACCGCCATCCGGTTGAGTCCACATAATGTGAGGAGTCAGGGGCGCAGTCGTGTACGCGTTGTAGCTCTGCGAAACGAATTGTCCAGCCGTCAAGTCATATGAAGCGATGTCGCCATACCAGTTTCCCGATATTGATTGCCACTCTTGGTTTGTCCAGTAAACGGGGTTTGTCCAGTAGCTGGTTGGAAGGGGCGTTTGGGGCAGATTAGCTATAGGCAGCTGCTGTACCGTAATTGTGAAGGTTGCACTGCTGGGCTCATAAGACCTGTTAAGGTCTAAGCTTGCCGAGGTAATTACTTGTCCTGGGAAGTTGACTGTGAAAGTGTAGTTGCCGGTCACTGTTGGAGTGTAGTTAACGCCTATTGTTGCGGCGGCGCTTGCAGTATATGGTCCTAGCGTGGAATTTGCGCCCGTTGGGTCTGTTATTATTATAGTGAACCCTGTCCAATATAATCCGGCGGCGCTAAGGTAGGTTCCTGTTAATGGGTCGAATTCGAGTAGCCATGCGTCAATGAAAACTGTCTGACCAACTCCAACTGGGTTGGGGGAAACATCGATGTAAGCATTTGTCGGATAGCTACTTTGTGTAGTAGGAATTTGGGCATTAACGTTCGGATTTAGCATCATTGAAGCTGACATTGAGAATGTTAAGAATACTGCAATCGCAATAGCTGCAATTCTGTTTTTACTAATTTGCATTTTTCTTATCTCCTATAAGTTGTGATTACTACTGGGATGGAATTAATTTATAAAGTTATGCATAATCGCTTCAAAAAGTGCTTTTTTCCGATTGAAAATTTCCATTTAATGAACTTTTACAGCCTTAAGCCTACTATAAAATATTTGCCTATGAAGGAGAGAAGTTTGAGCAATAAGAAGTAGTTACGACCAAATTTGAGCACCATTAAAAAAGTAGGGCTATCGACCACTTACTCTTCCTCAGCTAAGGCGAGCGATTGGGAAAACCTTCAATATTGTGGCATGTGCCTTAATAGATTGAAAATTTTACGAGAAATCTTATAAACGGCATGGTAATTAGCATTTATGGTTCAACATTTAAAGGGAAACAAATTTGGCTGACCAAGTAAAAATTGATGAAATCGACGCGAAAATACTGAAGATACTTCTTTCTGAATCCCGAACCAGTTTTACCGATATCTCCAAAGAATGTAAAATCACAGTAACTGCAATCAGAATGCGGTATAAACAATTATGGGAAAAAGAAGTAATTAACGGCGAAAAAATGCTTGTTAACCCACATTGCTTGGGCTATCGTCATATTGTGGATTTAGGTATTACAACGACAGTTGAAAACGAAACAGAAGCAGCTAAGTTGCTTGAAAATAAACCGTATATTGCTGGGTTGGTAGGCCCATTTGGCAATTATAGCTTCTTTGGGAAAGTAGCTTTACGCGACCTCAATAAGCTGCATGAGATAATTGAGGATTTAGAGTCAAACCACATCATCAAACATGTTGATGCTTTAATCTGGGCGGAAGCAGTAAACTTGGAGTTTCCGCAAAACCTAATAATTAAACCTCTTGACAAGGATAATTTTCGAAGCAATCGTAAGTCTCTTTTAACTGATTTAGATAGGCCAGCAATACAGATTGATGAAATAGACAGAAAAATCGCCAAAATTCTTTCAGAAAATTCGCGCGTTCCCTTCAAAAAAATTGCTCAAGAACTAGAACTATCTGTCAAAACGGTAATTCAAAAATACAAAAAACTTCGGGGAAACCTGTTAACTCTCTCCACAATAACTCTTAACTTGAACAAACTTGGATACACCGCTCTTGGAAACATTTACATAAAAATTTCAAATCGAAGCAAAATGCCCGAAATCTATTCTAAACTGCTTCAGATCCCCAACTTGATAGTTATTATCAGGCTTATCGGTCAATATGATCTCTACTGCTCAGTTGCATTGGAAGATTTCGGCAAGTTGTTTGAAGCTGAAGAGAAATTAAGAAGAATAAGCGGTATCGAAACGGTGTTGGTTTACCTGACGAAAATGCCTCCATCGTGGCCGCTGAACTTGTTCCCTTCATTAATTGACAACGAAGCAATTCAACCAAAATACTGGCCCACCGAAACCAAGTAGCACCAGGGTAAATACAAAATCTTTCCGGCGATCGATCTCGCTATTAACCGAGTGTTATGGCTGCGATCGTTTCTTGAGCTAATTATTAAATTAGCTATTGTTCATAAATAAACTAATTTCTGCAACCAAATAAAGACAAAATTTCTCTTTTCTACAAAGTTTATAAGCAGGTGGTAACAAAAAAATTGATTGAGTTAGAAGCATTAATGCTCGCGCGTGCTAAATTTCTTGTTCAACAGTTCGTGCGTTTATGCTTTTTTGCTCAATAAAAATGAAATTGAGGAAAGAAAAATGAAAAATCTAAAAAGTAAAGCTATGGCTATTTTGATTGCTTTAGTTCTAACAGTTTCTATAGGAGCTTCAATGTCAATAATACCAAATGCCAGCGCACACAGTCCAGGATGGACCATTATTTCATATGCATACATTAACGCTGCGCCAAACCCGATAGGCGTCGGACAGCAAGCGGCAGTTTCAATGTGGGTTGATTGCCCACTTGTAGGAGCCGCATTGAGCGACAACGTTAGACGCACGGGCTACACACTTACCATCACAGCGCCTGACGGAACAAACACAACAGAAACATGGGCAGAATGCACTGACCCAACAGGAGTACAAACCACCTACTATACCCCCACTGCAGCGGGCACCTACATGTTCACGTTTAACTATGCAGGACAAAACTACACTTTTACCGCAGCTCAGGGAGGAACAACAACGTATGACGGCGATTATTTCACGCCTGCAACCCGATCGACAAACCTGACTGTACAGCAAGAACCAGTTTCTTCACCAGTGGCTAGCAATCCACTTCCAACCGCGTACTGGACCTACCCCATATACGGAGAAAACAACTATTGGTTCACGGTTGCGTCAAACTGGCTCGCACAACCCTACATCCTTAACGCGGGCGACTCATACGATGGTGGTCAACAAGCTTACGGCTCAGGACCATCAAGCGCACACATCATGTGGACTTCTCCAGATGGGTACGGCGGAGTTCTCGGAGGAAACGACACTGCAGTCCCCGGAGTAGCATACTACACAGGTCTCTCATACAACCCCAGATTCAACAATCCAATCATTATGAACGGAGTCCTCTACTATGCACAGATGTACGGCAACTCAGGCACCGGCGGACCATACGTTGCAATAAACTTGGAGACAGGAGCGCAGATTTGGAGTATCAACACAACAGCAACAGGCGTATCTTTGGTACCATCGTTCGGCTATGAATATGATTTAGAGTGCCCCAACCAATACGGCGCATTACCAAACGGCTTACTTGTCGCACCCACAACCGCTTATCCTGGTCTAGGAACAGTTTGGAGAACCTATGACCCAGCAACTGGAATACTTACATCCATGAACATCACCAACGTTCCATCAGGATCAGCCGTTGCAGGACCATCAGGCGAATACCTAATATACACTCTGACCAACCTCGGAAGCGCAGCAAAACCCAACTATTACTTAACTGAATGGAACTCATCTCTCGTATTCGGCGGATTAAATGCGACAGCAGGAGCCTTATCTCCAACAGGATGGTATTCAGGAACAGAAAACGCAAGCTTACCAACATGCTACGACTGGAACATATCAGTCAGCCTTGGCGGTTCACCTCCAAGCATATCAGCTTGGGCTATTGGAACATGCGAAAGAGGCACACAACCCTTGATCAGCCTGGGCAACGAAATCATTTTCATTCAAGGAACCTTCGGAGGACACGTTGGCGATTCAGGCGCTGCAACCACTACATACCCAGCGAACATGACATGCGTCAGCTTAAACCCTGCAACGTTGGGAACTACTTTATGGACGCAGGCTTATCAGCAAGCGCCAAACAACGAAACCCGCTTCCTTGCAGCTTGGGATCCAACCACCGGAGTCTTCATCTTCAACGACAAAGAGGACTTCGCTAACTGGGGCTACAGCATAGCTACTGGAAACTACCTGTGGGGTCCATCATATGTACCAGCCACATCTAGCGTTGACTGGAACTTCCCCATCTGGTACACTGACTGCTGCGACTACGGCAACCTTTACTCAGACGGCTTCAGCGGAATACTAAGCTGCTGGAACGACACAACCGGCGCATTAGAATGGACCTTTGGCAACGGAGGACCAGGCAACAGCACCAACGCAGGAACAGCCACACCCTACGGCTACTACCCAGAATTCATCGAATGCATCGGCGACGGACAAATCTACATGGCAGGCAACGACCACTCACCAACCACCCCACTGTACAAAGGAGCACAACTATACGACGTCAACGCAACCAGCGGAGCAGAACTCTGGCAAATCAGCGGATGGGGCAACCAAATGAGCGGAGCTGAAGGAGCAGTCGCCGCGGGTTACCTAACAGTCTTCAACCCATACAACTCAGAAATCCAATGCTTCGGCCAAGGACCAAGCCAATTAACCGTTACAGCACCCAACACTGCCACACAAGTCGGCACACCCATAGTGATAAGAGGCACAGTCATGGACATTTCCGCAGGCACAACCCAAAACCAAGAAGCAATGGACTTTCCAAACGGTGTTCCATGTGTTTCTGACGCAAGCCAAGGCGCATGGATGCAATACGTTTACGACCAATTCCCGATGCCGACAAACGTGACCGGTGTTCCAGTGACAATCAGCGTCATCGACTCTAACGGCAACTACAGAACCATCGGCACCACAACATCTGATGCAAGCGGCATGTTCACTTTAAGTTGGGCACCAGACATCCCAGGCTCATACACAGTCATCGCTAATTTCGCGGGTTCAAACTCGTACTATCCATCTTCATCTGAAACATCCTTCTACGCAACCGCAGCACCAACAGCAACACCTGGACCCACAACTACCCCAACTTCAGTCGCAGACTTGTACTTCGTTCCCGCAATCGCTGGACTATTCGTCTTAATCATCATAGTCTTGGCTGTAGTCGTACTGCTGATGTTCAGAAAACGACCATAAAAAACAAAAAATCATTTCCCTTTTTCTTTTTTTCTTTTTTAATACAAACCATGTTAAAATCTGCCTTCACAATATCAGATGATTAATAAGCGTCTTTACAGTTGGGAACTGCCGGAACCTGCCCAACAACCTTAAAGAAATCAAATGTTGTGGAGAAAAATGAAAGCTCTTGTAGTTTATGGCACCAGATGGGGCGGCACCGTTGCTGTAGCCTCAAAAATCGGGGAAGCACTCAAAAAAGAAGGCTTAGATACCGATGTCGCCGATGTAAAGTTGAGCCCTAAAACGCTCAGTTCATACGACCTCGTCATCGTTGGAAGCGGAATAAGAGCCGACAAATGGACTGATGAAATCACGAGTTTTCTTGAAGCCAACGCGGAGTTGCTTATGGCAAAGAAGACGGCTTTGTTTGTCAGCTGCCACATGTTTGACAGCGAAAAAGAGGCAAGAGATAAAGCGAAGATTTCATACCTTGACAAAACAGCCGAAAAATACGGTTTGAAACCTGTTGGGCTTGGATTCTTCGGCGGCATCATGGATTTTAAGCAAAGCCACGGCTTGTTTGTGGATATTCTTGTCAGAGTTAACCGAAGTAAGCTGCGAAGGCAGGGACTTGACACAGCCAAAGTGACTGATACAAGAGATTGGAGCAGCATTGAGGCTTGGGCAAGTCAGGTTGCTAAAAGCTGCAGGTAAAGGCGGCAAATTGAAGCCTAAATCTGCCTGAAGCACCTTTTTGAGCCATTTAAATTTGCTTGAGTGTAGCATAAGCGTCTAAACAAGAAGTTACCCTTTTAAGCAAGCTAAACAATCTTTTTTCAAGTCAATGAGGTTTACTGTTTGGGAAAGAAAAAGGTTCTAAGCGAAGGCGCAATCGGCGAATTAGTTTACCCGAGAGAAGGGGAAGTTTTAGGTGTAGTTACGAAGCTGCTTGGTTTTGACCGAATCATGGTTAAATGCCAAGACGGCGCAGAACGTTTATGCAGAATCCGAGGCAAAATGAAGAGGCGCGTATGGATACGGGAAGGCGACATCGTAATTGTTTCGCCGTGGGAGTTTCAAACTGACAAACGCGGCGACGTCGTTTGGCGATACACGCACTCGCAAGCTGACACGCTAAGGCGCAAGGGCATTCTAATCCTCTAACCTAAATTTTTTCAATTAAGCCTGCTGAGCACAGGTTTTTTTCAATTTGCTTTTGCAATGCCTTCAAAATTATTGGGACTGAAATGTTTTTTATGGGCTGCTTTCTAGAAGCCAACTGCATAACGGCTTGTAGGTGATTGTTCCTTTGATGCCAAACCATTCACGCGTTTCCTCTTTGTCCTCACGCAAGGTTAGCACCGTCAGCTTGCTGCATTTAAGTTCCTTCCCTGCTTTTAGCAGTGCACGAACCTCTCTTTCACGTGTTTTCTCGCTCTCTAATGAATAGCACGCCTGAATTAACTCTACCACTTCCATTCCTCTTCTGACCAGAAAATCAACTTCTTTACCCTGTTGATTTCGCCAATAATAAAACTCGATTTTTTTCTCTATTTCTTTTCTTTTCAAGTGCACTGCAACACAGTTCTCAAAAAGTCTGCCGTAGTTTGGGCTTGCTTGGAACGCTTTTGCAGCGATCATTCCGTTGTCGTAGCTGTACATCTTTCTGTTTTGACCTGTTTGCTTGGTTTTATATGAAAACCTGCTTACCGTAAACATAAGGTAGGCTTCTTCTAAAAACCCACAGTATTTCTGAGCAGTTACACTACTTTTTAACCCGACGGCGCTGGAGAGAGAAAGATAAGAAAATTCAGACGCTAAGTTAGAGAGCAAAAAGATAGCTAACCTTTCGATGTTCAACTCCTTTCCTCAGATTATGCCGCTTGATTATATCCTTGTAAATTATTGAGTCAAAAAGTATGGCAAGGTACTGGATGGCGTCGAGCTTTTTCATCACTGTTTCAGGGTACCCGCCGTAACGCATGTATTCCAGCAAAAAAGCCTCCTTTTCCTGCGTCGTCAGCTTGTCCAGCTCCGCTTTTTTAGCTCTAAGGTATTCTTCGAAGGAAAAAGTAAGCACCGTAGTCGGTATATGCCTTCCCGTCAGGTGTGTTGCTAATTCTTTGCTTAACAGTTTAGAGTTGCTTCCAGTCACCACTATATTGAAGCCTTCCCGCTGAAGCCTATTGACAAACAATTCCCACCTGGGCAAGTTTTGAATTTCGTCAAAAAACAAGATTTGGGGGCTTCCAAACACCTGCGCTATCTCCGAGATAAGGTCATCGTAGTTTTCAAGTTTGATTAAATCTTCATTGTCAAAATTTGCGTAACCAAACCTTTCCGCATCCTTAAGGGTGTGTACGACGAAAAAGGATTTGCCTGCCCTTCTGGGTCCCATCACCACTTTTATCAGGTTGTGCTCCAAAGAAAATGGTTCAATGGCTCTTTCAACATAAGCTTCTCTGATTGTTCGTTCAAGTTCAGCTTTTTGCGAAAGGACTACATCTCTTAACATAATAATATCATAATAAAAGAAAATATATAAAAATTTTTATTACAACGCAATATTTAATATGCCTCGATTAGTTTTAATATCCAAAAGCATTAAGCATGGTTGAATATTATGTCTCGTAAAGCTCAGGAACGCATTGCTCATACCGAAAGAAGAGTGGAGCGAAGAGACAAAATGCTAACCCACGACATGACCAAAGAACGCGCCACCGTGGAAGAGGTTTTTGACCAAACCACCCGCATGGTTGTCTTTGACATGCTTAACAGCGGCGTTTTCTACGAACTCAACGGCGTTGTAAGTTCAGGCAAGGAAGCACGAGTTTACTGGGGAACCGATAAGGCAGGCAAGGATTTAGCAGTAAAAATCTATTTAACTTCTTCTGCCGAGTTCAAGAAGGGCATGCTCAAATACATCGAAGGCGACCCACGCTTCACAAATATTAAACGTGATACACGATCGCTGATTGCCATTTGGGCAGCGAAGGAGTTTCGCAATTTAAAAGAAGCATCAGAGGCAAAGGTTCCTGTTCCCAAACCCGTCGCCGTTAAAAGCAACGTAGTTGTTATGGAGTTCATCGGGAAAGACGGTGTTAGCGCCCCTTCGCTGAAAGAGCGGCCGCCAGCCAACCCCGAGCGAGCCTACCGTTTATTGGTTACTTACGTGAAGCGGCTCTACCAAAAAGCCAAGCTTGTGCACGGCGATTTAAGCGAATACAACATTATGATTTGGAAGGGCAAGATAGTGGTTTTTGATATGTCTCAGTCCGTTTCTATTCAGCATCCGATGGCTGACTTCATGTTGATTAGAGATATAACGAATTTGAATAGGTTCTTTAGTCGCCTAAACGTTAAAGTTTATTCCGTTGAAGAATTTCACAAGATGGTTGTTGGTTAAAAATGACTGGTTTAGACACTTTTGTAAAGATTCCCAAAGAACGAGTTGCAATATTAATTGGACCCGAAGGCAAAGTAAAACAGTACATAGAAGAAAAACTTCAAGTTAAGATTGACATTGACAATGAAGGCAGCATCACCATTGTCCTTTCAGAAAAAGCTACTGACCCATCCCTGCTTTTAAAAGCCAAAGATGTTGTGACAGCCATCGGCAGAGGCTTCACCCCCGAAGTAGCAGAACGCCTGATACGCAACGAAGAAGAAATCTTTGACCTGATAGATCTGCGCGTGATCTTTGGCCGCTCAGAATCAGACATAAAACGCATAAAAGGCAGAATCATCGGCGCCCAGGGCAAAACAAGAAAGCTAATTGAAGAGTTAAGCGAGGCAGACGTAGTAGTTTATGGCCACACAGTTGGGCTCATCGGCAGTTTTGAACAGGTAGATACCGCCCACAACGCGGTGCAAATGATCATTGAAGGCTGCCAACACCACACAGTGTACAATTACCTGCAGAAGAAGCGGACAGAGCAAAAGAAAGAAAAACTTGAGTTGTGGGAGAAGCCTCGAGAAAAATAAATATCCTTTTTCAGTTTTCCCCTGACTTCAAGGTGCGAAAACGTTAACTATCGCGTCAAGTAAACCTTGAACAGTGACCACACTTGTCAGAGAACAAAAATGGGATCGTGCAGGTGCCCAGCGCATATTCTTTTGACGAAACATTCGAACGGCTAAAACCCCTTGTCATATCCCACGGGCTTACAATTTTCGCCACAATAAATTTCAGCGAAGACGCAGAGCGTGCAGGCTTAAAAATGAACCCCACGCGGCTACTCATTTTCGGCAACCCGAAAGCTGGGACCCCGCTGATGATTGCTACGCCATCTCTCGCCATCGACTTTCCGCTAAAAGTTTTAGTTTCCGCAGATGAAAACGAAAAAGCATGGTTATCTTATAATTCGCCGCTGTACCTCAAAGAACGCCACAACATTCCAGATGCCTTATTAAAAAACATCACTGGCATAGTGTCGATTGTAGAATCGGCGGCTAAATAGCGTACAAAAAAAGTTGCTCGGACGTTTAGGGCGCTTCTAGGTCTGCTTCTGAAAATCTACCGTAAGACCAAAAGGTTGATGGCTCGCCCGCTTGGACGCGCCATGATTAAGAGTTAACACCTGTTTTTCCACGAGAAGGGGTTGGAATGCTTAAACATCTGTAACCCTTAACCGTTTGATATTCAACCAAGTCAGCATAAAAGCTTTTAGTAAAAAAGCTTAAGCGTTGGATGGGCTCTTAAACGGCAACAACAACAATTAAGCTGCCGTAGCCGTCACGCACTCAAGATCCTCATCATCCACATAGTCTTCGGGGCCAGAGTCGTCATCGCCCATCCGAAACAAAAAACAACCTAAAGCCTTCTTAAGGATTGTGACCTATCCGCTGCCTTGCCGTTGCCGCCAAGCTGGGTCAAAGTTTAATGCTGATTTCTAACCCGTCGCCGCCTACCTTCACGTACCTGCTCCGGTATTTTCCCGAGCGCCTAACATAATCCAAATAATCGTTCATTTCATCAGCGAATACCCCAGCATTATCCGCCACAACAACAGCGCCCCTGCACAGTTTATCTTCCGCCGTTTTCAAGTACAGAAAATACTCGCTTTTTTCAGCGTCAATAAAGGCGAAGTCAAAGGGTCCATTCAAAGTGGGAATAACTTCTTTCGCGTCGCCAACAATAATCTTAACTTTAGCGGGAACGCTTGCTCTAACAATGTTTTCCCCAGCCGCTTCAGCTTCACCACGGTGGATTTCAATCGTCACAATCTCAGCATCTTCATCCAGCTCCTTGCCCATGAGAATCGCCGAGTACCCGATTAAAGTGCCGACCTCCAAAACATGCCGCGGCTTAGCCTTGCAAATTTCCTGCCTCAAAATCTCGCCCTTAAAAGGACCCACAATTGGCAGAAACTGCTTTTCAGATGCCGCTTCAATCTGCTTTAAAATTAGGTCAGCGTTTCTGAAGAGGGGTTTTTCAATTGTCATAGTGGAACCTTGATTTTATCTATAAAACGGTGCTGCAGCTTTGCGATTTTTGGTGCAATCACGGCTTGGCAGTATGGTTCTCTGGGGTGTTTTTTGTAGTAGTCTTTATGGTATGTTTCGGCTGGGTAAAAGGTTTTGAGGGGTTCAACGGCTGTGACGATGGGTTTGTCCCAGATGCCCTCTTGGGTTAATTCAGCGATTAAGGCTTCAGCCGTAGCTTTCTGTTCTTGGTTATGGTAGAAAATCGCTGACCTATACTGCGTTCCCACATCTGCGCCTTGGCGATTCAGCGAGGTTGGGTCATGCATCGTGAAGTAAATTTCCAAAATTTCTTTGTAGCTAATCACTTTTGGGTCAAAAAAGATTTGCGCTGATTCCGCATGACCCGTTTGACCCGAAGAAACTTGCTCGTAAGTGGGGTTAGGCACAGTGCCGCCCGTGTAACCGGGTTCAATGCGTTCCACCCCTTTTATTATGCTGAAAGCCGCTTCAGTGCACCAGAAGCAGCCGGCGGCGAGGGTTGCAACTTCCAAATTTTTGTTATCCGAAGGTTGTTGAGTCATGTTTTTTTCTTCCTCGAAAAATGGGCTAATGCCTCTAGCATATGCGGGGCGGCTTTGAACTTAACGGTTTGTGGCTGTCATGGCACAATAACTAGGCAAAATTTTTTTCTTATTTCTGATCTGATCGACCCGTTTAAGAGAATGCTCCAGCTGCGTTAGGTGCGTTCTCAGGCACCATTTGGGTGATATCCCAGTACTCGACTATTTTGTCGCCGCTGAAACGGAAAAGATGGATCTGCCTTAACCCGCCTTGGCTTGGCTTGGAACCTGAGATTTGCGTATGCACAGCCACCAGGTCGCCGTCTGCAAGAACCTGCCTGATAACGAGTTTAAAGGCAGCTTTTGACCCCTCTAAAATTCCATCGGAACCTTGTTTTTGCACCGCAATCATCGCATCAGTCAAAGCGTCCATGCCGCCGGCGGTGTAGGGATTATGGGTCTTACAATCAGGAGCAAAAAAACGCAGCCCCTCTTTCGGTTTTCCCGCGCCGACTAAACGCAGAAATTCAACGGCAATATCCTTACGAGCTTTATCATCATCATCCTTCGTTTCCTCAAAACCAGTTAAACTCATTTTTTCGCCTAAAAAACCTAGGAAATAAAGAAATTTAAAGGTGTTGGCTGCTTAAACCGCTGAATTTAAGTTTGTCTTATTCAAATCTGAAAAAGCATCTTCTTTTAGTTTATTTTAGATAGCCATAAATATGCTCACTTCCAAGTATTGATAATCAGATTTCTCGTTGAGGACGTACTTATGGCTCTGTTGAAAAAACGAAATTTTGTGATTTTAGCAGCCGCCATCTTGGTAGTTGCCATTGTTCTAAGTTCATTTATTTACCTAAATTTCCAAAGGCCCTATTCAGGAAGTGTCGAATCTATTAGCATTGGAACGATTCCGCTTGAAACCAACTCGTTAATTTACGTAGCTAATAATGAGCATTATTTTGCCGACAACGGTCTATCCGTAACTTTCACGAACTATGGCTCAGGGTTCGATGCTATGCAAGGGATGCTAAATGGCGAAGTGAACATTGCAGTCGCATCCGAGTTCGTTGTTGCTGAAGCGGCAGTCGCGAATCAGGGTTTTTACGTTTTTGGAAGCGTCTCCAAATTCAATATCTACGATATGGTTGCCCGAACGGACAAAGGCATTACTAATATTTCAGATTTAACCGGTAAAACGATAGGAGCTGCGTTTGGAACTATTGGACAATACTATTTGGGCAGTTTTCTTGAATTAAACAACATAAACCCAAACGACGTAACTATCGTTAATGTGCCAAATGCGCAATCGGCAAGTGCTTTGGCAAACGGCACTGTAGACGCAATTGTAACTTATCAGCCTGAAATTAGCCAAATTGGAAGCCTCCTGGGTAACAATACTGTAATGTGGCCAGCCCAAGCTGACCAATTAGGCTACTTCGACGCAGCCTGTTCAACAAGTTTTGCGGCAAACCATTCAGACTCGATTGTGAAGTTTTTGAAGGCGATGGTTCAAGCTGAGAACTTTGTCGCAAATCATAAGGATCAGGCTATGACTATCGTGGCAAATACGCTAAACTATACCGGCACATACATGGCATCTGTCTGGCCAAACTATCAATTTTCAGTTACTCTTGATCAATCGCAAATTTTAGCTCTGCAAGAAGAAGCCCAATGGCTAATAAGTAATAATTTGACCAACGCGACCGCGGTTCCGAACTTCCAAAATTTCGTGTACCTCAACGGTCTTGAGTCAATAAACCCGAACGCAGTAAACATTATAAGCTAAGGAAAAAAAGAAAATGAAGTTAAAAAGCCAAATAATCGTCAGCATCATCGTCTTCAGCATAGTTTTGCTGTTCATCGCCGCGTCAGTTTTAATTACGAATCAGCAGGAAACGCAGATTAGTAAACAGGAGCAAATGGCAAGTGACGTCAACACGGGCGCAAGCAGTCTTACGTATGTTTCGAATGATTATTTTCTTTATCAGCAAAGTTCTGAGTTGGCTTCGTGGCAAAACCAGTTTTCTTCTCTTTCGGCTGAAATTTCGAAACTAACCTCAAGCAGCTCAACTCAAACGGTTCTAATCAGTAACGTTCAAGGGGATATGCAGCGTTTAAACGCGGTGTTCAATAGTTCCGTCTCGATTCTTCAGAGCATTCCATCTAATGCTAGTGCATCAGGTTACCCTGCGTTTCAGACTGCTTCAAGCAGATTGAATGTGCAAGAACAAGAGCTGGCTTTTGATGCTTCTGTTTTGTCCAAGTCTTTAGCAAGTCAAGATAACCAAGTCAAGCAAACCACCGATATTCTCATTTTTGCCCTGTTAGGTGCGTTCGGAGTGTACTTTGTGATGATTTATTATCTTGTCTTCAGACGCACATTTAGGTCAATAACAAAACTTCAAGCTGGAACAAAAATAGTCGGTTCAGGCAACCTTGACTATTCAATTGCCGCTCAAAGTAATGATGAAATTGGCGAATTATCCAAAGACTTCAACCAGATGACAACAAACTTGAAAACTGTAACGGCGTCTAAATCTGACTTAGAAAAAGCGCAAACTTCCCTGCGTGAGAGTGAGCAGCGGTGGGCAACTACTTTGGCAAGCATCGGCGACGCCGTCATAGCAACCGATACTTCCGGCAATATTACTTTCATGAATGGAGAAGCTGAAGAACTAACTGGTTGGGCGCTGAGCGATGTTGCAGAGAAGCCTGTGAAGACGGCATTCAACATTGTTAACGAGCAGACTCGTTTGGAAGTTGAAAACCCCATAGAAAGAGTTCTCAAAGAAGGCATGGTCGTTGGCTTGGCAAACCACACAGTCCTGATTCAAAAAGACGGCTCGGAAGTGCCCATAGATGACAGTGGAGCACCGATAAAAGACAAAGACGGCAAAACCACAGGCGTCGTGCTAATATTCAGAGACATCACTGAACGCAAAAAAGCAGAGGAAGCTACAACAAAGCGGGCTGAGCTTATCGACCTAAGTCCTGATGCAATAATCGTGCAACAGCCGGATGGCACTATTACTTTCTGGAGTAAAGGAGCAGAGAACCTTTACGGCTGGACAAAAAACGAAGTTACCGGGTTAGATATTCACACCCTGTTAAAGACCAAATTCCCTCAGCCACTATACGAGATTTTAAACAAGCTTAAAGAGGATGGAAAATGGTCGGGCGAAATCACCCATATATGCAAAGACGGAAATAAGTTGGTTATGCAGAGTTTTTGGTTGGCGAAGCTTAGTGCAGACGGCAAAATTGTTGAGATTTTAGATCAAATGTAGATATTACAGAACGGATACAGATGCAGTCTCAGCTTGAGGAGTCTGCTGTTCGGGTTGAAGAGTACGCCAATCAGATGGAGGAGCTCGCCAACAAGAGAGCCGCTCAGTTGAAGGATGCTGAGCGTTTAGCAGCTATTGGCGCTACGGCAGGCATGGTTGGGCACGACATCCGCAATCCACTTCAGGCGATAACAGGCGACATTTATTTGGCTAAATCGGAGTTAGATGGCTTGCCTGACAGTGAAGAAAAGAAAGCAATTCTCGAAAGCTTGATTGAAACTGAAAAGAACATTGATTACATCAACAAGATTGTGCAGGACCTTCAAGATTACGCCAGACCCCTGAACCCAAAGATAGAAGAAAGCGACTTGAAGCTGATCGCTGAGAGCTTGATTACAAAGAGCAACTTACCGAAGAACATTGAGGCTAAGGTAAAAGTGCCAGATGAAGCCAGAAAAATAAATGCTGACTCTTATTACTTAAACCGAATTTTATACAATCTGGTTACGAATTCCGTTCAAGCTATGCCGCAGGGAGGAAAATTAACGATAGAGGCGCATAAAGACGGAAAAGACACAGTCATAAAAGTCGCCGATACTGGCGTTGGTATTCCCAAAAACATCTATGACAAGATGTTTACACTTATGTTCACCACAAAATCGAAGGGGCAAGGGTTTGGCTTGCCAGTTGTTAAACGCATGGCTGAATCGTTAGGCGGAACCGTCTCGTTTGAGAGTCAAGAAGGCAAAGGAACCACTTTCACAGTACGTTTGCCGTCAAAATAAACATTAATCTTGAATTTTCCGTCACAAAACTGCTAAAGTATTATATTGCCGCGACATTAGCCACTAGCAAGGATTTCTCAGTGTGACCACACCGATGGAAAAAGAAAAAGCGAATAACTCGTTAAGCAGGATTAAGGTTACGCCGTTGGCGGCGGAAAGCTTCGGCGTCCGCAGCATGTGCACCTTAGTCCAGACACCCGATGTGACGGTGCTTTTGGATGCGGGAGTTTCGCTTTGCCCGTACCGCTTCAGCCTGCCGCCGCACCCCATCGAGTTCCAAGCAATCGCCAAGCTGCGCCAAAAAATCGCGCAAGCTGCAGATAAAGCCGAGGTTGTAACGATTAGCCACTACCATTTTGACCATCACACGCCGTCCTACGAGGATTGGGTCGTCAACTGGACAGAAGCAAATGAAACCGCACGGCAAATTTACCGGGACAAAACCGTCCTCGCCAAGAACCCGAAGGAAAAAATCAACGCCAGCCAGAGACAACGCGCCTGGATGTTCCAAAAAACCGGGGGCAAATACGCCAAAAAACTGGAGTCGGCTGACGGAAAAACCTATAGTTACGGGGAGACGACGCTGCGTTTTTCTGAAGCTGTCGCGCATGGCTCTGAAAATTCGATGTTGGGCTGGGTGACCATGGCGGCTGTGGAGTACGAGGGCGAGCGGTTCATGTTTGCACCTGACGTTCAGGGACCAATGTCAAGTTACACGCTTGAGCTAATTTTGAAAGAGGCACCGAGTGCGATTATGTTGGGGGGACCGCCGTTTTATCTGGGAGGCTTCCGAGTTGAGGCGGCTCAGCTGGAGCATGGGCTGCGTAACCTGGAGCGAATTGTTCAGGCGGTGCCCTTGGTTGTTCTGGAGCATCATGCGCTGAGGGATGAATCGTGGAAGCAGAAAACGGCTGAGGTTTACCAGCAGGCATCCGCCTCCGGGCACAGTGTGGTGACGGCTGCAGAATACTTGGGCGTCGAGAACGTGTTCTTGGAATCCAGGCGTAAGCAGCTTTACCGTGACGCTCCGCCTTCCCAAGAGTTTAACCAATGGATTAAGACACTAAAGAACAAAAAAATCGCCAAACCCCCATTGTAAAATATCTGGATGGAAAATCCAGTCATTGACCGCCTCTTCCGACGCGGTAAAAAACCCTCATTAAGCAAAGCCTTCTCCAAAGCCCGCACCAAATCCCAAGGCGCATCACGCAGATCCTTTTTCTGTCAAGTCTGGGTAGCCGGGCTTCATCATCTTCAGAAGCGCCTGCAGTTCGAATTCGCGCTGGTCATCCTTGAAAAATTTGGCCAAATCGCTCAGCTCGTTATGGGTAAGCAATACGAATTTGTCCCAGCCAGCGCCAGGCACATTAGCCCCCTGCGGAACCTTACTACTTTTCAGCTTCATTGCAAAGTTTTGCAGCTTCCAAAATAATATAGATCACGAATTAATAACCCGATATCCGCTTCTTTGCAATGATAACCGCAGACAAGCCTGTGATCATAAAGATAACTAACGTAATTATTAGCAATTGGGCTGGAAATTCCGGAATTGTAGGAGATGGGGAAGCCGTTGTCGCCGTGCTTATTACCGAGACCGAATTACTGCCAAAATTTGTGACATAGGCGTATTCTCCGTTGGGCGTTATAGCCACACCAGTAGGCTCGTTTCCAACGGTTACATTCGCCGTAACCGTATTCGCAACCGTGCTAATCACCGAGACTGTCTTGCTCGCATAATTTGCAACGTAGGCATATGCACCGTTTGGCGTTACAGCCACTCCAACAGGAATGCTTCCAACGGTTACGTTCTCCGCAACCGTATTCGTAGCCGTGCTTATCACCGAAACCGACTTGCTACCGCTATTTGTAACGTAGGCGTATTCTCCGTTGGGCGTTATAGCCACACCGGCAGGATAGCCTCCAACAGGTACCGTCGCGGTCACCGTATTCGTAGCCGTGCTAATTACCGAGACCGAATTGCTGCCAAGATTTGCAACGTAGGCGTATGCGCCGTTGGGCGTTATAGCCACACCGCCAGGCTCGTCTTCAACGGTTACCGTCGCGGTCACCGTATTCGTAGCCGTGTTAATAACCGAAACCGACTTGCTACCGTAATTTGTGACATAGGCATATGCATCGTTGGGCGTTATAGCCACACCAACAGGCTCGTTTCCAACGGTTACCGTCGCGCTCACCGTATTCGTCGATATGTCTATCACCGAGACCGTAGTGCCGCCGCTGTTTGTTACGTAGGCGTATGCGCCGTTGGGCGTTAAAGCCAAGTCCGCCGACAAAACTGTGCAGAGACTACCGGTAGGCTTGCTTCCAACGGTTACATTCGTCGTAACCGTATTTGTAGCCGTGCTAATCACCGAGGCTGTGTTGTTCTCGTAATTTGCAACGTAAACGTATGCACCATTGGACGTTACAGCCACACCGCCAGGCTCGCTTCCAACGGTTACCGTCGCCGCGATCGTATTCGCAGCTTGAACTGGCTGAGGCAACACTGCGAAAGCACAGAACAAGAAGATAGCGAGAAGGATACAGCCAACTCTCAAAGTCTTTGCTGTCACATGCTTCATTCTTTCGCCTCACCATTCAAACTGTTGACTGAGGGAAAAACGGTTTTGCCTGCAGGTAGAACGAGGCGTTCCTTTCTCAATGCGTTTATGATATTTAGTATAAAAATTCTCCAAAAAAAGTATTGGGAAAGCTGGAATAAAAAGCTTTTTCTGGTTCACAATTACGAAGCTTTTTACTGGAAAATAGCAGTTGCGCGGAACTAGAGCGGCATACTTGCACACAGTTTGTTCGGGTTAGTGTCTGCCTAAACGAACATTTTCATTTCCCAATTGAGGACCGCATTTTTTGTCAGCCATGTTTAAACTACGCAAAACGGAGCAAGAACATTCATTTTCTCCATAATAGACTTTTATTCAATCAATACAAATTGCTAAACAAGAAAATGTCAATCCAAATATTTTTTGCAACGCACTGGCGCTTATCCCAAAGTCTTGAGTTCACAGAAAAAAGTTATTTATCCAAGCCAAGTTGCTGCCAGTCGCGTCGTGCACTAGCATGAACCTGTAGTAACAGATTGCGCTTCACCGCTAATATCGTTCGAAACCTTCAGCATCAAATTTTTCTTCACTCATAAAATCACCTCATTACCTTAAAATGATGCAGTATTGGAATTTGAATCCTTGACCGCCGACTTGGTTGGTGGCCCGCACCATCAAAAAACATGGCGGGGTGTCATCCATACACTTATAAATAAATAGAAATAAACTAGAAATCAAGGTTTTTGAATGAGTGAAAAACAATTAAGTGCAAATAGCAACCAAGGGATTTTGAATCATTTGAGGAAAGCACTTTTACTTCATGCGGTCTTTTTGGATGTTTTGGGAATAATCTTAGTTCTCGTTGGATCATTGTATACGCATTATCACGGAGGTTCAATCGCTGGTGGAGATTGTATTTTGGGTAGGTATTATCATGCTAATTGTGGCTCTGATAATATTTGTGTGGAGTAGTATGAGAAAATCGAACATGCCGAAGGCTAATTCTTATTGCTGCGGGCAATGCACGTTTAAGTGCGCGCTTTTTTTAAATAGCATTGAAAACGTATCGTAGCAAACATAACTTCGTATAAATGTGGAAAAAATAGAAACTTTCAACAAACTTATGTTTATTCATGCATGCAAATTGCACCTGCACTTTTTTCTGCAAAGTTTTTTAAGCAAGTTGAGTTTAAACGGCTCTCTATTGGGCAGGAATATTTAGTCTTCTTGCTCAATAAAAAAATAAACTTGAGGAAAAGAAAAATGCAAATTGCTAAAAACAAAATCGTAGCTATTACGATTGCTATATTCTTAACGTTTTCAATGTCAGCTTCAATGATGCTTATACCAAATGCTAGCGCACACAGTCCGCCTCAGAGCATGTATACCATAGCTTTCTGCAACGTTGCACCTAACCCAATTGGTCTAGGTCAATCAGTTAACATTGGCTTCTGGCTTGACATACCGGTAGTAACAGCAAACGGTGCATGGGGAGATAGATATGGTCCTTTCACAGTGCACGTTACACTCCCAGACGGAACCAATACAACATTGGGACCATTTGCCTCCGATGATACAGGTGGAACCCACACTCAATACATACCCACCGAACTTGGCACATACACATTCCAGATGACTTTCCCAGGAGAAACCCTGACAGGTTATACTGAAAACCCCACAGCTGTCGGCCATCCGTCCACCTCAGTGTACGTTAATGATACTCTTACACCTTCAACCAGTAATGTCGCAACGCTTACCGTGCAGCAGGAGCCAGTACCATCTGTTCCAGTAGCTCCTCTTCCGACCAGCTACTGGCAGACCCCAATAAACGCTATGAACGTCAACAATTGGTATGTTCTCGGCGGTCCTTTTCTTAATCTCGGTGGCGGCTACAGCGCGGGCACCCCAGGCGGCAAGTACAATTACACGGGCAACTACAATCCGTACACTACAGCGCCACTAGCCAGCCACATTATGTGGACAAAACCCGTCTCGTATGGAGGCGTGCTTGGCGGAGACTTTGGCGGAACAACAACCTACGGCAACTACTACTCGACATCTCAGTACGAGCGTAAATACAATCCAATCGTCATTAACGGCTATATCTTCTACACTGTAACTCCGGGAAGCTCAACTACATATGCCGCCAACATCTGCGTAAACTTGTACAATGGACAAACAGTATGGTCTGACGATTCCACTAACTATGGCGGTGGTTCTCCAGAGCAGACTGCCCTCACTACAGCAGGCATAGTTACACCTCTAAAATGCGGTCAATTGCTCGATTATGTATCGCCCAACCAGTTTGGAGGCATTGCATACCTATGGACAACCGGAACTCCCGCTGGAATAGTCTCGACGGGAACTTGCCTTAACATGTTTGACGCTATGACTGGAAAATATATCTTAAGCATTGTTAACGGCACTTCACCGACGCTTGCGGTAGATTCTGGTGGAGACTTAATTGGCTACTACACCAACTCGACTGCTGGCACACAAATAATCGAAGGCCAGCTAGTCACTACTCCTCCTGGCGGCGAACTACTCGAATGCTGGAACTCCACTCAAGACCTTCTGTACCCCGCCGGCTACAACCCTGCAACTATCGCACCAAATTGGAGTTGGAGACCTACACAAGACGGACAAATTCTGTTCTCTTCAGGAATAATGTGGGCAATACCATTAGCCACTAACTATTCAGGCAACGCGTTACCGAGTGCTCTCGCAATCTGGACCATTAACAGCGGTTACATTATTTTTGATTCAGAAGCTGCTGGAGAACCTCAGGGCGGATGGGGAATCTTTGCAGGCTACAGCCTAACAACGAATTCGCAGGTATGGATAGAAAATCTGACGCTAACACCGAATACTTTCGTTAGCTTAAATGACAATTGGCTTGCTGGCGACGGAGTTTGGCTAACAAATAACGATGATACAGGTGTACTTACAGGTTACAGTATGGCGACAGGAGCGCAATTGTGGACTGATACCCTGGCACCCCGCGACCCCTATGATTCCAACGGTCACAGTCAAGGAACCATCGCTGGCGATAACTTGTATCTCTTTGAGTTCGGCGGAGACATATGGTCTATAAACATGCTAACAGGCACTATCAACTGGTACACTAATACAACCGAAATTACGGGTTCTGCGGGAGACAACACACCATATGGCGTCTGGCCTATTTGGGAACAATGCGGCGACGGCATTGCTGGCACGGGTTCAAACCAAGTTCTATTCCTTGAAGAGGGACACGAATACAGTCCACCTTTATTCCTTGGAGCACAGCAACTTGCTTTGAACTGCACTAATGGGCAACTAATTTGGACCATAAACGCTTTTGACGTAGATAGCGACCCTATTATGGCATATGGATACATGACAATACTTAATGCATATGACAACCAAATCTACGCTTACGGCATGGGACCAAGCAAAACAACGGTAAGCGCCCCCAGTGTCAGCGCGACACCGGCTACTCCGGTCACTATAACTGGTTCGGTTATGGATATTTCTGCGGGATCACAACAAGAAGCAGTAGCAGCAAACTTCCCGAACGGTTTACCCTGCGTATCTGACGCAAGCATGAGCCAATTCATGGAAGCCGTGTACATGCAGCAGCCAATGCCAACCAACGATACAGGCGTTCAAGTGACTTTAACAGCCGTTGATCCTAACCATAACTTAATCAATCTTGGAACAACGACGACAGACTCAAACGGCAACTACGGCTTTACATGGACTCCTCCAACAGTTCCAGGATCTTACCAGATCATAGCGACATTCAGCGGAACCAATTCTTACTACGGATCAAGCGACTCAACCTACATGAACGTGCAAGCATCGGCAACACCAAACCCAACATCCGCACCAGTGAGCGGTCTGGCAACAATGTCAGCCCTAACTATCGGAATAGTTGCGGCGGTCATCGCTATAATCATTGCAATCTCCATAGTCGGATTACTGTTACTAAGGAAGCGACCATAAAAATGCCAAACGAAAACAATTTCCCCTTTTTTTAGTCTAAAAAGAATTGGCGAAGAGATAGAGGCTGAGTAGGCTCTGGTTAAAATTCACGATATAAGCCATTGTGATCGTAATAGATTTTGCATTCGTTTTTTCACCAAAAAATCCAGAACCTTTACAAACCCAAATTTTTTGCGCGCCGCGGACGGTAAGACACAAAAAATACACTCAGTCACAGATTAAGACAAAAACAGACACATATGGTACAAAAAAGAAAAAATTAATAGCGCCTTCACTTTAAGTTGAAAGTTGTTATGTTGCTCAACCGCCAAGGTACTTTTCAGAAAACCCGTTCTAACCGGAATCAACGAATTCGTAGTGGAAAGTAAAATAAACAAGCAAACAAATTATGACCGAGAAAACTTACGGGAAACGATGAAGACCTGTGTTGGACTTTAGTTTAGCCGCCTTTGTTGCTTCATTTGGGCTTATTGTATTGGCGGAGATGGGCGATAAAACCCAGTTCTTAGCCATGTCTTTCGCCACAAAAAACAACGCTTACAAAGTGCTCTTCGCGGTTTTCCTGGCAACCGTGGCTAACTTTGCAATCACAGTAGCAATCGGCCAACTATTAACCACAGTCGTGCCTATGGACATAATTTCGTTGGCAGCATCACTTTCCTTCATCGGCTTTGGACTGTGGACTCTTAGAGCTGAAAAACCTAAAAACGCCGAAAAAACAGCTTCACGCTTCGGTTTGGTGGGAACGGTGTTTGTAGCGTTTTTCATCGCGGAGTTTGGAGATAAAACCCAGCTTACTACAATCAGTTTAGCCGCCCAATATGACAGTGCATTGAGCGTTTTTGTTGGTGCAGTACTCGGGATGCTTGTGGCAGATGGAGTGGGAATCGCCGCGGGCGTTGTCCTGGGGAAACATATTCCAGAACGAGCCATCAAGTGGGTTTCAGCAATGATATTTCTTGCATTTGGCTTAGTTGGCGTTTATGAGGTTCTTCCCTCAAAGATAGGCTTTGCATACACAGCATTAACGTTGGCTTCGCTGATTGCCCTCTGTATCTTAACAATTATTTTCATAACCCAAAAACAGAACCGCAGAAAAAACTAAACACGCACGCACCCGCCGCCTCGCACGCGAAGGTGGTTGAGAAACTTTAAATGCCTATTCAAACACATCCATTTTTTGAGGCTTTTCGGTGAACAAGGACAAAAATCTCACAGTTATAGCGGAATTCAGCATTATACCAGTTGGCCAAACGGGAACCAGCGTAAGCCGTTACGTGGCTGCTGCAGTTAACGCCTTAAAAAACGTGGAGGGCTTAGATTTTGAGGTAACCCCGATGGGAACCATTCTTGCGGCAAAAGATCTTGCAACAATTTTTGAAGCTGTCCGCCAAGCACACGAAGCTATCGCTGCCATGGGAATCAAAAGAGTTTCATCTACATTGAGGATAGATGACCGCAGAGACAAAGAGCGGAAAATGCAAGACAAAGTTAAAGCCGTACAGGCGCACTTGAAAAAAATGGATTCCTAGCTAGAAAAAAGGTTTTTTAAAATGGAAAATTTAAAAGAAAACGTTTCTTTATTTTTATGTGATTGCGAGTTTCTTTGTTTCTTTAGGCTCTTTCTTTGGCAGGATAATTTCTAATACACCGTTGTTTAAGCTTGCTTTGGCGTCATCGGACTTTATCTTTTCGGGTAAATCGATTCTTCTGTAGAACTTTTGAGCCGTTCTTTCGCGGCGGACATAGTTTTTCTCTTTTTCTTCGTCCATTACGCTTTTTTTCGCATGAATCAGCACTGATTCTTCGCCGACTTCAATGTTTACGTCTTGCTTGCTGTAGCCGGGCAAATCCACTGTTACGCAGAAATCTTTGCCGCGGTCCTCCACGTCAACGGACGGCATCATCATCTTGAAGGGCATCATCATTGGAGAGCCCGCTCTGTTGCGCATCCAATGCCTCCAAACCGGCGGCATACCCCAGAAATCGTCGAAGCGCTCCCGCATCATGTCCATGTCGCGTTGGTACGGAGTCACTGCTTCTTCCTTCTTGACCTGCCCCGCCTTCTTTTCTTTGCCTCCATAGTAATAGTACATTTTCTTTTTTTCTTCAGACAAAATTTTTCACCTTACTTAATCGAGTTCTGCAGTTGGGTATTAACTTATGTGGCTGTGCCAAGCCAGCATCACACTTAGAAAACCAAAAGTGGGATAAAAACTGCCTGCACAGGCAGATAACGCTTCTGATGCTTAAGTGCACTCGCGATTTGTGTAGCCGCATCTTAGGCATCGGAAAAACTGCGTTGAAGACTCATCTGATCCTCTGGTTTGCACCTGCCAAACGTTCGCTGTGTTGTTTCCGCATCGTGGGCAATCAACATTCAGCGTTGGCAAAATGCTAAGCTGCTCCTCTTTGCCTATGACAGCCACAAGCTGCTTTGGAGTATGCTCAAAAACTCTGCCGTACAACGACGCTTTGCTGTTTGATTCCTGTTTTTTAAACTGGCATTTAGTGCATGCTAGCATAACCAGGGCTTGCTTGCATGAATTTACTTTTTTAGGTATAAGTCTTGAACCGCATTCTGCGCAAAATTCCATAGGGATCATCTCGTATATTTTTTAAAAAAAGTTTGCGGCAGATGAAGAATTAACTTAGCGCAAACCTAAAAGTTTTTGTTCGGAAGAGAGAGGGGGAACATTGCTTCTTTGCTTGCGTTTCAGTTAACGATTCATTTGCCAACGCATTCGGTTATTGCACCGAGGCGTTTATAACACATAAGTGCAGGTAGCGCCATAAAAGATGATGTGACTGTATCGACACTACAACAAGTTATGTGCTTGCCAGCCCAATTCAAGCGTTAACACAAATTTGCAAGGCAAATCAAGCCTAAAACCATGTTTTCACCGTTTACTCTTTGTTTTCCTTGGCTTCGTCATCACCACAGCTTTCTTCAGATCCAGCGGCGACATAACCCTGAAGAACGTTTTGAAATCCGGGTCCAACTGCTCAACAACCAACGTTGAAAGATACCGTACCCCACGCAGCTTCGCCACCACCGCATCCAAATCAACCGAACCGCTTGCCAAAGCCTCCCTAGCCGCCTCCAACGCCACCTCCGTGCAGTAAACCGCCTGCAACAACTCAACCTCGCTGCTTGGCCACCTTGGAACAACCGCGGATTTCCCTGCGCATAAATCAAAAAGCAAACCCACCACTTCTTTGGAAACAAACGGCGCATCAAAGGGCAAAAGCAGCGAGTATTTGCCTTGGGCAGCTTCAAAACCAGCCAAAGCTCCAGCTAAAGACCCCTGCGAGCCGTCAGCGAGGACAAACTGGACATGAGCCGACGAAACCACCTTCGCATACTCCTCAGCCTGCGCCTTTGAACTTGCAACCACCAGCACCTCGCCCACCATGCCCTTAACAGCGTCAACCACACAGTTCAACAACGGCTTACCGTCAAGCTTCAAAAGACCCCTGTCTTCCCCCAACTTGCCCCGTGGACCCTCAGCCAAAATAACTGCAGACCTATCCAAACACAAAACGTCTCCACCCATACGTTACAAAACAAGTTAAAAAACATGCGGAGAAACATGTTTGGTTCTGCGGAGGATTTTTGGCGTTTCTTCAATATATAATGCCGTGTTTTTTCAGGATTGCTAAAACAACTTTGGTTCGTTGCGCCTCTTCTCTTTGTTCATTCAACCGCTCTCGAGCCTGCGCCAACACTTTGGCTCTTTGAGAGTCGTTTAGTTCGAACCAGTTAATGTTTTGCGACAGCGTATCCGATCACTTACGACTTAAGTTGGAGGTTTCTTTATAAATGCAATATTTCGGCTATCGACATATGTCCAAAATCGGATATATCGGAAAACTAAAAAAGGCACTTCAAGGCGAGGCTAAGACGCCCACTACCTTCATCTTCGCCATAACGTCGTCTGCGTGCGGCGCAATCTCCATATCATCCGTCAAATCGCGGCCAGCCTCATGCCCCATATGATCGCCTTCAAGCCACTGATCCGAATCGGAAACATCATACACTTTGCCCTTATAACCAACGTACGCTGGTCTAGCGTTTTTTCCATCAAAGTTTTTTAATTCGTCCACGCTGAATTTTCTGGTGTTCTCCAAAACGCACACGCTCCAACCATAATTTCGCTTAAAGGTAATTATAGTTTTCTTTTGAAGCTATAACTGACTTCAGAAAAAGTTTAATTATTCAGGTTTCACAGCGCTGTTATTAAGTCCCCTAAGAATCTTATCATCAGCTTTAATGTTCCTGATGAGTATTTCATAAGGTCTTTTACAAAGTGCCATTCTTTAGCCAACTCTCTATTTGCTCAATATCATATTTCCGTATGTCTTTTATAAATTTAATTATCTTTAACTCATCTTTTTCCTTGAGTTCTGCTCCGTTTACTTCAAGGAAAGCCTTTGTCACTTCAAAAGCTGTTCTATGATGCCCATCTTGAAATATTCTACTAGTCGCAATCCTCTTTAACAGTATAGCAGCCTTACGGTAAATGCCTTCAGCATTTTTTATTTCTTCAATATAGCGGTGATAAGGTTCTAATCCAACCTCAAAACCTGACCAGTAACCATAGCGTTCAATCATAATGTCATGTGCCAGAACCAAAAATTCGTCTGGAGGATACCAAGTTTTACCCTCTTCAACCTCACATTTAGGAAGCTCAATATGCTTATTCAATGCCTCTTTGTTCGGTTTCACTTTTGCTCTTTTGCTAGACATATAGAACTATAGTTATCTATCCCAGTAAGTAATTAGTTTATTCTAAAAGAATTTTTTAGCGCAATTAAAAAAATACGGTGCACCAAACAAAAATTAAAAGAGGGCTTTAAGAATTTACTTCTCGTTTAGTTCTGGTATCTGCTCAGTGAGTTTGACCCAGTTTTCTGCTGTATTCGCCTTTATGAGCGGTTTGAGGTTTGCGAAAACAGGCGGCGGCGTCATCTTCATCCAGCCCCGCGTAATCACAACCTGGTCGTCGAGATCCAGCAAGGGAAAAAGCCAATGAAATAAAGTGGGAAATTTTTCAGGCGGCACTTTTTTTGCCATAGCGCCAGCGACGGCGGCTTGCTCGCTCTCCGATGTTTTTTCCGTCAGAATCGGGTACAGGTGGGCGTCTTCCTTGTCAAGATGGATCCGCAGATGCGCGTTGAGGGCAGCTGTAGCCCGCGCCGCTGCGAGGGGATTAGGCATCTTACGCATTTCTTCCAGCCCCGCAACCATAGCGTCGAGTTCACGATGATCCATCAAGTAAGCCCTAGCCACAAGAGGAGCCACCGCATCGACAGCGGGAAAAACCGCAGCCTCCTCACCCTGAGCATGATAATCCAAAACCTCACCCAGGAGGCGCATCCTATCAAAAAGAGGCGTCAGATCCCCGCCGCCGCGAGCAATTTTCAAGGCTGCCTCATCAATCTGAAAAACATCCCGACGAAACCCATTATGCAACACACGCACAACATCAAACGGACCAGACAAAAAACCACAACCAAACCACAAAAAACCCAAACAAACTAATAACAATATGCTGTCGCAGCCACACAGGAACAAGAACAAAAAATTAATTCGGCAGATGATGTCTTCATCAATTTTGTCCTATACGTGCGAACACACGTTACGTATATATACACGTAAGATTTAGCAATATTTAAAAGGAACTTCTGTCTTGATAGTGACCCGTATTATAATACGTGTAAGGAGATACAAGCTAATGCCCAAAGAAAAACTAACGTTAAGCGTTGACAAAGAAGTAGTTGACAAAGCAAAGCAATTAGGTATCAATATCTCAGATATTACAGAAAAAGTGTTAACAGGCTACACTGCTGCCGAAAAACCAAATGATGACCTTTATGGTGCTTACACGCAGCTATTTGATTCCATAATTCCGTTGTTGAAGGAGTTTGATTGTAGCGTTAAAGTTGCTGAGGGAATCGATGTGGGTACCTCTACGGATGCGGAAGGCAATACTTCCGACTGTGACCTTGAAATAACGATTTTCTTGTGTTCCAATGGAAGATTTTACGTGGACGAATTTGATAACTGTTTTAAAGACATCAAAAATATTTCTCAATCTTTCTTCCTTTCTCCTGATAAAATTCTTTCTAATCTGGTGGAAGCCCTTGCAAACAGCAAGGAAAAAAGAGAAGAGCAAATAAAAGAAATCAGCATGGCAAAAAGAATAATCGACGCTATGTCGGAGAGTCTCTTAAAAAAACAACAGGTAAAAGAAAAATAAAGGAATTATCAAGAAAAAAAGTTTAGGTGAAAACATGGTCAAAATAAAATCGCCCTTGCGGAGTAAAGATTTGGACGTTGGCGGAGATATCAAGGGATTATTTGGGGTTCACGGAAAAGAAATAAACGTTTATGATAACGACCGCATGGTTATCTTGAACCTAAAAAAAGGCGAACGATTAGCAGTTTTCGACAAAAATGACAACCCCTAGGAACTATCAAGGGACAACAAGGGACGTTTAAACTGGAGAAAACTTTAACCTTTCTATTTGCACAGTTAGTATTAGCTCAAACGCCTCACGCTACCAAAATTTTCAACCTAAATGGTCAAGGTTATAGTCTATTTTTGCTTTTTCATAAATACCGCTGAATGAATCTTCTTTATGGTGTACAAGCGATTTCTTATAAGACGTCACTATACTTTGTGACATTTTCTCAATCATATTTGAATTTTTGAAGAAATTTTTGTAATCAAAGAAATTGTCGTTTTCGTTAGTCCAGTCTCTTATAAAATTGTCAAGATCTAAAATCATTAGCTTAAACAGCTTTTGAACCGCTTGTTCTATTATTATCAAGTTAGCACCAGTGAGAAAAGAAGAAGGATCTTTAAAGATTTGTTCGCCTACTTGTTTATCAGCTGTAAGTAGCTTACTAACCATATGTAACATGGCGAATTTTGCCAATCCATATTTCCGTATTGGCTTAAATTCAATATCAATTGAACTATTATCAATTATTTTATAGATTATGTAGGCTAAGTAGATTTTAGGCGCATTCATATGAATTGAAAAAATTTCATTATATCTATCAATAAATAATCTATCCCCAGTGTAGGTTATATTTGGTTCGCCCAAATAGAATGCAGCGATTAATTGTGCTGCAAAATCGATATCGATTGAATCGACATAACCCTTAACAGAATCGCCCTCTTGCCGCCGATAAAGCACTTTCCGATTCAAAAATGTTTCAAACTCTTTTTGAATCTTGATTTGTACAGGGTCATTTGCCTTTAGGTCTCGAACGCTTATGGCATTTTGATTATTAGTCCAAATTGTAATATCCCTGATGGTCACTGCGGATCCCAAGGGCAACTCTATTATCTTTGTCAAAACATAAATTTGGTCTGTTAGTATGTCAATATTCTCGTAAAAGGTTTGCATCGATTGACAGCCGTTGACAACAGAATAATTTGATAGTCTTAATGTGTCTCCTTCCATCACCAGTTTTTCACAAACAATGGTAATGCCATTATGGTATAGGAAAAATTTTTCGTGCAGGTTCTTTTTTTGTAATGTTGATGAAATATCTCTGTTGACTCGAGTTCTGCCAAGACTATAGCGAACGTTCCTTGCAAACAAGGTTCCATTTCGTATCCCGCCGAGCTTAATTAGTTCTTTCGCCTGGATAGAAAACACATTAACTTTGATACTACTCCCTATATTGTATTCAATACAAGAAGGTTTTTGGAGCGAAATTACTGTTTCTTTGTTTACCGGATCTTCTTCAGCACAAAGACAATACTTTTTATAAAGAGTCTGAATGTCATGACATTCCAATTCATCTTTATGCGCTGATAAAAATTCTGTACCGTTGGCGTCTAATTTCTTGTTGGTAACGAAAATTCTGCGAATCTTTGAACCCCTATCAACTAGTTCTTCTATTTGCGCAGTTTTTATTATCGATTTCAAATGTTTATTTGCCCTACTTGCTGACAATTCCTTGATGCGTTGAACACTTTCAAACCATCCCGTTGCTCCCATGAATTCCCTGAGATCTACATCGCCTTGGTTCTTATCGTCATTCGGAGAGAATTTGGCTTGGAAAACATAAATCTCAGGTTCAAACTTGTCAACCCAAATACCATCTATTCCTTTATCATTTACCTCATCACAAACAGCATCTCTTGCAGCCTGCTCGCTCAAATTGAAAAAGTTGATGAGATACCACATTAGGAAGGCAGGACTTTCTTGTCTGAAACCCTCTTGAAACTCTTTAACTTCTGACCGTAGTTTTAGATTGAAAGTCTCTTTATCCAACATTAATAAAGAAGTGTATAACCTGGCAATTTAATGCTTACGGAGTATCGCTAAGTTTTTCTTTGAAGACAAAGCGCCTCATTGTTTATATAAGAATTCAACATGATAGGCAATTTATTTTTTCCTCAAAGAACTTTTGCAGTTGAGCGGCTACTTGGTCTGGAATCATCTTGCTCAGAAACAATCAATTTTTTGTCAAAATGCATCAAATAGATTAACTAATCGGGAACCGAGTTATTCTATTTATGCAAAAATTTTTTGGAAGAGATCGTGAAATTCTGCTTGTCTTGTAGGAATTAGGTCATTTACATTTGCGTACTGAGCTATTCTAATAGCAATTTTTGGCTTTGTTAATTCTAAACATCCAAATATTGACTCAAGCTTTGTACCAAATTTCGTTTCATCCATATCGGCTTGAATTAGCCCTGCTTTGCAATTGAGAATATTGAATATGAAAAACTTTTCGTCGAGCTCCAGGTCTGGAGTGGTTCCTATTTCATGTTTTAGAGTTTCAAGGGCATCAAAGTTCGTAAACGTCTCAACCATTGCAATTGCATTAGCCTTTTTATCCTCTCGCAGGTCCGACTCATTAATTAAGTCACAGAGCATTCTTGTAAGCCAATGCTTCAAGTAATAATTTTCAATTTCACCTTCCGCTAAGACATGTATCCCCTGTGCCTCTAATTTCTCCCGGATTAGAATATCATTATCAATCGATATGTCGATTCCATAATTGAAGCGTTCACTCATTCTTCGTATTACATTCTTACTTTCCATAAAATCTTTGTCAAGAATAGCGGTCCAAGGAATTTGATAGGAATTTAGAAGTTCAATAAACACATCTAAATTCGTTTTGCTTCCAACCTCCACAATTCCAATATTCCTCTTATCAAAGTCAAAATCAGCGTTAACTGACTTGGCGAAAGGTTGGATAACGGTCTTATCGCTTTGTCCTTCAACAAGTACTACTTTATCGGAAAAGAACAATTCCAAGTTTGAAGTTGTAAGTTCCTTTTTGAGTTTGACCTTATCAGCAATATCTTTGACTTGCGTTACTTTTGTTTCCTTGCCAATTTTCCTAACCAAGGCTATCTCAGGAATTTCTCTGTTTAGCAAATAATAGGGCGAATGAGTGGTTATTATCAGCTGAACCCCTTCTTCGTCACAGAAACTCTTTAAAACACTCGCCATATGACGATTTGCATGAGGATGGAGATACAGTTCAGGTTCCTCTATCAGAAGAAGGGCTTGTCCAGCTTTGATTTCGCTGTAAAGTTTGAAAAGAGAAATAATAATCACACTTTGAATACCTGAACCTTTGAAATCTAAACCTGTATCAATGCCATCGTCGAGGAGAATATCGAGTTTTTTGTAAATGTCTTTTGGAATGCTTGGTACAAAAGAAAAGGTAATTCCATTGTGGTCTATTATCGTTTTACTGATTATATTTACGCGATTTTGATGTTCAAGAAATATGTCGTTACATACAATCTTGGTATCATCAAGTTTTGTTTCTAATTCAGTTTTTTTCGCATCGTCTGCCATTTGATAAAGTTTGCTGAGAAGTTTGCCCATGAAAGAATAATCTGTAGTCTTAAGAATCTGCGAATAATCGCGAATTGCTGGTATATGCACCGCAGTAATAATAGCGCTTTTCAATTCGTTTGAGAAATATTTGTAATAAACATCGCCAAGGAAGATATTTCTGTCTACTTTTGAACTCGTTATTTCTAACTCAATTCTTGCGTTTCTTGTATCACGAAGCAAAGTGTAAAAGCGAGCACTATCGTATTTTTCTCCATCGACCCATACCGAATACTTGACCTCTTTTATTATATCATCGATTTCTTCATCCTTTAGATTGTCGAAATGAAGCTTTATGATGATACTATCAATTTCATTTTGGTTAAAGTAGTCATTCTTTGTTATTCGAACATATTTTTCTCCTAATGCCAAATCGATTGCGCGCACTATGTTTGATTTGCCTGAATTGTTCTTTCCAACCAACATAGTGCAAGCACCAAAGTTTAGGTCAAGTTCCTTGATGCTTCTGAAGTTTGCAATTTCTATTCTGGCCAGGCGCATAGAGATAGTATTAAATCATTTTGGTTATAAGCTTTAACAATCAAAATTTTTTCTTAAGAAGAAACTGACTTACTTATTTGAGTGGAGGCGCAGTGGACAACTCATAGAGGTCACACTTTGACACGGAAATACGCACTAACTAGAATTGACATCTAAGCTTTAATCATATTTGGCATTGATGCTCTTTCCGACTTCTGTTACTATTTCTTAAATTTCTTCCTTTGAGTCAATGTGTTTTTTGTCCATCATTTCAAAGGTTTTGTCTCATTCTTTTTTATGTCCGGACGCTTTTTCCCTCAGCGTACTTAAATGTATGGGATACAGAATTATTAATCACAAGCTTTTTTAAAAAGTATGTGAATTAAAATTCATGGACGTTGAAGAGCTTAAAGCCATTATCGTTTCACAGCATGAAGATACAGCAGAGCTACTAAAAAAGGAGCGAGTAATCGAGAGGGATCTTGACAGGTTCAGGGTTAAAAATTTTTTAGCGAACCCTAATGTGTTAGCCATACTTGGGGTGAGAAGATGTGGCAAATCCATATTTTCGTGGTTGCTGCTTAAGGGAGAAAAATTTGGCTACATAAACTTCTTTGACGAAAGATTGGTCGGGTTAAAAGCTGAAGAGTTAAACAAAGTAGTGCAGGCTTTTTACGAGTTGTACGGTAGCAATGTAGAATATTTCGTATTTGACGAGGTACAAAAGATTGCTGGATGGGAAAGGTTCGTAAGCAGGCTTAGAACATCAAACAAAATAATAATAACAGGCAGCAACTCCGACCTGCTTCGCGGAGACCTCGCCACTTTTCTGACGGGCAGGCACATTGATGTTGAGCTTTTGCCCTTTGGTTTCGGAGAGTACTTGAGATCAACGGGAATAGTGTTGGACGAGAATTGGATGTATTCAACAAATAGCATCGCCGCGGTGAAGAAAGCTCTTTCTGAGTTCATGGAGAAAGGCGGCTTCCCTGAGGTTGGCAAGTTTGGCAGCTTAATGCTCAGCGGAATCTACCGAGATATTATCGAGAACGATTTAATTGGTCACCACAGGCTGAGGAATCCCCAGAATCTGAGAGAGCTTGCCAAGTATTTGATATCGAACACGGGGCGAGAAGTTTCATTCAATAAGCTTCGGGCACCCCTTGGAATAAAGGATACGCATACGATAATAAAGTACAGTGGCTACATAGCTGATTCATATCTTATTTTTCTGCTGGAGAGGTTTTCATACAAACTAAAAGAGCAGTTCATAGCTCCAAAGAAGGTTTACTGCATAGATGTGGGGCTTGCAAACAATGTTGCGTTCAAGCTAAGTAAAGACTCTGGCAGATTAATGGAGAACATCGTGTTTATCGAGTTGCTAAGACGGAAACTTTACTTCAACCCCGATTGGGAGCTGTATTATTGGAAAGACCATTTTGGCAGGGAGATTGATTTTGTTGTTAAAACCTCTGAGTCCGTGAAGCAGCTTATACAGGTGACCTACGCCTCGGGAAAGAATGAAATTGACCAGCGCGAGATCGCATCCTTCACGTTCGCTAGCGCGGAACTGAAATGCGACAACCTGCTTGTTATAACATGGGACTACGAAGCAACGACGCCGCTGAGGGACAAAACGGTCGCGTTCATGCCCCTTTGGAAATGGCTGCTTAACCCATCCGAGACCTGACAGCCAAGTCGAGGTTTTTTTCGCTTTTATTCGAAGAGGCTAATGGAAATTAAGCCCTGAATCTAGCCAGCCTACCCTAAGAGGAGGTCTACTATTTGCGCCAAAAAACCAACACAAATATGGAAGGCGGAAGAAGAAGAAGAAAAACATTTTCAGGGGGCTTCTTCTTCTTTTGAATAAATATTGCCCAGAAGAACAACATTTGATTTTCTAGGTGTTGTTGTTCTTTCAAAATTATAAATTGGAAACAAACCAGCCACACAAGAGAACCAAAACCAATGATCCTCCCCGCCCTACCATTTGCACCCAACGCGAAATAGTAAGCGGTTGGTTTGGGTTGGCAGGGTTAGTTGACTTCGTTGTTTTCGATTTTTCGGGCCATTTCAACTATTATCTTTGTGAAGGGATGGTCCGGCTTGTCTTCGACGAATATGAGGTTGCCTTCGGCTCTTAGGATTTCGCAGAAGCACGGCACGATTCCCAGCATTGGCACGTGGTAGACGGTTTGTACTCTGGTGGCCATTTCGGTTTTCTTCGCGGTGGCGGATGAATCAAGCACTTTGTTTAGCACTAAACCCGTTTTCTTCTCAAACAGGTTGTAGAGCTCTTGGAGCATGCGTTTTGTTCCATCCACGTCGGAGCGGTCTCCAGTTGTTGCGACCACCACGAAGTCAGCGGCGACAATCGCGTTTATCGAGGAGTACTGCAGCCCCGGGCTGGTGTCGAAGAACAGGTAATCGAATTTTTGGTCTTCAAGCAACGATTTCTTTAACGCAAGCAGCCTGCCCAACGCACGCATCTCCCATTTCCTGTCTTTAGACGACATGTCACGTATGGCTTCGGTCGCAGGGTTCGCTAGGCCAGCGAAGAATTTGCCGCCGCCTGGAACCTTGCTGCTTAAATCCACCAGGACCTTTTCCGCTTCGCAACTGCTGTTTAAGTAATCGTTGAACCAGAACTCGACGTTTTCAGTTTTTAAGATGGCGAATAAGCTGGGTGCCCGAAAATCAAGATCGAACACGGCGACTTTTTTGCCGGCTTTAGCGAACGCAGCGGCTAAATTCACGGAGAGAAGCGTTTTGCCGGTGCCGCCTTTGTAGGAGTGGACTGCGATTATTTTGCTCATAAGCGTCAACTCTGCGTCTCCTTATCAACGAAGAAATACGCTTTTCGACCCACACGCTCTTTTTTGAGGTAACCCATGATTACAAGCTGATTAAGATAAGCGCTCTCAACTGCCCGAGCCCGACCTGTCTCCTCGGCAATCTCCTCCGCCGTGCCTCGGCTGCGCCGGCAAATCGCCATGGCAGTCTTGCGCAGATGATCGGGCATAGAAAGTAGAGTCATAACATCCAAAGACGCATCAGGCAACACGATACCGCCCCGTGCACCAGCGCCTTCAACGCCGCCACGCTGAATCTCTATGATAACCTCCATCTTCTCATTCAACCTCTCCAAACACTCTTCAATGCGCTCAAATATCGTAAACGGTTTTTTACTCGATGTTTCTTCCTTAATACGAAGCCCCCCAGCTACACCTGCACATATACGGTTGGTAGTTTAATCTGAAATTTTATTTATTAAGCCTTGCGAATCGCCAGTACTTATTTCAAATAACTAAATTTCAACGTAATTCAATAAAAACTGGCGTTACCAGCTAAAAAGATACACGAAAAAATATGAACCTGTTTTCAAGAAAGTGGGGTGTGTTTAGTAGGGAATTGCTGCTTGATTTCTTGCTTCCTCTACTATGGGCAGAACTTGTTTTAGTTCTTTGAAGTACTTGAGCACTGTTATGCCTCGCTGTGTTACGGCGTAGACCACACGTTGTTTTCCTACGGTGCGTTCTTCCACGAGGCCTTGTTTGGTAAGGAAGTCAAGGTACTCTTTAAGGACGCTGCAGTTAACGTTTGCTTTGTACATAACGTGTGTTAGTTTCAGTGGGCCTTTGCGAGCGAGAACCGAAAGGATGTCAACATACATTTCTAGTTTTGAACGACGCACTTTATACTCCTCTTTTTTATCAAATTCTACTTTTTAATATAAATCATTTATGTATCAGTAATCAACGTTTTTGTCCATGGCTGCTGTTAATTATCGGTTTTTCTGCATGCTCGATTTAACACATTTAACCTGTTTTCGAAGGCTGTGACCATGTCATCTAGCAATATTTCACGCAATTCTGTCGGCAATTGACCCATTTTTTCTTGGAAAACATTTTCTAATTTGGCTTCTAGTTCTTTCCTATCTTTTTCTGCAATTTGTTTCATTTACTTTCCTCCAGATTCCAACAGGACACTCAATAGCGGACGGTATTTAACTAACTTATGAAAGCAACCTATGAATCCAAAATAAATACCTGAAAACAAAACTACTGAGTTTTTTGGAAAGTTCATGTCTCTAATCTGGTTTTCTAACCTTAACTGGGTTGTTTAGCTTCCAAGCACGCCATTTTTAGATTGAGGTTCTATTGCAAAAAACAACGTAATAAGATAATAATAAAGTATAATATACAATCGGTTGCTTTATCCCTATTGTTTGAAACGTTGTTGTTGCTGTTTAGCAATCACAAATTAATTTAAATCTCAACGTACATCAAATCTAAGATAATACATCAACATGCCTGCAATCCGAGGTTTTATTGGAGAGTTTTGTTTTGATCACACAATCTTTGAAAGAGAAATCTTGGAGCGTGGCTCTAGTCAAAGGGCACGTTTCAAATAATCAGGTCCGAGCTGAATACTGCGAAGACTGTAAATCAACAAGTGAGGTTTTAACAGCCAACTTTAACAATCCCGACTTATTGTTGTACGGCTGCAGAGACAGCAAATGCAAACACAGGCTTTTACGCTTAAATTTTAATGATGAATCATTTTAGAGTTTGACGAAAGCTTAGCTAAAAATGGGAAGCATCCGTTGCAACGTTCGAGTTAAATTTTAAATTACAAAAGTTTTTGTTATGTAACTCCTGCCAATCTTTTTGATTCGCGGATTAACAGGTGATTAGCAAGGGTTTCACTGTTTTTTCGGGGTGTACCCAGCTATTTTCTATTAAGCCGTATCAAAAACTTTGATTTTGCGAGATAATTGGCATCCCATTTGGTTTCGCTTCAGATCCAGAAATCAACAAAGACCCATTGCCCTGTTTCAAAATCAATCCATGTTTATTCACAACTGACTCCACATTTGTGAGACCTTTTGCATCGAGAGAGACGTTTATTCGAAGATTAAATTCTTCCTTGGACAGGTTGATTGGCATCAGCGATATGCTACTTATAAAAGCGTCCGGTACACACGCACATATTTCACTGAAAAGTCGAGCAGCCTCACGCCTTCTCATTACATGCCTCGCAAACTGTTTAGTATATTACTTAAGCTTATGAGAATTGCAGTCAAACTCAAGTAAAAAATGGCAGACAAACGCCTCACAAAATGCATCATTTTTTGCTACAATCTCCATAACAAATTATTACAGAACAAAATAACGCAAATTCAAGCAATATTGTTATAAATCTGGATAACTCGAACGAGTGCAATGCATTTATTAGACAAAAAAAAGTCTTAACAACTTGTTGATTCTTCTCATACGAAGTTCAGTCCTTGG
The DNA here is from genome assembly GCA_963828195.1 of Candidatus Bathyarchaeota archaeon. Classification (GTDB taxonomy): domain Archaea; phylum Thermoproteota; class Bathyarchaeia; order Bathyarchaeales; family Bathycorpusculaceae; genus Bathycorpusculum. The sequence continues at coordinate 103,493 of CAWHDT010000008.1, forward strand.
TTTTTCTTGGGCTATTTGTGACGGGTACGCCGCTATTTACCGATTAAGTTTGATTATTAATAGTGGGGCTGGAGGGTCCGCTCCTTTAGTTCTTCATTTTGTAGCTGAATTTTGAAGCAAACGGTAGGTAAGTTTCCGGCGTCTCTGGGCCAGTTATTTCAGCAAGAAGCACAGGTTCCCTTGCACATCGCATGTGCAATAATTTTTCTAATTTTTTGAAAGAACAATAACACCCGAAAAACAAACTGTTGTTCTTCCGCCCCTTCAGTTTCAAAAAAAAATAATTCTTCAAAGAAAGAAATGCGGGAAAATTAGGCTTTGCCAAACCACTTCTCGAACCATTCTTCAAACTTGAAAGACATTCTTTGCGCCAAGCTGGTTCCCCTGAGTCTTCCTTCAAACAACTCGTTAGCTCCAAACGGTGGGTGATCTCTGCTTTTGCCTCTTCCAGCAACGCTTCAACATCATCAAGCATATCATTGCCGCCAGCTGAATAATCTTTCACGGAAGCCCGCAAAAAAGCTCGTTTTTGTTTAATTACTTCTTCAAGTTTACCTTCAGCCGCCATACACAATTACCTACTGACTTCTAATCGACAGTCTCTAAAAAATGTAGCATTTTTGAATCAATAGGTGCTGAGAGTTTTGGGCCTGTCCTTGCAGAGATTTGAAACCGGGTCGTCAGCGTCTCACCAAATGTTTAAACGCAACAATAGATGCAAACCGGAATTTTAAGATGATTTAGATGTCGTTGTGTTTTTACTGATTCTTTCCATTATAGTCAGGGGGAAATCGAGTATTTCTGAGATTACTCCTAAACTGGAAAATATGTTTCTAAGATTTTTAATATCATCTCGGCTTAAAGCCCCTGAGAGAGGCGTAAGAGCCAAATAGATTCCGCCAAAAATGACTAAGCCTGCCACAAGCTGAATCAAATAAGGCAAGTTGAGAAAATACAAGAAGAAGTAAGTGATTAGTGCGGCTATAGATGAAGTTAAAAATATTTTTGATGACGATTTCAGGTCGATAATGGTTCCGTATTTTTTCCTTACCCAAAATACGCTTATAATTACGCTAGGTATGCCATTGAATATGGCGCTTAGTAACAAGCCGATTATTCCCAGCGTCGGGACCAGAATTAACCCAAGTGGGATGCCTATTGCAATGGTTAACAAGTTTAGTTTCATGTAAAATTTAGTTTCTCCTAATGCGGGGATTAGACTATTGATGCTTATCGTCCCAAAAACGGCAAACAAAGAAGTAACAACGCTCAGCTCCAAAAGGGGAGGAGCATAGCTATATTTATTTCCGAAAAGTGTACCGATGATTGGTTTAGAAAGTACAATAGTTGCCAAAGTTGCCGGGATTAAAAGAAAAGCCGTGTATTTTGCGGAGGAGGTAAAAACTGTTTTGAGCAGCTTTTTTTCTTTTTCCGGGTTTATTTTCGAGAAAACTGGGAACATCACAGTTGCTATGGGAATTGTGAAGAACGCTGGTAATACTGTAAAGTTTGTTGCAATGCCGTAATTGCCTATTATTGAGGTGCTGCAAAAGATAGCCATCAAGAATGAATAAAACTGGCTAAGGATTCCGGCTGTGATAGCGGCAATGGCGAGAGGAACCCCATATTTTAGCATTGGTTTAAGTTGTTGCAGCAAATCAGACTTGAAAACAAATCGCGAACCAAGCCGTCGGTATATGGCGAAATAGAGTAGAAACGCTGAAAAGACGCCTGCGACGACTGACCCAATTGTGTAGCCTAATGTAGCGCCTAAGGCTCCGTATCCAAAATAAACCAGAAGCGCAGACAGAGTGCTTTGCACTACTGCTTGGCAGATCATTGTGTAGCTGCTAAGTTTCATCTGCTCGAAACCCACGAAAACGCTTTGGGCTGCTCCTGAGAACGCAGCTGACAAAACAGTGATAGATATAAGGGCTATTAGAAATGCGGATGCGGGTTTTCCAAACACGGCGGAGGCTACAAAACCTGCCATCAACAGTGAGAGAACAGCCAAAAATAAGCCAGTTGCAACCTCGAAGGTCATACCTGCTACAATTATTTTTGGAAGATCGCTTTCTTTGTTTTCAGCTCTGGATTGGGCGCAAAACTTAGTCATAGCGGTGCTGATACCCCAATCTTGAAAAAGTAGAAAAGTAGAAGCGGGAACAGCCGCAATGGTGTACAATCCATAAGCAGTTGGTAGAATAAAGATACCGACAATTATGGTTCCAACAGCCAACAAAACCGTTGACAGCATCTTGCCCAGAAAAAGTTGAAAGCTTCCAACCGCTGACGTTTGACCCATTTCTGACGCTTTATCCAGACCGATTTCGCTCCTTACGATTCACGAACCATCATTATGCTTTATGCAAAATTGCTTACACATGGAAAGTGAGAGCAAAAAAGTTTCACACTCAAAAAGGCAATTTGCCCGTTTAACCATAAGGCCACTCATTGGCAAAATGGCAATAATTAATAATTTAAAAGACCCATTTAAACCTTCGATTAAGTTAGACTTTTTCTCTTACTCGCCGTATTAAGGAACAACGAGTCTTAGTCAAAAGTTAAGGCATACCGAAACATTTAAAACCCATTTGTGGTGCGGTAACCGGGATTTGAACCCGGGTCCTAGACTTGGCAAGCCTATGTACTGACCAAGCTGTACTATTACCGCATACACGGGACGCAAAGCAACCAATCTAAATACTTCCTAATAAACAATGATTCTCGTCTTGATCGTATTCAATCTTTGGTGTCATGTCGCCGCTTCAGACTCCCTAGCTATTAAACTTGCCTTGGCGCCTCTAGCCTAAACTTTCATCATTTTTACTTAAGCGCACTCTCGAAATTGCCGTTGATATCCCAAAGTGTAATATATTAAATCGGCACAAACTGGACAGTATCAGTGGAAACCTAAGCACCACTGAGTCTAAAATTAATATAACGGAGAAAACCCAATGAAACGGAACTCAGTAAGCGCAATATGCATATCCATTATGCTTGTGTTATCGACCATGATGTTTGGCATAGGAGTTAATTCAACACATGCCCAAACCAATGGATCCGCGCAATATTTTGCTGTGATTTACGCAGGCTCACTCACCAATTCAACGGGTCCTTCATATCTTAACATTGACGGACAAGAGATCAATATGGGAAGCGGATCTCCTGGCGCAATCTTTTGTTACATACCCGCGCTAAACGTTACTGTCGTAGCCACAACGTACGCTGCTTCCGAGGCTTATTCTCCAACCGACACTTTTCCATACACGGTTGATAACGGCCTATTCGTTTTTACTAGGTATTTAATGGATCCAACGAGTGGCGATGAAACCGCCTCTATCGTCCAAGTTCCCTTAAACAGCAATGGCGCGGTTGGGTCAGCTATTACCTCCAAAGCATTCAGTTTTTACGAACCAGACTCTTTTGCGATTGTCGGCAACAGTCTCTATTTCCAAGCTGGGATGTGGTATAATGAATTTGGCGGTAAATGGGAGGGCAATCAATTAGAGGCTGTTAATCTCACCTCCGGTGCCGAAACACAACTGTTATCGGCGTGTCCATCTAACTTCGGTACATTACTTTCAGCTGGAGGCAACCTCTTTACTTTTGAATTCGCAAATGCAAATGTCACCATCAATCAACTGGATTTAGACACAGGAAAAGTTGTTCAGGGTGTGGACCTAACTCAGCCGCTTGCTCCCAACAATGAAACTTTTTCAGATTGGAGTCTCTCAGCAGATCAAAACTCGTTCTACGTTGCTGCACAGTACCGTCCCGATCAAAATAGTTCCCCAATTGTTTATTTGTGGACCATACCCTTGACGGAATTCGAGAATGGTAACATCCCGAACGGCCCTAATTATTGGTTCAACAATGGCCAGACAATCAATACGCCATCTGCCAACGAGACAGGTGTCGGGTTGATGGGTATTGACGCTTGCGAAGGAAGCGTGCTTCTAAATATGGGCACTTACACAATTCTGTACAATTCCAACACGGCGAGTTACACAACCATTCCTGGCGGAAAGGAAGAAGTGTCACTCCTATATGGCGTAACAGATCCTGTAGCAAATACTCCAACATCAACTCCAATTCCAACTCCAAGTGCGACGTCTACAATACCGGAGTTTCCATCATTAGCGGTCTTAACGCTACTTATGATGATAACCCTCGCCTCTGTCGCAATTATAATTAGAAAACAACAAAGAAAGGTAACAAAACATAAAACTTAATTTGATTTGCTGGGTAAGATAGCCGACTGCTTTGCTAACTGACTTTTTGGCGCTTCATCGCCATCTGTTAAATGTCTATCAGAACCTTTTTATTGTTAAACTTAAAAACTAGTTACGAACACTTATGTCCGAGATAATTAAGGTAGACAATCTTGTGGAAGTTTATTCCGACGGCACAAAAGCCGTTGACGACATCACCTTCAGCGTGAAAGAAGGAGAATTCTTCGGTTTTCTAGGTCCCAACGGTGCGGGAAAAAGCACCACGATCAAGATTTTAACGACACTTCTTAGAAAAACATCGGGCACCGTCACCGTCGCAGGATACGACGTTGTGAAGCAAGCCGCTGATATCCGAAAGATCATCGGGGTTCAAAGCCAAGAAACAACTGTCGACGGCGACTTAACGGGCAGAGAAAACATAACTCTTCAAGGCCATTTTCATCAGATGGAAACAGAGGAAATCAAAAAACGAGTCAACGAACTTATCGGCCTAGTAGGTTTAGAAGCAGCCGCAGACAGGCGAGCCAGGAACTACTCCGGCGGCATGAAAAAAAGACTTGACTTAGCCACTGCACTTGTCCACAGCCCCAAAGTCCTGTTTCTAGATGAGCCGACTACTGGTTTGGATCCTCAGTCGCGCTCAGCCATTTGGAGTTATCTGGAAAAACTAAACAAGGAACAGGGAATAACCATCTTCTTAACAACTCAGTATCTGGAAGAAGCCGACAAGTTGTGCAAACGGCTTTCGATAATTGATGTTGGAAAAATAGTTGCAAGCGGCTCCCCCCTTGAGTTAAAACGGGAAATTGGTGCAGATTCTATCAGGATTGCGCTTGAAAACTGCCAAAAGGACAATGCTAAAGCAAAGGAATTGATCAAAAGTCTTACTGATGTCACTGAAATAATGGATTCTGAAGAATGTATTACGGTTTACGCCAAAAATGCTGGTTTACTGATAGCGGATATTGTGCGGGCCTTAGACAGCAGTGACATTCGGATTGCATCAGTAACGTTTTCTTCGCCGTCGCTTGATGATGTTTTCTTGAAGCATACCGGCAAAAGAATCCGCACGGAAGAATTGGTTAAAGCGCCGAGCGCCATGTGGGGCGGCGGACGGAGATGAGTAAAAATGACTTTACTTTCTGATACCCGATACATATTCATAAGGTACCTAACGAAGCTTGTTCGAACCCCAATCCTGCTGTTCTTTTCGCTCTTTCAACCCATCTTGTTCCTCGTACTGTTCACACAGATTTTTACGCGTCTTGGTAGTTTTGGCATATTACCGAACGGAGTAAGCTATCTAGAGTTTGCTTCTGCTGGAATTGTTATGCAAAACGCGTTTGGAAGTGCATTACAGTCGGGAAACTCGATAGTGGCTGATATCGACTCGGGCTTTTTGCAGAAAATGTTGGTGACACCATTGAGTCGCCCTGCGATTCTGCTAGGCAGGTTAAGCAGCGACGCCTTCAGAGTGGTTATCCAGACAGCTATAATTCTTGGGTTAGCATACGCTTTAGGTGCTGCAGAAAAAACTCCCTTCAGCGTAAACACGGGAGTTGTCGGAATTTTGCTAATCTTCTTCACCCTTGCATTCTTTGGGCTTGCATGGTCAGGAATTTCTTTAGCCTTAGGCATGAAGACGCGGAGTTCAGAGACAGTTTTCGCAATCGGCGGAGTCATTACTTTCCCATTGCTGTTCCTAAGTACAGCGCTGTTACCCCTCAGTTTTCTGCCTAAATGGGTGCAAGATGTATCGATGTTTAACCCTGTAAGCTACTGCGTTAACGCTACCCGAGCACTGATTGAAAACGGTTACCAATGGAGCACCATACTTCCCGCGTGGGGAGTCATAGGCTTAGTAGCCGTCATCACCATGAGCGCTACACTGTACCAATTCAGAAAAGTCGTCAGCTAAAACTAAGCCGAATTCAACGTGTGTTGCTTGCAGCTTCGGTAAAGACATCGAAGCATCTAATTTTTCTTTCTTTTCATGCCCAGCCTTTATTTTACAATTATAATTTTCAGGCCTCCTTCATTTTGTCATGTCTCGCTTTTTGAGGCTTAATTTTTGTTATTAATTTTACATTTTGAAAGAACAACAACACCTAGAAATCAAATGTTGTTCTTCTGGGCAATATTTATTTTTAAAAGAAGAAGAAGCTGGTGAAAACAATTTTTCTTCTTCTTCTTCCTGTTCCTTTTTGTAGCTGTTTTTTGGCGCAAATAGCAGGTAGGTCTATAGGTAGGTTCGGTACGGAACGTGTTTCGGATTGCTTTTGTTCTTTCAAGAAATTTTAAGTATAACTTTTGTATAATTAAATAATATGGCGATTACATATGGTTAAGTGCATAACTAAAACAAGGAAAGTAGGCGGCTCGATTGTGGTTACCTTGCCAAAAGAAATTGTTGAAACCCAAAGCATAAAAGAAAACCAGTATGTGGAGATTACAGTCAAGAAATGCCGCATAGATGGGTTCGGTATTTTCAAGGGCATGGGTTCATTTACAATTGAGGACGAGTTGAAAGGACAACTTGAATAGATACGTTATAGATGCCTGGGCGTGGATTGAGTACTTCAAAGCAAGCAAACATGGCGCAAAAGTAAAAGAAGTACTGGATGAAGATAACAGTGAAATCTACACTTGCGCCATTACGCTTGCGGAGGTTACTAGCAAAGTTGCCAGAGAAAACCGCGATTATAAAGCCGCACATACGTTGCTCTCGAGTAATTCTCAAATTGTAAGTATCAGCGAGGAGCTTTCGTTTGAGGCGGGGATTATACATTTTGAGATGCGGAAAACTTTGAAGGACTTCGGCCTCGCTGATGCCTATGTGCTTGCTACAGCTAGAAAATTGGGATCAAAAGTTTTGACGGGCGATGCGCACTTCAAAAATGTAAAAGAAGCTATAGTTTTAAAATAATTGAATTGTCAGGTTAAGTCATAGCCTCTGGCTGTTACCATTTTGCCTTTTATAACCGTGGTTGATGAGTTGCCGACGATTATGGTTGTTACCATGTCGATTTCAGCAGCTAACAGGTTTTTGAGCGTTGTAACAGTGACTTCTTCTCCCGAACGCCCTGCTTGCTTAACAATGCCCACAGGAGTTTGAGGGCTCATGTGCTTAAGCATTATCTCGTAGGCTTTCGTCAGCGGTTCGATTCGCCCCTCACTTTTAGGGTTATACAGCACAATTGCGAAGTCTGCAGATGCAGCTGCTTCGAGTCTGCGCTCGATTTTTTCCCAAGGAGTCAACAAATCGCTAAGGCTAATCACTGCGAAATCGCTTACCAAGGGAGCGCCCAGTTTCGAAGCAGCAGCTGTGGCAGCGGTGACGCCTGGAACAATCTCAACAGGAACGTTTGCTTTTTCTAATTCCACAACTTCAAGAACTATGCCAGCCATGCCGTAGACGCCTGGGTCACCGCTGCTAACCATTACGACGCGGTAGTTCTCTAAGGCTTTTGAAAGGGCGATTTGAGCGCGTTCAACTTCTTTGCCCATAGTTCCAGAAAAAATTTCCGCATCAGGTTTGATGATGGATTGAATTAATTTTATGTATGTGCCGTACCCGACTACGACGTCGGCGTTTTCGATTTCGCTTCTTGCTTTAGGGGTTAAATGCTCAAGGCTGCCTGGTCCGATGCCGACTACGCTTATTCGCCCTCGGCTATGGCTACAGTTACCCCGTTTAGCTTGGTCTTTTTCAGTATTAACTTCGAGTTTTTTCCCGCTACTATTAATGCTGCTCGTTCGCATACTCCTCCAACACCGATTTTTTCCTGAACCAATTTTGAATCAGGCGAAAGGTCACTGTGACTTAGAGAACGAAGTGCATCGACACTTAAAAATTCAAGCGGCTTCCCCAACTGCTCCGCCGCTTTAAGCATGGCAGGCGAATCCCGTTTTATATCAACCGTTGCAAAGCGTTCAACGCTGATTAGGGATAGGTGGGTTTGCTGCAAAGCAGTGTCAACGGCTTCCATTATGCTTTCTGCGCTTGAATCTTTTCTTGCCCCTAAACCGACGACTAACCGTTTAGTTTTGAGTACGGTGAATGGCTTAACAACCTTATCAATCCGTAAAGCACCGGGTGGCAGAGGCTCAGAGGTAACTAATATGCCTGCATCATAATTGTTAATTATTTCCAAGGCTTGATCGGCGTTTTTTGCTTTCTTAATTTGGTAGCAACCGACCTTTTCAAGAGGGATTTCGACGTCGCCAACTAGTACCATTATCAATCGTTCTTCGTTAACTATGGCGGAGTTAACTGCAACAAGACTCTGGGGATTCTGTATGGTCAAATGCAGGGTTCTTGCAAGCTCGTCAACACTTTGTTTGCCGGTAGCGTCAGAAGCCGTCGTAATCACTGCTGTGCCGCCAATGCCCTCAGCAATTAGGCGAGCTAACTCGTTTGCCCCACCATAATGCCCCGCCAAGAGGCTTATGACAAATTTTCCAGCAGCATCAACCCCAATGACTGCTGGGTCTGTTAGTTTACTTTCAAGATATGGAGCCACGGCGCGTATTGTTATGCCGGTTGCCATAACCGCTACTAAAGCGTCCACTGAAGGGTAAGTATCCTTAACAAACTCATCCATCTTTTTCACCATGGGAACAACGCCGTTTTTACTGTACTTTTCAGGCGCATAAACCGTACTTGACAAGCCCGCATTATCTAATGCTTCTTTAATTTTCAACGCGGTTTCTACGCCGCGCCTCGTAATTGCAACAACTGCTATTCCCTTAGCGTACATTTCACTTTTCGCCTTTACGGAACCCCGTAGTGAACGCTGGGTCATAAAGCTTCGATAAATCATACGCTTGCGGGTTGAGGACCTTTCCCACAAAAATCAACGCCGTCTCAGTTATACTCGCTGCTTTGACCTTCGCAACTATGTCGTCTAAGGTGCCCTTCACGATTTTCTGCTCAGGCCACGTTGCCTTGTACACCACTTGTGCTGGAGTGTCTTTTGGGTAGCCGCCTTTCATAAGCTCTTCCACAACACGAGCAATATGTGGCGTGCCAAGAAATATGACCATGGTTGCTTGGTGCGCTGCGAGTTTGCTGATGCTTTCAGCTTCAGGTACCGGTGTTCTGCCTTCAGGGCGCGTAATGATGACTGTTTGGGAAATGTTTGGCAGAGTCAATTCGCGGTTTAGGGCTCCTGCGGCTCCTTGCAGGCAACTTACGCCGGGAATGCGGAAGTACCCGATTTTTTCTTTGTCAAGTGCATCCATCTGTTCTTGAATAGCACCATAGAAGCTTGGGTCGCCGTCATGTACCCTCGCCACAAGCTTGCCTGCATTTGAGGCTTCAACCATGACTTTTAGAACTTCGGGCAAGCTCATTTTAGCGCTGTCATATAGCTGTGCACCTGGCTTAGCGTATTTGAGGTATTCAGGGTTAAGCAGCGACCCGGCGTATATGACAACGTCGGCTTGTTCAAGGTAACGTTTGCCTTTCAGCGTGATTAGCTCGGGGTCTCCGGGACCTGCGCCGATAAAAACCACCTTGTTCATGCCTTGGCACCATTTCCGTTTTGTTTCCAGTGAATGGGAACTTGGCTTTTTTTAACGATTGCTACTGAGAAGTAATCTTCAGTTATATCCCAGCTATGCACATCGCTTAATTTGCCTACGAGAACTTTTTCTTCGGGCAATGTGCAACGTTTGACTAGGGCGACAGTGGAGTTTGCAGTAAAGCCTGACCTCAAAAGAATCGGAATAAATTCTTTAATGTGATGTGCACATTTCATGAAAACCAAGTTATCCGCGTGTTTAGCGGTTTCCTCGATGCGGGCTGGGTCAAGGTCTGAAGGAATAATCGAAACCACTTCCTCTTTTTCCGCCAAAGGCAATTTAGAGCTTGCGCTGGCTGCAGTTACCGAGGTTACGCCCGGTATGATTTCGAGCTCAATTTCCGGGTAGGTTTCCTTGACGCATTCATAAAGATAAAGAAAAGTGCTGTATAACATTGGGTCGCCAAGTGTGATGAAGGCAACGTTGCCTTTTTTTGCCTTTGCCGCCACTATCGCCGCGTTTTCCACCCATAGTTTCCTGTTGTTTAACTCGTTTTTGGTCATGGGGAAGATAAGTTCAAGAATCTCGGCGGGTTTCTCACGTTCCGCTAAGATTTGTTTAACCATGCCAAGAGCCATGCTGGGTTTATTCGCGTGAGATTTTGGTACGCAGATAAAGTCCGCTGCTTTGAGGGCTTTCACTGCTTTTATCGTGATAAGTTCTGGGTCGCCTGGACCGACGCCGATACCGATGAATGTTCCAGCCAATCAATTTTCACCTAAGGTTTCGTCGCTGAGACAATTGTGATGGGATTTCTTGCCATCATCATGGTGCCGCTGTTTATTTGCTTTCCCTTCGCAACCGAAATATGCACGACATCGACATCTTTGAACCCCAGTTTTTTCAGCTCATCCACCGCTGTGGTCGCCGTCTCTAAAAGTATCGCGTTGACAACTACTCGGCCATTCGCCTTCAATTTGGCTTTGGCTACAAAAAGAACATCTCTTAAGAAACCGCTGCCGCCTATCAGGATAGCATCTGCCAGTGGAAGGCTAGCAAGTGCCTCAGGCGCCCTACCCAGCGAAATTGCGGCGTTTCCTTGAACGCCAAACTTTTCCACGTTACTCTTCGTTAACTCAATTGCTGCTGGGTCCTCGTCGATGGCGTAAACCTTGCCTTTTGGCGCGACTTGAAGGGCAGCCTCAACTGTTAAGCCTCCTGTGCCGCAGCCGACATCAACAACGATTGAGCCTTCGGATAAACGAGCTTTAGAAATGGTCAAAACCCTAATTTCCTCTTTGGTTGGTCCGGGAACCTTATCGTTTTGGTTAAACAGTTCGTCAGGTATCCCCGGAGTTTTATAAGCCCAAGTTTTGGCCATTCCCAATCAACTTACCATTTTACTTCACGGTTGGATTGATAACCATTACGCATAAAGACCCAAAACTCATTTTAGAAATTTGATCTAAACAGCTGGAGGTAATTTTCTCATCATCCAGCGTCAAATTCTCACATACAAAAACACGAGTTTCTTTGTCTAATCCATTTTTGAGAAGAAAGCTTGCAATTTCTCTGGGGGGAAACGCCCGTGAATCTGGAAGAAGAATCACATTTTTCCCATTTTTAACGCATGAGAGAAAATGGTTTCTGTCTTCAGCCGCCACGTTGCCTTCGTGAAAAGTAAACAAGCACGTGTTATCCCAGCTTACGCCAATCTTAGCTGCGCACGCTTGAATCGAGCTTACCCCAGGAACCACGTTAATTTCATCGGCCTTTACTAAGCCGCTATCTAAAACAGTGTGCAGCAACCCTGAGAAACCGGGGTCGCCCGTAGACAGCAAAGCCACTTTTTTGCCTTTTTCGCCTGATTCAACAGCAAATTTGAGGGCGCTGTTCAGGTTTTTAGCGGTTAAAACCATCGTTTCCCCTCTAATGTCATCTTTAAACAGGTTTAGGCTTCTTTGGGCACCGATAACAATGTCTGCTTGCTGCACTGTTTTTCTTGCTGCAGGAGTCACGTAATCAGGTGAACCTGGACCCGCGCCGACTATGTTAAGTTTAGCCAAGGTTTGTTGCACCTAGCGTTGTCGTCCATCCCGAGGACCTTGCCATCCATAGAAACGATTACTATGCTTATCTTAATTTTATTTTCCACTCTGTCGCTTACTCGCTGGCTAACCCGTTTTGCAATCCTGTCATAAGCGGGTTCCAAAAGATTTACTTGCCTCAAAATTTCAGAAGCCTCATCCGAAGTGTTAGCCGCAAGTAAAGCGTTTATCGTTTTGGTGTCAGCTCCAACGGCTCCAGCGTAAGAAGCGATGACCTCGTTTCGCGCATCCCCCACTTTATGATGAGTATTAAAAATGTTCGCTGCTAATTTCACCAGTTTCCCAGAGTGACCGAGAACAATGATTTCTTTAACATCTTTTTCGACGGCTTTATCAAGCATATAACCAACGAAGTCGCCCGTTTGAACTATCGCATCCTCAGGCGCATTAAACTGCTGCTTAGCAATACGCTCCCCAATGTTTCCCGGAACAAGAAAAATTCTCTTGTAGCCGCGCGCTAAAGCAACGTCAATTTGGGGAACCAGCGAGCGCCTACACGCCTCCAAAGACAGAGGTTTCACAACGCCAGTCGTGCCTAAAATGGATACGCCGCCAACGATGCCGAGCTTGGCGTTCATGGTTTTTTTGGCGATGTTTGCCCCTTCAGGCGCAGTAATCGTGACTTCAACGCCTCTCCCGAGGGGTAATACTTCTTTGACTGCTTCAGTTATCATGCTTCTCGGCACTGGGTTAATCGCTGACTCGCCGATTGGAACCTGCAATCCCGGCTTTGTAACTTTGCCGATGCCTTCACCGCTTTTGATGGTGACTTTGCCGTCGTCTGTTAGCTTTACCCTTGCAGTTATTTCCATTTTGTCGGTGACATCAATGTCTTCTCCGGCATCTTTCACAACAACAGCTTCACCCGTGTCTTCGCCAAGTTTTTGGCTGGATTTCACAGGCACCTCAAAACGCAAGCCAATGGGGGTTGGAATAACTACTCGGTCAACAGGCTGCTCAAGCACGGCTACTACGGCGGCTTTTGCGGCTGCTGCGGCGGTTGCCCCTGTTGTTATGCCATACTTCAAAAACCTCGCCATAAAAAGTCGCCCCAGCTACCCGTAAGCTTTGCCTTCAGCCATGGAAAGCAACGAATTGAAAACTGCTACGGCAATTGTGCTGCCGCCCTTGCGCCCTCTGGTAATAATGAATGGTACGGGGAGTTTTGCGACTACTTCTTTTGATTCTGCAGCGCCCACGTAGCCCACGGGAACAGCCACAATTAACGCGGGTTTAACAGCGCCCTTCTTAATCTGTTCAGCTAGCTCAAACGCCGCCGTCGGAGCGTTCCCAATAAGCACAACTGCGCCGTCTAAGCCGTCTTTTATGGCTAAACGCATAGCAGCCGCAGACCGAGTTAAAGATTCGGTGTTCGCCAGTTTAACCACTCGTTCATCGTTCATGTATGTGGAGATTTTGCCGCCGAACTTTTTAAGTCGCGCCTCATTGATGCCTGCCTTCACCATCTTCACGTCGGTAACTATTTTTGCACCCGCTTTAATGGCGGCTACACCTGCATCCACTGCCTCTGGGCTTATGACTAAGAGTTTAGCGAATTCAGGGTCAGCGGTGGTATGGACTACCCGCTCGATTATTGGAACTTGATTTTTAGGCACCTTGGTCAATGTGTCGCCGATGGCTTCGCGGATAAGCATCATGCTTTTGTCAACAATTTTGCTTGAAGCGGCGATAGAGTATGCATCGACTATCTCGCTGTCCCGCTTGATTTCTTGTCCCAGCGCTTTGAGGGCTTTTTCCTCAAGGATCTCAGCAATGCGTTCATCGCTGCCTAAAGGCTCACCGTAAAAAAGTATTATGCCCCGTCCTTTAAGTTGGGATTCCTTCTCCTTTACGCCTATTGATTCGGGAATATCTTGTGTTGTGTGCACGCCAGGAGCGAGAAAAGCGGGAACCAAAACAATTTTTGACACCCCCCTGTTTGCCAGCGCATCTATTGCCTCTGGGATTGTCGGTGTATCCCTGACCATAAATGCGATTTCAACAATCTCGAACTTGGACCGTTTGCGTAAGGTTTCTGCTAGTTTTTCGAGGTTTTCCCGGTTATGGGGCAGTTTGCTTCCGTGCCCAATTAGAATTAAACCAACTTTATTCAACGCTGCCTTTGGCAAATCAGTTTTTCCCCGTTTTTTCAAATAATTTAACAGCCAGGTCAATCAGTTGTTCGTCGCCGTTTTTGGCGGCTAACCGCAAGTTTTCAACAATCGGCACAAAAGTCTGTTTTAGCAAAATTGAAGTTAAATTGTCAAGAATTTCCCGTTCTTTCTCATCCACGTCGCCTATCATTCCTAAAGCCGTCGCAAGTTCTTTTTGCCGAACTTGCTCAGCGTTAGAAAGCAGCGACGAAATGATAAGGCGGACGGAGAAGCTTTTCATGTCTTGGTTTAGGATAACAAGTTCCTCGTCTAAGATTTTGACTGCTTTCTCGATGCTTTTTTCTCGCTCTTGCTTGTTTTTGTCGGCGATTAACTGTAAATCGTCAATATTGTAGAGTTTAGCTTTCGGAACTTCCTGAACGGTTTTTTCTACGTTGCGCGGATTTGAAATGTCAATGATTAAAAGGTCATCTTTGTTTGTGCGTTGCTTCATTAATCTTTGAAGCATGTCTTTAGTCAAAAGGTAATGTGGAGCAGCCGTTGAGCAGATTACTACGTCCGCGTCAACGAGCACTTCTTCAAACCGATTAAACATCACCGCTTGCCCCGAGAGGTCGGCAGCTAATTTTACCGCTCGCTCATGAGTTCTGTTAGCGATAAAGATTGGGCTTAGGCATCTTCGAGCTAAAGCTTTGGCAACAAGCGTGCCTATTTCTCCAGCGCCCATAACCAAAATTTTCTTGTCTTCCAAGTTGCCCAGCAAGTTAACGGCTAATTCAACTGCTGCTGAACCAATCGACACCGCGCCTTTGTTGATGCCTGTTTCGTTTCTTACCCGTCTGCCAACGGTCATTGCACGATTAAACAGGTGCTTTATGATCGGACCGACCGTTTTGGCGTTTTCTGCTTCTAAATAGGCGTTCCAGACTTGATTAAGAACCTGGTCTTCGCCGATAACCATCGATTCTAAGCCTGAGGTAACCCGCAAAAGGTGACTGAAAGCATCGTTGTTCACTGAAGTTTCCATGGCTTTAGCAGCCTCAACAGCGTAAGCCCCAGCTTGCTTCAACCAGTAATCCTTAACTAAATTAACTGCGTTTTCGGCATCTTCAGTTACAACAAAAATTTCGATTCGGTTGCAGGTCTGAAGAAGCAGGCATTCTTCAACATTTTCAAGCAAACTGATTTCGGCAAGCGCTTTTTCCTTTTCTTTAAACGCTACAGCCTCCATTAAAGGCACCCGGGCTGTTTTATGCGTTATTCTAACGTTGATGACATGGTCTATCTTCGCCGAGGAATGCATGGTTGGATAAACCATGCGGCTTAAATATAAGCTTTACCTAAATACGCGTTGGGGCACTTTGGGATGATTTTACAACACAGAATTGGTTTGGTTTATCTTCCAGGAGCGCTTCCCTGCTTCGAAGACTTCGGGAATTTGCCAACCGACCTAGTTTGCTCTGATGCACTTGTAGATGGCAAGCCAGCATCTGAAGTTTTAGACATGATAATTATCCCAGGTGGAAGCCTCGTTGAATCACAAAGCGTCAACAAAAAGGTCGCACAAGAAATAATTAAAATGGCTGAAAACGGCAAATTCGTGCTTGGAATCTGCTCGGGTTTCCAAATCCTCGCAAAAGAAACCGATGTAGGACGCCTATCAAAAGTCCCGATAACCAGAGAAGGCCTAGGACTCTTAGATGCAGAGTTCGGACCGTTAATCTGCACAGACCGCGTAAGCGCCACTATAACTGGTAAAAGTTTCATCACAGGTGAGGTTGGCAAAGAAGTTTCAGGCTTCCACTGCCACACCTACGGCAAAATCCTGCTTCACAAAGGCTCAAGAACCATCCTTGTTTCCCATGCAAAACGCGTCAACTATCATAGCGACCCCCAAGATCTGGTTTCAGGGGTAGCCAATAAAGAAGGTAACGTAGTCGGCATTTTCATCCATGGATTACTGGATCAAAATCCAGCAATCATTGAAAGTATCACAAATTCGCTGGGCATCAACGCAATTGAACTTGAAGAGATAAGAAAAGTGAACGCTAAGCTTGTGGAACAAATTAAATGCGAAGTTGGAATCTCAACCAATATCCATCAGCAAGGCGCAGTCACTCAAAAAACGCCCCGTTTACTGCTGGTCACGGCAACGGGAAGCGGTTCAGGAAAAACTTTTCTTGTGACGGGCATTGCCGGCGCATTAAAAAAGAGAGGTTTCAAAGTTGGAATCATCAAAGTTGGCGGGGACATAAGAGATGTTGTGCCTGCGCTTTATCTCATTAAAGAGCCGATTAAAGGTTACTCGTCGATTAAAATTGGGGAAAGCGGCTGGAAACCTCTTGCTGAAGCAGTAGGTGAAGCCAGCCAAAATCACGATTTTCTCCTCGTTGAAGGAGCTATGAGCGCTTTTACAGGACTGTTAAATGATAAAGTTGTGAGGCCTACTTCGACGGCTGAGGTTGCAGCGGCTTTAGGCGCCTCTACTGTTGTGGTGGTTAGCTGCGATAAAGAGGGCATAGAAGGTGCCATGATTAACACATTAAATTACGTTAAGGTTCTCAGAAGTCTTGGAGTAAAGATAACGGGTGTTATCTTGAACAAAGCGCGTATAAGCTACTTGACTGACGAAATGAAACTCACGATGAAAACTGCCTTTGAAAACGTCGGAGTTGAATTGCTGGGTATTGTACCGCGGCTTGATATGGAGGGAAGAGGCATGATACCTGAAATAGAGATAAAATATGAGGAGTTCGGAGCCCAAGCCGTCGAAACAACTGAGCAATGCATAAACTTGGAAGCGCTGACCAAAATTGCTCAAGCGCCCTCACTTAAACAGGTTGATTACGCAGCATTTATGGAAAAATTCAAAAATCTATTAATCAACTATAAGATTAACCCCTGTGAAGGTGACAAAACACAAAATTGCTCATAGACCTCAAACTTGAAGGAAAAACCGTTATAGTGGTCGGCGGCGGCTCAGAGGGTTATCGGAAAACCCAAAGTTTCGTTGATTCAGGCGCTAAAATCTGGGTTATAAGCAAGGATTTTTCAAGCGGCATCCAGCAATTGGCTGATGAAAAAAAGGTTGCTTTAGTTAAAACTGAAATTAAAAACGCACAAACCTTCGTCGGCAGCTTGAATCCTAAGCCAGATGTTTTTTTAGCTGTGACAAACGAGCCTAAACTTAACTTTGACCTGGTTAAGGCGGCGAAATCTGTTGGCTGCATGGTTTATTCAGTGGATAACCCTGCTTTGAGCGATTTCATTTTGCCGGCTGTGGCAAGAGTTGGTGATGTAAAGATTGCGGTTTCCACTTCAGGAAAAAGTCCCGCCATGGCTAGGGCGCTAAGGGAAAGGATAGAGCAGATGATAACGCCTGAGGATTTACTTGAGATTCAACTACAAGCCCATTTACGCGGCATCCTTAAAGAAAAAATATCTGATCCGAAGGTTAGAGGCGAAATGCTATACGAGATACTTAATAATGATAACATTAAACAAGTTTTAAAAGAAGGAAAGCTTTGTGAGGCTCAAGAAATGGCGTTGAAACTCTTAGAGAAAAAGGGAGGCAAAGTTAGTGAGTTTTCCAACTGTTAGAATGAGAAGACTGCGCAGAACTGCAGCGATGCGCGACATATTAAACCAGATAAATCTTCAGCCAAGCAACTTGATTTACCCAATCTTCGTTGACGAAGCCATAACAAAACCCGCTGCCATCGAGTCAATGCCGGGGTACAGCCGATTGCCAATCAGTCTGGTTGCAGAAGAGGGAAAACAGGCGTTGGAGCAAGGCGTCAAAAGTGTGCTTCTTTTTGGCATTCCAGCGAAAAAAGACGAAGCGGGAACAAGCGCTTTTGCCAAAAATGGGGTTGTTCAAAAGGCAATTGACGAGTTGAAAAAAACTCACGGAGAAGAACTGGTTGTTATCGGCGATGTCTGTCTATGCGAATACATGAGTCATGGGCACTGTGGCTTAGTTAAAGACGGCGAAGTGCTAAACGATCAAACGCTTGAGGTGCTTGGTAAAGTTGCTGTTAGCCAAGCTGAAGCAGGCGCGGATGTTGTAGCACCCTCGGCTATGATGGATGGGCAAGTAGGCGCAATCCGAGAAGCTTTAGATGATTCAGGTTTTGAGCAGATTCCAATCATGGCATACTCGGCGAAATACGCGTCGGGTTTTTATGGTCCATTCAGGGAAGCAGCTGAATCCACGCCGAAATTTGGAAACCGCAGAAGCTACCAAATGAGCCAAGGAAGCCAAGAGGAAGCCCTGCGAGAAATCGAGTTAGATCTCAACGAAGGCGCGGACATGATAATGGTTAAACCGGCACTGGCTTACTTGGACATTATAAATCTGGCAAAAGCCAACTTTAACGTGCCCATAGTTGCGTACAACGTCAGCGGCGAATACTCGATGGTTAAAGCCGCCGCGCAGAACGGGTGGATAGACGAAAAAACGGTGATCCGTGAAATCTTAACAGGCATTAAACGTGCAGGCGCCGACTTAATCATAACCTACTTTGCCAAAGACATTAAATCTTGGTTGAATCAAACTTGAATGAATCCAAATCACAAACGCTTTTTGAGCGAGCCAAAAAAATTCTGCCCGGAGGCGTAAACAGTCCAGTCCGAGCTTTCGAGCCATACCCCTTCTTTGTGGACAGTGCCCAAGGCTCCAAAATGTTCAGCGCGGACGGGATTACGTACATTGACTATTGCATGGCATATGGAGCTTTGCTTCTTGGACATGCTTACCCGGACATCGCGGAAGCAGTGAAGAGCCAATTGCCTAAAGGCTCACTTTATGGCGCCCCAACCGAGCGAGAAGTCGAATTTGCCGAGTTAATCCAGAAGTCGTCGCCCTGCATGGAGATGCTTCGGCTCGTCAACTCAGGCACTGAAGCAACCATGCATGCCATCCGAGCTGCAAGAGGCTACACAGGAAGAAAAAAAATTATCAAGTTTGAGGGTTGCTTCCACGGTTCTCACGACAGCGTTTTGGTTAAGGCAGGGTCAGGCGCCACAACGTT
Organism: Candidatus Bathyarchaeota archaeon; assembly: GCA_963828195.1. Classification (GTDB taxonomy): domain Archaea; phylum Thermoproteota; class Bathyarchaeia; order Bathyarchaeales; family Bathycorpusculaceae; genus Bathycorpusculum. The sequence continues at coordinate 122,509 of CAWHDT010000008.1, forward strand.
TGCGGCACCGAACTCCCTTGGAGTTCCCGAGGAAACAACCCAAAACACGATTGTTGTTCCCTACAACAATGTTGAAGCGCTTGAAGAAGTAATGAAGCGCGAAGGCAGCGAAGTTGCAGCAGTGATTGTTGAGCCAGTTTTGGCAAATGTTGGGCTTATTTTACCCAAAAAAGATTATTTGAGCTACTTAAGAAAAATAACAAGCAGCTACGGCGCAGTTTTAATTTTCGACGAAATTATAACAGGTTTTCGCTTAGCCTTAGGCGGCGCACAAGAATACTTCAACGTAAAACCCGACATGGCGACGCTTGGCAAAGTGCTTGGCGGCGGCTTCCCGCTAGCCGCGTTCGGAGGAAAAAAAGAAATCATGCAAAACATTTCACCAGTCGGCAAAGTATATCAGGCTGGAACCTTCAGCGGCAACCCAGTTTCAGCAACGGCAGGCTTCACAATCCTAAATATTCTAGGTAAAAAGAAAAAAGAAATTTATTCAAAGCTTGAGAAAAACACCGCCGACCTAAAGAATGCTCTAACTGATTTAGCCAAAACCCATAACGTGCAAGCACAAGTGTACAATATCGCTTCAATGTACCAAATATTCTTCACAAACGAGCCAGTCACTGATTATCTTTGTGCCAAACAATCTGACACAAAACTATTCAACGTTTACTTCCAAGAACTTTTAAAGCAAGGCGTATTTATCCCGCCGTCCCAGTTTGAAACCTGCTTCTTATCAACAGCCCATGCAGAAGATGATTTGAAACATACAATAAGTGCTTTTGACAAGGCATTAAACAAAGTGGCAAAGGAGAAAACCCATTAATGATTCTAAACGTAGGAACCAGAGGAAGCGTACTCGCGCTTGCACAAACAAATCGAGTTCTAAAACAAATCAAGCAAGCACACCCCGACGTCGAGTTTAAAGTTGACATCATCAAAACCGTCGGCGACAAGGAGCAAGGTAAAACCCTGTTCACGATTGACTGTAAAGGCATTTTTGAAAAAGAAATCGACCAAAAAGTAATCAACGGGGAAGTTGACTTTGCCGTCCACAGCCTAAAAGACGTGCCCATAGTTGACCAGCAAATTGGCACGGTCTTAGCCGCAATCCCGAAAAGGGATTCGCAAAACGACGTGTTCATCTCAAAAGGAAAAGTTTTGCTTAACGATTTAGCCAAAGAATCAGTAGTTGGAACAGGAAGCCTGAGAAGAATGGCGGAAATAAAGTTTATCCGTCCTGAATTAGATGTGCAGCCAATCAGAGGCAACGTAGACACACGAATCAATAAAGTTAGAAAAGGAGAGTTTGCAGGCATTGTAATAGCTGAAGCAGGGCTTGAAAGAATGAATTTAATGAACGAAGTTACTGAGCGATTGTCGCTTGACTGTTTCCCATCAGCAGCAGGACAGGGCGCTTTAGCGGTGGTCGCGAAAGAGGGCAACGAAAATGTGATGGCGATTTTACGGTCTGTTGAAGATAAAGCGACAAGAGCCGAAATTACGGCTGAACGAAGCCTCGTGCTGGAACTGGAAGGCGGCTGCCGAGTGCCAATCGGCGCGGTTGCAAAAGCAAATGGCAACGACCTTTCGCTTTTCGGCTGCATATACTCACTTAACGAGAGAAAGAAAATCAGCGCATCCGCAAACGGCAAGTTAGCTGAAGCCGATATGCTAGGCGAAAAAGTCGGTGCAAGCCTCATAAAACAAGGAGCCAAAGACTTCGAGAAAGAATGGAGAAAAAAATATGGCGCCTGGTAAAGTTTACCTTGTCGGCGCGGGTCCAGGTGACCCCAAACTGCTCACCGTGAAAGCGGCTGAGCTACTCAAGGACGCTGACATAGTCATCTATGACCGACTGGTGGGCGAGTCAATTATCGATTTAGCTCCAGAAAAAGCCGAAAAAATTTACGTTGGAAAACGAACGGGTAACCATGAGATTCCACAGGACAAAATTACTGAGCTAATAATTGAGAAAGCCAAGCTCGGCGGCAAAGTAGTCAGGCTTAAGGGCGGCGACCCATTCATTTTCGGCAGAGGCGGCGAAGAAGCCGAAGCACTCGTTGAAAAAGGCATAGCGTTTGAGGTGGTGCCCGGTGTTAGCTCTTCTGTTGCTGCGCCAATGTACGCTGGTATCCCTTTAACACATCGTGACTATGCAGCTTCAGTTGCAATAATAACGGGACACAGGGCAGGCGACGCAGAACGGGTAATAGAATGGGCTAAAATCGCCTCAGCCGTGGACACAATGGTTATTTTGATGGGTGTCGAATCGCTTAAGTCTATTGTAGAAAAGTTGGTTGAAGGCGGCTTAAAACCAGAAACACCCGTCGCAATCATCGAGTCAGGCACGCTACCTCAGCAGCGAACCATCATCGGCAAAATAGGCACAATTGCAGAGGAAGCAGAGAAAAAACAGGTCAAGCCGCCGGCAGTTATAGTTATAGGTGAAGTTGCAACCTTAGGCAGGAAACTTGCATGGTTCAAAAAGCCCTTACCTTGAAAGGAAGAACAGTTGCCATAACCCGCCCGCAAGGTCAGGCGGAAGAAGCGGGCAAACTAATCGAGGAAAAAGGCGGCATCCCCTACTATATACCTGCCATAGAAATCAAAGGCTTAACCAACTTTGCCCCGGTCAAAAAATTTGTCAGTGAACTGCAAAAAGCGCAGGTTGACTACACGATTTTCATGAGCACCAACGGCGTCAAATACCTCTTCAGTGCAGCCGAAAACCTAAAGCAGTCTAGCGAATTGAAGGCGGGCTTGGCGAAGACTTTTGTTATTGCTGTTGGACCACGAACTGCTCAAGCGCTGAAAGAGGAATACCAAGTGCACGTCGAGTTGGTCCCTTTGAAATACAGCTCTGACGGGTTAATCGAGTGCTTACAGACCAAAAAAATTTCAGGTAAAAAAATCCGTATTCCAAGAACAAGCAATGCGACGCCAACTTTAACTGAAAAGCTCAGGGAAATGGGTGCAGATGTAGAAGAAATCTACGTTTATGAGTCAGGCTTACCTGTAGGCAATGAAATGAAAGATAGTTTTTTTAAAGATTTAACTTCTGGAAAAATTGACGCCATTGTCTTCGGCAGCGGATTGAGCGCTAAAAACATTTTCAAAATGCTCTCAGAAAAGGCTTCGATGGAAACGCTGAGTGCCCTAATAAACGATAAAGTTACTACTGTTGCGATTGGACCTACGACTGCCGAAGCGTTAAAAGAACTGGGAATAAAAGTTGACGTTGTGCCGCAGGACTACTTGTTTGAAGAAGCCTTAACAGCGTTAGCTCGGCACTGGGGCACTTCAAACCTGAACCAAATGAAAAGTGAAAGACAGCAAGACATTTAAACAAAGCAAAACAAGAAGTCACTGACGTAACGATGAAAGCTGACCCGTTCAAAATTACAATTGTTGCTGTTATAATAATTTCAATAGTGTCAGTAGGCATCATCACCATTGTAATGCTAAACAACTTAAACAATATACCTTCAGGGGATAACGGAATAGTAGTTTCAAAAAACGTTGTAAATGCAAATGAAAGCGTAATTGTAATCTCAGGCGGAAAAACACTCTATATTTATAATAATGCACCGCTTTATCTTAGCCTTCAAGAAAACAAAACGTACACTTTTAATTGCCTTTTTAATTACTATACAAAAATCACGCGTATCGAAAGCGCCCAAATATCTAACTAGTTTTCAAGGGCAATCAGCTTCCGAACTGTGGCTTAGTTGTCATCGAAGCCAAATGCTTTTTCACAAGCGACAGAGGCAAAAATTTTTTCAGCATCCTCTTCTTGCTCTTTTGTGCCGGTAATGGACAGCCAGCATGACCCTTCTGCGCCGCAAACGCCGCCGGCAGCAATCAGCTCAACGTTGGCGCCGGTCAAAGCAGTCAACGCGTCTATCTCGGTAAAAACTTCGCCTGTAACGGGCATCAAACGGTAACCGCCTACTCCAGGAGCATCAAGTTTCTCCGCCAACGCGTTCAAATCGCCGTTTACCCGTTTCTCCAGACCCACGGGTATTATGAGTTTTACTCGGCGCCCCACAATCGCGGGCAAAGCCAACCCTATAGTTCCAGCTTTTGGGTGACCGATCAAGATAGCCGCCTGTTTTCGGTCCAAGTCCAGAGCGTTTGCACCCTTCACGATAACATCGCCCTCTTTGAGCGAATCAACTACATCGCCTATCGTCTTCCCCTTCTGCCAAACACCCTTAACTATCACGACATCGCCGGGAAACTTGCTTTCGACAGCGAACCGCCCCTCAGCAGTCACACTTTTAACTGAAGGCAGAGTTATCCCGCGGAAAAAGTGTTTCCTCGAGAAATCAGTCGCAATCTGATACGTTCTTAATATTTCGTCAGCGACATATCCGTTGGTTGTTCCAGCAACAATGACAAGTGTCCCGTTTTTGAGGGCTTTTCTTATTGCAGGGTGATTTGTCAGGGTTTTGGCGATTAAGCGTTTTCCTGCGGCGGGAGTAACTAGGAATTGTTTCACTTTAGTTTGCTCCTTAAACATTTAGAATGTTATTTGACACGTAAATAATAATTGCGGTTTCCAGCAACATAAAATGATAAAAAATAAAAAGAAAATAATAAGGACGAACGTGAAAGGTGTTCAGCTTATAAGCTTAATATCTTCTCGGTGGTCTTCGTTTTGCGTAGCACTCACGGCAATATACTGGCCTGGAGCCGTCTGGCTTGAAAGGAACGTCACATTCTTTTCCGCAGTCAGCGCAGGTTGCCTTGTGCATTTCTCTGTTATTATACATTCGCTATTTCAACTCCTACTACATTTGCTGTGCAAAAATTGGTTCTTGCACAGTAACTTTAACGTGTCCTCGATGCTTATAAATTGAATGCCTACTATTTTTAGATTAAACATCAAAATCTTGCCTGCAACCCGCTTCTTAAAAGGGGAGTTACAAGAAAGAAAGATTTTGAACCTTTTTCACGGCAGCAACTGAGCTTCATAAGTTTTCTTAAAATTCGGTTAAAACAGCCCTTTGACCATTCAAGCTAATATAGGTACACCTCGTATAGTGTAGGCATTCAAAATATTGAGAGAAGCATGGGGAAAATTGGGCTTTGCTTCTTCTCTTGCTTTGACATTACACATGGGAGAAGAAATGTGAGACAGAAAAAATCGACCTTAGGAGAGCACATTGCTCTTCTTTCAGTAAAACATAACATTTACCCCTCGGAAGTGTTTCAAGCACTTATTAAAGCAAAAGAAAACGAAAAAGCAGTCTGCGGCAACCTTACAGTTGAATATCGGGGTAAAGTGAAAGACGAAATTATTTTTCTTATAAAGAAAGAAAATAATGCAGTGGCTCAGTTCAGAGTTGATGAACAATTTCTGTTAAGAAAGGATAATCCTTTTGAAAGCTGGATGACGACAGATAAAATATGCAAGAAAATCGCTAAACAAAATATAGATTCAGTTTTTACCTCGATTCAAGATTTGAGAGCTTGCATGAAAAGGGTTAATGTTAAAGCTGAAGTCCTTGAGATTCCTAAGCCCGTGCAGGTTCACACGCAATTTGGCAACACTGTTAGAGTCGTTAATGCTTTGGTGGGCGATGAAACAGGAAAAATCAAACTTTGCCTGTGGGAAGGACAAATAAACACGGTTGCTGTCGGAGACAACATTGAAATAAAGAATTCGCACATATGCGTTTTTAGAGGCGAGAAGCAGCTGCGGCTTGGAAAAAAAGGTGTCATCAGCACATTGCAAAGCCCTGCTGAAGTTTTAAGCAGCAGCTAGCACCAGCAACAGTTACTTAAACATCGGTTGTATTTCTTTTTGAGAGGACGATTTTTATACATGAATTAAGCATTGGGTTGAAAGAGAAGTGAGGCATTGACGCTTTGACACTTATTGTGGACGATGCAGGCAGCGGCGACTTACTTTCCGGCGTAGTGATAGGCGCTTACCGAGAAGAAACAGGCGAATTCAAATATGACATGATTGACGTAAGATTCTACCAAGAAATCTTCCGCGAAAAAGAGTACCTTCAAGAAGCCTCACGCATCGCCGCTAAACTTGCCGCATATTTTAACCTTAAGCCAGATGAGGAAATCCATATTTGCCAAGGCTGCATCTTTGACGTAGCCGCTGAGGAGCTCCGCAAAGTCTACGGCGAAGACCGCGTTAAACGCGTCAAAGTCATCGGCGAAGCGCAGAGGCTAACAGAAATTGCTTATTTAGACGAAATCCGCAACTTAGGCTACGAACCGTTAGCTGAACGTGAAGAAAAAAGAGGCAAAAGCTTCTTCCACATGATGCGGTGGCTAAAAGACAAACCTGAAATGCTACGTTACACCAAGACAGGTTGGCCGCGGTTAAAGAACTACCATTTGTTTAGCCAATTTCATCAAGAAACAGCTTACAAAACCGTCTGCAGCGACTGCGGCTGCGAATGCGAAGTGCCGTTTAAGCCTCATGCGGACCGGCCAGTGTATTGCCGAAAATGTTGGCCTACCCATAGACCGCCAAAGAACCGCCAGAAAAAAGGTCACATCAATTAAATCAGTTTTATGGGTAGTTGCGGCAGGGAATGACGTATTTTTGTTTAGTTGATTTTGCCGGGGCGGAAGTGTAAGGTTTTTTTAGGCAATACCTTCAATATCATTCTCGATGAGTGTGAAACGGTCTATGGATGAGAGCTGGGAACGCTTGGGGCGCCTGAAACCTGAGGAAAAAGTGCGACTATGCATTGATATGACTGACGGTTGCCTCCGAATATGTGCTGACGGCGTCAGAAATCGGTTTCCAAGCATCTCTGAGCAAGAGCTGTTAGAGAAATTGCGTGAGCGCCTTGAATGGTCGAAGCGTAACCGCTGAGGCGAAAAATAATTGGATGCATACTACACGTTTGTGAAGAAGCTGGTTAATGCTTTTGAAATTGAAAATTTAGATTACGCTTTTACTGGAGCGTTAGCAACGAGTTTCTACGGTGTTCCGCGAACAACAAGCGACGTAGACGTGATAGTCGCAGTCGCGAATGGGGCAGACTTCAAAACAAAGATTGCGAGAGCGCTGAAACAGGCGGATTTAGAGTTTGACGAACGAAAAATTGAGTCGGCTTTGACCTCAGGATATAAAATCGCAACTTTCAAAGACAAAACAACGCCTTACACCATTGACGTAATTCTTTCTGAAAATAAACTTGATAAAACATCGGGAAACATTGACGGCGTGAAAACTTTTTTCCAGTGTCCTGAAGGCTTGGTTGCGGCAAAACTTCGGATGATTAAGGTTACTTTGCCCTTTGAACGCTCGATTAAAGATAGGCAGGACGTTAAGGCAATTTTGGCTTTTACCCGAGTGAATTTTGAAGCGGTAAAAAGGCAAGCGCGAAAGGATAAGACACTGGAAATATTTGAAGCCTTAACTGAATAGCTCCTTAGCGTTGAAGGCTTAAATAATCTTTTTACCCTATTGCCTAGTGGTCGTGTTTTAGTTGTCCTCTGATAAAAATGCTGCAGCCCAAAGCAACGTGGTATGGTCAGGAAAACCATGGATTACCCCAACAGCCATTATACGAACAATCATCGTTTTTGTAGTTGCAATCCTATTTTTCTGGCTTGAACTCTATGTAGGTGTTGCCTCAACAAATTTGGCTGGATTACCAGTTTGGGCATGGACGATTTTAGTTTTCATCGTGGCTTGGCTGTTCACCGTGTTGGATTTGATTATTTTTCGGGCTGCCCACACTTACTTGCTACGGCAGGACGGGTTAGAAATCCGCCGTGGCATTCTGAGGCTACATTCGTTTGTTGTTACTCCAATGGGGTTTGGGGATTTACTGGTTTACCAATCCGTCGGCGGCAGAATCTTCGGTTATGGAGACATAACTGTTAACTCTCAAGGCGAACGCCAAATCAAACTTGTGCTTGTCCGCTCACCCTTCGCGGTGGCAGACACCATCCGAGACATAATGGGTAAACCCCTCGTCCGAGTAGACAGCCACGCATAAAAGCACGCCGCTTTTCTTGGCGTTGCATTATTTTTTATATGTGCAGGTTTTTAATGTGTTTGATGACAAATAATTATTTTTATAAAGTGTGTTATGACGTTTACATAGGTATTCTTAATATTTGTGAACATTTCTCAAATCGCTTTATATCTTTACCATGGCACTTTGGTTTTTAGAGCAAAACAAAATGGGATGACATGGCATGATGGATTTGGCGACCCTTAGATCGGCATGTTTAAGCTTGTTTACTTTCCCCTTCATGTTTATGGGGTATGGCGGTTCGTCGATGCAACGGGCACTAAGAGCAGCATCGGCAAGGGGCTTAAACGTGTATAGCCGATTACTTTGGGTTACCAAACCAAAACAGCCATCTCCTGCTCGGAGCACTGCATGGCTTACAAAACGTGTGCTACACGCAAAAGTGCTGATAATCAAAGCTTGTATGTATATACTTACATATTACATATCCTTATAAGCGAATTCTAACCATGCTACAGATTCTAAAAGGAGGCGAAGAAATGCTGAGTAGAGATTGCGACGGATGCACGCTCCTGCACATGTGTAGTGAACGCTACAAGCGCGTTAGCAAAGACGAGAAAGTGTACTGCCCAGATGGAACAGCCCACTTAGTAGATCAAAACTAAACTTCATCCTTTCCAGTTTTTTGTTAGCTTTAGGCAAAGGCAGAAATGTAAGCTGATTCTCAATTATTCAACACATGGTGATTGTGTGGATAAAGCTGCTTACTTGATGTGGAGCCGCAAATACGATAAAGCGTTTGGGTGGCAAGCTCAGAGGGAACGGGCGCTAGGCTCTAAATTCCGAAAAGCTAAAGCATTAACGTTGGCTGATTTGGCCGCTGTTGTTGAATGGAAGTTTAATGAGGAGCCTGAGAAGAAAACTCGGGTGTTAGAGTTAGTGAGCAGAAATGCGTTGGAAACGGTTAACCGCTTATCCAGCCAAGCTCTAAGCATTCCATCTTGCGAAGACGCTTACCGAATGAATTGCCTCACACTGCTCGAAGGCATCAGCCCGGTTTTGGCAAGCGTGATCCTAACGTTTTTTGACCCCAAACAATACTGCATTTTAGACACGGCAGTGTGGAAGGCGGTGCTTGGCAATCCCCCACCCAACCTGTTAACCGCCCAGAACTACCTAAAACTGCTTGGGGTAATAAGGAAAACCGCAGCCAAACAAAACTTGGATGTACGAGTGATCGACAAGGCACTCTACAAAAAAAGCGTAGACGAATCCAAATAAAATAGCGCTTCAGTCAATAATTTATTTTCAAAAGAACAACAACACCCTAAATTCAAATGTTGTTCTTCTTGGCAAGATTTTTCTTTAAAAGAAGAAGAAGAAGACTGAAAAAATCGTTTTTCTTCTTCTTTCGATAGCCTGCTTGAATCTTTGATTCCTGAGGGACACGAACTCAGCCCAGAGGAAGCTAAAGAGCTAGACATTCTACAAGCAATATTTCGCAAATCGTGATATATCAAAAAAATTTCGGCACTCATCATAGAAGAATAATTCTCCATCTTCGAAGACGCAGCAGAATATTATAAACTAAGTAATGGTGATTTTTTATATTGTATTTGATAGAAAATGCTATATAATTGGTGAGATAATCTAACAGGAGAGCGGGGGATTAAATGTTCAATTCATTATACGATAAAGCTACCCATCACTGCAACGAGTGCGATTGGGATGGCGATGGATGGGAACTAAAAAACAACAAATGCCCAAACTGTAAGAGCAAAAACATCGAAGAAATAAAAAATTAGAAAACAATTTCTACCAAGTTAAAATTGTCTGGGCACAAAGAGCGTTAGCATACGAACTCTTCACAGCATGAAACCTGCGAAATTAATGAAAAGCCTCACAATTCTTCCTAATAATTCTCATGCTCTATAAAATATCATCCTCAGAGAGCGGAATGTTCAGAAACCTTAATTTTGGCACACTACTTCTTTTGTAGCTTACGCAAAATTGAAACACTAAAAATTAAAGGAGAACTTTAAACTGTATTTTCTTGGGCATATGGCTTGGGCATACGTTTGGGCAATGCTAGCGTGGGCTCTGATTCCCGGCGTAAAACGGGGCGGCAAGCTTATTGTGCCAGCCATTTTGCTATTGGGAATTTTGCCTGACGGCGACATTCTTCTCGGCAGCCTTGGCGTAGTGCATCGAACTTTTACGCACTCTTTTTTCTTCTGGATTATAATTTTTGTTCCGCTTTTCATTGTTTTCGGGCTGAAATCGGTTCCTTACTTTGTAGCTGTAGTGCAGCACTTTGCCTTCGGAGACCTGTTGATGGGAAAAGTCATGATATTTTGGCCCTTCAGCTCCGCACGAGTCGGCTTTGGCATTCCCATGCCTTCCCTTATAGATGTAACGCTGGAAATAGCCGGTTTGGCGTTAGCGCTGGGAATCCTCGTGAACAGCGGAGATTTAAAACGTCTTTTCTCCGTTGACAAAAAAAACATCCTTATGCTTCTTCCCCTGCTGGCACTTGCAACGTCCGCGCTGTTTTTTATTTCTCACTGGGCATCCACAAACGGATTTACCGCCTACATTCTATCAAGTAATTTGCTCATAGCCCTCGCCGTAGGCCACATTATTCTATTTGTGTTCATCGCAATCTCCTCATTCCAAGGATTAAGAGCGTTGAGACACAAAACAAACGGCAAAATACTCCCCTAAACTGAGCACTAAAGTAGCAGTAATAATAGTGCTTATCATAGTTGGCGCTTTGAGTAGCTAATTTTTTTGCTGGTTGACGGATTCCATTTTTTTAAGGTTGAAATCACACTGCCAAACCACCGCCAAAGAACGTCCGACGTTTTGTAAGGTAACATCTCAAAAACTACCTATAATTTAGGATGAAACTAAAAGGATAATCTGCTGAGTCATTTTTGCTAAAAAAAATTTTGTGTTTTTGTAAAACTTTAAGTAACCTGATTTAAAAGTTATATATAAGCGAGAAGACCAACGCTTCTTGCCTCAAATAAAAAATTTTAAAGGGAGAAAAAAGAAAAATGCAAATTGGTAAAAACAGAATCGCGGCTATTTCGATTGTCATATTCTTAACACTTTCAATGGGAGCCACAACGTTGCTGGTTCCGACTGCAAGTGCGCATACACCTCCATATAACATTGCAACTTATGCTTTCATCAACGTGGGAACAAACCCAGATGGCATCAGTCAACCCGTAAACATTGGCTTCTGGCTCGGTCAACCGCCACCAACAGCAACCGGTCCATACGGCGACAGATGGATGGGCATGATGGTGAAAGTTACATTGCCTGACGGAACCACTGCGGAGCTGGGGCCGTTTACATCTGACGACACTGGCGGAACACATGTTGAGTACACTCCCACAGAGCTTGGCAACTACTCTTTCCAAATGACTTTTCCAGGACAAACATTAGCAGGCGTCAACCTTAGTCCAGGAACAACGTCGCCGTATATCGGTGACTACTATGAACCTTCCACCAGTGCAGTTGCAACGATGACTGTTCAGCAGCAACCCGTAGGCGGAGTTTCAGTAGCTCCTCTTCCATCAAGTTACTGGCAGACCCCAATAACCGCAATGAACGTTAACAACTGGTACATGGTTGGGGGTGCTTCTCTTGACCTAGGCAGCAACGGAAAATACAACACTACCTCAAACTATAATCCGTATACTACTGCGCCGATGACGTCTCATATTATGTGGACTAAGCCTGAAGCTTTCGGCGGTGTCCTCGGAGGAGACTTCGGCGGAACAACAACCTACGGCAACTACTACTCAACCTCGCAATACGAGAAAAAGTACAATCCAGTCATCATCAACGGCTACCTCTACTACAACGTGTTTCCAGGAAGCTCAACTACTCCCACAGGCTTAATCTGCGTGGACCTATACACGGGACAAACAGTATGGAACGACGACGGCGACAACTACGGCGGCGGCTCTTCAGTGCAAACTGCCCTAATATCAACCGGTGTATGCACCTCGCTTCTATGCGGTCAAATACTTGATTTCGTATCGCCCAACCAATACGGAGGCTTAGCGTATCTTTGGACAACCGGAACACCAGTTGGAATCGTGTCAACTGGAACCACATTAAACATGTTTGACGCTGAAACAGGAACCTACATCCTAAGCATAGTCAACGGCACTTCACCAGCATTAACCGTAGATCAAGGAGGAAACTTGATCGGCTACTTCATTAACGCTACAACTGGCAACCAAACACTCTACAGTAACCTCGGAGGCAACATTGTCGGCACCAAAGTCACCAACACAGGACCAATGCTGACCCTGTGGAACTCAACACTCTGCATTCAGAACGGCGCTTGGAGTGCACAAGCTTCAGGCTGGTACTGGAGACCCCCACAAGACGGCGTCATCTCATTCCAAGAAGGAATCGAGTGGGCGATGCCGATAGCAACTAACTATTCGGGCAATCCGTTGCCGGGAGCTTTCTCGATTGGTGCAGCTGGTCCAATAACGTCATCGCAAGACATCGGCAGTGGTGTAGTAATGATGACTTCAGGAGGCTCTTCAGGCGGACTTTTCCAGCCAGGATGGCAAATTGAAGCAGGCTACAGCGCAACAACGGGACAACAGCTTTGGATAGAAAATAGAACATACGCACCTTACACCAGAGTAGTTGGCGAAGGAGATAGTGATGGAGTCTACGGAGAAATATCTTACGAGGCATCTACACTCTACGGCTACAGCACAAGTACAGGCGCCCTGCTATGGACAGATGTGCTTTCACCTGTTGATCCCTATAACAGCATCGGTGGCTACATGAGTACTGTTGCTAACGGCACAATGTATCTTGCTGGCTTCGGCGGAGACATATGGTCTATAAACATGTTAACTGGCGCAATCAACTGGTATACGAATACAACGGCACTTCAGGGTTCCAGCGGAACTAACAGTCCATACGGTGTCTGGCCGCTTTGGCCGTTCTCTATTGGAGGCGTTGCAGACGGAATCTTATTCCTCGAAGAAGGACACGAATACAGTCCCCCATTATTCCTTGGCGCTCAACAACTGGCAATCAACTGCACAACTGGACAGCTTGTATGGAACATAAACGCTTTCGATGTTGACGGCTACCCCGTTACTGCATATGGCGTAATGACAGTGATAAACGCGTATGATAACCAGATATATGCTTACGGCATGGGACCAAGTGAAACAACCGTTACCGCTCCAGGCGTCGGCGTGACAACAACTACTCCAGTAACACTCACAGGCACCGTGACTGACATCTCAGCAGGTTCGCAACAGGCAGCAGTCGCAGCAAACTTCCCCAACGGGCTACCATGCGTATCTGACGCAAGCATGAGCCAATTCATGGAAGCAGTATATATGCAGCAGCCAATGCCCACCAATACGACGGGGGTCCAAGTTACCCTAACAGCCATCGACCCTAACCACAACTTAATCAACATTGGAACAACTACAACCGACAGCAGCGGCAAATACGGCTTCGTTTGGACACCGCCCTCAGTTCCAGGAGAATACCAAATTACAGCTACCTTCAGCGGAACCAATTCATACTACGGTTCATCCAGCATGACATACCTGAACGTACAATCATCATCAGCGACTCCTGCACCAACAGCTACAGCCGCATCAAACCTGGCAACAACAGCTGACTTAATGACATACATAGTCGTTGCAGCAATCGCCATAATCATTGCACTAGCCATAGGCGTCTTGCTAATACTGCGCAAAAAATAAAAAACCTCAACTAAAAAATTCCATCTTTTTTTATTTTTAACTTCTTGAGAAAAAAGGAAGCCCATTAGAATTCACTTTCTAAGCCTATGCAATCTCCAGTTGGCAGCAATTGAGGTTGTGTTGCGGGTTTATTTTTCTTCTTCTAAGCCCCGATGAATCTGGTTATAGCTTGTTTAGGCTATAAAATGGGTTACGCCAGTCAAAATGTACTGCACTGCAATAGCAGCTATGAGCAGCGCCATAACTCTTGCGATTACTAAGGAGCCTGTTTTGCCTAAATACCTGTAAATGTTGTTTATGTACCTGAGAATAACCCATGTTAAGGATAACACAATCAAAACCGCCAAAATCGCTATCACTATACCGTATTCGTTGAGGTCAACTATGGTTGTGGTGATGGCTCCGGGCCCCACAAGCAGAGGTATCGCAATGGGAACGGCGCCTAAGCTTTCTGGGGATTCAACGTTTTCATGCATGCTGCCTGAAATCAGGATTCTAATTGAAATAATCAGCAGCAGAATGCCTCCTGCAATCTCGAAACTGAAAATCGATAACCCGAAAAGCGACAGAATTCCTTGACCTGCGAATGCGAAAACAAGAAGCAATGCAGAGCCAACGAGCACTGCAGTGTCATAAACCTTCTTTTTTTGGACGTCTGGAATGTTTTCGGTTAACCCCACGAAAATGGGAATGTTGCCGAAGGGGTCAACTATGATGAATAACGCTATAACGGCTCTGCTGAAATCAGTGATGAAATCCAAGTGCACATTGCTCCAGACGCATCATAGAGTTAGCTAACTGACGCGATAAAAAGTTAACGGCTCAGCAAATAAACAAGCGGCAGGAACAGGAAAAATGTTTTTAGGTTAAGATTTTTTTCCAGTTTTCCACGTAATCCAGAAATTCCTGCACGGGTTGACCGCCATAACTTCTCAGTTTTTGCCTGTGCTCACCCAAGTTTAAAGCTGCTTTTTGGAAGTCTCGGATTTGTGTGGCTCCATCCGTCAGATAGAGAAAGCCGTCGGCGCCTGCTCTTGCACACCGCGCAGTGACGGTTAGCAATTCTTGGGCTGTCGGAACGTCTTTTGGAGTGTCTCCTGGACCATAAACGTAGAAGCTGATGTAAAACGGTTTTTTTAGCAGTTTTTTGAAGGCGCGGGCAAGCATTTCCCAGTACCAGGGCGTCGCGTAGTTTTTGCTGAACATTACAACGTTGAAGGCGTCAGCGTGCTTTGCCAACTCGTCGAAGTCCACGCCATAGCGCTCTAGGGAGCTAACGGGGTCAGGCTGAATGCACAGAACCAGTTCTTTCTTGACTTTTTCGCGAATCTGCGCGATGTAGTCGGTGACTTCTTTTCTGCGCCAATCCAGCCAGCTTAAACCGCTTTTCTTCCATAAACTGGTGCATCGGGGGCAAATGCAGTGTCCATGCTCCGCGAAATATTGGCTGTTTAGCCACACGCCGAGGGAGCGCCCGTCGACGTCGGCGAGGTAGTTTAGCTGTTCCGCTCTGTGCTCTGGCTGGGTAGCACAAACGATGTCCCAGTAAAAGTTAAAGTTGTTATTTCCCATCTTCGCCGGTCCCAAAAGAGACCGAGAAATCCAGTCTGGATGGTCGCGGACAGCAACGTTGTCAGCGAAAACGGCGACGTTACTGTGCATGTCCTGCACGGGCGGAAGCCTTGCGCCCATTTCTGTTTTTACTCGTAAAACTTGGAAATCGAATCCCGGCGCCTTTTCAGGCTGGAAAGTGTATGAGCCAAACTTCATCAGGTAGCCGCCTTTTCAGCTCAAAAGAAGCGGCTATAATGTTATAAGGTTTTTGAGTAACATTGAAAAACTGTCGGCTTTTTATCTTCAACAGATTCGACCAGTTTTGTGTTTCCATACAGGTTCTCCAGTCTAATCTCAAGAGTTTACTTGGAAACTCAGTTAATCTCTGGAAACAAGAGGTATGGGCAAAATAAATAGAGCGATAAAGACGTTCGAACTAGAATTTCGAGGAAGATTGAAAAATATATGGAGCTGTCATAGGTATGCTTGGCAAGTTATGATGTAATCTTCCTCATATTAGAAATAAGGCAAGTCCTGCAACTCCAAGAACTATTGCAATTATTCCGTATGTTTTGTAAGTTTTTTGTTTGTAGACCCAATATCCTAAGATAATAGCCACTATACCAACTAAACCATACACCAACAATGAAACCGCCCCAAAAATAATAGCTATCCAGTAAATGGCTTTTTCATTTTTCTTCATGAAAGATGTATTGTTGTCAGCTTCACCCATTTTATTCGCTTCCAATTAATATTTTGCCGTTCAAGTTTTTCTCATCCTTCTTTACTTCACAGTTTAATTATTTTCTCCTATACAAGCTTGTTCCCCACTGTTTACCGAGATGCAAAGAACCAAGTACATTGCTAGAAATATCTGACAAGACTTGTTCAAAGTCAGATGTTTTTCACATAGCTAACCCGCGAGGCTAAGAAGCACTAGAATAATACCAATTATTACGAAAGACAAACCAATAATCATATCGCATCCTCCAGGCTGATATTGCTCCTGATTTGTTTGACCTGCTTTAATTCTTGACCTATTTTCCCTACCGCATGAATTTGGCATGAAAACCAAAATGGCCTCACGATAAAATAAGCAAGATTATTTTTTTAATTCAATTAGCATTTTTAACACCAGTTTAAGTGCAGAGTCGTAGCCATCATAGTATTCTTTGCTTTGGTCTGGGTCCGCATATGTTCGATCAACAATTTCTTTTCCAATGCCTTCATTAGTTAGCTGAATTGAGCCTTCCTTAAGCCATATCAGAGCATCCACATACCCGTGTTCTGGGTCTGAAAGCTCATCGGTTTCGGAAGATTCAGCCTTCTGCATGATTAGTCCCTCAATCTTTTCCTTTAACTCGTTCTCAACCTTGCCCACTTCTTTTTCACCCAATCGAATACTTGTTTGTTTTAGAGTTAAATATCTGCCGTCTTGCGTATGGCGCTTCATTAAGCCATAATAAAAAAACGCTTGTTATCACCTTGCTTCTTTCTGCCAGCCTCCGGCAAACTCTGCAAACCACTATGTCGGTACCGATGCAGGCACCATTATGCTTTGGGTGATTTACCCAAGCCATCTCCGTCTTCAGCTCCAGCATCGACTGCAAAATCAATTCACCGTTTTTAATTAAACCTGTTAATTTGTGTAGAGTTTCTGAAATCGGTGTTTTTTCATGGTATAGAAACTTTCAATTATCGGCTTATTTTTGAACGTTTTTTTATTTGCAGGCTATATTCCGCTTTAAAATTGGATAAACATTGCCTGATCGATTGATTAAATCAACAAATGCGCATTATTAGCTGGCAATGTCTTTCATATGCGTATATTTTAAATATAACTTGATAATAGGTGTAGAGTTAAAAAATATCCGATTAAACAAATGTCAAGAGAGGGAGAAAGATGGCAGTTGACTCAGGAAGTATAGCTTGGATAATAACCGCTACAGCGTTGGTCATGCTGATGACGCCGGCGCTGGGGTTCTTTTACGGAGGCTTGGTGCGGAAGAAAAACCTGGTTTCCACAATCGTCCAGTGCTTCGTAATATTTGCAGTTGTAAGCTTAGTCTGGGCGCTCTGGGGATACATGCTTGTGTTCGGCAACACCGTCAACGGCTTAATCGGCTGGAGCCCAAACTTACTGGGCATGGGCAACCTTGGCATAAACACCGTTAACACCCAACTTGCACCACAAATCCCGCAGCTCCTGCAATTCGCATTCCAACTAAAGTTCGCAGCCATCACACCCGCACTGATCATTGGCGCATGCGCGGAAAGATTCCGGTTCAAGTCACTTCTTATCTTCATGGTGCTCTGGTCCACTCTCATTTATTGCCCGATAGCCTGCTGGGTATGGAATCCAACAGGTTGGCTCAGCAAATTCGGCGCCATCGACTTTGCAGGCGGCATAGTTGTGCACATTTCTGCGGGCATTTCAGCGTTAGCAGCAGCACTTCTGGTAGGCAGAAGAAAAGGCTGCGCCGTACCATGGCAGAAAGCCATGAAATCTCTCGATCAAAAAGATCATCCGACAGAATTCAAACCGACCAACATCCCCTATGTGCTGCTGGGCGCAGCGTTACTTTGGTTCGGCTGGTTCGGCTTCAATGCCGGCAGCGCATTAGCCGCAAACGACTTAGCTGTCTCAGCGCTCGTAGTCACGAACTTAGCCGCAGCAGCCGCCGCCATAAGCTGGATGCTTGCAGACTGGGTATTTAAAGGGAAACCATCAGCCGTCGGCATCGCTGCCGGCGCCGTCGTCGGATTAGTCGCAATTACCCCCGCATCAGGCTACGTCAACGTACCATCAGCAATAATAATAGGTTTAGTAGCAGGAGTTCTCTGCAACCGGGTAGCTAACTGGAGAGCAGGCAGATCAAGAATAGACGATGCACTGGACGTGTTTGCATGCCACGGCGTCGGAGGAATCTGGGGCTCAATCGCAACAGGCCTATTCGCATCAGCAGCAATAAACGTTAGTATAAAAGGTGGCTTATTCACCGGAAACCCAGCCCAAATGATTCCTCAATTGGTGGCAATTGGTGTAGTGGTGCCGTTTGCATTCTTCGGTTCCTACGCACTGCTTAAATTTGTGAATATATTCTCGCCGTTGCGGGTAAGCGAGGAAGCAGAAGACGCAGGCTTAGACCTGGCGGAACATGGCGAAGAAGCGTTTCAATTAGATTAGAGCGCAATTAAGCCCTTTTCTTTATTTTCTTTTTTCGGCATTATTGATTTTTTGTTTAGACAAACCACCTCGATTGATGGCTCGTGAAGAGCATTTTATCCCAACGCTTATCGCACGCTGCCTTGCTCCATTATCAGACTACCTCAGACAAATCAAAAGGAAACAATTTTTTACGAAATTGCGAAAGCTTATAAGAAAAATTGAAGCCAAAGAGTCTTTATGAGGAATCTGAAGAAAATCTCAGCTATCCTGATTTTACTCGTTATAATTCTTGCATTGTCAGTAACAAACGCGGTCCATGCCCTTAGAGTTGTCAACACAATAAATTCAAACGAGTATCCATTCGACCTAGCCTATGACTCTGGAAAAGGAGAAATTTTCGTATCCAGCGAGATTGCAGGCACCGTCTCCGTCATCTCTGATAGCGGTAACTCCGTGGTTGCTAATCTGTCGTTGGGAGCCAAACCAGGATTTATAGTTTATGATTCGGGTAAAGGCGAAATTTTCGGGGTTAATAGTGATTCTGGCGCAGTCTCCATAATTTCGGATAGCGGCGATAAGGTGGTGGTCAACATGTCTTTAGGTATCCATTCGGCTGGGTTAGCTTATGACTCTGGAAAAGGTGAGATCTTCGTTACCGATTCTAATCTCGTCGTGCAGAACAGTCAGCCTGTCCCCACTTACAACGGCACGGTCTACATTATTTCGGACAGTAGCAATTCTATTATTGCCAACCTATCTTTGGGAACCAACCCTGGAGGAATAGCTTATGATTCTGGCAAGGGCGAAATTTTTGTAGGCAATTATGAAGACACGATCTCTGTCATATCTGATAGCAGCAATGCCTTGGTTGCGACCATACCTATCGGATTTAATCCACAAGCAATAAGTTATGATTCTGGGAAAAGCGAAATCTTCGTTGTCAATGATAACCAGGGTGAGGGCAACGGCTCGGTTTCCGTCATTTCGGATACCAGCAATACCGTGGTTGCTAACGTCACCGTGGGGCCGAATCCTTCTGGATTAGCTTACGATTCCGGTAAGGGCGAGATCTTCGTGAACAACCTTTACGGCACCACAGTTTCCGTTATTTCCGACCGTAGCAACACTGTGATCGCTACCGTCAATGTACCATACGGTCCCGCGGCGGTAGCCTACGATTCGACTAAGGGTGAAGTATTCGTAGCCGATTACCTATCTCACTCTGTCTCAATTATATCAGATTCCTCAACCACAACTGCGGTACCTGAGGCTCTAGTTTTAGTTGTATTAGTTGTGTCAGTGACCATTTGTGCAGTCGCATTGGCACATAAAAAATTGACCCGAACCAAAATGCCCTGAGGTCTACAATAAAAGGAAAAAAAACCGAGGGAAAAACGGCAAGCGTCCCTAACGCTACCTTTTTTTATCCAAATCTGCACTCTAACAATTCAGAGGGTTCAAAATGAAGGTTATAGCTATTAATGGAAGTGCAAGAAAAGACGGCAACACCGCCTCTCTTATCCGCAGGGTTTTTCAAGTTCTTGAGAAAGAAGGAATAGAAACCGAGCTGATTCAGATGGCAGGCGAGCAGATCCACGGGTGCATGGCATGCGGAACCTGCCGAAAAATCAAAAACAAGCAATGCAAAATCGTAAACGACAACGTCAACCTCTACATAGAGAAGATGGCTGCAGCGGATGGGATAATTCTTGGTTCACCCACGTATTTCTCGATGATGTCTCCCGAAATGAAAGCGCTTATCGACCGCTCAGGGTTCGTTGCGCGGGCAAATTCTGATTTGTTTAAGAGAAAAGTGGGCGCTGCAGTCGTGGCTGTGCGACGGGCAGGTGGAATCCCGACTTTTGACGCGATAAACCACTTCTTCCTCATCAACCAAATGATCGTCCCAGGCTCATCATACTGGAACGTCGGCATAGGCTTAAACAAGGGCGACGTAGAAAAAGACGAGGAAGGCATGCAGACCATGGATGACCTTGGACGAAACATGGCGTGGCTCCTCAAAAAACTCAGTGCTTAAACGTTAAAGGATCGACTTAAGATTATGGTGAGTTTGTCCATACTGGCGTTGCGGTCCAGTTATTGGCAATGCCTGCATAGAAAATACCTATGTCAACTGTCACATTCTGTTCGCTATGCAGAGTTACAACTTGAGAACTTGTTACCTCACCTGAGCCGAAAACATTTAAACCGACTTCATAAGTTGCGTTACCCAAAGGAACCGTCAAGTCTATCAGCGATGAACCATTGGCATTGTAAGCATCAACTTGCAATCCAGCGTTATAAACTGTTTCTGGCTCTGAATTAGTTACAGACCCATTGGTGAAAAGATATGATTCTGTTGTCGAGTCTATTTGAAGCGGGTCAAGTGTATCGCTCATTGATAAGTCAGATGTAAGATTTTCATAAAAAACTTGTGTTGTTTGACTAGTGGAATTTGCTGGTGGGCTCTTAATGTTTGAATTTTGGCTGGTCAAATTTTCTAGTTCATTGTTCAGATTGGTTATGTCGATATTAAAATTTGATATTTGGTTGTTCAACGAAGCTATTTTGAAATTTTCACTGTTAACTACGCCGTTATAATGAAATATCGTTCCTGTAATTGCACTTACAAAGAGTATAGCTATCAAAACTGAAATAACTATTAATTTTTTATCCAAGATGTTCACCGACTTGAATAATGGGTTTTCGTTTTCTTATGTAAACCAGTAGAGCAATAATGATAGCCAATAAGACCGCTATTACTACAACAGTCATAGTGGTTATTAGTAAAAGAGATGCGTAAGAAGCACTGCTAACGGATGCTGGAGTTGGAGTTAGCCTTGAAGTTGAGGATGATGGGGCAGGGGTAGAGCTCAAGGGAATGTTTGCAGGCACGGTTACTGTTTGTGTGGCGCTCCAACTGCTTGTTTCGCCAACAAATGCATAAACAGTGCCGTCTGATAAAACAGCGCCAGGGGGATGAGCTAAAACATTGAAAGAAGTGTAGATGTATCCAATCATTGCTTCAACTTGAATATCGGTTTGAGTACCAGTTGGAATCGTTATGGAACCGACTTGGTAAGTTTCCACAGGGATTGATATGTTGGTATAATCAGAATCTGCCGACGGTTGTGGATAATAGTTAGCTGGGTTGTAAAGGTCTATCCAATCATCTGTTTCGTTGTGGGCTTTTATTTGAATGTTATAGTAGAATGAAATTTCTTTACCAACGCTTGCATTAAAATAGGATGTAAAAGGTTGATTCTTAATTGTCACTACTGCATTACTGTATCCCATTGTGTAGCCCAGTTGAGCCGCAACCTGTCCTGAACTTTGGTTTAGATAATAAATTGTAGGTGAAGTGTAAGAAGGACCAACAAGCTCCACAGTGAATTGTGGAACAGTTGGTGTTGGTATAGACGTCTGGGCAAATGCTGGTTTAGCCATTATTAGGCTTGAAGCAGTTAATATGAGAATAAGCCCTATGGTGAAGCTTTTGTTCATACCTAGCCGAACCTCCTTTGTTTGTACTTTTCAAAGTAGACCAACAAACCAGCAGTTACCATTACGATAAACAACATTGGAATTGCTATTGCAGAAAACTCTGGAATGGTGGGTGTTGAAGTTGGATTTGGGGTAGGCTGTTGAGTGGGTGTTGTGGTTGGTGAGGGCAAAGTAGGCAAAGGCGTTGGGGAAAGAATGGGTATCGAATAAAGCATGGTGCTTGTTTGACCTTGAGAATCAGTTACTGTGATAACTGCCGAATCAGTGTCAGTTACAGTCACATTGCCCACCCAGTAACCATTAGCGATGACAATCGAAGAAGGAGTAATTGTACCTCCTTGAACACTCAAAGCAGCAATACCATTAGACATGTCAAATATTCCAATTCCAAATGGGGTTCCTGCTGTTACACCATTACCCACGTCTGCACTGTAGGCAAGAACTAAAAAACTTGTAGAAGGAAAAGTACAGACTTGCGCTTGTACTGGAAAAATGGACAAAGCTAAGATAAAGGCAATGACAAGCAATGCCAAACTCTTGCTCTTGCTACCCATACTTAGTATTAGAAAATCAGAGCCGATAAAAGGTTATTCGTAAAAGATTCTTGACTAATCCAAGTCAAAGTTTCTTGACTACGCTTCGCAGATTTAAGATTTTTCTGTGCTTTCAAAAAGTTTGAAAACCTGCGATGAGCCCCGACAAATAGGCATCTGGGCTTAAATGCTCTATTGCCGCAATGTGTTTGTATGTTACTGCTTGGATGGTTTGGAAGAAGAAGAAGAAAAACGTTTTTTCGGGGCTTCTTCTTCTTTTAAAAAAAATCACGCCGCGGAATTGAAATTTAGCTGAAATTTGCTGCGCAAGTTAGAAATAATTGTTACGCTACTGTATTATTCAGGCGAATATTATGGTCGAGTACGTTAAGGGACCAGAGCCTGACAGGTGGCATTGGTACAAAAGCTGCAAGCAGTACCCTCGCGTTGTCATGCAGAAGCGTTCTTGGAGACCAAATTCTGACCTCTGCGACGAATGTCTTGAAATAGAGCGAATTGAACTACGCAAAGTAGCCGCAACATAACGGGTTGATCCCTGAAATCGAATTGCGAGTTAATAATGAAGCTTATGCTATATGACTTGCAATTGAGAAGTTGGCTTTCACGAAAAAAATTTACGCTTCTCTGCACATCAAAAATTATTTTCAGACCGCCAATCCATTTTTTTCTTTCATGAGCAAACTTCGCATCGGGTTCTCTATCAGTATGCTTTTATTTGTGTCGCAGAATTATCCCTTAACAAACCGACTTACGCGTTGAAGGCAAGTGTATGGTTGAGCTCAGAACACAGGAACAACAATTACTCTGCGCATTGGAGTCGCTCGGCGGAAAAGCCTCAGTGGAACAGCTAGTTGACGCATGCGGTTTTCCAGACACAGCGGTTATGCGCACCGGCCTAACTCTGCAAGAAAAAAACCTCCTTACCATACATGCCGAATACCAAAACGTCATCAAAATAACCGCTGAAGGCGAGGCTTATGCGAAAAACGGGTTACCCGAACGCAAACTCATCCACGCCGTGGCACAGCTCGGCGGAGCATCTGACCTTAAAGGGGCGGCGCAGCAAGCGGGAATCGAAGCGGCGTTCGTGCAGATTGCGCTTGGCTGGGCGATAAGAAAAAAATGGGCTCTCTACACTTCTAGCGACAACACGATACGCATAAGCGAGCCGCTGGTGCATCAAGCGTTTATTGATGAAGGATGCGACGAAACCCTCCTCAAATACCTAAACGACAAACACCAAGCAGCTCTCGAAGAACTAAGCCCAGAGTTGAAAACGGCGGCTGAACAGCTGAAAAAACGCACGCTACTAACCATCGAGGCAAAAACCACACGCACACTCCAGATCACCCCGCAAGGCAAAACGGCAGCCGCAGAAGCCAAAGTAGCCCCCCAAGAAGTAACCCAACTTACACCTGAACTTATAATCACGGGTAAATGGCACACCTCAAAACTGCAAAAATACAACATAGAAGCACCAGTATCTAAAACGTGGCCTGGAAAAAAACATCCCTATCTGCAGTTTCTCGATGAAGTCCGCGCTAAGCTTGTGCAGCTTGGCTTCCAAGAAATGACGGGCACAGCCGTTGAAACCAGCTTCTTTAACTTTGACGCTCTCTACGTGCCGCAGGATCATCCTGCACGGGAAGAAAGCGACATCTACTACGTCAAAGACCCCAAGTTCGGCGAGATAGGACAGCATGGTGCAGCAGTCGAGCATGTAGCGGAGACACATGAGAACGGCTGGAACACAGGCTCGTCAGGTTGGGGTTACAAGTACTCGCTGCTGGCAGCGCAAAGGTTGATTCTGCGTGGTCACGGCACTTGCCTCAGCGCCCGAACGTTGGAGAGCAAAAACTATCAGGTTCCCAGCAGACACTTCTCCATCGCTAGGGTTTACCGCCCCGAAATCACCGACAAAACCCACCTCTCCGAATTCAACCAGGTGGAAGGCATAATCATCGACGAAAACCTTACCCTCAAAGACCTCTTAGGCGTGTTGGGCAAGTTCGCGTTGGAGATTGCGGGAGCAGATAAAGTATGCTTCAAACCCGACTATTTCCCCTTCACGGAGCCCAGCGTGGAACTCAGCGCTTACAAGGAAGGCTACGGCTGGGTGGAATTCGGCGGCTCAGGAATCTTCCGTCCCGAAGTCACTTTGCCTCTTGGAGTGAAAGAACCCGTTATCGCATGGGGGCTCGGTGTTGACCGCCTCTTCATGATGCGGGCTGGCGTCGAGGATATTCGGATGATTTTCAGCCAAGACCTTGATTGGCTAAGAAAGAAACAGGTGACGTAAATGCCGACAATTGACATAGAATACCCTGAACTGGAAGAGCTGATAGGCAGAGAGACGTGCCGTAAACTGTTTGGAACTCCGCAGAACCTGCAGATTGGAGCGCTTGATAACAAGCTATCTTTAGTTAAGGCTGAAGTTAAGGGATACAACCAAGCCGAGAAAACGCTTAGTATTGAAATGAAGGATACAAGCCGAGCTGACCTTTGGAGCGCTGAGGGTTTAGCGAGGGGGCTGCGTTGCTATCTGGGTTTAGAAAAAGGCTCAAGGCAATACACAACGGGTGAACCAGCCGTCGAAGTTAACGTTGACGCAAATCTCTACGGTATCCGCCCCTTCATCGGCTGCGCTGTAGTAAAAGACGTCTGTTTAACCGATAACATGATTCGGGACATCATGCACCTTCAAGACAAGTTGGATAAAACATACGGAAGAAACCGACAGAAAACATCAATCGGAATTTACAACTTTGACCTAATTAAGCCCCCGATAAATTATGCTGCCGTTAAGCCCGAGGCGGTCAGTTTTATTCCGCTGGGATTTACTGAAAAGATGACGTTAAACGAGGTTTTAGAGCGTCATCCAAAAGGCATAGAGTACGGCCACATAGTGAAAAAAAACTCTTTATACCCCATGCTATTTGACGGCGAAGGAAAAGTCTTGTCTTTTCCACCAATCATTAACTCAAACGATTTAGGCAAAATCACTGAGGATTCAAGGAACCTGCTGGTTGAAGTCACAGGCACCCTGCATAAAACCGTCTCCAACACGCTGACGCTTGTAACTTCTGCCTTGATTGACCGCGGCGGAAAAGCGTACGCGGCAAAAATCCATTACCCACAAAACTCCAGTTACCCAAAAACGGAGGTAGTGACCCCAGATTTCAGCGACAGGCACGTACCTTTAAGTGTGGAGTACACAAATAGACTTTTGGGGCTGCAGCTTTCGCCGCATCAAATTTCTGAACTCCTCTTGACTGCGGGCCTGCACGTCGGAAAAACGGAAGTTGACAGCGTAGAGGTTCATGTTCCATGTTACCGCGTGGACGTTATGCAGCAGGTTGACTTAATCGAAGACGTCGCGATTGCTTACGGCTACAACAATATTGAACCGCTTTGGCGCGAACTAGCCACAACCGGGCGAGCAAAACCCGACCAGCGCTTAATCGACATCGCAAGGGAACTCATGGTGGGGCTAGGCTACCAGGAAATCTTAACCTACACCTTAACCACTCCAGAGAATCTCTTTGACAAAATGAATACTCAAAAAACCAGCTGCGTGGAACTCGCCAACCCCAAAGTAGCCACTATGACGTGCCTGCGCAATTGGCTGCTCCCGAGCCTCATGGAGTTCCTCAGCAACAACCAATCCACGGAGTTTCCACAAAAAATATTCGAGCTGGGAAAAGTAACTCAAATTGATGATGCAAAGGAGACGAGAACTCGCGATGAAGAATGGCTCTGCGTCGCCACGACGCATCCGAACGCAAATTTCACTGAGATAAAATCTGTCCTCGACTCATTCATGGGCAACTTTGGGGCTCAGTGGCAAATAAAACCGACCGTTCATCCGAGCTTCATCGACGGTAGAGCGGGCGAAATTATTGTCGGCGACGCTAAAATTGGGGTGGTTGGAGAAATCAACCCTGTTGTGCTTGAGGAATGGAAACTTGAAAACCCGACCAATGCCTTCGAAATCAACCTGCAGAAAATCCTCCAAATTAAACAAAACGCATAACAAGGATAATTCTCAGAAAATTTAATAATGTTATAGTTGACTCTTTACCCATAACTTTTAAGGGACCTGAAAGAGCAAGTTTTAGTTTAAAAACCGTTTTCAACAGTTTTCTTTTCATCTTCAGTTATGTCATAGAGAGAGAGTACAGCGTTATCTAACTTGTTTTCCAAAGAAGTTTCTTTTCTTTGTAAAATATCCAGTTCATTTTCTAGTTTTGCCAACGTAATTTGCTTTTTGACTTCAATGATTTCATTTACAATCAAGATAATCTCCCTTTGTAACTCATTATCATTCTCACTGACGGGTAACCGAATTGGCAATTCCATAAGAGGAGTTTTATCAACTTGAAGTTGTTCGCCTTGTCTTTTCCCCATATGATATAACCAGAAGTTTATTAATTTTGAATTAAGTATGCCTGTAAGATATTTCATATTAACATTTGATGGCTTGATAATTAAGAAAGCTCTCGAAACATAACAGGGGAAGTCAGTATACGTAAATGAAACGCCTTGTGTTTTTCTCAGAGACAAAATCTTTTCGCCTTCAAAGTACTTTTGTTCCCGTGGTCGATGTAGCCCATAAGGTCTGAAATCTGAAGTCAGAATTTTCCTGAATTTATCTAGATGATTCTTGAAATTTGGGTATTTCTCAATATTTGACCTTACGTCAAAATCTGCATAAATGAGAAAGTATTGGTTCTTAGGATTACCATAGTATTTCGTCAATTCTTCAGAGGTATAGTACGGTTTAATTTTATTCATTTCAGCTTTGTTAAAATCAGTATTTCTTAATTCGTCTTTTCTTAACACGAAAATGCCGTTCCCTTTTATGAATAGAGGGTCTTTTAGAACATCTAAGTGATTTTGCGTAATGAAATCCTGCAGGACATCAATCCCATTACCTATATCATCTTCTTTTAAGTGGAAATTTCCCATAAAAGACATTTTCTTAATTACTTTACGAGTTTCAGGAGTGAGAAAAGTTATTGTTTTTTCAGTTTCTGTCGGGTCGATTTCCGAACTGAATCGCAATATTTTATCGTTTTTCTTCGGTAATGTTAAATACCCTCGCAATGTGTCAACAGAAATCTTTTTGTCCAGAACTTTGAAATAGTCAACGTCATATTGTTCTTTGGTTTTTGTATTTTCCAAAACAAAAATCATGGTTTGAATACTGGCTTCTTTAAAGACCTTAAACTCATTAAAATCAAAGAATGATAGAAGTTTTGTTTCCGACAAAACTTTTTTTCTCAGAATTGAAGCGCCGTCACTAGTCACCCAGTTGTTTTGTGCAATAAAGCTGTGGTAACCACCTTTTTTTAAGAGATCTATTGATTTACAGGTGAAGAAATACCACATATCCATGTACTTTTCATAATATTTTTTTAGGTTAGTTTGTTTGACCCAGCCAAAGGCGCACCGTGCTTTGTCTTCTTTCACATAAGGGGGATTGCCAATGATAACATCAAATTTGCCTTCTTGCAGAATTTTCCCAAAACCTTTTTTGCAATCTTCCCAATCGAAAGGCTTGATTTTCTGAAGTTCTTCCGTCGTAGATACAAGTTTTTGCTCAAAGTAGGATGAATCTACTAATGAGTTCCCACATCTAATGTTACTATCTATATTTGGTAATGCCCGTTCTTGAAATAGCTTAAGTTGTTGGTTTACGCTCTCCTTTGTTTCATTTTCCAGTACTTTAAGTAGCAAGCTCAGTTTAGTAATTTCGACAGCTTGAGGGTCAATGTCCACTCCAAAGATATTATTTAGTAGAATTTTTTTCCTTACTTCTGTAGTTAGATACCACTGATTTTCTTTAATTTGGTAAATCTCTTTTTTGTATTTTTTAGGATTCTTCTGATAATAACTAAGATGATAGTCAAGAAGATACGAATATGCTCTAACCAAAAACGTCCCTGATCCAGATGCCATATCAAGTATTCTCAGTTTCTCTATATCCTCGGGCGATTTTCCTATAATGAGTTTACCGATTGTATTTCTTATGATATAATCCACAACATAATCAGGAGTGTAGTAAACTCCTCCTGCTTGTCTTACTTCAGGTTTTTCTTCGACTTTAACCTGATGGGTTGGAGTAAACCTGATTGATTTTCCTAAAAATTGCTCATAGACATTTCCTAGTATTTCTATGCTGAGTACTGAAAAATCATATGGGCTTTGAGGATAATACAAAGTTGAAATAATAGCTTTTAAGACATCATCATCTATGGAAATGTGGTTCGTTATTTTATCTGTTTTGAAATCAAATATGCCACTATCATATTTCTTTTCAGCACCTTCAAAATGAGCTATAAGTTTTGAATACAGTTGTCCAGATGCGCAAAGGCTCTTTAACTTTTCATTTGGCTCAATGTCTCGATCCTCGCATATTCTGAGGAACAGTATTCGATTTATTGTCTCTTGAACGCAATAATTAAGTTCAGGAATAGATAACTTGGGATTATTTCGCGCGATATTCTTAGCTAAGTCATTTCTCCATTCTTCAATTTGTTTAAGGAAAACATCATCTACCTCACTCGTACCTTTCTTGCCTTTCTTAGATTCGGAAAATCTGTCAAAACTTCCCTTAAGAACTCCTTCTTTTGAAAAGATTTCAGCTATTGTATCAAACTTGGAGACATAATCCTCGAAATCGATCAACATAAGTCTGCCGACTGATGCGCTATCATTCGGATTAGGTTTAATTTTACAATCGTATACAGAAAGCAAACGAAAGTTTGTTAAAATAGATAATGGAATTTTCGAGTTCCACGCGTAACGCCTTAACTGAAATGCAGAATCTACATCCTCTTTGATATTTACAGACGGCTTTTTTGTCTCTACAAAAAAAACCCTGTTGCCACCTATCCTAAATGCATAATCAGGAGCTTTTGTCTTTCCCGCAATTTTTATGGCGTCCTCATTTATTACTTCTTTGTACTTTTCTGCTCGACCTTCATCATTATTGACGTCCCATCCCAAAGCAATAAAAAACTTATCTACAAATTCCTTCCTTAGTTGAGCCTCTTTATAGCTTGATTTCACGTATTGGTCTATGTTCGCCTTAAAAACTGTCACGAGGTTTTTAATGACTTGGAGTTCCTTGGTCATGCATTTCACTTTGGATAAGTATTGAATTGATGTCTATTCTTAAAAGATTTGTTTAAAAAGAAGGTCTGCTTTTTTTAAAAAAAAGTTTACCTAGCTCGAGGTTTGCTGTCTCATTAGAGCAGTCTTAAGAGGAAAGGCTTAATAATCGTGAGGCTGAATTTTGGTATAAAAGGCGAATGCATTGGCGCTTTCAAGAATGGAGATGTACCTCGCCGTCATCCAGGTCTTAAACACTTGGGATTCAATAACGCAAAAGCAGATATTATGCAAGGCGGAAATCGATTTATCGTCCCCGAAAGAAACACTTAACTTTCTAATCAAGCTCGACTTGATAATGGAAAAAAGCCTTGGAAACAAAACGGTATATTCCATAACGGATAGAGGACAAAGACTAATTCAGTACTTCAAATTAAAAGACGACGACGCAATATTCGGCGGAACTAAAATAACGAAAATTGACTAAAAAGCCCAGCTGCTTCTTGCTTTTGCTCCGATAAATTTCCTTTAATCCAATCCTTAAAAGAGACAAAAAAAATTGAGAACTTAATAATTGCTCTTAATATGGAACTCGCAAGATTTTGCCGTCTTCATCTTTAGGGGGAAGAGCTTTGTCGAGTCCTATGAAGAATTTGATGACTTGTGTTCCGCGAGGGGTGTTTGCGTAAACAACGGTGCTTTTTTCCGTTACTTGCTCCTCAACTAGTCCTTGCTTGATCAGAAATTCCAAGTATCGATTTATAATATTGCTGTTAAGGTTTGTCTCACTCATGATTTGCGAAACCTTGAGCGGGCTGCTGTGCTCTAAAACGTTTAGAATATCAACGTACATTTCTAATTTGGATGCCATGCCTAACCCTTCTAACAGGTTAACCCAAATTCGGTATTAACGATTTGTGCGTAACAAAACGTACTTCAATAGCAGTTGTTAAGCCAATAAAAGAAACTCTTCTCAAACAATGAGACAAAGCATAAATCGTAATTCACCCATATGGGCATATGGTAATATGGCATGTCTCTTAGAGTGCAAATAAACCCTAAGGTTGAAGAAAAATTTAGGGAAGCAGCAATGAAACGCTTCGGATATGGAAAATGGGCCCTAAGCAAAGCCGCCGAAGAAGCCATCCTTAAATGGCTTTCAACAACCGAAAAAGAACCCGTTAATTTCGAGGGTGACCCTGTAAAAGCCTTAGAAGGATTGCTTAAGGATATTAAAGTAGATTCGGTGACCCTTCAGCATGAGACTCAGAAGGTATGGGCAAAAAAGTGTTAACGAACGTAGCTTGTTGATACTAACATTTTTCTCGAGGTTCTCCTTTGTCAAGCAAAAACGGACGAATGCGAAAAGCTTCTTGATCAATTCAAAACAGGCAAGATACTGGGCGTAGTGACCGACTTTACCCTTCACTCTATAATTGTGACCATGTACAGCTATGAAAGGTTGGAAGGTCTCAAGGTTTTTCTCTCAAGTCTCGCAGGCTACAAAGGACTACGCATTTACCCAACTGACTTAACAAGTGAAATCAAAGCCACAGACTTAGCATCACAAGATAAACTTGACATGGACGACGCCATCCAGTATGCAGTAGCACTTGACGCAAATGTTGAAGCTATAGTGTCATTTGACAAACACTTCAATAAACTTGAACTTCCCAGAAAAGAACCGCATCAAAGAATCTAAAACCTTACATTGCCACAATCAGGATTAATTGTTTAAAAAGTTAGAACCATGAGAGGGTTCCATTTTTCCCTCGCGGTTTTTAGGCACCATTTATAGATGTAGTATCCTACGGGTACGATGATGGCGCACATTAGCGCCAAAATCTCCAGGTTGGGCAGAATCATTGCAATGGTGGAGCCTGTTATGATTTCTTTTATGCATGTCATGAAGTAGTACGGTGGAGTTATGTACGCGATTATTCTCAGGAAAGGCGGCAGAATTTGCGGGGGAAAAAGCACGTTCCCAAACAAGCTTATTGCTATGGTCATTAATGCCGTCACCGGGTCGCCTTGTTTGGTTAGAATCAATATTCCTGAGCCAATCATGCTGATGCCAATGAATGTGCCTATGCCTAAGACTAACACAATTATTGTTCCTACAATGTTGACGCTGAGGACAACTCCGAAAAAGTACACGCCGATAAGAAGGTAAATTGCTACGACGCCTGTGCTCCAGACAAACCCCCAAATCGAACTGCCGATTATGAATGTTGTCAGGCTAGTCGGCGAAACCAAGACTTCTTCAAGAGCCCACGGGTTAATGGTTTTTTGCACAAGCGTCAAGGCTTGCCCGAGGTAAGTGTTGAAGGCTAATCCGATAAGCAGGTAAGTTGTGTAATTTGTATGGTACAGTTCTGTTACAGTTGCATTAACTGAGCTTTGCCCCAGATAAGCGAAGGATAAGGCTCCGAAAACCGCGGTGAAAATCAGAATAAGAATGTTTGTTTTGTAAGTCGAGAAGCTTACCATGTCCCGCTTCATGAAATACCAGATTTTCTCAAGTTCAGCCGACGTACCCATGCCCCTCACGTCCTCTTAGTTAACTCTATGAACGCATCTTCCAAACTCGGTTCCTCCTGCTTAAAATTGACAAGCTTAATTTTTTGTTCAAAAATAAAATCGAAGATTCGAGGTAGCGAATCCACGCTTTTCATTTCAACGCGTAAGGCTTGCTGCCCAGGCATCAGGTTGGGCTCGTCTTTCTGTGTCACGTCGATAACGCCTTCGAGGGACCGAATGTTTTCAATTTGAGCCTGCGTTATTTGGTCGAAAGTCAAGTAAATTAACTCGTCTTTCTTGATTTTTGCTCGCAATGCATCGGGGGTGTCAAGGGCAACTATTTTGCCCTGTTTGAGGATGCCGATTTTACTGCAAATCTGCGCTGCCTCCTCAATGTAATGTGTTGTATAGAGCACTGTTTTGCCTGTTTCCTTAACTGTGCTTTTAACGAATTCGCGAACGTGGCGGGATGAAATAGCGTCTAACCCAGTTGTTGGCTCGTCAAGAAGAATGATCGGCGGGTCAGGAAGCAAGGTTCTTGCAAGCGCCAGTTTTCTTTTCATTCCGCCCGAATACTTCTGGTACAGCTCAAAACCGCTGTTTTCTAACCCCACGAGCTTTAGAACTTCCAAAATTCGGTCATGCCGCATCTTCCTTGGCACATTATAAGTGGACGCGTAAAATTCGAGGTTTCTGTAGCCGTTCAACCGCCAAAAAAAGCCTCTTTCACCAACACTGAACAAAGTGCCAAGTGACTGCTTAACTTTCATCTGCTCCTTGATTATGTCGTAGCCGTTGATTAATGCAGTTCCTTTATCGGGCGGAAGAAGGGTGCATAGCATTTTGACCAGAGTTGTTTTCCCTGCTCCGTTGGGACCAAGAAGCCCAAAAAGTTCTCCCTTTTTGATTTCAAGGTTAAGGTTGTCAACAGCGTTTACGCGGACTGTTTTGCGCTTAAAAAATCCTGCTTCGCTCTGAACTTTTGACTTAAACGTTTTCGTTAGGTTAATCGTTTGAATTGCGTTTTCGTTTTGCAACCATTAAACCTCTTAGTTCCGCTCAATACCCATAGTTTGGCAAAAACAATCAATTATGTTTTTCAGTTACCGCTAGCAGGCAATTAAGCATTTCGACATTTCGCATCGGTTTCGTTTAATCTCAAGAAGGGTATTCCAACGTCAATTTTTTGAGCCAAGTCACACCAAAGGTTGCTGGATGGCGCTGCTTATTTAAGTCAACGTTAAAATCTTAGGTCTGACCTGCACACTAAGGCTAAAAAACTTGTTGCTGTACAACTCTATTTGAAAGATAGTTTAAAAACCCTTGAGACTGCAACTTGTTTTTCAAGTATCGATTTTTAAAATTGATGGATCCGTTGAGTCAGCTGATTTGCATTTTCTATTTTTTCTGGAAGCTGCAACTCCAAGTAGGCACCGTGCCTGTTAAAATAGGGTGAGCCTTTTCTTGAAAACAAAGTCAAAACTCCGCCGTCATGGTTAATTTTGTAGCCTAAGTCGCTTGATTCGTGACCTCGTATCAAAATCTTGGCGTTTATGTTTGCAAGAACCTGTTTTGTCACTTTTTCACCAAAGAGGTGTCCGGCGCCCCTTGGCGAAGAAGCAATGTCTTCTACGTTTTCGTCGGGGTCGCTCCAAAGCAAATCTTCCAGCACATCCCTGCTGTGGTTTTCTTTTGCTTGCGCGATGTCTTGGAGGCTTCTTATTTGTGGAGACAAGCCGCCGTGAACCATCAAATATCTGCCCTCAACCCACACCGCGTTATAGAGATCAGCAAATAGAGCCCTAGTTTTTATGTAAGCCATCTTCCATTTTTCCCCGAACCGCTCTTGGAATTGGATGGGCAAGTCATGCGGTTCACCTAGCAAATCTATTGGCGCCTCATGGTTTCCACGTAACAGAACAACTTGCATGGGGAAAGCCAGCTTAAGCTTCAGAACTGCGTAGTAGATTTCCGCTGAGTTAGGTCCTCTGTCGCCGTAGTCGCCTAAAAAAATCAACGTTGCCTCTTGGTTTTTCTCCATTTTCTCGACGAATTGGCTTTCCCGAAGGATAATGAGGAGGCTCTCAAAATCTCCGTGCAAATCGCCAATTACAAGTGCTTCGCCTAACGGTTCAAGTTTAACTAAACGGTTTATTATTGTTAAATTGCCAATTTGCCCCTTTTCATTTTGCAGCAAAAACATGGCTTTGTCCAATATCTCGATAAAGGTGCCGCTTTTAACGCTGAAGGCTTCATCGACAAGTGAAGATAAATTCAAAGCCGACACGGCGACTAGGAAAATTGAACTTTTATTTCAATTGAGCTGTAGATGTCTTTTTCAATTGACCGCTTGAGATTGCTGATTTTGTCAACAGACTCTTTATACGCGTTTTCTTTGACTGCTTCATGCGTTTCTAAGCTTGTTTTTTTGGCTTTCAGCTGGTCAACCTGCGCCTGAAATACGTCTAGATTGCGTTTTACCTCATCCATCATTGGTGAACTTGACAGCTGCACTCTTTCAGCCGCTAATTCTAAGCATCTGATTTGAAGCTTGACAAGCGAATCTGACTTAAGTACTTCATTTATGGCTTGTTCCGCTTTTCTTGCTTTTTCAGGTTTTAATTTAAGTTTGTCCTCTGCTATTAAGGTCTCAAGCTTCTGCAAAATCTCCTTTAGCAACGGGTAACCTTTTTCCTCTGCGGTCAGGGCATCGAAAGGATTCTCCAAGTATCCGTTGACTTTCTTAAGCTCATCTGGAGTTATTCCTCCTCCGCCCCCTGAGGTGGCTAACGCCTGCATTTTTATGAAGGGTTTTTGCAGGTGCCTGATTGAATTTTTTAATTCACAGCTCAGCACGTCTATCTCTGCATTTACCGAATTCAGTTTATCGATGGGTCCGCTGTTCTTCAGTTCAGCTATTTTTTGTTCCAGTTCAGCGATTTCTTTTTCAATCGGGGTGCGCTCATCCTTTATTTTCTCTTTTTCTTCCCCGGTTACAGTTAATTGCTGCTGGACTGTTTGAAGTTCATTTAAAAGGTGAAAGGCTTCTTCCAAAGTTTTTGTTTTAACGTACTCTTTTGTGATGAAGTCGTTCAGGGTGTTGTAAGCCTGTTTTGATCTTTCGTATATGGCTAAAAATTTTCGTCTATCCATAATGAAGAAGGGCGAAATTCTTGGAAACCAATTCTTAATGTCGATGTCAATTACGATAAAGACCTTTTGAATTTCCTGCGCGTACTTGTTTAAAGTGTCATAAGAAATTTCTTCTGGGGCATCAACTTTTTTTAGGCGATCAAGAAATAAATGGGCAAGCTTGTTTAGGGCTCTGGCTCGATTGTAAACCTTCATGTTTCTTCTTTCGATTTCTCTGGTGCTGTTATCGAGGAGCATCTGGTTTACGTCCCTGACACTCTCGATTGCCATGTTCACGTCATCTCTTAACCTTTTGGCTTGAGCATGAACGGGCGAGAGGATCGAGTTTGTCTTGTCTTCAAGCCACCGGTTTACTTCGCTGGATGTTGTGAACTGGACTGTTTCCGTCAAATTGTGTTTCCCTGTATCTTACTTTATGCGGGCTTATTTATCACTATTTCCAAATTTCAGGTTCAATCTAATGGTTACCCATTATTTTTTGAGTAGCTACTCTTAAAAAGGTTAAAACGCCCCTGCCTTTTGTCATATAGGCGCCTTTGAGCTTGCCTACAACAAGCAACAGTAAGACATAAACATGCCGAAAAGAACCAATGCTGCCCAACTGTAAATGTCAATTATTGTATAAGAGGACTTGCGCTTTTTTTTTAAAAAAAATTTCCTATCGTCCTCCTGAAAAACAGATGAAAATCCGATAAGTCAATTCACCGATTTTCAAGCGTGAGTGCTAAAATTAGATAGTTTGGTTCCAACAGTAAACGTGCTGATATTGTCCTGCCGTTGGGTAGGCTGGGTCATCGTAGACTATATCAAGCTTTGAGCCGTATTTAGCAAGGGGCTGCTTGTAGAGAAGTCCAGACTTGCGCTGAATTATTATCGGCTGGCCATATCCCCCAGATGTTGTCTCCTAGGTTTCTCATTCCCCAGCCATAGTCATTAGGTAAAACTAATGCATCTTGCGCTTTCACATTATTAGTTTCTTTAGGATTTTCAACTACATCTGACCAGAACTTTTGGATTGCTGCGAATTGTTGGTCCTGCAAAAGGCCGCTCGCACTGCTGGCAACAGTACCATTCAGAGAAGTGCCAGACGTTTGCCCTGCGTAGTTAAAGACAACTACGTATTCTGCCCCACTTTCATACGATTGGCGCATTGCATCATACATTTGGTCGCCGCTCTGCAAGTAAGGCGTTGTCTCACTTGCCCAGGTTATCATTGTCCCCCAGCTTTTGCCTTGCATATCTGCAGCGCCCCTGACCAATGCGATATCCTGCGTGACTGATTGGTTCCAGCCAAGCTGCCCTAACACAACGTCATAGCCACCCAGATAATCATACCAGTCGAGAGCGTAGTCTGATGTAAAAAGCCTTACGTTTGTTTGATTGCCGATTGAGCTTAAGATATTCTGCTGCGTGCTAACGTAGTCGTTTGCGGCCTCGGTGTACGCTTGAAGCGGACGTGAATCCCAAAGTTGCTGGTAGGGTTCGAACTGGGAAATGTTGCCTTCGTCAGTCACTGCTGTGCCGTTTTCGTTTTGAACCATGCCGTTTGGCTGATACCACAGCGTTTCCATGTTTTCTCCAGTGCTTAACCCCCAGTCCATGGTTGACAGCAAAATCGTGCCGTTCGTTAAGTAAGTGGTAGTATTGGATTCTGATGAGGAATCTGGGAAAGACTGGCTATTGGAAACAATGATTTCTCCTGAAGTGAAAAATTCGATTTCTGTATTTTCAACGTTGTTTAGTGATTCGTATATTGTTCCATCTTCACTCCTGTCGATTGATGCGCCTGTCGTGTTATCGTAAAGGTTTACGCTGGTGTCTATCATTTTTCCGCCCGGTTCATCGTTGTAGTATAATCCTAGGAAATGGTTGCCCCAGCGAGCTTGAGCAATACTCAAGAAAGAGTCACAGGTGTTTGCCGCATCGCCATTGTGGGCGTAATAAACTATGATGTTTAACCCTGAGTTGACGGTATAATCGCATATTTGCTCCATAGCCGTGAGGTTGCTCATGAGCGGTCCAGATTGCACAACAAACAAGTTAGTGTAACTCTTTACTTTGTCGATAAGTTGCTCTGCCTCGGTGACTGAGCTGCCGCAGTATGTGACGCCGATGTAAAAGGGCTTCTTAGCTGCAACTTGAACAGAGTTCTCTAATGCCACAAAAGCCGATAAAAGAATAACTACGGCGACTGCCAGTGCCAAAGCTATTATCATACGTTTTTTCATATTATGCCTCCCTCGCTGATGTATACACCCTTAACTTGCTATGTTCGATTGCATTGCAATACTTAATGCTATATGTTAGAACATGCAAGCTATTGGATTGTCAAAGTCTACCCATAAAGCAACTAACCTAACGTGAACATCGATCATGCGGGAAAATCCATAGTCATTTAATACGGTAGCTATCCAAAATGGTTCTGTGAAGTCTTCGTCTAGAATGGGGTTCATGTGAAAAACCGTCTGTTTTTACCTTTTTTCTCTTAGGGTATGTAACCATGAGTTATGAAAAACGGGTTAAGCGTCCTAAGCATGGAACTTTTAGATGGCGCAAAGGCGGTAAGCAGTGGATTGGCGGAAACCAATTTGTCAACGCAGAAAACGAATACGAAAAGAAAACTTCACTCGGCTCAACATACAGTTCTGAAAACGTCGAACAATATTTTAAAAACAAGAAATAAGACGCCGCTAAGCTAGTATCTTCTTTTTTTATTTTCTTGGAAAAATCTGTGTAAACTGATTTTGCCTAACCTCATAGACCGACAAAAACACTTTCCCACTTTCGCCAAAACTTTTGTTATCTTTAAGATATTGACCAAACCGCTCTAATTTTCCACTGATAGTTTTTAACTGACCGCTCTTTGCATCAATTTCTTTAGACTTTTCAATATACTCAAAGTTTTCGTCAGTTAACTTATCTGACGTAACAAAATACGACTTTTCCAGTGAACAATCGTTAGCTAAGAATATTTGCCTTGAGTTTTGAATCCATTTTGCAACATCTTCTTTCTTAGCGTGCCTATCTTTACATTCAGCTATAACTATTGGTTTATCTTCAGCGTCAAAACCTACAACGTCTATTTCGCCTATTTCTGGAAATTTGTGACGAGTTGCAATTCGGGTTATTTTCAGTTTGGAATTGCGCATGATGAAATTAGCCGTTCTAAATTCAAGGAATACCCCTTTTCCATCAGACTCTTTTTTTATGAAAATGCGGTTTATCTTTTCGAGCAAATTATCAGTCATTTTGTCGTAAAAATCAGAGCCTCTTCCGTTTGGAGTAGGCTCTTTTAATTTGTTGGCTAATTCGTTTAAAACTGAAGAGTCGATTTTTTCTCCATGAGTTAATTCTCGAATAGTCGCCATTTTATCGAAAGTCAGCTTTGTTGTTTCTTTAGAGTTAATTTTTATGCCTTTTTCTTTGATGGTTTCATGAATTATTGTTCTTTTGGTTTCTTTTTCGTAAACTTCAGCGGTGTACTCTTTAATTTTTTCTAAAGTTAACAGTCCGTCTAGATATTTTACGAGGTCACGTTTGCCATAGGTTTTGGGTACGGTAAGGTTTTCGGCTTTTGCAATTTGCTTAAGGTCTTTTTCATCCAGTTTTGACAATAGCTCGGTTTTAGTCATGCCTCTCCATTATTTGCAGAGGTTGTATAAATCATTTAACTCTTTTTTACCGACGCATTTTGAATTAGGGTTAGCCACTTGTTTTTTCCCTCAACCGTGTTTCCGCAAGCGTCAGCGGGAGTTTTACCGCCTAACGCTTCGTGTGGTCTAACATAGTTGTGGTAAATCTGGTAGCCGTCTATGATGTCGCTGTCAGTGATTTTTAGTCCTCTCATGGTTTTTTCTCTGTCTCGGATTTCGCCGTTCATTCTTTCCATTTTGTTGTTGTGTCTCAGTTCACCTTTCCCTGTCAACGTGATTTCGTGTATGTGGTTAGTGCGTGGGTAGATTTCCATGCTTGCGTCAGAGTAAGATGCTAAGCCGTCTGTTATGAGTGTTTCAGGCTTTTTACCCATAAGGTAGCTTGCTCTTGAAAAGAGCCTTGTTGCGTCATGTCTGTCTTTTGTGTCAGCGACTTCTTGCGCTATCCAGAAGCGTGTTTCATCATCCATCATGGAGAATATGTACTTCATATTTCCTGAAAATTTGACGTAAATTTCGTCTGCACGCCATGTGTCGCTTACGTTGGGTGTGATTTTTTCAGCGTAATCTTTCATTAGGGCTATGTATTTTCTTATCCAGTTTAGGATTGTTCGGTAAGACACTTTGACACCCATCAGTTCTAGGGCTTTCATTGTGTTTCTGAGGCTTTCTCCGCTGAAGTATAGCTGAAGGCTTGTTGTGATTGCTTGCGG
Source organism: Candidatus Bathyarchaeota archaeon (assembly GCA_963828195.1). Taxonomy (GTDB): domain Archaea; phylum Thermoproteota; class Bathyarchaeia; order Bathyarchaeales; family Bathycorpusculaceae; genus Bathycorpusculum. The sequence continues at coordinate 162,177 of CAWHDT010000008.1, forward strand.
GTTGTGCTTCATTTTTTCAAAGCCTATGTTGAATGTGAAGTATTTGTGGCAGTCTCGGCAGAGATACTTTTGGATTGTTACGGCTTTGTTTCTGCGTTTTCCAGCCTTCATTAGGTTGTGTGATCCGCAAAAGATGCATTCGCTTAGGTTCTCTATTGGCGCTATGGTTCTTACTTTTACTTCTGCTCTGAGCGTTAGTGAGAAGTTTACTGCGTGGATGTGTTTGCATTCTACATGTCGGTAAGTGTTATCAGGGCATTGGCAAACCCATTCATTATCAACCTTTGTCACTGCGTAGTCACCGTTTCCCGACTGAGATTTTACGGTGTATAGGTAGTCGTCTATTCGGCTTACTTGATTGGCTGTTTGGGCTATTGCTTTGCCTTTTGTTTCTCTGAGGTTTTCGGTCATCATTGTACTTACCTTCAATCTTACCTATTTTACCTATAGGCTTACCCCGCTTATAAATATTTAGGTAACGCAATAGGTAAGATTAATATAACCGTTTAACCATGAGCATACCTGATAAGAGGTAAATTAAATGGGAGAAATAACATATCTGAACAAAGCCACAAACAAAGGCGAATCACTCAGAACAACCGTGCCAATGAGTGTAGTTAAACAGTTTGGGCTAACCGACGAGGATAAACTAGATTGGCAAATTAAAGCAGAAGGTAGCGAACTAATAATCCAAATAAAAATAATCAAGAACAAATAGAAAAAGCAACCCAAAGCTACCGAGATTTAGAGGGATAACGAATAGAGTTAACCCATACACCCAATCCAAACGATACAAGCATTAAGTCGGCAGTTCCGACATATTTTATACATTGGGGAAAAAACATCGCTGAAAAGAGTATGGTAATTAAGCCCACTACAACGGTTGCTATTACAAAGTTTTCAGTTTTCATAGTTAATCAATAGAAAAAGGATTGATTAGTGTGACTCTACTTGTTGACGTTTTTTCGGTGTTCGATATAATTTTGATTGCCATTATGCTTTCAGGTTCAATAGTCAAAATGGGTACTAGACATGGAACGATAAGAGGCGATACTCATTTCAAAGGTTTTTACTTACTTTTCTTCGCATTCATATTAGAAAACGTCGCAATTACAGTGTTCGCAAACTACGTGTTTTTGCCATTTCTTGAGCAAATGTTACCAAACAGTTTCTTCAAAGTATTGGCACTAACGGGCACTTTGATATGTCTATGTAATATTTGGTTTGCTTCAACTTTTAGATTCAACCAACGAATAGAAGTAATTGTTTTGACTGTAGCAATGGCGGTAATAACATTTTTGCTCTTTATTTACACCTGACCTAAACTGACCTAAATAAAAAAAGGAAAGTCGGTTTGTTACCGACTTGAACGTACTTTTCTAATTGCAAGTTTAGCTCTTACATGGGTTAGGTGTTGATGCCTCAAGCAATTAACCTCAAAAGAAAAAAACTATATTGACAGCGAAACAACAAGCTATTATGAAAAAATATAAGCCAAGCATAGACATCCCAAAACTTGCGAGAAAATACGGGACTCTCAAACCTTCGGAACTTTCAAGGGCAATATTGCAAGACAAGGGAATTAGGAAAAGCCAACCCTCTATCTATGCATGGCTTCATAATCACCCTAACGAGCGTAACAAGTTAAGCATTGAAATCAAAAATGCCTCTCCCAGAAAAAAACTCCATGAAATACCTATACCCTATGCCAAACTAACAAGTCAATATTTTGGTTCAATGGAAATAATCAATTTAGAAACGATTGAAAAAGCAAGAGAAGAACTCAAAGTAATTGAAGAACAGTTTTGGCATGAAATTTGGGAAAAGACAGGAGAAGAGTTCGCTAGACGATTTTTCACAGAGAAAACCACCTGACGAAGACTTCACAGAACCTCCAAAATCATATTACCCAAAAATGGGTAGTTACTCTTAAATAGCTAACGGCGGCATTGAACCAACAAAGAGACAAACCAAATGGACACGAAAAGACTCACGCTAATCATCATCTTCATCGCATTAACAACCGCCCTAAGCATAGGAGGACCAAAAATCCCCGCACCCTATGCACCATTCCTCTATTATCAACTATGGGAAATCCCGATTGTTGTAGCCTTTTTAGCCATAGGACCAAAAGCAGGCGTCACAGTAACTATCATAAACACATTGATTTTGCTAGCTGTTTTTCCCGGTTCCCTTCCGATAGGACCAATTTACAACCTTGACGCTGTGCTGGCAATGCTGCTGGGTATCTACATACCGTACAAAATTGCAACGCGCAAATGCCCAACAGAAAAACTAAGCAGTTTCCTGCGACAACACCTTAAATTAATAAGCGTATCAGCAACTGCATTAGGAATCATTCTCCGAGTACTCGTCACTACACCAATAAACTACTTCGCCCTACAACTAACTTATCCATTCGGTTTCGGACTTAACTCCACCGGATCTCTGGTTCTGCTTCCAGAGATCGCATTCTTCAATGCGACAGTAGCGCTCTACACAATACCTGCTGCACTTGCAGTTGTAGTAGCAATTACTTCCCGATTTAAACTACAATAAAAAAGATTTAGAATCCTAAGGATTCTGCCAGTACCTTAGGGTTTATTTGTCCTGCTTTGAATGTTCTGCCAGTTTTCGCATTGTTTATTATAAGGACCGCTGGGGCGAATAAGCCGTGGTCTATTTTGTAGAAGTCTTTGTCTGCTTCGCGGAAAATCTGCAGGAACGGTTTGCCATAGTCTTTTGAAGCCATAGATGGGGCTTGCTCCACCAGTTTCTGCAAGGCAGCCTCATCGTCATAATCGACGGTGCAGTAGACGGTGCCGCCGTAGAGGATAGCGTCGTTTGTACGTGCCATTGCCACTTCAAAATCGGTTCCAAGCGGAGGAATCGGCGCGTAACCCAATGCGTAGCGAATCATCTTCGGGTTCAAGCCGAGGGTTCGAAGTTTGTGAATTCCCACTTCTACAACTCTGCCTGCAACTTGGGTTAAGCCAGCTATGCTTGCGGTTGGAGCCACAACCACAATCAAGTTTGGGGCAGAAACGCTGCTGGCGCAAGTGACCTTTTCGATTAGCGCATCGGAGGGCAAAACGTTGCTTTCCAACGTAAGAACCGCCCTATCGCTTTGGTCTTTGTAGCCGATTTCTTCGTAAACATCCTTAGGCTTCAACGCCAACGCACGAACTGGACCCGACCCGATGGCTATTGCGTCGCCGTCTTTTATGCGCCACCCAGCAAACTGCGAACCCAACATTGCAACGGCTGGGAAATCTGAGGAAACAGTTATCGACGGAAAAGTTATATCTCCGTAGGTTTTGAAGCCAAGTTGGACTTTTCCAGCGCCGCCCAAGCAGAGTTCAGTCAGTTTTTTTCCTGCCTGAAAGCCGCCTGGTGCTTTTACACCTGCGTCAACGATGGTGGCTCCAGCGGTTGATTTCGAGACGGTTACTCCGTAGGATTCTGGGTTATCGATAAGTTTTTGGGCTATATTCCAAGCCATTTTGTTCACGCTTAAAGCTGCCATAACTATTCACTTCAAGTATGCCTATTGTTGACTGGCTTTTCGATATTAACTTAACGCTGCTAGCAAGAGCTTGGTTCGTTACAGGCATGAGGCATATTGCAAACTGTAAGTGAGAAAATATTGCTCATCATAATGAGTAATATTAGGCATTATTGCCTCATTAAGTTAAGCAACAAATAAATTTAGTGACTCTGCGGAAATGATTTCAGCTTTTTTCGTTTTTAACCAATCGTTGCCGCCTTAGGCTTTAATTTGTTGTTAGCTTTGACTATCGCGTTTTTGGCGAAGCCAATGACAGTGGGCGTAAAGATTGAAAGCGAAGCTAACAGGAAGTTCAGCGGGAAAACTGATGGGTACTCAAAAAGGTTGCCGCCCCAAGACCCAGCAATGCCTAAAAGTCCGCCCGAAAGCTGAATCAGCGACCAAATAGCCACCGCCAACAGAGCGCCGTAGAGTCGAGCCACATATTTTTCTTTTCCCAATAGGGTTTTGGATTTGGCACTTGAAAAAAAGACTTCGCCAGCGATGGCGCCTGCGCCGCCGGGGAAAAAAGCGTTAACCAGAATCTTCTCAACCAGGTTCCCAGGAACCCACATGCCAATCCATGGAGTCGAAACTAAACTCAACACAGGCAAAATAACGCTGCCCGTAGCAATCCGAATCGCAGCGGGAACAGCATATATAACTGCGCCGCAGATTCCCCAAACCCAAAACCTCCTGCTTTTAAGCATGTTCTTGAAGGCTTGCAAATACATAGCTTTAAACTAACAGGAATGTTGTAAAAAGCCTTTCCAAAAACCAGCTACCGAAAAAATAAGCCAACCGCTTCATGGCCTATATCCGCAAAGAGTAAAAAGCGCCAAGGCAGCAGCTGTTAAATCCGCGGTTGTTCCAGGGTTGCATTTATTTTGGGATTCCCTAAGTTTCAAATCGAGCAGTTTAAGGCTTTTTCGTCCTTCAGCCGTTTCTAACCCGCCGAGTTCCAGAACAACCTGAGCTTCTGCTGAAACTTCCTTCGCTTTTTCTTTGCCGACTTTTCTGGCTATGAAAGTGTCTGGGCGCTCGGAGAGGATTTTTAGGAAAGTTTGAACGACCGCTGTGTTGACAGGTCTATTTTTCACATGATTTTTCAAGAATGGGTAAGCCAAATCAAATGTTATTGGATAGTTGTTGACCCATTCGGCGCAGATGTCATCGTATGCTGAAGCTAAGCGGAAAACCTCAAACAAAGTGGCATTCTCTTTTATCAGGCGCTCTTTGGATTGCGGGTCAGTCACATCTAGATCTGGCGCTTTGTTGAGTCCACTGGGGTTGGCAATGCCCACCGCTTCGTACAGGTGCACTGAATCCCATGCAGTCGTTGATTTTACTGCCAAATCGATGTTTTTGCGCAACACAGAAAAATCCAAAGAATAATCTGGCTTGGCTTGAGTCATGCCTGCGGCAACCGCGAGGGGCATAAATAACATTATGGTACCGAGAATCGTGTTCCCGCCCTTTTGCCAGGCGTTGACGTCAAAGGCACAGGTTTTTATGAGTTGCCCCAAACCAACCTCGCCGACACCCAGCTTATTTTCTGCGACTTGTGTTCCGCGGTTGGCTGCTTCTTGAAAGGCTGGTCCGGCTGCGATGGCTGAAGCCAAGAAATGCTGGCAGGTTGTCTCCTCAAAGCTTGATGTTAAGTTGACGTTGCCGGGTTTTTCTGCGCTTACCTCAAGTAGTATCGCCAACTGCAGGCATTGAGAGATGTGTTGAGCTTTTTCACAGTTGCTCATTGATTATCAACCTTAAATTCACAAAAAAGGTTATTAAAGTTTATAAAAACAGCGCCCATTTCAAATAGTCTTACTCTGAGAGATGGCGAATTTGATGAAGGCTCGAGAAGGCGACTTAATTAAAACAAAGAGCAGCGTAGTTTTTGATGTCAAAGGCTTGGTTCACCCAATGGAGAAGATTGTTGCTTTTCCCCGGTTTATTCCCTCACCTCAAGGCACTAGGCAGGGCAAAGGCGGCACCTACGGCAAAGTCTACAATTTCGAAGACAGATTCAAGTATCTTCAGGAAAACCAGCCTGAACTGATTGTTTTTGACCCCGTGTTCGGCGAAACAATGTGTGAAGTCCCAGTTTCCCAAATCGCTGAGCATTACAAGCCTGAAGAAAAACTCTGGACCTTACGCACATCCAAGGACCATACCATATTGGAAAGCAAGGCTTTGGAGTTGGCTGAAACCCTAAAAAAAGAAGCAAATATTCCTTGGAGCAGCATTGGAATTTCAGGGTCGATAATGGCTGGATTGACAACTGAAAAATCAGATATAGACCCGCTGGTTTACGGGGTTGATAACTGCAGGAAAGCCTACGTTGCCTTGAAGAAGCTAAATGTTAGCGATTCTGGCTTCAAGCCTTATACACGAGCAGAGTTGCAGGAGCTATTCGACTTCCGTTCAAAGGACACTCACATGAGCTTCGACGACTTCGTTTCGGTCGAAAGCCGCAAAGCTTTTCAGGGCAAGTTCATGGGAACTGACTATTTCATTCGTTTCGTGAAGGACTGGAGCGAAATAAGCGAGCAGTATGGCGATGTGTGCTTCAAAAACAGCGGCTACGCAAAAGTAACTGCCAAAATAGCCGACAGTTCCGACTCACTTTTCACGCCCTGTACCTACAAGCTTCAAGACGTCCAAGTTGTTGAAGGACCCAGATTGGGGCCAATAGCCGAGGTTGTTTCGTTCCGCGGCAGGTTCTGTAAGCAAGCAGCAAACGGCGAGGGAGTTGAGGCTCAGGGAAAAGTTGAATTGGTCACCAATAAGAAAACGGGCAGCGAACATTTCCGTTTGATACTTGGCAATAAACCATCAGACTACATGGTTCTTTCGTAAATAAGGGGTTAGAAAAGGAATTTGGGTTTTTGAAAGAACAACAACACCCGAAAAACAACTGTTGTTCTTCTGGGCAATATTTCAAAAGAAGAAGAAGCTGGGTGAAATTGTTTTTCTTCTTCTTCTTTGCCCGTTTCTTTTTGTGGTTGTTTTCTGGCACAAATAGTAGGTAGGTCTATAGTTAGGTTGGGTACGAAACGTGTTTTGGATTGGTTTGTTTTTTAAGGCGTATGCTTGACTTTGAGGACTTGCTCGTAGTAGCGTGGGCAATAAGTCAACGTGACCTGTAAGAACCGTTCTGTCGGCGAAGCCACTTCTTCCAGGTTGCCTTCAACGATGATTTCTTCGTCTTTTTGCACTTGCTGGCGGAACTCTTCCATGAACGAGAAAACCCGTTTAACCTCTATAGCCTCTTTTGCACCAGTATAAACTTCAATGGGTTCAATGCCGTAAATCGACGGAATGAACGGCGCTTCATCATCCGAGGTGACGCGTGCTTTGAGTTTAACCCAGCCCTTCTGCTTAATGCGGGTTTGCGGGTCATATTCTGATTCGATTTCGCCCCAAGCCTTCACTGGCTCAAACTCGGCTTTTATGGTTCGCCCGCTTGCAGTATCGTCATACAAACCGTAGATTTGCTTGCGACGCTGATGCCATACGAAGTCTGCAACTGTGAAGTTTTGGAAACGCCAATCCTTGCCCGCCATAGCCTGTTCAGATTCAAACTCGTTATGCAAACCAGACGACTTATCACCGTACAGGTTTTCGAGTGTTTTTCGCATTGTAGAGTTTTCTTTTTTTCCATAAACGATTAAGTCAATATCTGAAAACTTGGGGTGGTGAAAACCGTGGAGCATGGAGCCGAAGACGCCAAAGTTCTCCGTTTTTAAGCCAGAACTGTTAAGCGATATCGTTAGGACACGTTCCATCGCTGCTAGCAACTCGTCTGTTGGCCCAGCTTCAAGAAGTTCTTGTAGCCGCACCTCGGGTTTTCTCGCTTCCTTAATGCCGCTGTTTTTTACTCCGACGAGATTTAACCCGAGCATTTCGTGGAAAACTTGGAATTGAGGGTACTTTTTCACGACGAGTTTCATGCCTTCGTCATTGTAGAATTTGTAGTAAAGCTTGTTTTTGCCTGTTCTTGGTGCCCGCGGGTCAGTTGACGAAAAAATCTTTGACGAAGCATATTCTGCATCACAAATGTATGCGCCTGGCGGGTGGGAATAGCCGAAGACTCGGAAGATTAAGCCTTCAGCGGTCTCGATGGCGTCGCGGTCACGAAGTTTTATGTCACTGGCCAAATGTATTCTTCCTCGGAAGTTGCTGTGCCAACAACCACTTGATAGAAAACTTCGCTTGAACTTGTTGATTCGACTCTTTCCAGGTTGCCCGCAACTTTTATTTCGCTGCCGCAGCGAGCTACATTTCTGTAAAGGCCGATATTTGACACGACTTGGATGGGGATCTTGTCGAGGTCTAGCTCTGATTGTTCATCGAGGGGGTTGTAGTTTGAAATCTTGTATGTTGATGGGCGATACATGGTTTCGGTGTCATCGCAAACGGTAGCTTGGAGCCTTACTGGGTCAAGCGGGATGTATCGGTAAGCGCCATATTTTTCCTTGACTTGCTCGGGTTTTTTCGTGGCATTGTACATGAAGATTTTTCCTTGGTACCTGCCCTGGAATTTTCTTGCCGCCTCAATACGGTTACCAACGATATATGTCAGTTTTCCCGCGTTGACAAGCCTTGCAATGGCATCTTCCACTAAACGGAAGTTTTCTGTGCCATAAACAACAAAATCTATGTCTGACTCGGGCGAATGCATCTCCAAGGCAATGGAACCGTGTAGCCCTAAATCATCAAACGGAACACTTGATTCTTTGGAGATCAAATTAATAATGTCTAAAGCCATTTGCTGCAGTTTATCCCTTTTAGGCAAGTTCTCAAGCCAGACCAAGCGGTCTTTGGGAACAAAAACCTGCTGGATCAACTCGAAGGGAGCAGTGATCAGTTCTTTGTTGCGGAAGGGGCAGTAGTACAGGTAGTCGGGGAAGTTTTTGCGGAAAGCTTCAATGAATGTCTGGTAGTTTTTCGCTGTGTAGAGTTTTTCTGCCCTAAAAAGCTGGTTGTCGCCGAACTTCCAAGTTCTCTCCAGCATCTCGACGTTGAAGAGTTTTCTGAATTTTGCAGGAATGTACTTGAGAAACGCAAAGACACGGTCGTCAGGATGCTCGTACCCAAAAGTGTTCATTATGAAGCCGTCTTTAGTGACAAAGGTGTCTCCGTCCATCGGAACCCAAATTTCTTCGCTCATAAGCATGCGCTGCGAAAGTAAGGTAAAATGAAGCCTAAAAAAGTTATTGCAACGTATTTAATTCCACGTTATAGCTATTATTGTACTTCATTTAAGCTTTGAATTTGAAAGGATGGATTTATGGTTGAAATTAAATCCAAAAATTTCTTGTTTTTCTTCAGATTTTGAATTTCTTTGTCTTCTGTTATTAAAGCGTCGCAATTATTAATTGCAGTTGACAGGATCAGACAATCTATAAAGTCAACTATGAAGCTTCTAATCGTGAATGCTGTCAAGATGATTTCGGCATCATACGTCGAAATTTTTTCGATTGCGTCATTGTAAAGTATCGTTCTAATGCCAATTGCCACTCTTTCTGGTGGAAGCTCCTTATTAAGAACGAATTTGGCCCCTTTTGCTGAAACCTCAAAAATGCTTATTTCGCTAATCGCTATTTCTATTTCTTTTATTTTCATTTTTTTAATGGCGTCTTTTGATAGCTCTTTAATGTAATTCCTGCGGCTGGAAGAAAATATGTTGTGTCCAGCAGGACTTTCAAGCCTCAACCTTCTTAGAAAGTTCCTTTCTTTCCTTATAAAATTCTTCCAAGGTTATTTCGACAGTAGGACTGAGTTCAATTGCTTCTTAGAGTGTCAAAACGGGCTCGACTATAAGTCTCCCCGATTCCATCGCGAATATCACTTTGGTACAAGCTTTAAGGCCTAGTTTTTCCCTCATTTCTTTAGGCGGAAATAGTTCTCCTTTCGAGCCCACTCGACTTTCGTGCATTTTTCTGGTCAACCGAATAATACATTAATCTCCAGAAAAATTAAACTTTTCGGACCTCCGTCATATGTCAGAAAGTGCATAACAGTTGCTTTAACCGAAAAAGCATATATGACAACACGCATTTTCTCTTGACAAAGGCACTGGTGATAAAGACGACTTCATCTAACGCTGAAGAAAACAACAACGAAATGGTAGTCACGCCGTGGGAAGTAAAAGGCAAAGTAGACTACGAGCGATTAATACGTGAATTCGGCACGCAACCCATAACGCCCCAACTGCTTGAGAGAGTGGAAAAACGTACCGATAAGCTGCATCTGCAGCTGGAGAGAAAAATTTTCTTCAGCCACCGAGACCTCGACACCGTTCTGGATCTCTACGATAAAGGCATAAAATTTGTCCTCTACACGGGAAGAGGACCGTCTGGACCAGTGCACATAGGTCATCTGGTGCCATGGATTTTTACGCTTCACATCCAACAAAAATTCAAAACACGACTTTATTTCCAGCTTACAGACGACGAAAAATACCTCATTAACGACGATGCAGACCTAAAAGAAACAGGCAAATACTCCTATGAAAATGCCCTGGACCTGATTGCGCTCGGCTTCAAACCGGAAGACACCTTCATCATCTACGACACCCAAGACATCGACTTGCTCTATGATATAACATTGGAAGTTGCCAAACGCATCACCTACAGTACTGCTCGCAGCAGTTTTGGCTTCCAAGACAGCACCAACATCGGCTGGGTATTCTGGCCCGCCATCCAAGCCGCCCCATGCTTCATCCACAAAAAACTCACAGGCGAAAACGTGCCAGCGCTCATCCCAGCAGCCATCGACCAAGACCCCTATTGGCGAGTAACCCGCGACATAGCACAAAAACTCGGCTACTACAAACCCGCCCAAATCCATTGCCGTTTCCTACCTGGCTTGGGCGCGGGCGGAAAAATGAGTGCCAGCATGCCCGAAACCAGCATATTCACTGTAGATCCTCCTGAAGTGGTGAAAAAGAAGATTTGGAATGCTTTCACTGGCGGCAAAGGTACAGCTGCAGAACAACGGAAGATGGGAGCTGACCCAACGGTTTGCAGTATCTTCCAATATTACTTCTACCTCTTCGAAGAAGACTCGGGAAAACTTGCGGAGCGGGAACGCAGATGCCGTGCAGGCGAAATGCTATGCGGAGAATGCAAAAAAGACATAGCAGACAAACTCAACAAATTCCTCGAAGCCCACAGAGAACGCAGGGAAAAAGCCAAAGACATAATTGAACAATTCCACATAAAACGAAAATAATCCTTGGATAGGTAATTTCTGCGAGTAAATAATCAAGCTACTTTTTTTGGAAAGGATTAAGCGTCTTTATGAATGTATAATTTTTAAAGTCTTTTACGTTTTCCGTGTAAATTATGTCTATGTTGTTCTCTTTTGCGGTAACTGCTAATACGCAATCGAATATTCTGGTGCCCGATAGATTTCTTTCTTTTGAAAGTTTAAACACGTCAATTGAGGCGACTGCTGTTGGGCATATCTTCTCGATTTCGTAGCTTTCCCACAGGTCAAGGCATAGATCCGCTGCGTCATTTGGGTTCATAGGCGAGCTAGCTTTCTTTGGGTTGGTGATGACAGTGAAAAACTCGTAAAGCACCTGAGGGGAAAGATATGCTTCGATTTCTTGCCTAAATGCTTTATCCATTATAGTTTTTGCTTGCTCATGATTTGCCGATGACTTGTCATAAGCGTAAACGAGTATATTTGAGTCAAGTAATATCTTCATATATCTCTTCTCTGGAAACATGCCCTTTGATTCCAAGGCTAGGTGGATTTTCGAGTAACTCACGGGCTAACTTTGCTTTACGGCACCCACGAACTACACTCATCTTTGCAACGCCTTTCTCGACCACTTCAATGCACAGCACGTCTCCATCAACAAGCCCCAGCTTCTCTCGAATACTTCGAGGAAGATACACTTTATCTTTATAGTAAGTAGTCTCAGCCAACTCAAACCACCATATTACCCAATCAATTGGGTAAAATATAAGCTTTCTGACGGAACCTTTCCAAAAAGAAAAACCTGCCTCATATTTCTGTTTTTCTGACCTATTTTTGCTTTTTTTTCCATTCAAAGTTAACCATATCTTTCAATGTAAGCTAAGGCGCAGTAGCGTTTCGAACGTGCGTTATGTGGGAGTGGATGAAGTCTTGTTCTGAGAGCGCTTTGTAGATTAGGTCTTGGACGGCGGCGTTGAGGTTTCCGTGATAGTATGGTCTGACGATTTTCTCTGCGAACTCGGCAATGAGTGAGGCTGGCACATCGTGCAACGTTAAATCTACTGATAGATCGGTTTCTTCGTCTAATATTGTTGCTTTCGCTTTCGTGTCAATCGCCTGGCTCATGCCTACGTTTATGGTTTTTAAAAGATAGATGGACAAACTAACATAGAGCATAGTGGAGGGGTAAGTGAATATGAAAACCTATTTTACTTTGCGCTAAAAATAGAAAACGACGTCTGCTTTGTAACGAAGTATAGTGCCTAAGCCGCCCTTCTTCGTTGGTTATTATGGCTTGAAAATAACTAAATAATTCTCATTCTCTTCAAACGCAAAGTTTCTGATGCTCAGAAATTTTTCGATTAGTTGACGGTTATAACCGCCTTTAATCTCAAGTTGGTACCTGTCAGGCTCTCTTTGTTGAATGATAACAAAAGTCGGTTGAATCAAATGCTCGGAGCCTAGCTCCTTCAATAAAACCACCGCTTCTGTTCTTTTCATACGTTCCCTCTTAACCAATTAGGGACGTACAGGGCTTATAACACTTTGCAATCTGTCTCTTAACAGTTGACTAAAAATGTTCTCTTCCACAAAAATGCGCCATCAATCAGGCGAGTAATTCCGCCAGTATATGTCACTTTTTTTTGGCGTTTTTGCATTGGAAACAAGTTATTTTTGTGTTTTTTCCAGCTTCTGCTTCTTCCCGCGGTACTACGCTGGTTCTGACTATTTTGCCACAATCATCACAGATAAATTGGACCTCTGCAACGCGGTCGTTGGATTGGAGAACCTTAATTGGCACACTTATTATCCTTCTTTTGCGCTCTTGTCCTTTGCAAGCAAGAATTCAAGGTATTCCTTCATTGTGAGGTTATTCTCTTGTGCTCTTTTTCTGATGTTTTCGTGAACTTTGTCGGTGACGGTTATACATTTGTATCCTTTGCGTGGCAAAACTTTCATCCTCTTCCGTACTTTACCGTGCAACCAAATATATAACTAGCGGTGAAACATGATGATGAAACAAGCGTATATTGTGAAACCTTATATAAATGTACGTTCGCTAACTAACTTAAGAGGGAAACAAAACGCCCAAGAAAGGCTATAAAACCATCACGGTGAAGGCTGAGGTTTACGACTATTTTTTTAAAGAATGGCTAAAAGTCAAAGAGGAATACTCGATTAAAAAAGGCATCCACAGCTTCTCAGCCTACGTCACTTATACCTTGTCTCAACTGATGGAAGAAGAAAAGAAAAGCAAAAGTGAGCGTACAAAGCGTTAGGGAACTAAAGAACCTTTTCAAAGAAATAAAGAAAAAAGGAGCGCCAAAAAAGTTTAGAGGAGCGGGAAGGCGCGACAAGAAAAATCAAACAATGCATATAAAATGCTCTTAGTTGTTGAAATCAAAGAAAAGAGAAATAAGCGAACACACCTCCAATAGTTTACTTACAAAGGTGATTTATGTGTCCGCAAAGACCCAAGTTAACCTTGCCTCGGCATATAGGCTTCTTCACCCAATGCACACTATACTGGTTTCATGCGTGGGAAAAGCAGGCAAACCCAACATTACCACACTTGCGTGGGCGATGCCAACATCAATTAACCCGCCGCTTTTAGCCATCAGCCTCGCACCCAGCCGCCACTCACACACCCTGATTGAAGAATCAGGCGAATTCATAGTGAACATTCCAACCTTGGAGACCCTTCAAGCCGTCTACGCATGCGGCTCCTTAACGGGAAGAAGCTTTGACAAATTCAAAAAAACAAACCTAACGCCTATGCCTGGCAAAAAGGTTAAAGCGCCAGCAATACGCGAATGCATAGCACACTTGGAATGCAGTGTTGAAGACAAATTTACAACAGGCGACCACACGGTTTTCGTGGGCAAAATACTTGACGCCTACGCCGACATGGGTATCTTTACGGAGAGTTTTGACCTCAAAAAGGCAAGAATGCTCTATCATACGGGCGGCAACAACTTTGCAATTCTTGACCCCAAAATCTACAAAGCCTAAAACACCAAGTTCCACAAGTGACTAGCGTGTAGGTTACCCATTTAAGCATCTACACAATAATCCAATCTATCACGGCAAGTGAAATAAGATGCCATACGATAAAGAAGAACTTGAAAAATTCCGCCTGTCGGGGAAGATTCTGCGTGAAGCAAGAGAAGAAATGAGAGCTGTCGTTAAAGAAAATATGGCTGTCATTGATGTCTGCGAGAAAACTGAAGGATTGATTAGGGCTAAAGGCGGCAAACCAGCTTTTCCCTGCAACGTCAGCATCAACGAGGTTGCTGCACATTATACTTCGCCTCCGGGTGATACGCTGAGGATTCCTGAAGGGTCCACGGTAAAAGTGGATTTAGGCGTGCATGTAGATGGCTACGTTACGGACACTGCGTTTACCGTGTCTTTCAATACGGAAGGCAGAAGCATGGTGAACACTGCTGAGCAGGCTTTGAAAGTTGTGTTAGAAAACATTCATGGGGATATGGCTTTGAGCAAAATCGGCAGCTTAGTTGAGACGACAATAAAAAACCGCGGCTTTAAACCTATTTCGAACTTGACGGGTCACTCGGTTGGGAGATACCTGATTCACGCAGGAACATCTATACCTAATGTGGCTCAAGTATCGCTTACGAAGGTGAAAACAGGCGAAGTTTACGCTATTGAGCCATTCGTCACCTTACCTGATGCAGTCGGCCGCGTTGATGATAGCCCGCAAACTACCATTTACCGTTTACTTAAAGCAAAATCAATAAAAAACGAGTCAGCCAAAATAATGCTCAAATACATTGAGTCTAATTTTAGAACACTGCCTTTTGCCGAAAGATGGCTGATCGGCGTGGTTCCGAAAGAGCAGCACAAAGCCGCCTTCAAAGAGTTGCTTGCGTCAAAATCAATTATGAGTTACCCAGTATTTGTTGAGGTAAGCAAAAAACCCGTTGCTCAAGCCGAGCACACGGTGCTGTTAAAGGATGATGGCTGCGAAGTTTTAACTTAAACGTTGTATGTTTTTTCTTTCTCTTTGACTTCCTTGTAGACCGCAGTGATTAGCTGTTTTGTGTCGGGGCATTTCGGGCATGGATCCAAGTCTTTGTAGACGTAGTCGCCACGTTGGAATTCACGCATTGTTTTGGTTCCGCATTTTTTGCATTCGATGGTTGTCATTACTTTGGGTACTTCAATTTTCATTTCTGCTGCTTGTCTACGTGACTGATACAGCGTGAAAATTGACATGCTTAAAGCGATGGCGCCGATAACTGCGAGGAAACCCGCTGTTAAGTCAGCTTGAGCTGCGGTGGGAGTGGCGCTTACGTAGACGCCGACTGCCAATATTATGGAGATTACTGATAGCACTAGAACAATTACAACTATCGTCATGATGTAGCTTGAGATTTTTTTGTTTCCGGCGGATGTTTGATTTTGGGTCATTTTTTAATCCTCCTATTGTCCAACTCCGATGGAGTTGCCGACGCCTACGATTATTATTTTGTCGCCTTCTTTGGTTTGTTCCATGATAACTGCTTTGAGGCGTTCGATGACTTTGTCTACGGCATCGTTGATTTCTTTGCGCAGCGGTGATACTGCGTCGCCTATGTCCTCTTTGACTATTATGGCATTTATCGGGATATGATATTTTGCAAGTTTTGCTTCAATCTTGAACTGGTCTACTCCTGGTCCGCCGATTGCCGCGCCGATTCCTTCTGCAACTTCTCCTAGTGTTTCGCCTTCAAGCTTTAAGCCAGCATCGATCATTATTACGTTAGCGATTTTACCCTCGTTTTCTTCGATGACTGCTTCAACTGCATCTCCTGGTTTGCCGACGTTTCCGCCTGGACCTTCAGCTTTTATGATTAAAGCTGTGCGTCCTTCAAGTGGGACTGTAGCCATAACGCAGTCTTTTGGCAGTTTGCGGATTTCGTAGCCATGCATTAGTTTTGCAGCTACCAATGGTCCCGCGCCGTCGCCGATTGGTTGCCCATACGCGAAGGCTTTCAGAGCGCTTGCATACGCTTCGGCTTCTTTCATAACCATTGGCAATATCATTTGAATTTGCATTATCACGTAGAGGCTTAGGGTTTTTTTGCCTTGTATGTAGTAGTGCCTCACGACTTTGTAGATGAAGTTCAACGCCATCGCGGCTTCCAAAGTGTTTTCTAAATTGTTCACCTGGACGTCGTCGCATCCTGGCGCCATCAGTTTAACCTCGTCTTTTAATCGTGTGTCTCTAACATCAAGGATATGATCAAGCTTGTAAACGATGCCGGCTGGATCCATGCTCTGCGGACCGATGGTGAAATAATCCAAATAGCGGTCTACGCGAGCTGTAGGATCAACTGTTGGTTTGCCAATTTCTTTTATGGCATCTATGGCGTTTTTACGCCCTTCCTCTTTTATGAACTTTAATTTATGAAGAGAGTTTTCTACCTCACGAATCATAACGTACATTTGGATTCGTTGACCATAGAAAATTAAGACTATGAAGAAGCCGTACGAAGCGAGGCTCAATATCTGCAGAACCGCGTCATTTCCCGAAAGAAGACTCAATGTTTACACCACTTCCAAAAAACTATTAACGGTTAGTTATAAAGCTATGCCAAATCTACCTAAATTTTTATAAGAATAAGTAGGCTGCCAGCTTTCCCAGGTTCGCATGGCCTAAGACCACACTACAGCTGGAAACGGAGCACAGTTTAACTTCTGAGTTCGGAATGGGATCAGGTGGAACCCGTGCCCTTTGACCGGCAAACCCAGCAATACTCCTCAGCTTTCCTTCATTAACCTTTCGCTTTTCACATGCGGGATTATTGAATAGTTTTCGTGGGGGCTTGTTTTCGGGTTGTTTTTTTGGTTTAGGGTTTGAGGTGTTTGCAGGTTGCGTCTTTTCCCGTTGTCTTCCGTTTTTCTGCGTGCTTCCCCGTTCTTCTGCGTTGATTGCCGTTTATTTTCCGTTCTAAAAGACTGCAGTTGAGAACTTCGTTAGAGGCTGAAGCGTGCCGCTTAAGGAAACAAGGTTACTTTGCACTCATGACCGCATCTATTATATATGCGACCTCCGGACAAGGAAGAATACATCAGGATGTGTAAAAATGAAGGTTTTAGCCATTAACGGAAGCCCAAGAAAGAATAGAAACACGGCAGTGTTGCTAAAGAATGCCCTTGATGGCGCCGCTTCGCAGGGAGCAGAGACCGAACTCGTTCATTTATGCGACCTTGACTACAAGGGATGCACTAGCTGCTTAGCCTGCAAGCTAAAGAACGGAAAGAGCTATGGCAAATGCGCACTGCGGGACGGACTCAGCCCAATACTGGACAAAATTCCGAACGTCGATGCCTTAATCTTAGGATCGCCAGTCTACTTCGGCTCAATGACCGGAGAGATGTGGTCGTTTATAGAGCGGCTCTCTTACCCATACCTTTCCCTCGACCCTATGGGGGATTCGCTTTTCCCCAAGAAGATCAAGATGGGGTTCATCATAACATTATCGATGGGCGAGAATCGCATGAAAGAGCTGGGGTTAGATCGCCATTTTGAGACTACAGCGATGATTGTAAGCAGGCTTTTTGGCTCGCATGAATTGCTGGTGGCCGCTGGCACAAGCCTGTGGTGTTCCGATGACTACACAAAGTATATCCGTTCGACCGATGAGGTCGCCGAGGCTAAGCAGCGCAGTGAAGAAAGGTTCCCGATCGATTGCCAGAAAGCCTTCGACATGGGAGTGAGATTCGCAAAGTAGCCCGAACAAAACTTACCTCAAGATTCATCTGTCATATTTTCTTAACTCTATGAAATTCAACTTCCTTAACCTTTTAAAAAAGGTAGAGGTTGCGTTTCGCTAAGAGAAAACTGGAAGGTGATATCACCACTCCGACAGTATGCCATGATAGGCTACGAGCCCTTTTCCACGTCTAAACCACTAGTATACGATGCTAAGGTGGTACCTGTGTACTAGCTCCTTTAGCTACGGATTTCGTGTTTCTGAGGGCAGACTCGATATTTAGACTTTGCATGTCTGTCAATCTGGTTTTAGGTTTTCTAAAGTAAGGAACATTCAATGAAAAGATAAAGCAGACCCCATACTTCAACAAGTAATATCGGGACAAGGCAGCGCTAGGCAAACTTTTTAATCTGTAGACTGAGGCAGCTTGTTTTAGGACGCAAATTCTTAAAGCAAGTTACATCCATCAATTATTGAGGAATCAAGGGTTGCTTGAGCCCAAAAAAGCTGGAAAACAAAGATTCGGAGGCGCCACGGGAATATTGGCACCCATAATTGCGTTTACCTGCATTCTGTTAGCCATC
Organism: Candidatus Bathyarchaeota archaeon; assembly: GCA_963828195.1. GTDB lineage: Archaea > Thermoproteota > Bathyarchaeia > Bathyarchaeales > Bathycorpusculaceae > Bathycorpusculum. The sequence goes on from CAWHDT010000008.1 coordinate 180,245, forward strand.
GCATCCTACCCTGCTTTCAGCTGGACGAGAAATGCCTTAAGCGATTTAGGCGTAGTAGCAGGCAAAACGGGTTTACTCTTTAATTTCGGGCTAGTTGCCAGCGGACTTTTAGCCTTAAATTTTGCAGTATTTGGCTTGTACGCTTACCTTGGAAAAAGTTGGGTTGGCAAAATCGGCGCAGCAGCCTTTGCAGCTGCAACAATAGCACTTATCGCCATTGGAGTTTTTAACGAGCACTATGCCGGAATACACTACGCAGTTTCAGTAGCGTTCTTCACGCTAATGCCCATAGCAATGTTCATTATAACCTGCGCTTTTCTGCTTGCTCACCGGGGACAAATGGCTCTTTTCACAGTTTCAACTGGGGTTGCCGCCGCACTGCCTTGGCTACTGTTGTTTGCCTTTAAGTATGTTCCAAATGTGGCTATTCCAGAATTCGTGTCGGGACTCATCGTTTCAGCATGGACCATTACCCTGTGCTACAAAATGTTAAAACAACACTAAAGCCGATTACTTCTTGATTTTTTCTGCAGCATCCAAGTACATTTGTGCGCAGCAATAAGAAGAAAAAGAAGTTACGAAGCCCATGCATTGCGCGTATTTTACAGCTTCTTCAGCGGGAAAAGCAATAGCGTCTACCCCGGCTTTCAACGCCAAAACGTCTGTTTCGCTTCGCGATGCCCCTTTGGGTCTCATGCAACCCAAAATCAACGGGGTTTCTGGAAACATCAACCGCGCAACAGACGCAACTTTGGCTATGTCGATTGGTTTGGGCGGCGTCGTTTTCTCCATGGCTGTTCCACGTATGGGCATGAACGCAATTATTACAAGGGCAGACGGTTTGACTCTGCTTATCATCTGGAGCGCTTCTAATTCCCCGTCTAATTTGCCCCCATTTAAGCCGACGATAACATGAGGCACAAAATTTGACCCTGATTTATCCAAAGCTTCTAACGAATCCACATAATCTTTCAAAGTTATATGCAGGTTGTAGATTTTTTTAATAGTTTCTTCCGAGCCTAGAACATCGATTAATGCAGCATCAACTTTCGCCTTCATTAATGCACCGGCAGTTTCAAGATTTATTATGCCTGTGTGGACAAAAACCGTTAAACCGAGCTCCCGCTTAATTCGCTCAATCGTTGGCACGAACCAGTTAAGCGGCACCGAACCATCAGTTAAACATCCTCCACTGATAAGGCAGCCTTGAGCGCCGCCCTTTTTCAGCTTGGCGCTTAATTCAAAAAGTTCCTCGGGCGAGCCCGCTGGACTCATGGTTTCAAGCACTTTGCCCCCGCAATGCTTGCAATTCAACGCGCAAGAGCTGCCGGTCACCGAAATTGTCGGGAAAGCCGTTGGGGACGAGCAGTAATATTTTGTTTTGTAGTATGTGAAGCTTGGAGCGTAAAAACGAATTTGTTTAGGCTTAGGCGTAAAGTAGCCTGATTCCAGTAGCCCTAAGAGGCCTTTTTCGTTCAGGTTCCAAACTGTTTCGGGAGCGAGAATAGTCATGTTTTTTCACTCTAAGAGTCTTTGCGTTGCTTAATAGCTTAGTGTAAGGTAAATTCTCTCCAAAAAGAATCCGTTTAACCAGCGAAAAACCGCCATTTTGCCTGCTTACTTCCACAAAATGTATGCGAACTTTAAATATTAAAAAATTTATAGTTTAACATGCAAGTGCAGTTTTAGGTTTAAATATGAACAGAAAAGAACTATTTCAATTATTCAAAACTTCATTCAAGAACTGGCTAAGCAACAACGCGCCGATAAGGGCGGCAGCATTAACATTCTTCATTATTCTCCCCCTGCCCTCACTTTTACTTATTGTAGTGGCTGGTTTTGCATTGTTTTATGGTCACGCTCAAGCCATCCACTTGTTGATACAGCAAATAACGGCGCTTGCAGGGCCAGCTGTAGCAGGATTATTCAACCAATTGCTTGCAAGCTCAACTTCACCCTTCTCATCCCTTTGGGTTTCTGTCACAACATTGGCTTTTTCTTTAGGTGGAGCAATCGGTGCCTTTGCCGTCCTACGTGACACAATGGATACTGTCTGGGAAATTAAATCGACAAAAGCGCCAAGTTTCACAAGAATGGTGCGAAAAAGAATCGGACCATTTATCGTTGTTTCTGTTCTTGGATTAATTGTGATAGCTTGGACTGGAGTGGCATCTCTTCTTTTTGGAACGATTAAGTTTTTCTCAGTAAATGGAACCCTAACCCTGATTGTGATAACAATAGCGCGAATACTATCGTTGTTTGGTTTATCCGTGTTACTTTTTGCCTTAACTTACAAGTTGATTCCCGACACCAAGGTTCACTGGAGAGACGTCGCATTAGCCTCAGTGTTGGCAGGCGTGGCTTTCACCGTAACTAACTATATCATCGGAACCTACGTTGAAACCTTCACAGTCACCACAATCATTGGAGCCGCAGGTTCACTAATGATTATTCTACTGTGGATTTTTATCCTAAACCAAATTATGCTGTTCGGCGCCCAATTATCAAAAGTTTACGCCACAACCTACTCTGGGGAACACACAAAGCAACATTTGCCTCAAACAGCGGCGAAAAAAATAGTCAAGTCCATTGAAAGAGCGGGACAGAAAATAGAGCAAGCAACAAAAGGAAATGATACAGCAACACAAAAAACGATCGCACAAAAACCTGAAGCCGAAAAAACAACTGTGAAAACCTCAATTCAAACTCCGAAGAAAGAGGGAAGAGCTGAGGAAAAAGACGTCGAAACTAAGCAGCTGCCGATGGAAGAAAAAACAGAAGAAGCGGAACCCGAAAAACCTGACGAAGGCAAAGTAGAAGTTACCGTTAAAATTAAAACTCCTGATAAGAAGCCGAAAAGTAACGATTAATCATGTTTGACGCGAATTGTTTGAAAAATCATGGGCGCTAACGCTAAATATTGATGCTTTATATCATAGTTAATATGCGCCACGTTAAAACGTCCTTCTTTCTAAGCGGCTTGTTTCTATGCATTGAAGTGTTTCTGCTTTACCTCTGCCTTTCCGCAAAAGTCTACTTTGTAGGTGTTCCTTTTCTTGCACTTACTCTGTTAGATGTTTATCGGCTAAACCGTAAAATAGGATTCTTAAAAAACCACCCGAGCCGCCGAGAACAAGAAGAAAGAAGCAACTCGCGGCAGCAGGCACGCGGCTACTATTGGAATCTCTGGTTCCGATTCGCCGACGCTCACGAACACGAATTTATTTCACAGAAATTCCATGAACGCATCAGAAAAATTAGTAAATGATTCTTTTGAAGTAGAAGCTGGTGGGCCGAGGCGGATTTGAACTGCCGACCTTTCGATTATCAGTCGAACGCTCCAGCCGTGCTGAGCTACCGGCCCACCGTATAGGGTACTGAAATTAAATATTATGTTAGTTTATAAGAATTGCCGTAATTCTTTAATGCAACTCCATTATTGTTTTGTCAAGGGGCTCGTAGCCTAGCACGGATTAAGGTGTCGGCCTTCGGAGCCGGAGATCGTGGGTTCAAATCCCACCGGGCCCGCTTCTTTTGAAAAGCAGACAGTGGGTACTTCAGTTTTGGCCGATGGTCTACAAACGAGGATTAAATAAGAAAACCGAACTATGCTATGATGAGGCATCCATTTGACAAACGATGATTATGCCACTGAAAAAGACATGCAGCAAGCAGAAGTTTTTGATGCATTGGGGCATCCTACACGAGTTGTTATTTTGAAGGCTTTAAGTGAAGGACCAGCCGGTTTTGCTGAGTTAAAAAAGAAAACTGGGATCGAAAGCAGCGGTCACCTTTTACATCACTTAAACAAACTCGGAGGCTTGGTAAAAACTGATGAGTACGGCAAATACTGTCTTTCAGATCAAGGAAGAGACGCTTTGCTAAGCGTGCAAACTGTAGAAAAGGTTGCAGACCTAAAAGCAAATAGAAAGGCTGCAAACTACCTTGAACACGCAGAAACGATCTTGAAAGGTCTTTTTGTTGCGTTTGCTGCTCTTTTAGTTCTAAGTTCTGCAACAGCATTTTACCAATTAAAAGAGATGGGGCTGTTTGAGCAGACTATTTTTATAGCCGTTGGCTTTTTTGCGTGCTTGGGCGCTTATCTTCGAATACAAGCCGAATATGTCTCAAAAGTAGAACCAGCACCAAACTGAAAGGTAAAAAATGAAACTAACAATTTGGGTTGGTTATGCATTTAGTAGTTTTAGTTGTCGCATTAATGCTTCTCTATCGTTGGGTTGCCGCATCCACAGTTCACGTTTTTCCCTGAATTGGTCGCCTGTGATTTTTCCTTTTGCTTGCAGCGCACCGAGCAGCTTCACAAATTCGCCTAGTTCCAGCTGTTCCTTGGTTACTGCGTTTCGTGTTTTTCCCTCTCCCGTCGGGTGAGGCGCGGCTTTTTCTTGGTCCGGCGGCGGGTAAGCATTGTATAGGAATCTAGCGAAATAAGTGATTTCCCAAGGTTTAGTTATCGGCTGGGTTTCTTTTGCGGCCAGCAGTTCGGACGTTAAGGATGCGTACTCTTCTCCCAGCGAATAATACTTTCTTGGGTTCGGTTTATCCACAACTTTGCTAACGAAAAACTTTAGGTGGGGCGTGCTGAAAATCGGAAGCACTTTGCCGCTTTCATAGTTGAAGCAAAAGATAGTTTTTTTGGCAATATGTTTGTCTCCGCCTAAATGGCTTATGGTTTCCCATCGAGCATCCACTTTTTCGGCAAGCGACTTCTTTTGGTCAACAACTATGCGAAGCAAAGCTTTGAAGTCTTCAAGCTGCAACCTGACGTTTCGGTAAACCGTGGAGCCTTGAACGGTTAGGTGCCCAAGCGGAGCAAGATAATACTCTAAATAACGAAAAAACTCGCCTACTTCACCCGAACTCGCCCTGAAAACATCGTCACCAGTCAACCAATCTATTGACTGAGGATTTTCAGCGAAAGGAAATTTCACTCTAAAATCCTTCAACAGCAAAAGCGCTTTTTCTATCTCAGCCTTCATTGATCCGTCTTTGTCAAAGGCATTTGCTTTCTCTATCATCGAATTTCCCATTGCTATTTCAACCCCATCTTTATTTTAAATTTGCCCTAAAGAACATTTGCAATCGACAAAGTCAAAAAGAAATCACTTGCCTTCTTAAGACTGCTATTTCCCGTAAACTAAATCGTATTGTGACAGCTAAAAAATGGGTTTTTAGAGATGTGTGTCTTGATACGGGTTTATGGAAAGCCTTCTATTAGGTCGTAGAGGTAAGCGTTCCACTCTGAGGATTCTTTCTCCAACATTTTAATTAGTTCAGCGAGAACCCTGTGATGTTTCCGCTCGTCATCCAAAATGTTTAAGATAACTTGTTTAACCTGCTTATTCTGTACGACTTTACTTATTTCCTCTGTTTGCTTTAACATAACGGCCTCTTCCGTTAAGTGGCGGGTAATCTCGGTTTTGCCAAGTTCTTTGCTTTCCTCACCGATAAGCGCAGTTGAATTCAAATCTATAAGCATTTGATAGGTTTCGGAGTGCTTTGTGGTGTCCAAAATTATGCTGTGAATCATAGTTTTAATAAGAGGATTTTTCGCGGCTTCATACAGGGGCATTAGACTCTTTGCGGTTTTATCCTCAAACTCTTTTTGCTTCTTTATTTTATTGAGAGTATTTTCATCTAATATTTCCCAAGACAAACTGTTGACCTCATTAAACTTCTATAAAAATAGCTTATTTAAGTTTCTGAATTGAGCAAATAAGCAAATCTTAAATCTATTTGACAATAATAAGCAGTCAAGGAATGGGTAATATGGTAAATGTACTTGACGGTATAGCAATTCTGGTGCTTTTAATTATAATTCTTTATGTATTTATTGTGTCGCTTCGAATTGTCAGGCCTACCGAAAAGGGCTTGGTGGAGCGGCTTGGCAAGTACCAGCGGTTTGTTGAAGGCGGCATAACTTTGCTCGTTCCCTTCGTAGATAAAATCATCAAAGTTAACGTCACCGAACGCATGACTCCAGTCCAGAGGCAAGACGTCATAACAAGAGATAAGGTCTTCATGGGTGTGGATGCCGTAGTGTTCTACAGAATCAAGCATGACGAGGCATCGGTTAAAGCTTCACAGTACAATGTGGCGAACTTTGCCGAACAAATAGACACACTTGCCCGAACTGTACTGAGGGACATTATAGGCGGCATGGACATGGCTATAGCTAACACTTCAAGACCCACAATCAACGGCAGTCTCAAAACCGCTCTAGACGAGCAGACGGAAAAATGGGGAATTGAAATTGTCAGGGCAGAAATTAAAGATCTTGAGCCCCCGAGGGAACTCATCATATCCATGGAATCTGTCTTGAAAGCTGATAATGAGCGTCAAGCCGCCGAAAAAACCGCTATAGCACAAGCCACTTTGGCAAGCGGAGAAAAAAACGCGGCAATTCAAGTTGCTGAGGGGCAAAAGCAAGCTGCCATCCTTGAAGCGGAAGGGCAGAAATCCGCCACCGTAACAATTGCTGAAGGGGACGCCCAAGCGACCAAGTTGAGGAGCGAGGCTTTGACCACGTACTTCAAAGACAGCGCCATAGTGTCCAAACAACTAGATACGATTGCGGCGGCTTTGCAGAATAACACGAAGATAATTGTTCCCGAGGGGAAAGCTATCTCATTAATCCTTAACGAGCAGGAGAACCTTTCAAAAGCAACCATCATCCCTGTGACGCTGCCACAGCAAAGGAAAGACAACAAACAAATGTAAGCTTTTCTTCCTGCCTAACTGAAGGGTTGATAAGCTAATCCTTAAATAAATTCGTGACTTACTCCCTTTAGTGAGGCTTTTTATGACTGAAAAAAAGAGACCAATTATTTCTTCAGGCGCGCAGGGCACGTCGAACCAAGACTGGTGGCCGAACCAGTTGAACCTGAAAATTCTGCACCAGCATTCCCCCTTGTCCAATCCGATGGGCAAGGAGTTCAACTACGCTGACGAATTCAAGAAACTCGACCTGCAAGCCGTGAAAAATGACCTCTATGCGCTGATGACCGACTCGAAGGATTGGTGGCCAGCCGATTTCGGTCACTACGGCGGGCTATTAATTCGAATGGCGTGGCATAGCGCAGGCACCTACCGCAAGGGCGACGGTCGCGGGGGCGTCTCCGGGGGTGCGCAGCGTTTCGCGCCTCTTAACAGTTGGCCAGATAACGTTAACCTTGACAAGGCGCGCCGTTTGCTTTGGCCGATCAAGCAGAAATACGGCGGCAAAATCTCCTGGGCCGACCTGATGATCCTCGCTGGCAACTGCGCTCTGGAGTCTATGGGATTTAAGACGTTCGGTTTCGGCGGCGGACGAGTGGACATTTGGGAGCCACAAGAGGACGTCTACTGGGGTTCCGAAACCACCTGGCTAGGTGGTGAAAAACGCTATTCAGGAGAGAGGAACCTTGAAAATCCGCTTGCTGCTGTGCAGATGGGGCTGATCTACGTCAATCCGGAAGGCCCCAACGGCAACCCGGATCCGCTTGCAGCTGCCAAGGATATACGCGAGGTCTTCGCGCGAATGTCGATGAACGACGAGGAAACGGTGGCCCTCATAGCGGGCGGTCACGCTTTCGGTAAAACTCACGGCGCCGGCGCTGCATCAATGGTGGGTCCCGAGCCTGAAGCTGCCTCCATCGAGGAGCAGGGTCTCGGTTGGAAGAGCAAATTTGGCACGGGCAAAGGCGATGACGCGATTACCAGTGGCTTGGAAGTTATCTGGACCCAGACGCCAACTAAGTGGAGCAACAACTTCTTGGGGAACCTGTTCGCCTTCGAATGGGAATTAACCAAGAGTCCGGCTGGTGCGTACCAGTGGAAGCCGAAGGCTGGCGCAGGCGAGGGCACTGTGCCGGATGCGCACGACCCGTCCAAAAGTCACGCGCCATCCATGCTGACCACTGACCTCGCATTGCGGTTCGACCCAGTTTACGAGAAGATTGCAAGACGCTTCTACGAGAATCCGGATCAGCTGGCAGATGCCTTCGCCCGAGCGTGGTTCAAGCTTACCCACCGCGATATGGGTCCCCGCTCGCGCTATCTCGGCCCAGAGGTCCCAACGGAGGAACTGATCTGGCAAGACCCAATACCCGCAGTCGATTATGAACTGATTGATGAGCGGGACATCGCAGAACTCAAAGGCAAAATCTCTGCCTCTGGTCTGCCAATCTCAGAACTAGTTTCGACTGCCTGGGCTTCGGCGTCCACGTTCCGCGGTTCCGACAAGCGCGGAGGTGCGAATGGAGCCCGTATCCGTCTTGCGCCGCAAAAGGATTGGGAAGTCAATCAGCCGATTCAACTGGAAAAGGTGCTGCAGACCTTAGAGGGAATCCAAAAGGAGTTCAACAGTGCGCAGTCAGGCGGCAAGAGGGTTTCGCTTGCCGACTTGATTGTTTTGGGTGGATGCGCAGGTGTCGAGCAAGCTTCGAAGAATGCCGGTCACGATATAACTGTTCCATTCACGCCGGGACGCACGGATGCATCGCAGGAGCAAACCGACGTGGAGTCATTCGCCGTACTCGAACCGGTTGCAGACGGGTTTCGCAACTATCTCAAAACCAAATACGCCGTATCGGCAGAGGAACTGCTGGTTGATCGCGCGCAACTGTTAACGCTGACTGCTCCTGAGATGACAGTTCTCGTTGGCGGCCTGCGCGTCTTGAACGCCAACTTCAGAAGGTCCCAGCACGGTGTCTTCACCAAGCAGTCAGAGGCGCTCACCAATGACTTCTTCGTAAATCTGCTCGACATGAGCACAACATGGAAGGCAACCTCAAAAGACGAAGACTTGTTCGAGGGTCACGATCGCGCAACAGGCAAACCCAAGTGGACCGGCACCCGCGTTGACCTCATCTTCGGTTCGAACTCCCAACTTCGAGCCTTGGCGGAAGTCTACGGATGCGAAGACTCCCAGGAGAAATTCATGCATGACTTCGTAGCAGCGTGGAACAAGGTAATGCACCTTGACCGCTTCGACCTCGCCTGGTCGTAGCAAAGCTAGTGAAAGCAGTACAGCATAAGTAGCTCGCCCGGAACAAGAAGCCCGCAGCTGCATTACCTCTTTTCTTTTTTTAGACATGCTTAGGCTTAATTTTGTCTTTTTCAAGTCACCATTTTTTGAAGTGCTTGCGGAAAGAAGATTTTCAAAAAAGGACAGGAAAGAGATTAGTAAGAGCGAGTAATGCGTTTATCTTGAATAACAATCTATGTGCCCTAGAGTTATCGTTAAAGAAAAAGCAGCAATTTTCATAGTGTCTACTGTCGTTCTAGTGTTGAGTTTGACTCTTTTGGAATTAAGGATTTTTAGTTTTCTCGGATTTCTCTTGGTTTTGCTGGTAATTTTTGTTGGTGCAAACTTGGCTTTTCGTTCCATTGATAGGCGAGGCAAAAATGCAGCGAAAACAGCCTAACATTTCGGGGAAACATGCCAAATTACGATAAAAATAGGTTAAAATTAAGGTGACTTTAAAGTCGTTCAAGGTAAAAATTGACAAAAGCCTGTTGAAGTTTTTTGAAAGTCAACCAAAGCTACAATAATGCAACTATAAACAGGGAATTGGTAAGTTTTTAAAAATGTCTGCAATCTGTTTTACGCATAATGCTTTAATAATTCAAGAAACAAATTAGGTGGTTATCGGGTAAATCGGCATGGATTTTGGTGAAGCGTTAGAGTTCTCAAAAAAGTTTCGCACATGTCACCCCAAAGTATTCAAAGGCTTTACTGAGTGGGGCATTTACAATAGTAAAAACGATGGTTATGTTGTCCTAACCGACGTAACGTTAGCCGATGAACCACTGCCTATCCAATTAGAAGAGTATGTTAAGATCCATAAGCTAAGGGTAGATCACTTCAGGGATCACTTGATTATTTCCAGTGTCTGTTAAGTTCCCACATTTTGGGTTCAATCCTACTAGACACTTAAAGACTTTTTTCCAAGCCGATTTTTGTCGGAATTCGATTTTAAGCCCTTATTTTTGAGCTCAAACCCAAACTTTCAATTTTTTAAAATGGTCGCCCGTGATTTCAAAAGGGGCCGGATCTTAAAAACGTGGCTTATCAGCAAAAGTACGAACTAAAAAAATAATGGAAAAATTGAGTTATTAAAATCTAAATGGTTTTTCGCGAGTCTCTTATAGTCCATCTACTAGATGGGCTGTTCCGTCTGGGCAGTAGACACAATTACCTTTCTCAACGACAAGGTAACGCCTAGTGCACGGTTTCATTTGGGAGCATCCGTCGCAATCTCTTGATAACATTTCTTTTCCTCCTTTGTTACTGTGACTTTCTATCAGGGCAAGTTGAACGCACGTTCGCTGAACCGGTAGCCACCTGTTCGCATATGTTCTCTCTTGTCTCTGATGAAACTGCATAGCAATGACGAAGCATCTTTTAAACGTTATTGCGTTTGTTAAAGCAACTTTTATTATTCAAACCGAGGTGGCACAAAATTTTTTCGCGTCACAATCAGGTTTGGACAAAATCAAGTAAAATCAAGTTTATTATTTGGCAAAGTAAACTTTACTTGGTGGAGCCGTTGAACAATTACATCATCATACTGGTGACAGCGAAAGATAAGCAGGAAGCTGAAAAAATAACTCAAGCGCTTGTGAGTGAACGTTTGATTGCCTGCGGAAACATCGTTTACCCAGTTACTTCCTTTTTTCATTGGATTGGCAAAATTGAAAAGGCAGAGGAATGCTTGATTGTTATGAAATCGCGTGCGGATCTGTTTGCGCAGGTTGCTGAGCACGTGAAGCGTCTGCATAGTTATGAGGTTCCGGAGGTTCTTGCGTTGCCTCTTGTCGATGCGTCGAAGGCTTACCTGGACTGGATGCAAGCTTCACTCAAACCTCAAGCTTCCCCCTTTTCAGCTACATCACATCAAATGTAAAATAAATTAGGCACATGTGTTTTGCATCGTTCTTTGTTTACTGAAAAAATTGTATCTTTGACGGAACCTTAGATTAGTTGCATATGAGCAAGCGGGAGAACGAAAGCTTTAAATGGTTAGAGATTCCCGTTTTGGTTGAGGAAAGTTGAGGAGTAGTTATGAAGGTTAAAGTTTGGAAGGTTTTAAGTTTAATAATTATTGCGATATTTGCGTTATCAACACTCAGCATGGTTCATGCCGCTGTCACACAACTTCCAACACCACCCACCATATCTAGTGGGGGAGTTGGTGAATACTTAGCTTATGATTCTAGCTTAGGAGAGATATACTCAACTAACGGAGAATCAGCCAACACCGTCTCAGTAATATCGGACAGCTCAAGCACCCTTGTTACAACCGTAACCGTGGGAGTCGATCCGGTAGGCATAGCTTATGATGCAGGGAAAGGAGAAATGTTCGTAATTAATGATGAAAACTCCGGCTCCTCCGGCGTCAACAGTACTGTTTCAGTCATACAAGACAGTTCAAACAACGTTCTCGCAACCGTAACAATAGGAATGGGCGCCCAGACAGGCATAGCTTATGACTCCAACAAAGGAGAAGTATTCGTAGCTAATGGCGATGGCACCGTTTCCGTCATATCGGACAGCTCAAACACTGTAGTTGCAACCGTGACCGTGGGAAACAGTCCGTGGGGAGTAGCCTACGATTCCGCAAAAAACGAAGTCTTCGTAACCAATGAGGCAGACAGCTCTGTTTCAGTCATATCGGACAGCAATAACCAAGTGGGTGCAACCATAACAGGTTCAATTAGCGCTCCTGAAGGCATAGCCTTTGACTCTGCCAAGGACGAGATGTTCCTAGCAGATTGGGATGCCGCTTCTTTCTCCGTTATATCAGACAAGAACAATGACGTAGTTACAACCGTGGATATGTCGCTTGCAGACGATGCAGCTGGAGACCCCACCGCTGTTGCTTATGATTCCGCCAAAGGCGAAGTATTTGTAGCATGTCCAGGAGGCAGCCTCCAAGTCATATCGGACAGCAATAACGCCGTGGTTTCATATATCGCCTTGGGCAGCGGCTTAGCTGCAGAAGGAGTGGCTTATGATTCTGGCAAGGGAGAAACATTTGTAGGCACTTACAACAGCGTGCTTGCCGTCATAGCGGACTCCGCCAGCACATCTTCGCCCACAGCCACAGCGTCTGAAGCCCCAACTTCAACGCCCTCGTCAACCACTACTTCGTCAGCTACATCTTCGCCAGCGGTACCTGAGTTCAGCAGTGTAGCATTCGTTTCCGTCGCGGCTGCTATGGTAGTTGTGACTTTAAGTGCAGTTGCCATTCGCAGGAAAAATCAGAAATAAATCGTTCTGGTCTTTAGACGCGCGATGCGCGTTTCTTTTTTTTGTTTATTTTGTATTTTTCTGCAATTGTTGTGCTTATCAAACCTTAATGTACATTTCAGTGCAGATAAGCCTTAAATAATACATTCGTGTATGTTTCTGAACTGTACGGAAGCCTGAAAAATGGGGAATCGCCTTTGGCACAAGCACAACAACCCAAACAAAACCATCTAACTCCTTAAAAATCATAAAAATCCACCTTACACAACAACCCCTCGAAATATTCTCAAAACTCCAAAAACAATACAAAACCACCTACCTTCTCGAATCAATCGAAGGACCAAAAAAACTCGCCCAATACTCATTCATCGGCTTTGACCCAAAAATCAACATCCAAACCAAAAACGGCAAAGCCCAAATCAAAAACGAAAAAAACGGTGAAGTAACCCTGCAGAAAACGAGCGATCCACTGCAGCTCGTAGAAAGCCTCCTCAAAGCTGATGCAATCGCAAACGGCGAATTCAGATTCGTAGGTGGAGCTGTTGGCTACATTTCTTATGATGCGGTGCGTTATTGGGAAAAACTGCCTGAGCATAGCCTGGCTGACGTGAATTTTCCCGACTTGGAAATGGGCATATTTGATGACGGTTTCATCTTTAACCATGTGCAGCGGCAAGCCTTCTACTATTACCGAAGCGAGAACCGTTTACCCTCAGTTGAAAGCCTACTTAAGCAACCAACCGTTTCTGAAGAATTATCCTACACTGAGCCTAAGGTGAACACTAAAAAAGAAAACTATGAAAAAGCGGTGGAGAAAGCAAAAGAATACGTGACTGCAGGAGACATTTTCCAAGTTGTTTTGTCCAAGCGCTACCAATTCCAAATAGACGGCGAACTGATTCCGTTTTATCAGTCTCTCCGCGCCATCAACCCTTCCCCCTACATGTACTTTTACAAGTCAGGCGATCGGCAAATCGTTGGTTCCAGCCCAGAAATGCTCGTTCGAGTTGAAAACAGAACCGTGGAAACGTTTCCCATTGCAGGAACAAGAGCAGCCGTTGAAGACACCGTTGAAAACAAAAAATTAGCTTGCGAGTTGCTAGCTGATCCGAAAGAGCGGGCTGAACACGTGATGCTTGTAGATTTGGCACGCAACGACATCGGAAAAATCTCGAAATACGGCAGCGTTCATGTGCCCGAGTTCATGAAAGTGCATCGGTACAGCCATGTGCAACATATTGTTTCGCAGGTTGTAGGCGAGCTTAGAGAAAACTTGCAAAGCTACGATGCCCTTCGCGCAGTTTTTCCCGCCGGCACGGTTTCCGGGGCACCAAAAGTGCGAGCCATGGAAATCATCGACGAGCTTGAACCAGCCAGACGTGGACCCTACGCTGGAGCAGTAGGCTACTTTTCCTACAACGGCAACGCCGACTTTGCCATAACCATCCGCACCCTCTTCGCCGACAAGAATCAAGCCTATATTCAAGCCGGCGCCGGAATCGTGGCTGATTCAGTTCCAGAAACAGAATGGTTCGAAACAGACCACAAAGCAAAAGCGCTGATGCAGGCGCTTGCGCAATCTGGAGGCGCGAAACCGTGAAAGTGGTGGTTATTGACAATTATGATTCGTTCGTTTACAACCTTGTCCAGTATATAGGCGAACAAGGCGCCGAGGTCATTGTTTACAGAAACGACCAAGTTACACTAGAGCAGTTAACCAAGCTTAAACCTGACAGAATCGTGATTTCGCCAGGTCCGGGTAATCCTGAAGACGAACGGTACTTTGGCGTCTGCAAAAAAATCCTTCAAACCCTAAGTCCCAGAGTTCCCACTTTAGGCGTCTGCTTAGGCCACCAAGGAATAATCCATGTCTATGGCGGAAAAGTCATCCATGCCAAAAACCTCATGCATGGAAAAACCTGCACAATAAAACATGACCAAAAAGGCATCTTCACAGGCGTACGCAACCCCTTTACAGCTACAAGGTACCATTCACTTGCCGGCGAACGATGCTCCATTCCAGCTTGCTTAGAAATAACGGCAGAATGCATCGAAGACGGCGAAATCATGGCTGTTCGGCACGTAAAGTTCCCGATTGATGGCGTGCAATTTCATCCTGAATCCATCCTTTGTGAAGACGGCAAAATCATCATCAAAAACTTCTTGGATGGGAGGCGCCAGCGGTGATTAGGGAAGGTATACAGAAACTTATCGAGGGCTTCAGCCTGACAAGCTGCGAATCAGATGAAATCATGAGGGAAGTTATTTCGGGTAAAGCAACCAATTCGCAGACAGCGGCTTTCTTAACTGCGCTGCGGATGAAGGGGGAAGAAGTTGAGGAACTCATCGCTTTTGCCTCTGTTATGCGTGAGCACAGCAGCCAAATACACCCCCATGTGCTGGGTCGGCTAGTGGATACTTGCGGGACAGGCGGAGACAAAATAAAAACCTTCAACGTCAGCACAACCGCAGCCTTTGTCATTGCAGGCGCTGGCGTTGCCGTCGCCAAACATGGAAATAGGGCTGTAACCAGCAAAAGCGGAAGCGCTGATGTACTGGAACAGCTCGGTCTCAACCTGAACTTGGAGCCAAAATCAGTAGAGGCTATCATTGAGAACGTCGGCATAGGCTTCATGTTTGCTCCAGCTTTCAATCCAGCCATGAAATACGCGGTTGAGCCGCGGCGCGAAATTGGCATTCGAACAGTATTCAATCTTCTTGGACCCTTAACTAATCCAGCAGGTGCAAACGCGCAATTACTCGGAGTTTATGACGCTAAACTAACTGCGCCGATGGCTTATGCCCTGCAGCGGCTTGGCTGTGAAGAAGCCATGGTTGTCCACGGATTAGATGGCTTAGATGAAGTGTCAACTGTCGGCAAAACCGCCATCGCGCATTTAAGAAATGGCGGAGTCACGGAAATTGAAGTTTCCCCTGAAGATTTTGGGGTAAAAACCGCCTGCGTAGCCGATTTAAACGTGGCGACGCTTGAAGAAAGCGCTGAGGTTCTATTTCAAATTCTCAGCGGCAACCTCACTCACGGGGACCCTAAAATGGAGTTTGTGCTTGTTAACAGTGTTGCAGGAATAATGGTTGGTGGAAAAGCGGTGGATTTTGAAGGCGGGATGGAGATGGCTCGAGAATCAATAGACAGCGGTGCTGCTTACAAAAAACTTAAAAATTTAATTAAGGCGTCAGACGGAGATTTATCGAAGCTTGAGGAGTTGGAAGCGAAGTATGAGTGATTTTCTTGATGTGCTGGCGCGTGTTGCCCAGATAACAATTGAGAGTGAGTATTATGAAACAGTAAAGAAAGCAGACATCATGCCCATCAGTTTAAAAGCGGCAATTTTAAGCTGCAAAGCCGTCCCCATTATCGCTGAAATCAAGTCTGCTTCGCCGTCAGCCGGCGTGATTAGAAAAGACGTGGAGCCAGGCGAAATTGCTGAGGCGATGCAAAAGGGCGGCGCAACAGCCTTATCTGTGTTAACGGAGCCTAAACAGTTCAGCGGCTCTTTAGAAGCGTTAGCCCAAGCCCGAGAAGCGGTGAATCTGCCCATTCTCATGAAAGATATAATCTTGAGCCCCATACAAATCCAAGCGGCTTCGAAAATGGGCGCCAACGCCGTTTTACTGATTAAGGCGCTTTTTGACAGAGGCTACAGCGACAAGAGCCTCGACGAAATGATAACAGGAGCGCATATGCTGGGTCTAGAGGTTTTGCTTGAAACCCACACTGAAACAGAGTTTTGCACGGCAGCCAAAACAAGCGCTGATTTAATAGGCATAAATAACCGCGACCTCGGAACATTAAAAGTAGATTTGAACGTGACAAAAAAAATTCTCTCAAAAAACGGCGCAAACGGAAAATTGGTTGTTAGCGAAAGCGGAATAAATACTGCCGCAGACATCCGGTTCCTCCGTGAAAGTGGTGCGTGCGCCTTCCTAGTCGGATCAGCCATAATGTCAAGCGTTAACGTTGAAGAAAAAGTTAAGGAGTTCGTGAACGCAAAATGAAAGTAAGCAGTTACCCCGTGGACGGAAAATACGGGAAATATGGCGGTCGCTTCGTTCCAGAAGTTCTGATGGAGGCGATCAAGGAACTGGAAGAAGCCTACGAGCAAGCGCGCAAAGACCCGACTTTCCAAAAGGAACTTGATTATTATCTTGCAGAGTTCGTTGGAAGACCCACACCGCTGTATTACGCTGCTAACTTGACGCGTAAGCTGGGCGGCGCCAAAATTTACCTTAAACGGGAAGACTTAGCCCACGGCGGAGCACACAAAATAAACAACACAATCGGGCAAGCGCTTCTTGCTAAACGAATGGGAAAAACCCGCGTTATCGCTGAAACGGGGGCGGGTCAACACGGCGTTGCCACAGCCATTGCATGCGCTGCCCTTGGCTTAAAAGCTGAAGTTTACATGGGCACAGAAGATTGTGAAAGGCAGCGGCTTAATGTTTTTCGGATGAAACTGTTAAACGCAGAAGTGCATCCTGTGGAAACGGGTTCCAAAACGCTCAAGGACTCCATTAACGAGGCATTCCGCGATTGGGTAACAAACCTTGAAAGCACCTATTACCTAATCGGTTCAGTTGTTGGTCCCCACCCGTACCCGATGATTGTCCGCGATTTCCAAAGCGTAATTGGCAAAGAACTCAAAGCGCAATTCCACAAAAAAGAAGGCAACCTGCCCGATGCGCTTGTTGCTTGTGTAGGCGGCGGAAGCAACGCAATAGGCACCTTCCACCCCTTCGAAGACGATGCTGACGTCAAATTTTTTGGTGTTGAAGCCGCTGGAGAAGGTTTGGAAACAGGCAAACACGCCGCCTCCCTTGGCGCAGGAGCAGAAGGCGTCTTCCACGGCATGCTAACCTACGTTCTCCAAGACAGCAATGGACAAATCCAGAACACAAGCAGCATATCTGCGGGTTTAGACTATCCCGGCGTTGGACCTGAACATTCTTTTCTTAAAACCCTCAAGAGAGCGCAGTACGTTTCAGCCACGGATAAAGAAGCCGTGGACGCTTTTCTTACTTTGTCCCGAGAGGAGGGTATCTTGCCTGCATTAGAATCCTCGCATGCGGTCGCTTACGCCATGAAACTTGCGCCTCAAATGAAGAAAACCCAGTCGATCGTGGTGACATTGTCGGGGCGGGGAGACAAAGACGTTGAAACTATAGCGGACTACATCGGAGCCAAAATATGAATACCATAAGCGAGGCGTTCCTAAGAGCAAAGAAGCAGGGAAACGGCGCACTCATCGGATACATTATGGCTGGAGACCCCAAACCCGAATTAACCGCGAAAATTGCTGACGCCCTGATCAAAGGCGGCGTAGACATTCTTGAGTTGGGTTTGCCTTTCTCTGACCCCATCGCTGATGGACCCACTATCCAAGCCGCGGGCGTACGTGCCTTAGCTGCTGGAACCACCCCCATTCAAGTGCTGGAAATCGCTAAGCAAATACGGCAAAGCCACGACGTGCCAATTGTAATAATGACTTATTATAACCCCGTGTTCAGAATGGGGCTGGAGAAGTTTTTCGGTTTAGCCAAGGATTGCTTGGTTGATGGCGTCATCGTTCCCGACTTACCGGTTGAAGAAGCAGGCGACCACAAGAAAGCCGCAAGCAAGTTCGGCATCGACACGATCTTTCTAGCTGCACCTTCAACTTCTGATGAACGACTTGCAAAAATAGTTGAGTGTTCATCAGGTTTTCTGTATCTTGTTTCCCACTTCGGCGTCACAGGCGCACAGGCAAAACTGGAAGACTCAACTATTGAGCTTGTCAAGCGTGTTTTGCCATTTACTTCGGGCAAGATTCCGTTGGCGGTTGGGTTTGGCGTCTCAAAGCCCGAGCACGTAAAACGCATCATTGAGGCAGGGGCTGACGGCGTAATCGTCGGAAGCGCTTTCGTTAACCTAGTTAAAACGCATCAGGAAACCACCGATGTTCTCCTCAAAAAGCTGCAAGCAACGGCTTCTGAACTTAAAAAAGCAACAAAAACTCATCGAATAGCCTTAGCAATCCATAAAGAGGCAAGCGTTGAAGAAATCGCAAAATAATCGGAAAAAAACTACTCAACCATCCTAAGAGCCACAAATCCGCTTAGCATCAGGAGTTTAATTTATTATCAGCTTGAACGGACCGCTCCTAAAGGAAAAGAACTCCGTTACTACGCACTAACCTTCAGCGGCTTAACCATGTACCTTAGCAAGAAAATAACCCTCAACGAAATAAGAGCGGTTGCAAAAGCGCATGAGGATAGGCTCTTGGTTTTTAAGAAATGGGACAAGTTTGTCACTGCAGGATGCGAGGAAGAAATCTTTTTGTAGTTAAGGAACGCATTAAGATTTGAGCGGCAACGAGACATAATTCAATACAGCATCGATTTCTTAATTTCGTTTGGACGAGTTCCGGAAAAGGAACCTGAAAGTAGTCCGCTGGATTTTTTTGATTCAGCCGTTTTAGGCTTAATTTTTATGGACCAGCCAATTGAGTATGTGAAGGAAAGCCTGCCTGAACAATGGAAAGTGTTGCAGAAGATTTGGCCAGTAATAGAGAAAGATTATGAGCTAAGAAAGAAACGTGACGAGTTCTTGAGCTATTTGGAAAGAGAGCATGATGAAGGTCTCAAAGCTGTTGCAGAATGGCAAAAATACATAAAGCAAGAAAAAACCAATCCAGACAAATAATCCGTATGACGGCAATTCCGCCGAAGAAAATCATGAAGCTTTTTTGAGAGCTTCATTTAGCGGTTTTTAGTGGTTTTCCCCTATTTTCAGCGAGAAAAGGACAAAGTAGAATGCAACGATTCTTTCATGTAATTTGAAGACCCTTGGTTTCTGAGAAAAGCTCACAAGCAGATGGGACAATTTTTTTATTTCAAGGGAGCAACACCCTGCTTAGTGCAAAAAGGTGCAAAAGTTCTGTAACGATTTTTTAGAAGATGGTTCTTCAGCTATTTTCAAAAAAATTTAGGGTCAAGGGTTGTGGTTGCTGAGAAAATCTGCTTGGTTGTTCTGTAGACTTTTCATCGAGCACTTGATTAATAGAGTCTTCTTAAAATTGTGGGCGAACTAAGTTTTAAAATAAGCAATTATCAACGTGGTGTCTTCACCCATGTGACAGTTCCCTAAGGTAGCTTTTCTCGGTCAAGAGGCGTCATAATGAAGTTTTACGCAAAAAAAACGGAGAAAAAAGAGACCTACTCAATATCAGCATTTCACCATAAAGGGCCTCTCCTTTCTTCGCTTGTGAAGGGCTTGAAAATGAGCTGAAATGCGCTGAAAAAAGAAGACCCTTAGCTCTTATTATTTGATGTCTACAAATTGCTTGATCTGACGCTATTGATTTTCTGAGAAGCTAGCTTGAAGCATCTCTATATTAGGTCTTCGAACATGTTGTCGGATTCTTCTGTTAGCGGTTATCCCGGCATTCCCGGCTCATGCCCTATAACTAATCATAGATCGCACATACTTTGATGCAGGATTCCATTTCTTTGGAAAGTCTTAACTATTTACTTCGCCCATATGCTACGGGTTTCCAGTTATAATGAATCCCGTCTGTGGGAGTTGAGATGAGTGCCTGTTGAAATCAGCTTAGAAATGTACGCTGAAAAGCCTGTCGTGTTGCCCTTTTTTACGGGGCATATTGCTAGGGGTTTGTTGTTGCATTTTGTTAGGCTGGTTGATCCTTCCGCTTCGGGGTTGCTGCATGAGCTGAATGTGTCTAAGCCGTACAGTGTGACGCCTTTACGTTTTAGAAGCAGCAGCCGCAATGAGGAGGGGTATGTTTTGGAACCCCAATTTCCCTGCAAAGTCGGTTTCAGGTTTTTGAAAGACGAGTACTCAACTTATCTGCTTAACTTCTTTCAGAAACAGAATACTGCCTTAATTTTTGACACCACTTTCCAGATTGCCTCAATGAGCATAAACTGCAAGACCTATGCCGATTTGGAAAAGGAAGCACAAGCGGTTAATGAGCTTACGCTGGATTTTAGAACGCCCACATATCTGGCGAATCTAAACAGCAATTACCACTGGATGTTTCCTGACCCTGTAAAAGTGTTCTGTAGTTTGATGCGGTGCTGGAACCAGTTCAGCGACGAACGGCGCTTCACAAAAGAAGAATACGTTGCCTACAAGGACTGGCTGGGTAAAAACGTGGGCGTGAGCAGATACGAGTTGCAGACACGGCTGGCAGTCATGCGAAACAAGAAAGTCACAGGCTTCTCAGGCACCATCACCTACGAGTTAGGCGACAAAGAAAACCCCTATAACAAAACCACCCACATGCTTGCACACTACGCAGAATACGCCAACATAGGCGGAAACAAAAC
>CAWHDT010000009.1:0-181818 GCA_963828195.1 Candidatus Bathyarchaeota archaeon
CTTTGAGAATCAGACATTTTCTCAGCTTGTTGCGGGCAGCGTTTGTATTTCACTTTTTATCCTTTCGGGATTAAACAGCAGAATGTCATTGGCTTCGTTTAAGTCGAACCCTGATTTTGAAAAGAGCACTTTCTTAACAGTTTTTTTGGTTTTTACAGCTTTAGATGATTCTTCAAGATTGTTTAGGTCCATTAGACCTAGTTTTTTGTTTGTCCATTTGCACTCTGCAAAATACATGCAGCTATCTGTTTCTGTAATGAAATCTATCTCTTTTTCTTCGAACTTATTGGGCGTAACCTCCACTTGCCCCCACCAGCGTCCCGTTCTGATTACTTTTTCACCTTTGACCTTTAAGTATGCTGCAAAAAAGTCTTTGCAAAACGTTTCGAACCTCTTACTGACAAACTCGTTAATCACCTCTTTATTGGGCTGTTCGGGCTTGCCATAAACGTGGGCGAACCAGAAGGCAATGGTGTTATCTTTGATTGAGTATAGTCCTTTCTTGCTTCGTTGGATGTTTTGCCCAAAGGGCACGTTCCGCTCTACAAGTTGGAAGTCTTGTTGTAGTGAAATTATGTATTTAGAGAGTGTTGTCTGTGACACGCCAAGTCTATTAGCTATTTCGCTGCCTGTGACGACGCCTGCGCCTATCGCTTCTATTATTGAGAAATATTTTTTATAGGAGACTCCGAATTCTTGTCGGAGTACATTTTGTCCTTCTTCCTTGAGAGGTGCGGCGACGTCAAAAAAGAGGTCATTTATAGGATTCGTAATGCCCATTTTCTCAAGCAATTCGTAATAGAAAGGCACTCCTCCCAGTATGCAGTAGTTTCTAATCTTTTCCAAGGCATCCACACCCAGATCTTCTTGAATTTCCCAAACAACTCTCAATGTTAATGGTTGAAGTATTAGCTGGTAACTTGCTCTGTTGAAAAGGGGTGCCTTCTGTTGGGTGAATATCTTGTTCATCATGCTAACGTAGGAGCCTGAAAGGATGAGTTTTTTTGAACTTGTTTCTTTGTATTTCTCCCAAATCCTTTGAAAGACGTATGGTATTGAAGCGTTCACTTCGATAAGATTTGGAAACTCGTCTATGTAGAGAATCTGTTTCTTTGAGTTGTTGAAATAGTATTCAAGAGCTTGTTCAACGTTATTTAGTGAAGGCGCGTAACCGTCAGCGAGGGCAACTGCAAAATCGGCTGCTACTTGTTTTTCTTCTTTTGGTACTATGAGAATCTTGACTGCTTCTTTTTCTTTTAGAAATTCATTAATGAGTCTGCTCTTGCCTATTCGCCTGCGCCCACTCACTACTATCATCTCTGCGCCTTTTCGGGAACAGGCTGCGTCTAATGCCTTAAGTTCAATTTGTCTACTATAGAACTTCATATTATTCCACTCAGGATAATCCTACGGCTGGATAATCAACGAATTCGAACCGCTGTGCGTGAACCAGCGCAGACTTTAGAGTGCTTGACTATTGGAGAAGCCACCCAACTTGTCGGTTGGTAGTTCACAGTTCCTCAAATATTATTTCTAAGTTCTTTTCACAGAAAGTTATTTTGAAATGAGGAAAAACATCTGTTCTGCCTAGCAGCCGTGGAACCTCATTAGAAACTGCAAAGGCAGCTTCAACATCCAACTCGGTATCTCCAATCCTAATTTTAATTTTATGAGTGTACGCTGGAATTAATATTCTTCCAACACCAACTATCGGGCGGTAATCACCTTGAACTAGATTTAAACCTAAGAGGTCAGCATCGACTCTCCTGAACAAAGACAAATCTGCCCCGCTGTCGATATAAACACGAGAGGGCTGCCACGCGCCATTTTTTGAGCACAGAAAAACAGTGGCTTTAGGTCGGTTAATGGTTCCTGATCCAAGAGGTTCAGGCGAGTACTTGAAAACATACCTTCTCAAACTATCAGCACATCAGCAGATTGAATATAGTCAAGTATTATTTCTTCAGTTTTCGCTTCGGGGCATTTCTTTAAAGCTTTCTTCAATGCCTCACTCGGCGTATTCCCAGATGCCACTATCTTATTCTTGTATATAGCGACGTCCTTCCCTCTGTACTTCTTATACTCTTCCGCTGTTATCTGTGGTGCGTCAAACACTTTTTCAATTACCTTTTCTGGCACTCAGAAACACCTATATGATAAGTTAATGCCTGCAGCATCTATTAAGTTTTCCAGAAGTTGCTTATTGCGGGGTTGTGTTGGCTCTTTTTGTTCTGTTGGTGCTATTTACGTTGTTCCTTCTTCTTTCAATAGATCATGTTTTGATGTGTGTTTTCAAGTGAATTTCTGCTAAGGTGCTTTTTGTTGATTCCCTGATTTTAAGAAGCAGCTTTGGGGTGGACATTTGTAGTCAGGGGGCTGTGCTGTAAGAACTGCGGTGTTGTTACCAGTGCGAAAATAGAGGAATATATCAACAAAAATTAGATGTGGATGCTCGCCTCGGAAGAGGCGAGTAGTTCACTTTCTGTTCTATTCTATCTTCTACGTTTTTTGCGCGAACCACTTTATTGTTCTCTTGAGTCCTTCTCCAAAACTCACTTTAATTAAAATCCACTAAAAAACGGCAGTTACTATTACTCGCTAAGCTTTTTCAAAAGATTTTCCATGTTTCTTTGAGCGTTCTCAATTTGTTTTTTCACGTCAACAGTTAATCTAAATACGCCTTTCAACGAGTCAACTAGTTTAGGATCATTTAGCATTTCCATTATGTTGCAGACCTGCGTTTTTAACAGTTCATTTCTCCCTCTTTTTAGATGAGACAGAATCTCTTCCAAGTCTACGTTCCCCATTAACATAATTATATCGCGTACGTCAGTTCTTCTTGCCGAATGAATCTTAAATGCAATCATCAATTCCTTCTCCGGAACTCTGCAGTTAGCCACTGTTTCTATTCCCGCGATGGCTATTTCCACTGAATATTTCTTTATATAATCAAAACTCCAAGCTGCCTCAGTGGTTCTGCAGACTAGACTTCCAACGAGAAGGTCAAAAGTTACTGGAAGCTCTCCCACTTTCTTCTCGTAACTAACAAACTCACCAGCATATGTTTCGTCAAACCCTTTTTTCTTAACGTTCCTTTCAAAACCATATCCTTGCAATAACTCTTCGACCAAAAGCATTTCTTTTTTTGATACAACAACATCGCAATCTACAGAAAATCTGTGAGCACCCAACCCACTGACCGCGTAACCCCCAACCACAACAAAATCCACCTTTTCCTCCGCGAGCCTGTTAATGGTCAGTATTATTTCGTTCTCTCTACTCACAAACTCCATACAAACCCACTACATATTCGTCTTTGTTTCCATGTACTTTACATTTAAACCCAGTTTATACATTTCATCTAACATCTCCAGAGCTGGCTCAAAAGAGTAAACATTCCTTTGACAAAACTCCACAGCCTCCTTCAGCGGCGTGACGCAAAAGCCATTCACTTCTTCCAATTCAAAATGAACTGCAGGATACAGCACATAGAACACGCCAAACAACGTCTCTCTCAAAGGCTGATTTTCAATCCGGAACCTTTTTTTTCTAGAATTAAAAAATTTCTTCCACTTACTCAAATTCTGCCTTTCAACTTTAAAATGGATCGGGTAAAAACCAAAAAATCTGTCAGCTTGATAGCCGCCTTTGGTCCATAAGAACACTGCATCTGGTCCAGTTAAAGCGTAACGCATGTTTGCTTCTTTTAACAAGTCATATGAACCAGCTATGTTGGTTCTTTTAGCCAGATACTGCTCTGGAGAATTGACTTTGTATTTGCCCCATCCAACTCTCTCTAATAATTCTTTTTTGGTCATATCATGTAAGACTTTGTTTGCGTCAGGACTGGCGAAAGTTGAAGAAAACTCTTTTACGGTAAACTCCTTCTTCCAACTTAATAACACATTCCACAATTCATCATAAGCCATAAATATTACTGTAACAGTAATAAAAAATAAATGTTTCGTTTCCAAAATACCTAAAATTTTGCAAAAAACAGAATAAACTCTAAATGTTAAGCGACTACTCTTTGCGAAACCAAGTTACCGTTCTCTCGAGCCCTCCTCCAAAACTCACGTTAGTTAAAATCCACTAAAAAACGGCGGTTACTATTACTCGCTAAGCTTTTTCAAAAGGTTTTCCATTTTTCTTTGAAACACCGGTTCATTTGCCTAACGCATTTATGCAGGTTTAAGGGTAACTTCCATGACGCTCCATTCAAGGGTTCGCTCATTTTTCTCGGCATAATCTTCATTTTTAGCTTTCATGTTTTAGGTCTCGAAGGTCTATAGCCATGAAACCTTCGTTTCTTATTTTTTCTTTTTCTTCTATTTTTTTAGCCATTAACCCGAGGGTGATTTCTTTTGCTTCAGGTATTTGTTGCGTCTTCGCTGCCAGGTCTGACAGCAGCCTTTTCGCGTCAAGATAACTTAAATCAGCCCACTTTACTTCAACTGCTAATGCCCTACGGGTTTTCGTTTCCAATCCTAAAAGGTCTATTTCAGTTCCCTTCCACCACCACTTCCCAATACGATCTACCCTTATAGGGAGACGATTAGTCTTGGCCATCTCTACTAATATTTCACTGCAAACTTCCTCAAAGACATAACCCAGATAGCGATTAAATTCATCCTTAACACTTTCCCACACACTTGCTTCCAACTCTAATTCAATTTGTCTTCGATTAGGTCTTATGAACTTAAACCAGAAATTAAAGAACTGATCCTTCATGTGGTAGAGCCCCTTTTTGGCTTCCTGTTCGGTTACAGGCCTAATTCTCTCAATCAAATTGAGAATCTCTAAAGTCTTGAGGTATGTAGTTGTGTTTTCTCGGCTAAGACCAGTAGTGTCTGCAATCTCACTTAACGTGTTTTTGCCAGAAGCTATAGCCGTAAGTATATCCATGTAACGTTGCGGAGCCCTTATCTCCTCCATCAGCAACATTTCAGGCTCGTCATACAGGGCAGAACGTTTACTCAAAATTTTTTCAACAATGTTATTTTCTACACTTAAATTTTCATCTACATGCTCCAAGTATGCCGGTGTTCCCCCGAAACTCCCATAAATCATCACAAGCTCTTCAGCAGAATACTTCTTAAACCAACTAAACAAGTCTAGATACTTTAACGGTTCTACTTTCAGCGTTGCTGTTCTTCTCCCATACAGTGGAGCGTTTCCGCTTAAAGCGACTTTTCTTATTGCACCTATCGATGAACCTGAGAAAATCAGAAAAGACCTGCTTACTGAAAGTTTCTCGTCCCAATACTTTTGTATTAGCGAAATGGCGCCATCGATGTTAATTAACCTCTGGAACTCATCAATTGCCACAACAGTGCCATTTCCCGACTTTTTTACAATATACTCCATGAACGAACTAAAATTTGAAAAATTGAAGCCTTCAAAAAACTCACTCTCCACAACATGAGAGAACTCGGCTAGAATAGTTTTCTCCTCTGCATTGGGAACATAAAAATAGAGGCTGGGTTTATTCTTAAGAAATTCTTGAACGAGCCGAGTTTTACCAACTCTTCTGCGGCCGTAAAGGAGAACGAGCGCCGCTTTCTTTTCGTTACGTAGGCTGTTGAGCGCTTCGAGCTCAGCTTTTCTGTCAACAAAACTAAGAATCATGATTGTAACAATCTAGATTGTAACAAATTAACCTTTTCCCTTTCACTCTGCGGACCTGTTAATCATCAATATTATTTCATTCTTTCTATTTGAGGCATAATCAAAACGAGTATTTTTTAATTTTTGTTAATTTTAACCATAGTAAAATTTAAAAGTTGTTAGCAATTCTATTGATAAATAGTGAAGGGCAAAGGCATGATAAGTGAAGCGTATCCAAGAGACATCCTATTAGACCTGAACAAGTGGATAAACCGCAGGGAAGCCTATGCAATAAAAGGTCCAAGGCAGTCGGGAAAAACAACCATCCTAAAACAACTACAGAAAAGCTTGTCTGAAAAAAAAGTTATTTTCCTAAATTTTGAAGATCCAGATATATTGGAATCATTTGAAGCCAATCCAAAAGAATACATTAGCAGCTATATGACCAGCAAAGATCCGTACTTTTTTCTTATGGATGAGTATCAATACGTAAAAAACTGCGGAAAAACTCTCAAGTTCCTCTATGACACCTTCGAAAACGTAAAGTTCATAGTTACTGGAAGCTCATCACTCGAACTTTGTGGAGACATGGCTAAATTCCTTGTCGGACGGGTTTTCTTCTTCGAAGTGTTTCCTTTCAGTTTTCACGAGTTTTTAACGACCAAGGACTCCCGATTAGCCAATATTTACCAAGAAAAAAACCGTCAAATCAAACAATTCATGCTTATCGGCTCCTCGCAAAATATTGAAACCGCTGACATTTTCCACAAGGAATTTATTTCACCTCTAAACGAGTTCTTAACATTCGGGGGATACCCAGCTGTCGTAACAGCTCAGGATGCCGAAACTAAAAGAATTATCCTGAAAAACATCTACGACACTTACGTCTCAAAAGACGTAATAGAGTTCCTTAGAGTTAGCGACCCATCAAAATATCGTTGTATAGCCCGAACTTTAGCAGCCCTAACAGGGAAAATACTGAACTTCAATGAAGTCAGCAAAACATGTCAAAGTTACTATAAGGAAACAAAGAAAACCATCTCTACGCTCCAAGAAACCTACATAACCCAACTTATCCAGCCGTTCCATAAAAACCCTCTAACCGAACTGAAAAAAAACCCGAAAGTATACTTTTACGATACAGGACTGAGAAACTATATACTTAACAATTTCAATCCGCTGGAGAAAAGAACTGACGCAGGTAACCTCGCTGAAAACCATGTTTTCCTTGCCTTACGAAACAGCTTT
Source organism: Candidatus Bathyarchaeota archaeon (assembly GCA_963828195.1). Taxonomy (GTDB): domain Archaea; phylum Thermoproteota; class Bathyarchaeia; order Bathyarchaeales; family Bathycorpusculaceae; genus Bathycorpusculum. The sequence continues at coordinate 6,856 of CAWHDT010000009.1, forward strand.
CCAGACAAAACCATTAACTACTGGCGAACTACAAACAAAGCCGAAGTTGATTTCATTATCAACTTAGATGACGAAATTGTTCCTGTAGAAGCCAAATACCAGGTGTTCCAGAAACCCAAAATCTCCAGAAGCTTCCGAAGCTTCATAGAAACCTACAAACCAAAAAAGGCGTTGATAGCTACAAAAGATTATTGGGCTATCGAAAAAATCGAAAACACAACTGTACTCTTCGCACCTATGTACTACTTCTAGCCTTGCCTTATACACCTAAATCTGCATCCTTTCTTAAGCGTTGCCAACATTTACAACTTCAAAAATAAATTCAGTTTGCTCGGGTTGAGCTTCATGAACAGGACCCTGGCATTCACTTTTGTTTTTTGCCACCGCATCTCCAGCCTAGTGGTGTCTGGGCAGCGCCTTTAGGGTCGTCCTTGGGCAACGGATGATATTCTATGGTTGACTTGCATTTTGTTGTTTCTTTAACTTTCTTGCTAAGTCAAGTATTGGGCATTTGGTTATTTTGATTATTAACTTGGTTGGTTGCAATTGCTTTGCTCTATTTTAAGGTGACCTGAAAATTTTGGGTCGGCTAGCACACTGGAGCCTAAATCACCTGTCACTGTGCTAGTGCTCCAGGCGGAAGCCTCAATTTAAGAGGTCCCAGCTGCAGGAGGATTTGGAACGGTTTCTTTCGCTTTCATCATGCTATTCGCTCCGAAAATTCTATATGCCTCTTTACCAGTAAACCACTTTAGAGGTTTGGAGTTGACTAAAGTAAGCGTCTACGTGGACGATTCGGTATGGTTGAAATTCAAAGCGCAGGTGTTTGAGAAACACGGTAGCCTTCGGAAAATAAGCAGCGAAGTTGAAGCGCTTCTGCAAGCCACAATCATGGAGGACGAAATCACTTCAGCCTTAAAAAAACCGGCATCACAGTAGATCGGGGAATTTCTTCGAAGGAAATAAAACAAACAAGAACTACTCTCAAAGGACCTTCTTGAGAGGAAATCGTGAAAGAAATGCGGCGCAGAAGAGTTGCGGAAACTTTACCTCGACGCTAGCGTTATGCTAAGGTCTCAACATATTTTTTAATTTGTTAAAGCATACCTAAAGTCAGGTACTGACGAGGAAGCTCTCACGGAGTTTAAGCTGTGAGCAAAGCTGACTGAACTCATCTGTTATCACAGCTCTTTAACACTTTTCCGCTCAAGCCGTCAGAATTGTACTTGAAAGTTTCGTTTTGACGTAGCGCCAAACTCCATGTCAAAGCTGAAACCCCAACCATTACAAGCATGAACTCGAGCTGGAGAAGAGAGTTCCATGTTCCAAAGACGCCTGCCCACTGTGACCACCACCAAACGACACTGTTTACTGGTAAACCTCCCGCCCAAACCGTGAAGTACAATATATCTTGCAGTCCGCCCAGCGCAAGCAGATTGATTGTTACCAAGAGCGCAACTGCAACTCTTTTGTCAAAGGATGTTTTGGGTGAAGCCAGCCAGTAGACGAAGGCTGCTGTGGCTGAGAAAACAACGAAGGTGAAGCTGTAGGTTAGCCAGTACGTGTTGGCCCAGTTGTAGGAGAACACTAAGCCGTAGTTGTATAGGACTGAGTTTACGGTGAAGTCTATTCTTGACATGAACAAAAAGAACAGAAACACAAAGAACACTAGCGCAAACGCTTTCCAGAATCTCGCATCGGCATTTCTGAAAACCAAAAATCTCCCTTCAACACCATGCATGAAACCAGCGGAGCCCCCAAAAAAGAAGGCTAAAATGAACTCGCTGTGCCAAGTTAAATCAACCCGCTCTGGCTTTAAATAACCTTGTGGTAGAGCCAAATCAGCAACAAAAAGCGAATCCCTGAGAACAACTGTACCCTTCAGCATCGTTAAGCAATTTGGCTTAACTGAATATGATAAGCTGGATTGGACTCTGAAGGTTGAAAACGGAGAACTTATTATCCAAGTCGAACCAATAAAGACTGGAAGAACTGAGTGACCTCTTTGCATGTCGAGTTAGTAGCAACAGATGGAAAAGCTCAAAGAAGGATACTTTGGGTAGATTCACTTCAAACGGAGTATATACTGGTCATTGTTCAAAGGGGAGAGGTCAACACACTATATATCACATAGATGGAAACGTTTTCATTGATTGGATAGGTGAATATGGAAAACCAACAAAAGTTGGAACTTACCAACCGTTAGCCGAGTTTAAAGGTTTTATCAACTAGTTTGCGTTGGTTTTTCAATATTAACCAATGTACCTTATAAGCTCAAGAAACTTGATGCGATAGTAAACATTGATGCAAGAAACTATCCAAATGGCATAGGTTGTTCTATCTTCTTAATTGAACCAAATAATTATCAGCTTTTGGGAGAAGTAGCAAAAGGCATACCTTCAGACATGATAACTGAGATCCATTCATTTTTACAATGTAAGCCGTGGCTTTCCATGATAATTTATGGTAATGTTATGAAAAACTCCGAAGGTGAGGAATAGTTTTGTGCCTCGAAAGTTTACGTGGGAAGTCAAGCCTTGAGAACTTTATCGAACCTAAAAACGAAATCTTAAATTGAATGCTTTTTTAAAACTTGCTGTGGGTGTTAACCTGAAGACATTGCGTGTTAGGGCTTTTGACGGAACATCTGTAACTGTTACGTTAGATGTTGTTAGCCATGTAAGCGGGAAGCATTCGGAGGTTTTATCTTTTTTGGGTTTGGCTGAAGAAGCATTTTTTGATTTGCTTTGTGAAGTTTTGCAAAAGCCAAATGAGGCGTATGTTGATTCTTCCGGTTCTAAATATTTTTTGAAGCAGGTGAGTGTGCGTGGTATTTTTCTCAACGTTATTGTTGATGAAGAGGTTGTTCGGACGGCCTACTTAATTAATTCGAAAACCCATTCTAGAATGAGGCGCAGGAAATGGTTACAACGTCTTTGTTAGATATTGACGTGGATGAAGTTCTTGGAAAAGTAGAAAGACTTGCGCACGTGAAGTTGCCTAGAGCTGTTATTGAGGTAAGTTTGGAGCCTAAGTTGGAGATGCTTTGTATTCGCTTCAAGAAGCCTACTAAAGCAGAGTTAGGCGAACCCCTTCATCCCGGCATCCACTTGTTCACCGACATGGACACCAAAGAGATTACAGCGTTGGAAATAACAGATTTGGCGAAGTTAAAACTTGCTTCATGAAAAGCGCGCTGGAAAAACGTTTATTTCAGATTAGATGTTGCTAAATAATACCTACCTAAAGGGGCAAATTTTAAGCGTTAAAGCTTTTCTTTGTTGCCGAACACATTTTACGGTTTTTTTTGACAATTAAATTCACTTTGCAGGTTCTGCTTCAAGAACCTTGATTTAATGCTTATTCTGCGATGCATTGTCTAAATTCCCGTGATTTATGAGCGGCGCGCAGGACATAAATGCGGACTTTTTGTAAAAACCAAAAATCTGCCTTCAACACCATGGCACAAACCCGCAGAGCCCCAAAAAAAGCTAAAATAAACTCGCTGAGCCAAGATAATCACTCTGTTCTGGCTTTAAATACCGTTGTGGTAGAACCAACTCAGCAATAAACACCAAAGGAACGAACTCTTTCAGAATTCTGAGTTAGGACTTACAGGACTGTTCAGTCCTTCCAATAATCCTGTTCTCCGAGGCTAGCGTCGATGTGAAGACAAGAGAAATGGTGGTTGATGAGAACATTTCAGGTTTTTGACCGAGCATTTTTCTGTGGTCATGTAAACGTTTATACGTTTCGTATACGCTTTATTTTAAGGGAGCAGACAATGACAGAAATAGTCTCAACACGAGTTCCTGAAGATATGGCTAAGGATTTGGAGGAAATCGAAAAAGAAGAAAAGTCGGACCGGGCCACTGTTGTCAGAAAACTCTTAGCGAAAGCAATTGCAGACAGGAAACTCGAAAGGGCATTGACGCTCTTTGGCAGCGGCAAAGTAACTCTGTTGAAAGCTTCCAAGATAGCTGGTTTGTCTATCTGGGAAATGATGGATATTGTGAAGCAGAGAAAAATTTCTTTCCAGTACTCGTATGAGGACTTCCGCGGAGACTTCGAAAAAGCTTTGAAGGAACAATGATGCCAAAACCGCTGATTTTCGATTCAACCCCTTTAATTTACCTCACAAAATCTTCCATGGCAGAAATGCTAAGAGAAATTTCCCAACCAAAATTTACCACGGCAAGCGTGTTTGAAGAAGTGGTTTGCGAAGGCAAAAAGAGGAAAGCGCCTGAAGCATTGCTTTTAGAGACTTTATTTAACGGGGAAATAATCAAGGTTCGAAGCGTCAGCGACAGGAAATACCTCAATTATGTGGCTGAGATGGCTGCGGGAAGTGAATTGCAGCCGTTGCATGAGGCGGAAGCTGAGGTTCTTTGTTTAACTAGAGAATTGGATGGAGTAGCTATTGCTGATGATGAAGTTGCTAGGTCGGTTGCAAGGATTCTGGGTATTGAACTTCACGGAACCGGGTATGTTTTGGGCAAAATCTATGCAACTGGAAAAATCAACAAAGGGGCTCTGATTGAGAAAGTTAAAGAAATGCGCGGCAGCGGCTGGTATGTGTCGGCTGAAGATTATTTGAAAATAATCGACTACCTCAAAAATCTTTAAGATTAAGCTATACTGATTCTTTCGAGAACCCACTCCATTTCTTCTCACTCCGCTTTCAAAAAATCCAAATCGTTCACCGACACTAAAAAATAAATCTCTAACAGAATCGTAAACCGTCTGCAATGGCACTGCTCTATTTTAAGGTCACCTCAAAATTTTAGGTCTGGCTAGCACACTAACGGCTAAAACACCTGTACTGTGCACATGCGCCGCGAAAACCCAGTTCTCGAAAATCAAGCCAGTCTCTGCCAAAAAGATACAAGTTAAAAAGTAACGAACCAAATTAATATCTTAAACGAACATGGAGACGTGTAGAAATGACTTCTTCAGATATTCCCACGGTTGAAGTGCCGCTTGAAGCCTTAGTTAAAGAGCTTGGCGCTAAAAGGGCGATAGAATTCATTAACGAAATCCGAGAATCCTACGGCGAGTCAGTTGCCGCTCTTAAAACGCCGACAGAAAAACTCACAATCGAACAAATAGAAGCCAAAATCAAAGCTTTAAAGAAGAAAAAGATCTAATCCTCAAGATTTTCAGGTTTTTTGTTTAAACCAAGCTACTGTTCTCTTCAGTCCCTCTTCAAAGCTGACCTTCGGCTTCCACTCTGCCAGTTTTTCCAGTTTGGCTGTGTCTGGGCAGCGCCTTTTCGGGTCGTCCTTCGGCAGCGGATGAAACTCGATTGGCGAGGTGCACTGTGTGACTTCTTTGATTTTGTTTGCCAAGTGCAGGATGGTTACTTCACGGGTGTTTCCTACGTTTACGGCTTCTCCCCGAGCATTTTCGCTGGCGCATAGCAGAAGTAAAGCCGCTGCGGTGTCGGTTATGTAGCAAAATGACCTGGTCTGTTTTCCTTCGCCGTAAACCGTGATGGGCTGGTTAGTTAATGCTTGCAAGATAAAGCGGGACATGGCCCTGCCGTACAGGCCGTCTTCTCGTAGACGTGGACCATACGTGTTAAAGATCCTGGGAACCCGCACATCCAACCCGTACTGCCTGCTGTAAGCCATCAGCAAGGCTTCAGCGAAGCGTTTTCCCTCGTCATAGCATGATCTGATGCCTATGGGGTTGACTTTTCCCCAGTAACTTTCAGGTGTAGGAATGACTTCTGCGTCTCCGTAGACCTCTGAGGTTGAAGCAAACAACAAGGTTGCGTCGTTTTTTCGAGCTATCTCTGCCATGTTTTCGGTTCCAACTGCGCTGGTCTGCAGGGTTTCAATCGGGTGCGCTTGATACTCGTCTGGAGAAGCGTGACCCGCCATGTGAAAGATAACGTCGAATTTTTCTCTACTTTTAAACGTGCAGACATCAGATCTAAGCAGTTTGAACTTGGGGTTTCGTGTCAGCTGGTCAATGTTCTTGATTCTGCCTGTTGAGAAATCGTCCAGAGCCGTGACTTGAGCGCCGAAGTCGAGGAGAACATCGCAGAGCCAACTTCCGATAAAACCTGCTCCTCCGGTCACCAGCGCCTTCTTTTCCGTATAGGATTCTGCCTTAACGTTGCCTTTTATGGTTTCTATGTCTTCGCGTATTATTTTGTCTATCATGGGTGTGTTCTTCTGCAGAATTGGTTGTACGATAGTTCTAGGGCTTGCCAGTATCTTTCGGGGCTGCCGATGTCTAAGTGGCTATAGGTTTTGTCCAGTTTGACCGCGTAGACTTTTGCTCTCCAATCGATGAGTTTTTGGATTGCGTCGGTAAGCTGGATTTCATCGTCTTTTCCAGGCTTTGTTGCTTCGAGCGCCTTAAAGATGATGGGGCGAAAGGCGTACATGGCCATTATCGCCAGGTTCGTTTTAGGCTTCTCAGGTTTCTCAACAACTGTTGTAACTTTGAATATTCCCTCTTCAACTTCTTTGCCCTCGACGATTCCGTACTGCTTGGGATTCTCAATCTCCAACGCGATAAATGCTGCGTCTGCTCTAAACTTTTCATATGCACTTAGCAGTTTTTTGAGGTAATCCATGTTTTTGCTGATTATGCAGCTGTCTCCAGCATGCACTATGCATTGTTCGTTCTGCACGAAGGGTTGAGCCATCAAAACTGCGTTTCCAAACCCTTTCGGTTCAGGTTGATTAACATACATGATTGTGGCTGTGTCGAGTTTCTGGTAGAAATCTTCAAGGTCGGATGCTTGGCTGTTTTTGCCCATGACTTCTAGGTTTCTTATGCAGTTTGCGTCGGGGGTGAAGTGGTCTTCTATGCCTCGTTTTCCTCTGCCGACGATGTAGCAAAATTCCCTTGGACCTGCGTCGTATAACTGTTCAAAAACCATCTGGACCACGGGTTTCACTGACATGTCGCCGTTGGCTGTTTTAGAAAAAATCGGAAGCATCTCTTTAGGCCGCTCTTTTGTCGCGGGGAACAGTCGCGTGCCTAAACCTGCTGCTGGAACTACAACCTTGCGAATCATCAAACTTTCCCTCGCCTTCTTTGTTACATTAACCCATATATATTTAATATAATAACTTAATCCAAACTACGTTTGAATTGAGGTCTGTCTCTTGAAAAAACAACCGCAAATATCTGTCATAGGCGCCGGGTACGTCGGTTTATGCACTGCAGTTGGCTTCGCAAGCCGCGGCTACAACGTTGTCGCTTCAGATGTTGACGCCGAAAAAGCCGGAAAAATCAATCAGGGTGTCCCTCCATTCCACGAACCCCAGCTCCAAGAAAAGCTCAGGGACTGCATCAAAAGGGGCACTTTGAAATGTTTAGTTAATCAAACAGAAAAGGCAGTGTTGGAGTCTAACTTGACTTTTGTGGCTGTGGGCACTCCAAGCAAGCCTGACGGCGGCATCGACCTCAAATTCATAGAGGCCTCTTCACATGACATTGGCAAAGCGCTAAGCCTCAAAGACACCTATCATGTTGCTGTTGTCAAAAGCACTGTTATCCCCGGAACTACCCAAGACGTCGTTAAGCCTATTCTAGAAGAGGAATCAAAAAAGAAATGTGGTTTAAACTTCGGTTTATGCATGAATCCCGAATTTCTGCGGCAGGGCTCAGCTTTCCAGGACACCGTTAACGCTGACCGCGTTGTCATAGGCTCATACGATAAACGTTCAGGAGATATGCTGCAGGACTTATACCGAGACTTCTATAGCGCGCATGTGCCTCCGATAATCAGAACTACACCATCTACAGCTGAACTTATCAAGTACGCAAGCAACTCGATGCTTGCCGCAAAAATCAGCTTCATAAACACGATAGCTAACATATGTGAAAAAATCCCCGGCGCAGACGTTAAGGTTGTGGCTGAAGCCATGGGTATGGATAAACGGATAGGTCCGCTTTTTCTGGATGCTGGATTAGGATATGGCGGCTCATGTTTTCCCAAAGATGTGAAAGCCCTCATTGCCTGCTCAAAAGCCCTGGGTTATCATCCTGAACTCTTAGCGTCTGTAGAAACCGTGAATAAAACTCAACCGTTGAAAGCTATACAATTCTGCAAAGAGCAGGTAGGAAACCTTAAAGACAAAAAAGTAGCTATTTTGGGCTTAGCTTTCAAGCCGGACACAGACGACATGAGGGAAGCACGGGTTGTGCCGATAATAAATCAGCTGTTAAAGGAAGGTGCCCTAGTGACCGCCTACGACCCAGTTGCCATACCTGTCGCACAAACCATCTTCCAAAACAAAATCCAATATGCACACTCAGCGCTTGATTGTCTCAAGGGCGCAGATTGCTGCATCATAGTAACCGAATGGGCAGAATTCAAAAGCCTAACGCCCGAAGACTTCATCAAAAACATGAAACAGCCCATACTAATCGACGGCAGACGAATCTATAACCCCGACACATATAGCCAAAAACTCAGATTCACCGCTATAGGTTTTGGAAAATAATCTTTCCCAATTATTTTGGGCATCTGACTTGTTGTTTTGCTTAATCCCGGACGAGAGCTTGAGGGGTCAAGGCGAATAATGTTTCCTCACTAACCAAGAATACTTCTTAAAATTAACAAGGGCTGTTCAAAGAGAAAAATTCAAAGAGCAGAAAAAAACCATTTTTTTGAAAAGATGAGCTAAATTTAAACAAGAAGGATTTACCCGTTAACCAAAAAGACTTAAATAACTTGCGATTTTATTCGGTAGGTAAAACAATCATGTAATGGTGCATCAAACGTGAAATTTGGCGTATTTCTTTATCAACCTGAGCCTGTTGAAGGCGTCGATTATAATTTCTACCGTTTAAAATCAGAATCTGGAATCGTTGGAAAACCCAACCCTAAAATGTACACTAACATCGCATGCTTCGGCGACAATTTCATGGCGGCCAAACGTCCAGACTGGGTCTCAGTCAGCAAGGATGGGCCGTCTCTTCGCACCAACAAAAAATATAATCTCCGCTGGGACGTCGTATGCATGACTAACCCCGAAGCGAGAGAATACAACCTTAAAATCATAGCTGAATCCGCCAAAGCCACCCCTGGCATAAGCATAAGTAGTCAACACTTTGCGGAACGTGACTTCTGTACGTGTCCACGCTGCGTAGAGCAGTGGCGGCAGAGCGGCTTGAACTGGGTGGATTGGCGAGCAAAAACCGTAACGGAATTCTTAAAAGAAGTGAAAGATGTAGTTAAAAACAAACCCTTGTTCGTTAATTGTTTGCCTGACCCGTTGCTTGGCAAGATGCGGTTTGGCTACGACTTCGAAGCGATGGCAGAATATGCTGACTACTTCGTTATTCCGATGTTCAGCAAGGCTTACCCTACTCCGTGGTACTGGGAAACTATTGCAAGAGGATTCAAAAGCTTCCTAAAGAAGCCGGTGTTCGTGAATTTCTATGTCCGCGGACCAAACGAAACGTGGGACACTGTTGCACCAACTAAACAGATAATGACTGTGGCTACTCGCGCGGCGAGAACAGGCATAGACGGCATCATCTTCTTAGCTGAAAAAGCGCAGTGGATACAAGAGTTCCAAAAGAACGCGGTCGCAGACAAAGAAACTCGAGAATTCCTCAAGGGACACGGCGGAGACGACGTCTTAGAACTCTTCAACCGATGGGAAAAGATGCTAAAAGCTTAGCATCCTACACTTCTTTATTTTTTGACTTTTTGTGTTTCGTTTAATCATGAGGAATATTTCTTTTCTTCAACGATATTTCCTGCTATTGAGTTGTAAAAATATTAAATATAAACCGATTCAAAATGGGCAATGTTCTGCTCTTATGGGCTGTATGTTGCTGCGTTTATTATTGTTAGGTTAACTATTTTCCCTTTGTTATTTATCCCTAGTACAATTTCGCCGTACTTGTCTACGATTTTGCTGTCAACAGTTTTTGCGGGGTACTCAAAATGTACGTAAAGAACATCTGCTGAATCGTCATAGTGAAACATCACTATTTTTGAGGGCAAATTCAAGTTGTATCGCTCGGCAACCTGGGTAACGATTTTTGGAACATCGATGGCTAAATTCACAGTTTTCGCCAAAAGCGATACATCCTTCTTTTTCTTCTGTCACTAATAGGAAAAGCGGTTATAATAAACCCTTCTTGTAAACTTGTTTCTCGGTAAACAACAATTAGGTTTTGGCTTAAATCAAAATCGGCTAATCGTTCGAATCTCTTGACCGCATGAAGTTGGGGTTTAATCCTTTTTGGTGGTTCGAGAACTTCGTCTGGTTGCTCAACTGTGCTTAGGATTTCTTTCATGAAATTGCCAAGCTCAGGTCTAGCGGTTGTGATATGCTCCCACTGTTTTTCAGTTAACCTTACGAGAGCGCCATTCTTAGATTTTATGACAGCTATATTCAAGGTGTATTCCAATAGATTCTCAGGGTATATGTGTTCTTGCTTTTACCTTGTACTTAACTTTTTAGAGGCTGCGACAGTTGGAAGCCGCCGCAGGCGTCACATGTATTCGGGAAAGCCGAAAAATGAGAAAAAGAAAAAGAAGACATTTCAGTGACACATAACAGCAAACATTTCAAGCCCTGAATCAAAAAACAACCCCGAACAGAAACTGTTGACCTATAGACCTACAATAGTATTTGTGGCAAATTTCAACCACAAAAAGCACAGACAAACCTGAAACTCCTTAACCTTACTTTTTTGGTTTTGTACAGTTTATTTAGAAAACTATATAATCCATCTTACATACAACCACTCCTACAGGGCGAACATAAACTTGAAAGTTACTCTTGTTAATCCTCCATACCCTTCAAACGCGCATTCGCATCCGCCATTTATTCCTCTAGGCTTAGCTTACCTCGGTGCGGTGGCTGAAAGGGATGGTCACGAAGTCAACATTATCGACTGTCAAGCCGAAAGACTCACTTACGACAGTTTCCGCCAAAGAATCAGCAATGTAAACTCCGATATTGTCGGGGTAACCGCCACGACCCTGTTGTATAATTCGGCGAAAAAATTGATTAATATCGCCAAAGAAGTTCACCCGAACGCCATAACCATGATTGGAGGAAGCCACGTTAGCTTCTGGGATGTAAACGCCTTAAATGAATGCCCCAGCATAGACGTAATTGTGCGGCGTGAAGGCGAATTAACATTCACTGAGTTGCTGCAGCGTATAGACGCAAAAAAGGGCTTCGCAGGAGTCCTAGGCACAACCTTCCGTGGAGCCGACGGAAAAATCCAGATTAATGAAGACAGGCCGTTTCAGCATGATTTAGATTCCCTGCCTTCTCCCGCATACCATCTGCTTCCCTTAGAATCATATCACCGCATGGGCAAAACCATCTTCCCATTGGTGACAAGCCGCGGCTGCGTTCAATGGTGTGACTTCTGCAGCACCGTGCGCATGTTTGGCCGAGGCTACCGCGTGCGTAACCCAAAGAAAGTTGCAGATGAAATGGAGATGCTATACAAAAAGTACGGCGAAGGACAATTCACATTCTACGATGACGCATTCACAGTTAATCGTCAGCACACCTTGCAACTCTGCGACGAAATAAAAGCCCGCAAACTCAATGTCACGTGGGACTGCGAAACCCGCGTTGACGCAGTGGACAAAGAGTTGCTTGAGAGAATGTATGATGCTGGATGCATAACGGTTTGGTTCGGCGTGGAATCAGGGTCAGAGAAAATTCTATGTCAAATGCACAAAAAAATCAACCTTGACCAGGTGCGGTCGGCCTTCAAGATGACGCAGAAGGCTGGTTTGATGACTATTGCCAGCACAATTATCGGATTCCCCGGTGAAACTGAGGAGACAGCTTGGGAAACAATCAACTTCCTTAATTCACTTAACGCCGACGATATCGGTTGCTACGTGGCGACGCCTTACCCTGGAACACCCATGTACGAGGAAGTTGTTAAAAACGGTTGGCTGCGAGTAACTGACTTCAATAAGTATGACACTGCAACTCCCACTTTTGAGACACCATACCTTAGTATGGAAAAAATCCGGGAAATCAAATACAAAGCGCATCAGAAATTTTATCTGCGACCCGGCTATGTATTCAAGATGATGCGTAGAGGCGGAACATACGGTAGGTCTGGGCTCAAAACATCTGCTGCCTACGCGCTTAGGGCTCTGCACATAAAACTCTCTTGAGCTTTTTTCCTTCTCCTTCTCAGATGAGCCAGTTAAAAGAAACTAAAAAGCAAAAAAAACACCTGCCGCCTTCTCTACAACTTCTTGGTACCCATTGAGGCCAGAATATCAAGCACATCGACAGTTCACCTGCGACCAAGCTATTGATAAGGAATATGCTGAGGGGGAAACTTATAGAATTTCAGCCGTAAAAACTTCAGGTGCTTACCTGCTCAGATCCCTGTACATTAAGTCCTGGCTGCTTCATAGTTTTCCTAACAAACGCAACTGCAGCAAAAACAAGAACTAGGGCGCTTAACGAAATTGTTATGGACGTAAAGTTAATTCCGATCGGTGACAGACCCAAGAATAAGCCTGTGAGCCCAGCTAAACCGAAGCTTAAGGCAACAGACAACGTTAATTCTTCTACGAAATCAAGCTTGTTTCTATTGATAAACAAGATATTAACTAAACAGTACCCGGGCAAAAATGCGACAAATACGAAACCGAAAACGTAGCGAAAAACAGCGAGCAATGAGTTGCTTGGTATGAAATACGTTGTTAGCAAGGTTAAAACTGTGAAACCAACAATTATTTCAAGCCATTTGATCGGGTTCAGTTTTTTAACACTTCAAAATTTTAAAATAAAAAATAAAGGAAGGAGTTTTACATGAATGCTTTGTAGATTGGATGGGTTTCTTCTAATGGTCTTGTTCCAAGGTCGCCTGCCGCTGATGCGATGTATGTGTCTGTGACTGCAACTGCTGGGAATACCCATTCTGCTTGTTCTGCGGGTCCGATCATTAGCCAGTTTGCGCCTGCTACTTGCATTATCGCGTTGGTTGCTGTTCTGCATCCAGGTCGGAATTCTTTGGCAAAGTTAGCTTTGACCCAACCCATGGTTGTGACGACGTTTCCGCTGCCTAAGCCTACTGGGTGTCCATACTTTTCTTTCATGATTGGTATGGTTCTGACTGCAGTGCCCATGTCTGGAGCGAACGCGGGAATTGCTGTGTCAATCAAAGGCTTTGTGATTCCGCCTTTTTCCGCCAATGCTAAAGCTTCTTGGATTACCTTCATTTTCCCTTCCATCGTGGTATCTTTGGGGTCATCAGCAAGTACTATGGACATTTTGACGCCGCTGTCTTTCAGGTTTGCCAATTCAGGGTCAGTGACACCTTTGTATACTGAGTTGTAGAGGCATCGGTCTGCTAGGCCCATTTTCTTTGCTAATTGTGCAGCTGTCATGCGTGTTTTTGGGCTCATTGCGTCCAGCATGAGTGGTGCGTCGCTGTGTTTTGCAACGAAGTCGATGTACTTCTCAAAAGCTATGTCGGTTGTGCCAACAATGTCAAAAGCAAACTGCACGCCGGTGATGTCGCTTTGAGTTTGCATTGTGTTGATTATCTGCTCTGCCACTTTAGCATCAAAAATTCCTTTGTTTGCATCTTGAACCATTTTCTGACCTAGCCAAAAGATAGACCCAATCAGAAAAGTCGGAAGTTCCCCTGGCTGACCGCCTACTTTTGCTTTTCCTACAGTGTAGACATTTTGTTTCGTGTTGAATTTAAAGGACATTTTTCCACATCTGATGGATTTATTTCTTGACCATACCCATAGCTTTCTTTGCTAACTCGGGTGCCTCTTCCTTGTTCTTGCCAAATAGCGCGCCTAATGCGTCAGCGTCTTCTTTTTTGACTGCAGCGCCGCCCATGATTATGGCGACTTTTCCTTTTAACCCGGCTGCCTTCAATGCTTCGTCTAGTTTTGCTAGGTTGTTTTTTGCGGGCACTGTGTTCACTGAAATTGCAATGATGTTTGCATTGTTTTCTTTTGCTTTGTCAACGAAAACTTGCGGTGCGACGCTTTTGCCGACGTCTATTGTTTTGAATCCTGCGCGTTTTAGGGACCTTCTGACTGCTTCTTTAGCTGTGTCATGCATATCTGGTTCAATGTTGCCTATTACGATTATTCCCAATGGATTCTCTGGTTCTGGAGGCTCTTTTTCCATCATAGATTTAAGCCATGACATTTAAACACCTTTTTTCCTTTTTGTTACTCTGGGCTTTTTATACTCGAATTTCATATTTAAGCTTGACTAATAATTTCATCGAATGCTAAAGGATAAAATTCGGAAAGGCGAGGGGAAATGTTCAAAGCAACCAAAAACCGTTTCTTGCTGCTGCTGATTTTCGCTTTCGCCTTCATTTACCGTATAACTTTGATGCTTTGGCAAACGTTTCCGCCGGGCGCTGACATCGGGTTACACGCTAGCGTCATCAACTCAATTATTGGGTCCGGTAACACAAATTTCTTGACAGATTTCTACCAGATGGGCGGGGGCTTATCCTTGACTTTTCCCGGATACCACATTTTCGCTGCAGGCATAATACTTATGACTGGGCTGCCTGATTATTTGGCGCAAGCCATCATTGTGGCTTTATTCTCTTCGCTTATTGTTCTATGCGCTTACTTGATAACTCGAACTGTCTGGAGTGAATCAGCCGCTCTAATAGTTGCGTTTCTAGTGGCTATTTCACGCTTTGACATAGAAATGCTTTTGTGGGCAGGTTATCCAAACGTGATAACCCTTTTTTTGATCCCATTGACTTTCTACTTGTACCTTCAAAGAGACAGGTTTTCGCTTGCGCCTTTTCTTGTGTCAACCTCCATTTTAGTGGGCTCAATATTTTTAACTCACTCATTAAGCGCCGCTATTTTCTTAGCCATAACGTTTAGCACGGTGCTCTGCGTCTTGGTTTCGCCTAAAACATTCGGTACGTCAAGAAAAAATGTTCTCTATTGGTTGCTGCCGATAATTGGCGGGGCAGTTCTTGTTTCGCCTTTCCTCGCAAACGCGGTGCCTGCATATTTAAATGCCAATTCTTCTTTTTCCGCCGTCACCGAAATTAACCAAGCGTTGCTTGCGACGCGGATGCTTTCTCTCGAAATAGTTTTGGCGCTTTTTGCATGTCTTTTGCCTTATTTTCTTTTATCGAAAAAGTACAAAGGACGATTTTTTTCGCTCCCAGTTTTTCTTCTTATCGTATGGCTTTTAGTTCCAGTGTTGTTAACGCAGGGCTACGTTGTTGGGCTTTATGTTGATTATAACCGATTTCTATACTTCCTGGTTTTACCAGTCATTATACTTTTTGCTGTGATGATTGATCACGCGTCAGGGTACTTTGCCCAGGCAATAGACACCTTACGAGTTTTGAATAGCCAAGTGCGGAAATCAAAGAAGACTGTTAACAAGCTGAGTTCGAGAATTTTAAGGCGGGTGACCCGTAAAACACTTTATTCTGCCTTTTTATTGGGCTTTGTGCTTATCTTCCTCTTGACTCTTCCGATCTTTCTGACTCCTTGGCAAGGTGTCACAATTCAAAGTTTCTACCAAACCATGACTAATCCAGGTTACCAAGCGGTACAGTGGGCTAAACAAAACACGCCGGCTGGCTCAGTGTTTGTTTCTGATGCCCTTTACGGTTGGTGGCTCGGCGGTTTTGCTGAGCGGCCGACTTTAAGCGCGGTTCAACCGCAATATTTAACGGTTGACCAAGAGTTGGCGCCGGCCACTGTTGCTGCAAATTTACTTGACACCGATTACATTATTGATAACGGTTACATTCAGGTCAGGGAAGACGGCGGATACATAGGTAGACATAACCCTGAGTTTTTAGCAGATGTTAACTGGACTCCTTTTCCCTATTCATTCTTCCAGTTTAATGATAGCGAGATCACTCTGTTATCTCAAAATGGCGAATCTGTTCAATCAGCTGACATTACACAGATACCTGTAACTAACATGCAACTCGTCGGGGCGCAAACTGATGCTCCATCAATTATTGTTAACAAGGGAAACAGCGATTTTAATTACTCAGAAATTTTAACCGTCACAAAAGGGGTTGCCTTCGCAAATATGACTATAGCAATCCAGAGTAACAATCAGACATCCATGGATTGGATTAATTTTGTTTTGAACTCCCAAGGGCAACTTCTGCAACCAAGCGGAAATACAGTTGCAATGTTGGATGTTGGCTCAAAAGAATGCGGGCAATTAATTTTTGTCGGAAATCATCCAGACATTACCTCATTCAATTCAGAAAATCCATGCGTTACAGAATTATCCTACAATTTACAGGGGCAAACTACTGCGGAAATTCAAATTTTAGTTGGAATGTTCCCAGTTTCCAACGCTGAAATACAAAACCAAGTAAGCCTCGACAAAATATTAACTGGTAATATTCAAACAGCTCAAAAGCCGACCGTCGCTTTGCCTATAACCACGTTTGATTATCAAGAAGCTATGCAAGCAAACTCAATTTCTTACATTGCAAATCGCGATTTTGAAGTGAACCCCAAATTTGCTGCAGACCCCGCATTTAACCTTGTATTTATTAACAATGAGGTTGCCATCTTTCAGGTTAAAGCTAATGCCACTCTAGTCGGGGGATAGCTGGACGCTTTGATGGGTAAATTGACAGAGAGACAACTTGAAATCGTATTCATCAGCATTTTCTCTGTACTTATCTTCATAATCTTCTACACTCTCATGTCAATGAACGGTGTAGTGCTGGGAAATGACCCTGCAGTTCATTTGGAGAAAGCCCAAATCTTCCTGCAAACAGGAAAAATACCCCTAGTTAACTTGGGCTGGACCCCTCCGCTCTACGAGCTTTTGCTTGCAATGCTTATTTCTTTTAGCGGCGCAACCGGAATTGGGCAACAGATTTTTTTGGTGAAAGCTTTAGCGACAATAATTGATTGGCTTCTGTTCATGTCTGTTTACTTGATTGGGCGAAAATTTTTTAACCGAAAAATCGGGGCAGTTGCCGCTGTCTTGATGCTGATGTGTTTCCCCATCTTCGAGGCTAACGCGTGGGGAGGCTACACGACAGTGCTCGGTATAACGTTCATCCTCTTGGTGTTTCTTTACTTAACTTTGGCAGTGGAGCAATTCGGGTACCTGGTAGTTGCTTTTTTCGCGGCTTTCGCGCTTGTTTTGTCCCATCAGCTTGCTGCGTTTCTCGCCGTCTTTATGTTGCCCCCAATCTTGCTGTATATGCTGATAAAATCCAAAGGCGCCTACCTAAAAGTTGTAGTAGCTTTAACCCTGGGCGGAGGAATTTCGTTCTTCCTCTATTATTTCCAAGCAATGGCTCCCTACCTTGGCGTCGTCATCAAATACGTTTTTTTTGCTCAAACAAGCTACGCTTACCAAATTCCGCTGGTAAACTTTAGTGCTTTCATGGTTAATTTCGGTTTCATATTTTTCTTTGCCTTAAGCGGCATTTTTGTTTCATATTATCTTCTTAGAAAACAGAAGAAACTGGTTTTTTATGCGATATTGATGATTATTTTCTTTGTCCCTCTTTTCTTCGCCGAATCATACATTTTTGGTTTGTACATGCCTTTCCAATGGTTCATTTATTATTTAACGCCTGCAATGGTGATTTTCGCGGCTGTCTCCATGGTTTTCATTGAAGAAAAGTTCGTTGGTTACTACGCCAACCACAAAAAGAGTTTCCGTAAAAACTGGTTAACCATAGTTGCGGTCTCTATAGTTGTAGTGATGTGTTTTGCACTTGTCGGTCGCTCAAATACAGTGTATGGAAAAATCACGCAAGCAAGTGTTTACTATTCGACAACCGACATAAAAGCGTACGATGCTGGAGTCTGGCTTAAACAAAACTATCCAAACGACGCAACAGTTGTCGACACCGAAGTTCCGGGATTTTGGTTTTCAGCCTTTTCTGACAAAAACGTGATTTCTCAAACTGACCAAGCCGAAGGAAGCAACGACATTGCCCAATCCGTTTTAAGCTTATCTTACGAAATTCAAGGCCCCCAAACTGCGCTGCAGGCTTACCAAGCGAACGGCGACATCAGCGACGAAACCTTCATCCCGATAAACCAGGTCTGGTACGAAGTTTCCTACTCTTCTACCGCTGGAGACTTCATATCGTTCACTCAAAACGGCACAGATTACAATTTTCCTCTCACGAATTTAAGCAGCCAGATATCTTTCAACGAAAACAGTAACCCACCTCAAGTCGAGTTCCTTTACTTCAATAATTACGTGGAATTAACGGAGACAATGCTTGTTCAAAATGATACCTACCCAATCAACATTTCCTGGGCGGTCACCCCCTTAAACGGCGACATTTCAAATGCGACATTGTACATAAGCACCTATTTTGACCTGCAATTCACCTTCGATAAAGCCCAAATATCTCAACTGATGAATTGGGTTAACCCTTGGGATGTGGCTTCCAAAACAACTGATGGAACAGAATGGGCGGTTGCCACTTTTACAAATTCAGACTTAAAAAATAACTACATAGGACTCTACGATGACAAAGACCAGATTGCCTACGCCTTTAACTTCACAGATTTACCTGATTGGGGAAACATCGGTGCCTTAGCAAACAGGCAAATAGACGCTGTAAGATTCCAATACCAATTCGACGAACTTAACGTCAACCAAACTTTGACACGTCAATATCAAGTTCTCACGCTTTCAAAAAACAGTTTTCCAGCATTGCAGCCAAACTCTCTGCAAAGCCTCTTCAACTTCACCCCAGGCCAATTTACAGTATCCACCTCAGACTTTAAAGATTACATCGCAGAAAACAACATAGAATTCATCATTTACGACAAAAACCAGCTAAACAGCAACATAGCAACCTGCCCATTTCTAGAACTGATCTATTCAAACAATAGATACGACATCTTCAAAATCCTAAACAATTACAATCAAACCCAAACCTGAAAACCCAAAAAATGTTTTTCCTAAGCCCAAAATGAATTTTTTCGAATCGATCTTGAGAGCTTATTTCAAAGCAGCGTTGTCGATTTTTTTCTCTTCATCGGGGTATTTGGCTAGAATTGTAAACAGAAAATAAGAAGAAAATGAATCGGTGCTTATTGCTTTTGGAGAGCTTTGGGGTCTTCTCGAAGCAGTTTTGGTATGTAGTTGCAGGCTGGATCTGACTCGAACAGGTCGCCTGTGTAGTATTCAGCGCGTGTTCTGCATCCACCGCAGATTTCTCGGTACTCACAAACTCCGCATCTGCCCTTAATGTTGCTCTTGTCGCGTAACTTTAGGTGCAGTTCGCTGTGTTGCAGTTCATCCCACGCCTGCGATAGTTTCTTATCTTTGACGTTGCCTATGCGGTAGCCTTCATGGAAACCGCAACTTCGGTAATCGCCGTTTTCAGTTATGCCGATATAGTTGCCGCCGATGGTGCATCTGCCAAGGTAGCCCTCGTGATACCAGTCCCAGAAGTCAACGGGGTTTTTCTGCCGTACTATTCTGGCGTAGAAAGGCGCGTAAACGTTGACTTTAACCTTGCCATACAGCTTTCGCTGGATGTCATAGATCTCGTTGAAAGCTTCCTCGTACTGTTCAGGCGTAGGTGCCAAGTCAGGCATGTTGCTTCCTGCTCTGCCAACGGGCACGAGATTATGATAGACAACCATGCGGGCTTTGTATTCCTCCGCTAGTGCCGCTGGATGCGCCATGTGCTTAATGTTATACTTGGTCATAGTTGTGACTAAGCAATCTAGTAATCCGACGCTACCGAGTTTCTTCATAGCGTTTAATGCTTTGTCATAGCTACCTTTGCGTCGAATAATCTCATTTGATTCCCTATTTCCATCAATGCTTATGGCCGTATGAACTTCGTATTTATGAAGTTTCTCAAATCGCTTTTCATCCCATGCAAAACCGCTCGTGATAAGGCTAACCTTCAGCCCGTACTCTTTTTCGGCATAAGCAATAACGTCGAAAACATCATCCCTAACAAGTGGTTCTCCACCGCTGATTCCAAACCACTCTGCACCAAAGTCATGGATTTCATCAACCATCTTTTTGGCTTGAGCCGTGCTTAATTCTTGATCTTTGGCGTATTCTTTGGTGTAACTGCAGTACATGCAATTTCCAACGCAGTTTCTTGTACACCGCCAAACCACCATGTACAACGGTGCCTTATTTGGAGCCATCAAATATCACGGTTGAAAATAAGATTAGTTGATGTGATATAAAACTTGCTCTTATAGACCTCTTTTGTGTTTCTTTGCAAAACTCGCAGAAATCAATCAGGCGCAAGCCAATTTTTGCCCATCCAAGAATCTCGAGGGTTTTCATTTTCCTATTTTTCCTTCTGCGATATCCAACATCCATATGCTTTTGAGAAAGTCTTATAAAACCAACCAGCGCTAAATTGACAGTAGAAATTAAGGAGATTACGAAAAATGTCTAAACCAAAAGAATATTCATTTATGACTAAAGATAAACTGATGACTTACACCTTTTTTGCTTTGCTTATACTTACTGTCGTCACGGCTGCTATTTGGTCAACCGACACTACCCACTCGGGCTGGAACTTGGGCCTTACCGTTGGCTTATGCGCTTTAATCTCCGTCGGTATCGCCGTAGGGTTAGACGCCCTTCTGCATAAAGTTGCAAGCGATAGCCCACTTAACATAATGTCTGCTGCTGTTTTCGGCTTCATCGTCACTGACTGCTACACACTTGGTCTCCCTGTAATGCGTACAGTTGAGCTATTTCCTCTGGAGGCACCTCAATGCTTCGTCTTTGTCGCCCTAATGTCAATGATAGGCTTAGTTCTTTTCAAGAAGATCGTCGGCATATCAGGTAGAAAATACGTGAATCCTGCTGCAGCTGCAAAATTCGTGGTCATGATTCCTTTTATCGGCACTTTGCTAATAGCAGTTGACCACCTGAAAAGCTCTGCTCTTGGCGTACCCTCACTGGCAGGTCCAATTGGCTTAGCAAGCCCGGTAAATCACAACGGTTTGAACGGCTTTGGAGCATATATGATCAGCTGCTTCTCAAACGCCAACCATGCGGCTCCCGCAGCAACAAACAACAATTTGCTTATGACAATGTTTCTAGAGCAGTTCCATGACTGGGCTGGCGGAGCATGCGCTCTTGCAGTTATCATTGTCGGCATCGGCTTCTTTATTGT
The DNA here is from genome assembly GCA_963828195.1 of Candidatus Bathyarchaeota archaeon. Lineage (GTDB taxonomy): Archaea > Thermoproteota > Bathyarchaeia > Bathyarchaeales > Bathycorpusculaceae > Bathycorpusculum. The sequence continues at coordinate 27,970 of CAWHDT010000009.1, forward strand.
CGCCCGCAGATACATAAAATGGAGAATAACCTTAAGCTACATCGTAACCACTGCCGTGATGTCGCTGATTCTGTCTGCTGCTTATGGTGACACAGACTACATTGTGCGATTAACGTTCCTTCTGCTCATCGGAGCCTCGATATTCTTAGCGTTCTTTATGATAACTGATCCTGCAACCACACCAATAACATACACTGGACAGTTGATCTTCGGAGTCGGCGTAGCAGTATTAACTGTGCTCATGATAACCTACATGCAGTTCTTCGGCGCATCCTTCGTAGCCCTGTTGATCATGAACTTAACCGTACCGTTTCTTGACAAAGTTGGCACACTCAAACCCACAACTGAAAGCAAAGAACCTAAACTGCCTAAAGCTAAAGCATTTGCCGCTGACAAAGTAAAAGAGTACCAATGCATGAGATGCGGGGCTTGCATGCGCGTATGCTGCCACAAACTTAGCCCGATACTAATTAAGCAAGCATTTGACAAAATGAACATCGATGCCATGATTAAGCTGCACGCGGACTACTGCACTGGCTGCGGACACTGCACTTATGTTTGCCCCTCAAGAATCGACCTAAGAAAAGCGGTTCTACAATCAAAAGGCATGCTGAGACAACAAGAATAAACTTCATTTCCTCTCTCTTTTCTTTATTTTCTTTTAACCCAATAGAGTTTTGGAAGAGCCTTCTTTTCTGACGCTTTGCGTTTCTATATATTTTTAGTCTCTTAGGCGTTGTATGTCAAGCTTGCAAGCATTAAGCTTATTAACATGCCACCACGTAAAATAAGTCAAGGGATAAAAATTGGAAACAGAAAAATTTAAACTAATCGACATATTCTACGGCATAGTCATACCCATAATTCTGGTGCTGCTGATCTTCTTCCTCGGCATATACATTAACCCCGGCGGAACCCACCACATACTCGGAACTGCCGGCACACTCGGTACCATCGGTGTCATTCTGACTGACGGCTTTGCTTCAATGATTGTTCTCGGAGTTCCACTAGTGTTAGGCTTGCTGTGGAACAAATGGGCAGGCGGCGCAGCGGGCTTCATCATGGGCGGCATATACTACGTAGCTAGCGCAGGGCTCTACACAGGGTATTATGAAACTTCTTCTGGGCATTACAACTTTTTCGGCGACATGAGCGTGTTAGGATACCTCGTTTGCGCTATTGTCATCGGTTACATGGCTGGAGCTTTGAACAATAAATCAACGAATTTCATGCGAATGCTAGGAGCAGGCATGACGGCTGCTGTGATAACTGCAGTGATCCAAGCTTATCTCAACTACACTGTTTCACTTTCGCCAGCAATGTCGATGAACCATGCAAATTGGGCATCCACACAACTATTCGGAATAGCTGGAGCGTATGCCTTCGTGTTAGCCTTTATTCCGAACATTGCTTTAGGAGTAATAGTTCCTGTTATTGCTAAAGTGATGACGTGGTATGGGCTACAGCCGATGAGGCATTAATCCCACTCTCTTTTCTTTTTTAATCCATCTATTATTTTATAATTTCCACTTTAAATTACATTTTCCGCTTCATATTAAATCGCGAATCTGCCTGTTAATTTGGTGCAGACGTAATTATGCTTATTTGCACTTTAGAATTTAGCTTCATTAACAGGCAAAGGAATTGAGAAATTGAAAAAGAGGAATTGAAAAACTACGTTTTGTTAGGTGCGAATTCCCAAGCAATGTTTCCCTTCCAAATCTCGCCTAACTTTGTTATCCTGACCTCTTTGTCATCAATTTCTATTAGCCCTTCGTCTTTTAGTTTTTGAAGTTGCTTTGGAAAAACTTTTTCTGGTGTGGTTCCGAATTTTTGCATAAATTCTTTTTTGCTAACTGGCAACCTCAGGTACAATCGGGTCATTGTCCGCCTCATCATATCTTCATTTGTTGACTCTGAAAGTCTACTGATAGGCAGTTTTCCAGCTTTTACAGTCGCCATGTAATCATTTATGTTTTCAATGTTCGAGTAGGAGAACCGCTGAAGATACCCCATGAAGCAGCCCGCACCCGTTGTCAATATGCCTCCCCATGGCCATCCGTTGAGGCAGTTTTCTCGCATGTGCCATTCTACTCGGCTAAAGCGGTCGTGACCTACTGCTTTGTAGCCTGCTTCCGTCAACATTTTGTAGGCCGTAATGTACATCTGTTTTTCGTATTCTGCGTCGCCTGTCGGCGGAGAAACTCCTGTTTTAATCATTTTTTCAAGCGTAGTTCCGGGATCAACATGCAACGAGTAAGTGTCGATCTCCACGTCAAGTTCAATTGTTTTCTTAAGCGTGTTGATCCAGCTTTCCATAGTTTGCCCTGGAAGGTTATACATAAGATCCACGCATACACACAAATTCAGTTTTCTCGCATGCCGAACTGCTTTTTCAACATCCGCAGCGGTGTCAGGCAAGCAAAGCATCTTCCTCAGTTTATCGTCGAATGTTTGCGCACCCATATCCACTTGGTACACGCCGTACTCGGCGAGTTGGTCAATTTTTTTGAGTGCCAGAGTCTTTGATGATCCTGTTACTTTGATGAAGTACTCTTTGTTAATGTTGAAGTTTGCCTTGCAGAAGTCTATTAGGTCAATCATCTGCTCAGCAGTCAAGACGCTTGGTGTTCCGCCGCCCAAAACTATTTCATCAAAAACACTTGTCTTAACATACTTAGTTTTAGCGTACATCTCGAGCTCTTTTTTGAGCAGCTCAAGGTAAGGCTCAATCTTCACCTTGCTTGTAGCCGTGGTTGGAAAGTAGCAAAAAGCACATTTTGAGTCGCAAACCGAAATCCATGGCTGCAACTCCATTAATCTGCCTGAGGTATTCTCGGTGGTCAGGAATTCCTTGAATGCTTCGTACGTTTCGGGTTTTATGTCTGGGTAATCCCTGTAAGTGTACGGCGGCCAATTTTCACGTGAACTATAAACTTCTTGCGTGCTTTTATCAAGCTCAGCGGTCTTTGTCATGGTATCTCCTCAGTTTATCGTTAGAAACGGTTCGATAAAGTAATAAAGTTTCCGTAAAAACGCCTCTTCTCGCAAAAAAGTTGGCGAAAGCTTGCTGCATTTTGCATAGCGGTTAAACGAGAGTTTTTGCTCGCCAAAGATTATAGTTCACGGCTGTTCGCGTCATTATTTTGCTGTACAAGTTGCCTTTAACGTATCCTTTGACGGCTTGACGCAGAATGTATCGGGGGCTATAGAATTTATCGTAAAAGTTTTTCCTCATAAGCGCAATCTGCTTCGCGGGCAAAAGCGGATCCTCAAAAATGGGGTTCATTGTGTTGTATAGTTTCCAGTCATCCGACATTTTCCAGCCATAGCTCTCCACTAAAGCCCGCAGCTCAGTTCCCAAATAAGGCGTTGCGTGGCATAACCATACGTCGTCGGGTTCCACCCTGCGAACAAAATCGAGGCTTTCCTGCAGGTCCTCTTTTGTTTCGCCAGGGTACCCCAAAATAACGGATACAGTGACGAACATTCCTGCTTCTTTAGCCCATTTAATCGCGTTTTCACACTGCGGCGTCGTAACTCTTTTTTTCAGCACATCCCGCATCCTTTGGCAGCCTGACTCCACGCCAAACATCGTTTCATTGCAGTGCGCCTTGCTCATTTTAGCTAAAACTTCTTTTGTAACCACGTCAACTCTGGTTCCGCAGCCCCACGGCAAATTTATTTTCCGCTCAATAATTCCGTCGCAAATATCCATTGTTCTTTTCTTGTCAAAAGTCAACGTGTCATCTTGAAACGCTATCCCTTCTGCCCCATACTTGTCCCTGAGCCACTCCATTTCATCGAGCACGTTTTTTGTGCTTCTTGCCCTGAATCTTGCGCCGAACATTTGAGATGCAACGCAAAAAGAGCATTGGAACGGGCAGCCTCTGCTGGACATTATCGGAAGAAGTTTCCTTCCCGCTATCCAGTATTTTTCGATTGGCAAATATTTGTAGGCTGGAAGCGGAAGCGCATCTAAATCTTGAATGTATGGCCTGTTCTGGGTCTGAATGATTTCGGCGTCTTTTCGGAAAGTTATGCCCTTTACGACATCAATTTTTGAGAAGTCAGATGGTTGCTTGGCCAACTCTACAATTGTTTCTTCTCCCTCGCCTCTTACGATGACATCGACTGATTTTTCGTCGTTGAGGATTTGTTTGTCGGCGAAGGTGGCGTGGGGACCTCCCATTACAACTTTGGCTTGGGGGCAAGCTTCTTTGGCGACACGGGCGGATTTGAGGGCTGACTCTATCGTCGGCGTCATAGATCCGATTCCGACTATTGTAGGCTGGAAAGCCTCCAGTTCAGTTTTGAGTTTTTCATGGTTTATTTGGCATGCTGGGCAATCAAAAATTTTGACTTCAAAACCGTTTTGTTCAAGCACAGCCGCCATGTACGCTAAACCAAGCGGCGGAAAAAGCGGGTGATGAGCGACTCCTTCAATGAGTGGTGTAGTAACCAGCGCAATCTTGGTTTTGTTTGTCGTCATCAGTATACACGTTGACTAAGATTTCTTGAATGACTATTCATTCTGGTGCAATAGGCTTAGGCAATGTTGTTTTAAGATTTTAAGTTTATGCTAAACAAAAAATTCCAGCCAGAATCGGCTGAACAGGAGCTTAAGCCTGTCGTTCAGAATGTTTTGAACAGGCCCGGTACCGCGGTGAGCGGATAAGTAGACCAGCTAACGTCGAAGAATTCCCCCTAAACTAAGAAACCACTTCAAAGCAAACCCTGAATCCAAGCAGCCTACCCTAGACCTACCCTATGAGGAGGTCTAGTATTTGTGCCAAAAAAACGCCACAAATATGGCATGCAGGAAGAAGAAGAAGAAAAATTGTTTTCATCAGCTTCTTCTTCTTTTAAAAAAATGTTGCCGAGAAGAACAACAGTCGTTTTCCGGGTGTTGTTGTTCTTTTAAAATTAACAATTAGAAATTGTTGGCTTCTGCCTCTTTTTATAAAGAACTATTGCTAACAGCGCTGTAGCCAATATTATTGCCACAGCCAAAATTGCTGAAATAAGAACTGGGAATGGCATTGGATGAGATTGTGTGCTGACAAGAGAACCGAAAGCGTAGAGAAAATGGTTGTATGAACCAATGTAAACTACATTGTCAGCGATCGCTGGCGAAGAAACAACCATTGCGCCAGTTAAGTAGCTCCAGATGTAGGCGCCGTTCTCGGCGTTTAGGGCATAGACGTTTCCATCGTACGAGCCGACATAAACAACTCCATCTGCAACAGCGGGCGACGAAGCCACTTCTCCTCCAGTCGCGAAGCTCCAAACTAGCTTGCCGTCGTCTGCGTTTAGGGCGTAAACTTTGTCGTCTGCTGAACCTACGTAAACTAACCCGTTTGCGATGGCGGGTGATGAAGCAACAGAGCCTCCTGTGGTGAAATTCCAGACAAGGCGCCCCGACGCGGCGTTTAAAGCATAAGTTTTGTTGTCGTATGAACCCACGTAGACTAAGCCGTTGGCGATTGCTGGAGAAGAAATAACGTAGCCTCCTGTAGCGTATTTCCAGACAAGAGCGCCGGTGGCGGCATTCAAACAATAAATGTTGTCATCGTTTGACCCCACATATATTCTGCCGTTTGAGACGGCTGGAGAGGACACCGCGATAACCCCGCCTGTAGTGTACTTCCAAATAAGGTCGCCGCTGGACGCTTTTAGGGCGTAAACGCTGTCGTCTTCTGAACCCACGTAAACTACGCCGTTATCCACTGCAGGGGAAGAAACAACGGGGCCGCCTGTTCTGTAGCTCCAAATGTACGCTCCTGTCGTAGCGTTTAGTGCGTAAACATTGTCGTCGTATGAACCGACATAGACTACTCCGTCGGCAACGGCTGGCGAAGAAAACAGTATCATGCCGCCAGTCGCGTAGCTCCACACAACGCTGTTATGCATTTCCAGATTGAAACCCACCATGCCCGTCGAAGCATTCAAAGCATACACCACGCCGTTATGAGAACCGACGTAGACTAAACCAGCTGCAACAGCAGGGGATGAATCTATTTCGCCACCAGTTGCGTAGCTCCAAACCAAGCCGCCGTCCAAAGCGTCTAAGGCGTAAATCTTGCCATCCCACGAACCAACATAAACTACACCTCCGGAAACAGCAGGACGAGAAATCACTATGTCACCTGTCAGGTAGCTCCACAAGAGCTCCCCGTTTGCCTCATTTAACGCGTAAACTTTGTCATCTTCAGATCCAACAAAAACTGCTCCGTCGGCAACTGTCGGAGAAGACGCCACGCTGCCTCCTGTTGTGAATTTCCAAATAGAGCTGCCGTTTGACGCGTTTAAAGCGTAGACGTTTTGGTCATCTGAGCCTACATAGACAACGCCGTTATCGACAGCTGGCGACGACTCTACTGGACCGCCCGTTTTATAGCTCCAAAAATAAGCCCCCGTCGTTGCGTTTAAAGCATAAACGTTGTCGTCGTCTGAGCCAACGTACACTATTCCATTTGCAAAGGCTGGGGAAGAAGCTACTTCAGCATTTGTGGTAAAGTTCCAGAGTAGTTCGCCGTCTGTAGCGTTTAAAGCGTAAATCTTTTGGTCTAATGAGCCGATGTACACTGTGTCTTGGTTTACTGTGACTGCGGCGGAGGACAACATGATTTGGGCGTTTGTTTGGTAGCTCCAAATGTATTGGCCTGTGGTGGCGTTCAAAGCGTAAACTTTGGTGTCTTCCGAGCCGAAGTAAACTACTCCGTTGGCGACAACGGGATCTGAATCCACGTAGTATCCTGTGGTGTAATTCCACAGTTGGACACCGTCAGCAGCTTCAAAAGCGTAGAGATTGTGGTCTTCAGAACCTACATAAACTACGCCGTTAGCCACAGCAGGACGAGAAATAACAACGCCACCAGTGGTTGAATTCCAAATTAGCGCTCCGTTAGAGGCGTTAAAAGCGTAAATGTTGTGGTCATAGGAACCCACGTACACAACGCCCCCAAACACGTTGGCTGAACCAACTTGGCCGCCAGTGTTAAATTCCCATAGAGTTTCGTTTGTATCTGGAGCCGCCGTATTTGAATAGCCCGTGTGCGCAACAATATTGTGAAACATAGGCCAACCTGTGTTCAGCTGGACAGCTGCGGAAACAAAGCTCCCTGCGACGCCTGCGGCTAAAAAAAGCACTATTAAGGTGAGACAAATAACGGTTTTTTCCTTCATCTTTTTCTCCTTGCAGCCTAGCTTGGCGTTTTTTGGGTTCTAGTGAATCGAGACAGAGGTTTAAACATACAGTTAAGCTGCAAGATGATAAATATTTAATTAAATTCTTCCCTCTTGTTGCCGCAATCCTGTAGGATTGATTCTTCAAAGGCATTTAAAGTCAAAAAGTGGTAGTCACAGCTCTTATGAATTGCGGAATTTTTCAAATTCCCGCTTGTACCCGCTCTGTTTCCAGATTAAATCGTAGGAGTTGTGTTCGGGGTCAAGCTTGTTGATTATCTCGGTGAAGTCGTCGGGGACAATTAGGATGAGGCAGAAATAGTCGCTGTAGAGTTTTCGGAATCTTGATAGTTTGAACAGGAATTCTCTGAGGTAGTTTTTGACGCCGTGAGGTTCAAGCAAAACTTTTCGGCCATTGTTCGTTAATTGTGGCAGGAAAAAGTCTGGTTTGTAGGTTAATGACCGATCTGTTTTCGGGTTTTCTTTTGATAAACGGAACTCCATAAATTCATAGCTGAACGTCACTTGGTTGTTTTTTAGGAAGTCGTAGACGTCTTTTTCTAACCCAGTGAACGCTCCGGGCTTAAACGCTTCGCCGGCTTTGTTGTAGTGAGAAACAACCGTTAAGTACTGCATAAGCGGCTGAAGCAGCTCCTCGTATTTTTGGATGAAAAACCGCAGAGACCGCTCCAAAGAAACCTGGGTTAAATCAGAGTTTTCAAGCCATGTCCCCAAAATAAAGAATGGAAAATCGACTTTGGCGGGGTCAGCTGGAAAAAGAGAGCGCGCAAAACCCGTTAACCTCTCTGCGTCTCCATCAAACTCTGCCGTGTCATTCCACCAGCTCTCCGGCGCGTTTTTAACGTTTAACTCAAAGGGCAAGTTCTCGTTATCGCTGAGCCCCAAAGCTGCATAGACTCTGAATTTAGGCGTGCTAAGCGGCACCATCAAATCTTTTGGGTTAAAAGGGAAAAGCCCCAAGTCAGGGAAGCTTCGAGTCATCCAGCGCAGATAAAGCCATGACTTCGCCTTGTTTTGTTTATTCATCCGTTTTACGGTGTACGAAAGCAGTTCAACGAAGTCTTTTGGCTTGTTTCCTTTTTGACTCAGCTCAGACGTGTACTTCATGAGGTCTCTTTGAGCTTTCTTTTCTACGAATGCGTTAACCGACGATAATATCTCTGGAATATCCTCTTTCGCTTCCCCCAGCTGATCCAATTTTTTGATTTCTTGCTCAAATTTGCGAATTTCAACTGAGAATTCAGCGGGATCCTTCGCAGTGTACATTTTAGAGCCGAGTTTAGAGTAAAGGTGGGAAAGCAGCATTCGAATGTTTCTTGGGTTCCCAGTTAACCTGTTGTCGCTGAGGGATGCAGCAAGCAAAAAATATTGGGCAGCCTCTCTTTTCGCCAAATCATTGTTCAGAGGCATGAACCATGGTTTAGGATTCAAGTAATGGTCCAGCTCTAAATCAGGGACGCTGCTGTAAATTTGAACGAACCGTGCGATTAGATCTCGTAAACCTTTTGGAACCTCTTGAGTCATGCTTCTAAATTTGGTTGCGCTTGTCTTAATACTTTGGGTTTGAAAAGCTGTTAACGAAAGAGAAAGTGTTAAAATTGCGCCCAATCAAATGGGTATCACCATTTTTTCAGGACAGGGGACCTGTATTTTTGAGCCTAAAAAGATTTTTTTTAACAAAGATTAAGTACTATGGGCTTACCTATCTCGAAGCAGGAAGAGAGAGCGGGGCGAAAGACTTCAACCGACCACTTTACGAGAGGCTTGGTTGGTTCATCAGCCTTACGGCCTGCAAACAAAAAACGGGGGTACTACGGGGATGTTTGCAAATTTGAAAGATGCATTTCACATTGTAGGGATTTCTTCGCTGTTTAGCGCTGTCTTTATGATGTGCTGGACTTTTTATGACATATCAACACAGGGCTACTTCATTCTTGGAGAAACTCACTTGCTGGTTCGTTGCTTTGAGTTTGGTTTAGTTGGTTTCAGCGTTATTTACGTTCTTTACTTACTTGTAGCGTTTGTCAAGAAAAGAGCGTTTGTCTAAAATTTGAGAACTAGAAGCTCACAGTAAATGGAACAATGTTTCATTTGCTTGCTTCAGGCTGTAGTCACAATTCTATATATGTTTCCATACAAAAAATGTAGTGAAAGGAATGACCTTTTTTTCGGTGTTATGAATGATAAAAACAGCTTTTTTTCTGCCAGAAATCGCAGTTAGTTTGCATAGTTCAAAGTCGGATTCTAAAGCGCTTGCGCTAAACTGGAGGTTAGAATAACTTGCTTAAGAACAAAGTAGCCGCAAAACTTATGATCACCCTTCTTCTTGTCGGGGTGATTGCGGGAATCGGAGTCGTTGCATACCAATCTTCTTTTAGCCAGCAGACCTCCAAAGTCGTCTACGGTCAAACTCTTGTTCCGGTTCCAGGCGCTTCAGTATATGCTTCGGGCGATAACGGCGCGGGATCTGCGACAGCTGACTCTAATGGCAACTATGAAATAAGCAGTTATCTTGACACAGGCAGTTATTCAGTAACAGCTTCCGCGCCGGGTTTCCTTGACCAAACAATCAACGAAATTAACGTAACTTCAGGCGCTGAAACCACAAACGTCAACATAGATCTCAGCGTCTCAGGCGGCATTTCAGGAACAGTAACTGATGCCACAACAGGCTTGCCATTAGCAGGAGTCTTTGTCACAGCTTTCAACGCAACAGATGGTTCAGGTGCCGAATATGCAATTACGGATTCGAATGGCAACTACCAAATTACTCAAAATCTTCCAAGCGGAACCTATAATGTAACTGTTGATTTTGCGACAGGATATCTTTACACAACTGTGAGCGATGTCTCAGTTACTGCTGGTTCAATGACAAGCAACGTGAATTTTGCCCTTGCTCTCTCTGGAATAATCACTGGAACAGTAACAGATGCAACTACAGGCGCTCCCCTGCAAGGCATTAGTGTTGAGGCAATAAGCGATGATGAAGCGTATGCTGGATTTGCAATAACGAATTCTGCTGGACAATACACGATGAACACTAATTTGGCTTCAGACACTTACAACGTAACAGCAGATTTTCCGACAGGTTACATCACAAACATGGTTTCGGACATAGTAGTAACTGCTGGACAAACAGCTACAGCTAACATTGCACTTAGTCAATCGGGCGTCATCTCTGGAACAGTAACAAACATAGCCACTGGACAGCCCCTTGCAGTCGCATCCATTTACGTTTCTTCGTCATCGGGCGGTTTCGGCTTTGCAACAACCGACGCGTCAGGGAACTATATAGTTAACACTGATTTGACAACAGGAAGCTACATTGTCGAAGCGTTCTATGGGACTTCTTTTGCAACTTACCCTACAGCTGTTAATGTTGTCGCAGGCCAAACGACGTCTAACATTAACTTCCAGCTTACCGTCGCGCCTTCGGGAACGATAAATGGGCAAGTCACGAGTTCAACAGGTGGTCCAGTAATCGATGCATCTGTTAGCGTGCAAGGTCTCGGCGGCTCCAACAGCAATGACACAGACATCAACGGCAACTACATCGTATCAAGCGATCTGGGAACCGGAACCTACTCAGTCACCGTTACGGCAACAGGATATGTCTCGCAAACCCAAACTGGAATTTCAATCACAGTGAATCAAGTAACAGGCAACGTTAATTTTGTGTTGACTCCTGAACCTTCAGGAAGCATTTCGGGCCAAGTATTGTCCACACAAACCAACCCGTTCCCAACTCCTACACCAGCACCTACCCCGTCACCTACAATTGCGCCAACCCCAACCCCGTCCACGACTCCTGCGCCCACTGCAACTCCCGCACCAACCCCGACACCTGCACCTACAACAACCCCGGCTCCCACTGCCACACCTGCCCCAACAGCAGCTCCAACAACCGCGCCATACCAAACAACCACACCTGTAACATCGCCAACCGCCGCTCCAACCACGGCACCCACAACCGCGCCAACAACTCACCCATCAGCTACACCAACACCCACTGCTAAGCCAACATCAAAACCAACGGTTGCCCCCTCCACGACGCCAGTATCCTCTTCAGGCATACCACAAGGGTACGTCTATGGACTAGTTGTTGTCGTAATTATAATCGTAATCATTGCAGCCGTGCTTACGCTAAGATGGCGTGGAACAAGAAAAAGCAAAGTACAACCATGAATTAGGCAAACAGCAAAAATTCCCCTTTCTTTTTTTGTTAAAAGCAACTAAATACAATCTGAGACTTTTGTGTTCCGTTTCTCTTCAGTTTCCCTAAACCAAATGTTTTATACGAGTCAGCCTTAAACCATCCTTTTTTAAAGGTTTTTTTTCGTGAATACGCAAACGAGGATCTTTCACGATTCAAAGCATTGATAAATAAGGCGTACAGTAGTTTATCGCCGAATTTTAAAATAGAAAAACTCGCCTCGGAGAAAAACTCTGTTTAAGCGGTGTTAGGCACATAGGGGCAAATCGTAATGTTTGTGGGCATGCAAATCTAGTTCTTTGCTTTCCCTAAAATTTGAGCCGCACCACGGGCACTCAAAATGTTCTTTCATAACACTTGCATCTATCAAACAAGTTAGCTTTATTTTGTTTTTAAGTTTATGTGGGTGGCAATCCGATACAACACCTTTAAAGCAAAATGCGACGTTTTCACATTTTTTTTGTTATAATGCAGATTATTCCAGCTACCAGCAACAAAGCCGTCAATATCACTGTCGAAGCGGCAAAAACACCAGTAGCCCGCAAGCTACCGTGGTTCTATGCATCCGCAATCAGGTTGCTTGTTGATTTTCACTTTTATTATTGTGCAGTTCTGAAAGTCTTAGGAGCGTTTCCTTGTAAACCGCAATCGCTTCTAAATATTCGTTTACTTCAATGTGCTCGTCTAAGGTATGGTCTAGATGTGAGTCGCCTGGTCCATAGGTGACTATTGGCAGGTTCATGGCTTTGCCTAGAATATTCATGTCGCCTGTTCCAGTTTTATGCAAAAGCGTTGCTGGTTTATTTAGGACTTTACGAACCGAAGATGACAATACATGGACGAGCGGCGATGTCTTGTTAACTTCAAACGGCTCAACGGTGTCGAGAACAGTTGCTTTGACGAATACATTCGGGTTGGCAACATGATACTTCGTAATTATCTTCTCTATCTGCTCAAAAACCTGAGCGGTCGAAAACTGAATTGGCACTCTGACATCAAGATTCATTTCCACTTCAAAAGGAACAACAGAAGTCGCTCTTCCCCCCACAACTTTAACCAAACACGCCGTCACAGCATTATACGGGCTGGCTGAGGGATCCAGCGACGGATACGAGGAAGCATTTTTGATTTGCTCCCAGAGCTCATAAGCCTTCTCCAGGGCGTTGTCAAACATCCATGGCGTGGACGAATGTCCCGTCTCAGTTTTGCACACGATTTTAAGTTGGATTTGCCCTTTATAGCCGACAGTTACGTTTTCAACGCCGCTGGGTTCACCGAAAATCGCGTAGTTAGCCTTAATCCCCTGAGTAATCAGATGTTTAACGCCTCTGCTGGTTGCTTCTTCTTCCACAACGGCAGCGACCAGAATTTCACCCTTAAACCCTGGCTCTTTAGCTGCGGCAACTGCAGCCATAATCATTGCGGCAAGCGGACCCTTAGCGTCCACAGCGCCCCGAGCATAGATTTTGCCTTCCTCAATCCGAAGCGGTAGATGCCCAGCTACAGTATCCATGTGCCCACACAATAAGATGACAGGTTCGCCTTCACCGACAACGCCTATGACGTTTCCCATTGCGTCTTTGCCAACCTCAAAACCCATCCTTTTCATTTCAACCTCTAAAAAGTTGGCTGCATCCTCTTCTTTTCCTGAAGGGCTGTAAATGCCCAAAAGGTTAGTTAGAAATCGTACCGCTTGCTCGCTCATTTTCCTCTTCCCCCAAAACTTCATCGAGAACTGCTATTGCCTGGTCGATCTGCTCTTTCTTAATCACCAAAGGCGGCAACAACCGAACCACCGTTCTTCCGGCATCCAGCACCAAAACGCCTTTTGATAGTGCTTTCAGAATTATGTTGTGCACGTCGAAGCGCAGTTCCATGCCCAGCATTAATCCTAAACCGCGCACTTCCTTGACGATTTTATGCTTAGCCTGCAAATCTACCAGTTGAGCCTTGAAATACTTCCCTATTGTAGCTGCTTGATCCATGAGTTTCTCTTCCAAAAGTGCATCTATGGCGGCGCATCCAGCTGCACAAACCAGCGGGCTTCCACTGAAAGTGGTTGAGTGCTCACCAATTTTAAGCGATGACATAATGTTTTCTTTAGCCACCGTTATGCCGATGGGCAAACCGCCCGCAAATGGCTTCGCCAAACACATCACATCGGGGGTAACGTCCCAGTTTTGGCATCCGAAAAGTTTTCCCGTTCGCCCGAAACTGGTCTGCACTTCATCAAGCATTAACAGAACATTTTTTTCATCGCAGATTTGACGCACTTCCTGCAAGTAACCGTCAGGTGGAACACGAATGCCGCCTTCGCCGCGTATGGGCTCCATCAAGACAGCCGCTGTCTTTTCAGTTATCGCTTCTCGGATTTTCTCTGCGTTGTCGGGGACTACATGCTTGAACTCGGGAACCAGCGGCATGAAAGGCTCGCGGTATTTCTTGTCCCATGTTGCTGATAGTGCCCCCATGGTTTTGCCGTGGAAAGCGCCCATTAAAGCGATTATTTCTGGTTTACCCGTGTATTTGCGGGCCAGTTTTATGGCGCACTCGACGGATTCGGCGCCGCTGTTTGAAAGAAAAGCTTTGTCTAAGCCTTTCGGCGTAATCGACACCAATTTCTGTATGAATTCCGCCCGTTTGTCGTTATAGTAGCCGCTGTGGCAGGTGATAAGTTGTTCCGCTTGAGCTTGGATTGCGGCTACAACTTTTGGGTGACAGTGCCCCAGCAAAGCTACGCCGTAGCTGCTTGAGCAATCAATGTATTCTCTGCCGTTAATATCCCAAACAACTGCGCCTTTGCCTTTTGTCAGCACGACTGGTTTTTTGGAGAAAACGTTCGCCATGAACCGATTTTCAATATCCATTACTTCTTTTTCATTCACCAGTTATCACTGTACCAACTTTATGATTCAAAGCGTGGCTAATGGGCTGATTTCCCGTGCCCGAGGTAACTAAAACCTCTTTGACGCCTTGGTTAAGAGCTTCGAGCGCTGCGTGGACTTTAGTGCTCATCCCCTGCCCAATGCTTGACATGACCTCTTTGACCTCTGTCGCGGTAATTTTTTGAACACACTCGCCCTTAAGCATTAGACCCGCCACGTCGGTCAGCAAGATTAACCGGTCTGCTTTGAGAGCACCTGCGATTATCGCGGCTGTTCTATCACCATCAACATTGAGGGGTTCAAAATCTTGGCTAAGCGCTATAGGCGTCACAATCGGCAAGTAGCCCTTTTCAAGCAAAAGGTTTAGCAGTTCAGAGTTAACCTGAGTTATTTTTCCCGTGTAGCCGCCGTCGATTACTTTTTTTCTACCCCGTTCATCAATGTGGATAAGTTTGAGTTTTCGTTCAGCCTTTAAGGTTCCAGCATCTAAACCAGTTATGCCGACGGCTTGGATACCTTGACTCTGCAAAGCAAGAACTATTTGCTTGTTGATTTTGCCCGCCATAACCATCGTGTAAATTTCAATTGTTTCTTTATCGGTGTAGCGGCTTCTGAACCCTTCAGGAGAAACTATGAATTTCTGCTCTTTACCCAGTTTAGACGCAACTTCAGTGACCTCTACGCCGCCGCCGTGGACCAAAATGACCTTGTTGTTTTTTGCAACTTCCTTTAGGTCGGCGACTAAATCTTGGGATGCCCCCTCTTTGAGTATGCTTCCGCCCATCTTGATTACAACTAGCATAGCTCTCACATCGGGTGGAAACCCGTACTTTTTAGCCCTGTCGATTCATCGATGCCCATTAAAATGTTGAGGCATTGCACACCTTGCCCAGAAGCCCCCTTGCACATGTTATCCAAAGCAGAAAAAATCAACAGCCGATTCGCATGCTCATCAATCTCAAACCCTACGTCGCAGAAGTTTGTGCCCAAAGTTACTTTCGGGTCAGGCAGCTGGTACGGTCCCTTCTGGTACTTCACTAAGCGTATAAACGGTTCATTGCCGTACATTCCGCGAAAAGCTCGCCAAAGATCTTTGTTTTCTAATTTTTGTTTTGGAAAAGTGTGAATCGTCGCAAGTATGCCGCGAACCATGTTTACAGCGTGCGGAGTAAAAGATATTTTCACTTGCTCGCTAGACAAAGCATCCAGTTCCTGTTCAACCTCAGCGATGTGACGGTGCCCAACAACCTTGTAGGGGCGCACTCCACTTGACCGCTCAGGGTGATGAGAAGCAAGCGAAGGTGTACTGCCTCCGCCGGAAGAACCGACCTTAAGGTCTACAACGATTTTGTCTTTGTCAACAAACCCAGATTTCACTATGGGCGCTAACCCTAAAATGGCGGCTGTTGCCTCGCAGCCTGGACAAGCGACAAGTTTTGCGTTTTTGATTTCTTCCCGGTGAAGCTCGGGCAAACCGTAGACTGCGTCTTTAAGCATTTCGGGATGAGCATGTGTCCAGCCGTAATAGGTTTCGTAGTCTGTTGGGTTTTTGAGGCGAAAATCAGCGCTCATATCAATAACTTTTAAGCCAGCCTCCAAGAGTTTAGGAACTAGGTTAACTGAGCCTCCATGCGGGGTTGCAGTGAAGATCAAGTCGCAGTTTTTCTGCAGTTCAGCCATATCTTGGGGCACAAATTTCAGCTGGGTTAATCCACGCAAGTTAGGATGCACGTTGAATATGTATTCGCCGACGCTTTGGCGTGAAGTAACCATAGTTACTTCTACTTGGGGATGAAGAAGCAGCAGACGCAAAAGTTCGCCGCCGACATATCCTGAACCGCCGATTATTCCAATTCTCAACATTTCTATTCACCTTTTATTATTAATGGTCAATTAGGCTTTGAGCACTTTTCAAGAGGGGAACAGCCACATTGAGGCCTGTAGCCAGCCGAGTGTTCTCCCAGAATTCTGGGCAAGAATTCGACTCGTGAAACACCAAAGCGCCCTTATTTTTTTCTAAACTTTCTTCAATTATCTTTTTAACATTTTCGTAATGCTCACTGCTCGCGTAAGCTTGAAACGCCTTTTCCAGTTTACTATTCCAAGCTTGGAAGGAAGTTAAGCGCGTCTCATCCTGCTTGACTCTTTGAACAGGCAAAAACTCTTTTCCAGCCTTATCAAGTTCACCTTTAACGTAAGCATCATCAACCGATTTGTTCTCTTTAACATTTACCATGGCGTCTAAAGCGAAAATCCATGCTTCACTGCCTTTGCCTAGGGTCTTGCCACTTTTCACCGCCAACTCCTGAATGCTTCTGGGTAATTTGGCGCCGAAAACTAGGTTGCCCAAAAAAGTGTTTGTTCTGAAATCTTTAAAGCCTGCTCTTGCCATCGCGGTCTTGTAGCAGACTGGCTGTTTGCCTTTTTCCTTGAAAACTATTATTCGTAAATCATAAAACCACTTCTGAACCATTTCCTGCGCAACGACCCCAACAGGGTTAATTATTGAGGGCTTGTCTTCTTGGATGCTTGCTATGAGTTCTTCCTGGTTTTGTGACAGCATGATCATTTTGCCGTGGGTTCCAGCGTCGGCTTTAATCACTATGCCTTCTGAGAGGGGGATTTCCTGTTGAAACAGCTCGGCAATGTCTTTCTCATTGTGGATTACCTGACCGTTCTTCAAAGTGTCGGTGGGGTCACATGGAACATAAACGGTTTTGGGAATCGGGATGCCTTCTTTCCAAAGATTCAGCAGGGTTCGAAGCTTGCTGTAACAGACAAACTCGATTTGAGAGCTGTTCAACGTTTTTTTGCCCAGTTGCTCCATCATGTACGAAGCTTGAAGGCGACGGTTTTTGCTTTGCGCCCGATTAAGCACAACTGCTGTGTCTTTGATTATGTTTGTGTAGTCTTTGCCTTTGGTTTTAGCGCTAAAGCCGTCTTTAGATATGGCTAGGGAGATTTTTCGGAACGGCAGAAACGTCAAATCAATGCCTAATTGCTGAGCCGTTAGTTTTATGCCGTTTTCGTCGTTTTCAGACCGCTCATACAACAGTGCAATGCTCATCGCTTTCTGCTTCCACCAAAAAAATTAATCAAAAAACTCTTTTAAATAAATCAAGGCTGACGGGAGTGCTTATTCGCCCCAGTCTTCGCCTTCAATGGTTAATTCTTGAAGGTCCACGCAGCCGCCTTTTACTTGTTTAACTTCGAGTTCAAGTCCGCAGCCTGGGCAGCTTAGGATTTCTCCTTTTTCTGTGTCTGCTGGAACGTCAAGCACTGCGTCACAGTCGGGGCATTTTGCCTTGTTCATTGCCTTTGTTTCTTGAGGGTTTATATTTGCTGGTTTAATCATTTTATTCGTCACTTTATTTGTATTCGGAAATGTCTTTTTCATTAAGTCGAGTTTCTTTTAAACATTTTGACTAATTTGTTACAAGTCGGACTGTTAATGTTCCATTTGGTGCAATGTTTAGATTCCGAAAGACCCTTAGAAACTGAAAACGCATAGTAAACGCTTGTTCGCAACGAAATTCGCATTCGAACCCATGATGGTGCAAGGGAAAACGTTAAATTTTTCCAGTATGTAATAGCCAATCGGCGACAAGAAATGGATGAGAAAGATAAACACATTATCAAGCTCCTACAAAGTAACGCAAGAGCAGGCTACGGCGAAATCGGCGCGACCATAGGCTTATCTGAAGGAGCTGTACGGAAAAGAATCAAAACACTTAGCGACGACGGAGTAATACGCAAATTCACAGTAAAAATTGCCGTTGCAGAAGGAGCCCAAGCCATAACTTTACTCGCAACCAACCCCGCCCAACCAACCCAAGAAGTGTCAAAAAAAATTCAAGTAATCCCAAACGTTGAAACAACATATGAAGTCAGCGGCGAATACGACATCGTCGCAGTCATCAGCGGACTGAACATGACCGAAGTCAATGAATGCATAGAGAAAATACGGATGGTTGACGGCATCGTAAAAACCAACACAATGATCGTCCTACGAAGCTCCTGACAACCTGTAATCTTGTGCCGTTTCATTATTGCCAGCATTCTATTTTTGAGCTAAAACGAAAGCGGTGCGCGCTGGCAGATAGAGGCTGAGCGCATCTTGATTTTTAGCTCCTGATTTTTGCAGTGAGGTGAAATGGGTTTGATCGGGAACCAGCCTGCCATACCCGCCATATTTCGGTGCATCGCAGTCTAAGACCATAACGTATTTGCCGGAAGGGGCAGCAAACTGATAGTCAGTAAAGGACTGCTGAGGATTAAAGTTGAAGGCAAAAATCAGCTCAGCCCTTTTGAAAACGACGATTTTCTGATTAGAATCTAAATGCAGCAGCTGAGGCGTTGACCCCTCGAGAAGACCCTGCGTCTCGGCTAGCGAAATCATGTCGCGGTCAAACTGAGCTAGCAGAAAATATTTCAATGAAGGGTCGTCTGCAAGGTGCCACATTCGACGGGCATGCTTAAATGACCAGTTGTTTCCTTCGCGGGGAAAATCTATCCAGTCCGGGTGCCCGAATTCGTTGCCCATAAAGTTTAGGTAGCCTCGGTCAGCCGTCGCGAGGGTTATCAAACGGATCATCTTGTGCAACGCTATTCCGCGTGCAACTCTAAAGTTGTCGTCGTCAATGCGCATGTGGTAATACATGTCTTCGCCGATGAGCCGGAAAATAATTGTCTGATCTCCCACTAACGCCTGGTCGTGAGATTCAACGTAACTGATTGTTTTCTCGCCAGACCTGCGGTTAATAAGTTCAAACCACAGGTGACCAATGGGCCAATCCTCGTCTTTGAAGTCCTTTGTCAGGCGGATCCAGTAATCCGGCACCCCCATTGCAAAACGGTAGTCAAACCCGAATCCCCCTTCTTGCTGTGGAACGGCTAAACCAGGCATCCCGCTGACATCTTCAGCTACAGTGGCTGCTTCTGGCTTGACATCATGAATGACTTGATTTGCAAGGGCTAAATAGGTTAAGGCGTCTTCATCCACGCCTGCACCGAAGTAATCATTGTACGAGGTGAATACTCTGTTAAGACCGTGGTCCAAAAACAGCATGCTGGTGACGCCGTCGAAGCGGAAACCGTCAAAATGAAATTCGTCCAGCCAATACCGACAGTTCGAAAGCAAAAAATGCAGAACCTCAGGTTTGCCGTAATCAAAGACGCGTGACCCCCAAGCTTCATGTTTTCCCCGTGGACCCTTATGAAAATATTGATAAGGCGTCCCGTCGAAGCAGCTTAACCCTTCGACCTCGTTCGAGACAGAGTGGGAATGAATAAGATCCATGAAAACGCTGAGACCCTGAGCATGAGCCGCGTCAATTAGGGCTTTTAAGTCCTCTGGCGTCCCATAGCGTGACGAGGGCGCAAAAAAACTCGACACCTGATACCCAAATGACCCGTAGTAGGGGTGCTCTTGAATAGCCATCAACTGCACCACATTATAACCCGCTTTGACTATCCGAGGAAGCACGTTGAGGGTAAATTCTTGGAAAGAACCGATTTTTTCTTCCTCTTGAGCCATTCCCACATGCGCTTCATAAATAAACGGAGCGTCTTTAGGCCGTTTGAAATCGATTTTCCAGCTGTACGGCTTCTGTGGAGACCATACTTGAGCGTTGAAAATCAGGGTTTTGGGGTCTTGAACAACCCGCCTGGCATAAGCGGGAATGCGGTCGCCTTCTCCCCCTTCCCAATGAATTCGGAGACGAAATAAGTCACCATGAGCAAGTGCGTTGGCATTCAAGTGAATTTCCCAGACCCCGTGATTGTTGAGCTTTTTTAGCCCGAATTCTCTTTTCTCCTGCCACTTGCTCATGTCGCCGATAAGGAAAACCGCTATTGCATTTGGTGCCCACTCGCGGAAAACCCATTCGCCCCTCTGAAAATGTAGTCCGAAATATTCGTGGCCGGAAGCAAAATCGGCAAGGCTCATTTTTCCCTGAGTGAGACGCTTCTCAGTTTCCTCCGTACGCTTGAGGCGATCTTGAATCTGGCTGGAAAACGGCTCAAGAAGGGAATCGCTTCTCAGCAGGCGAACCAAACGGTTTTCAACATCACTCATAAAAATAACTTATTCCGATTAAACATATAAATAATTTAATTCTATTTGGGAGAAGAAGAACAACGGTTGTTTCCCACGTGTTGTTGTTCTTCTTTCAATTGAAGATTATTGCCTCTGGATCGAAAAATCGATGCATGCAGCTTTGGGCGATCATTTGCCGCCTTTCCCCGGAAGGTAGAACTTAAATTTTCATGGTTGGCGCGCAACAGTCACATAGTCTTAAGAGTTATCTTGTTTTTTCTTTTTTGTTTCTCCTTGAGTGTGGAGGTGAATGTTTTGTCAAAGAATACGCGTTCTTCGGAAAATATGGAGCCCAAAACGACTTCCGACGGCAAATACCTCTGTGAAGCGGACAACAAAAAATTCAGCACAAAAGAAGACTACACTAAGCATTGCTCAGAAGCGCACACGAAAAGCAGAGAAAATAAAGCATTTCATGCAAAAAGACGCATCACCCGGAAGCAATTAGTTTTAAATTAAATTATTTTATCGAGAATTAGCCCAAACATCAAACACGCTAAATAGGGCATTGAGGCAAGAAACACTTTGAACCCGGAAATTTCGGAAGCTTTAGCGAGTAATCCGCGATTTTGAAAAAGAAAAACAATTCCCGCCGTCAAAGCAACAACTAGGTAAATCGGGCCTGTAAGGTGCATCAGCGGAAACAAAAATGAGGACGCAACCGTCAAAACATTAAGTCCGAAAACGATCTGTGAAGCCCTAGTTATGCCTACGGTAACTGGCAGCATGGGGATCCCGGCGGCTTTGTATTCATTCATTTTTTTTATGGCGAGCCCCCAAAGATGTCCTGGCGTCCACAGAAAACCCACCATAGCCACAAGCAGCGGCAGTAAACTAACCGTGTTCACGGCAGCTGTCCATCCTGAAAGAGCCGCAAAACAGCCAGCAAAACCGCCTATGACAACGTTCCAAGGGCTAATGCGCTTGAGCCAAACCGTGTAAACAATCAGGTAAAAGGCTGCGCCTAAGCCAATCATGTAGGCGGTTAACGGGTTAAAGAATAAGAGTGATAAGCCAAAACTTACAGCAAGCATAGCTACTCCAAAAGCTATTGCCCTATTGGCAGCCACGTATCCAGCAGGAATTGCTCTTTTTGAAGTTCGAGTCATCATCCTGTCAATGTCTTGGTCATAGGCACTGTTTAAAACGCCGCAACCGCCCGCCGCTAAGTAACCCACAACAGAAAATAGAGCTATTTTAAACCAGCTGATCGCGGGGAACGCTGCCAAAACAAAACAGGCAACACCTACAAGCAAGTTCAGCAACGTAACTTTAGGTTTGGTTAACTCTAAATAATAGCCAATTTTTGCTATAATTTCGCCATTGATTCGCTTGATTTTTATCCACCCGTTATTACTACTGAACCATACATGCCACTTTCAGCGTGACCTGGAACAGGACAAATATAATACATCGAACCCGCAGTGTTGGGCGCAAAAATCACCGATCCCTGTTGCCCGGGCGGAAGCGGATTTGACGCTGAACCAATTTCCGCGCCGAAGAGCACTTTAGCGCCTGTTTTAGCTGCATTGGTTACTGCAAAAGCGTGAGGCATCTTCCCCACATTAATCACTGTTACGTTCACGATATCTGTAGTTTTGAATGTGAGAGTGGGTCCAGGCGAAGTTAAAGTGATTGATGAGTTGCCAAATCCATATGTGCTGCCTGTTATTTCCCCCTCATAAAGAACTATGTTTACTGTCGGTGTCTTGCCCGAAACGTTTGAAACAGGCGTTAAGGGGGGTTGAATGTTGAATACAAGCACAACCATGGTTGCACAATAGAAGCTTGCCGCAAGCAAGATCACTGCGATAAGGGGTAAGTATGATTTGCGCATTCTGTTACATCCCCATAACGATTGTCAGGGCAGCCGAAACCGCTAGAAAAACAATGCCTACAACAGCTGCTAAGGGCAAAGCAGCAAGCCTGATTCCTTCATAACGCAGATGCTGATAGTACAATGCTATAGCAACGGCTTTTCCTGCAGCAATCAAGCCAATGATTGAAACAATCAAAGATGCTTCTCCGGGCAGCGATCGGACTACAACTTCCATTACTGTCGCTATGACCAGTCCCAGCCAGATTCCGATGTAAAGTTTAATTCCGGGCATTTTTTCACCTAAATTAAATAGAAAAGCGGGAAGAGAATCATCCAAACGATATCTACGAAGTGCCAGTACAAGCCGACGTTCTCGACGGCAACGTGGTTTGAGCTGGTGAATCCACCTCTGTTCGCTCTGAACATAAGGTATCCGACCGCCACCAATCCAACCGCAACATGAGCCGCATGGAGACCTGTTAACACAAAGTAGCTGGATGCTGGTAACCCGCTGTTTATGGTGAAGCCGTTGCGGTAAAGGGTGGGCCATTCAATTCCAAGCTTGATTGCAAGGAAGGCTGCGCCTAATGCAAATGTGCCGCCTAAACAGATTTTCAACGCTTTCACGTTGCCTAGCCGTATGTAGTAAAGACCTAGAATCATAGCCAGGCTGCTTGTTAGAAGGATAATCGTGTTTGTCATTCCTATGTAGACGTTATGTGTTTGCGTTGCTACAGGCCATGACCCGCTGCTTACTCGAACGTACAGATAAGCGACGATAAGTGATCCGAAAATCAAGATCTCTGATGCGAGAAAAATCCATAACCCCAGTTTCTCCTTACTTACTGATTCAAGCGGGTACTTCTCTTCTTCGGCTTGCTTGTGCTGGGCAAATTTTTCTGAAGCGCCATCTTTGAACACTTTGAATAGCGCCGCTCCAATGATAATTAAGCCAGCTATGATGAGCGGAACATAAATTACAATTCCCAAAAATAAAACTGCGATTCCAGCCGAAAGCATCAGCGGTACATAGGTAGTTTTGTTTTCTTCAGTACGTGTTTCTTCATCTTTCATTTTAAATCACCATTCTCGTGTACATCTGAATGCTCAGATTTAGTCGCCGAATAAGTAGCCGTGCTATCATTGTCAACTGCCTCCGTCGATTCGGTGTCTGATGATGATCCACTGTAGTTGCCTGTCCATTCCATTTCTCTTGCTTCCCAAGGGTTCGGCTCACATGCTACATTTTTTCTGTAGCTTATAATGAGGTTAAGAAGGGTCAGTAATATGGCGGGTCCGAAAACGAAAGCGCCGACTGTTGCATCAAAATTTAAGGATGCCCACCCAGTGCTTGCTGCGTAGGTGGAAATTCTTCTCGGCATATCCAGAAGGAAGAAGTAAGGAAAATAGAGGACGTTAAATCCGATGAAAGAAATTGCAAAGGTGATTTTGGCGAAGGTTTCATTATATTTTCTGTTAGTTATTTTTGGCCACCAATAGTAGAGCCCTGCTATAAGCGCAAACAATGTCGTTCCAGCCATAACGTAATGAAAGTGACCTACAATCCAATACGTCCCGTTAAAAGCGTAATCTAAAACTGGGAATGCTTGCAAGACGCCAGTGACTCCGCCAAGAGTGACCGTAAATATTGCAGCTAAACAATACAGCATTGGCGCTGTAAGCTTTATCCTGCCTTTGTAGAGAGTTAGCACTAAACCAAGAACTAGCCCCTCAAAAGGCACAGAAATAGCTAGTGTCATCACAGAGAAAACTTGTAACTCATTGTAGTTTACACCCGTAGTGAACATGTGGTGCATCCAGACGCCCATGCTCAGAAAAGTGACGGCGGCAAACTCTATTATGAAAATTTTTTTCTGGAAAAGTGGTTTTTTAGCGAATGTCATGAAAACTTCGGCAATAATGCCTAAAGCGGGAAATACTACTATGTAAACTTCTGGGTGTCCAAAAAACCAGAAAAGCTCTTCCCACATGATGCTTCCTCCCTGAACGGAGCTGAAGAAGACGGTTCCCAGGACTCTGTCAGTTGTAAGCAGCAGAAGTCCCGCGGCTAATGGTGGGAAGGCGAAGAGCGCCAGCACCATCGTCATAAGAATGGACCAAGTGAAAACTGGGAGCCGCGTCCAAGTTACGCCTTTAGCTCGGTTCTTTGCTATTGTTGTAATGAAGTTAATTGAGGACATTGTAATTGAGACGGCGAGTAACGCGAGTCCCAACGCGACAAGGGTTGCTCCAGCTTGGGGAGAGAACTGTATAGTGTTTAGAGGCGCATAAAGAGTCCAGCCTGTGTTTGCGCTGCCTCCTGGAAGAAAAACTGAGCCAACAAGGAGTAAGCCGCTGAAGAGATATGTCCAGTAGCTAGTAGCGTTTAAACGGGGAAACGCCAGGTCCTTTGCGCCAATTTGAAGTGGCACAATGTAGTTGGCTAGTCGCAGCCCCGAGAGGCGTTAAAACCCACAGTATCATTAAAAGACCATGCAACGTTACAATTTGCCCGTAAGTGAAGGGGTTAAGTAAAGTTTCGTCTGGGGTGGCAAGCTGTGTTCGCATAAGCATGCCAAGCGAGCCCGCAATGATTAGAAAAAACACAGCTGTTACGATGTACAATATGCCTACGCGTTTGTGGTTGGTTGTAGTTAACCATTCTTTGATCGAGAACTCGCTGTACAACCTTTTAGCCTCCCGGCATTGTTGCGTTTGTAACTGTCTGGTTGGTGAGCCACTGGTTAAAAGCGGTTGGATTCATGACGACAAGGTTCGCCATCATGTCTGTGTGCCCTACGCCGCAGTATTCAAAGCAGCGAATAGTGTAGTTTAGTTCACTGTTTCCGTTTAGCGGCGGAGTGGTTATTCCAATAACATTGTATCTTCCCGGTATGGCTTCAATTTTAACTCTAAAATCCATCAATCCAAAACCATGCATGACATCGGTGCTAGTGACGTTGAAAATTATGCTTTTACTTGCGGGAACATAGCAGGTTCCAGTAATGTTTACTCCGTTCGGATAGGTAAACCTGAAATCCCACTGGTAAGCCGTGACTTTTATAACTAAACTCTCTGAAACTGGCGGTGGAAAACGCGTATTTGGAGTTAAAGTAAAGGAGGCTATTGTTAAGCTAAACAAAAGTATAATTGAGATTGAAGCGAATATCAAAGCTTCCTTGGCGCGGCTTTTAGGTAAGCTGATTTGTGCGAGGAGTTTTGGCTGCCCCTTTCTTTGGCGATATTTTATCACAAAGTAAACCATTGCCACCATGACAATGATTACAGCAGTTACAGCTATGTAGGCAGCTAAATTGAAAAGATTATTCCACTCTGCAGTTGAGGGAGGCATTGGTTGTGACATAGCATAACCCATTTTGTTTTTTAGAATTATCTAAAGTGAGGATAAACCACAAGAGGAAGATTCCCAGAAGCAAGCGGTCTTTCTTCAAATATTAGTCTGAAAAATTGAAGTTTTAAACTTGTGTGGGTTGCTCTGTACAGTCACAAGTAAACGAGGTTGAGAAACAGGATTGGAATAAATCTGTCACTTTAATGTAGCTCTATATTGTCAAGGTTAGATGGCTTTCTTGGGTTCACCGCGTACTAGATCCCGACTCCGAAACCTCTCCCTCAACCAATGCCTTACATCGTAGAAGGATATATTTCTGTGTGGGCAGGCCGAAACGCAGTTCCCGTCGCCAATGCATTTGTAGTTTCTGAACTCGCCCTTAGCAGCGAATGCCGCCGGCTGACCTGTGAGCCCCAGGGGGCAGACCTTCGAGCAGTCCTTTGTCGTACAGCTGCTGCAAAGCGCTTTGTCCTTCACCTTTAGCCTAAACAACCCAGCTCGGGATATAAGTTGGTTGAAAGCTCCCCAGCCGCACATGCCAGTTGAGACGCAGCCGTACGTCCCGACAAAGGGAATCATCATCCAGATAACGTACCAGAGAAAGCCGAAGTAGAACATGAACAGGAAGTAGGCGGGATCCATGCCGAAGACGGAGACACCTAAAATTCCTGACAGATGTCAAGTAGGATAGTAAAGCTGCAGCCAGCAGCGAGATCCACACCGCCGATATGGCTACCTTATAGGCGGATGATATCTTGTTCGTGTGCAGCCTGCATGCAAGCTTGGAAGTTCCACTAAATGAGTTCATGGCATCTAAAGTCGTCCCCTGATACATGAGGGGAGCCATACACGTTACAGAGCAGAGTTGCCTGCTGCCGAAAAGAAAGGAAAGGATGCCGCTGATCAGAAATGTGCCGAGCAACGCCATTACTACGGTTGAAGCTATGGCACCTGAGCTTCCTATCCCAGATGCCCAGCCTAGCCACGGGGTCTGCCTAAGGAGGTTGAACGGGATTACGAATATGGGCAGGAGTATACTGTATACGCCGTAAGGCGAGAATCAAAAGCAGGAGCCTTACCTTAGTTTCGAGCTCCCGTGTATACTTGATTCTGAAGGCTACAAGCGCGCCCATCTCTATGCCCATCATTATCAGGTACCACGGAGACATGGTTATTCTGGTGAAGAACATGATGAAATTGAAAAAGCCCGCACTTAGGGCATTCACAAAGGACCCTGCCGTAGAGGCAAACATCATCATATTGAAAAAGCCTGCGCCATACACTTGGATGTCCAAGACTCCGCCCATGAAGAACTCTGCCACGAAAAGGAGCCCCAGGAAACCGAAGACCCAATACGGCTTTGCTTGCCAACTTGCGGATTTGGATGAAACAAGTCTTCCTTCGTCCAGCACGATTCCGAAGTACACCACCATCTCGACTATTATGGATAGTACGAAGACTGTGGCATCGCCGTTAAGAAGCCAGATGAACTGGCCCGCCATCATCAACGCATAAGCCAGCATAAGGAAGAGCAGATAGTTCAGGATGCCTGAACTGGTGGTCCGATTCTTATAAAGGAACTCAAAGACGTAAATGAAAAGAAAAACCATGACGGCGCTGCCCGCAACCAGGGAGATGCTGGTCCAGAGAGAGTTGTCAATCGCTGTGGGAGACAGAATCATTATGATGGTTTGAGATGCCATGATCCAGATGAGTGGCTTCGGCAGCCTGCTTCTTATGAAGAAAAGCGTTATTCCCATCTCGGCGGACATCATGAAGATAAACCAGAAGGAGCTCGTAGCGTGAATAAGGGCTGAATAGACCCATTGTAGACCGCTAGAAATCGATACCGTACCGTCAAGGAGCGCAAAGGTCCAGCCCATAAACATCTCAGAAAGGACGACCAAGGCGATGATCGACGCGATCAAAAGAAATCTGATGTTGCCCTCCTTATTCTTCAGCAGGCTATCGTTTCCCCTGCGTGTTGCAAAAAGAGCGGCAACAGTTGCTACGCCTGCCACCGCCAGGTTAATGGCCCCCAGATCAATGAGTGTAACTGATGTTTGAATGTAAAGGTAGACGACTGTGCTGATGAATGTCGTAGCAATCATTGAGAGGAGGAAGAGCACCATCCAAGCTTCCCTTGGAGCCTTGATTTCCGAGCCTTTTTTGATAAGCCCGTGAAGACAGCCATCAATCCTTCGATTATCCAGAAGGGAATTAGAGTAGCAAAACCCAAGTCCTTCACCAATTTTTCTAGTTTTATTTATTGGGCGTAGTGTATGGCATAGCCAAAAGCCTATTGACGTGCAAGCTATATAACGCTGTGCTGTCAGTGTTAGCCAACAACAGCCCATAGTCGTTTAGAGAAATAGCCCCTTACAAAAGCTCAGTTTTTCTTCAATGATGTGACGCTTCAGGACACATGAGCAAGGAATCGAAATGGTTAGAAGAAAAGTTGCATTTAAACTTGGTTGTGATTTTTGTGATGATGTTTCCTTCGCTATTCATATTTTACATTGACCCAAATGTAACCTTCTTTTCATCCTTCTCGATACTTCAGATCGTTCATAGTATTATCGGGTTTCCAGCAGTCACACTGGCCTTGATGTTGCCTTCAATGATTTGCCGAAAAACACCAAGAAATGGATGCTTGCCACATCGATTTTATGGTTAACGAACATTGCCTTAGGCGCAACTGTGTATTTCACCATGCCAAGTTAAAAACTCGGTAATTAGTTATTGTAATTGTGGAAAAATGACCGCCTTTTTAGCTACAATTCGGTTTTGCTATTTTTTATGGAACTTAGGAATCTCCTTAGAAATCAATAGCTCATCTATCCTCAGCATAAGCGCCGAAACCTCATTAGCCCTCCTGATTACCGAGCGCTTTATCCTTGCAGGTTCCACGCAAACCATCTCGCCGCAACCTTGCTCCCTCACACCATGGCTTGTTAATCTGTTTGCATGATTATTTCTTAATTGAAGAAGCACATCTATTGAGTTTAGCCCGTAATTTTCCGCCAAACACCTTGGAACCTCCATCAACGCCGCCCCAAAGGATTCGATTGCAACCTGTTCCCTGCTTGGAAATCCCATGGCAAAGCTTTTCAATTCCTCGGCAATTTGAGCTTCTGCTGCTCCACCTCCAGGCAAAACTCTGTCATCGCTAGCCATTACATTTAGGACCACCAAGCTGTTGCGGATCGCAGTTTCAAGTTCGTCAATTGCTTGCGGTACGCTTCCCCTAAGCAAGAAAGTAGCTCCCTTGCATCCTTGGATAGTCACGGTTTTTTCAAGCTCTATTTTCCCAGTGTACAGCTCCTCTGCAACGCCTAAATCTTCCTCTGTAAGCTCACGGAGTTGCCCAACAATCTTAGCTCCAGTGGCCTTAGCGACTGCTTGCGAATCTTTTATATCAACACTCTCAAGAGCAAAAATGCCCTGCAAAAACAATTTATCTTTCACACTTTGATCAAGCGGCTGTTCGCAGAGAAGCACGTTTGCTTTAAGCGCAATCATTTTCTCTAAAGCTTCAGTCCTCAACTTGGTCTCGGTTTCTTTGAATTTTCTCATTTGATCTGCACTTTGAATGCTCAACTTGATTTGGGGTGGTCCCTCCCGCCTCATTTTAGTATCTAAACGATTTATCCCCGGGCTTTCACTGGTAATTGCTATACGCAGATTTTTAATTCTATCAGGCATGTTAGGGTGCGCTTTTTCCTTTTTTACAACGACGCCTTTGACTAGGCTTGATTCTTGGATGTTGCCGCCTGGTTTCTTTAAAAATCTCACGTTCTCCTTTTCGAATTTACCCTCCCATGAAGCCAGTGGATACGCTTCCCTTATCATCGAGCGCACATGTGACGTCAAGAGGTTTCTTCTGCAGTCAACAATATCTAAAATATCGCTGTTTACGCCATCAGGCGTTGTCGCTTGCTTGTCAATTATTTCCAGCGCCTTATTTGTCGCCAAATGATAACCGTGAATGATGATGTTTGGGTGAATCTTTGCTGATATAAGCTCGTCCGCTTTTTTTAGCAGCGCCGACAAGAACACCACAAAAGTTGCCACGCCATCGCCAGCCTCTTCGCGCTGCATTTTGGCGGATTCAGAAATGATAACCGCTGGCGGGTACATGATTGCCAGTTCATCCAAAATTGCAATCGCGTCCTTCGTGACTTTTGTCACCTGCTCTGGACCACGATTGTAGCTGACTATCTTGTACGCGCCCTGTGGACCGAGGGTGCTTCGGATTTTGTCTGCGGCGAAAATGGCTAAGCGTAGATTTTCTCGCCAGGCCTCTTTTCCAGTTGTGCGTTTGATTTTTGGAGAAATTACTGTTTCCATAGGTATCATTCTTGAATAGGTTAATCAGGTAAGTACATGGAACCCGCAAGTCTACGCATACTTGCTTAGTTTTTTGTGCTCTTAAAACTAAGTGGTTGTAGAGACACAGCAACAAATAGGAAAAATGTGCGAAACTTTGGATCCTAATATCCAAAGTAATGGTTTAACTGACTGGATTGAGCATTGGAGGCGATTGTTGCTTGCGTTTTCTTAGCATAACCACGGTTGTGATAGCTATTACCACAATGATTCCCGCTACTATCGCGTAAATTACTTCTGAAGGCATGGATTTTGTTGGCTGAGGGCTTGGCGTCGAGGTCAGATTCGGCACTGGGCTTGGGTTTGCCAAAGGCAATTCCACGATGCCTTGGGAGATGTTAATTGGAGACAGAAGCGGGTATCGGTCTAAGACGTTTGGGTTAGTGGAAATCAAATAAGCGGTGTTGCCTATTCCTGAATTGTCAATTTCTTTGACATTGGGGTATTTGTTAGTATAGTCGCTCCAGTAGTTTGCGGATGCAAAGTCTATGAAGGCGGCTATAGAGAAACAATCAAAGGTCGAGAATTGACGTTTTGCTGTTGCCACTGCGCTGCGTCATATAAAGAAAGCCTCAAATTATAACAAAAAAGAGCTAAGGTCAGTTCTAAAAGTGTTAACATGTGAGAGGAAAAGCTTAGGCTTTTTGGAGTGTTGCCATTTTGATTTATTAAGGTAAATTGCCATTATACTCCGCAAAATTAATACGAATGTTTGATGCCAAAGCCATAACTATACTCTTTCGGAAAATTATTAATTTAGCTACTGACTCGAGGCTGTTTTTTTGTGTTACCAAAATTAGCGCATCCTTCTTTGATGTGATCATTATATAGCTTAACATCCTCCAAGATTTGTACTATACAATCACAAGTTTTGTTCGATACATAATATTTGCAATAAAAAGTAAACAGCTAACAAGGTTGGAACTGCTAAGGCGCTCTAACATCTGGAAAGGGGTTTATTGCATTTTCCTCTTCCTGGTCTTCCTTCAAATGCCTTAGCAGTTCAGCTTTTTTATTACTCCGCAACTATCAAAATAAGCCTTGCAAGAACGGGAAACCAGAATTATTTTGTGAACAAATAATAATGAAGCTCTATAGCCCGACTAGAACAAAGTTGTATGCTAATGGCCTCTATGGCGTCTTAGCTTTAAAAATATTTTGTGCAAGCCGCCTTTCACCACCATCGGTTTTGAACATAAACTAACGCGGATAAACGCAGAAAGACGCAGGAAAACGCGCTTCAACGCGAAACAACACGAAAACACTCAACCTGCAAACGCAGCAACTCCTGACGCAAAAAAGCAAACTGAAACACAAAGAACAAAATTTGCGAAAAAATGAAAATTAGAATGTGTCACCTAACTAAGCTGATGATTTAATTCCTTCGATCGGTATGCACGTGATTTATTAAGGTATAATGCTGTTATAATTGCGGAATTAAAATGAGTGCTCGATGCGAAACCATAGGAAAATATGTGCTCCCAATCTTCAGGTCACTTGTCGCCAAAGAATTAATCGGCACATTTCACTTAACACAGGTTGAATCGGCAAAGAAACTTAAAACCACCCAAGCCGCAGTGAGCCAATACATAAACTCTAAACGCGCCATCAAAGGCACCGAACAGTTCATCGACATCCTGCCCAAAATTCAGGAAGAAGCCAAAAAAACCGCAAAGCGCCTCGCAAACCAAGAAACAACATGGGACGAGGTTACGCTTGACTTCTGCAAGCTATGCTCAACATTCTACGCCAAAGAAGAAGACAAAACAGGCGACAGCTACATAATATAACCCTTGCGGGAAAGGGTGTCAATTTTGCCATTTATT
This sequence comes from Candidatus Bathyarchaeota archaeon, assembly GCA_963828195.1. GTDB lineage: Archaea > Thermoproteota > Bathyarchaeia > Bathyarchaeales > Bathycorpusculaceae > Bathycorpusculum. The sequence goes on from CAWHDT010000009.1 coordinate 59,760, forward strand.
TTCTCTACCTAAATTGGGCGTGGCAAAGGCTATTGGAATGGTTTTATCATGCCTTTCTTTTCTTTGATTGCTGCTTGTGCCGCTGCCAACCGTGCCACTGGAACTCTATAAGGCGAGCAACTGACGTAATCGAGGTTTATTCTGTGGCAGAACTCAATTGATGATGGTTCACCGCCATGTTCGCCGCATATTCCAATTTTGAGGTCAGGCCTTGTTTTGCGTCCCCAATCAACGGCGATAGCCATCAACCTGCCAACACCTTTCACATCTAAAATTTCGAATGGGTTATCCTGCAAAATCTTATGCTCATTGTAGAAGGGCAAAAACTTGTTTTCGGCGTCCTCTCTTGAAAAACTAAATGTTGCCTGAGTCAAATCGTTTGTTCCGAAACTGAAAAACTCTGCCAACTCAGCTAGCCTTCCCGCCCTCATGCACGCGCGGACCACTTCAATCATGGTGCCAACTGAGTATGGGATGGTTATGCCCAACCTATCTTTCACCCTTCGCTCGACCCTGCGGATTAAGCTGTAAACTCGTTTAAGTTCCTGGCTTGTGCAAACCTGCGGAATCATAATCTCCACCTTCACCGGAACCGTCTCTTTGATTAATTCGCCAGCGGCAAGCAAAATCGCTTCAACCTGCACCTCATAAATCTCAGGGTAAGTAATTCCAAGGCGTACACCGCGGTGACCAAGCATCGGGTTCACTTCTCTTAATGTACGGATTTTCTGCAGCGTATCCATTTTTTTCTTTAATTCGGCGGATTGGACCTCTGCAAGATTCGAAAGCATGTGGTCGTCCTCAGCTAAAACCGATTGAAGTGAAGGGTCAATATCGCGGAGTACCTGAGGCAACCTGCACACGTTCCCCAATGCTTCCTGGCATTTCTGCAATGTTTCAATTTGTTTTTCAATCATTTCCTCCGAAGGCAAAAACTCATGCAAAGGAGGATCAAGCAAACGAATCGTAACGGGGAAACCCTGCATAACACGCAACATCTCTTTGAAATCATCCTTCTGCAGTGGCAAAAGAAGTCTCAGTGCAGCAAACCGTTCCTCAGGGTTATCTGCCAAAATCATATCCTGGAACAGTCCAATTCGGTCAGACGCGTTAAACATGCGTTCAGTACGGCAAAGACCAATGCCTTGTGCCCCAAACCTTAGGGCTTTTTCAGCATCAAAAACTGTATCAGAATTGGTTCGAACCTCCAACCTGCGAAACTCATCTGCCCACTTCAAAATAGTATTCATATGCTCGGAGATTTCTGGTTCAACCATGGGAACTTCACCAAGCCAAACATTCCCCGAAGTGCCATCGATAGTGACGACGGTTCCCTGCACAATTCTGTTGCCTCCCACGTAAGCGACGTTTTCGACGTGGCTGATTTTGATTTCGCCTGCTCCAGAAACGCATGGTTTACCCATGCCTCTTGCTACAACTGCTGCGTGGCTGGTTTTGCCTCCGACTGAAGTTAGAATGCCTTGTGCCACAAAGAAGCCATGGATGTCTTCGGGTTTGGTTTGTTCTCTTAGCAAGATGACTCTTTTTCCTGCTTTGGCTTGTTTCTCTGCTTCGTCTGCATCAAAAACTACTTCTCCCGACGCTGCACCAGGAGACGCTCCCAACCCAGTCGCAACTGGAACAACGGTGTTGTTTGGGTCAATTTGACAATACATTAACTGTGTTAGCTGTGATGCATCCAGCCTAAGCAGCGCCTGTTCTTTGGTGATTAATTCTTCATTCACCATATCCACTGAAGTTTTCATGTTTGCCGCAGCGTTCATTTTTGCGTTGCGGGTTTGAAGCATGTAGAGTTTGTCTTCTTCAATAGTGAACTCCATGTCTTGCACTTCTTTGAAATGATGCTCCAGCGTCTCCCGTACTCTCATAAGTGCCACATACATTTTTGGCATGGTTTGCTTCATTTCTAAAATTGGCTTAGGCGTCCTGATTCCTGCAACTATGTCTTCGCCTTGGGCGTTGTCAAGGTAGTCTCCAAAAAGAACATTTTCGCCTGTGCCCGGATCGCGCGTAAAAGCAACTCCAGTCGCAGAGTTAGCTCCCAGATTTCCGAAAACCATAGCTTGCACGTTGCATGCAGTGCCATTGGCTGTTTTAGAGCTTATTTTGAATTCTCGACGGTAATCCTGTGCTCTTTTGCCGTTCCAAGAAGCAAATACAGCTTCTATCGCCATAAAAAGCTGCTCATATGGGTCTTGCGGAATCGGTTTGCCAGTGTTCTCCAAGATTATGTGCTTGTAAATGTTAACTAGTTTCTGCATATCTTTTGCTGTAAGATCTGTGTCTTGGGTTACTTTTCGTTCTTCTTTTAGCGTCTCCATTGCCAAGTGGAACTTTTCGTCACTGATGTTGAGAACGATGCTTCCGAAAAGCGACATAAAACGCCTATACGAATCCCAGCCGAAACGTTCATTCCCACTTCGTTTTATAAGCCCCTGAACTGTGGTGTCATTTATCCCCAGGTTCAATATAGTATCCATCATTCCAGGCATCGATATTGCAGCGCCGCTGCGAACTGAAAACAACAGCGGTTTCTCAGGGTTTCCAAAACTCAAACTCATGACGCGCTCAACCTCCGTCACTGCCTGCTTAACTTGGCTTTGGAGTTCTTTTGGAAGTTTGAAGCCGCCGTCAAAGTATTCGAGGCATGTTTGCGTCGTTATCACAAAGCCTGGGGGAACAGGCAAGCCTATCTGGGTCATTTCGCAGAGGCCCGCTCCTTTGCCGCCTAAAAATTTCTTGTCTTTTCCGTTTCCTTCTTGGAAAAGAAACACGTATTTGGTTGCGGTTTTAGCGTCAAAAGGGTGTGGTTGCGCATAGCTTTGGCTGATCTGTTCGTTCAATAGAAGTTCCTCACGATAGGATAGGCTACTTCGTATGGTGAAATAAAGATATGTGACTGCAAAGCAAAGCCAACAACGGTTTCTAAAAATTAAGGGGGCGTAACTTGGTTTCTTTTCTAAAATTTTTTCTTGTGCACGCTAAGTGTTTTTTAGGCTTATTGTGTAGGTCAGAGCTAAAATTTTAATGTTGAAAGCTTTCATGCATGCGGGTGAGCGGATTTTCTGTTATTTGTACTTATCAACCTAACTTCTTATGCACTTAAACGCATATACTTATAAGCATGTATGCACTTAGTATGCTTTGTGAACAAGCGAATCAAAGCAAAAGGACGCAAAGAAACACGAAAACCGAAATAAAGATCCATTCTCTCCAAGAATACATTGAACTCAAAACAAACAAAAAAAGTGACTAAAAATGGGCCGAATCAACGTTGACATCTCAAACGATCTAGAAAAACAGCTAAGAATAAAAACAGTGGAACGATTCGGCGGCAAAAAAGGCGACTTATCCCGCGCAGTGCAAGAAGCAGTAAAAACATGGATCAGCGAAAAGCAATAACGCATCAAGTCGCCTCCTCTTCAAGCCCAATAACTATATTATAAAAGAATGCCTAGCCAAAAGGCGCAGGGAAGCCAGTTAGCCTCGAACACACCCAAACGCGCAGGTGTTATTATGGGCAATCTAGCTGGAAGCCCCTTTTTAGAATTGTTATCCAAACAAGTAACGCTTAACAGGCATAAGACAATGGCGAGAAAAGTTTAATCGCTCAGTAAACAAACAAGTATTAGATTAACAGGTGAAAAATATGGTTAATAAAAAGTTGGAACTTGTTTTCATCGACAAAGAAGGCAAATGGTACCCGCTAGACGAAGTTGATCGAGAAGATTTGGCGGCTGGTTTAGAAAAAATTTCTAAAGAAGTTGCCAAAAGATTGCAGTTGCTGAAAGATCAAAGGTAGAGGTTTATTCGAAAAACCCAGTTTCTCAAAAGCTTTTGAAGCTTAAAATATAACTGGACACTAAAAGATAGTGGAGATTGTGTTTACATGGGCAGTTTTTCAGTGTCTTTACCCGCAAATTGGGAAGAATATTTGAAGGCTCTAGCTGACGACCACGACGTTGACGTCAGTAAGGTCATTACCGGATTATGTGACTGGGCCTTTTCTGTTTCTGATAGCAAGCGGCAGTTCGAAGTTTGGCTCGATAAAGCTTATCCGCCGAAAGGCGAAGCTGAAGACAAAGCAATTGAAGAAGGAGAAGAAGCAAGCGAAGCTGAAGAAGAAAACGAAGACAAAGCTGAAGAGGAACTTCACGAGGACAGAAATTACAGTGAAGACAAAGAGCCAAAGTCTTGACTGCCTCTTTTTAAAAATAGGCATTTTGGATAACTTTTTTCTAGAAAGAAATAGGGCCAGAGGTGAAAGAAATGAGTAAAAAAGAGAACAATCCTATCCCCAAAGAACCAAATCAACCAACCAAACACGCACCAAAAGAAGCACAAAGATACACAGGAACAAACAAGAACGTACCTGAAACCCTAAATAAAACGGAAACTGGAATACGGCCTTCTCGCGGAAAAAAACAAAGACGCCAATTCAAACTTGCCCCAAACAGAGGATAAGACGGCTTGCTCTAAAGTCGAAACTAAGACTTAAGTTACCTTCGATCTGGAGATACAAAAAAGTCTTAGTATTAACGCTGAAATAGTATATATAGCAACTTTGTCTTTTAGTCTGTAGGTTGAAAAGTTATGCCGAAGTGTCCAAATTGTACTGCCCATGTGAAAGACCCTGATAAGGAATGGGACTTTGGTCGATTCCGCGTTAAAATGTATAAGTGTAATAAATGTGGAAATCAATTTAGAGAATTTTTCAAGGAAAATACGCTGCAATTTGTGTTAAGTGCACATAACGGTGGTTTAGGAAAAACCAGGGTAAACAAGGAAACGCTGGATAGGCATAAAAGCTATCAATAATTGTTTTTGATGCACTTTATCTAAAGGCGTTTTAACCAACTTGACATTTCCAACTCTGGAACGGCAGCATTGTGTTCATCGAATTCGTAAATCTTTTTTTCTTTCAATCAAGTCTGTAATTTCATCAAATTCATTTGTGTAGTCCTTATGTTCCTTAACTAATCTTTTGAGTCTATTTTGGTTAAAGTATCCTTCATAAAATCCGAAGAACATTATTGCAAAGAGCATGTCTTTGGTTTTGTGATATTCCATGGTTGCTTTCCAATGCCTAAGCGTATGGAAGGTTATTTTCTATAGTCTTGGGTTCTTGCTTTTCGATACTGCGATTTTTCTGCTGTGCTCTAAGAGTATAGCTGTGATTTTTAGGCTTGTTCCACCGAAGACGTACTTTGATGTTTTTGGTAAATCTGTTAAGTGTTCTATGAAACGATACAAAATCTCTGTAGTTGGCGTTATTTCTAAAAATAATAAGTTCTGCACTATGTTGTAGGTGTTAACTCACATCGACATAGTTATTTAGGGCATGAATGGGAATACAGAGTTAAGGTTGAGCGGGTTGGAGTACAACCATTTTTTCCCGCATCACTTTTAATAAGAGTTGAATTAAACGATTTAACTTTTTAAGAGGATTGATCAAAGTGGAAAATGGAGAAGAAAACGAAAGACTTTCGACGCAAGTTATCATAGCTGCGTTAAACGAGGAAGAAGGAATCGGATTAACAATAGCTGAACTCCAAGACTATCTGGGTTCCGCTAGAATTTTGGTAGTTGACGGAAATAGTATTGACAGGACCGTAGAAGCCGCCAAGAACTTGGGCGCTGAAATCGCTTTTCAAGATGGCAGGGGCAAGGGAGACGCGTTAGCCAAAGCTGTTGAACTTATTGACGTTAAAACTGATTATGTAATAATTACGGATGCCGACTTCACATACCCAGCAGAATTCATTCCCAAAATGATCCAAATATTGAAAGATGACCCATCCACTGGTATGGTTTGTGGCAACAGATTTACTGAAAATTTAGATTCACGTGCCTTGCACAATGTGTTCTACGTTGGAAATCGGCTCATAGCTTTTACTCATAATTTTTTAAACGGAATTCATTTATCCGATCCTTTGACTGGGTTACGAGTCGTGCGTGCTGAAATTCTTAGAAACTGGAAAGTTAAATCCAAAGGTTTTGACATCGAGGTGGAGCTTAATCATCGAGTAGAGCGAGAAGGTTTTGGTATTATTGAAATCCCAATTAATTATAGAGAAAGATTGGGTGAGAAAAAATTGGGCGTTAGGCACGGCACTGAAATTTTAAGACGCATAATGCTGGAAACGATTTACTAGGGCAAAATTCTTAACGCATAAATAAAGTCTTTTCAAGTGGACGAATTATTAAAAAGCTTCATGAATAATTTTGAGCAAAAAGAACACTCCGGTCCGAAGCAGGGACACACAGATCATCAACAGGCATTCCTGCCGAAATCATGATGTCCCCCAAAATAGGATATTTTGGCGGCGTTGCGAGCATCGGCAAAATGTTGAACCTTTTCTTAAGACCCGACGCCTAAACTTGCGCTTATAACGTTAAAGTCATGGTGTAAAATCCGCAGTATTCTTCTTTCTCACCTGGTTTTCAACATTACTAATTTGAAAAGACAAAATTTTTAGTCGAGTAAAAACTCGTATTATGTCTATACCCAAAATTTGAAGGATATTGTCCAACTTGTTCGCTGGAAGTTATTTTTTTGAAATGTGTAATAAAAAAAATGTACAAACTGTGAAAAAAACTGTAACGATGTCAAATATTTATACTAAATGACAGCTCTTATGCAATATTAGCGGTTTATGCTTTTTTTGGCTTTATTGCTATTTTAACATTTACCTCGACAGTATATTCGTTTTCTAGTTTTCCAACAGTAAAATGCCAATCTTTTACGTTCACATCCATATCTTTAAAATGACTAGTTAGGGCATCTTTATACTCGTTAACTGTTTGACCTATTTTCTGTAATCGCTCGGTAACGTCAATATGTTTCTCAGACATTCATATGCACCTCCCAAAACAGGATAGACATTATAGTAATTTCTCACACTGCTCATAAGGTTGTGTGAATGTGGCTTAACAGCTACTAAACCCTAATTCATGCATAACTCAAGTTTACTTCATGGCAGACGGTTTAGGAGATCTCAATTGATTTTTTATAATTATGATAAGCGATAAAATAAGCAGCGTACCTGTAACGCCTGAAATAATACCCATAATGTCCCAAGCCTTCCATGCCGGCATGAAAGTGCTAAGATATTCTTGCTGCCCAATTAATAAGAAAAGAGAAGCTGACCCAATTAAAGAAGTTACCAAGACTAACAAAACACTACTGATTACTCCAATGATCAGAAGTTTTTGGAGTCGTTTCTTGAGAGCAGCCTCAGTTTCGTGCAGATAGGCTCTGAGAATGGACTTAATCTCATTAAAAATTGCATCGACGATTTCCCTTACGAGCGGCAACTAATAGTTACCCCCAAATCTAAATAGCAAGCTAATCACAATCCCATTTGCGCATTATTCAGAAGTAAAACTGAGCGGTGTATTGAGGGTACTTATGCTCTGATTATGGTATTGATGATTTAGGAGCTGCAGAGACCGTGGATGTGTTAGGAGCGATTGAGTTGTTAGCATAACCGGTGGAAAACGGTGCCTGGAATTTGCCTATGTTTTCTCTGATTATTCCATAGCCCTGTTCTGCTTCAGTGTTAGGCAAATCACCTAATGATAGTGGTTCTCCGCCGAGCCTAAGGGTACATTTGATAGTCAACCGCAGTATGCCCTTTTCCAATACAACGTTGGCTATGTCTCGGTAATTGTAATCAGTATAATCCTTCTTTAAACCAAGTGCGTGAGGATGACGAAGAAGCATACGTTCATTTGTAAAGACGACAGAGTCAATATTAATCTGAGGATGGTAAATTTTCTGTTTAATATACAACTCAACCTTCTCGTTTGGACCCAGTATTTTCGATATATCATCAGGAGCATCCATAAACTTTAACCAACTTTCCACTGTTAATTGTAGAATTGTAACGAGTGAGGAGATAAATAGCTGTGTGACTGGGAGGTCACATCTACATCGCACCGAAACTCGACAAAATGCACCTTTTTAGCAATAAGATTTAGAAGTTAAAGCATTAGGTTTTCGAATAACTTTCTAAAGTATTCAATTGTAAACAACTGCTTAAACGCGTAAACCATTAAATCAAACGCTATATTATTTCCACCAATTGTCGTGGCAATTAAATATCTTACAATATAATTTCTAACAAAATAACGGCATTGCAGGGTTTAGACCAAAATCAATTTCGCCATTTACAAAAAAAAATCGGATATTATCTTCTTCATCTGGCGATCTTAGTATTCTAATCATTTTAATTTTGGAGACTTCAAAGATATTTTTCTCGCTTTTTGTTAGCCGATTTATTTTTCTTTAAAGCGAAACCTAAGAATCGTTTTGGGAACTGATTTTTATTAGAGTAAGTTGGCTTTTTGGGAGATGAGTATGATTAGCGCGGAATTGAGAAGGTCATTAGTAATGTATGAAAGACTGATTCGATTTGTTTTCGGCTGATGAAGCTCTAAGCTGCTTGAGATAAAAGGTGCAATTCACTCAAAAACAACTGGGCTGTAAAAGTGAATTAAAGAACATGCTTTGGCGGATCTACACACGTTATCAAGAAGCGAACACTAAGAAGATTTCGAAAGGTACAAATTATTCGCATCTTGTTTAACGCTGATCCGCCGAAGCGTGTGATATTACACTTTCATTAATGCTTATCTTTTACAATAAATAACCTTGTGACTGGGGGTCTACAGTAACAGTATTGATAATTTCTAGAAATTTCTTTCTAAACCAGGTTACTCAATCGGTCAGATAACAAAAACAACCTATCATTCAAATGTTTATTTCACTCAGTAACAGTTCAACGCTAAACCGCTATCAAAAAAAAAAAATGAAATTGACAATTCGACCCATCAATCTATATACTTTCTAACTATTGGACCACTTTGCCTGCAATTGGAAGGGATCTAATTCGCAGATCCTTTTTCCTTTCAATCAGATCAGTAATTTCATCGAATTCGCTGGTGTAGTCTTTATGTTCCTTAACTAACCTTTTGAGTCTATTTTGGTTAAAGTAGCCTTCGTAAAATCCGAAGAACATGATTGCAAAGAAACCATAAACAAGATAATTACCAAATGCTGCAGCTCCTTGCGATATAACTAAGAGTAAAATCGGAAAAAGTACACCAAGAGAACCAATGTAAGCCGACATTGCCCCAATTAGAGCGCCCATGACATCAATCTTATTATCATTTATGCTCTTGGCAAGACCAGCTTTTCTTTCCCATAATGTTGATGTATCGCTGAAATCAACTGCACTGAACAAGCTATCAAAAGCTCCAACCGAAATATTGTTTGTTCGACTTTTGAAAGCGCTGTTCATTTTTAGGTGGTAAAACTCGCGATGCTCCTGATATTCACGCTTAATGATTGTGGCATCTATATACGGCGTTCGTCTAACCATACGAAAAGCATACTTTACGTTTTCAACAAACTTTTTACCTACCAATTCTTGTTCAGCTTTTTTTGCAGCACGCGCCTCATTAAGAATATCTTGTCTTTCTTCTTCCTTCAGAGTTTGCTTCTCTTTAGCAGTCATCATTTTGTGAGAAAATCGATGATCATTAGAACATTTGTAAATTATGGTAGAAACCGGCGGAGGTATGCTGTATTCTGAAATTTTTTCTGCACAATAAGGACAAATATATCCAGAATCGTCCCAATCTGGAGCTTCATCTATCTTCTTACTATTATCTTTCTCCCACTTTTTTATCCAATGTCTTGTGTGTCCCCAACCGCCGCTCAAGCTAAGGTATAGAACTTTTGAATCTTGTATCGCTTGCATGATTTCTTCTTCTGTTCGGACTTGACTTTTTTCACATTTTAGTGTGAGTTCCGCAGGTTTTTCAGGGACGTCTAATGTTTTTTTCTCTTCAACTGTTAACTGCTTTATTTTACTCATTTTTTTCCTCTACACTCCAACAAGGGCCAGGGATTCGACTTGTTTTGATTGTTTGTTTTTGCACAAAAATAGAGGGCTCATGACCAATAATTGCATCTTCGTGATTAATCATTCTGCAGATCAACAATTGAGACTGAGCCATTACACTTTTACCGGGATAATCTGTTAAATTAAGAAAATATGTTGTTGAAAAGTTCGGGGTCATAATTTCAACCTATAGAGTTATAATAGTTTGCGTCCACGAAGCAGTCTAAGTACCACTAGAATTATAACGACAACAATCAAAAGGTCAACCAATCCACCAATTGTGAAAAAGCCAACAAGCCAAAGGACAAATAAAACCATCGCGAGGAGTATTATTAAATCATCATTTTTCATAAACTACTTCAACATCTTTTAAGGTATGAAAACTCTATTTAAATGTCTGTGAATGTGAAGTCCCAGCAACAGTTAAGTTAGCTTTCTAATGCTTTTTTAAAATCATATTGTTTCCGGGCATTGTGAAGAATTAAGCTATTCGTGAATATAATTCCAATCATAGAACTAATGAAATCTTGCGATAAATGAACCTGCTATTTATTTGAAAATTTTCTTTATCCATTGTAATTTAATAAAAAAAATGATTTGCAATAGCCAACTAAGGCATTTATTGCAAATACTCAAACTAAGTCTTAACTACTGGTCTTAGATACATGTGGAGCTGATCTTTTGAAACTTTCAGTTGTAATCCTTTGTCTGTCCAGCGTGCAATTCCTTTCTCTAGGGATGAAACGGCCAGCATGTTTCGTACTCCGCCTTTCTTTGCGCCAAGTACTGATTCAGCTATGTTCTTTTCTAATTCGATTTCAAGATGAGTTACTTTCCAATCTTCTGGGTCTATTCCTAATTCTTTGACTTTGCCAATTTTCAACTCTTCAGCAAAAACATCTTTATCTAAAAAATCTTTACTATTCATACAATCTAACCTCCTCTACGCTTATAATTTTGAATACTTTATAAAGGGTCATTGGAAGAGTTAAGCGCTTGTGAATGTGACCCTACACCGACACGGCTTTAAAGAATTTGAAACATAAATCCCATGAAAATGAATCTCTTAATTATTCTTCAGCTTTTTTCCAATCAGATTCAAAACTAGTTCGAAGTACTCCGATAAGGTTGCAGTTATTTGTCCAAAGGGAGGGGCTTTCGCCTAATCCGCTTTCTTTGGAGGTGGTAATTAATGCTTCTTTATCGTCAGACATTATAAAGTGATTTAGAGGGTCACGATGAAACTTGACATGAACTGAGGCGGTACCGATGAGTTTTTTCACTTTCTCCTTAAGTAAAACATCTGGTTTTTCGCCTTCAAAAAGCAATCGAATCATAGCTCCCTGCTTTATCGCCAATTTGTATTCATCGGAAAATTGAAACAAAACAGGCATAATCCTTCCCTTGTCCGCTATTAACGCGACTTCTTTTTTAGAGTTCCTAATCAAATCTGCAGTTTTAGCAAAAATTGATTTCTTTTCCCCTATCAGTATGTAGGTGCTTTCTTCTTTGGGAAGTGTTTGCTTCCAGTCTTTAAGGGTCAGTTTTTGAACTATTCCCCTCATACCCACAAGTCGCTCATCAGATTTGCCTTTTTCTTCGGATACCAAGAGGCTTAAAGCATCTGAAATGAGGGTAGCCCTGATCTCAATTGGTTTGCCCAATAATCTTTCAATCAGGCCCATTTTTTCGAGTGACGGCAGAATTCTGTAGACATCTTCTCTGCGCACTTTTGAAAAGTTTGCTACTTGTCCTACCGTAGTTTTTTCGAGTTTAAGTATTGCTAAGTAAACCTTTGCCTGGTTAAGAGTTAAACCCAAACCAAGCAGCAAGTCAGTGTTTTCATCGTTCGTCATTCTATCAATTAACATTTTGTATCCTTGCATATTTATGTTTTTAATTTCTTTTGAAGCTAAAAAAGGGATTACAAAAAAGGATCCCGCAAACGTATTCGAATATGGCGCCTACAGTCAGATCGTGATTAGCTTTATTTTAATAAAATACAAACCTGCATCTAAAAAAAGTATTAACAGCAAAAAAAGATTTCTAGCGATCGCTAGCTTGCTGGTGGCTATTTGGGTACGTTGGGAACAGTCGCATATCCAGTTGAAAATGGCGATTGGAATTTGCCAATATTTTCTCTGATGATGCCGTATCCCTTTTCTGCAAGATCATTTGGTAAGTTATCCAAATCCAGATGTTCGCCTTCTTGCTGCTTTCCCTGATTTTCTAACCCGTGCTTAACCGTGAGTTTGATGGTTGAACGTTTTATTCCTTTTTCTAACGTTACATTCGTTATATCTCTATAACTGTAATCAGTGTAATCTTTCTTTAAGCCAAGTGCGTGGGGATGCCGAAAAATTATTCGTTCATTCGTTATGATTATTGATTCAATGTTAATTCGAGGATGATAGATTTTTTCCTCAATGTACAGCTCAACTTTTTCGTTAGAGCCAAGTATATTCTTTATGTCTTCTGGAGTTGTCATAATAATCAACCAATTTACTTGTAGTAATATCACTTATTTCGATAAATAGCTGTGTGACTGGGGAGCCACATAGACAAGAGAGTTACTTCTTGCTTTTCAGAATCTCTTTAGAGAGACTTCTTCAAAACCCGTAAGAGGAATGTTTAGTTTATCCCAATACGAAGCCGATGATTACTCCTACTATGAATCCAATGCTTAACGGTAGGATGCCTATGATGAGTGCTCCATACTGATAGACGATTGAGCCGTATTGTGTTGCGTAGTTTTTCAACACGTTAAGACTTAAACCGAAAAAGCCAAAGTAGGCAACCACAAAGAGTATGATTGCAGCTATGATAGCAATTTTTAGAAATAAATGGATTAGAAAGCCAACAATCAATCCAACAACAAATATTATTATCATTAATATAATTGGTGACAAACCGCCTATGCTTCCAGACGTAATGAAATGAAATACTTGACCTAACGCGTCCAAAGTCTACAACTCCTCAACAAACGATAGAAGCATAAAAGGGCTTTTAAGCTTGTGTGGCTGTTTGCCACCAGCAACAGGATGTCTGCTGCTATATTCAAACCCAACATTGTGGGATTATAAAGGAAGAGCGCTTATAAAGTAAAAGAGTGCTGACAAAAGGAAGGCACTAGTAAAACATAATGTAAATCGAAAAGATAAACAATCCTTTCTAAAAAACAGACTCAAAGAAGTTACAAGAAAAAAAGATTTTTTCGATTTTTGGTCTCGCCTATTTTGGCTGCGACTTAACGAATATTGATAGTAATCCCAGAAGGGCTCCGAGAATAACTAAAACTCCTCCTATTCCGCCTGAAACAATTCCAAGCACTAATAGCACTATCGCCCATGGTAAAGTTCCAACAGACTTTGACCCAATTATGCAGATCGCCCCAATTACTATTGCTACTATGCTGTACATTACTCCAGTCAAGTAGTGGCCAGCCGGCGAGAAAACGCTACCGAAAGAAGACCCTATAAGGCCAAACAAGCCAAAGACGATTATGAGTATTCCACCTATCAACGCAAGGATATATCCCCAATACGCAAAATTATTCTTCATTTTTTAGTTCACCTCTGCAGAAATTTGTTTAGCATCCTAACTGATTATTTGAAATAATTTCGCGTGAAAAAATTCACGCTCATTTTAGATGTGGGGGAAGAATGTTCCCGGAACCACTATACCAAAGAGGGCCCCAAATATTATGCTAACTACGACGAAGATTATCCACGCCAATATGGCTACTGCGATGGCTCCCAGCCAGCCAGTTCTAAAGCTTGCTTTGTAGACCCATATCCACGTTATGAGAGCTAAAATTAATGCGATTACATAAGCCGTTGAGCCAATTAGCGACCCCAGAAAGTAACCCACTATAATCAATGTGACAGCATAAACTATTGGGCCAAACAATGTGGCAAGCATGGCTTCGCCGAAGGTGGCTTTTCCGCCAGTTACTGCTTTGCCGGCTAACCATACGGGTATTGAAACTACAACCCAAAGAATAATCAAACCAATTATCGTTACAAGAAGACTCATTAAACTAATATTTCCAATAATAAGATTGCTCAAAGGCTACACCTGTTAAGTTACTTAGGGGTGTGGATAAGTATTAAGTCTGTGTGGCTGTAGCCCCCCATCAACAAAGCGGTATGTTGTTTGAAAAAACCATAGTTCCGACCTAGAGCGCAAAACTGCACGATTAAGTGGGACAGTGGAGCTTGATACTTAAGCCATCTGCAAACAAAAACCCCGTCATGCCCTGATGTTGCCGTTACTTTGTAATCACACACGCTTAAGTTTGTAAATGACGACCTATCGGTAGAGGTGAATGCAATGGCAGGAGCGAAGAGAAAAGTTGAAAATGCCGCGGAAGAAACTGGAGAGGCAGTTGGCAAAGGCATCAAAAAGGGTGCTAAAGCTGTGGATGATTTTGGAAAGGGTCTAAAGAAGGAACTCAAGAAAAAAGACTAAAATAAGCAAATTCCCTTTTCACAAACAAAAAAGAAAAGTACTTGTTTTTATTTATTGACTCATAGAATTCAAACTGTTCTTGGATTGAAATTTTTTGGAAAACCATGAATATAACTTTCAGGAAACATTCAGGTTAGCCCTTAGACTGTATCGTGGTTTTCTCTTAAACTCACTGGGCATAAAAGCTCCAATGATAAGTGGACACAAATTAACTTATAACTGCAACCTTAAATGTAAAATGTGTCCGTTCTGGAAACGATCCAACGAAAATTTAAGCACCCAAAAAGAAAAAGAAATTCTAAAGCAAATTTACGATTCAGGCGTTTGCGCAGTGGGGTTTGAAGGCGGAGAGCCGCTTTTAAGAAAAGACTTGCCTGAAATTTTAGCGTATTCTCGCTCTCTGCCTCTACATACAAGTCTTATCACCAATGGAACGCTGCTCAAATCAAGGATAGATGAGATCGCACCATACATCAACGGCATTCTGTTTGTTTCGCTGGATGGTCTGGAGAAAACTCATGACGCCATAAGAGGGGTTAATGGCTGCTTCAAAAATGCGGTGCAGGGCATAAATGCTGCTAAGAGGAAGGTTTCTGTAACAATTAATACGACTATTATGGCTGAAAACCTCGATGACGTGGAAGATACGGTGAAGTTGGCTAAGGATTTGGGTGTGAGAATAGTTTTGTCAGCTTCTCATGAGTACCATGATGTCGAATCTTCTGCGCCTGAAGCCGTTGGAATCAAGAAGCTTGCAAACCAGCTTATTGAATTAAAAAAACAAGGCTACCCAATCATGAATTCAATTAATTACTTTAAAGTACTAGCTAAAGAGAAAAGCTGGCAGTGCAAACCATGGGCAATAGTAAACATTGATCCAAACGGACAAGCCGTCTTGCCGTGCTATGTTCACAATGATTACGCAAGCAGCATACCTATTTCTGGAACTGGCATAAAAAACGCTGTTAATCAATTTGACTGGAAAAAAATCGAAAACTGCCAAAAATGCGGTCTGCATTGTTATGTTGAGCCTTCTTTGGTGCTTTCATGGGATTTTAGAGCGTACATGCATTGGGGTCTTCATGTTAACGTCTAAACTTAGGCAATTGGGAATCTGAGCCAAAACTCGAAGACCAATTTTGCGGTAAAACTTAAATTTTCATGGTTGGTTCGATACAGTCACATAGTCTTATGTGTTATTTCGTTTTCTCTTTTTGTTTCTCCTAGTGTGGAGGTGAATGTTTTTGTCAAAGAATACGCGTCCCGAAAATATGGAGCCCAAAATGACTTCCGACGGCAAATACCTCTGTGAAGCGGACAACAAAAAATTCAGCACAAAAGAAGACTACACTAAGCATTGCTCAGAAGCCCACACGAAAAGCAGAGAAAATAAAGCAAATGAAGAGTGGTAGTCGTTAAATGCAACAAAGACGATTACCCCTTTTTTTTCGGGTGCCGCGGAAAAAAATTAGGACATGAATAAACCAGCTATTATGGTCTCTGGTTCACGCGATAATGTTTATTTTAATGTTAAAGAAATGTTTATATCGGATAATGGTGCTTCTGATAGAATTCAGCTATAATTGCTAGCCCCGCAATTTTCACATGGCGGCGGCTCAACCCCTACCGAAACGGCGTTTGCCTTGCAGGAATGACGGAGTTGGCCTCCAATTGCGGGGACACGAATGTGGACCTGACTAATTGCTCAGTTAGGTCTGAATTGGGCTTTGACGTATTGAGTGGAATGTTTTTCCCTCCAAATCCAGTTAGGCACAAATCGTGCGAATAAGTGTACGAACGTACCACACAAAAAACTAAAGATCCGCAGATTCAATTTGGAGTGTCACAACTCCGGTTGATCCTGCCGGACCCCACTGCTATCGGGATAGGACTAAGACATGCTAGTCGTGCGCTTCCTAGCCAATATGGGAGCGCGGCACACAGCTCAGTAACACGTGGCTAACCTGCCCTTGGGACGAGAACACCCCCGGGAAACTGGGGCTAATTTTCGATAGGTGAAGAACTCTGGAATGAGTCTTTGCTTAAAAGATGCTAGAGTTATGCTCTTTGGCACCGCCCAAGGATGGGGCCGCGACCGATCAGGTTGTTGGTGAGGTAATGGCTCACCAAGCCTTTTACCGGTGCGGGCCGTGGGAGCGGGAGCCCGGAGATGGGCACTGAGACAAGGGCCCAGGCCCTACGGGGCGCAGCAGTCGCGAAAACTTTGCAATAAGCGAAAGCTTGACAGGGCTATCCCGAGTGCCATCCGCTGAGGAAGGCTTTTACCCAGTCTAGAACGCTGGGGGAATAAGGAGAGGGCAAGTCTGGTGTCAGCCGCCGCGGTAATACCAGCTCTCCGAGTGGTGTGGATGTTTATTGGGCCTAAAGCATCCGTAGCTGGCTAGGTTAGTCCCCTGTTAAATCCACCGAATTAATCGTTGGATTGCGGGGGATACTGCTTGGCTAGGGGACGAGAGAGGCAGACGGTATTTCCGGGGTAGGGGTGAAATCCTATAATCCCGGGAAGACCACCAGTGGCGAAGGCTGTCTGCTAGAACGCGCCCGACGGTGAGGGATGAAAGCTGGGGGAGCGAACCGGATTAGATACCCGGGTAGTCCCAGCTGTAAACGATGCAGACTAGGTGTTTGGACGGCCACGTGCCGTTCTAGTGCCGCAGGGAAGCTGTTAAGTCTGCCGCCTGGGGAGTACGATCGCAAGATTGAAACTTAAAGGAATTGGCGGGGGAGCACCACAAGGGGTGAAGCTTGCGGTTTAATTGGAGTCAACGCCGGAAATCTCACCGGGAGCGACAGCAGAATGAAGGCCAGATTAAAGGTCTTGCCAGACAAGCTGAGAGGAGGTGCATGGCCGTCGCCAGTTCGTGCCGTGAGGTGTCCTGTTAAGTCAGGCAACGATCGAGACCCGCATCCTCTGTTGCAACTAGCTTTGTGCTGGGCACACTGAGGAGACCGCCACTGATAAAGTGGAGGAAGGAGCGGGCCACGGCAGGTCAGTATGCCCCGAATCTCCCGGGCCACACGCGAGCTGCAATGGCAGGTACAATGAGTTCCGACCTCGAAAGGGGAAGGCAATCCCGAAAGCCTGCCGTAGTTGGGATCGAGGGTTGTAACCCATCCTCGTGAACATGGAATCCCTAGTAATCGCGTGTCATTAGCGCGCGGTGAATACGTCCCTGCTCCTTGCACACACCGCCCGTCGTTCCACCCGAGCGACTCTTGGGTGAGGTGCCGTCCTCAGTGGCGGTATCGAATCTAAGTTTCGTGAGGGGGGAAAAGTCGTAACAAGGTGGCCGTAGGGGAACCTGCGGCCGGATCACCTCCTAAGAAAAAAGCATGAAGAGTGCTTAACTGGAGGAGCAAGGAAAGCATGGAAACCCACAAAGATACGTCAAAGCCCAATAAAACATTAGCAATATAGCGAATGGGTTTTATTTTCTTATTTTTTGTAAATTAGTGATTGAGTGTGATTTCATTCAATCGATGTTTTGGTGCCATAAATAAATTTGAGGCTTACGTTATGTCAGGTGCTTACGTTTTGCCAGAATTTGGATTTGCACGACCGTGCTCGATTGGAGGAGTGTGGGAAGCTAAGCGCTCTACCTTGGTAGTTCACCGACGGAGAGCAGAACATCGCTTACTTGAAGCCTTATACAGCGAAAAAGCGTAACTTCTGTTTATAGCCCGGTTCGTTTGGTTTCTTTTGTGTTGTCGAAGTGTGGGTCGTCCGAGATTTTTTTTGCTTGGTTTCTTATGGCTGCATCGAGAAAAGGTTTGGATACGCTAACTAATGGCTAATTTTGTTATTACGTCTTGTCTAAACCAGTGTCTAACTTAACGTTTGTTTCTAAAAGATTTTTCAGTTTCGGATTGTCCGGAAACACCCAAATGATTCGCTTGTTGGATATTACAATCTTGTTTGAGCTTTCTATGTAAGTGAGTATTCGCACGAATGTTTGGTACTGTATTTTTCTGGGCAGGCTTTTGAGTAGTTCTTTTTTGTTGGGTATTCGCCGCAGTCTTTTTGGCTTTTTCCACCATTAAAATTGTGTCTAATCGAGGTTCATGCTCGTAATTCAATTGGTTCATGTATGCTCTGCCTAAAACCTATTGAGGGAATTTAAGTACGTAAGTTTGTGTAGTTTTAGCTTGAATCAAGTTAAGAGGCAAGCTTGAAAACGATTGTTTGGTTAACTATTTCTGCTGTTAGAATGTCTCCTACTTTTATCCCTAGCTTCTTTTCTGACTTCCGCAGGAATCGTTACCAGTCCCAGTTTACCCACTCTGACTGTTGTCATATCATCGTTAACTAATAAGGGCGGCACCGAATAAGACATTATCTCAAAATTTGGGGAAAAAAGAATATCTGCCTTCTTTTAATTATAACAGGGGACCTGCATGTCAATTGAGGTTGGTAAATCCGGGCGCATCATTCTTCCGAAAAGAATCCGCAAAAAGTACGGCGTTCAAGAAGGTTCCAGGCTAATCATCACCGAATCTATTGGTCGCATTTGTCTTGTTCCAGTTAAAACTTACGAGAAGCCGACTGAAGCTTTGTATGGCAGCTTGAAAACAGACAAGCCTATTGGCAAACCAAAGAGTTTTGCCAGAGGTCACATTCGAAAGAAACTGCCTGAGGAAACCTCGTAATCCTTCGGGCCTACTGACATCTTCATCTACGCTCTGATAAAACAAAAGGTACCACAAAACAGACAGATTCAGCCGCCGTAAAGATAATTTACTTAGATAACGTTTTGATTAAAAGTGTCTTTATACAGTGTTGTATTATACAGTGGTGTATAATTTTTAACGCTTTCGTACGGAAAGTATTATACATTGGTGTATTATACACTTGTGTATAAAGCGAGGCGTTTATTGATGAATCCTTTCAAGTATGGCGGAGTTGTCTCTGGCAGGGATTTCGCCGATAGAAAAAGTGAACTGGCACAAATGGTTAGAGAACTGTCAAGTGGACAAAAAATACTTCTTTACTCGCCCAGACGATACGGCAAAAGTTCATTGGCGGTTGCAGTTTTGGCTCAGCTGCAGAAGGAGGGATTCATGACGGCTTTTATTGATTTGTATGGGTGCGTCTCTGAAGCCGATTTGGCGAACAAGTTGATAGAGAAAACGGTTATTCCAGCTTATGATACGACCGATAAAGTTGTAAACTTTTTCAAGTCAGCTTTTTCAGGCGTTAGACCTGAACTAACCATAGGCACTGACGGAAGCATTAAAGTAAGCATTAGCCGGGAGCCACAGACTTTAGGTGAAAAGGAACTTTCCGAGGTGCTGGATACGCCTGAGAAGTTGGCTAAGGCAAAGGGAAAATGTTTAGTCGTTGTTTTTGACGAGTTTCAAGAGATTATGGAGCTCGATGGGGTTCGGCTGGAGAAGTTGATGAGGGCAAGTTTTCAGCACCACAAGTCAGTGACCTATGTCTTCATGGGCAGTAAGAGACACATAATCGATCAGATGTTTGAGAATTTAAACGCACCATTTTATAAGTTTGCAAAACCTTTCCCACTAGAAAAAATTCCAATCGCAGAGTTCAAGAGTTTTATTCTTAAGAGGTTCAATGAGGAGCACGTAAGAATTGATTCATCCATCGTAGACTCCGTTCTTGCATTTACAGATGGGCATCCCTATTTTACACAGCAGTTATGCCATGAACTATGGAATATGGCGTGCGAGAAGGGCAAGGTGGAAGAAGCAGACTTAAGAAAAGCCGTTGAAAGCATCTTGAACTTGTATAATGACCTGTATCTGCGAATGTGGGATTCGATGACGCTGCCCCAAAGAAGATTAGTGATAGCACTAAGTTCAGAGAGCGCAGTTTCGTCAATTTACTCATTGCCCTGGATAAAGAAAAATGGGCTCCAATCAGCATCCCAAGTGAAGAGAGCAATGGACCAGTTGGCGAAAAACGGGACGGTTGAAAAGATAAGCTGCAACTATTTCTTATCGGATGTATTTTTTAGAGAATGGGTAAAAGTCAAGATTGGAAAGAGTTCCTGATTTACCTCAAGAGGTCACTTTTGAGGTTCTCAGTAAGTTAAAAGAAAGCGGCTTTATGTCGGCATCTATTTGGATCCTGTAGATGCCCCAAACATGCCTCTTGAATCGAAACAGCGCTTTTTCCCAAAGGCGCCTGACTGCAATGGCTTTGATTTAAGCCCTAAACCAGAAAAACAACCGAAAACAAACCCTGACCAGCACCCGCCTGCCCATAGACCTACCTAGTATTTGCGTCAAAAAACCGCCACAAATATGGCATGCAGTCACAAACCCATAGCTTTGTTTCTTATTCGGTTAGGGTTTTGGTGTAGTCCCAGATTTTGTCGCCGACGTAATGCAGTGTTTTTACTATGGGCCCTTTTTTGGTGGCTTTGGCGGTTTCTGCGTCGAGGAGGCTTTCGCCCAGCGCCAGGGATTTGCCAAACTTCACATCCACCACAATGACGAGGTCGCCTTTGCCGAATTCCCCTTCGATGCGCACGATGCCCGGAGCCATCACTGTTGCGCCCTTGCACACGTAGGGGACGGCGCCCATGTCAACCACGATTTTTGGGGCTTTGGCGGTGAACTCGGTGAAGTGCAGTGTGGGCAGGACTTCGCCGTTGCCTTTGAAGAGGAGCGGTTTTCCGCCGAGGAGGTAGACTTCCCCAACTTCGGATTCTGCGACTTCCACGGTTGTTTTGCCGCCGAAAAGTGAGTTTAGGTCAAGTTTTATTTTTGTTGAAGCTTCGGTTAGGATTTGTTTTGCTTCTTTTTCTTTTATGGGGTATCTTCGTTGTTTTGTTGGCATAGGTTCTCTTGGGTAAGTCACTGCAGGCATGAAATTTAACTTTGCTCTCGGTTAGCTGCCTGTGTCTTGGCGTCAAAATAGACTCCGAACCCGATTTCCACAACTAAACAGCCGTAAACCCAATCATTAAGCAAAAACAAATCACGCTGAAAAACAAACCCCAAACATAAGCAGCCACCCATAAAAGTCTGTCTTGCGATAAATGTTTTAAGGCTATATATTGAATATAAGAAAATGTTAAATACGCATATAGAAATACGCTATAAAAATCAAATTGCAGAGAAATCCGTATGCTTGCTTACGAACTTTATTTAAAGAATAGAGAAAGCACAGCAGAGTATGTGAAAACAAAAGTCTCGATTAAGAAAGTGTTTGTCAAGGTTGATGATAACGTAACTCTCCAACTGGATTCCAAAACTTTAGAACACTACGGGGAAAGTTTAAGCCAAAATGATAAGAATTTTTATTTTCAACGGTCGCTTTCTATGCCCTCAAATAACCTTTCATCTGTTGGTCTTCCTTATAGGGGAACTGGGGCTGCCGCTAAGAAACCGTATGTAGAGTTTTATGGCAACTACAAAAAAGGCAAGTTGACAATCTCTCTTCAAGGTGAAGCAGGTAAAGATGGCAAACAGAAGTATGAATACCTATTTGACTTCGTAAATGGCAAAGAAGTTGCTATAGTTTCGGTTGATTATCTGGTTTTAAGGCTTGATAAGAAAAGCTATTTTGTTGGCGATAAGCTGCTTTTTGATTTCTACAAAGAAGCGGGAGTCATTGACGCAGAAGGCGCGTTGTCGTCCAAGGTGTTTCTTGAAGTTTGCAAAGCCTTCTCTTTGTTATGGAAAGAGAAAATAGTGTATGAAGAGCTCAAGGAGTTCAGCAGTTTTTCTTTTCTTATAGTTTTATTGCCTTTTTCGCTTATGTCTGATGGAAAAGTTGAGTATCATTGCGAAAAAGCTGCTGACTGCCCCGGCGAAGAGTTTCAGGATTCTTTTGGGAACCCTGCAACCGGTTATCCCTCAAAAGCGACCATAAATGCCAAGTTTATTTCTTTTGACGATGAAGCTTTCACTATCAATTGCAAAACAGGTAAAGAATTCTACTAGAATCTAGGTATAGGAGACCAATCTTTTCTTAAGATTAATTTACCCAGCACAATGCAGGGTTTAAACTGGTATTTTTTTGACGTGAACAATCCATTGTTACAATTTGATGAAAAGCGCTCAGGTATCTATGACCAACTTCTCAGCAACTATCAATTCTTATCCATAGAGGCTGGAAAATCGGCTATTAAGGAATCAGCGATGAAGATTATATGCGCTAAAAAGGCGCAGGCCAAGCTTGAGGTATTGCTTGATGAGAATTTGACTTCAGAACAACTGAAGCATATGCTTAGCAGAGCGCAAGATAACTTTGCCCGTCATCCAATGGCAATAGAGTCGCTTATAGTAAAAAGAAAAAATGACGTTATATGGACGGACTATATAACCGCAATAAGGCACTTCTTGAACGGAACCTTTGTTGACCGCGCCTTTTTGATTCAGCGGTTTACCCTTATCCTTCGGGAAAATCTCCGAGAATGGTTAAAAGGTAACAAGCTGATCAAAAAAGAAACCGATGACTTTTTCGGTAAATCCCAGTTTTGCTTGAATCTATTAACTAAAAACGAGAGAGGATTAGCTTTGAATAAAAACGAAGAGTATGCATACAAGGTCGGCGTTATAGCCGGAAAGTACGTGAAGTTTAAACGTGAAAAGAAAGAGGCCAACAATTCAACCAATGACATTTTGACTTATTCCAAGTATGACCGGGAACGCCTTCGGTTTGTTTATCAGCGGGTCGGCATTGGCGTCTCGCTCTCCAAAGTCAACACCGATGCTATAAGTCAATCAATAAAAAATGAGCTGCCCAAAGAAGAAATAGATGACACCCAAGCCCATGAAGACTACTCTTACTTCTTCTACAAGGGCGTCTTTGAAAATCTAACTTAAGGTGATAAACATGACTGCAAATCAACAACCCGATTTAAAAAATCTCAAAAAAGAACTCCTGTTCTATTATGAGTCAAGACAGAACCCAAACGGCGACCCTGGCTTTGAAAATCAGCCCCGCCTGATGCCCGATGGAACCATAATGGTTACTGACGTGCGGATTAAGCGAACAATCCGTGATTACGCAAAAAGCAAGTATGGCGACACTTTATTTGTAGACTTCGGGGATGATGGTGGAGCGGTCAAGGCGGATGAGCGAGCAAAAGAAATCCTTGGTGGTAGTCTTAAAGATGCTATAAAGGGCTTAGCTGTTAAGACTTTTGATGTCCCGTTGTTTGGCGGTTTAGTCACTATTCGAGGCGAAAAAGGTGGCTCTCAGAAGTTGACGGGTCCTGTTCAATTCGCTATAGGTCGAAGCGTTAATCAGGTTCAAATTTTGAATCCCATGATCACGGGCAGGTTTGTGGGCAAAGAAAAAAAGAGTGAGTCGCAAGATGCCGGCGAGGAACAAAAGCAACATAGAACTTTTGGGAAATTTTATGCAGTTGACTATGCTTTGATTAAGATACAGGGAGCCGTGAACCCCTCTAACCTTGGGGAATACTTAGAAGACGCCGCCGTGGTGGAGAATTTCAAGAAGGCAGAAAGCAAACTGTTCTATAGCCTTTGGGAGGGAACCAACGCCTTAATTACCCGATCCAAGTTCCCGCAGAGAAGCATATTCCTCTTGGAGGTAACCTATGACTCCTCAATCTACAATGACCTGCCAGTTTTGGTTGAAGAGGACCCGGCGCTTAAAGGTCGAGCCAACGGCTTAACAGATTCCCCGTTAAAGTTCACCAAATTGCTTGAAGCACTCAAAACCCGCAAGGTAAGAGTCAAAAAAGTACGGCTGGCATCCTGCAGAGAACTGCTCAAAGATACGCAGCAGCTCAAAGCCGACATAGAAGCCATTGGAATTTCAGTTGAATTAGTACCGACTGAAGAGCCTTTGGGGGCAACAGCGAGTTGAGTATTGTCTCCTTCGACCTTGAAGGAGACTTTGCAGCCTTCAAAGACCCCTCGGTGACAACCAACCAGACGGTAACTGTCATACCGTCAAAGAGCGCACTAATAGGCTTATTAGGTGCTTTGCTTGGAGTCAAACGGTCCAACTCTTTTGACCGCCTATACAGCGAAGACTATCTTGAACTGTTTCAGAAAACCGCTATAGGCATTAGAGTTCGGAACCAAGCGACTAAATGCACCTTTTTTACTAACCACCGCTCACTCAAAGAAGCCAAAACTAAACCCTACAAAACCGAGCTACTGGTTAACCCCAAATACACGATTTATGTAAAGTCCACTGATGAGGTGAACAAGGCTTTGCTTGACAGACTCAAAGATAACCGGTTTGTGTTTTCGCCGATGCTTGGACATGCGTATTGTCCAGCAAGAATACCTCGTTTTGAAGAGATCCGCGGCGCTAAACAGGTTGAACCAAGAAAATGTCAAGTCTCAACTGTCTTTTTGGATGAAATAGTAGAATCACGTGGTGAGGATCCGGGTGTGATGTTTGGAGCTAAATTTGGTAAGGTGATAGTTGAGCGGCACCTGCATCTCTATCTCGAAGACGACCGCCTCAATAGAATCGTTTTGCGACACTTTATACCAGTCCCTGAAAATGGCGAAGCCTCAATCTTTAAAATTACCTCCTATGAATCCAGATTATCTTTAGCTAAATTTTTTGCACTTGAAGGTTCCAGTGAAGCGTTATGTCTCTACTAATTTCATGGTTTGACAGGAGAACTGATTTCTATCTTGGATGAATTTTTAGCCCGACCAAGGGAAAGAGGTTCCCAAAAGATCGATAACAGTGGGTTGCTGGCTCATTCCTTGAATACTGCGCGTAAAGCGCGAGAGCTGGTTTCGGGCATGGGCATTGAGGACTCAGCATTTTATTCTGGCTTGCTCCATGATGTAGGAAAGCTTAACCCATATTATCAACTTCTCTTCTCCAGTGATCCTTCAAAGCAACAAGCGGTTAAAAAACAGCTTGACCGAGAATACCTCAGGGCACATGCAATATTTTCAGCGTTGGCAGTGTATGATCTTGCCAATATAGCCGCTTTACCGAAGCTTGTTCAAAAGCAAATACTCTTTGCTGTAGCAGGGCACCACACTAAACTTAACCAATTCTATAAGAGTCTCGGATATTGTGACCGAAATAAGGAGCGCTTTGAAAGAAGCTTTAAAGGCACTTACGATAACCTGCTTCGTTTCAGCAAGGACATAAAAGAAATTCAAGAACTCAAAGGACTGGATTGGGATGAATGTCTAAGCAATTTTCAAGATCAAATAATCCCCATGAGCGAGACTAATTATCGCGGAGATGAAAAGAATTTCGTCGGGGATTTTCTAGGTTTTTCCTCTGTGTATTCAGCGCTTATTCAAGCCGATCGGGGAAGCTTTTTTGATAGTTTGCGTCAGCCTACTTTTACCATCAGCTTAAACACGGCTGTGCTTGTAAGGGCTGATAGTACTTTATCCAAGATAAGGATGAGTTTTCAGGAAAGGCTTCTTTTAGAAAACAAGTTTCAAGATAACTTAGTTATTCTAAAAGCGCCCACCGGAATAGGCAAAACCAAGATTTTTCTTGATGTCGTTAACAAACTCTCACAAAGTCGGCAGTTCGAGAGGGTTTTCTATTTTTCGCCTTTGCTGGCATTAACCGATGATTTTGAGGGCAAACTCTTTCCAAAAAAGATCGAAAACGTCAGCCTTTTCCAAGGGCATTATAAGCCCTCAGTGCTAAACCAAGTTGATGCAGAAAAAGTGCTTGTTTATAATCATGCGTTTACCGGCAGTCTGCTTAAGAAGCAGTCAAAGGATTCTGATGCGCCTCTTGATGAGGAAGCTTTAGACCCACAATTTAAAAGAACCCCCGAGTATTTTGAGCGCGAATCCTTCAACAAAGAATTAATCATAACCACCACTCAGCGGCTGCTGATGGTGCTCTACTCCAATGAACCCGCCGACAAAGAGAAGCTTCTTTCGTTTAAGAATTCTTTTCTGATAATCGACGAAGTCCAGACCATACCCAAAGTTATACTTCCAAACTTCATAGCACTGCTTAAGGCGCTCTCAGCAAAATATAATTCAAGGATACTTCTGGTCAGCGCCACTATACCTGATGAACTGCAGGGTTTACCCAAACTGGCAACCCCAAAAGAGGTCGAGGACCAATACTTGGAGATGACTACTAAACGGATAGAATATAGAGAGAATGGTTTGGATGCCGAAGAGGTTTCGCTTAAAGCCGATGGACATACACTGGTCATGTTCAATACCAGACGTAAAGCCTTAAACTTCTTTGAGAAACTGTATCCTCTTAAGCCCGATGCGTTTTACCTGTCCACTGGTAAAAGAAAGTGTGATAGAGATCAAATCATCCAAAAAAGACTGCGTGAAAAGCCGCCGGCAACGGTTGTTTCGACGCAGGTTTTGGAGGCTGGCGTGGATGTGAGTTTCAACCGCATGTACAGGGAAATGGCGCCACTGGATAACATCGTGCAGGCTATGGGGCGACTCAACCGGGAAGGGGAACACAACGATCCTGTGCTCACAGTTTTCCTTGATGACGGCGACTATAAGCCCTACAGTCGGCTTGAGGTAGATGAGTCCAAAAAATGGATTCCTAAGCTTAACTCCTCTATTGATCTCTACAATGCGTTGCCTGAATATTATAAGACGGTTTCAGCTGAAAACCAGAGTAACAAAAACTTAGCCAAAGAACTAGACGATAAAATGAGAAACCTTAACTTTGATGATGTTTGGGATTTCATCAAAAAACATGCTTTGCCAGATCAGCTGGGCGATTCGCTTCTTGTGCCAAGCCCCCAAAAGTGGGAAGAAGTGAAGCGGTTCTTATCTTCGGATTCAAACAAGGGCCATGGAAAACTCGCTCGGTATGCTAAATTTATGGCTCAGCTGCCCGGCTTCCTTGAGGAAATCGACGGCTTAGAAGCCCTGCTTGATGAGGAACTGCTTGACAAGGGAATTTTTCTGCCCAAGAAAGAGCACCTCGTCGAGGTATATGATTCTAAGGTGGGGCTGGATAAGTGGGTGAAAAAGAAATGAGCAAAGAAGCAGACCAGCAGAAGGAGGCAGCGGTTAAAATCTGCAGGGTTAAATTAAATATTTCAGATCCGGAACAAGATTATATTTCCTCGGTTAAGCTTCGGGGATTCCTTGGCAGCCTCTTTGTCAACGATGCCGAGTTCCATCATCACTCGGAGCGGTCTTATCACTACCCGTTGATCCAGTATAAACGGGTTAATGGGGAATTGATGATTCTTGGCCTTCAAGACTACGCCAGTGTTCTTATGAACAAGATGTCGACTGTGGATAGTATTTCCACAGGACGTGGGAGCTTTAAGGTTGACAGCCAAGAGATTAGTCTATCGACTTGGCGGGTACGCAATACATCCTGCTGCTATGATTTCGCTTCGCCTTGGCTTCCGCTTAACGAGGCTAACTACTCTGCCTTTAAGGACTTGGGCGTGGAGAAGAAGAAAGCTTTTTTGGAGAAGATTCTGGTCGGCAACACTTTGAGCTGCCTAAAGGGCTTGGGCATCTTTGTGGATTACCGCGTTGAATCCTACCTTGTCTCGTTTCGTTCCTTTACTGTGAGGGCTCATGGGAACCCCTTTGAAGCGTTTTCCGCGCGTTTCTTCTCAAACATCGATCTCCCCGATTTCATCGGGTTGGGAAAGAGTGTTTCGAAAGGGTTTGGCACGATAAGGCGAGTAACATGATACTTGAAATAAGCGAGCATGGGAGCGTTTTAAAAAGAAATCATGACTGTTTCTTGGTCCAAACGCCAACTGATAAGATAGAGATACCTGCGGAAAAAGTCGATGCGATTATGGTCACTGCAAACGCTCTGATTAGTACTCAAGCAGTAGCTTTATGCCGAGAGAAAAGTATACAATTAGTTCTGGCAAGCTGGTCAGGCAAACCCTTCGGCAGGTTCTGGGCCAGCACTCCAGGGCGAGCGACGGAAGTCAGACGAAAGCAATACCTCCATCAAGACTCACCCTTGGCCTTTGAACTCTCCAAGCAAATAGTGCACGGCAAGCTTAGAGAACAAAAAAAGCTCCTCGTTGATCTAAAAAATAACCGAAAATGTCCAAGCGAAGAAATACAAAAAGCTATTGAAAGCATTAACCGGTCACTTGTGAATTTGAAATCCCTTGAGTATACGCCTTCTTTTAAGCAGTCGCTTTTGGGCATTGAAGGTTTCGCCGCTTCAGAATATTTCTCGGCAGTATCGCAAGCTTTGCCTAAAAAATATGCTTTTAAGGAGAGAAGCCGCCAGCCTGCCCGCGATAAATTTAACGCAGTTCTAAATTACGCCTACGGATTGACTTATTCAAATATAGAAAAAGTTATCATTTTAAGTGGATTAGATCCAAATGCCGGAATATACCATGCAGATGCTTATGGGAAGCCAACTTTGGTTTTTGACGTAATAGAGCTTTTCAGGGCTAAAGTCGATCGGTTAGTGATAAAATTGTTCACTAAAAGAATGGTTAAAGACTCCTGGTTTACGGTTCCGCAACAAGGAGACCCAACAGCTGGAATTTTCCTCTCAAAAGAAGGGCGAAAGACCATAATTAACGGGTACATGACAGATGTGTCAGCGATGATAGACAAAGGGAGTTGGGTTTACTGCCGAAAAATTATAGCCAAACTAATTGAAGAGGGTTGATTCTTGAAAAAGAACATGTATTATGCTGTGTATGATATTTCCGATGACAAAACACGTTCGCGTGTAGTTCAGGCTCTCAAAGACATAGGTTTTGTTCGGATTCAGAAAAGCGTTTTTTGTGGTTCTCTTTCGTCTCAGCAGAAAAAGGATTTGGCTGAGAGACTCAAGCGTATCGCGGGGGAGGATGAGTCTATTTACCTAATTTTAGCCTGCCAGACATGTTTTGGGAAAGTAACTATTATTGGTCACGGCTTCGATAAAGAATATGTTGCAAATGACTTGGAGAGCATGGTTCTTTGAGTAACTGTTTAACGGTAACAAACGTCGTTGAACATGCATTTTGTCCCCGGTTCACTTATTTCCAGTTGGTTCTAGGAATTGAGCAGTTAGAGGGAAAACGAGGAACAGTGCTAGCGGGAAGAACTTTTCATAGTAAACACTCAAAGACTAATAAGAGCTATAAAATCAAAAGATTAACAGGTTTAAAACTGACAGAACTTTTGCTTTACTGCAAAGAATATGGCTTCTCCGGCAAAATTGATGAGGCAATAGAAACAGCCGATGAAGTCCTTATTATCGAGCGAAAATATTCCGACTATGTGATAATAAGCCAGACAATCAAAACTCAAGTGGGATTACTAGCAATCCTCGCAGAACGGAACTTTAAGAAAAAAGTGAAAAGAGCGATAATCGTTTTTGACAAAACAAAACGGGTTGAAATCCAAATAAAGATAACGGAAAAGATCAAACAACAAGCTCTAACCGAACTTCAGAAAACAAATGCCGTGTTAAGTTCAGGTGTTATTCCTTCTTCTATACATGATAACCGTTGTTTGAATTGTTGCTACCGAAAAATATGTCCTCCGTCTCCTTCTAGCAGTCATCAATAGTGCAACTTTCCCTTAGCACATTGAGAAAAAACTGTTTCTTTATATAATCGCCAATAATCGCAAGACCCCAAAAAAACAAGTTTTAAAAAGCCATAGAATCTACCTAATGAACGGAATAAAGCCAAATTTATGGGCTGTCCAAAAAGGTGATCCATCAAAACAAGGATTGAATCATCTCCAGAAATGCCGCTTAAGAAAAAGTCCCAACCGCGAAAAAGTCCCGCCCGTATCCGACAGTAACTTCAACATAGCTTCAACATGCAAAGTCGCATCCCGCCCATCCCAAAGTCGCAACGAAAAAACGCTTTCAAACCCCAAACCAAAAAAACAACCCAAAACACAAAGACCCAGAGCGGAAAGTCGCAACTTACGCCAGCCCAAAAGTCGCAACAAAAAATCTAAACAAACCCCTCTTTCCAAACAAGCCCAGATAGGTTTAAATGGGGAGAGTTCAAGTATAGAAGAGATATAGATTCGTGAGGATTCCAAATGAGCGAAATGACAACCGAAATTCTTGAGCAGAACCTCAGCAAAATCGTACTTGTACGACTCAAAGGCGGAAAAAGCCTCAGAGGAAGACTGAAGGGTTTCGACCAGCACCTAAACCTAGTTCTAGAAGAGACAGAAGACACCACAAACATCGAAAACCAAAAGAGACTGGGACTAATCATCGTCCGCGGAGACAACGTAGTCCTTATTTCACCATCGCCTAGGTGACCGCCATGGGAAAAGGCACTCCATCAATGGGCAAACGCCAAGGCAAAACGGTCCACATAAAATGCAGACGCTGCGGAAGACGCGCATATCATGTACGCCACAAACGATGCGCAGCATGCGGCTACGGTGAAACCACAACCATGCGGCACTACACTTGGATGCGAAAAACTCTTCAAAGAGTAAGAGTCGTCTAATCCTCAAGCCCCACTAGTTTTATTATTAATTTTGACGCTTTCTTAAAAATAATCCCAGCAGTTTCTCCTGAACTTGGCTTATTTCTTTACGTCTTTTTCAGGAAACTTTTCCACTATTTCAGTAATCGTGTTCAAGTTTCGGGTGGTTGCCTTCACTTTTAGTTTGGCCTCAAGAAAGGGGTTAGGTAACCCTCCTTCGCCGCCGCCGTGGGTCACACCGAAAACCTCGCCGTCCTTCGCTGAAATTATTTGTGCAGTCGATTTCGGGATAGCCAAAGGCAACTTGAGAGGAAATACCGTGGGCGGGTCAGGCAAGAAACGTTACTAGAAAACTGGTTCCTTCTTTGTTATAGCCTCTGAAGGGTTCAGACTCGACTAATGCTTGGAGCTGAGGAATTGTACGCACAAACGCTGCCACATCATAACCCAACAGTTCGCGAAGTTTTTTCTCCACTTTTCTCTTAATTTCGTTTGGATTTGCCTCGTCAGTTTCGAGGATTATGTTGCCGCTTTGTTTGAAAGTGGAAACGTTTTGGTATCCTAAGCAGATGAATGCTTCCTGCAGCTTTGCCTTAGCTACAGTGTGGCCGCCGACATTAATCGCACGCAGGAAAACAACAAATCGAGCCATAAAAAACAGTAACGTTGACAACTAATAAATCTGATTTATTATAAAAAACTAAGAAGTAAGCAAACGCTTACTCTGTTCCTGAGCTATAGTAGCCTTTGTCTATCTTGACAAAGATTAGTGGACCCCTGCTTTGCGCCATCTCACGAGCTTTCCTTAACGCCTCGTTAACAACTGTGAAAACTCTGTCTCTGTCGCTTAAGTTTTGAACGCTGCTTTCTCCCAGCTCCATCTTCAGCAGATTTTCAGATAAAATTTCGGTTCCGCAGATCTCCCCGTTTTTAACAAGTGTGGAGATTATGATCTCTTGGAGTTCCTGCTTTTGCTCAATTTTCTTCCATAATGGTTCAGCGTTAGCTAGGGTTTTTGAAACTTTATTCCAGCGGCTCGCGTTCTGGTCGCCTATCAGAAGCTTAACCCGTTCCTTCCATTTCTTGAACCAGATACCAATCCAAACCGTCAGGAATGCATCTAGCTCAGATGAATCTTCCTTGAAAATGCTCTCTAACTTCTCAACCAGTTCGCATTGGCTTGCCTCTTTCCCCATTAGCTTCCAATGAAACTTTAGGAAATTCGTAAAGTCTTGGCAAGCAACCTGCAAAACTTTGCGGTCTGACCCCATCACGTCAAGAGCCGAGTCCGCTTCTTTCAATTTTTCCCCTATCATCAATTCAACAAAGTTCATACTGATTCCCGCTCCGAAGCCTCTCCATAACGACTAGAGATTAAGGTTTTTATTAAACTTTATTTTTATTGAGGAATATAGCTGGCTAAGTATGGTTGTAGCAATATTTCAGATTCTGATAAATGCACGGCATTTATTTGATAAACTTTGGAAGAGCATTAACATCGTTTAAAATTAAATCTGGGCATTCTTTGGTAAGCTCTTCGGATTTAAAAAGCCCAGATAAAACTGCCACCGTTCTTGCGCCAGCCGCTTTGCCAGCCCTCACATCGTTAACTGAGTCTCCGGCGATAACGCAGTCGCTGATGTCAACGTCTAAGGCGTGGACACAAGCCATTAACGCTTCAGGCGAAGGTTTAGGCTTAGAAGTATCCAGCGCCGTTACAACATGAGTAAAATATTTTGATATGCCAAAACACTCAAGCTCTTTTATTACAGCTTGTTTCGGAGCGTACCGCATGGTTATCAGGGCAAGTTTGGTTTTTGCAGATAAGATTTCAAGCGTTTCTGAAACAAAGGGGATAAGTTTGGTTTTTTTCCGTGTAATTGAATAGTAAGTTTCAAAGTATACGCTTAGGAATTCTTTAGAGTCTCCCCCAATGATGTCGCCGATTGTGAATCCCTGTTCCAGTCTTCTCGGAATCTCAAGAGCAGCCTTTTTTCCTAGCGGTTTCCGCCCTAAGGTCTGCAACGTTATTTTCGCTGCCTCAATGTAAGCTTCTTTGGAGTCAACTATTGTGCCATCTAAATCCAAGAAAATACCTTTCACTTTTAATCCGTTTTCGTTTATCAAGTTCTCTCTGGCTCTTGAAAGGCTGTTTCTTGTTTCTTAAAGGTTTCTTATAGTTTTTGATGATTTAATCCATTATTTTCTATATAGATTATGAAGAGAATCTCTATAGGAACCAAAACATAATTTCTAATTGAAAATAAGTAGAGGTGAAAAAAATGCTCTCAAGAGATTGCGACGGCTGCACGATGCTTAAAGAATGCAGTGTGCGATACAAAAAAACCTTAAAAGGCGACAAAGTTTACTGCCCGGATGGAACGGCTCATCTGATTGATTGTTACAGCGTAAATCAAAGCTCTGATGTAATTTGCTTCTTCGAAGCGTTTCAATAATCCAGGCAGCCCTGACTTTTAAGCCTCAATAGCTTAGATATGGAAAATGTAACTAAATTTTTTTTGTAATTTAATTGCAGTTCTTTTTTCTTTGTCCTTAGATTGTGCTTTTTTTATGTTGGTTATCTCGAACATTTTTACTTGAATAACTGAACCGGGCAGTAGCTGGCAAGTGGGTTTCGCGGTTCGGTGGACTGCGTTTGCTGCGGATAACTATTGAGGGGTATTATCTGATATTTATTTTTTTAAAGTGGTTGTTATTTTTCTTCTTTTTTGGTAAAGAAAACTTTTTATATAGTGATTCTTCATAAAATAATTAGTCTATATAGCTACACCTAATATAATTAGACATTATAGAAGGACATGGGGCCAAGCGGTTGACTAAAGAAGTAGAAAAACAAAATGAAGAACAGCGTAAACTTCAGGTAACGGGCGGATCAACATTCATTCTTTCCTTACCTAAAGACTGGGCTATACGAAACGAGCTGAAGAGAGGAAGCTCAATGGTGGTTCGCGAGGAAGACGACGGGTCGCTTTCGATAGCTCCTTCAAAGTTTGTAAAAAAGGAAAAGCAGGATGAAGCTTTCATCAAAGCCTCAGTTAACGATAACCCTGATGCCATAATGAGAACGGCAATTTCTGCTTATCTCGACGGCTATAACATTTTGCACATAAGAGCTCAAGGACAAAAAGTGCTTTCTTCAAAAGTTCGAAATCACCTTAAGAATTTTGCGAGGCATTATTTGGTTGGGACCGAAATCGTGATAGATACACCTGCCGAATTGACGCTGCAGGTTCTGCTAAACTACCCCGAACTCACGGTTCAAAATGCGTTAAGTCGAATGTCTATAATCGCGTCATCGATGCATAAAGAAGCCTTAGCGGCGCTGAAAAAGCTGGATTATTCTTCTGCCAAATCCGTTATTGAAACCGACCGCGAGGTAAATCGGTTTGGACTGTATATTGTGAGGCTTTTGAAGCTTGCAGTTTCAAACCCGAGGATTGTCAAAGAAATCGGGTTAAACACGCAAAGAGACTGTTTAGGTTACAGGCTTATAGCTAAAGCTGTTGAGAGAACCGCGGATCATGCGACAAAAATCGCTGAAAACACGCTGTCGCTAAAAGAGCCGGTGAATGAGGAGCTTATGGAAAAGATAAGTCAGTTGAGCATTTTGGCTATTTCAATGTTTGAAAATTCCATGGACGCCCTGTTCCGCCGCGACTTTAACTTGGCAGAAACCGTGATCGAAAAAATAAGTCAAGTTCATAAATTAGAAAAAGAAATCGTGCTTAGTCTGCAAAATATTAAAAATGAAGAAATCGTTAACTTGCGACTGTTGATTGAGAGCGTAAGACGAACTGCGGAATACGCCAGTGATATCTCCGAAATTGTGCTGAACTTGAATGTTGAATCAGTTTTGAGTTAGCGGATTGTTGTTGGAAGAGGTTCATGTGGTTTAGGGTAAATATTTGCGGAAAGCAGTTGAGCTAACCCCCTCATCCTCTTCTTTTGAATCGTTCAGGCTTTGCTTAAGCAATCCTGTTTTGCTCATAGCTCAATGGTTGCTTTCCACTCTATTTGCCGTTTTCCGCATGGACCTCTTCCATTGTTTGGCTCTTCTGGTTGGAAAGTTCCTGATTTTATACTGTTTTGGTGCATATTAAAGTATTATGTATTGCTACACAATACACATAAGCAGTAGCCACTATCTTGTTTTTACTGTTTTCGTGCTTGATCGTAGGCTTTTGCAACCGCTTCACTTGTTATGACACCCACTACTTTTGTCGGTGCATCTTTTTCGGTCACAGGCAGAAGGTCTATTTTTTCTTTGGTCATGGTTTTGTAGGCTTCAATAACCGCTTCGTCTGGGTGGGTTGAAATGTTTTTCAGCGGCATCTTTTCCACTTGTAGGGTGCCGCGTTGTGCGGGTGCGATTTTGATTATTTCGTTCCAGCTTACAATGCCTTGGAAAACGCCGTCTCTCTCTACCAGTACGTCGTGGTAGCGGTTTTTAAACATGACTTCGAAGGCTTCGGCGAGGGTTTGGTCCGGGCTAACTGCGCCGACCTCAGACTGCATAACGTCTTTAACCTTGACGTTTGCCAGCGTGGTGGAAACGATGGTTTGCTCTGCTTCTTCGCTGGCGCCGATGTAGATGAAGACGCCGATGATTATCAAGAGCGGATCAACCAAAAACCCCACTACAACCATAATGATTCCGAATATTCTGCCGATGTACGCCGCGTCTTTGGTGGCTTGACTGAACTTCATACGTTCTGCCAGCAAAGCCCTGAGAACTCTGCCGCCGTCCATGGGGAAAGCGGGGATAAAATTGAATGCGCCAAGCACCAGATTTAGGAATCCAAGATCCAAAAGAATGTTTCCCGTGGAGAAAAGCAAAACCGAAACTGCCGGAAAAGTCGGTATCTTGAATGGCAACGCGAAGTTTATGCCGATGAGGGCGGCTCCAAGCACCAGGCTGGTGAGGGGTCCCGCGGCTGCCATCCGCCACTCTATCTTGGGGTTTTCTGGGATTTCCTCGATTTCCGAGACTCCGCCGATGGGGTACAGAACGATTTTGCGCACCACAATGCCGTAGCGTCTTGCAACAACCGAGTGGGCAAGCTCGTGGAAAAGCACGAAAACAAATAAAAACACAACAAGGGCAAAAGCGTAAAGCTGATTATAGTAAACCGCTAACCCCAACACGGCTAAAATAAGCAGGATAAAAGTGAGATGCAGCTCAATAGGGATCCCCCATGCAGAACCAATCTTAAAAGACAACTTCATAACACAAAAGAAGCCCACGTAAGCTTTTTAAATTTTCTATAGGTTGCCTTAGCCTTGGGCTTCGGGTTGGCTTTTTACGGCTGAATTTTGCTGTAAATTTTAATTTTAAAAGAACAACAACACCTAGAATTCAAATGTTGTTCTTCTCGGCAATATTTATTTTCAAAAGAAGAAGAAGCTGATGAAAACATTTTTTCTTCTTCTTCTTCTTCCTGCATGCCATATTTACAATGGATTTTTGATGTAAATAATAGACCTCCTCATAGGTCGGCAGTGCCCGATTCAGCCTACCCAATCGCGTTTGCTCCCCAAGCTGCCCCACGGGTTCTGTCTCCCATAGACGCTACCTACTTGGTTTTCTATATGAACCAAATAGACGCATCTGCAGGATCCAAATAACTAAAAGCTAATCGCCATTTTTACTATCAACATAGAATTGGAGTTTTACTTTGGATGACTTTGCTCCGTCATTTTGAATTATTATGTACCATTTACCTTTTCTCGGAACTACATAGTCTACGCTGGCTTCCAAAATGTTTTCATGACAGTTTTCGCTATCGAAATCTTTTGCTTCATCCCATTTATCGAAGTTTAGAGAATCGACAAAGTAAATGTTGATGCATTGACTTGAAGTAATCTCACCCTTCAGATGGTCTCCTTTTTTGAAGTCTTCAAATTCATAATGATAACCACCCATTGAAGGTATAATGATTGTTTCTTTTCGCAGTATTTCTCTTTCGCCTTTTCCTGAATCATTTTTATCTTTTTCTTCATTTTTCCCTTCATTTGAATGCACCTGAATACTTACGTTTGATTGATCATGCGCCATTACCTGAATACCTGACGACTTTTTCTGAACTTGACTATTAGGTGATTCAGATGGTCGCTTTGTTTCATTGAGGTTTGAGAAATACTTTGAAACAGCCGTACCGATAGTTTCTGGCTTCCAAAAACAGCCGATTCCCAACACAAGAAAAACCATTGCAAAGGCATAGAGTAATTGGTCAGTAGTATTCCAAGCATTGTTAATTGCTAATACAAGTAGGATAACGAAACCAAATGAACTGCCTATTCCAGCAACATAGCCGTCTTTTTTCTTGTCCATACTTGCTATACTACCCTTTTATCTTTAATATTTTTGGGAAATAAACAGTTTAAAAAAAAGAAAAAAGGATTTAGTTTATTTGGAAAAAGATGTTTTTCTAATATGGAGAAATTGCATGTTGATGTGAATTATTAGTAATGCTAACCGTAACATCAAAAGCGTTACAATAGGCTTCAGAAATCATTTTTGATTTGCACCTCTACCATGATATACGGGCAGGTTGTTACTTAAAAGTGTCAGGGCACGGACAAAAAAACAAGCGATGACAAAACACAAAACCTGAAAAATCTTAAATAGAAAGTCACCACATAGCAAGCCCTTATGCCAACAAAAGCGGATTTGTTATCTAAACTTGATGAAAATTGCCTAAAAACAATAGCTAAAAGCGAAGGCTATCCAGTGCCTAAAACTTTTGGCAAACGTGAACTTGTCAAATACTTAGACGGATTACTGACTCTTGAAAAAATCAAAGAATATACCGCCGAGGTTTACGAAAAGGAAACGAAAAGAGAAATCATTAAAGAGACAATCAAGGAACGTGGAATAAAAGTTAAGGTAAAAGAGTCAGAGAAAGTCGAAATAAGTAAACCCCAATTAATAAATGAAGTTATAAGCAGTAAGGCGAAAGTAGACAAAGCAGTGATAGAAGAACTTGCCACTTATCTTCATGAACCTATGCCAAAAGGCAGTGGGTATAACCTTTATAACAACATGAATGAGAAAATGCTCGAAATGGTTCATCGAATTTTCATCAAAAATGAAAGTGATGGGAAAGGCAGATTTTTAGAATTCCAATTTGCTAATTTCTTAATGAAACATACGAAAGCTGATGTTGCACGGCTAAAGATTCGCTACACCTTGGATAAAGTTGGCGAAATAGATGTTCTCGGATTTGACTCTGACGACCATCCAGTAGTTTTTGCCGAATGCAAGGATAGACCAGTAAAGTATGAAGATATGGATAAATGGCTGTCAAACATTAGACGCATGCATTCAGAATACGAAGGTTCGCTTGAAGAAGCATATTTTGTGGGTTCTTCTGGGTACACGGACGGCACAATTAAGCGTGTTGAAGATTTAAAAGAAATCGATGCTAAAAAAGGCTGTGTAAAAACTGTCGATATTGTTTCACAGATATTTACCTTTGCTACCAGCAACAAAGACTTTGCTAAATCTGGCGGCGTTTTCTTCGAGATATATGATGTAAGGCAGAATCAATTCGTTAAGATATTACCGCGAAATTAGCCACTCGCGAAACCTAATTAATTTTTTCCTATCCATTTACGAATGGCGGAGCATTGGCTGATGCCAGTGTAATGCTGGAAGAATCGCTGGAGATATTGTAGAAGTGCGGTTTTAAGCGTTAAAAAAATGCGGTGAGCGTCATATGATAACCTATGAATCTACAGAGATTAATAGAACAGTGTCTTAAAACTACAGTTTTCAGTGCTGAAACCATATCACAGGGTCTAAAAAAAGTTTAATCAATTGCTGAATCCGCTAAAACTGGAAAATTTTATTAACCTCAAAATTAAAATAAAAAATTTAAGTTATGCAAAAAATCAACGAACAACCCAAAGCTGCCTAAGAAATTTGCAATTGCTTGACTCTATTTTAAGGTCACCCCAAAATTTTAGGTCTGACCAGCACACTGGAGCCTAAAAAACCGGTCACTGTGCAACTTCTCCCAAGCCAAAGAGAAAAACGGGAAGCTAAAAATAAACAAAAATGTGCAACTATGTTATCTGAAGCTGAAAAGGTTGGGTTACAAGCAAGTTTTTAGGGGGGAATAAAACTCGGTATTGTTTGGTGATGATGGATGAAAGCGGTGTTTGCGGCACTGTTAGTTGTTCTTTTAAGCGGATTAGTGGTTTTCGGCGCAACTCCTTTTGGAAAATCACAAGGCTCCACGTCAGCTAACATTGTGATATCTCCGTCATCTGTAACTGTGAACGTCGGCCAGTCCGTCCTGTTCAACTCGTCTGTTTTGAATTTGCAGGGTTATCCCATTTACCAATGGTACGTGAACGGCACTGCGGCGCCGGGGGGAGTTTATTCCTCTTGGGCTTTCACACCGACGGCACCGGGATGGTACAGTGTATCATTAGAAGTTTCGACAACAGTGACCGAGGCCAA
Source organism: Candidatus Bathyarchaeota archaeon (assembly GCA_963828195.1). GTDB lineage: Archaea > Thermoproteota > Bathyarchaeia > Bathyarchaeales > Bathycorpusculaceae > Bathycorpusculum. The sequence continues at coordinate 99,002 of CAWHDT010000009.1, forward strand.
CCCCAATCCCAATAATTCGACTTCTACATCCGTTTTGGAGCCCGCTGGAGTATCTAACACGGCGCAAGTTCTAGTAACCACGTCTTCGCCCACCGGGTCATTTGGATATTCAAATTCGACTTCGCAAGCCAACGGGCATGGCGAGCAGTATTTAGCTGTAGGTTCAAGGTACACGTTGTCTGTCGATGCGAACGTAACTTCCATTTCAGCCGATATGAGTTTTAACTTTGTAAGCTACCCAAATGGGTCAATCATATACTCCTTCGCCATCTACAACCAAGAAAACGGGTTACTAGGCAGCCTAATCGCTCAAACCAGCCAAGGCGCACTAACCAACAATGACCCCTCGGCAATGGCATGGCATACTCTGTGTTTTGCGTCGCCTGTCACCCTAACCCCCGGAGCATACTGGCTTATGGAACTTGATAACGGCAGCGGCGGTAACAGCATAATGATCGCTTCAAACCCAGACGTTAGCGGCGTTTCAACTGTGGAGGCAGAAGCCGGCAGCACGACTTTTCCAACCACGTTGAATTCGCCGATCTACACGCAAAATTACGCTGAATGCATCTTTGCATCCTACACTACAGGCACAACAACAAACCCCATCAGCGGCTCAACACCTATTCCGACGCCGACAACAAACAATGGCGGCACCTCAAACTGGCCAATGTTTCAAAATGACCCCTCACATTCGGGCTACTCCACAATTGCTGGTCCAACAACAAACCAAACCCTGTGGATTTACCCAACAGGCAGCTCAATTTTATGTTCCCCCGCGGTTGCAAACGGCGAAGTCTACGTGGGCTCCAACAAAGGCGCAGTTTACGATTTGGATGCCGCAACTGGAAACACGATCTGGATTTATCAAACCGGCGGCGCCATTTATTCTTCTCCAGCAGTTGCTAACGGTGTGGTCTACGTTGGTTCGTGGGACGATTGCCTTTATGCTTTGAACGCTACTAATGGCGAGAAATTGTGGAGTTACCAAACAGGCAGCTACGTGCAGTCTTCTCCCGTCGTTGTTAACGGGGTCGTTTACATAGCGTCTTATGACGCAAGCGTTTATGCTTTAAACGCAGAGACTGGAGCTTTGCTGTGGAGTTTCGCAACAGGCAGCGGCGCGGTAGGTTCTTCCCCGGCTGTTGTCAACGGCGTCGTCTATATAGGTGATAACGGAGGAAACGTTTTTGCCTTGAACGCTTCTAACGGAGACAAGCTGTGGAGTTACAAAGCCGGCGACACTATTTATTCGTCAGCAGCCGTAGCCAACGGCGTAGTCTACGTAGGCGCCGACTCAGGCAATAATGGCAGCATCTGCGCGTTAAACGCTAATACAGGGTTGGTGCTGTGGACTTATCAAACAGGCAACTTATGGGTGTATTCCTCTCCAGCGGTCGCCAACGGAGTAGTCTATGTGGGCTCTTATGCACCTCAAGGCCAAGATGAAGGCAGCCTTTACGCCCTGAATGCTTCCAGCGGAGGCTTGCTGTGGAGTTACCCGACAGGCGGCGAAGTATTTTCATCTCCAGCAGTCGCCAACGGAATAGTCTATATCGGCTCTGAGAACAACAATATCTACGCTTTGAACGCGACCAGCGGGGTTAACTTATGGAGTTACCAAACAGGCGACGATGCGGGTTGGTCTTCTCCAGCTATTGCCAGCGGGGTTCTTTACGCCGGCTCAGAAGATGGTAACGTGTACGCTTTTAGTTCTTCCACTCCATCTACCACGCCAACTTCAACGGCTACTCCAATTCCGACAAATGAGTCAGCTACAACCGCGCCTGCAACGACAAACACAACAGTGGACCTTGCAATCAGCGGAAACATAACTAGCTCACAGATGTCTGACGTCACAATTTCAACAAACCAGTCAGCCACCTCCTTGTCTTTCACGGTGACGGGCGTGAGCGGTACGATAGGCTTTGGCAATCTGACAATCCCCAAAAGCGAGGTACCTGACGGTTCCATCCCGATAATCTATATTGACGGCCAAATCGCTCAAAACCAGGGCTACACGCAGGACAGCAGCAACTACTACGTGTGGTTCACAACCCACTTTAGCACGCACCAAGTAACAATAGTGTTCGCTAAAACATCTTCGGATAGCTCTATCATGCTTCAGGCGATTTATGGAGTAGCAGTTGCTGCGGCAGTCGTGGTGATTGTTATGGTTGTCCTCAAATTAGCGATAAAAGACAAACCGCACAAGCAGATGGCAAGCGGTCAACCTTCGACAATAATTCCCAACAATCAAGCCGCCTCCCCCCTACTATTTACAACTCATTCTGCGAGTAAATAGCAAAATCCGCTGAAAGAAACGACAAATAAAAGAAAGCTTACGCCCGAAGCGTTGCTTAAAAAAGTTAGAGGTATTTTTCGTAGGTTTTAAGCTGCGGATTGTTGGCTTTGTTGACGAAGAGTTTGCCTGTGCCGTGCTCTGCCAGGTCGCCTAAAAACACGTAGAAGGGTCCTGCGACGCTTTGGGTGTCGTCGATTTTGACTTTGGGTTTAACGCTGTCAACGGTGAATCCCGGCATTACCTCTTGAATTGTGCCTGTTATGACGATTTTGCCGCCTGTCATCAATGCGCCCGCCCGCGTGTCACATTCCTTATCCACAAGGATTGAGCCTTCGCTCATGTGGTAGCCGAGGAATCTGCCTGCGCCGCCTTTGATTTTAAGCACTCCGCCTTTAAGGTAGCAGCCTACATCGCTGCCGACTTTACCGTCAACAACTATCAAGCCGCCCTTCATGCCTGTACTGCTGCTTCCACGGTACGGAGAAGCCAAGTAGTCACCTGCATCGCCGTGAACCTCAATGGTTCCCGCTTTCATCTCGTTACCTGTCCACCCGCCAACGTTGCCGTTTATCGTGATTTTGCCGCCCAGCATTTTTTCGCCAGTGTGCATGCCGCAGTCGCCGTTGACGACGATTTCCCCATTTTTCATGCCTGAGCCTATGCGTTTAACTTTGCCGCAGTCGCCGTTTATGGTTATGTCGGGGGTTTGAGCTGGGTCTTCGATTATTTCGAAGAGGTCGCCAAGTTTCAGTTGGCGGTTTCCTTCCGTAACGGGCAGAGCTGCTATTTCAGCGGTGGTTTTGCCTTTGAAAACAGCGGGGCTTATGCATGCTGCCTGAACGGGCACTTCGAATTTTCTAAGGGGCACAAGAGTTATCATTTTAGACACTTGCCTTCACAGTTAATTTTTCTGGAACTTTCAAGTAATGGTCAAACACTGGGTAATTGTCGTATTCAATGGTCCAGTACTGCTTGAACTTGCGTTTCATTTCCTCATCGATCACGCAGGGCTCTTTTGTCTGCACATCAAGCCACATGGTTCTGCCGCTGGCTTTGCTTACTACTTCGCCGTCTTTAACCACAACTTCCCCGTCCTTAATCGTGTAAGCTGCGTGCTTGAACGCTTTACGCGCAAGCTTGAACTGTTTAGCTATATCGGTTGTTTCAGGATTAATAGCATATATAGCGACGTCTGCGTCTGCACCCACGCCGAGGTGACCCTTATTTTTGAGACCCAGCGCTTTAGCTTGCCCCGCACGAGTCATAATTGCCAACTCATACAGCGTCAATTCCCTGTCAATTGAGGGTAACAGGCTCTTTTTCAATGCTTTCTTGTGAATGTGATTTAGCGTTGCCTGACGTGCATCTTTGCTGGTGAGCCAAGCGAGAATTCTTGGGTAAGCAAAAAATGGTCCCGCGTTCGGGTGGTCTGTTGTCATGAAGATTTTCCAAGGATCCTTAATTAGCAAGGCTAACTCTAACCCGATTGACCACTGTGTTGCATTGACGGCGTTGTTTTTCTTGTATGAGAAGGGTATGATTCCGCCGCTTGTCTCAGTTTCAACGTCGCTGTTAACCCATTTGTGGCCGCTTAGCTCGTAGAGCTCGAACTCGAAAGGTCCGTCAGCAGTCATGGTTGTGGTGTCTGTGAAGATGATTTGCCCCATGTCAACGGTCACGTGGCTGTGTGCGTTGATGTAGCTTGAGATTTCTTCTGCTGCTGATTTAAAGTGACCCCAGCCGTCGCCGGCATAACTGCTGAATTGCAAGTGGGTTATGTGCGCAACTGGTTTGCCGTCTGTTGAAAGGTCTTCAAGCGCCCGCATGGTGTCAAGCGTAGTGGTGTAGTTGCCTGGCAACCCCAGATTGTTCGTGTGAAGATGAATGGTGTGGGGAAGATTGAGCAATTTGTTAACTTTAACTAAACCCCTCATTATTTCGCGTGGAGTAATGCAGAAGTTTGGAACTTGATCGTCAATGGTGTGTACGTTGTGTCCGAAACCCCATGATTCTAAGCCGCCTGGGTTCACGATTTTTATGGCGTAGCCTTTGGTTATGTCAAGCATCCAGGCAACGTGCCGTGCACATTCCTCGATGTTGCCTTTAGAGAGGTTCTCCAGCACAAACCACCAGTCGCCCAGCAGCGGGTACGTGGCTTTGTCAACAAGCGGAATATCGTTTAATTCTTCATGTGTGTGTTTGGCTTCCAGAGGCGCCATGGATGGATTCATGATTGTTGTATAACCCATCTCTGAATAGCGGTAACCAGTAACGAATGTAGACGGAATCGAGTAGCCAGTGCCAGCGCGAGTCATAGCTGTTTTGCGCACCACATCTTTAACGTGGTCTTCGGGACGAACAATTCTGCCAGTGTTAACTTCGCCGCCTGCAACGTGAGTGTGAATGTCAACGCCGCCAGGCATAACCGTCAATCCTGCGGCATCAATCACTTGAGCCTTGCGCGTTACTTTCTCAACGATTTTGCCGTTTTTGATGGATATATCCATTTTTTCGCCGTTAACACCGTTTATGGGGTCAAAGACGAAGCCGTTCTTTATGATTAACTCAGTCATTCAGCAACAACCTCTGCTTTTTTGTGTTCTTTCTTAGTGTGAAGCTCCTTTTTTGGCTCTTCGCCAGCTTTTTGTGCTTTAATCGCCCGGACTTCTTCGAGGATTTTCGTGAGGAGCTCTTCATCGTTTAGGATTCCTTCCGGTGGCTCGACAACTTTGCGCAGCATAATGGGCACATGATCCATGCGGTAAGCTGTACCCTCATACTCTATGCCGCACCACTGCGTTGGAAAAACCACGTCGCCGAGCCTTGAGATGGCGTTCATATCTGGGTTAATGGTGATAATGGGGTGCTTCATCATATTTTGCATAGCTACCTTAGGAAAGTGCGCACCTGGATCGGATGAAATACATAGTGTTGCATCGTTGTCTCCGCGTCTTAGAAGATCGATGGTTGTGAATTCCCCAGGGTTGTATTGGGGATACCCCTGCGAGAAGTCAATGGCGTATGGGTAACCAGTCGTCCAAGCGAAAACCACGTTTGCGCCCGTAACGTTGAAGTGCCCTCGCATGGGCGAAATGACAAATTTGGTTCTTCTGTTCAGGTCCCTTGTTAACGCGATTGCTATTTCGATGTTTCTGAATCTGCCAGCGCTCTGCGTTAACCCCAAGCCGAAGAAGATCACGCCGAAATCGCAGTTTACCATGGCATCTGTTACTTCTTTTAGGTATGCAACTGGAACGCCGCCGACTTTGTCAAGATCCAGTTCTTGATCAGCCACTAAACACCGCATGGCGTCAAGTATTTCATAATCCTTGTTTGGTTGAACCTGAATAAAGTAGTCAGCTGCCTCAGCAGTCATGGTTTTCCTCACGTCAACAACAATCAGTTTACGACCTGCCTTCTGCATTGTCCCCGGCGGCGCATCTACCACGCATGCGTCCGGATGAACAGGCGGATTATAATCCCCTAATATTCGCCGTGAAGCCGCTTCCACTTTTTTCTTGCTCTGCGTGCCCTTCAACTTTTCAAGGTAACTTTTCCATTCACTGCCCTCAAAACGTCCATCAGTGAAACTGGTGTATCTTTCAAGGTGCCTCGGGTGCGAAGTCCACGGGTTGCATGCCCAATAAACAATCAGGTCCGCCCGATGCCTCACTTGCCCAAGAGTGCAGGCGGGGATGCCGATTTCCTGCGTCGCCATAACTGATGGCCCGTGGCAGACGCTGCAGCAGTTATCGAGGGCTGAGCCTAATTCTTCAGCTAACTGAACACCGATTCGCTGTGCCTCGCTAGTTGAGCTGCTCCAGCCGAACAGAAGTGGATACTTTGCGTCAGTGAGAATTTGAGCTGCCTTATGCACTGCTTCATCCATCGATACAGGAACCAGTACGCCGTCCTTGCGTATCATGGGTTTCAGGATTCGTTCATCGCTCTTGTACCCGTGAACCATTTTAGCTTCGCATTGGGCGCAGCCATTCTTCATTTTAACAATCTCGTTATTTTCGACAGTAACCTCAATGTCGTCACATAAGCAGCCGCAAATTGGGCAAACAACTGATTTTATCGTTTCTGCCATAACAATTACCTTCCATACTCCTCTTTCAAAAGTTCATTAAGCGTCAAAACGGTTTGGTTTGGGGCAGGTTCAACTTCCACTTGGAAGCCCTTGAACAGGGGCATGCCCATGCCGAATGTTTCGTCTCCGCAGATGGCGTTTGCCCAGAGTCCGCAGGGGATGAAAACCAAGCCGGGGTTGGAGCCGTAGGGGTTTTTTTCTGCTTTAACGATGACTGAACCGTACTTCGAAGTTACCTTGACGTTTGATCGGCTTTTTATGCCCAGTTTCTTCAAGTCAGCTTCATCGATGACGCAGATGGAGGAGCTGTCAAAATACTCTTTTGAGCCCTTCCCCATTTCTTTCCCAACACCCTGATCAATAGTTCGACCAGTAATCAAAATCGCAGTTAACTTTTGCTCAACCATGGTCTACGACCTTACCCAATAAAGTTTAAGCAGTTATATTTAAAATTAAGTTAAAAAAACCTCAAAATCCACCTTTAACTCAAGACATCAAAAAAATCAAGCACATGAGTAAAACGCAAAACTAAAAACACTTAAGCTTAAGGAACCTGAAAAATAATTTTAATTAAGATTGTTTCTATTAATAATGAACAAAGATACCTTAACATATCAGAGTTAGAAACTTTGTTAATTTACGGAATTACATCTTAACCTTTTGATGAACATTACCATATACCGATAGAAGTAAGTTTCTTGTGCAAAGTTTCACTTACGATTCTGTCAGCCTCTTTTTGTTTGTCCCCCAGTATCTCAAAATTGTGATTATAATTTGCTGTTACTGATCCAGTTAGAACTAACTGTCCAACTCCCATTTCACCTGAGTCTATTTCACCCAATTTTTCTTTGGTTCCATATTGAAGGTTAAGGTCAGTGATTTTAGCATTAGGAAAGGCTTTTTTAAGTTTTTTATTAGTTTGTATTTCAAGTTTTTCTAACCATTTTGGTTTTATAACTTCATTCTCCATAAACAAGCCTCATTTGTAATCAGAGATATTCAGATTTAAGATTTTTCTATATCTGTTCTTTTCGGTACATTTTCGGGAATAACTGTTAGTTTTCAGTTTACCCAGAACAGCCTTTTATCGTTGCGACTTTTCACACGTAACTTCTCTCAGGAATCTCAACAGGGGACAAATTGTTTGTCCAAAAATAATCAGATTTCCCTAATTAATCAAGTTTCTAATCGCTTAAAAATTTAGTAAAATTTCGTTGGCAGTTACTACATCTAGTTAACAATGGCGCTCTGAAAGTTCTTTGGCGAACCTCCACATGATGAACCCGATTGCAGCGATAATGAAACTTACGATTGCAAAAGCGTCTACATGAATCCACGGTATAAGAGGGGACAACTCAGTGTACTGGTATTGTGGAAGCCCAAGTTGCACAATCACTCCGTAAATCCAGGCTAACATTCCGAACAAGAAAAGGAATTCGCCAGTAACCTTCAAAACAATCAACTTTAGATCTGCAGTCATCAGAGTAGTTCCTATGTTCTTAAAGCAAAAGCCTGAATACCCTAATAAGAATTCTTGTAAAATTTCGTTGGCAGTTTTGAACTAAGTTCCTAACCCTTGAATGCCATTGGTATTTTTCGCTTTCTTACCGTAAGCATGATAATAGCGAAAAGTGATAGCACTAAGAGTATAGCTAAAACTTCTATTGTTGGAAACTCTGGAACGGTAGGCGTAGGAGTAGGGGTTGGGGTTGAGGTAAATGTTGAATTTTGGATAGGCGTCGGAGATGGTGATGCGTTTGTTGTGGATATTGGAGCATTTAGATTAGGCAATGCTTCGGGATTAGGTGCAGTTAGGAAGGGAACAAAGTTCACAATTCCTAAAGTAAAGTCATCTTTGAAATCATACATTGTTTGATTAATAGCTTGAACATCGGTTGTTCCCCACCAATTATTGGATGCGTCAACATTTTTTGATTGACCTTCGTAGCCTGTTATTACCAATTGAATATTAAGAGTGTTGTTTAGGAAGTTATTTTCAATTATCGTTGGCTGATAAGCATTTGAAACCCATATTCCCACATTATTATTAGTAATGGTATTATTTTGTATTGTCAAAGTCGTCTGTATAACAGCGACGTTTGGGGAAAAAATCTGTATTCCATAGCCGTTATCAGAAATGAGATTGTTTTCGATTAGAACATTCCCGATTGGTCCGCCAAACCAGTTAAACCAAATACCGTCCCGAAAACCGCTTTGATATTCTGCATCAGAGATAACGTTATTTATTATTGTTGCACTACCACTTGCATATGAAATAGACCCGTTTACTATATTGTTATTCGATAATGAGCAGTTACCGCCATTCATGAGGATGAAGTTCGAGATTGTATTTCCATGAATTAAAGGCGAACCACTCAAGATAGATATTTCTGCACCGCTAATTGTGTCATTGCTTATGTTAACAGAAGTGCTTAAGTCTATTTCAGTAAGGTTAACAACCGCATTTTCTATTATAGAACCTGAATTGGTTGCATCATTCCATCCTGTACTGGATGGAGAAAATGTGATATATGAATAGTATGCTGGACCTAATTCTGTGACCCCAGCCACGTTACCATTTATTTGTATTGGGTTATTGTTTGTTCCTATTGCAGACAAAACACCATTAACCAGTATGTAGGCAGATGCATTTCCCATGTTTATTGTTGCACCTTGTTGGATAATAAGTGAACCATTGACCATAATGTAATAGCCGTTAAGGTTTAATGTACTTCCCATTCCAATTGTTAGGGCTGTCCCGCTACTTATCAAAATATCTCCTGTAAGGTTGTACGGACTATTTGCTTGCGTCCATGTAGTATCAGAAGTGATTATGCCATTGACGGTTGTACCGCTTTGAGCCAATCCTAAAGGTGTAGTTGCGAATATTACGGTCATACTTGACACGGCTAAGATAAAAACAAGAAGCAATGAGAAACTCTTACTGATAATGCTCATATTTAGCCTTAGAGAAGGTTTGGCGATAAAAGGCTTATCGTATATATTCCTTGACTAACAATAGTCAATGTTTCTTGACTAAGAATCGGTCTAATTCTGCGCTATACAGATTTAAGACTTATTGTATCTTCAAAAAGTCAAAAAAATAAAAAAGAGAAAAAGATAATGTCCGTAAGTGACTTGCTCCTATTTTGGCGGGTTGTTGTCTCGACCTTTTCCAGGATGGGTTGCCCGTTGTGCTTGGCTTTCCACCCTTCCCGTTACCCAAATTTTCACCTCAACTCTACGTAGTTTAATTCAGTTTTAAATTTTAGGCTTTTATAGAGGGCAATTCCTAAGTTTCCGTCGCTCTTTTAAACCGTATTTCATCTGCTTCAGTTGGTTTTCGCTTGATTAAGCGGAGTTAACAGAAGTTGAAGGGTAAATTTACCTAAAGAACGGGTTATTTGAGTTTTGCGTGCTCAGCTTCAAAAGAGGCGTTATAAGTTCTTTTGCCACTAGTGTTTAGTGCGCAGGTGACTTTTCCTTTCAGGGTCACTCCTCTTAGCCGCCTCAGGTCTTTGGTCATGTCGGGTTCGGTGTCGTCAAACCAGCACATGACGTAGCGGTCAGCGGCGCCTTGGGGCGACGTAAGATAGTCAGCGTCTCCCATCAACGTGAAAAAATCGACAAGGCTGCCCGTCACTTTAGAGTCGCCGCCTCGGGCAAGCGTAATTTTCTTTGTCTTAACAACCACAAAGGGATCCACTTCAGGGTCAACATCTCGCTCCTTAAAAATGCAGACAACCGCTTTATTCCAGACAAACTCGGACAAAACACATTCCTCAAAAACAACAATAGCTAAAAGAATTATATAATTATATTGCAACCCGCACATCCCAACGTAATCGTAACCAAAAATTTTCTTCTGCCGCTGGCGATTACGCGCAGTAGCAGTTTTTTTCAGTCAGTGCGCTGGTCAGACTCTATTAAAAAAGGCGCTCTTACAGCAATCTTCCAACAGGCAGGATTAACACGCGAGGAATTCATAGAATTAACCGAAAAGTAATTTGAGGCTGGAGCGTTCGGCGGGATTTGGACCCGCGACATTGCCTTACCAAGGTGTGCATTGTCGGGTGGATGGGAAACTCGGTTTATATCAAAGCTTATATGGTCAAAAAGATGTTCTCTATCATAAGTGGCAGTTATGGTAAAAATCAACGGTAACAAATTCACTGTAATCTTAAGAGAGGAGCCCGACGGTGGTTATTCAGCGCAATGCTTGGAACTTCCCGGAGCAATCAGCGAAGGATACAACCGCAAGGAAGCGCTTGTCAACATTAAAGAAGCCATCGAAGGGTACCTCGAAGCTTTCCCCGAAGAGGTTGACCAGCTTAAATGCAAGAAAGAGCTGGTGGAGATAACTGTCTGAAAAGTTGCCGTCTACATCTTGGCGTACGGTAATTAAAGCTCTCAGCAAAAAAGGCTTTAGAGTCGCGGGTCAAAGAGGCAGCCACATATTTCTTACTGATGGAAAACATAAACTTACGGTTCCACGGCATAACCCTGTTCTTGAATAGCCCTCAAAATATCTTCAAGATAGAGCTTGATGTCTCTTGTCATACATAGATTGTCTCGTCAAGTATTTTATCCTTGATTCGTGTTTTAAGAGCGTCTTTTTGAACTAAGTCAACCTTCACCTTTAGTTTTCGACTTAAAAACTGTTTAAGCCCAATAAAATCCACCAAGTCAATGTCATTTGGCTCAAAAAAAGATACAAGAATATCCAAATCGCTTCTTTCATTTTGACAGCTCTGAGAATATGAACCAAATATGCCTACGGTTTTCACTTGAAACTCCTTTTCTAGGACTGGCTTAAGTAGCATAAGTTGCCTTTTAAGTTCATCAAGTGTTCTCATAGGCGCCTTCCATTTCTTTCTATAATTGAATTAATCTAAAAAAGTTTGCTAGACAACCAAAACACGACTAAAATATAATTTGGAGCCTTCGGCGGGATTTGGACCCGCGACCATTACCTTACCAAGGTAACGCCCCACCGGGCTAGGCTACGAAGGCAAACAATTTGTTCCCGTGAAAGAACTGCGTCTTGGCAATAAAATGCTTACGGTCGCAGCATCAATGATTTCTAAAAAAGAGTGTGCTAATATGAATGGCAATAGTTAATCAAAGTTTATTATTTTAACAATTTTTCTGGAACCATCCTCATGTATTTGTTGACATAGAACATGTCTGGTTCATGTTTGGTTGCCCTAACTCTAATGTCAAATTTTGGGTCTTGAGGATTAGTACTGTCAAATAGAATCAAACCTATGCCAAATACTAAGCAAAGTGATTCAAGTCTTTCTTTATCTTCTACGTCTGAAGCGTTGGGTATCACAATGTAAGTTTTATGACTAAAGGATCCATATGCACAAGCTTGACCAAAAGCAGTAATCAGGCCCTGAGTATCGGTTTTTATTTCAGCAGATACAATAATGATTTGGCGCTGAATTATTTCACCTAATGTAGCTCTTTCAATGCCTATTACGTCGGGTGTTCCCCATTTATCACCGAAAGATTTTCCGCCTAATGGTATTGCTGTAGTGCACTCGCCAAGATCATTCTCTAGAAAATCAGCGAATGATGCATAGAAATCAATTTCTCTAACTGGAACGATATGCAGCTGGCTTTCTGATGTTGCAGTATTTTGTTTTTCCTTAAAAGAAACGTGCCTAAAAAGTCCTCTGCCCGCTTTATAGACCTCTGAAGGCTTGGTTGAATCAAGATTCCAAATCGTTCCTCGAATGTGGTTTACATTTGCATCGGGCAAACTGTTCTTTATTTGTCTTATTAAATTAGAATATCGAACTCCCTCAGGGCTGTTCTTGAGAATTTCAATCGCTTTTTCCTCTATCCGTTCTTTGTAAGTTCGAGTTGGCATAGTTATCAAATGAAGACTTTGAATTTAAGAACTTATTGCAAGAACTCCTTAACAGATATTAAGGTAAAATCCTTTTATACTAAACCTTAATCGCATGCAGGGGTCTCCAAGCCTGGTCAACGGAGTAGGGCTTAGGACCCTATCGCGTAGGCGTTCGTGGGTTCAAATCCCACCCCCTGCACCACTCTAAGTAAAAGTATAGCTTTTTTTGGTATGTTTGCCTGGTTTTTTGTGATCTATCGTGTTAAATGACAATGAATAAAAAATAAAATTGAGCGTTTTAAGAGAGGAAATGCCCATAGCGATCAAACAACTTAATTGCAATAGCGGGTCACATAATAAAAATTGAAAGTAGAATTTTCTAGTTCTTGTTGCAGTAGAGAAGTTGGAATCATAAAGGTAGGCGGTATCGGAGTCTTTTCAGTGGTTCTGTTAAGCCTCTGTTGCTTGACAGAATTCTTCTCCGTGTGAAAAATCGTCCCCAAACTATATTTCGTTGTAGCGGTTGCAGTTTGGACACTTTAACACAACATTCTTGAATTTTCCTTCGATGATGTTCTCGCCTAGTTTTGATCCACAATTGCCGCATAGGTAAGTAGTGTTACCACCCTTGCTTTTTATTACTGGCAACGTTTTGGATGCAAAAACGGTTCGGTTTCCCTTTTCTGGTTCTGGTATAGTTTTTAATTTTCTGTCCATTTTATCCACTTACTTCGGCTTTTATTGGTTTGACTTGGATTATAAGTTTATTGTTTTCTGCTCTTTTCGATTAGCAGTTTCAAATCAATTACACTGATAAAAAAGGGGAATGCGTGATGCCTCCACGACTTTAGGGGTTCAAATCCACCCCCTGCACCTTTAAGCACTCGTCAAAACTCTATGTCCTCGTGTCCATGTGCGTCCTTGATGGACATTTGCGGACAGGCGGGCAATGTTGTCTATACTTGCCGATGGTAACCAAGCATATCTTCTGCCATGTTCTTTAAGCTGGGATCAACAAAATAAATTTTGGTTTTGCCCTTACTCTTTATGGCAAGTATGGATCTTTCGTTTAATGCTTTTAGATGCTTTGCAAGAGAGCTTTTCTCGGCTGCCGTTGCTTTACTAAGTGCTTCATCCCTTCCGTAGGTTTCACCTTTCTGGAAAAGATACATTAGTATCTTGTATTCTGCGTCGCTGGGTTTTAGCATCTTGACATATGACATGCCAGCTTGATCAAGAGTAATTTTCTTATAAACTGTTGAGTCGAGCTTCCTTATGTCTTGGCTTGGCAAAGCAGATAAGAGCAGGTTGGAAAGCTCGTCCAAGATTAAGCGTATGCGACCTTCATATTTTTCGTAGATTTCTGATAGCAACTTCTTATCTGCAAATTTGTAGATGGATATGCTAGGATCAATTGAAGCATCAGAATACATCTGTGATAAGAAAGCAAGTACATCTTCTTGGCATGGAGCAAGTACTTGTTCATAGTGGAATATGTCGGGATGGATTGGTTTTAGTCCATTTCTCCTTTTCAAAACTATAATTACGTGAGCTAAATTTGCGTTCGTATAAAAGACATCTTTCAACAGTGTCATGATTGTTTTCTCGATTTGAGCGTTTTCTAGTTTGTCTACCTCATCTAGACCGATTACTACGCCGCGATAGCCCATGGTTTGCAAAAGGGCAAATCCTCGTCTCAGCAGATTAACAAAAACTGTATGAGAAAGAGTTTCAGTCCTTGCAACCAGAACCTGTTCTTGTTCCTCCTTAGTCAAATCCACCTTTATTATCGGAATTCCGACCGTGCTTGACAGACCCTGTGTTTCTATTGTTCCATTTGTAAATGTAATTTGATCAGAAGCATAAAGAATGGATAGAAAAGAGAGTTCTTCAAGGCTTTTACTTATTGATAATTTCCTTTCAAACAATCTCTTTAAGGTTCCAAGCATACTCGCATTACGCAAAGCTTCGGTGCTGATGGCAGAACCGAAAGCTCTTAAGAATTCTTGCTCGACGCCTTTAGCATTCTCAACCCCTACAGGAACTCTGTACTTTATCGTGAAATAGTTATCTTTAGTAAGAATGTTAAGTACCTTATTTAGGAGTGAGGATTTGCCTACTCCTAGATCACCGTGGAGGGCTACTTTGTAGCTTTTGCTCGTGGAGATTCCCATGTATATTTTTTCAACGATTTCTTTGCGATCTCTAAACAAGCTCTCGTCACGTTTCAGGCTCGCTTTGTCGATACCCGGTTCAAATAGTTCAAAGACCTGAAATGGGTTTGCTTTCAAATTAAACCGCGAGAGCGCCTTAACACTTGCTTGGTAATCAATGTCCATATGTCCACACTTGTCCATTATGGACGATACTGGACACGCGGACATATAAGGTTTTTTGAACACAACCAACGCGATTTTCTGTTTCCGAGAGTTCTTCGTGTTTTTCCAGATGAAACAATCCCAATAAAAAAGGAAGAAAGCTGCAGAAAAAACGGTGGCTGGCGATATCGCCAGTTTGTGGGGGGGTTCAAATCCCACCCCTTGTACCATATGGATTATTTTTGGTTAAACCGAAAGTCGGGTGGCTATCTTGTTAATGGAGAATAATCTGCGGAAGGCTTAAGCCTTAAGCCTCCATCTCTGTTTACACTAAGCACGGAAAGGTTTTTGCATGGTTCATCGAAGAGTTCGAGGCGGAAAGTTCAAGATAAAGCATGTTGAGAAGCAACCTCCCGTTGAGTTGGGAGAGGAATTAGATGTGCACATAACCGACGTTTGTCCTAGCGGAGATGGGATGTCAAAAATTAGGGGCTACGTCATAATTGTGCCAAAAGCCAAGCCGAGAAACCGAGTGAAGATAAAGGTCACGCAAGTCGGCGAAAAAGCGGCAACGGGCGAAATAATCGAGTAATTCTTTTTAATTACTTTGGTGCTAACTATGAAATTCTACAGCATTTGAGCTATGCTCGCGATGAAGAGTATTGTTGTTATTATGATGGTTGCTAATGCTAATGTCAAGGTGGCTTTCCCAAGTTTGTATTTGCCCATTAAATCCTTGTTTCGGGTGATAATTATCAGAGGTATTAGAATAAACGGCAGCAGGAGCCCATTTAGGTATTGAGTGAAGATCATTACTTGAATTTGGTTTGGTATGAACGCGAAAATTGCAGAGATAACGAGCGCCAAGACGAATACGAACCTGAATCTTCTCGCCTTAATGCGGCTCTCCAGACCCAAAAATCCGAAGGCGGAGTAAACGGTGCCCAACCCCACGGTAACCACAGCCAATATTCCAGCGAAAGCAAAGGCAACTGCGAAAACGTCCACCCCTGCTAAACCAAATTTGATTCTGAAAGGCGCTGCTATATCGGCGAAGCTAGTTACCGATTTGCCCCCGATGAGCAATGCGGCACTTGCGATTATGACGATAGTGAGAATTGTGCCCATCAGGATGCTGACAAAGGAATCGACTCTTTCTTTCCGCACGCATTTCCGCTCTTTAGCTAATTCTTCTTTTCTTTCGCATTCGTCTTCTTTCATCAGGTCTTCAACTCCTTTCTCGTGGTGATGAGCCCACCCTTTTTCGTAAACTAATCCGCTGTGGAGGATGACGTAAGTAGGTGTAATGGAAGCGCCTATTATCGCCTCGGCGTAGTAGAAGGAGTTAGCTTTCACTGATGGAACAAGGGAATTGTAAACTATCTGGCCGAAGTTTGCGTGGAGCGAGAAGAGAAAATATAGGTAGGCTAAGAAGATGGCAGTGACCAGGATCATCAAGATTTTCTCTAATGTGTCGTATGAGGTTAAGAAAACAAGAAAAATATTCAGCAGAATCGATATGGATACTGCTATGGGGTAGGCTATGTTGAATAGGAAAGAAAACGCGAGGCTTAGACCAATTATTTCAGCAGTTAGTGTGGCAAGGTTCAGAAACAGCGAGACTGCGAATAGCGGAAGTGAATAGCGTGGTCCAAACCTTTGGTGTATATTTTCCGCTAAAGTTTTTCCAGTGACGACGCCTAGCCGGGCACTAATCTCTTGTATTCCTATTAGCAAGATACCTGAGTAGAAAGCTGCCCATAACACTGAAAAGCCAACCGCTGCCCCAGCCGCTGTTGCCGCAACGATGCTGGCAGGATCAAACAGCTCTACTGAGACGAGGACTGCGGGGCCAAAAACGGAAATTACCGTTAAGACCTGCTTTAGGTTAATCTTTTTCATGTGCCCATTTTCCTTCAGATATCAGATGAAGATGCCGAATCAATGTCTAAAATATTTTAAACTTAATTATTAAACATTACAATTAGAGACCAGCCTTCCAAACTTCGACCTTTTCCCATCTTGCTGGGGGTTCAAAATCCCCCTCCCCCGCAACTAAATTTATGAGAACTTGGAAATTTCTGCAGAAACTGGTGAGTCATTCGCCCTCATTATTTTTATAAACAAAAATTGGTGAGTAATAGCGACGGCTGAATCGGAGAGAGATTTCTTCTCAATAGTTTTTTAAGGCGATACGCCATAACGTTCCAATCACTGTAGGCATTTACCTATGGTCGGGAGTTAATCACTATCCACGTCAAGGGATGCAAAATCATGAATAAAAAATTGCTAGTAGCCATTTTTGTAACATGTTTTCTTTTTTCAGTCGTAGTTTTTTCCCAAATAGCCTATTGTCAAAAATCAACACCAAGCTCTACGACACAGCCAACCCCCGCTAAAGCAGGAATACTTGGAAGCACCTCTGCCTTATTACTTATTGGCGGAATCGTAGCGGTTGTAGCGGTAGTTGTTGTAGTAACTTTTGTTTTCGTTTTTAAGAAGAGGGGGCGTGGAAAGAGTCTAAATGGTGGAGTTTCCACTGGTGCCTTCGAAGAGCGGGTGATAAAAAAATTCAATGGTAAACCAAGTGACCCATCTACGGGCGTAAGCGGGTTTACTGAGGGAGGTCAACCTCTTTTGATCAAACAATCCGATCCTGTCCGCTTGGCTGATGTAGAAGCTTTTGTCAAAGTGCTAGTAAAAGGAGGAGCACAAAAGGGCATAATTGTTGCACCCGATTTTGATGACACAGCTCTGGAGGGAAAAATTACCGCGTCGGAAAATGGAACTGAGCTTCAGCTGCTACGCATAAATGAACTGATGAATAAGCGTTATGCTAATAGAATTAAAGAGCTTGCTATTTCACAGGTTTCCTTTGAGGCGCCAACTACATATGCAACAGATGACCCAGTGACCAAAACACCAACTTTTGTTGAAAGAACGCCAAATGAGCCGCAAAAAGACGGTCTGAAACCTCGTGTCTTCATATCTAACAGCAGCACCCAAGTTTCTGACCAGATAAAGAAAATGTTGGATTTTCTGCATTATGACTACGTTATGGGCGATAAAGAAGAAACAACTGTGCCAATTTCTGAAAACAAATTCGGGTTGATGCAAGACTGTGATTGCGCAATAATAAACATCGCTGCCGCTGAACAGGAGCGAAGGTACAGCGGCCTCTACATCCTTAATTCGAACGTAACCTCTGAAATCGACGCGACCTATCTGAAATACAATACACAGGTTATTCTGTTGGTTGAGCGAAAAGTAGAGTTGCCTCCAAATCTTAAGGGTCTAAAAAGGATTGAATATGACAGTGATGATTTATCTTTCAACGCAGCAATGGATCTCAAGAAGGCATTGGAAGACTTTAAGAAACTATAGTTTTTTCATCCCTCAAATCAAACTAGGTCAAAGGCTCTGCCGTCCTAAAGGAGTTCAAATCACAACCCTGCATTTTTAGCACTGCGTCGCGAACCATAGCTCTCAGCGAGAAATCGGTCCTAATAATCCTAACAATTGTACCACCTTAATGATCCGTGGCGCCTATAACGCGAATCGTTTTTGCCCATAAAAATCACGGATTTCAGTTAGCCAAGTATCAAAATAACCACTAAATAAAATAAAATATAAGTCTTCATTTACCTGCAAAGATGAAAGTAGCCTCCCCGTTCTATATCAAAAAGTTGATATGTATTGTTGTCGGCTTGGCCATCTTTCGGGTATTTTCCTTGTGCTGGCTTCAACTTTTTTTATGCCGCAGGTCCTTGAGATTTGGTCTTGTATGGCGAATGACTGCGCCGTGTCTCTAACCATAGCTGACAATTGCAGATCATAATCGCCGCTAGTTTTTGTAATTATAATTACATCAGGTATTTCCGTAAGTGACTCAACAACCGTTTCCGGCAGGGTGTCGGGAGCGGCAACAGCTATGTTGAAATCAATTATCGACGTGTATCCAATTTTATTTGGGTTTATTTGGATTGAAACCTTTATTGAGCCCTTTTCCCTGAGCTTATGATACCTATTTACCACTGTGTCAGTTGACAATTCCAGTTCTTTCGCAATTTTAATAAACGACGCGCGTCCGCCCATCGTAAGCTTTGCCACTATTTGCCTGTCTAACTCATCAATTGCAATTTCATCGATCAGTGTTCGGATTGGTTTATTTGATTTAAGTTGATTAAGAGTGTTGGTGCCTTTCAAGGCGCCTGTGAAATTTAGGTTTTCAGGAATATTTCTAACGCCAGTCCAGATGTAAGTTTTTAGTCCTGTAGTGGGAAGTTTTCTCTTAATTATCTGCTTCACATCGTTCAATTCATTTAAGTCCCTTAAAGTTGCAATTGCCCTCACATTGTAAACACTGTTATACTGGCGGTAGGCACGTATCTCCGTTATTTTCTCTATAAACTCCATAACTTGATCTATTTGCTGAGCATCAATACTGATGAGCAGAGTTGCAAGCGCGGCATTTCCGAAATGGCCAAAATTCATCTGAATTGTTGCCCCGTTAATTATGCCTTTTTTTTCCATTGCCCTGAAACGTTTCCAAACTTTGTTTTCCGAGACTTCGCATTCTCTGGCTATTTCACCAAAACCTACCCGACCATCTTGTAATAGTTTTTTCAGTATTTTAGAATTAAGCTCATCGATTTTAAACACGTTATTTTCTCTAAGTTCTTCACTTTTTCGGGTTTTGGGATTCAAAATTTCTTATTTCCTTGCAGAATTTTAAAGAAAATTGCAAATTTATCGTTTTTGGCTAATTTAACGTCTGCGGCTTTGTTTAGAAAGTCGATATATATTGGCGCGGTGATGGCCATTTGTCTCGTACTCTTACTACTTCCATATCAATTTTTATTATTTCTTGAATTTTCCCAAGTTCTTCTTGAATTGAAAGTAACTGCTCTAAGTCCCGTATCATTGCCCAAATTTGCAAATCGTAGTCTCCAGTTGTTTTCATGATGCTTATAATATCAGGGATTTTACTGATTTTCTTAATAATTACTGAGTTTTCCTGTGAGGTAGCGGTGAAAAAAATGCATATAGCTTTGTATCCGATTTTTTTAGGATTTATTTGAATTGTAGCTTTCAATACACCGTTTTTCTTTAGTTTTTCGTACCGCCTTTTAACGGTATCAGCTGCGATTCCTATTTCTGTAGCAAGTGCCTCAATGGGCATCCGTCCGTTCTCAGAAAGTTTGTCAGCTATTTTCTGATCAATTTGGTCGATGACTAAGGTTTGAGCGCTGCTCTTTTTTTTAGAACTTGACTGGAAAGTGCTTGTATCCTCTATATTTTTTATCTCATCTGGAATTATTGCCAAGTTATAATTCATTTCTTTTACATCTGTCCAGATTCCAGTTCTCATTTCGAAAACGGAAAAATGATTTTTGATGTCGTCTTTGATTTCGTTTAATTCTTCAAGCGTTCTTAGAGTTACGACAACATCTATATTTCCTTTGATTTGCCTGCTGTAGAAGGAAAAAACTCCTGGCATTTTTTGCAGGTACTCTATAAGTTGCTTTTCTTGCCGTGAGTCAAAATTGATTAGAATATGCGCGACTGCCTTGTAGCCAAAGCTCTTATAATTAATGTGTATTGTCGCACCTATGATTATGCCAGCTTGTTCCATTTGGGCACGATTTTTCTGAACAATTTCTTCAGTTGTTCCTATTTTTTCCGCAATTTCGCTGTCGCTTTTGCGTCCATCGGATAATAAACTTTTGAGAATTTTTGCTTGAACTGCACTAATTTGCTCGGTTAAGACCTTTTATCCCTCGTAGAGATTCTTGGTACTTTGTCTTTATATTTAAATTCATCGCACATTTCGCATTTCCCGTCCTTTTACCGTCTGCATTCGCAGATTCTGGCTTTGTAATCCGAGCTCCTATTATTTTCCTTTTATTGTCGAAAATGGCAATTTTATCCGATTTTATTTAAGGTTTTAAAAACGTTTAAATGTACACAACGGAAAAAGTCTAGTCACAAAATAAAAAGGAGAAAAAGAAAAATGCAAATTGTTAAAAACAAAATCGCAGCAATTGTGATTGCTATATTCTTAACACTTTCAATAGGGGCTTCAATAATGCTTATTCCAACTGCTAGTGCACATAACCCTCCGATTACAATTCCAACCTACGCCTACATATCGGCGTCGCCTAATCCGGTAGGTGTCGGCCAGCAAGTGACCATTTATATGTGGCTTAACCAGGTTTTCGGCTATTATGCTGCTGCAGGAGCCACAACAACAGCCGACTATGCACAGGTAACAAATAATTACAGATTCCAAAACTACAATCTGACTATCATAGCACCTGACGGTACAACAAACTCAACGATTTTCAGTTATATTGCTGATCCAACATCAGACCAGTACCTATTATACACCCCAACCCAGACTGGAACATATCAACTCATCTTTACCTTCCCAGGACAAGCCTACAATCAAACCACCCCAGGCGGTAGCGGCACTTATGACCCAGCTTCAGTGTTGATTGGCGACACTTATGCGCCAAGCTCAGCAAACACAACGATGACTGTGCAGCAAGCACCAATTCCCGCAGCTACAGGCAGCTCCCCGCTTCCAACACAATACTGGACATATCCAATATACGGTGAGAACACCTACTGGTACACGATTTCGTCAAACTGGCTCGGTTCAGGTTCTCCAGTCAGTTCTGCAACGGGCTATGGCGGTCTTTCCTTTGCCACTGCTTACCCAACATCATCAGCAATCCAAGCGTATCCCGGAGATGCCGTTGGACCACTAACTAGCCATGTTATGTGGACGTATCCAGTTGAAGAAGGCGGAGTTGTCGGAGGAAACGAATTTACCAGCGGCGGTTCCTATCCAGGCAATCCTCAGGGAGTCGGATACTTTGAAGGATCAGCTTACAACAACCGATATATAAATCCAATAATATTGGACGGCAACATATACTACACAGAACCAGTAACATTAACAGGCCCTTCCAGCGGACCAACTGTTTGCCAAAGCCTACAAACAGGACAAATAATTTGGAGCAGTACACAGATACCCGCGCTATCATTCGGCTACATATACAACGTATGGTCCGTTGACCAACATGGAGTTTATCCAGCAATCTTATTCACAGCCAACTTTGCCCGTGCTTTTGACGCATTCACAGGGGATCCACTATTCAACGTAACTGGCGTTCCATCAGGCACAATAGCCCAAGGACCAAGTGGGGAACAGTTAAGATACGTCCTAACGAACGACGGCACCACCGCCTCACCAGCCTATTATTTAGGCGAGTGGAACTCATCTAGGCTTTGGGAGACAGTTGAGAATCCATGGAGCCTTGCGGTTGTCGATAACCCAACGCTCTACAACGACTCTACAAGTTCTGGCGCTGCTTTAACCACAGGCCAATCACAGGAGGCAAACGTGACAGAACCTGCTCTAGGAGCTGTTGCCGGTAACAACAATAACGAACCTGCCACCTCCAATTACGTTGTCTACGGAAACGTCGTAAATGTCAGCAACGCACTATACAGTTATGACTGGAACGTTTCGACACCAGCGCTCAACACCATGACCACCGCACCTACAATACTTGCAGCTCTAGCCGGAAACGTGCTGCTTTGCAAGAACGGCACTTATCCGGTTGCCACCGCAACAAGCGTTACAGGCGCATTCAGCTCAACCCCCTACACATACTTCGCAGTCAACCTCAACGCAACTAGAGGCCCAATCGGCGAAATTCTATGGTGGAACACAATTACGCCATCAGGCACCGTGTCAGTCTCATTTGGCGGAGTTAACCCGACAGTTAACGTCTTCGTTGAAGCATACAGAGAAACCACACAATTTGTCGGATACAGTCTGACAACAGGACAGGAAATATGGGGTCCAACTGCACCTCAAGCAGCCTTTGACTACTACGGCAGCCCAGGAGCAGGAACAATAGTCAGCCAACTAGCTTACGGGAAACTCTACAGCAGCGCTTTCGCAGGAATACTCTACTGCTATGATTTAACTAATGGAAACCTACTTTGGACCTACGGCAACGGCGGCGAAGGTAACAGCACTAACGCAGGCTTAAATACGCCCTACGGCGATTACCCAACCTTCATAAACGCAGTCGGCAACGGAGTAATATACACCGTGACTACTGAACACACCATCATCGACCCAATTTACAAGGGCGCACTGGCACGTGCCATCAATGCCACAACCGGAGCAGAAATCTGGACCTTATCGGACTACACAGGCGAATTCACACAAACAAGTTATGCCATTGCTAATGGGTATGCAACATTCTTCAACGGCTACGATGACCAAGTTTACAGTGTGGGCCAAGGACCAAGCGCAACCACGGTAACAGCGCCACAGACTGCTGTCACAGCAGGCGCTAATGTAGTTATCCAGGGTACAGTGATGGATATTTCAGCGGGCACACAGCAAACACAGCAGAAAGCGGACTTTCCAAACGGCGTTCCGTGCGCATCTGACGCAAGCATGAGCGCTTGGATGAGCTACGTATATCAGCAACAACCAATGCCAACCAACTTCACCGGCGTTACAGTTTCAATAGACGCAACTGACCCTAACGGCAACTTTGTCCACCTCGGCGACGCTACAACCGACGCTAAAGGCTTATTCACTTTCACTTGGACACCTCCAAGCGTTCCAGGCAGCTACCTAGTCACAGCAACATTCGCTGGCACCAACGGCTACTGGGGCTCAAGCGCAGAAACCGGCATGACCGTACAAAACGCAGCAGCAACACCTGCACCGACAGCGACACCTGCATCAAACCTCGCAACATCATCAGAACTAACACTTGGAATCGCAGCAGCAGTAATCGCTATAATCATCGCAATCGCAATAGTCGGCTTGCTCTTACTAAGAAAAAAGCCATAAAACAAAAAACAGTAAAAAACCACAATCTATCTTTCCCTTTTTTAGTCCTAAAAAGCAACGGAGAAAAGAATAGGGGCTGAGAAGGCTCTGGGTGAATTAACAAAGAGCAATTGCCTTTAGCAAGCAATTCATCTTTTCTCCTTTAAATTTTTCCCAGAGCCTCAGCAAACCCCACTTTTATATTTCGTTTTTAATCACCCAATTGTTTTTTTGGAAAACATAGCTTAGTTTTGTCAACCTGCCTTATGCATTGAACCTTGTTACCGCTTTTCTTTCTCATTCAAATGTTGCTCGCTTGAATAGAGCTCAGAGAAGCAAAAAGGAATAGAAAAAAAGATTAGTAAGAGCAATGCACGTATAAACATTGAACAGTGAAGGAATTTAATGGAAAAAAGGCTTTTTCAGGTTTGCTTTTTCTTGGCGCTCTTCAGTTTGCTGCTTATCGCGCCGATTGGGAGAGTTTCAGCCCAAACAGTGTGGAATCTAGAGGTATCTGACTTGTCAAACAACACGGTTACCTATAGTTACAGTCAGATTTTGGCGATGCCGCAAACCAGCATAGACTCACCTGAGTACTGTTACGGTACCTTGGTAACCAGCGGCGTCTGGACCGGAGTAAGCATGAGCTACTTGCTCCAACAAAGCGGATTAACGTCAGCGGTCGCATCAGTAAACTTCATGGCAACGGACGGATACACAGTAAGCCTCCCGTTAACCGAAGTCACCCAGCCAGACGATATCATAGCCTACCAATCAAACGGCGCATCCCTAACGGAAACACTGCGTTTGGTGATTCCTGAAGACAACGGCAACGAGTGGATCGCAATGCTCACTTCAATAAGCATGAGCACAGCCATAGTTTCACCTGGGCTTCCCGCTGGAACAGGAGGAGGGTCATTCCCATTGCCTTCAACGATGCCCACTCCAATATTTTCACCTACTCCAGCGCCAACAACGACACCCACATCAACACCGTCTCCTAGCCCATCACCTATGCCCAGCCCATCGACAAGTCCTTCAACAAGCCCCAGCCATCTCCTAATTTGGAACTACACCACAGGAAACGCAGTTGAGTCATCTCCTAATGTTGTCGGCGGCGTCGTCTACGTTGGGTCACAGGACGACGAGGTTTATGCTTTGAATGCGGCAAACGGGGTGCAAATCTGGAATTTCACCACTGGCGGCTACGTGTTTTCTTCGCCTGATGTAGTTGGAGGCGTCGTTTACGTCGGTTCATATGACCACAGAGTTTATGCGTTAAACGCCACCAACGGAGCCCAAATCTGGAACTATACTACGGGAGGCTATGTATCTTCTTCGCCAGATGTCGTCGGCGGAGTAGTCTACGTTGGCTCGTACGACGATAAAGTCTACGCTTTAAACGCAACGGACGGAGTTCAAATCTGGAGTTACACCACAGAAGACCTCGTGCGTTCTTCCCCCACAGTCGTCAACGGGGTCGTCTACACAGGCTCAAGCGACACTTACCTATACGCATTAAACGCCGCCAACGGAGCCCAAATTTGGAACTACACCACGGGAAGCGCGGTGGTTTCGTCTCCAACTGTTGTTGACGGCGTCGTCTACGTCGGGTCAGAACACTCAAACCTCTACGCTATAAACGCAGCAGACGGAGCCAAACTCTGGAACTACACTACGGGAAACTCTGTAGAGTCATCTCCAGCAGTTGTCGGCGGAATCGTTTATGTTGGCTCTGAGGACGCTAAGGTTTACGCTTTAAACGCCACGACCGGAGTCCAAATTTGGAACTACACTACAGGAAGCGGGGTGGTTTCATCTCCCAATGTGGCTGGCGGCGTTGTTTACATCGGATCAAGCGATGGTAAAATATATGCATTAAACGCTGCGAGTGGCGAGCAAATCTGGAACTTCACCACTGGAAACGCTGTGGTTTCGTCTGCTGATGTAATTAGCGGCGTTGTCTATGTTGGCTCAGGTGACGGCAACCTTTACGCTTTGAGAGCTCGCCCGATAACAAGCTCTGAAGTTCCAACAACTTATATTATCATCTCGGTAGCAGTGATAATAATTGTAATCGCGATGTCTGCATTAGCGCTTAGAAAAAGAAAAATAAGCGCAAACAACCCCAATTCGCTCGATATAGCTCAAAATTTCATCTAGTTGTCGGCGTTGCCTTGCGAGGTAAATGCTATTTTTTTTGTCTTTGTAGGTCAGCACAGCTCTTACTTTTTTGTGGCTAGTTGACCCAGTATGGAGTTAAACGATACTGGTCCCTTAACAGCATACAGGACCGACATCCCATTGCATAAACGATATTATTTTTAGTAGAGTAGCAACTCAGCGAATGGAAACGCCAGCACTAAGACCACCAAGTGCTTCCATCTGCTCCCTCTAATTTGGCGAAAGCAATATAAAGCTAAATTGGTTAAGGGTGAGGAAGCGAACGAGAAAATTAAGTTTCTTGCTCGATAAAAAATTTGAAGGAAAATAAAAAATGCAAAATCTAAAAAAGAAATCAATGGCTATTTTGATCGCTTTAGTTCTAACAATCTCTATAGGAGCTTCAATGGTATTAATGCCTAATGCTAGCGCACACAGTCCACCTTGGAACATTACAGATGCGGCGTTTCTACAAGCTGCACCCAACCCAATCGGTGTGGGGCAAACTCTCGTAGTGACTTTTTGGACAGCCCAACCTGTGCCTAACGCACTCATCACCAACAACATAAGAAAAGGAAACTACACCCTTGCTGTCACATTACCTGACGGAACAACTGCAACCCTATGGACACCTAGCGAAATCGTTTCCAACACCGGCGGCGAACAAACCATAACGTACATACCTACAGAAACAGGCCAATACCAGTTCAACTTCCTCTTCGGAGGAATGACATACCCAACTCTGGCACAAGTAACGTCAACCGTACCCCTCACAGCAGCAACAAATGCATCAATCAACGCTCTTGCAGGAGACATTTACGAGCCTGAAACCGCAAGCTTAAATGTCACCGTACAGCAACAACCCCTAACTCAAACTTTCTATCCGCTTCCAACAGCCTACTGGACTCGCCCAATAGAAGGTGAAAACATCTACTGGTACACGGTTGCATCAAACTGGCTCGGACCATCTTCTGGACAATTAGGCACTGACAACGTTGGTGGCTTTAATAATTACCAGACTTCTGGTACAGCGCCAACTTCAGGTCACATAATGTGGACAATGCCCATTGAGTTCGGAGGAGTCGTCGGCGGAACCAACACAGCTGTTCCTGGAGCAACATACTACTCAGGCAGTTCATATGAACCAAGATTCTACAACGCATTAATTCTGAATGGAAATCTATACTTCAAGATGCCTATTGGCGATTATGGTACGATGACCGCTGTAAACGGCGTTTACTATGGCGGAGATTTCGTTGACATAAGCTTAGCTACTGGAAAAGTTGTATGGGCAAATGCTAGTCCAACATACGATCCAACATGGGGTCAACTATTCAACTGCGTTAACCCGAACCAATCCGGAGTTACTGGCGGATACCTATATCAAAGCTGGACCGTAGCTGGAGCTGTCAGCAATGCTGCAGGCAGCAC
The DNA here is from genome assembly GCA_963828195.1 of Candidatus Bathyarchaeota archaeon. GTDB lineage: Archaea > Thermoproteota > Bathyarchaeia > Bathyarchaeales > Bathycorpusculaceae > Bathycorpusculum. The sequence continues at coordinate 126,041 of CAWHDT010000009.1, forward strand.
GGTTACACCTGCTAACGTAACTTGGATAGCTTACGACGCATTCACAGGCGACTGGATGTTTAACATAACCAACATTCCACAAAGCCAAACCGTTTACCAAACAAGCAGCAACGGAATATTAAGCGGCTCAATGCTAAGCGAAGTAACATCAGCTGCAGGCATGGGTCCAAGCGGTGAACTGCTAAAACTATTCCTTGGCTACAATACTGCAACCCAAACTGGATGGATAGCTCAATGGAACACTACTGATATACTCGAAAACCCACTCATTGAAATGAGCGAATACAGACCTGTCGGCACAATAGTTAACGGCGGAACTTCAGGAGCATACGACTGGAACATGACAATAAGCGGCGGTGCTTTAGACGGATTAGCTGTCAACGCAACTGCTCCGAATGGAGTTTCTCTAACCGGTCCAACAATCAACACATACATTCCTGGCGACATTTTGGTTGGAACAAGCAGTGGACTATCACAAGGTGTCGGTCCTCAATACACTCCAAACCCATTCACAATGTGGGCAATTAACCTCAACGCAACAGTGGGTCCAGTAGGAAAGGTATTGTGGGTCCAAAACTACACTGCGCCAAACTTAATGAACGGCAACTCGTACTTAGGCAGCTACACTCAGAGATTCGGACAGGTAGATCCAGTAAACAATGTCATCACGATGCAGATCGGTGAAACAATGGAGTGGATGGGCTACAGTTTAACCACCGGAAACTATATGTGGGGTCCAACAACCACAGCGTTCCCAGATGGCTACCAATACTTCGGCAGTGGACTAGGTATCGGACAATGCGCGACTACTGCTTACGGCAACATCTACGTTCAAGGCTACGGCGGAACTATTCAATGCTATAACACAGCCACCGGCGTTCTAACCTGGATATGGGGTAACGGCGGCGAAGGCAACAGCACCAACGACGGAATCAACTCACCTTGGGGTCTATTACCCACCATGATTACTGATGTCTGCAACGGAATGGTCTACGGCTATACTACTCAGCACGGAAACGGCGCTCAATCACCTTACTATGTCAACGAATTTGAATTCTGCCTCAACGCAACCACAGGACAACAAATCTGGGCTATGAACGGTCAATCTCCAAACGATGGAGGCGGAGGATATCCACAAAACATCATTGCAGACGGACAAATGCTCTACTACAACATGTACGACAACCAAATCTACGATATCGGACAAGGACCAAGCTCAACTACCGTTACAGCACCTGATGTCGGCGTGACAACTGCCACACCAATAACAATCACAGGCACAGTGACGGATGTTTCACCAGGCACACAACAAACAGAGCAAAAAGCAGACTTTCCAAACGGCGTTCCATGCGTATCTGACGCAAGCCAAAGCCAATGGATGGAATACGTATACATGCAAAAGCCAGAGCCAACCAATGTAACCGGAGTTCCAGTGACAATATCAGTCGTTGACTCGAACGGCAACAGCAGAGTTATAGGCACAACAACAACTGATGCAAGCGGCACCTACAGCTTAGGATGGACACCTGACATCACCGGCGCATACACTGTAATAGCTTCTTTCGCAGGATCAAACTCGTATTGGGGATCATCCGCTGAAGCACACTTCGACGCCGCCGCGGCACCAGCAACACCCGCACCATCCGCTACACCAGTATCAGGGCTAGCATCGACAAGTACCGTAGAGTTAGGAATAGCAGCAGTAATAATTGTGATAATCATAATTGGCGCAGTACTTGCACTGTTGCTTCTCAGAAAACGACCATAAAAGCCATAAAACAAAAACATAATAAAACCTCTTTTCTTTTTTTTATATTGCTTCTAAATCAAGTTTGTTGATAAGTATTATTACTTTAAAATTATGGGCCTAACAGCATGCTTGCATGTGCTTGGAATAAAAGTTCAACCGTGACCCATAGGGATAAATCAAGCGGTAACAGGAGGGCTTTCTTTATTCGAAGTAAAAAGCATGAACAAGAAAACGAAGTTACTGGCGATAACTATTGCAGTCGTCATCATTGTCTCACCTCTAGCTGTTTTCAACTTCGTTAAATCACAAAATATCAACTCTCAAACGTATTTCCCCAATTATCCTATCCGCGTCGCATGCGTTGGAGACAGCATCACCCAAAACAGCGGGTACCCTTCCGACCTACAATCAATGCTTGGAAATAACTACACGGTAGGTAACTTTGGCGTCAGCGGGTCAACCGTGCTGCTTAATTCTTGGGAACCCTACATGAACCAGACTCAATTCCAAGACGCCAAAGCATTCGAGCCCAACATCGTCGTTATTATGCTTGGAACTAACGATGATCTTATGGATCTTCACCCATATAATGAAAGTTTCGAAAGTGATTACGCTGAACTGGTAACCTCATTTCAGCAGCTCCAAAGCAAACCACATATCTGGATTGTAACGTCGCCGTCGATTTTCAGCAACAGTTCAGATTTAAGTCCCTCATACTTGACGGATACAATTATTCCGAAAACCGAGGATTTGGCAAACAAAATGAATTTGCCTATAATTGATGTTAACAGCGCTTTTGGCAACAGCAGTGACCTCTTCATAGATGGAGTGCACCCGAACAGTCAAGGAGCAACCCTGATTGCAACCGAAGTGTACGATTCCATAAATTCCACTTATAACTAGGCCAAACTTACTGGCACTAAAGAAATTAAATAAAAAAGCACATTTGAGATATCAAGCCGTAAGTATTTGCGTTTTTTATTTTGCTGGCTTGAGTTTGCTTAAGAATATTTGGTAAACGACGATGGCTGCGTAGAAGCCGTATGAAAGTATAAGTTTTGGGCGGTGAACGGCGTACTTTAGGTCGCTGACCATTAATTCGACGTGTTTTCGGGTTGTCCATACTTCTTCGGGACGAAAATGAATGCAGTACGGTACGTAAACCCCTAAAACCTTGTAGCCTTTTTTTTCAATCCAATCTTTGATGTAACCGTCCTCGTAAGTATGCAGTTGATAGGGTATTTTGATGTCTTCAACTGTTTTACGCCGAATCAGCGTGTCGTGGGTTCCGCCTCTTTTATCAAATATTTTTATTGTAACCCTTTCAAACAGATATAGCAATTTTTTCGATTCTCTTAGCACCGACCAAATTTCGATTCCCCAAACGGCGCCTACATTATCTTTAACTAGTTTTTCCGCCTCAGCAAACCAGTTTTTAGACAAGATAACGTCGCTGTCAACGAACATGAACCAATCGCTCTTCACCATTCTGATTGCAGTCTGCCTAGCGGTGCCTCTTGTTCCTTTTTCTTGAACAAAGCTAACGTTCCCGTATTTTTCTTGGAACTCTTTCACTATATCAGCGGTTTTATCAGTGGAGAAGCCGTCGACAACAATGAGGCGGTTAACTGGAACGTTCCTGTAAACAGAATTAATACACTGCTTCAACATGTGATCGCTGTTCATTGTGAGAATGGCAACATCTATTGGCTCCATCATAATCAACCTACTTTTTTATAAATAACCTTTTTATCTTTACCTGAAAAGAAAGTTTTCGGTTGCTTGCTATCATCTTCTTCGGCTGCTGGTCTATCAAATTTGTTATCCTCTTTGGCGCGAAAACATTTTTAATAACCCATTAAGCCACAGCATCGGGAGCATATTGGAAAAACTCCATTGTCGCAGCTTCTCAGGGCGCGTCTAAATTTGCGGTGTTTTTCATTATTGTATATTTCAAGGATGCTTGATTCCATAATGTTTCCTGTAACAAAATCTGGAAAATCTCTACATGTTACGGTGTCTCCGTTTGGCATTACATCTAACTGGAACCACGGTGAAACACATTTTTTGTATCCGAAGAAGTTTTCGGGTTCGGTATAGTAGGTTCGAATCTCCTCTGGTTTGAGGTCAGGCACAAACAGAATTGGCATCTTAGTTTTTGTAGATTTTATTTGTTGTACTTGCTCAGCGATTTTGTCTATGTTCAGTTTTGTGGTGTCGCGTACGTAGCCTTTCCATGCGAACGGTGTTACGCCTAACTTTTCCTCCGCTATTTTTGTGTGTTTCTGCCCTATCCATTCTTTAGTGAACCAAGAGTAGTAAATCGTCATACCGTCAGGGCTTAGTTTTTCAGCCTCTTTCACAGTGTCAACTAAAGTGGATTCGTTGTTCTTGGAAATTGTTGTGATAATAAAAATGCCGGGTTTCGTCTTTTTCTTCTGTTTCTTTATTTTTTGAATAGCCAATATTCCTTTTTTTGCTGTATCTAACGCGCCTGGGACGCCTCGGCATTTATCGTGGATCTCTCTTGGGCCATCAAAGGAGACGCAAATCATGTCCCACCCGTTGTCAACAATTGTTTCAGCGTTTCTTTCTAATCCAACCCCGTTTGTAACAACTTGTACTGTTAAGCCTTTTTGTTTCATGTAGTTGACAAGGGGAACCAGTGGTTCGTAGAGAAAAGGTTCTCCGCCCGTTATGTAAACGTGAACTTTTTTTGGAGCAACTTCGTCTATTACTTTTTTGTAAATTTCAACTGGGACTTCCCCTGTGACTTTTGGTGTGTCGTCCCTTGCGTTGTATCCGGCTTGACCCCATTGTGCACAGATTGCGCATCTGTGATTGCAACGATGGGTAATTCTTAGGCTCAGCAACCCAAGGGAAGAGCTGGCTCCATCTTCATTTCGGTAGTCTATTCTTGATTTAACCATCCCTCTGTATGAGACTCTAGCAAGGCTCATCAGGAGTTGGGGGTTTCTGCACATCGGAGTCATGAACTGTGTTGGGATTCGTCTCATGAATACTACTCGTTGCTCTACCTTTTAGGAGGGTGTACAATTTAAATTTGACCCATAAGCATTAAAATTTAACGTTACTTAAGCCTCAAACCAATTGTGTATCGAAGTGTTTCAGGCCAATTGTTTCCTCGATTTTTTGTAACGTAGTTAAACATCGGAAGAAAGACTGCTTCATAAGCCTCACCTAAAGTCTTCATCAACTTCATATTCTCTCTCACAGTCATCAAAATAACCTCCATCTTCTGCTTTTTTAATTGGATGATTCAATCAGTTGAAATTTATAATTTAGATAATTTCGTAGAAACATAATTTCTTCGAAGTTTATCAAAAGTTTTTTGGAAAAATTTGTTTTTCGATCGCCTCTTTTAGCTTTTAAGCATAATTTTATTAACGATTAACAACAAAGGTTCTGTAGTTAGACTACCTTAAACAAGAGGTATTTTTCTTGGATAACGAAAACGAAATTTTGGAAGAGCTAAAGAAAATTAGGGAAGCACTTGAAAAAGCTCCACCGCCAACACCCCCAAAAGGATTATGGAACGAATTCAAAGATTTTCTAAAATCCTACAAAGTTCTTGGCTTAGCTGTTGCATTCGTTTTAGGCTTATACCTCGGCGCCTTGGTTCAAGCAGTAGTTAAAGACTTTATTATTCCGCTCTTAGGCTTAGCGATTCCAGGTTTGACAAACTTAGCTACCTACGTGGTTGCGGTTGGGAAGCAGTCATTTGGCATCGGCGACTTCTTAATAGCTCTAATTACCTTCATCTTTGTGGCACTTATCGTGTTCCTCATAGTGAAGGTTGCCAAAAGATGGAGGATAGATTAAACTTTCCCTCTTTTTCTTTTTTAAGAACTCTTTTTTTTTAAAAATAATAACCATGTATCATTTTATCAGTTGAATAGATCAGAAAACACTTTTTGATTTAAGTTAAGATGGCAAAATATAATTCTCAGAAACAAACGAAGACATCAATAAACAATTGAAAATTTATTTAAAACAAAAAATAGAAAAATAGATGTCTCTTATTTAATTGTCTGCGGTGATGAGTTTGGCGTTGGATTGTTTTCTTCCCGGGAAGACGATTTTGATAGATGCTTCAGGATGGAGTGATCTTTTATTGGGTGTAGTGGTCGGAGCGCTCAAGCCTCCTAATCCTATGGTGATGGAGAGGAGAATCCCCACTTCTTCTTTTCAGCCGCCGAACTTTAAGAATAGAAAATATCTGGATGACGCCGTAAAGATTGCCGACGAGATTGTTACGGTTATGCAGCCTGACAGTGAAACCTGTTTTAAGGTTTGTTCAGAATATGTGCTTTCCAATTTAGCTGTGTATTTACTTAGCTTAGGGTTCAAAGTTCAAAGAGTCGAATCCACGGGTGAGCTTAAGCAGTTAGTTGAAAAAGGATATGTGAGATGGTGTGTTGAAAAAGGAGTGCCTGAGGAAGTGCTCAAAGACCAACGACGCTTCTGGACATTTCTAGAGTGGGTTTCAGAAAAGCCTCACTTGAGAGAAAGCCTTGTGAAGACTGGCTGGGCAAGTTGGGAGCAAAAATGGAGAGAAGAAATATTCAAAAAACCTCTTAAACCCACCTGACAAAATTGTTCATCATCTCAGAGGAAAAAAAGACGAGCTATTTTTTAAAAAAATATGAAAATATTAAAAGGTCAACCCGCCGAAACACTTTTTTTTATCTGCGAATCAGAAGAGCCATTGTCGTTTTAATTAATGAGAAAAACAGGTTGGGTCTGAGCCTTAAACATGTCCGCGGTCCATTGAGGCGATGTCTTAGTCGCTTCATGGTCTTTCACCGTTTTGACCACGTCGCTCGTCACCTCACTGCACATTGCATGTCCAGCCCATTGAAGCAAAGTCTTTGTCGCGCATCAATTTTCCGCTGTTTTAATTGACGCGTTCCTTGCTTCAACACATTGCGTCTAAAGCGTGCTCCCCGACCTGCAAAATACTAATAGGTGAAGGTTTGATTTAACGTATCTTGAACAAAAGCACAGCAATAGACCTGTACGTTAAGCCGATAAAAACCTCCTTTCTATCTAAACTCTCTTTCAACAGCCGAAACTATCTTCAAGAGCCGGAATAAACCGATTACGTTTTTGACATAAACTACGCAATTTGACATGAACAGCGCAATTTTTCCTGAAACTAGCGAAACCGACTGTTCACCCAAATTAAGGGACACTTATTTGTAACGCGTGCGATAGCCCTTTAACGTTCATTATGTGGGGCGTTTATGGGCTGCGTTTTTTCTTTTTGTTTCATTTTGCAAAACCCTTAGAATTGTAGTTTTCATTCAATTAATGTTAGAAGAAAACCGGGAACTTTAATCGATAAACTATTTATGGCACACCTGACACACCAGATAAAACTTTAGTGGAAACTGATGGTTGAGTACAAGTGGGTTGCGCTTTCGAATACTACGATAGGTATGCTGATGGCTTCAATAGACAGCACCATCGTTTTGATAGCTTTACCCGCAATTTTCAGGGGAATTAACCTCAACCCATTTACCTCTTTTCAATATCTGCTCTGGCTATTGTTCGGCTACAGCATCGTAACCGCCACCCTGCTGGTTACCTTCGGCAGAATATCTGACATGTTTGGGCGAGTAAGACTCTACAATTTAGGTTTCGCAATCTTCACGGTCGGCTCGGTGCTGTGCTCCATAACTCCCAGCATGGGCACTTTGGGCGCAACTGAACTTATAGTTTTCAGGATAATCCAAGGAGTCGGCGGAGCTTTCCTCTTCGCAAACGGCGCCGCAATTATAACCGACGCGTTTCCTCCTAACGAACGTGGAAAAGCGCTGGGGATAAGTCAGGTAGCTTTCTTGGCAGGTTCGTTGATTGGCTTGGTTCTTGGGGGAGTTCTGGCTGTTTATGATTGGCGACTCGTGTTCATTGTGAGCGTTCCGGTTGGCGTGGTCGGTACTGTTTGGTCTTATTGGAAACTTAAGGAGCTTGGCACTATCAGGAGGAATCAGAAACTTGATGTTTGGGGCAACGTAACTTTCGGCGCTGGTTTAACCCTTGTTTTAGTTGGGATCACATATGGTTTGATTCCGTACGGCTCCTCGTCGATGGGGTGGAGTAGCCCATGGGTAGTCGCTTCTCTTGCGGCTGGAGTTGGGCTTCTTGTTGCGTTCCCATTCGTTGAACAGCACGTGTCTGATCCGATGTTCAGGCTTGAACTTTTCAAAATAAGGATATTTAGCGCTGGAAATCTCGCTTCGTTTTTAGGATCCCTAGCAAGAGGCGGCGTGATGATTATGCTTATAATCTTGCTTCAGGGTATTTGGCTTCCGTTGCATGGGTATAGCTATGAGTCCACTCCATTCTGGGCAGGTATATTCATGATACCGCTGTCAATTGGCTTTGTGATTTCTGGTCCGATCAGCGGTTGGCTGTCCGATAAGCATGGTTCAAAATTGCTCGCTACGATGGGTATGGTCGTAGCTGGAATTGCGTTTCTGGCTTTTGCGTTGTTTCAAGCGAATTTTGAGTATGTCCCATTCGCTATCGTGCTTCTTATAATGGGAATTGGTAACGGTCTGTTCGCTTCCCCCAACATAGCCTCGATAATGAATTCTGTTCCGCCAGAACACAGAGGAGCCGCATCTGGAATGCGCGCAGCAATTCAGAACAGTGCATCGACGATAAGCATAGCGATATTTTTCACTATAATTATCGTTTCGCTTAGCGGCAGTCTCCCCGGAGCCTTAAGCTCCGCCGTTATAAGCGCGGGAGCACCACAGCAGCTTGCGCACACCTTCAGCTCAACTCCTGCGTCAGGTGCACTGTTCGGTGCGTTTCTAGGCTACAACCCCGTCCAGACAATACTAAATACGCTGCCGTCGTCGGTGGTGAGCTCCATCCCCAATGCTACGGTTCAGTTCCCTCATAGGAAAAACATTCTTTCCTAACGCGATCTCAGCTCCCTTCATGTCAGCGTTAAGAGTAGCCTTCATTGTCGGCGCACTAATGTGCTTTGCAGCCGCAATCTGCTCTGTCCTCAGAGGCAACAAATACGTTCATGGACAACCAACGGGCGACGCTAAAAGATGAGCCATTCAAAGGACGCTAAAGTCTAAAATTCTGGAGCAAAAAATAGTTTTTTGTCAGCATCGACTCAATTAGCTTCTTGTCTGTCCATCTAAATAAAGTAATAAAAATTTGTCTCCAACATTCTTTATTAGGCTCGTTTTTCTTAACAGAATCTATGCCGAAAATCAAAGATATCATGACTAAGACTGTTGTTTCAGCCTTTGTTAGTAACAGCGTTTTTGAAGCGGCTGAGCTTATGAGTTACAAAAGAGTGAGTTGCTTGGTTATCATGGACAGCGAAGCGCCCATTGGAATAGTTACTGAAAGAGATATCGTCAGAAGGGTCGTGGCGAAAAAATTACCGCTGGACACCAAGGTTTCGGAGATTATGTCTAAGTCTCTTATTACAGTTGATCCTGAAGCTTCAATTAAGAAGGCTGCTAGGCTGATGTCAAGCAACAAAATTCGAAGACTTCCAGTGTTAGAGCAAAACAGATTAGTCGGGATAGTTGTGGCTGCTGATTTTGTGCGGAATCTCGGGAAAAAGACAATCTCTGAAGAAATAATAGAAGCTATGGGCCGCTACCCAGCCACTTTTCCATAAAGATGTTCTTGCTGATCAAGTTACAAAATCTGTGGTCTGCATATGAAGCACTACATGCATGGAAAGCGAAATCTGCCAATAGTTTTTCGGTTGAATGGCGCACTCAAGAAAACCGGCGCTTTCGTAGTTCTAAGTCCTAAAAATCTAATTGTATTTGCGGCGGATTTGGCGGCGGCTGTGTTTCAGGCGGGGGTTCAGGGGAAACTTCGGGTTTAGGTTTTTTGCTCATGGAGATTTTTTTGGGGAGGTAAACTGCTGCAAAACCTAAGCCGACAAATATCATCGCGAGTTGTGCGGCTTGGCCAATTTGGTTTGTGGTGGCTACTCCTAGAAAATCAGTGGCGTCAAATAAGCCGTGGATTAGTGCAAGTACCAAAATGTTTCCTCCTGACCAATAATACGCGATGCACATGGCTAAACCGAAAGTTATTAATTCTATAAACGGCAGGACGCTTGCGATGCCATAAGTGAATGCGTAGTAAGCATGAACAGAGGCAAACATTACACTCGAAACAATCGCCAACGGAATCCAGTATCTGCCTTTAGAGATGCTGAGTAATCCGCCGTAGATGAAGCCGCGGAAAAGGTACTCTTCAGCTGGACCGACCACAAGTATGGAGACAGGGATCATTAGCCATGCAACGTTTGACGGTACGTTAAGTACGGGATTCGGCTTGTTTAGCAGGCTTGCAGCGTGTGGGGCAAAATGCGTTATTATAGTCAAGGCTATTATGGAGAGTAAAAGGCCGATTACGGTTAAAACGCCGAATAGTGATAAGCCGAATTTGGCGGCTTCTTTATTGTTTTTGCCCGCTCGATTGAGCAGTTGCCTGCCGAAGAGGAGGCTGACAACGAGAGCGGGTATTCCATAGACGACCAGGTAGCCCGTTATTGATCCATAACGTATGAAATATTGGGAGTAGACAGCAATGTAAATGACTGCTAAGCCTATGAGATAGAATTTCTTTGGTAGAGAGTTGGTGGGAAACATCTTTGCATACACACAAACAACAAATTAATGCGGTTGCCAAATGAGGTTTCAATCCTCTTTGTAAACATTGCGTTTTAAAAAATTGAAGAAGCCAAAAGATTCTTTTTAACCAATCTTATGAGATTCAAGCCGGAACTGCCCTTCAGATAAAGTCGGTTACCTCTCAGTTAGGAAGGAATATTGAAGATTTTTGCGAGGAGTTGCAAAAAATATTGAAAGAGAGTTCCTAAACAAACGGGCGATTAGTCGCCTTCTCACAGGGAAGAAAGTTACCTGTAAAGTAAAATGTAATTTTTTACTTTTGTTTAAAGCAATTATTTCTTTCCTTTAGCAGGAAGCTGCTGTCTCATCTGTTTCTTTTTTGCGTCCTTCTCTCGCTGAGCTTTCTTTTGCTGTTCAAGCTGTGTATTCTTCTTTTTCCTTTTCATAACACTCATATAGTCACCCCTCACCAAGCAAACAAACGCATCCACATTCTAAAACGTTACCCTTTACCTTCCCATTTCTAGAAGAAAACTTGGAAACTTGCACAATATTTTATTAATTAATTCAAGAAACGCCAAATTTTTTTCGAGCCAGAAAAAGCTTTCTGAATCTGAATATCAAAAATCAGTTATTTATCTTGCTTAAAGTCAAAAACTTGTAGCGATTAAAGTTCTGAGAGAAATCATTATGAACACTGACGATTATTATATTCATTGGAACCGGTAATCACGCTTTGGGCTGTGTCAATCTTTGACGATCAAGACTTTGCTTTGCGGATGCGTTTACGAAGAGAAAGATTGGATGCTTGTGAGAATAAAAGAGTGCGAAAGGCATCATAAGCAGCGAACAAGGAAGCGCGAATACAGGCCAAAAGCCGAATGTAACAGAAATGATACAAAAGGCGAATAAACCTTTAAACGTTGAAAATTGAACAAAAAAGAATAAAGCACTCAAGGCACATTCTTTCTCGTAAGTTAGAGCGATGTAACCTATGTCCGAACATAAATCCGAATGGCCTGAATCCGGCGATCTCGTAATCGCCACAATAGAGAGCGTGATGGATTATGGAGCCTACGCTAACCTCGATGAATACAGTAAACGTGGGTTCCTTCATATCTCCGAAATTTCCAGCGCCAGAATAAGAAACGTCCACGACTACGTTCGTGAAAAACAAAAAATGGTTCTGAAAGTTCTCCATGTAAACCTTGAGAAAGGCCACATTGACTTATCTCTCAGACGCGTTACAAAACGTGAAAGGATTGAAAAAATCAAAGCTTGGAAAAGAGATCGCAAGGGCGAAGTCCTTCTGCGTGCTGTTTCAGAAAAAGTTGGGTTGCCGGTTCATGAAGTTTACCAGAAAGCAGGTATTATTCTTGAAGAAAGCGTCGGTTTATATGATGGCTTTGAAAAAGCTCTCAAAGACGGCGCAGAAGCCCTAACTAAACTGGGCGTACCTGAAGATATCGCCAAAGCTTTTGTTCAAGTTGCCGAAGAACGCATCCATATCAAAATGGTGAAAGTCAGAGGCACACTTGAAATTCGATGCATGAAACCCAACGGCGTTAAATGCATTCAATCAGCATTCATCGATGCAAAGAAAGCGCAAAAAGCTAAAGACGCTAAAATCGAATTTTGCGTGATTGCCGCTCCTAGATATAGCGTGGAAGTCTCGGCTGATAACTGGAAACGCGCTGAAGATCTTCTGGATGAAGTAAGCCAAGGCGTAGTCTCCAACATCACTAAGGCAGGCGGACACGGTTCCTTTAAACGAGAGAAATAGGTGAATAAATGAGAGAACCAATTGACAAAGTAATTTGGGGTCACGTAGAAAAACTTGGCAGAGGCACCCGAGCAAACTATGAACCTGGCAAAAAAACCATTACTTTCTGCTTCAAGAGAGGCGAAGAGACTTCAAGTGAGCAACTAAGGAAATTACGCGAACAACTTATGGATGAATTAAAACAACTAGGCTACGCTAGCCACATGAAATACAACGGGGAAGTAATTGCGGAAAACATAGAAGAACAAGATGTAGTTCTAACCAGAAAAAATCACCAGCTCTCAATTCGCCTAAGCAAGAAGGGTTCTGGAGAAAAAGAAAAGGACGTTTCAGAGCAGCCGACTTAACTTTTCCCATAGGGAACAACTTTAGGAACGAAAGCTTTGACGACGAGACCTTAGCCAGCGCAGGCTTAATATGCAGCTTTTGTATGGCTAAATATGGTGCAGATAAGAGTTTTCATTGAAATCCACGGTGAATATAACTGTTAACTATTACCCAACTTAGGAAGCATGAAGAAGGAAGATGGCAATCCGATACGTTAGAGTCTCTGCCAGAGAAGATTAGTGAAGGTTCTGTGTTGTGGGTTGATGTTGAGGACCCGTCGGACGCAGAAATCAATGCTCTCCAAAGCAATTTCAAGTTAGATGAACTATGTATTAAGGAATTGACTGCAGAAGGACAAAGATCGAGCATTGAGGAGCAAGAGAGCCATGTAGCCTGCCTTCTTAATTTTCCTAAAAGAGACGGCTTTGTTTCCGATGGGAAAATGGAAAGTCTCGCGTTATTGGTGGGCAAAAAGTGGATTATCACGGTTCACAATGGTTACTCAGATATAACATGTGCCGTTTACAAAAAAATTAGCACACATGGTTATTTTGCACTTTCACTTGCGCCTTCCACCGATATCCTGTTATATATATTCTTAGATTTAACCACAAATGAGTACTTTTTGATCTCTGATTTAATCCATGAAAAACTGCTGAATCTGACTAAAAAGGCAGGAGCACTCTTTAGGGAAAGACCGAGAACGTTGGATACAAGCTTCGGAGCAGAAATCACGAAGTCAAGAGACCGAGTGTTGACCCTGAGGCAATCCATAGGCCCAATGCGTGAAATAATGGGAAAAATAACTAGGGGCGAGTTTGCCCTTGTTTCCAGCAATTCAATGCCCCGTTTTGAGGATCTGTACGATAGAACAATCTCCCTGATTGAGGTGGTGGATAACCATCGTGAAGAACTTAGGGATATAACTGATACCTTGATTAATGTTCAAACCTTAACCACCAACAACATAGTCAGAGTCCTCACCATTATTTCAGCGATTTTTCTTCCCTTAGCCTTGATTGCCGAGATATACGGGACCAACTTCGGAAGAGGATATCTTGTGCCCGGCAGCAGTAGCTCGTCTGGCTTCTATATTATGGTCGCAATAATGATAAGCGTGGCAGTAACCCTTATTGTGACTTTCAGAAGAAGAGGCTGGCTATAAAATCGGCTCTAAAGCTCAATATCCAATCTCGAGTTTTTAAGATACTCTATCACGTTAAACAAGCGACGTGTACGTCAAATGCTCAAAGGCGCTCACGGTATGAATAGTCTGCCTGCAGACTTCGCCGTCAATATTACATTCGCGTTGCGCTTTCCACAATCGGCATTTGTGCTCTCATGGGGATTCCTCTCCATGTAACCAAACGATACAGCAAAAACCAGAAGCTAAATCCAGTCTTCGCCACACTTTTCTTTATTGAAAAGTGAGCCTGCTCTCCAGCTAGTTCAAATCCGCTGGTCTGCTTCAAAAAATTAGTGCGCAAGGTTCAATTGTGTAAGATTTAAATGACTTCTCATTGTTACTTGCTTTCATTAAATATTCCCTGAGAGCTCTTCATGTCATTGATACCTGCAATCTCTAATCCGTTTCTGGGGGCATTCGCCGGCGGGTTATTATACGGATTGGCAGTTTGCACCGCTGCATGCGTACCCTACATTGCAAGTTATATTGCAGGGATAGGCGCTGGGTTCCGCAAAGGCGTTGTTGTTACAATGATTTTTAATTCCGGGCGGATAGCAGCTTACGCCTTAATCGGCTGTTTGGTCGGTTTGTTTAGCGGTTTGTTCAGATTAGCTCTATCTGATACTGCAATTTCGCCGTTTCAAATTTACTCCTCAATTACCTTCAGCGTAGTAACCATGGTTATCGGCGTTAGCGTTCTTCTAAAGTTAAGGACACCATGCGAGTGCAAAACACCAAACAGCAAAACCTCATTTGCCCAACGAATGACGGACAGGTATGGGTTTGATTTCGGCGCTTTTTCCCTTGGTTTAAGCAGAGGGCTAATCTTGTGTCCACCGTTGGTAGCCCTTTTGGTTTATTCCTTACCTTTCTCAACTCCAATTGGCAGCGTGAGTTTAGCTGTTTTGTTTGGTTTGGGAACTGCCCTTTCTCCGATGTTACTGTTAGGCGGAGCTACTGGGTGGCTTCTTAACAAGGCACCCTTGCTGCGGAAATGGATTTCAATAGGCGGCGCTGGACTGCTAATACTTCTTGGAGTCGTCGAATTAATAACGGCATTAACCAAACTCTAAAAGTCTAAAATATGTCAAAACAGCTCGAAAGAAAGAATTAGGAAAATCAACCACACACCACTAATTTTGTTCTAACCAGTTTCTCGATTTCATCATTGTTTGTCCTGCAAACTTTATTTCCAATGCATCGTCATATGGACATGCTTCGACGCATCGTGCGCAGAGGATGCATCTGGATTCGGTTACGTCGCCGCCTTTCTTCTCGAACACGTCGGTTGCTTGGGTTGGGCAGACGCGTTTGCAGACTCCGCATTTGGTGCATTTTTCTTGGTTTTTGGTGAGTTTGGTCATGGCGATTTGCTTGAAGGGGGTGAAAGTGCTGAATAACGCGGTTAAGCCGCCTAACGGGCAGATTCTGCACCAAAACCGCCTGTAGACAAAAGCTAAAGCCGTCACTGCAATTAAGACAGATAAATTAATCGACGTAACGTAAAAACCAACAATCCAATCGGGCCCATAGACTATTTTCGAGACGTAGGACCACTTCATTTCGCCTAAAGCGCACTCAATTAAAATGCAAAGCGGCCTCATTGGACAAACCAGACAGAACGGCTCGTTAAGGGCGCCGACATTTCCCGCTTCAGTTCCCTCAGGTCCTCCAGGTTTGGTTCCAGGCACAAGTTGCGTGCCGAAAATGGCGTAGGATGCGAAGATGACGCTTAGAATTAGAAAAATTGCAATTATGACGTATCGTGATTGTGCAAGTGCTTTATTTGTTTTTGGGGAAAAGCCCAGATGCCGCTGTTTTGTAGCTTTGCGGATTCGGGTTAACACATCCATGTAAAGACCGAAGGGGCATAGCCAACCGCAGAAAAACCTTCCCAAAATAATAGCGGCTATGGCGACCAAGGCTATGACTATTCCTATCTTCTCTAAACCCGAAGTAGAGTAGATGACGTTATAGCCTCTTGGAAAGTTCCAAAAGGGGAAAATGTACGCTTGAAGTTGCCAAATAGGACACGTAACTGTTCGCCCATTAGGATAGTAACATGCTAAAACAGGAATCGAGAAACCGTCTGGAAACTGGTTCCCCAAAAAATTTGATCCAACCAGGAGGCTGCGCGGCGAGGGACCCAGTGGCAGAAACAGAGGCGTATCAAAGGGACCCAATATTAGCCCCATAAATATTGCGACAACAGCGTTTATTTGAACGAAAACCCTAAGGCTGCTGACTTTGCTGGTCTTATCCTTAGCGAGTTTTAAAATGAGGTAAATGCCCACCACTATTATTGCGGCGAAAACGGGTAATACGATGTATGCGGGGTTTGACCACGTCATCTTACTTTTTCCACCTGCTTAATTGCTCAATCATGGTTAATTATCACGCCATTTTTTGCCAGCTGTTTTTACTTTAACCACGACTGCAACCACCACCACTGCGACGAATGCGGCTGCTATTGCAATAGCTACT
This sequence comes from Candidatus Bathyarchaeota archaeon, assembly GCA_963828195.1. GTDB lineage: Archaea > Thermoproteota > Bathyarchaeia > Bathyarchaeales > Bathycorpusculaceae > Bathycorpusculum. Next base: position 142,225 of record CAWHDT010000009.1, read on the forward strand.
GAGTGCTGTTGGTAAAAGGGTACGTTTGAATTGTTCCCAAAATATTCTGTGTGAGCTATGTTTACCGTTCCATTTGCGTCATCGACGGTTATTGTTCCGTCACGTGAAATAGTCCAGCCCTGCCCTTGAGCCAAAAAGACGTTGTTGTTGACGGTAATGCTCCATTCGGCCCCCGGATCAAATTCTGCTATTTTGGGGCTCAGGCCAAGGTTTACGGTTTGCGAGCCCTGCCCTACAACTGTATATCTTAGCCTTACACTTGGTGACGCAGCGTTGTTGGTTGCCGTGTATGAGAATATTGTTACATTTGAGTTTTGAGCAGAAATCTCCAGGACTGCCAGCGGTTGTGATCTGTTCAACCGCAAATTTGCAAAAACCCAAATGTTATTTTCAAATGTAGCATTGGAATAGGTGCCATTTACTCCAAAACTGATGCTGCCATTGTACGCGGGAACAAAAAATATTTCTGAATTGTTAAAGGCTGTGTTAGTTTGCGCTTGAGCGTAGCGGCAAGTTAAGGGAAAAATGACGATAAAAAGAACTAGTAAAATTCCAACCGAAATTTTAATTAGATTAATAGTTGCCAAGCCGCGCACACTGTTAAACATAGTAATCGCAGAGTTTGGCTATTAAGTCTTTTAGTACCAACAGTTTTTGCTTCAGATTCTGTCAGGCATTAAGATGACCTTTTTGAAACAATACTGGTCTTTAGTAATTGCTAAAGGCCTTTCAGACATCGGCTAAGGTTTTGATGGATGGTCTCTTCTTTTTTGCGTTGAGATTGCCTTTGTTCTTGAAGTAGTTTACCGCGTAATCAATTGTAAGCTTGAGTTTTTCGCAGAAATTTATAATGCAGAACATAAGTAATATGGCGCCTGTCCAAACTAACATTGTGCCTTGAATAGCGTAGGGTGTTGCAGGGATTGACGGGTCAGGCGACGTGAACTTGGCGGCTGGAAACAAAAGGAACAATCCAGAAATTAAAAGAGCAAAAGACGCTACGAATAGAGACAATATTGCCAAAGTAGACGGTGCTTTAAGTTTAGCTACGCTGAAGTGACTCCACAGAATGAAGCCTATAATCACCATTGAAACTGAAATGTAAAGCAGTTGAGAGTAATTGAGAAATGAGCAGTTGTATTCAGCGCCCATAAATTGTGTGTTGTAGGCGACTCTTTCAGTTCCCCACGCGTAGGCGCCCCATGGCAGATTCTTTTCCGTAAGGACGTTAATTTGCAGGTAAACAATGACTGCGCATATGGTTCCTGTAACAAGCAATGTGAAACCGGAGGCTGAAAGAACTGCGCGGCGGCTAACTTTGCCAAAGCTTGAAAGTTTCCAAATAAAAAGACCAGTAAACGCTGAAGCGACTCCAATGTCGAATAGTTGAGTGTACTTGAGAAATTGAATTGGCCAGGGCAGATACGTGATATCTCCGTAGACGGCTGTAAACGGTTTTAATTGGAGCCTGTAACCGTTGATGTAATCCCAGAAAGGATAAGAATTTAAGATTTGTATGAGGAAAAATAAGTATCCTGATAAAACTGAACCAGCTAGAAAAAGTATTTTCCCCAAGAACCCGTATTTTTTTACGGTTATCTTTCGGGTGTCTTTCCCTATTTTATCCACTGATCTTTTTCCCCTTAAATCCGTGATAAAGTCTGTCGTTTGGAATTAACATTTTGGCTATTTCTGCAACGCAAATTTAAAACTTTGCTGAACCAAAAAAGACCCGAATAAACGCTGAGTCCTATGCAGTTTTTATTTTGCCACAACCAAGTAAAATTAAAGCATATATCCTCAAAAAACAAAGCTAACTCCAGAAAGCCATTGAATGGAGAAGTAGGAAAAACGTGTCACATAAAGGGGAAGCATATTCGGCGTCTGGCGCCATTTTTTTAGATAACCCGATAAGACGGTTGATTCAGCCGCCTTCGGAACTCATAGAGAAACTTTCCATAAACGCAAACGATGTCGTCATGGATTTCGGATGTGGACCAGGCTACTTCACTGTGGAACTTGTAAAAAAAGCCAAATCGGTGATAGCGGTTGACCTCTCGCCTGAGATGCTAAATAAAGCCCGGAACAAAGCGAAGAAAGCAGGAGCTAACAACATTCAGTTTTTGCAAAGTGACGGCACAATCGTTCTACTTGACGAAAAATCGGTTGACCTGATTCTTCTTGTAACCGTTTACCATGAGGTCGGCGAGAGCGAAGCCGTTTTAAAAGAGTTCGGCAGAATTCTCAAGCCCGAAGGCAAACTGGTAATTGTGGAGGTCATAAAGAGGGGAATCTTTCCTGGCGCACCAGTTCAAAACCCAGAAACGCTAAAGGCGGAGGTTGAATCGTCCAATTTCAAGCTGAAGCAAATGCAACCCTACAAGCGATTCGGGATTTTCTTCTTTACCAAAAAATATTGATTAGCACTATGCCTGTCTCCGCATGGTATTTGCAGGAAAAAAGAGGAACTCAAATGGTTAGGACTGTGCATGCTCAAAAGCCGAAGCTGTTGATTACTGTGCCGGAGTTTGCGTCGATAACAAGCACGATTTTGTTTCCTTTATGGTCATACTTTGCGAACCATATTGGAACATGCATCAGTTCCACGTCGCCGACATCCGAATTGGTATTTATTGACTGGATCATGTGATATTTCGCGTGTGCCTTTTGTGATTGCAGCTGATCTACCAGGGTCTTTGCTTGAGATTTGGCAACTTCTTCGCTGATGTCGCCGTTAAGGATCTTAATGCCTTTAGGTAATTTCGAAATGTCGAAGATTTCTCTGCCTTCGAGATTAAATTGGTAATCCTTTGGCTGATAATCTGTGAGAGCCTTCAGCGCAATTACAGGAAAATTGTAGTTTGCATCCATCTGTTCAGCTTTTTTCATTCCGCCTCCAGACCCCATTCCCATTCCGTAAAACATTATTCTTATCCGCTTTAAGCCGAGAACGTCGCTAAACGGGTTGCCTATTGCAAATCCGTCTCCAAAAGCTCGTCTTCGTCCTCCGCCTCCGAAGCCGCCTCGTCCTCCTCCGCCGAAACCGCCGCCCATTCCGCCGAATATCACACCCATCAACGCTGCGGTTGAGGCTGTCTGGGCAACTTGGGCTGTTTCATTTGTTGCCACGATTTGGGTGCGTGCAGAGACGCTGACGATCCAGTAAGGCACGAAGGTGAGGCTCATTTCTTCTTGTTTTGAGTCTTCATGAAGGTGTCTATGTAGAAGTCCCTTATCCATTAAGGGCGTTATTATTCCGTTCACCTGGTCAACGGTGGCGACCTTTAAGGGCAACATTGTTGATTTCTGTATGTTAGTCCAACCTTGATTCCCTAAAGTAACTGCGCTGCCGCAATATTCGCATGTTATAACCATCTCTCCAAATTTGGGCGCTATAGGTGCACCGCAACTTGGGCACTTCAAAGATGTTACTCCAGCCGGCGCAACAACAGGTGCCGATGGGGCTGGCGCTGGTTTAGGCGCTGAAGTTATTCCGGTGCTTGCTCCACATTTTGGGCAGAATGCTGCATCATCGGGAATCTGAGCACCGCAATTTTGACAAATCAATTTTTCACCAAACTACTAATTTAAGTTTCCATCTCTTAAATTTTCCTCAAATAACTCGGTAAATAGCCTTGAACAGTTTCGTGTTTCTGCAATTTATCCGCGCCTGATTTTCAATGTTCTTTAGGGAAAAAAACTAAATACCAGAATATCGCATCATACCCATATGGCGTTTAAAAAGAAATCTAATAACAAAGTCTATGCCGCCGTCATCCTTCTAGTTATACTGGCTATTTCAGCCGCCGCTGTAGTCTATGTAGTCAACCAGCATCCCGCTTCTCAACCGGTAAACGTAGGCGTGAAGGTCGGAGACACATTCTATTACAATCTGACGGGCACCTCAGTTTTGTTTGATACAGAGGCCACAACCCCAGCCTATCTCTATCAATATAACAATACAAACTACTACCAAGTTACCATAACGGGAATTAACGGCTCCACAGTCGATTTTGATACTTTATGGACATTTACAAATGGTTCAGCACCGATCGCCAACCAAGAATGGGTCAACATAGCGACGGGTGCGAATAGTGGCGATTTCTGGGCTATCTACCCTGCAAACCTTAATGTAAATAACTTGCTTAGTCCCAAGGGATATGATGGGCTCATCGTTAATAGCACCACCACAGAAACATACACTGCCTCAACCAGGACAACAAATTTCTGGTCAATAGATAACATTTTTACGGATACGAACGATCCGACAGGCAGCACACAGCAACAAAACTATATACAAGTCTATTTCGACCAGCCAACAGGAATACTCACCAGCCTAACCAACCTAATAGAATACAACAACCCAGCGTACAACTTAGTCATCACATGGCAGCTTAACAGCACGAACGTTTGGACAGTTTAAGCCTACTCCATTTTCAAATAACAGGCGCTGCTCGAGAAGATTTTTTTAAATGTAACTCTGCAGTTTTTCTTTCTTTATAAAGTTGGGCATAAAATTTTGTGTTTCCTGTTGTGTCCTCGTTTTTTAGAAGGAAAAAGAAATAAGCGCCGAGAACTTCAAACTACTAGAGGTTTTGTTAAGTCATGTACGACGGATATGTGCTTTTCTGCAATAAAGCGTCACAGCAGCAATGTTTAAGTAGAAAACGCTTTACTTGCGCAGAAAAAGAATCTAAACCTTTAGAAGAACTTAAGGTGGGTACCATAATCTTTCTCTTTAACACCGATGACAAAAGTTTGGTTGGGCCATTCACTACATTGCCTGAAGGAGACGAATTAGATGCAGGCGCATGGGTTGAAAATGAAGAACACCAATACCCCTACGATGATATCAAAGTAACCTGGGAGGATCTCCACATCATTCAAAACGCACAGGAGAAGCTCCCGTTCCTAACTGACCCCAAAACCTGCAAGCTATCAACTGGTCAAACGCAGCGGATTTTGGATCTGCTAAAAGACGGACCACTTTATCTCAATGATAAAACAAGATGATGCAGCTAAAATTTTGTAGTTCTAAAATTTCTTGGCGTCCAAGCTGACAATTTTGTGGCAGTTGATGCAACGAGTCAAAGTCAACTCGAAACCATTGAGAATATCAAATTGCCTATCCGTGTACAATCTTTGATTTTCATGGTCACAAATAACCTCGCCAGTGACAACTAGCTTCTCCTCAACCATTCTCCTTCCCCAATTATTGTAACTTGAAATAAAGTAATAACTCTTTTGGAATCCAACATTGCAGGATATAATTTGCTTTACTCTTACTCGTTTAATTAAACTTGAAAAAAATCGCAAAAGACGTGAAGCGTTAAATAGCATATTTGCTTTGGATTAACAACATATCACATGGAGAAAGTTAGGTTGAAGAGTAAAGGTCCCTTGTTTATTGTTCCTTGGAGATGCACTTTTGAGTGCGGCAGCAGTTGCGTTCACTGTACTTCTGCAGGAAAACCCGCTGTTGCAGACGAAGTTGATACTGCAGGTGCATTGAAAATTGTCGATGAAGTTTCCGATTTCGGCGCAAGCTTCTTCGGAATTACCGGGGGGCAACCGTTTCTGCGAAAGGATCTTTTTGAAGTCTTAAGTTATGCCCGAAAGCTTGGTTTGAGCACAAGCATCATAACTGATGGTCGCTTAATAGACCAGAAAACTTTTGAAAACATCGTCAAAAACGAAGTTAAAATTTCTGTAAGCATTGACGGTGCAGAGAAAACAAATGATGCTATTCGAGGCAAAGGCGCTTATGCAGCCGCGGTTTCAGCGATAGAGAAGTTTTCACGTGAGAAACTTTTAAACTGCCTCGTATACACCTTTGCCAACGCCGGCGGCTCTGTGACAAACGCTAACGAGGAAGATATGCGTCACGTCCTTGATTTAGCCCGCCGATATGATGCCCGCTGGGTGGTTTTCCACGGGTTTATCCCCTACAGCAAAGACAAAAGCAGCCTCAAAGCTGACCTCACCCCGAAGCAGTACGAGTGGGTCTGCAACAAACTCTACGATTTGACCTTAGAGTACAAGGGGAAACCTGAAATCAACATCTACATTCCTTTCTACGCTCGAGTTGCAAAGCAGCGGGGAATGCCTGATTTTGAAAAATGGTACAACAACTTTTTTTTGGGCAGATGCTTCTTCGGCAAATTCATGAGCATCGCAGAAAACGGCGACGCCATACCCTGCAGCTACAACGACGCCTACAGAATCGGCAACATCAAAGACAAATCGTTGAAAGAAATATGGGTTGAAATGCAAGACAGCGAGTTCTTCGCCAAGATTAAAGACAAAAACAACATTAAAGGCAAATGCGGCGTCTGCGAATACAAAGACATTTGCGGCGGCTGTCGCTCCGCAGCCCTGTTTTATACAGGAGACATTTCAGGTTCAGACCCAAGATGCGCGTATGTCCCCGTGGCTTTGAAACCAAAAGCATAAGCCTATACTATTTAATCTTCAACAATAGTTTTTGCCAATCGACGCTTCCAATTTTTGAGCGACATTGCTGTATCTACGCAGCCTTTATTTTCCAAGAGAAAAAAACAAGTCTCTGACCTGTTGCTTAGGATAAGTAGAGGCGTGGCGTGTATCCAAAAATGTACGGAAGAGAGAGGGGTAAAGGGAATCTGGATACACGTCACACGTTTATGAGCTTCTCAGGTGCTGTCGGAAGAGGGCGCCGTACTTTTGTCTTGATTTGTTGTAGTTTAGCTGTGCTTTGCTGTTGGGGTGGAGGATTTTTTGTGATTGTTTGCTTGTGATGAAGACTGATCCGCCGTTTTTGAGGTGTTCTTTGACTTGAAAAAAGTTTACTTGTTTCGACTCTTGAACTTCAACGTCTTCGCTGCTATCGTTGTCCAGCAGTAGAACTTGGAATAGCGGCGCTTTAGCTTTTTTATTTGAAAAAAGATTACTCAAGAATATTTCCCTTCTTACAGTTTGAGAGTAATTTATATTTAATTTGAACAATTCTTAAAGCTATGTGATTGTCAACAGACTACCACAAGGTTATATTACTGCAGAATGAACGAAACGATCCGTTTATCTTTTAACGTTTTCACCGACAAATCAGACTTTTCTTTCTCAAGTTCCGCCTCAGAATAAACACCTGTTTCAACAGCAACGCAGCTCATACTTGCTGATTTTGCAGCTTTAACACCGAAAATCGAATCCTCAACAACCACGCACTTCTCCGGTCTCGCCTTCAGTTTAGATGCAGCTTTTAAGAAAATTTCTGGGCTCGGTTTCGAATGCGAAATTGACTCCGCCGTCAAAACTGCGTTGAAGCATTTTTCTATGCCTTTGGCTTTAAGCAAGTGAACGATCACTGAGCGGTTATTCATCGATGCCAAACCCATTTTCACTTTGCCAGTTAACTCTTCAAGCAACTCTCTAGCCCCGGGGAACAGCTTCACCTGGTCAGTTAACTCGATTTCAAGTTCGCTCTTGCGCTCAACTAACTGATGAATCAGTTTTTCGTCAAACGCCATTTTGGTCGCCTGCAATATGTCTCGAAAGGTGTCAGCTGCGCCTATTCCTATGCGGCGTTCAATGTAGTTGTCGGTTACTGTGCAATTTACTTCCCTTAGGGTTTGTTGGAAAGCGATAACGATTACCTTTCGCGTATCGCCTAGGGTTCCGTCCCAGTCAAAAATAACTGCTTCAAACATGGCTAATCGTGCTAGTTTAGGTTTAGTTTCTCCCTGATGGCTTGGCTTTTCTTGGTGGCTTCTTCGATTGCCCGCATCATGGCTGGTCTAATTTGGCTTTGTTCAATTTGATATATGGCTTCGATTGTTGTGCCGCCTGGAGTGGTGGTCATGTCCTTGATTTTGGAGGGGTCAAGATGCAGGTCAACAACAAGTTTGCCTGAACCAACAACCGTTTGAGCCGCACAAGTCAACGCGATGTCCCGCGGCAACCCAACCTTCAACCCAGCATAAGTCATAGCCTCAATGATAATTGACATGTACCCTGGTCCGCTGCCGCTTAGAGCTGTTATGGCATCCATATATTTCTCGTCCATTTCCTCGCAAATCCCCATCATGTTCAGCAGTGTTTTAACTTTTTCTTTGTCTTGCGCAGTGACGTTTGCTTCACAGCAGTAAGCAGTGTAGGCTGCCTGCACCAGCGCACCCAAGTTAGGCATGATGCGCACTATCTTTGCGTCAGAAGCATTCTTCTTCAAAAAGCCCAGCGGGACGGTAGCCGCGACAGAGATTAACAGTTTGCCCTTTATTTCCAGGCTGATCTCTTTGAGAACCTTTTCAACATCGCCAGGCTTAACAATAATGAAAACAATATCGGCGTCATCAGCAGCTTTTTTGTTGTCTGTGGACGTTTTTACGCCGAGGGCTTCAAATTCCCTGAGCTTCTCAATAAAGATGTCGACTGCCGTTATTTTGCCTTGATACCCGCCTTTGAGCAGGCTTTTGATGACGGCGCCACCCATCATGCCAGTGCCGATTACTGCAATTTTATCATTCATAACTATCCCTTGTTACTTTAACGACTGGCGACTTTGCTCTTAAACTTTTTTTGTCTGCCGTTCTGCATGCTATATTTACTGCATTTTTTTGGAGTAAATACTAGACCTCCTCATAGGGTAGGTGGTCAGGTTCAGGGCTTTTTTCACGTTAGTTTTCGTGTTCAGGGCTTAATCTGAGGTTTTCGTCACCAGCAAAAAACACCAAAAAATTTCATCTAACACGTAGGGTTCGCTTGGTTCGCTTTTTTGTCCGAAGATGCTAATAGTTTTAGTAGTTTGTGAATTGTTGCTGTCGGCGCATTTGTCCTGATGCCTCGTGTGTTAAAGTGGGTTGGTGCTGCTTGGAAACCGTTTTTTCGGAGGGCATCGAGGAGCGCTTGTATGGCTGGTGAGGGCAAGCCTAGTTTTCCGCTTAATTTGTCAACTACAAAGTATGTTATGGGGGCTGAGGCTTCATCTTTGGTTAAGTTGAGGAGCTTTGTGATTCTGGCGCTGTTTCTGAAAGCCACGGCTCTGTTTTCCTTTAACATTAACTCAACGAAAGCCTGGTTAATGATATCTCCGAGCCATAGTGGACCTGCGTAATCCATTTTTGAGCCGCAACTGGGGCATTGGAGGCTGCTGAAGGGTTGATGCGTGGTTTCTCGGTGAAGGCAATTGTAGCAGTGCAGGATGTACCCGAGGGTTTTGATGCTTTCATCTGCTTTCTTTGCGCCGTAAGCGATTTGACTGTAGAGTCGGATGTAGTGTTCGCTGCTGTGGCTGAAGAGGACTTGGATGCCGATGTCATGCTTCGCCGCCAACGTGGCGGTGCAGCCCGCTAAAAGCCGAACCGCAAGCTCATGGCAATACTCCGTTCGCATGGGTCTGCCACCGTATTTTCGCACGCAAGCTTTAGCATGTACCCCGCACAGAGGCGCGAGGTCGGTTGCTGTCGAAGCCAATAAACCGTTGTTGCGGATTGCTTGAAGAGCAGAATCCAAGAATGGCGCTGGAGTTCCAAACGGGTCAACATCCACTAGGTCAAACCTTTTCTTGGGCGAGGCATTGCAGCTTAAAACGCAGTTTGCATCTTTATGCTTGACCGTGACCAACTTTTCAAATCCGTTGAGTTGCACGTTGTGCTTTGCAAGCTTGAATGCATGCTCGTTTATGTCGCTGATTAAAACCCGCTTTACGCCTTGGATTTCAGCGGCGAAGCGGATTCCCCGGATGCCTTGGCTGGTGAAGGGGTCACAGATTGAAATTTCCCTGTTAACCATGCGTTGGTACGCTTGGAACGCTAAAACGGTGAGATCGCGGTTAAACTCCATAACTGGGTTGTAGAAGACTGGAGCTCTGGACGGCGCATAGTCGGAGGGCACAACTCCGTAGGCTTCCAGTTTGGGCACTAACACTTGCACTTTGCCTTCCTTGATTATTTCGCTTGGAAAATCAGCTACGTACCCGTCATCAACCATGCACGTGTGCTCCAGAGGTTTTGTTTATCAAAAGAATTTTATCGCCATATTAGACTTCTGGTTAATGCGGTGAGAATCGATGCGGAAGCGAGTTTTGCTCTTGACAGGTGCTCCGGGCGTTGGGAAAACCACGGTGCTAATCAAAACTGTGGAGGCTCTCAAAACTGAGGGCGTGAGCGTCGGAGGCATGATAAGCCGTGAAGCAAGAGAAGGCAACGTGCGGGTCGGTTTTGAAATTATTGATTTAGCCAGCGGCAAGCACGGGTGGCTAGCGCGCGTAGACCAGAAGATTGGTCCTCAAGTCGGCAAGTACCACGTTAACTTAGAAGACCTCGAAAAAATCGGGGCAACTGCCATCGCAGAGGCAACCCAAAAATGTGCGGTCGTCGCCATTGACGAGATTGGCCCTATGGAGCTTTTCTCGCAAACGTTTGGACAAGCTGTAAAGCAAGCGTTAGAAAGCAAAAAACTTGTGTTGGCGGTCGTGCACGCGAAAGCCAGAGATCAACTGATAAGTGAGGTTAAAGGAAGAGAAGACGCTGAGATTTTTACGGTTGTTTTTGCTAACCGCGAAGGGCTGCCCCAACAGCTAAGTAAGCAAGCGTTAACTTTTCTTTTGTCGGCTAAATCCAATCGGTTTTAATTTCTTTTACGGCTTTAAAATGGGGGTCATCCGAAATGCATGGCGCTTTAAGAAATAAGGCTGTTGCCGCTATTATGCTGTCAGCCATTGACATCCCGTATTTTATGCCAAGTTCTGCTGATGATCTTGCGATTGTAGCGTCAACTTCTATAATTTTATAGTCCTGTTCCAGAACTGTTGCTCTTAATATCGCCGTTTCCCTGCCTTCTCTTCTAAGTGTCACCTGATATACTTCATGTATAACAACCGCGGAAATGAAATGTTCATTGGTCCTTTTCCACAATTCCCTTAGCTTTTTTACGGTTGTAGGGTCAGGAGTGTAATAATTTTCTACAAAAAACCTCGTATCATAAACGGCTCTAGACATCTTGAGCCCTGAGTTCATCAAGTAGCTTCTTCATTTCTTCTACGGTGGCGTATTTAGCGCCCGACCCAGCAAGATCAAACGTTGTTAATTGCCGTTTAAACAATATTCCATCTTTAGTATCCAGGACTTCGAGCTTTGTTCCTTCTTCTATGTTGTATTTTCGTCTAAGACGAACAGGAATGGTTGTCTGTCCCTTTCTTGTAACTACCACCACTTCAGGCTCCAATTCCACTACCATATGAACCCACATACTACAAACACTTAAGTAGTACTTATAAAAGTTACTACAGCTGCTCAGATGTCTTCCGCGCATTTGCTTATTTCGCTTATTGCATCCGAGAAATCTTTTTTGGCGGGTTTTATTCCTTTTTTGGACACTGACATAAGGTTCTTGTAGCCTTTTTCAGAAAGTTCCCGCTCTAAACCCTTTAAGGCGCTACCTTTCGCAATTGCATACGTGCAGAAAAGAATCGTTTTTTTGTTTACGCCCTCTGGCAGTTTTTTTACAAATAAAGAAACTTCTGGAACCGCTCTTAAACCCATTACGGGTGTGCCGATAATAAGCAAATCGAAGTCAGTTGCCACCGTTGTTTGTACCGATGCGATGTCAAAAAGTGGCGCTTTCAGCGATTCAGATATTGCCTCTGCAAAACGTTTCGTATTTCCGGTTCTGGAAAAGTAAAAAACTGCCGTTTTCAGGTTTCCCAACTAATTCACTGTTTCCTATTTTTTGCCTTAAGTTTTTTTTCTTGCTGTTTTGGCTGTTCATCCCAGTATTTGTCGAATTCTTCTGGATCCATTATGTCGAGGCTTTTTAGTTGCTGGCTGAAGGCGTCCAGCGCGCAAGGATTGTTGAGGTGTGCATGGTAAACTTCGATTAGAAGGTTTATAGCCATCGACTGGGAAATCGGCTTTTTCGCCATAAACGTTAATTCTTCAGCGGTCTTCGCTAAATCTTCGTAGATTTTATCGGGCAAATTAAGTGTTTTAACCATATTTTCCACCAATCACAGTCTCTCTGCTAATTGCTGCGCGTTATTTTTGATTTTCGACAAAGCCTTAGCCGTCGGTTTTCCCCTGAGGTCTCCAAGCTTGCCTTGAGTGCTTAAATCTTCCCTTCCGTGAAACTCGCTGGGCACGTACCATTCACCAACCACTTTAAAACCGAAATGCTCAAAGTACTGCCTCACCGTTTTCCCAGCAGGAGTCGCCTCAGCTATGCCTGTGTGTGGTCCAGAATAAGTACAGAAAACCAGCGCGTTTTTGCCTTCCACTTTTGGGGCACATGGCTTAATTTTTCCTTGGCTTCGGTACAGGTTCAGTTTGGCTTTTAGTAAGTCAGCGACGGGTTTAGCGGGTTGCCACTCAATTGAGGGAGAGCCAACACAAACCAAATCATAATCAAAAAAATCTGTTCCAACGGCTTCTTGAGGCTTTTTCAACTCAACTTTTAAGCCCCCATTTTTTAAGCCTTCTTTGATGGCATAAGCTACTTTTTCGGTGTTTCCCGTGCTGGAAAAGTAAACTATTAACGCTGACTTCAAACTTTCACTTCTGACTAACCCATTTCTTCAATGAACGATAAAAACTGTTTTGTATTCTGGATAGGCCTAAGGAATTTTTTTTGCTCTTGTCTTAAAGGTTTTTTAAACTATAAATACCATGCAAGCCATAATTAAAACAAACGCAGGTGACGGTTTTGCGAATTGGCTTTTTCGTGTATGAGTATCCGCCTCAAATTGTTGGTGGTTTAGGCACTTACGCTGAATACATCACTCACGAGTACGTTGACATAGGGCATGACGTCTCGGTTTTTACACTCAATAATGGAGCTTTAAAAACCAGAGAAATCCTCAAAGGCGTTGAAGTCCACAGACCGCTTATAGCTGACGCAAGCAACATCTGGCCATTCTTCGTGGTGGATGACCTCAAAAAATGGGGTACAAACATCAAATTCTTCAACGACATCTTCATGTATAACGTTCTGAGCGCCACCAAGTTAATCAACGCTTTAATTAAGAAAGAGAAATACAATTTTGATGTGGTTTGCGTCCATGACTGGTTAAGCAGCATTTCGGGCTTGGTAATTAAGAATGAATCGAAAATACCCGTAGTTTTTCATGTGCACAGTACAGAGTGGGGCAGAAGCGGTGGGGCAGGGTCGGAAGTGGTGTCCCATTTAGAGGCAGCCATGGCCCAAAACTCCGACCGCGTAATAACGGTAAGCTATGCTATGAAAGAAGATCTCATTAAACATGGCTGGCAGTCCTCAAAAATCAGCGTCGCGTGGAACGGCGTGGATCCTGAAATATACGACCCTAAAAAAGTTCGAAAAGAAGAAGTGGATGCCCTCAGAAAGAGCTATGGCATTCCGGACGGTTGGAACATGCTGCTTTTCGTTGGGCGGCTCACTTGGGTGAAAGGAGTGGGCAATTTAATGCAGGCGATGCCTCTGGTTCTCAAAGAATACCCCAATACTAAACTTGTCATTTTGGGCAAAGGGGATGAGCAAAGCATCATTGAAACGGCAGGCAGGCTCAACATCAAAGACAAAATTGTCTGCCGCTTCGAGTTCGTCACCGAAAAAGAAAGAATTCTCCACTACGCCGCCTCTGACGTATGTATTTTTCCATCAACTTATGAGCCGTTTGGAATTGTATGTTTAGAAGCTATGGCTATGGAGAAACCTGTAGTGGTAGGCGCGAGAGGCGTAGTTGGCTTCAAAGAGCAAGTGATAAGTCGTGGCACTGACCAAACTGGCGTACACATCAACGCTGAAGACCCCGCGGATATAGCATGGGGAATCAACCTGACGCTGAGCAACCCAGAAAAAGCCAAAAACTGGGGCGAAAACGGACGGCGCAGAGTGCTGGAGTATTTCACGTGGCACAAAGTCGCTGAGCAAACAAGCAAAATCTACGAGTCACTACTTTAAAGATCCAAAAAACGATAGAATTAATAAAAAAGTTAAGGAATTTATGTTGCAAGCATGTCGGCTACTTCGAGCAACCTCAAGTTTATCGGCTTTCTGTTTTTAGCGGCTTTTTCAAGCTCAACGCTCACGATTTCACCGCTCTGCAATCCAACCGCCAAGTTGCCCTGTTCTTGGCAAATTAATTCAACCGCTTTATTGGCGAATAAACTTGCAAGCAGCCTGCTTCGTGCTGTGGGGCTTCCGCCACGCTGAGCATAACCAAGAATTGACAGCCTGACTTCAGACTCCGTTTGCAGTTGCATTTCTTTCGCTAATTTATTTGTGTCACTGAAGCCTTCTGCCGCAACTATTATGCCAGCCCTTTTGCCTTTCTTAGCGTTTTCCTCGATAAGTTTTACAATGTCGTCAATGTTCATCGGGTTCTCTGGAATCAAAATAACTTCGGCACCGACGCATATTCCTACTTCCAGCGCTAAAAATCCTCTTTTTCGACCCATCACTTCCACAATAAATATTCTTTCATGAGAAATCGCCGTGTCTCTGATTTTGTCAATGGCGCCTACGGCAGTGTTAACTGCGGTGTCAAAGCCGACTGTTTCATCGGTTCCGTAAACGTCGTTGTCGATTGTGGCGGGTATCCCAACCATTAAAGCATCACTTTCTTTGCTTAGATCTAATCCCCCTCTGAATGAGCCATCGCCTCCAATGACGACTAACGCATCAACGTTGTTTATTGAAAGTGTTTTTGCTCCTTTTTCAGCTCCGCCTGGTTCCTCAAAATCTATGCACCGCAAAGTATGCAGAAAGGTGCCTCCTAACTGGATGATGCCGCCGACGCTTCGAGGAGTCAGCTTTCTAAACGAATTAGTTAATAGTCCATCCCACCCTCTCTCGAAACCTATAATTTGAAAACCCTTCGCGTGCCCTATGCGAGTGACAGCGCGGATTGCGGCGTTCATGCCGGGCGCATCTCCACCCGAAGTAACTATTCCAATAGTTTTCGCCAACCAAATTCCTCTTCTTAATCTAAAATCTGGATAAAAGATTAAAATGTTTAGTATGACTGTTAAGGGCGGGAAATGCCAAAACACATAAATTCTCTACTTTAATCTTTATGGACTTTGTCGGGAGGTAGCTCAGCCTGGCAGAGCTCTCGAGCCTGCTAACTTGCTTAGCTGGTGGAGACGCTGTAGAGGTCTACCCATGGTGGGCTTCATTCTAGCCTGCACAGGCCACAGAAACCGAGCTGTCGCAGGTTCAAATCCTGCTCTCCCGACCAACTTATTTCTTGGAAAAAATCGAGTTTTTGATGGACGTACCCTTGGTTTTCAGGCTTGATTTGGCGTGGCGCATTCGTGAGAGTTTGTGAAGCCGATTTGAAACTCTTATATATTGCAGATGATTATTCACTGTTGAGTGTCATGGCTGAAGTTTGTTCAACATGCGGGCTTCCTAAAGACTTATGCGTTTGTGGAGAAATCGAAAAAGAGCAGCAGAGAATACGCGTCAGGCTTGAAACTCGGAAATTTGGCAGACCAACCACCGTTATCGACGGCATGGAAGACAAAAACATAAACTTAGCAAACATTGCGCAGAAACTAAAAACATATTGTGCATGCGGCGGAACCAGCAAAAACGGCCAAATCATGTTGCAAGGCGACCACCGAGACAGAATACGCGAATTCTTAATTAAAATGGGTTACCCCACAGAAAACATCGAAGTCCAATAAACGCAAAGTCGAAGCAGTGGTGCAAATGGCTAAAAAAGTAGATGGTATTCGCGATGTATTAAAATCGATTAAGCATCAAAAACGGGGAACGCAGATTTTTTGTCCGAGATGTTGTAGCCCAAAGTTGAAGCTGACAAGCAATCTTTCTGTTTGGTTAACGGGTGCACAGTATTTATGTGAAGAATGCGGTTACGTTGGGACCGTAGTTATGGTGCTTGAAAAAGAAAAAGAAGAAACTGATGCTTCGTCAGAAGAAAAGAAAGAAGATGTTTAATCGGGCAACTCAAGATTCAATTGTTTCTTAAGTGTTTTGTATCGGTTGCGCACGGTTACTTCTGTTACGCCTGCGGCTTCAGCGATGTCTTTCTGCGTTTTTTTCTCGTTGTTCTGCAAGCATGCAATGTAGAGGGCGGCAGCTGCTAACCCCATCGGGTCTTTCCCGGCGGCAGCACGTTTACGTCTTGCATCTCTGAGAATTTGGATGGCGGCACCTTGGGTTTTGCCTGAAATGCCAGTTTTCTCTGCAATTTTAGAGACATATGTGAGTGGGTCAGCAATAGGCATATGAACATCAAGTTCACGTAGCAGCAGTCGGTAGCATCTCGCCACGTCTTTCTTATCGACGAGGCTGGCTTCAGCAATTTCTCGCAGTGTTCGTGGTGTTCCGCTTCCACGGCAAGCAGCGTAAAGCGCGGCTGCAGCAATGGCGGCGATTGATCTGCCTCTGACCAGTCCCTTGTCTAGCGCTTTTCGATAAACAACGGCGGCTTTTTCTTTGATTGGCGGTGGAATGTACACTTTATCGGATAGACGATCAAGTTCTGCCATGGCTTGAGCCAGGTTTCGATCGACGGATGAGTGGACTCGGCTGCGTATTTGCCATTTCCTAAGGCGCCACATTTGCAGTCTTGTGGATAGGGGCAGTTTTCTTCCAAACGCATCTCGGTCTACTTGGCTGATGGCTGTGGATAATCCTTTGTCATGAACGGAATAAGATGTGGGGACTCCAACTCGGCTTCTTGACGCTTTCTCCTCTTGAGTGAAAGCTCGCCATTCTGGGCCTTTATCCATCATTTGCTCGTACAAAACTAAGCCGCAGTCGCCGCACACGGTTTCTCCCGTGTCATAATCGTGAACTAGGTTTTCGCTACCGCACTCCGCGCACTTGTCAGATAACCGCGCCTGTGGTTTAGTTACTTCTTTTTTGCTCATTTTTTTTACTCCTTTTCAACATGCGTAGAACCGTCACTATAGGCCAATCTGGCGAGAAAACAGTACATTCGGCCCGCGCAAACTAAGCAGATGAACATTAGTAATATTTAAGCTTTGTGGTATTAATAAAGTTATTGCACACTTTATTCAACAAAATTACACATCACAAAGACAATGTTGATGGAAAACAGCCTAAGAAAAATGTTAACGAAAAACAAAGAAGCAACCTCAACGTTCCATGAAGAACGCTTATTAGGATAAAAAATGTCCTAAAACTCTAGCACAGCAAAAAGAAGTCATGCAGCCCGGTGGTGTAGTGGTCAAGCATAGAGGGCTTTGGACCCTCCGACGAGAGTTCGAATCTCTCCCGGGCTACCATCATCTAGAGTGTAATTTATACTTCTTAAAATGGCGAATAGGGGGCTCGCCAATCCCCCATTTTCTTTTTCTTCACTCTAGAAAGATGGTAAGAGGTTTCTTAGAATGGATAACCATGAGTTAATGATGATTAGGTTTTGGCTTTCGCATTGGGAGGTTTTTGCCTAATGGACGGAGCCCGATGTATGGATTGCGCAGACTGGTTCGGTTCTTGCCACCGACTACTAAATGGGCGAAGACAGCTCAATCAAATAGCTTCTAGCGATGCATGCAGCCGCTTCATACCCAAAAACACAAGAGTTGTTCAGGAGGTCCAGCATTGAGCAATTTACAAATTGATAAGGTAGACGCCATCGATTGGTTGACTGATGAGCGATGGATCGCTTTCAGCTTCTATGGCGGCTTCGCACAGTTTTTAGAGCACTATTACTTTATGCCTGGAACACCAAAAAACTCAGAGTTCGAAGTAATGGTTGCCAGAGTCTCAATCAACGGACTAAACGGTATAGCACCCTTTTACAGAATCCGAGATAGCGTTGAGAATCGTGAATCGCTAAATGCAGCACTAGCTGAGTATAATGGGACACCATTGCTGACTCCGGCAAAGCTGGATCAAGAAATTGAAGGTCTAAGGCAGAAAGTTATAGAAGTTGTCTTTCCAGTTCTGAGGTAAATTTTTTTATGAATCAGGCGGTCGATAGAAGTCAAAATATTTCGCGTTTAAAGTCAAAAGTCAAATTTGACTTCTGTACCGTTCGCACTCGCGTCATCCCTATCCTCAAAGGCATTGAGGTTAAGATGTATCCTGCGAAGATTGGGCGTGCCCGTGGATGGAAAAAACAACATGTAGCCTACTACGTAAAAAAGCTGGAGAAAGCAGGGTTAATTCGCAGGTTAAAGCGAAGCAATTTCGTTGACTACGAGCTCACGGAGCAAGGTCAAAACTTTCTCATATCATGTGAGGGAGTGCTGTTTAGCAGCGGTGTTTTTCGTTTGCACCGTTGTTTTTTCAAGTTTCCCGTGGTGCGCGAAGGTGTTTATCCTGCGGGCGATTTTCGGCGAATCGAGATGCAGAATTGGACGGCTCTTTTGGGCTTAGAGCAGGGTGTGAAGGTGCGTCATACCACGACATCTTGGATTGTTCATGTCGAGACGCTTTATGGTCGAAGTCCTGGGGAGCTTGTGACTTTGGCTAAAAACTTGGCTGACCGAGTCGCTAAGGGCTTGATGAGTAAGTACGGCTGCGTGTTGGGTGATGGGCAGATTAACAAGCGACATGAACTGGGCGTTGATGATCCAGTTGCCAATCTTCTGAATCGCTATTTTTCGGTGAGTACTCCAAAACGGGTTATCGATGACAGCCCTGGAGAAGATGAGGGCGAGCTTGATCATGTTGGTCGAGATGCGGCAGTTGAGTATTTGCTGATGCCTGAGCGAGTCAAGAAGCTTGAGGGCCAAGTGGACAATGTCTTAACTGATTTAGCAAAGATTTCAAGCAGCCTCGAGAAGCTAGAGAAAATGGGTTACAGTTTAGCCAAAGTTGCCGAAGCATTGGGCAAGCTTACCGATTTTCAAACTAACCAAGAGATACCAAACGGTCCAGGAGGAAAAGAATACATTGCATAACCAATCATTTGGGCTTTTAATGTCTGTAAAATGCTGTTCAAAACCAATTTTTGCGCCTACCTCAGGGCATGGGAAAAGTCCATGCTTTTCACAAGTCACTTTTCTGCAATTAGTTAGTCCTGATTACCCACTATCAATTTTGCAATGTATTGATGCAGCTGAATTCTTGGAGTGTGCATTCTGATATGGAAAACGCTGAAAAACCTGTTCAAACTGCTAAAAAGAAGCGTAGTCGCAGCGATAAGGTTGGGCGTTTAAAGTATAATCAGCAGCTTCTCAAACAGACTCTCTCTGAGATAGAAGAAGTCAAACTGATGTTGCGCACCATCTTTGCTGGGTTGAAAGATTCTTTGGTTTTTGAGCGATCACTAATCGAGCGCATAGGCTGCAGAGATGAGGTGGACCGCGAGATTCTTCAGTCGCTGTTTGAAGCTGGTTCGAAAGGTTTGCTGCCAAAAGACTTAGCCTCAAAATTAGAGAGGTTTAGGGTTACTCGGCATCAGGTCAGCCGCAGGATTCTTAGAATGAATAAGCGGTTGGAACATGAGTTTGGGCAAAGACTTGTAGAAAAACGTGGTTGGCATTGGGCACTCACCAGCTTTGCAATAAATGCCTATGGCGCCAGTGAAGAGGAGGCAAAAGCTTGAAGTATGCTGCGGGTTTAACAGATTGCGAAAAGCGATTTTGCACTTGAAGACCCGGGGTCTTTCGGATTATGCGATTGCTCGGAAACTAAAAATGCACACTCCCAATGTGACCCGTAGCAGAAAGAACGCTCTCAGAAAGATCGAACGGGCCAAAGCTATTTAGAGTTCATCAATGGACTTAAAGATAAATAGCAAGAGGCTAAAAACAAGATACGAGGAGTTTACCAAAACTACTCTTACCCGCCTAATCGGCTTTAGAGAAGCTTTGTCTTTACAAAAAGACGCTTTATATTTGATATTTATCTATTATTGATCGCTTAATTATACGGTTGCCATAGGATAGTTGTTCCGTATAATCTCACGAATAATCTCAAGTTCCCCTACAAATGTTTAACAAAATGAGCAGTTGCAGGCAAGAGCAGATTATGCGTTGGTGCTGTAATTTCTTGAGACGCCAGGTTCTTATAACAACCCATATATCGAAATATCACTATATTGGTAGCTATGGGCCGTTTAAGTAAGCATTACTTGGTCACTTTTTTTTTAATCTTATTAGCATCGTCAATTACGCTTCAGTTTAACGTAGTAAAAGCAACAACTGCAAAAGAAATTATAGTGCCCGATGATTTCTCCAGTATTCAAAGCGCCATTAATAGTGCAAAAGCAGGCGACACTATTTTTGTAAGGTCTGGAAATTATAACATTACAACTGGGAATGATAATCAGATGAGTGGCAATAGTCTATTTATAAATAAATCAATCTCGGTGATTGGTCAGGGTTGTGAGAATACAATTATCACAACTACTCAAATTGGTCCTTATGATGTGGGAATAGACATTGCTGCAAATAACGTAACCATCTCTGGATTCACAATAGTAGGAAATGCCAATGTTATCGTTATTGGAGGGTCAGCAAATACAGTTACAAATAATATCATTAATCTCACTAGTTCGAACGGTGGTAATGCAATAGAAGATGACGGCTCAGAAGACAAACTTTTCTCAAACATCCTTAACGGAGCAGGATACGGAACGTCTGGTCTTTTTGGTAACGAAACGACTGGAATATTAGTATTAGGCAATATGACAGCATCTAATAACATTATTAGAAATTTTGGAGTGGGCTTATCTATTTCGGCTGAATCGCCGCTCGATTACTCCATTCAAATTGTTAACAATACAATTGATAACAATGCTGTAGGGATTTTTCTATTCTCAGTTCCAACAGTGCTTTATGAAAATAATATTATGAACCAATCTAACTATAATATTTATACGGAGATAAGCAACGTTAATGCTACTTACAATTGGTGGGGGACAAACGATAGCCAAACGATAGCTAACTCGCTGACCAAGAGTAATGATGTTACTTTTGCTCCTTTTCTAAAGGCCTCAAATCCACAAGCGATGCCTATCGCGAGTCCGTCAACACCGCTTGCAAACACATCACCCGGGCCATCAATTCCCGAATTATTTCCAACAGTAGTAGTAACTCTTGCAGTTGTACTTTTAATAAGTACATTAACAATTTTTTTAATAAAAAGAAGAAGCCGATAAATAGATTCAGACTGCCTCATTGAGGAAATGGTATTTTGGTTTTGAGAAAGAAAAAGCCGTTTTGACGACATCAGTGGCAATTTAGCTCTTTGCGACATTGGTTGGAATAGGGACCTTATTTAAGCCAATGCCTAACCAGGCTTTGGGACAAAAGTTCTTTGAGATATTTTCGTCGTTGCCTCTTGAGTGAATGTTCAGAAAGAAAGATAGGCTTTTTGTAATCTAGAATCAGGACCAGCAGGATACTGCCATGGCTCTGACATCTATGGTGGTGGGCCACTCTACATCTACTGTGATGACGGTGTAACTGATCCATGGGATTCAAGCTATTGCCCATTCAACTATGCTTACACTGACAATTGGAATGGTCAATCGTTTGGAACCTATCAATACAGCAACCCGATAAGCATCATGGTCTACACGTGGGGCAACACTGAGAACGTCTACTATCAATGGCAAGGATATGGCTATGGAATGGCGTCAGGTACTAGCTCAGCGGCAGGAATAAGTTCAACATTGACACCGCCAATAATTTCAACTCCAACATCGGAGAGTCTGACATCATACGGAGTCCCAGTGGGAACGCCATATACTTACGACTCGACAACAAACACATACATACCAGTGCCATACAACACAACAGTAGGATAACTTCTACTCCTCTCTTTTTTCCAATTAAGCACTTTTTTAATGCTCGGCGCGAGTTCCTAGTAAGATTTTTTCTGAAAACAGTAAAATCGGGCGATTGGACAACAAGTATCTGTAGAAGGGTATAGAATTTATGCTTCTTGGCAGGTTTCAACGCAATAGATTTAGCGCCTAACCTTGAAGTTAGCTCGCAGTTGCTCTTGTTTGCGATATTATCGTGTAGGCTCTCAGCCATTAATGCTTAGTTTCATGATTGTTTCTTGGCGGTTTAGCGACGGGAAAAATGCTCAGGTAACAAAAATAAAGAGAATAAAGACTCGATATAATGGACAACCAGACAAAGCGGTAGTTTTTTAAGTTAGATGCTATATCTTCTGCGCAAAAACTCTTGGCGGGGGAGCACTTGCTCCGGGCTATTCTGAGTTCGCCCCCTTCATCCAAAAGTTGTGGTGAGCGGCTTTCTAGTATGACACATAAACGAGGATTTAGACGTTCGTCCAAATCATACGAACTACGCCAGCAATGGCACGATGCACAAGGTTTTGTTAGCGGAGAGGCTTTTCGTGACAGGCTAATCAGCGAAACGATTTGCTTAACCACTATTGACGAGGTTGTTCAGCATTTGGCAGCAACCTTTGAGCAAGCCGCTCCCGAAGCAGTACCAGAAGTGGAGCCTGGTTTAGTTCTTCGCAGCCCTCTTGGACAAGGCGCCTTCCAAACCATACAAGCATTCGGAGGAATTTCAACTGGAACCAAATGAAAAAGAAGCTAATCAGCCAGAGATTTGTCCGGACGCAAACAAAAACCCAGTTTGCCCCTACATCACAGCCATACACACAAACACCGCTCAAGTCAATCGTATAGAAAAAGCGCTAGTTGGCGAGGACCTGCAGTCAGGCCTTGTTGCTAAAGTTCACCAGCTAGAAATAACCCAAAAAATACTTATAGCCATAGGAAGCACCAGCCTCGTTGGCTTAGTTAGTCTTGCCGTCATTCTATTTGAAAAGTTGGTTATCCGATAGATGTCAATAGTTATTCCAGCCGCGGAAACCGTAAAGATCAGCGATGTTAAGACTGATGGACAGAATCCAAATAAGATGAGCAAAGACCAGCTCGAACGTCTCAAAACTTCAATTAAAAAATGGGGTTTTATCGTTCCAATCATAACCAACAAAGACCTCTTAATCGCTGACGGAGAACAACGCTACATAGCCGCCAAAGCACTGGGCATGGCTGAAGTCTCAATTATCCGCCTACCCGTAGAAGATGTAGACCGCAGATTACTCAGGCAGGTTTTAAACAAGCTCAGAGGCAAGCATGACCCTGAACTTGACAGGGCCGAATATGAACGCATCATCGAAGCGGGAAAGGAAGAAGAACTCAATTATTTGGTTATGGTTTCCGATGAGAAACTCAAGAATCTTCTGAGCGAAGAAAAAAGCATAACGCTTGCTGCGACTTTTGAGGTTGTACTTGAATGCGAAGATGAGGTTCACCAACAAGCCATCTTCAACAAACTAACAGGTGAGGGGTACAAGTGCCGTCTTTTGACTTTGTGAGAACCTGGAACAAGCCAAACAGTTTCCGAGCGCAATCAGTCATCGGCAGCTTTACACTCGTTGATTGCAAGATGGAGAAACACTTCACCGGACAAATTCCCATTGAGGATAACACTTGGCAGATCGGCGTCATAGTTGGTCGTAGCGGCACTGGTAAAACAAGCATAGCCAAAACTCTCTTCGCCGATAGCTACATCAAAGGCTTTTCCTACACCCATGAATCTATCCTCGACGATTTTCCAGAAGGACAACAGGTAAACGAGATAACTAAGAACCTGTGCAGCGTAGGTTTTGCTTCACCGCCTGATTGGCTCAAAAACTACGATGCACTCAGCCAAGGAGAGAAAATGCGGGTAGACATCGCGAGAGCTCTCAGCCTCGCGCAGCCACAAATCGTATTTGACGAATTCACAAGCGTCGTAGACCGCGAGATTGCTAAAGTCAGCGCCTACGCCATAAGCAAAGCAGTCCGAAGAACAAACAAGAAATTCATTGCTGTTACATGCCATTATGATGTTATCGATTGGCTTGATCCCGATTGGGTTTTCTGCACTGACACAATGGAGTTTAGCAGAAAAAAAGATGTCGGCCGCCCGTTGATCTCCAGGTTTATCGGTGCGGCGGTTCCGTGTG
The DNA here is from genome assembly GCA_963828195.1 of Candidatus Bathyarchaeota archaeon. Lineage (GTDB taxonomy): Archaea > Thermoproteota > Bathyarchaeia > Bathyarchaeales > Bathycorpusculaceae > Bathycorpusculum. The sequence goes on from CAWHDT010000009.1 coordinate 166,123, forward strand.
GCAGATGTTTCGGCAGTATCACTATCTAAACAGTAAGCTAGGCGCCGGAGTCAGATGCTATGCAGCCATGTATAACGAAAAACCCATTGCCTTTATCGCTGTAGCACACGTGCGTATGAAAGCAAATTATTATCGGGTTAGCCGTCTTGTGGTTCTACCTGACTATCAAGGAATAGGCGTTGGGAAACGTCTGCTGAACTTTATCGCGGAGCTCTATACATCCCAAACCAGACTGCCCTTCTATCTAATTACGAGCAACCCGCAGCTGGTACGCGGAGACCTTGGGAACTGGATCATTAAACGTGTCGGTCATGGCAGCCACGGCAGAGGCGATACAAGAATAAACCGAGAACTCGTCAGGTCAAACAGCCGCGGTCGCTTAACGGTATCATTAAAGTATGTGCCTAAGATTCGCAAAATCTGCAGTTGAAGTGATTTTATTGGATAAAGATCTGCTTGAAAGACGCCTCTTTGAGCTAAAGCTCGAAGGAGACGGCTTAACTCTTAAGGAAATTGTTGCAGAAACATCAATCAAATTCTCGTGTCACACCGCGACGGTGTATCGAGAGATGGCTCACAGAGCGTTATGGCAGCCTCTTCTGCAGGAATTCTCCGAGGCTCTGCTGAAGGCTAAGAACTGTCACGTGCAGCTGTACCGTAAAGCCAGCTTCATGTATAGCCAAGCCAAAAGCGACAGGGCACGGATCGCAGCTTTGAATCTTATGCGCCAAATCAACATTGACCTTGCGGAGCTTAGCGGCGCAAAACCAGCCGAGCAATCGCAGTCTGAAGAAATCAACATCCGATGGGAAGACCCAGAAGTATGCAAAAAACAATACGCATCAGATACAAACCCCATCCAGGACAATGCCAATTCCACTACTGTACCGCAAGGTTCCGAGTGCTCAACTGCGGGCGACGCTGGGGCAAAACCGTCGCGGGCGCCAATGAATTCATAAGGCAAATGTGGCAGCAAGGCGAAGGCAAAGAAAAATTAGGAATAGTCGGCTTCGCGGTTGCACCAACTTATTGGCATACCCAGCGGCAATGGAGCGAATTCTTCAACTATTGCCCAGCTGAATTAATCGAGGAAATCCACCGAGCCGACCGCCATGTGATATTTTCGGGCAATCGGCATGTTTGGTTTAAGAGCGCAGACAACCCCGATTCACTTCGTAGCCAAGGCGTAAAAGTTCTTTGGGTTGACGAAGGCGCCCAAATTGCTGAGGAAGCCTGGACCTTAGCTCTTAGGCCTGCATTGATGGATGAGAAAGGCATCGCCTTCTTCACTGGCACACCCAGAGGGCACAACTGGTATTTCCAGCTTTGGACAAGAGGGCAAGACCCTAAACAGACAGATTACAAAAGCTGGAGCTTCCCAAGTGCAAGCAACCCGTACTTGGATCCAGCCGAAATTGCCTCATTTGCTCGGGATATGCCTGAGTTGGCTTATCGTCAAGAGGTCTTGGCACAGTTCTTAGAAGATGTCGGCAGCGTATTCCGAGGAGTGGACCGCATTGTTGAAGGCGGCTTTGAGCTTCCTCAGCCAAAATAAGAAATATGTCATGGGCGCCGACCTTGCAAAGCTCGAGGATTTCACTGTTCTAATTGTCTTGGATATTGATGGCCACTTGGTGCGCCTTTGACAGATTCAACGAGTTGGATTGGGTATTTCAAAGAAAACGCATCGTTCAACTATCCCAGAACTATGATGCCCGTTTGCTAATTGACAGCACCGGAGTTGGCGACCCAATCGAAGACGAACTCTGCCGAGAGAAAGGTGCATGTTGACGGCTACAAATTCACCAACGCCACAAAAAAAGACCTCATCGAAAACCTCAGCATAATGATTGAAAACCACCAGCTCACAATCCCGCCGATTCCAGTTTTGATTAACGAGCTCAAGCTGTACGGGTACAAGACTACCCGAAGCGGCAACGTGCAGTATGGAGCACCCGAAGGCTACCATGACGACGCCGTTATCGCTCTCGCATTAGCCGCTTGGCAACTAAAACGCTCACCCTCGCCATCGTCAGGCGTTGGAATTGCGTTCCCGAACCGACATTATGGATGTACTTAGTAAATGGTAAACTTTAGATCCGCTTTTGGTCAGGTTGCAAGCAAAATACTTCCTGCCCCAACGAACTGATTCGTTGCCAAACCCGATGCGAAATGTGGCAGAGGATACGGCTAAGCAGCAAATCGAGCAAGAGATCCCGTTTAGGTCCAGTCGAGATGCTGTTCTGCAAGAATACCTCAGCAGGTACACTCTGAAAAGTGCTGGAATAGGCTTTGTTACTCCGCCTTACAGCAGCCTTTATGATAGAATTTGGGGAATCACGCCAGTTGATGATCTGCCGAAACTGCAAGCCCTCTACGAGTACAATCCGTATATTGCAGCCTCAGTTGATGTTCGCGTTAACTTGACGGTTAGCAATTGGCTTGAGCTAGAAGGCGGCAACTCCACATTCAACGATTATCTGAGCGAGTGGCTGGATTCCCATAACGTTCCCTCTGTCGCCCGAATCCAAGAAAATAATGCTTTGGTTAACGGCTTTAGCGTCACCGAGCTTTGCCGAGATGAAGATAATCAACGGGTTGAATGGCTAAAGCCTCTGGATCCACTTTATGTCCGGATTCGCCGAGACGCTTACATGAACATTTTCGGCTACATTCAACTTGCTTTCTGTGCCTCCGGCAATTTTTGAGCCTCAAGACATACTGCGTACACTTCACAATCAAGGTTCAGGTAGGTACAACAGCGCCTACGGCGTAAGCCTGCTAAGAAGCACCCTGCTGATTCAGGCTCTTACAGACGATTTCCAGCATGACATGGCAACCATAATGAAAATTTACACCAAACCCATCCTTGCCTATCAATGCGGCACAGAAAAGGCTGAGTGGTCGGACACTAAGCTGCAGGCATTTATCGATGGCATGGCTGAACGCCAACAAGGAACCGACCTCGCATTCAAACACGACGTCAACCCCATACCTATCGACAGCATGACTCGCGGCTTACGGGTTGAATGGTGGCTAAACTATCTGCTAACTCAACGTAACGCACAGTTAGGCGTTCCCAAGTTGTTTTTAGGAGAAATTGAAAACGCAAACAGATCAACCGCTGACATAGTTATGCAGGAATTTGTCACTCGCCTTCGCATGCGCCAGGAACACATAAAGTACACTTACGAAACTGAATTGTTCCCAGCTATCCTGCAAGGCGACTTTCCAGGATCGTTCATTACTTCGGATAAGATTCCAAAGATAAAGTGGCGACCGATCTGGGAGCCTGCAGCAGACGTTTTGGTTGACCAACAAATTGCACTCTTCCAAGCAGGCCTAACCGGAGATCTAGAAGCCCGAGCAAAACTTGGTTTGCCTGAAGAAGTCTGGGGGAACCTGGCAACGATGCGTCAAAGTTACAACCAAGCAATGCCCTCCGACGCCGTCAGCAAAAGCGATGCATCTCAGCCTTCTCCTGAACTAAGGGCTTCTCAAAGACAGCTAAGCATGAACGGGAAAAGCTATGTTATCTCAGAAATTCCAAGACAATGACCTGCAAGACGCCCTCAACGCCTTTCTTGCGTTTAAGGCTTTCAAGGCAGCTGTGGTTAACCCAGCAATCCGTTACACTGTTTGGCGTTATGTAACTGAAGGACTAAAGCCCAGTCCCAATCTATGCCAAAACTGCCAAGACCACAACAATGACGTGTATGAGCTGCAGGATCCGGACGACCTGAAGGATATGTTTCCTTATGGAGAATGGCTTGATGAAGACACTTTTGCGGTGAATTTGCATCCCAATTGCGTTTGCTTAATTACAAGAGACCATGATGTTTATTGGTAAAAACAGATTTTATGTGTAAACGTATTCTGTTACATTCCACTCTTTTGAGTACACAAGCTGGACATCTATGCCGTTATATCCGTAGACATCAACCCTAACGTCTATTGTTGTTCCATTAAAGACGTAAGGAAGAATTTGAGCATATGAGTCTGGGTTGTAAGAATAACCTGTTTTTGACCAGGTTGTAAAAGGATAAGGTATTGTGCCTCTGCCAGCAGTGCAATTTGTTATAGTCCAGTTTTCTTCGCTTTTAAGGCTTGGTAACGGTGCTATAAACCTCATAGAAACCTTATACGATGGGATGTCTCCGCCATTGTATAGTCCTTGAGGAATAATTATTGTGTAGTTTGTCACCAGAGGAATATTCGAAGGATTATTGGGGTATTCAGGCGGAAAAAAACTAACAGGACTGGGTGTAGTTTGCGGAACAGAATTTTCTGTTGTATTCTTAAGGTCTGCATATGTGATATATCCCATAAATATTATGAAAACACCTAACAAGCTTAACAACATGATTTTCTTTTTCGATAGAGCGTGCCCGTCAGGCATTGCTTTCTCTTCTTCCCTTTGTCCTATATTGGTAATTGAGATATTAAACGATAAAAGGTTATTCGTAAAATTTCTTGACTAAGCCTTGACCGAGTTAGTCAAACTTTCTTAACTTACTGTTAGCAAATGGAGCACTTTCATGAGCCAAGCAAAACCAAATATTCAGCTAGACTACACGGTGCCCGTCACGCTAAAACGCAGCGTTGATGGGAAAGTCCTGCTCATTCAAGGAACAGCAATTGATGATACGGTTAACGAGAATAGCTGGCAAGTTCCCGCTGAAGAACTGCCCTATTTTGTGGCCAGTGGTCAAAATGCGCAGATCCGAGTGGATCATGGCGACCGCGTCGAAGACATCAAAGGCGTCATCAATATTTTGCATTTACCCCAGACATCAGCTGATGGCAGAATCGTTGTTCCTTTCGAGGGGGAAGTAAGCGGCGATGAAGAACTGCTCGCAAAAATCGAGCGAGAATACGTCAACAGCGTTAGCCCACGCATTCTGGGTGAAGCTTACTGCAGTTTATGTGGATCCCGCTCCAGAGACGACCAAATGAATCTGGTCCATATATGCCGTGGCGCTTGGGAAATAATGCGCAGACCACGCCTTGTCGAGTTAAGCATTGTTTCTATAGGCGCTTATGAACATGCCAAGTTTAAGCCCGTTGGCTTCGCCGCAGCCATGAAAGTAGACCAACAGCAAGCCATCAGAAAAGCACTATCGGCAAAGGAGAAAGTTCCATGTGGGCTATGTGCAAGCGCTTTGACCCTGAGTTGTTTAAGTTGTAATTCACAGGTACACTCCCAAAAGGGAGCTAACCAAAAAAACGAAAATAAAAATTTGGAGGAGAGAAAATTGTCAACAAATCAACCCTTAGATGCAGAAGCCATAAAGGCCATGATCGAAAAGCACGCAAACAACTTAACAGAAGTATGCAACAAAGCCTCAGCCGAAGCCGTAACCAAAGCTGTCGAAGCCGCAAGAGAAGCAGTCAAATTGGAAACCGCCGCGATCGCTGCTAAAGTTGACGAATCCATAAAACAGGCACTAAAGCAACGTACGCCCGGGAAAGGAGTCGCAGGAGTCCTAAACGAACACCTAGAACCACAGAAGACTCAGCCAGGAATGGTGGCAGTTCCGCCTTACTTCAAAGAGCTTGCAGCAGCCGCACAGAAAAAACGAACTTTTGACGCCCAAGTAACACAAGGAGGCATGCAGTAAAATGTCCTATGAAAACTCAGGTCCTCTTGTACAGCAACCATCCTCAACTGACCTCTCATTTATCGCGGGCACAGGCGGCGTCACAGCAGGACAGTTCGTCTACATTAGCGGACCAGGCACGGTTTCCCCAACCACAGGAGCACAAGAGTGGGTAGGCATCGTTAAAGTTGGCGCAGTGGCAGGCAAAATCTGCACGGTAATGACTGGTAAAGTGAAAGCCAGAATCACAGCCAGCGGCACAATCAACCCAGGAGACCTAGTAGTTTCAGCTGCAGGCGGAGTCGGAGTTACCAACAACACCCCAACAACCAAACACTGTCTATGCGATACAGGCGCATCTAACGGCGGACAAGCAATAGTAATCCCCTAACTCCAATCTTTCAAGTTTGGACTCGTCAAGTCGAGAAATTCAAGTAAAAAGTAAAGGAGAAAACGAAAAATGAGTTTTGCACCTGATCAAGTAACAATGGATGATAGCCCAGCTATTCAATATCCAGAGCTACACCAAAAAATCCTGCAGATGGCAACCAACGCCATGATATTTGCCAAGCTCTTTGTTCCTGACCCAATCATAAAAGGACGCACTCGAACTTACGTCAAAGAAGCAGGCAACGTCGCAATCGGCATTCAAAGAAAAGGAATCGCAGCACCCGCAGTACTAGATTTCACTCCACTAACGAGCGTTAGCATAACACCTGATACTTACGGCGAAGAAGTCGAAATCCCAATAGAAATGATAACCGACTTTGAACTCGGAGTGGTCGACACTCAAATGATGCGTCTGGCCTTCCGCACGATGTACCAAATAGAGCTCGACAGCTGGACCGCCATAGACGGAGCAGGCGCGACTAACGGCAACTCTTTTGCAGGCACAGGAAACACAATCAGCGTCACAGGCTCAACGATAACTGTCAGCGGCGGCGTAGGCCTTGAAGACCTCAACAAAATGAACCGGCTCATAAAACAACACAACTTCATAATGAAATACATCGCAGTCAACCCTATCCAGGAAGAATCCCTACGCAACTTGCCCTACCCTAACTTGTTCCGTGAAGTCACCAACCCATTAACCAATGAAGTTGAACAAAAACTCGGCATATGGACACTTTTAGTCAGCAATCTTGTTCCAGCAGGCACAGTTTATGGCATCAGCGATGGCCAGAACCCAAACAACAACTACGCACCCATGGGTTTCATGGTAACCAAACAAGAAATCACAACCGACATAGACATCCAAAAGCGTTTACGCAAAATCATCCCCTTCACAAGCTACCGCAAGACACCTTACGTGGCAAACGGCTTCTGCATATGCAAAACAACGGGCTACTCAACCAGTTAAGCAATCATTTGCTCCAGTCTTTTGAGTCTGGAACCGTAAAGCCGGCTTCAAATTAACCAATTTTACGGAGACTTCTCATGTCAACCTATCCAGCCTTTACCTCGCTAGAGGAGGTTATTGGCTTTCTAAATGCTACCGGACCTGATAGCAACAGCAATTATACTGTTTACGGACTTTCTGTTTCAGGCAACAGCGTTCAAGCATACGTTGACCACGCGAACACTTACATAGGCAGCTTCGTGCCCAGTGTAACACCGATGGATCCGCGCTACCCCTTTGCGCAGCTTGCCGCACTTGACCTTGCATGCATGGCCGTTTTAGTTGCGGCAAGCGGAGGCATGCTTTTGGGCGCGGCAGATTACAAGCTTGGCGACCTATTCGTAACCAAAGGCACCGTTGGAAAATTCTCATTTCAAAACGCAGTACAAAGCTTCCAAGAAAGCTTTACCCGAAATATCGCGAATCTTTCAACTGGAGCAGTAAGCGCTCAAGCACGCCTGGGAAATGAAGTTCCTCAATGTACTTTGGAAGCCTTGAAGACAGAAGTTACCAGCATCATCCACTTGCAAGACCCAAACTATGTGGTAACAGGCGAGCCGATTCATAGTAACGCAACCGAAGTAACCCGCGTCATGATCAACGTTGACGCTGTGTACTTTAGCATTTCAAGTTAATAGGCAGGTGAAGTGAATGGCAGAACAAAAAAGGGCGGCAAACCAGAAATTTAAGACCAAATTTAGCTCTTGGATTGTGACTTACAAAAACGGTTCCCAGGTTCTAGTAGAGCATAGAGTAACGAAAATAGCTTAGCGCTACGGAAGCATCGCTCGAAGCCGTTAGTCCAGAAAAATGGACTTACCTTCAATTAACTTTTCCACGTGTCTACAAACGAGGCATTAAATAGTTTAGTGGATATGACATGGATAAGACAGCTTGAGGTGGAAAAAAGTGGAAGACGAGAGGCAAATTGAGAGTGATAGGCAACGTGCAGAAGTCTTTGATGCATTGGCCCATCCAACACGCATTGTCATTCTGAAGGCTCTGAGCGAAGGAGCTCTCGGCTTCGCCGATCTAAAGAAAAAGACCGCCATTGAAAGTAGCGGACACTTGCAACACCACTTAACCAAACTAAACAGCTTAATAAAAACTGATGAATATGGCAAATACTGCCTTTCAGACCACGGAAAAGATGCTCTTCTGACCGTACAAACGGTGGAAAATGCATCGGCAAAAAGCAATGAAAAAGAGAAAGCACACAATACACATAGGCAACACTTTAGTGGCAGAGTAGGTTTAAAACCTGTTGTATTTCTGCTTATGGCCCTTCTGATTGCGAGTTCAGCAATCGCATTATATGAGTACAATCAAACAACAATGACCCCCCAGAACGAAAATGCCTTCATGAAGGCAAATCCAGAAGCCGCCGCTTACTATATTGAATTTGGAAACGTAACTCCTATTACGAATGTTAATTCTTCGTTTGCACCGCCAGTTTCAATGTACCAAGCACTCCTAATAGGCTTAAACGCTAACGGTTGGAACAAGACTTCGCTGCAAGGCATGGTAGTACATATCAGTCTTATGCCATGGCAAACTGTGACCAATTACACCGCTTATGACAGCCAACTAAAATTGCCACTGAACATGAACATGCCAACCATGACCAGCCCGCCTGCAAACTACTCAGATACTTACGGCAACGGGGTAACTTACGAATTCGCATGGCAAATAGACATTGCACAAGCAGGTACACTCAGTTATCCGCCGCCAGGTTTCATCTTGGTTGACGCTTTCAACGGGCAGTTGCTTCCAAATCCTATCGGAACATAGTTTTCCACTCAATTTTACTTCCTCGGGAAGGATAAAATCCTATTTTCTATTGGGTTTGTCTGTTTCACCGAATATCAAATTGATAGAACTTGTTATGAACAAGCAGAGATACGTTATAAAATATAAAGTTTAAAGAAAAAGACTTAATAAAGCCGATTCAAGTTAGCGGTAAATAAGAATACGGAGGCAAAAGAAACGAAAAAAATCTTTGGAATATTGATTGTCACTGTCATGCTTGTAAGCCTGATTTTAATTCCTGGCTTTCAAGTGAAGGCAGAAACCACTACTATAACAAGTGGTGATAATGTAAATACTATACCTGGATACACTGCACTGACACAAAGCGAAATTACGAGCGCTTGGCCAAACCTTCCAACCGCACAACAACTATACTACTCAGGTGGTGCTTATACAATCGACACAAGTACACTTGGTCAAGTAGAATCCGCGAATTTACCAAACACCAGCTTATCAACAGCCGTCAATCTATCCTATATGATAAGCAATTGCACTTCAACTGGCATAACATCTTATGGGGTAATTCAAAACGATCCACATATTTGGTTGCAATACAATAGCACCATATGGGTAGAAGTGCCCCTTAGCTATCTGAATACTACCGTTCAACCATATGCAACAGCAATTCAACAAGCGTATGCAATAGGTTCTGAAGGACCTTACCCTTTTAACGCAACAGCTTCACAAAACTCTTCGGCTTCACAAAATACTGTCATTACAGTTAATGCTCCGACATGGGCAATAGGCGAATACGATGACCCTTCAACAATTAGTGGCTCCAGTACAAACGTAATGGGAGCCGTTTCATATGGGTATTGGTCGTGCTATCCACCAAACACGCTTTCATACAACTCAGCCCAACCTAATTTCATTATGACAGATATACTGAGCGCAACAACTGTCGGGGGCATAGGGCTTCAAGTCTTCATGGATATAGCGAATTTTGGTTCAGGTACACAGTGGTACGTATCAGTAAACGTTTGGCAAAACGGCGTTTGTTCGCCTGGAATTGAGCTTCAACCCTTGGTCTACTGCGCCTTCAGCTAACACAGCATACAACGAATTCATTGAATACAACTCAAGCCGTTATTACACTATGTTCTGGAACTTCGTCAACCTTGGATGGGTTGGACCTATAAGCGGCACATCTTCACAATATTTGCTAACTGGAAACGAACCACACGTAGCAATTGAATCAGACGACACCGCCTTAGCCGATTTCAATAACCATCAGGACTATTATACAGCTATCGGTGGCGGTCAACAAACGATTGACGGGAATACTGTGTACGAACCAGCTATAGGCTATCTATATAATGGTAACTGGTATCCAACATTACCAGGACAAACTGCACCTGCCGCATATGTATTTGTCAGCCCAAACGTAGTGGGACCCAATGACGCAAAAGTTGGCACGGAAGCACTGCCTAGTTGGGGTTCTAGCACGCCTAATGCCGTGGGTTACAGTACTTTTCCCATCGATACATTTGGCGTCGGTATAGGACAATCTGGTTCAAACTCTGAAAGCAACTTGCTTTGGTCAAAAACCACAGTTCCTTAAGTGAACTGGAACAAACTCCATAACCACATTTTTTTTATTTTGTCAAATAATTTTTTGTAGCCAACTGCCCTATTCCTTGCATTTAGCGGAGCCTTGTTTGTTTGGTTCATGTTTGCGGTGTGACAGTGTATCCTCTTAAAGCGTGGAAGATTGTCTTTTCCATTAAGAAATACACGTTTAGCAGTTGGCCAAGACATTAGCAATATGCTCTAAATAATATTGTAGTCAATTTAGTAACTTTTCTGCCATAACATGTATGTGTAACATGATTGCTGAAAATTGTCGAACTCTCAGCTATACTATCAAACGATAGCAAAAATTATAGCCTTTTAATAGCATTAGATTACACCTTAAGTAGCAAATTGACAGTTTCACGGGAGGTTCGAACAAGAGTTAAACCTATCCCGGACTACCATTCTCTAGAGTGTAATTTAATTTTGTAAAATGGCTTTAAGGTTCTTGTAGAGTAAGGGTAACGAAAAATGCTTAGAATAGATGCAGCGACCTAAACCAAGGTGAAGCCATATGAGTATTTCTGTTCGGGTTAATTTATCGAATTTTGATGCAAAAAGGAATTGCTTGAGCTGTCTTTGTGAGCAATACCCGGAGGCCGTGAGGCAGGCAATGATGAATGTTGCTCAAGATATTTTGGCTACTGCAAATACGTTAGTTCCCGTAAGAACAGGCTATTTGAAAAGTACCTTGGCCATTGAGCAACCCAGCAATTTCCAACTTAAAGTGAAAGCGACAGCGCCATATGCGTATTACGTGGAGTTTGGCACCCGGAAGATGTCAGCGAGGCTTTTCCTTACTAACTCGGTTAATCAGCATTTGCCTGAATTCGCGCCGGAGATTGAGCAGCAAATCCAAGATCTACTGCAAGGTTAACGTTTTTAAAGTAACCATTGTAATCGAGGTGAAAAATTATGAGTACATCCACACCAGTCCTAAGTAGGCTAGCAGTCGTTCAAGTAGGCGGGACTGCAATCGGTTTCCTAACTGATTTTACAACTGACATTAAGGCAGAAGTGATCAAAGAATACGTTTGTCAAACAGCGCCAACACCCGCTTTTTTGGCCAGCGGCAACCAATCCAACACGTTCAAGGCGTCAGCGCTTTTTGTTCCCTCACTTTATGCAGCATTGCTAAATGACGTTCTAAATGGCACGGTCGTAACAGTTATTTGGGGGCCACAAGGAACAACCACAGGAAACCCGAAAATCACCTACAACAACGTTATCTTAACTGCGTACAGCGTAAAGAACGGGCAAAAAGGCACCGTTGCAAACGACATAAGCGGTGAAGCCCAAACGATCACACCAGGTTCATTCTAAGTTTTTTAATTTTTGGATTTTCTGCAACCGACAATTTGATTATAAAATAATGAGGTGATTCGATGAGTGAAGAAAAATTCGATGTTGAAGGTTTCGAGAAACTTAAAGCCGCATTTGATGAGTACGAGACAGAGCAAAAGGAGCGTTTCAAAAACTTCAGCGTGGGCTTGCTTAAGAGTAGTAAGGTTCCGCAGGAGGCTAATGTGCTTGGCGCCGGCTGGGTCAAATTCGTGTTACTCACCCATAACGAGCTGAGCGATTTAGCTAAATTCTACAAGGAAGATCAACGCGAATTCGAGTTGCAGGCTCTTCTAAAGATGATGAAGCCCTGCTACCCGGACTTGACAGAGAAGGATTTGCGTGATGCTCCATGGGATTTGGTGCGGGCTCTGGAGAAGGCTTTGCTTAATGAGGGTTTTTTACCGCGAACGGTGAGGCGGTCAATGACTGGATCTGCTGGAGCAGCGAAGCCCAGCGGATCGCAGCCGTCGTCAACCTCTACCACTACACCCTAGAATACGCGGCGAGCTTAACCAATTTTCAACTGGAATTCTTAATCCAATCAGCAGTTTGGTACCATAAATTGTCAGAAGGCTAAACGAAGTGAGTGGAGCTCCTGCAGAAATAGACATAGTTGCGGTTGATGATGCTTCGGATGTTTTCCAAGAAGTCAGCAGCAACTTTTCCGATATGAGCAGCGATGTCAGCGAAGCTTCCGACTCAATGAGCACCAATGTGTCAGATAGTATGCAGAATACGGCGAGCAGCGTAACCAGTATGACGACTACTGTTCAGGCTGATACTGTTCAGATGCAGGATTCTTTCAATCAAGCAGCTGATTCGGCGCAGGTAAGCATGAATCAAGTTACGGTCAGTACCCAACAGGCAGGGGAGGCCACTGAGGTTTCCAGCAGCAGCTTTAGCAAAAACGCCATGCAGATGAACATGATGGCGATGAGCGGCGCCGTGCTCTATATGAGCGTAAACAACATTGAAAATGCACAGACTTCACTTGCCAAGGCGAATTTAACTGAGGAAAAAGCTGCAAACTCCGTTACTTTAGCCCAGCAAGCATACAACAAAGCCGTTGCAGAATACGGTCCCACAAGCTTGCAAGCACAAGATGCACAAAATAAACTGGCTTTAGCAGAACAAACCCAATCGGTAGACCAGGAACGGGTTTCAGAAGCTCAGCGAAACTACAACAGCACCTTGATAATGTCTGCGTTAACTGTTATTCCCAGTGTCGTCGGCATTATGACGACATTGAACAGCCTACGGGAAGCCGGGACGTTAGGCACGATTGCTAGTACCGCAGCGACTGATGCGCAGTCAGCTGCACAGTGGATCCAGGTTGGAGCCACAGAGGCAGCGACGGGCGCCATGGGCTTGTTCGACGCCGTTTGCGATGCTAACCCAATTATGCTTGTCGTGCTGGTAGTTACAGCGTTAGCAGCCATATTTTATGAAGCGTATGAACACTGCAAACCCTTCCGCGACGTAATGAATGACCTGGGACATGTGATTGGCGGAGCGCTGCTTTCTGCCTTTGACGATTTGAAAAGCGCAGGAGACGCCCTATGGAATGGGCTTAACTGGGCTTACACAAATATTCTTTTGCCCGTCGCTAACTTTTTCAAAGAAATTCTTGTTGCAGACTTACAAGTTGCGTTGATTCCGGTGAAGGCTTTTGAGACGGCGATTAATGCTGTTGCGAACGCGGTGAAGCCACTTAGTAGCGTGATTGGTGATTTGGGTTCAGCGCTTAGTCACTTGTGTTTTGCGCATGCGGCACCGGCTGCAGAGGAATTCAACAAACAGGTTACGCAGAGCATCGCACTTAGCGATCAACTTGCACATAAAACTAACACGTTAGGCAGTAGCTTGCAGGGTCTAGCTGGCAACGTTAACGTTAAGGGCGGTTCTGGAACAAGTAACGTGAATATTTCTTCACCCAACATCACAATTAACGGCGGCATTACAGGTTCAGCTTCGCTCAAGCAAACACGAGACGCCGTAAGCAAAGGCATCTGCGATGCCATGTACAAGAAAGGACTAATGAACAAGGTGCTGTAAATGAGCTGGCAGATAACACAAGGATCCACCACAGTTACTTTGCCATTAGCTCCGCAGACGGTAACAGATGAAGCCCCAACCGTTGATGATACAACAATTACAGTTCCTGAGCAGGAACCCGTCTTAGTTTCTATCGGCAGCGACATTCGGCAGTTAACTTTAGAGGGCGTTCTTAACGTTTCAGGCCAGAACATGGCTTACCTGGATACTAATTATGTTACGCCTCTGCTTGGTTTTCGAGGCTTAGTTTGCACGTTATCAACGCCCCGATCAAGCCTCAACAGTACCTGGAAGCTGGATAAAGCAACATTCATTCAAACAAAAGATTACGCGAACAATCCCATTTTGAAGTTCAGTTTAATTTTCAAGCATGCAGCCTTCTATATGGTGCTCTAAAATGACTTTTACATTCCAATACTATAACGGGTCTTCATGGGTTAACATAGCGAACGCCGTGCTAAACCAGATCATTGATGAACTCAACGGGCAGCTTGAACTCGATTTTATTATTCCCAATACTTCTGCGAACTTGACTTTTGTGCAGAGTAACCAGCAAGTCCAGCTGCTGTGGGGAAGCACCGTTATTTTCAGTGGTTTGCTTGAGGCTTACACTGCGACTTTTTCTCAGATAACCTGCACGGTTTATAACAACACTTTTGAGGTAATGCAGAAGCGCCAAATCACAGGGGCGTACAATAACGTAGCTGCAAACACGGTCTTAGCTGCGATTTGCGCTTCATCCGGTATGACCGCTGGCTCTTGCCCAACAACAGCCGTAAGTATACAGTTCAATTCAACAGACTGCTTAACCGCCGCTCAAAACTTAGCCGCCCTTCTAAACCAAAACGTCTACAATTCTGGTTCAACAGTGATAATCGGTGTTAAAGGCAATCAAACGCCAACATCAATAACGGTTGATACACAAAGTCAGGTGAATTTTGATCGAAGCAAAACAGGCTATGCAGGCGTAATTATTCGCGGCGTCAGCCCTACCGGACAAGTGATTATCGGTACTGCGGGAAGTACTGGAGCGGGTAATAACACCATTACGTTAACGAATAATGCTGTTACAAGCCAGGCGTCTTTGAATGCGTTGGCAGCCGCGTACCTGCAGAGTTTAGCAGAAACCAATAGCGGTTGCCCGCTTGAAGCCGATATCTCGCAGACAGCAGCTTTGAACAGTGGCGATTTGGTCACGATATCAAATGGCGCCGAACTTGGCTTAAACGGCAACTATGCGATTTACCGCATTACAAAGAACTTGACAAAAAGCACTTTGGAAATCGTGACTCCCGCAGGCGCTTTTCTCGCATTGATCAATGCGACGTCTTCAATTAACGGTGTAGTAGCCTCGCTGGCTAATGCCTCGCTGCATTACAGACCATGCCAGATGGCAGCGATCCAAACACATCTGGTATGTACGTAACATTAGCTGATAATTTTGGTGATGTCGCTTCGTTGATGCTGGGCAATAACACGTTGTTGCCTGTGCCTTCTTCTGGGTTTCCAGCGTCATTTTTGACTTTCAACAGCAGCTATCTCACATATATTATTCCTTCAGTGGCAAACCAAAATGGCTCCGCAGCAACAGCAACAATCACGCCTCAGTCTGGACCATCCTACACGGCGCCAATGATCGGCTTAGGCACCTACAAGTACCCGTTTCTTTGGGTTGACCAAGTCTTTTGCTACACTGACTTCCTGAATTCCCTGGAGTCTTCAGCGATAACTTTGCTGTGCCCCCTAAACACAGGAACAATCGGAAGCGCAACGATCGGCTCAAGCGGACAGGTTTTGCAAAGTCAAGGTTCAGGCGCCCCGCCTAAATGGGTAACTCTAACGACAACATTAACTCAAATGCCGCTAGGTACAAGCGGCTACTTTTTGGAAGGCCAAGGCAGCTCAGCGCCAACCTAC